>DYJI01000005.1 GCA_020723185.1 Sideroxydans lithotrophicus | reverse complement strand
CTTTCGCTTTCGCTAAGTTTAGTGTGTTGCGTCGACGGATTGAATCCGCACCGAATTACAGCCTGTCGCATCCTCAGGCAATTACTGATAAGTGACTTCATTAATCCTTGTCCGAGGAGTGAGATGGTGGGTAGAGTGGGGGGGGAATTTGATACTCTCGATATCATGATGGATGAAGCAGGTGAGTTAAGTTGCAAACGTCTGGTGCCGTGCGCACGAAAACTAGTGTCGTCTGTTCAGTCGTGGACTTGTAAAACCATCTGCAACTATCTGAATTTTAACGACCACAAGTGCAGTAAAATGCGCCTATTTTTAGGGCTGTCTTGAGTTTAATGTGATGAATAATAAGGAAAAAGTTGGCGTTATTTTTATCTGCATGGGCAACATCTGCCGCTCCCCGACAGCCGAGGCGGTGTTCCGCTTCCATGTCGAAAAGGAAGGGCTGGCAGATGAGATCCACATCGATTCGGCCGGGACGCATGATTATCATATCGGCGAGCCGCCAGACTCGCGCACGCAGCGCGCCGCCAAACAACGCGGTTATGACATGAGCGGTCTGCGCGGGCGACAGGTGGGGGCACCGGATTTCCTGCGTTTCGACTACGTGTTGGCGATGGATGAAGCGAACCTCTCCATCCTGGAAGGGTTGAGACCGTCAGAGGGGGGCGGCCATCTGGGCCTGTTCCTCGAGTTCGCCGAGCGGCACCGCGAGAAAGAAGTGCCCGATCCCTATTTTGGCGGGGCTGACGGATTCGAGCATGTGCTCGATCTGGTCGAGGATGCCTCCCTCGGTTTGTTGAAGCATATCCGTTCCAGGATCGGGCGTTGACCATGCTGCTGACGTTCGCCTCCGAAGCCGAGATAGGGCACGCCTTCCTGATCTCCATGGCCTGGGGAGCGCTGGTGGTGGTCATCACGACCGTTTTGATGACTCTCTCGCTGGAGGGTACAAAGTCGGAGATACGGAGATCCACGGGTGTCCTGCTGGGCTGTCTGTTCTATCTACTGTTCGGTCTCCTGACATACCGGGAGCAATATGGAAGTTTCACAGCGGCCGAGGTCGATGCTCGATCGGTGACGCTGCAGCATGCGGGCAGTTATTTTCGGCCGCTGCGTATCGAGTCCGGTCAGATCGTTGCCATCGAGTCTGGACATCCGGGGAAGGGCGAGATCACACAGTGCTATCTGAACCTTGTCCTGTCATCAGGCGAGCATCACCGCAGTGCGCAAAGCTCGACCGCAGACTGCGAGGCGTACCGGAAGCAGATAGAGACATCGCTGGGTCGCTAGCTAGCTTATTCATCCGGCAATAAAAAACGCACGGCATGCCGTGCGTTTTTTATTGCGTCTACCCGAACAGCTTACTCAGGTGTACGAGTCTCCACCATTTGCAACGGCTCGCTGTTTTCCATCGTGTAGATCTCGCGCGGACGCTGGCGGCGGCGCGGCGCATGGGCAGTCATCTCGCGAGGTGCCACGACGACGGAGGCGGCCTTGTTCGGGTCGGTCTCTATCATGGTCAGTCCGCTGGCGCTCAGGTCGACCGCGATCGGCGCGGTGCTTGCAGCCACCGGCGCGGCAGCCTGCACTTTTTCAGCAGCTTGGGGCGCAACCGGCTTGTTGGTCGGATAGCACACGACCTCCGTAGGCTTGACCGGACGGGTCATGCCGGCCGGATAAGCCACATATTCCGAAGGCTTCACGCGTGCCGGGGTCGTCGCTTGAGCAGTGGCAGATGCAGAGGCCGTCTGCACGGAAATTGCGGCTTCGTTCAGCTCCGGCGTATCCAGCTGCTCGCGACGTTCGCGCTCGCGGCGACCACCACGGCGACCGCGCTTGCGACCGCCCTCGCGCGGCTGGCCTTCCTGACCCTGCTGCTCCGGAGCTGCGACCGGGAGGGTCTCCAGCACCGGCTTGTTCGCGTCATTGTCCTGACGCGGCGGACGCGGCGGGCGTTCCTTGCGATTCTGCTGCGGCTCTTTGTCGTTACTGGCCTGACGCGTGGCTTCATCGCGTTCACGGCGCGGCTTCTTGCCGTTCTCGCTGCGTTCGGCTTTTTCGCTGCGCTCACCGCGCTCGTTACGGTCACGGCGCTTGTCGCCGCGTTCGCGACGGCCATCGTTGCGGCTGCCGCTCTTGCGGGTCTCGGTGGCCGGTTTCTCAGGCTCGCTCTCGCCGCCCAGCGCCTTGATCCAGCCGAACAGGCTGCCGAGCAGCGAGGTTTTCTTCACTTCCTCGACCTTTTCGGTGTGTTTCGGTGCGGGTTGTGCCGGGGTGATGCTGCGCACGGCAGGTTGCGGGCGCTGTGCGATCTTGCTCTCGGGCGTGGAGGTGACCGGCTTGGCTTCCTCCGGCGTCACGACCTGCTTGTAGCTGGCCTGCAGGTGTTCCGGTGTGATGTCGTCCATGCGCAAACGATCCACCGAGTAGTGCGGTGTCTCCATGTGCGGGTTGGGGATCAGCGTGATGCGGACCTTGAAGCGATGCTCGATGCGGTTGATGTCCGAGCGTTTCTCGTTCAGCAGGAAGGTGGCGACATCCACCGGCACTTGCGCGTGGATGGCGGCGCTGCTGTCCTTCATCGCTTCTTCCTGGATGATGCGCAGGATGTTCAGCGCGGACGACTCGGTGCCGCGGATGTGGCCGATGCCGTTACAACGCGGGCAGGTGGTGTGGTTGCCTTCTTCCAGGCTGGGGGCCAGACGCTGACGTGACAGTTCCAGCAGGCCGAAGCGCGATATCTTGGCGCTCTGGATGCGGGCGCGGTCGAAGTGCAGGGCATCGCGCAGGCGGTCTTCCACCGCGCGCTGGTTCTTGGTCGATTCCATGTCGATGAAGTCGATCACGATCAGGCCGCCCAGGTCGCGCAGGCGCAGCTGGCGGGCGATCTCGTCCGCCGCTTCCAGGTTGGTGTTGAGCGCGGTGGTCTCGATGTCGCTGCCGCGCGTGGAACGCGCGGAGTTGATGTCGATGGCGGTCAGCGCTTCGGTGTGGTCGATCACGATGGCACCGCCGGAAGGCAGGTTCACCTGGCGCGCATGTGCGGATTCGATCTGATGTTCGATCTGGAAACGGGAGAACAGCGGTACGTCGTCGTGATAGCGCTTGATGCGGTTCACGTGGTCCGGCATCACGGTGCCCATGAAGGCCTGTGCCTGTTCGAAGATGTCGTCGGTGTCGACCAGGATCTCGCCGATGTCCGGGTTGAAGTAGTCGCGGATGGCGCGCACCACCAGGCTGCTTTCCAGATAGATCAGGGAAGGAGCCTTCTCGGATTTCGAAGCGCCTTCGATGGCGTCCCACAGTTGTTTGAGGTAGTTCAGGTCCCACTGCAGTTCTTCGGCATTGCGGCCGATGCCTGCGGTGCGGGCGATGATGCTCATGCCCTTGGGGACTTCGATCTGTGCCAGTGTGTCGCGCAGTTCGTTGCGGTCTTCACCCTCGATACGACGCGAGACACCGCCGCCGTTGGGGTTGTTCGGCATCAATACTACATAGCGGCCGGCCAGGCTGATGTAGGTGGTCAGCGCCGCGCCCTTGTTGCCGCGCTCGTCCTTCTCCACCTGCACCAGCAGTTCCTGGCCTTCCTTCAGCGCTTCCTTGATGCCGGAGCGGCTGGTGGTACCGGGCTGGTAGTACTGCGGGGCGACTTCCTTGAAGGGGAGGAATCCGTGGCGGGTGCCGCCGTATTCGACGAAGCAGGCTTCGAGGCTGGGCTCGATGCGGGTGATGATGGCTTTGTAGATGTTGCTCTTGCGTGATTCCTTGCCGGCGGTCTCGATATCGAGGTCGACCAGTTTCTGACCGTCCACGATGGCGACGCGGAGTTCTTCCGGCTGCGTCGCATTGAATAACATGCGTTTCATTTATTTTTCTCCCGCGCTCTACACGGGCAGGACAAAGCTACGCGCTTATCGGCGCGCGAGAAGATGGATGTTCGGATCGTGTTGCTGACGATGGTCCAAGTGCTTGTTCTCGTTGTTAGCTTGTCTTTATCTGTGTGTCGCCGAAAAGTAGGGCAACACACCAAAATCTATTCTGCTTCGTGCTTAGAGCGCGCAAATCAATTACCATCACTGCTTGTCTCCGGTGAGTGAGATTAACCGGGCGGGGCTGCTTCGTAGGCGGCTTGATTGCCTGCCTTGGGTTGGACGGGGAAAGTAATTTACATCCCGTTTCGACGAAGGCGCACACGCGAGGCGCGGAGTATATTCAATAATGAGCGGTTTAGGCAAAGAATCCGTAACTTGGGTCGAAATCGACGAGGGCGGCGAGGGTCAGCGCATCGACAACTTCCTGTTCAAACACCTGAAAGGCGTCCCCAAGAGCCATATCTACCGCATCCTGCGAGGGGAAGTGCGGGTCAACAAGAAGCGCATCGACCAGACCTATCGTTTGCAATTGGGCGATGTGTTGCGCATCCCGCCCATCCGCGTCGCAGGGAAACCTCAGGCCGAGTTCGTCCCGGCCGTCGAATTCCCTATCCTGTATGAGGATGATGCCCTGCTGGCGGTGAACAAACCGGCCGGCACCGCTGTCCATGGCGGCAGCGGGGTCAGCTTCGGTGTCATCGAGCAACTGCGCAGCGCCCGGCCGCAGGCCAAGTTCCTGGAGCTGGTGCACCGGCTGGACCGCGAGACCTCCGGCATCCTGCTGATCGCCAAGAAACGTTCCGCACTGACCGGGATGCACGAGATCATGCGCGAGGGCAACAGCGACAAGCGCTATTACGCGCTGGTGCTGGGCGACTGGCACAACGCACGCCAGCATGTGAAGCTGCCGCTGCACAAGTTCGACACGCCGCAGGGCGAGAAGCGGGTGATGGTGCGCGAGGACGGCCAGCCGTCCCATACCATCTTCAATCTGCAAAAGAACTGGCCGGGTTTCTCCCTGCTTGAAGCCGAGCTGAAGACTGGCCGTACCCACCAGATCCGCGTGCACCTGTCGCACCTCGGCTTTCCCATCGCGGGCGACGACAAATACGGCGATTTCGCGCGCAACAAGGAATTGATGAAGCAGGGGCTCAAGCGCATGTTCCTGCACGCGCACAGCATCGACTTCAAACACCCTCTCACGGGAGAGCCGCTGCACATCGACGCGCCGCTGGCACCTGAACTGCAGCAGTTCCTGGCGCGACTGGACAAGACGCAATGACCCCCCCCATCAGATCCGAACGCGCCCTGTTGCTCACGCTGGCAGGCATCCAGTTCAGCCATATCCTCGACTTCATGGTGATGATGCCGCTCGGCCCCATGCTGATGGCCGAGTTGGATATCACCACGCATGAGTTCGGCCTGCTGGTCGCGTCCTATAGTTTCAGTGCCGCCGCCTCCGGCCTGTTCGCCGCCACCTTCGTCGACCGTTTCGAGCGCAAGCGCTTCATGCTGGTCACGTTCGCGCTGTTCGGGCTGGCCACGCTGGCCTGCGCTATCGCACCGGGTTATGCCACGCTGCTCATCGCGCGGGGCCTGGCCGGGGCGTTCGGCGGTGTGCTGGGCGCGCTGGTGCAGACCTTCATCGGCGACACCATCCCCTATGCACGACGCGCGCGCGCCAGCGGCACGGTGGCGGCGGCGTTCTCCTTCTCCACCGTGGCGGGCGTGCCGCTCTCGCTGTGGCTGGCCAGCCTGTTCCACTGGCGCGCACCGTTCGTGTTCATCGTGTTGCTGGTGGGCGTGTTCTTCGTGGTGGCGCTGCGCGTGCTGCCCGAGCTGCGCCACCACCTCAGCCGCGAGAAGCGCGCCCATCCCTTCACCGATCTGTTCGCCGTGATGCGCGACGCCAACCATTGGCGCGCCATGAGCCTGTCGGCCATGCTCATCTTCGCCGGCTTCACCGTCATCCCCTATATCACTGTGTATGCCGTGAGCAACATCGGCATCAGCCAGCACGACATCGCCTATATCTATCTGGCGGGCGGCGCGGCTACGCTGTTCACCGCGCGCGCCATCGGTCATTGGGCTGATGCGGCGGGCAAGATGCAGGTCTATCGCATCGTCGCCTTCTGCGCCATGCTGCCGATACTCGCCGTCACGCAAGTGCAGCAGGCCTCGCTCGCACTGTGGCTGGTGTTCACCACGCTGTTCTTCGTGCTGGTCTCCGGCCGCTTCATCCCGGCCATGGCCATCATCACCTCGGCGGCGCAACCGAAGCTGCGAGGCACATTCATGTCGCTCAACGCCACCGTGCAATCGCTCGCCATGGGCCTCGCCGCCACGCTCAGCGGCTTCATCATCACCCAGGACGCGACCGGCAAGATCGTCGGTTACGAACACGTCGGCTACATCGCCATCGCCGCCAACCTGCTCGGCATGTGGTTCGTCTCGCGCATCGTCATGCACGACGCGCATCCCAACCTGCCGGACGTCGCGCCGAAGTAGGGCGGGGGAAATATATAGGCCGAATTTCTCCTTGAACGGAGAAAGGGTATCTGGCTAGCATTCGGCGTGGTACGAATTATTGAGAAACAACATTGAGTTCCATCCGCAAAAATTTAGGCAGCCCTAATGGCGGTGGTTGTATGCAATGAACTGTTTCTAATAGAGATGTATTTCATCAATTTGGAATTAGGCGGCATGTGACCGTGGTTGGCGCGCCGTCTAATTTACGTTAGCCCTGCTAGCTGTATCTCCTGCCTTACTTCACCAGCTTCGACAACTTCCTGAACGTATCCGTCCCCGCGACCTTGAGCCACTGGAACACCACGGTCTCGGTGCAGGTGGGGATGGCGCCAGCGAGGGTCATGGCTTCGATGGCAGTCTGCCGGTTGTCCGGGCTGCGGCTCAATACGGCGTCTTTCACCACGTGCACGTTGTAGCCTGCGCGCAGCAGGTCGAGCACGGTCTGCAGCACGCAGACGTGGGTCTCGGTGCCGCAGACGATGATCTGCTTCTTGCCGGTGGCTTCGAGCGCGGCCATGAAGTCGTCGTTGCCGCAGCAGCTGAAACTGATCTTTTCCACGAAGCGGGCGTGGGCCGATCTCTCCTTGAGTGCGGGGAGGGTGGGGCCGAGGCCTTTGACGTATTGTTCGGTGACGAGCACGGGCAGGCCGAGCTCCTGCGCGCTGTCGAGCAGGATGGCGACGTTGCGGATGAGGCGTTGCAGCGCTTCCTGATCCATGGCAGCGGCCAGCCGTTCTTGCAGGTCAATCACCAGCAGCAGGGAGTCTTCGGTGGTCAGGATGTGGCGGTCGATGGGGTTCATGCGGTCCTCTGGCAGGCGTTCTCGGGATGCGGCGCAGTGTGCCATCCATGGCGGCGGGTTTCAATGCGGGGAGCAGGGTGTTAACCTTTCCCTGTTGCTGCCGATATATATAGTGACTGTGCAACGAAAGGAGCGGCCATGCGCTTCACACCCACCATCCTCCCCACCACGGCGACGCCGACGACGCGTGCGGTGAAAAGTCTGACCGGCACCCACGCGGTGAAGCCGGTGCACGAGGAATTGGAGGCCGTGGCCGTCACGTTGGAAGCAGAGGCGCAGCACGATTCCGGTCAGACATCGCTGCCACAGGAGGACAGGCGCAAGGCCTGCCGCCGCATCCATCACCAGAAGGTGCTGGTGGAATTGCGCTCCGGGCTGGACAGGCGCAAGCACAACCTGTTCGCAGGCGGCGTGGCCGAGCATATCGACGAAGAGGCCTGACTCATCCCTTGCGCAGGCAGACCGTGACTTCTTCGCGGTCGTGATAGAGCTGCTTCACTTCCAGTTTGTAACGCATGCCCTTCTTGTTGAGCGCGCCGCGTATGGTATCTAGCGCGGTGCGTAGCGCTTCGACCTTCTTCTTCATCGGCAGCTTCAGGTTGAATATGGCGTTCGATGTGTGGCCGCCGAGGAACCATTCCACCATCAGCGCCGCGACCCGCTGCGGCTGCTCCACCATGTCGCACACCAGCCAGTCCACCGGGCGCTTGGGGCGAAACTTGAATCCGTCCTGACGCAGATGCTTGATGTCGGGGTGGCTGGCCGCTGCGCCCTTGAGCGGGCCGTTGTCCACGGCGATGACTTTCAGGCCGCGTTGCACCAGCTGCCAGGTCCAGCCGCCCGGGGCGGCGCCCAGATCGACTGCGGTCATCTTCGGTTTTAGCCATAGTGCCTGTTCCTGCTTGTCCAGAAACACTTCAAAGGCTTCGGCCAATTTCAGATATGAACGGCTGGGCGCATCGGCAGACATGCTGACGCGGTGGATGCCGTTGAGCGCATCGTTGCTGTTGCGCGGGTCGCTCGTGGCGATCAGGGCGCGTTCTTCCGAAGGGAAGAAGATGTGCAGGCGCGGCAGGGCGGGGTCATCCACCAGACGTTCGCTGTCGCGCAGTGCCTGCTCGAGCAAGGGCTGGAAGCGTTTGGTGAAGCCGGACAGGGTCTTGCCATCGTTGGTGTCCGGCACTTCCAGATACAGCGCGCCATAGCGTTCCGGCACTGGCGGGATCGCGTCGAGCAAGGGAGTGAGGCGGTCGCGCTCCGGCAGGCCGCGTACTTCACCGTGCAAGGTCAGCAGTTGCCGCGCGAAAGTGAGCTGTTTATAGGCCAGGCGCGCTTTGCCTTGCAGCACCAGATAGCCGCTGTTCTCAGCGGCTTCGACAGGTTTGGCCTGCGTCTCTTCGATACAGTCTCGTTCAAATCCGGGGCGGCAATAGACCAGCCAGGCCGGTAAGGTAGGGTCGATCATGGGTGGGGGCGCAAGCGCGGTAGGTGGATGTGCCAGCGGATCGCCGCGAGTCGCAGCGACACCGTCACCAGCATCGCGATCAGGATGGACGACAGGCGTTCCAGTCCCAGCGTATCGAGCAGGATAAGCAGCAGCGCGCCGACCAGCGAGGCGGTGGCGTAGATGTCGGTACGGAAGATAAGCGGGACTTCATTGCACAGGATGTCGCGGATGACGCCGCCGAACACGCCGGTGATGACGCCCATCAGGGCGGCGATGAACCAGTGCACCTGCAGGTTCAGGGCGACGGTGGTGCCGATGACGGTGAATAGCGCAAGTCCGAATGCGTCCGGCAGCAGGAAGAAGTTCTTCGGGATGGACAGCCTGCGGCCGAGGAAGAAGGTCGCCACGGATGCGGCGATGCCGACCACCACGTAGATCGGGTCGTGCACCCAGTACACCGGCAGACGGCCAAGCAGGATGTCGCGCACGGTGCCGCCACCGATGCCGGCGATGACGGCGATCACGGCCACGCCGAACAGGTCGAGGTCGCGCCGGTGGGCTTCCAGGGTGGCGGTGATGGCGCAGACGGCGACCGCGCATAGGTCCAGGGTGTGAATGAGGCTCATGTTCGTATCGCGGACAGGGGCGCGCATTATACGGGGCGAGGGGTGCGGCAGTGGTAGAATCCGCGCCTAATTTTTGGGATGTACGCATGATTAAACGATATGACCTGATCGTGTTTGATTGGGATGGAACGGTGATGGATTCCACGGCGGTGATCGCGACCTCGATCCAGTCCGCTTGCCGCGACCTGGAGTTGCCGGTGCCGAGCGACGAGAATGCGCGCCATGTGATCGGCATGGGGCTGGCCGAGGCTTTGCGGCATGCCGTGCCACAAGCGCCGGAATCCATGTATGAGCCGCTGGCCGACCGCTACCGGCATTACTTCCTGGCACAGGATCAGACCATCCCGCTGTTCTCCGGCGCGCGCGAGACCATCTCGGAGTTGCACGAAGCCGGCCATGCGCTGGCGGTGGCGACCGGTAAGAGCCGCAAGGGGCTGGATCGGGTGATGGACAGCAGCGGTATGCGCGCATACTTCCACGCCTCACGCACAGCGGATGAGACTTTTTCCAAGCCGCATCCAGCCATGTTGCTGGAGCTGATGGATGAGCTGGGCATGCAGCCGGAGCAGGTGCTGATGATCGGCGACACCACGCACGATTTGCAGATGGCGATCAATGCCGGCGTGGATGCGGTGGGCGTGACTTATGGCGCGCATCCAGTAGATCAGTTGCGCGCATTGAACCCGTGTGCGCTGCTGGACGATTTCCATGCGTTGCGTGCCTGGTTGCAGGCCAACGCTTAAGACGATTCGCAAGGAGTACAAAATGTCAGAACTGGGCAATAACTGGGAACGCAACGTACTGGAGAAGCTGGCACTGTCGGCCATCCAGGAGCAACGCCGCACGCGCCGCTGGGGCATATTCTTCAAGCTGCTGACCTTCGCCTATCTGTTCTTCCTGTTGGCGATGGTATTGGATATCACGGGCGACAGTAGCGACGGTCTTGCCGGCGGCAAGCACACGGCATTGATCGAGGTGAAGGGGGTGATCGCGGCCGACAGCATGGCCAATGCGGACAACCTGATCGGCAGCTTGCAGGATGCATACAAAGACAAACACACGGCAGGCATCATCCTGCGCGTGAACAGTCCCGGCGGCAGCCCGGTGCAGGCCGGTCTGGTGAACGACGAGATCAAGCGCCTGCGCGCGCTGCATCCGGAGATCCCGCTGCATGTGGTGGTGGAGGACATGTGCGCCTCCGGCGGCTATTTCATCGCAGCGGCGGCAGACAACATCTATGTGAACAAGGCGAGCATCGTCGGCTCCATCGGCGTGTTGATGGACGGCTTCGGCTTCACCGGCACCATGGATAAACTGGGCGTGGAGCGACGGCTGATGACGGCGGGCGAGAACAAGGGTTTCATGGATCCGTTCTCGCCGCGCAATCCCAAGCACGAAGCCTTCACCAAGGGATTGCTGGATGATATCCACCAACAGTTCATCGCCGTGGTGCGCGAGGGGCGCGGCAAACGCCTGAAGGAGACGCCGGAGATGTTCAGCGGCCTGTTCTGGACCGGCGACAAGGCGATCGCGATGGGCTTGGCCGACGGTATCGGCAGCGTGGATTCCGTAGCGCGCGACATCATCAAAGCAGAAACGGTGCTTGACTTCACAGCACGCGAGAACATCGCGGACCGTCTGGCGAAGAAGCTGGGCGCAGGTGTGGCGAGCATGTTCCCCGGCTTCGGTGCGCAGGGCGAAGGTGTAGTGCTACGCTAACGCTGCCTTCAGCGCGTTCAAGTCGGTGATAGGTGGCAGGCATTGCGTGCCGCGACACAGCCAGGCAGTGGTCGATGTCTGTTTGGGTTTGGACAGCACTTCAGGTAAACCCTGTTCATCGCCGCGTAACGCGATCACCATCAACTCCGGTACGTAGTTTTCAGAGACAGCCGCCCGCCAGGCGGCTGTCTCTTTCTCATCGCCGCATAACACCAGCAAGGAAGGCGGCTGCAGCAGTTCGCCCAGTGCGGTGTTCAGGCTGCAACACTGACTCGCAGCTTGTTGCATCAGTGGATAGAAAAGTTTCAGGCAGCGTTCTGCGGCATCGCGGTAGCGCGTGTCGCCGGTCAATTCCGCGAGCCGCAACAGCCCTTGTGCGGCGATGCCGTTGCCGGATGGTGTGGCGTTGTCCTGTCCGCTCTTGTTGCGCTGGATGAGTGCTTCGTGGTCGTGGCTGGTGAAGTAGAAGCCGCCATTTTCGACATCTTCGAAGCGTGCGAGCAAAGCCTCAGCGAGTTGCACGGCGAACTGCATGTCCGTTTCGCGATATTCCGTTTGCATCGATTCCAGCGCGGCATCCAGCAGGAAAGCATGGTCGTCCAGATAGGCGTTCAGATGCGTCTTGCCGTCTTTGTGCGTGGCATACAGCTTGCCGTCCTGCCACAGGGTTGCGCGCACGAAATCCATGGCGCGCTGAGCGGAGATTTTCCAATCATCACGCCCGAACACGCGCGCCGCTTTCGCCATGCCGGTGATCATCAGCCCGTTCCAGCTCCCCAATATCTTTTCATCGCGACCGGGGCGGATGCGTTGTTCGCGTGCGGCGAACAGCTTGGCCTGCGCCGATGCAAGCAGCGCGGTTGCCTGTGTCTGATCGAGTTGCAACGACTGTGCGATCGCGCTCAGCGGTCGGCTTACGCGCAGATGCCAGGCGTGGTGTTCGAAGTTGGGTGTGCTGTCCAGAGCGTAATATGGTTTGACGATGGCGTACTCAGCTTCGCTCAACAGGTTGCGGATGTCGTTGCGTTGCCACACATAGAACTTGCCTTCCTCGTGGTCTGAGTCGGCATCCAGCGAGGCATAGTAGCCGCCCAGCGGGGATTGCATCTCGCGCATCACCCAGCCGGCGGTCTGTTCCACGATGCGTGCGAACAGAGGGTCGCGGCTGTTCAGCCAGGCGTCGCTGTACAGGCCGAGCAGCAGGCCGTTGTCGTACAGCATCTTCTCGAAATGAGGGATGTCCCAAGTAGCATCCACGCTGTAGCGGCAGAAGCCGCCGCCGAGTTGGTCGTACAGCCCGCCCAGTGCCATCTGCTGCAGGGTGAACAGCGCGACATGGCGCGCATCCTCGTCCTGATGTGCCTTGGCTTGGCGCATCAGCAGATCGAGTTCGGCCGGATGCAGGAATTTCGGCGCATCGCCGAAGCCGCCGTTCACGCGGTCGCAATCCTGCTTCAGTCTCTGAACCGCACTGGCGAGTGATGAAGCATCGAGCGTCATTTCATCACTGCCCGGTTTCGGCTGCCAGGCGGCGAGGGCGCTGATGAGTTGCTCGCCCTGTGCGGCGAGTTCCTTACGTTGGGCTTTGTAGGCTTGCGCGAGTTGCAGCAGCAGTTGCGGGAACCCGGGCAGGCCGTAACGCGGCTGTTTCGGGAAATAGGTGCCGCTGTAGAACGGTGTACCGTCGGGCGACAGGAACATGGTCAGCGGCCAGCCGCCGCTGCGGCGCGCTAGCAGGTAGTGCGCGTTCTGGTAGATCTGGTCGAGGTCGGGACGTTCTTCCCTGTCCACCTTGATGTTGATGAAGTGTTCGTTCATCACGGCCGCGACGTCCGCATCCTCGAACGATTCGTGCGCCATCACATGACACCAGTGACAGGCCGAATAGCCGATGGAGAGCAGGATGGGTTTGTCCTGCGCGCGTGCCAGTTGCAAGGCTTCAGGCGACCAGGGATGCCAGTCCACCGGATTTTCTGCGTGCTGCAACAGGTAGGGGCTGGTCTCGCGGATGAGGTGGTTGTGCATCAGTTCAGGAGTGGCTTGAGGTGAGGCATCACGTTGCGCAGGATGCGCGGCTGCGCAGCTGCGTTCGGATGCAGGTTGTCGGGCAGGAACTGGTCTGGCGGGATGCCTTCCAGCATGAAGGGCAGCAGGGCGATGCGATGCCTATTCGCCAGCCGGGAGTAGATGTTGCGGAACTGTTCCGTATAGACAGGGCCATAGTTCGGCGGTAACTGCATGCCCAGCAGCAATACTTTGGCATGCGCATTCTTCGCACGCTTGATGATGGTATCGAGATTCTTCTCAGTCTCTGTCAGCGGTGTGCCTCGCAGGCCATCGTTGGCCCCCAGTTCGACGATCACCACGGCGGGGCGATGCTCGGTCAGCGCCTTGTCGATGCGGCGCACGCCACCGGAAGTCGTCTCGCCGCTGATGCTGGCATTGACCACGGAATGAGCATGCAATTCCTGTTGCAGCAGATGCGGCCAGGAAGCTTCGCGCGCGATGCCGTATCCGGCTGATAAACTGTCGCCGAATACGAGGATGTTGCTGGCGGCTTGCGCGAAACCGGGCAGTGCCAGGGCAGCGAGCAGCAAAACGAGATTGAGGAAGATGGTCATGGCAACGATTGTGCAAGCAGCAGGGCTCACCAAGCAAGTGTTAAGCGGCGATAGTCCGCTCACCATCCTGCA
Source organism: Sideroxydans lithotrophicus (assembly GCA_020723185.1). Lineage (GTDB taxonomy): Bacteria > Pseudomonadota > Gammaproteobacteria > Burkholderiales > Gallionellaceae > Sideroxyarcus > Sideroxyarcus lithotrophicus_A. The sequence goes on along the minus strand of DYJI01000005.1, from coordinate 216,017 downwards.
CGACGTCAGTTTTGCGGTGGAAGCAGGCGATAGCCTTGCCATCGTTGGGGCTTCCGGTTCCGGCAAATCCACTTTGCTCGGCCTGCTGGCTGGTCTGGATGTACCGACCGGTGGCAGTGTGTCCCTGAACGGCAAGGACATCTTTGCGCTGGACGAGGACGGCCGCGCTCGTTTGCGCGGCGAACTGGCCGGTTTCGTGTTCCAGTCCTTCCAGTTGTTGCCCGCGCTGAATGCGCTGGAGAACGTGATGCTGCCGCTCGAATTGGCAGGGTTGCGCGATGCGCGTCAGCGCGCCGAGGAATCCTTGCGGCAAGTCGGCCTCAGCGCCCGCGCGCACCATCTGCCCAAGCACCTTTCTGGTGGTGAGCAGCAGCGCGTGGCACTCGCCCGCGCCTTCGTCTCGCAGCCCAAGATCCTGTTCGCCGACGAACCTACCGGAAATCTCGACGCCGCCACCGGCGCGCAGGTCATCGAACTGATGCTGGAGCTGAATCGCGCACGTGGCACGACCCTGATCCTGGTCACACACGACGACAAGCTGGCTGCACGTTGCAAGCGGCAGTTGCGGCTGGCGGCGGGGCAGGTGGTGCAATGAACCTGTTGTGGCTCTCGCTCAATCTGTTGCGCCGCGACTGGCGTGCCGGGGAATGGCGCGTATTGTTGTTGGCGCTGGTACTGGCAGTCGGCAGTCTGGCCACCGTCGGCTTGTTCGCGGACCGTGTACGGCAGGCTTTACAGCAGCAGGCGCAGAGTCTGATCGGGGCTGATCTGCGCATCACCTCCACACGACCGTTCGCTCCGGTCTACCGCCAGCAGGCTTTGGCGCGTGGCCTTCAGGTGGTGCAGAGCCGGACGTTTCCGAGCATGGTGTCGCATGGCGAGCGGGTGTTGCTGAGCGAGTTGCAGGCGGTGGAGCGCGGGTATCCCTTGCGCGGCAAGATCGAGATCGATGACGGGACGTTGCACGTGGCACGGGCGATCCCTTCCACCGGCACGGTATGGGTGGATGAGCGTTTGCTACGTCGGCTGGATACGCAGGTGGGTGACGAGGTCGGCATCGGTTCGCAGCGCTTCAAGGTGGCGGCACGCATCGTGAAGGACATCGATCAGTCCATAGGCTTCGCCAGTTTCGCGCCGCGCGTGCTGATGAACGAGCAAGACCTGCCGACGACCGGTTTGTTGCAGGAGGGTAGTCGGCTCTCATATCGCCTGATGATCGCAGGCGAGGCGAAGCAGGTGGCGGCATTGAAGGTCGCGCTGCAAGAGCAGTTGTCCGGCAACGAGAAGCTGGAGGATGTGCGCGATGCACGGCCCGAGATCCGCACGGCATTGGAACGCGCCGAGAGCTTCCTTGGTCTGGCGGCGCTCACGGCCGCGATCCTGGCGGGGGCGGCGATGGTGTTGGCGGCGCGGCGTTTCGTGTTGCGGCATCTGGATGGTTGTGCGGTGATGCGTTGTCTGGGGGCACAGCAGGGGCAGGTGTTGTGGCTTTTTTTGAATCAATTCATCCTGCTCGGGTTGTTCGCTGTGCTGTTCGGAAGCCTGCTGGGTTATGGCACGCAAGCATTGCTGGTGGAGAGCATCGCCAGCATGCGCGATGCGAACTTGCCGCAGCCGGGCGTGTTGCCGCTACTGCAGGCGTCGGTGAGCGGTTTCGCCTTGCTGCTGGGTTTCGCATTCCTGCCTTTGCTGCAGTTGCGCAAGGTTTCGCCGTTGCGGGTGTTGCGCCGTGAACTGGGGGCGCCGGAAGCCAGTGGCTGGCTGGTGTACGGTGTGGCGACGGGGGTGCTGGCGGGGTTGTTCCTGTGGCATGCCGGCTCCTTGAAGCTGGGTCTGGCTGTGCTGGGCGGATTGCTGGCAGGGCTGGTGCTGTTCGGTTGGCTGGCCTGGTTGTTATTGCATGGCTTGGCGCGTAATGGGTATCTGTTGCATACCCAATGGCGGCATGCGTTCAATAATCTGGCGCGCCACGGCCGCAGTGCGGCCGTGCAGGTGGTGGCGTTGAGTCTGGGCGGGATGGCGCTGCTGGTGCTGACGCTGGTGCGCGGCGATCTGTTGCAGGGCTGGCAGAGCAAGTTGCCGCCCGAGACGCCGAACCGTTTTGTGGTGAATATCCAGCCAGATCAGGTCGGGGCGATAGCGGACTTCTTCAGGCGGCAGGCATTGCCGGTACCCGAGATGCAGCCGATGGTGCGCGGCAGACTGGTCGAGATCGGTGGACGTGCCATCAGTGGTGACGATTATCCCGATCCGCGGGCGCGCGGCCTGGTGGAACGTGAATTCAATCTTTCCTATATGGCGCAGATGCCGTCCTGGAATCAGTTGGTGAGCGGGAATTGGTGGGCCGAAGGTAGCAAGGGCGAGCTTTCGGTGGAAGAGGGGATCGCCAAGACTCTGGGTATCAAGCTCGGCGACTTACTTACCTATGATGTGGCGGGCAGCCGGTTCACCGCGAAGGTGACCAGCTTGCGCAAAGTGGAGTGGGATTCGATGAAGGTGAATTTCTTCGTCATCACGACGCCAGAACTGCTGGAGGATTTTCCGGCCAGCTATCTGTCGAGTTTCTATCTGCCTCCGGAAAAGGTGCAAGCCGGTGATGTGCTGTCACGCGAATTCCCCAATCTGCTGCTGATCGATACCGGCGCAGTGATCGCGCAGGTACGGGGCATCATGGACCAGATCGCGCAGACGGTGAGTGCTGTGTTCTTGTTCACGCTACTGAGTGGACTGGCGGTGCTGTATGCCGCGTTGCTGGCGACGCAGGACGAGCGCAGCCATGAAGCGGCCATCCTGCGCACGCTGGGGGCGGATAGCGGCTATCTGCGCCGACTGCATCTGTCCGAGTTCGCGGTGCTGGGCGGGTTGAGCGGGTTGTTTGCGGCGGGCGGGGCGGTGTTGCTGGGTTGGGTGCTGGCGCGTTTCGTTTTGGAGATACCCGCCACCTTCGATCCGCTGATCTGGCTGGTCGGGGTGAGCGGCGGGATGACCATCGTGACGCTGTCCGGCTGGCTGGCGACACGCAAGCTGATACGGCGTCCCCCGCTGAGGATTCTCGCGGCAGATTAATGACTTGCCGCTTGACGTGCCGCCCAATATCCCTATAATGCGCGCCTCCCTGAAAAAGGGAGTTTTTAACCTTGCTCCACCGTCCATAGCGTGCCGGGGGGCTTTAATCCACAAGGAGATGTAATGCGACACTACGAAATCGTATTTATCGTGCATCCCGACCAGAGCGAGCAAGTGCCCGCGATGATCGAGCGATATCGCACGTTGGTGACCGGCAAGAACGGTCACATCCACCGTCTGGAAGACTGGGGTCGCCGTCAACTGGCTTACCCGATCCAGAAGATCCACAAGGCACACTACGTGCTGATGAACATCGAGTGCGACCAGGAGACCCTGGACGAACTGGAACACGCTTTCCGCTTCAACGACGCCGTACTGCGCCACCTGACCATCAAGACCAAGGTCGCTGTGACTGCGCCTTCGGTGATGATGAAGGAAGAGAAGTCGCGTTCGTTGACCGATACTGCTGAAGCAGCTCCGGCCGCCGCAGCGTAATTTGGATTGAGCAGCAACCGTTGTGTGATGGACGGGGAAGTGATCGAGTCGGAAGGCTTGCGACACACCCCGGCAGGATTGGCGAGATTGGCGTTCAGGATGCGCCATACCTCGATGCAGCAGGAAGCGGGGATGCAGCGTCAGGTGCAGTGCGAGGTTCCGGCACTGGCGCTTGGCGAAGTGGCTCAGAAACTGGGCAACTTGCAACCCGGTCAGCAGTTAAGGGCTGAGGGTTTCCTGGCGCAGCGCAGTCTGAAGAGTATGCAACTGGTGCTGCATATAGATAACGTCATATTGAGATAGGAGCACAAAATGGCTCGTGTATTTAAGAAGAAGGATGACAAGAAGAACAATTCTTCGCGTCAGCTGTTCAAGCGCCGCAAGTTCTGCCGTTTCACCGCCGAGAAGATCGCGGAAGTGGATTACAAGGACATCAACATCCTCAAGGAATTCGTTTCCGAGAATGGCAAGCTGATCCCGGCTCGTATCACCGGCACCAAGGCACGTTACCAGCGTCAGCTGAGCACTGCAGTGAAGCGTGCACGTTTCCTGGCACTGCTGCCTTACACCGATTTGCACTAAGGAGTAGACCATGCAAGTTATCCTGATGGAAAAAGTGGTCAACCTCGGCCAACTGGGCGATGTTGTCAAAGTGAAGAACGGTTTCGCGCGCAACTTCCTGATCCCGCAAGGCAAGGCCAAGCGTGCGACGGAAAGCAACGTGGCGGATTTCGCCGCACGTCGTGCAGAACTGGAAGCGGCTGAAGCAGCCAAGCTGGCCGATGCGCAAGCGCGCGGCGAGAAACTGAACGGCCTGACCATTCAAATGGTGCAGAAGGCAGGTGTCGACGGCAAGCTGTTCGGTTCCGTGACCAACTTGGACATCGCAACAGCACTGGTCGCTCAAGGCCACCAGGTCGAGAAGAGTCAAGTGCGTATGCCAGATGGTCATCTGAAGCAGATCGGCGATCATGCGGTGAGCATCGCGCTGCATCCTGATGTGGTCGTTGATGTGACCGTGTCGGTGCTGGGCGAGCAGTAATCCTGTCCACACAGGCAGTTACAGGAAAGGACTGGCGACAGTCCTTTTTTGTTGCCTGAAAAGTGTAGAATCCTTCTCCCGTCATTTGTCGCCGAACCATGCAGAACTATTCAGCTCCCGTCGCCGATGCACAGCTTGAAGCGCTGAAGCTCCCGCCTCATTCCGTCGAGGCGGAGCAGTCGGTGCTCGGTGGCATCCTGCTCGATGGCAGCGCCTGGGACAAAGTCTCCGACCTGCTGAACGAGACGGATTTCTACCGATTCGAACACAAACTGATCTGGCGTCATATAGGGCGTCTGAACGAGCAGGCGCGCCCGGTCGATGTGATCACACTGGCGGAGTCGCTGGAGAGCAATGCCGAACTGGAGAAGGCGGGTGGCTTGAGTTATCTGGGCATGCTGGCGCAGAACGTGCCGTCGGCTGCCAATATCCACCGTTATGCCGAGATCGTGCGCGAGCGCGCCATCATGCGCAAGCTGGTGGAGGTCGGCAGCGACATCGCGACCAGTGCCTACAATCCCAGTGGACGGGATGTTGGTCAATTGCTGGACGAGGCCGAGAGCAAGGTCATGCAGATCTCCGAACAGGGTGATCGTGGCAAGCAGGGGTTCATCGCAATCCCGCCTTTGCTGACGCAGGTGGTCGAGCGTATCGAGACCTTGTATGGGCGCGACGATGCCAGCGAGGTGACGGGCGTTTCGACCGGCTTCACCGATCTGGATAGCAAGACGTCCGGCCTGCAACCCGGCGACCTGATCATCGTGGCGGGGCGCCCGAGTATGGGCAAGACCGCGTTCTCCATCAACATCGCGGAGACGGTGGCTCTGGAAGGCAAGCCGGTGGCCATCTTCAGTATGGAAATGGGGGGCGCGCAACTGGCGATGCGTATGATCGGTTCCGTGGGGCGCCTCAACCAGCATACTTTGCGTACCGGTCGTCTGGAGGACGAAGACTGGTCGCGCATGACGCATGCCCTGGGCTTGCTCAACGATGCGCCCATCTTCATCGACGAGACGCCGGGCTTGAATGCACTGGAACTGCGTTCCCGTGCGCGACGCTTGCACAGGCAGAACAATGGTCTGGGGCTGGTTGTGATCGACTATATCCAGTTGATGTCCTCGCCCGCAGGCAAAGGCAGCGAGAACCGCGCCACCGAGATCTCCGAGATATCGCGCTCCCTGAAGTCCCTTGCCAAGGAACTGCATGTGCCGGTGATCGCGCTGTCCCAGTTGAATCGTAGCCTGGAGCAGCGGCCGAACAAGCGTCCGGTCATGTCCGATCTGCGTGAGTCGGGTGCTATCGAGCAGGATGCCGACTTGATCCTGTTCATCTACCGTGACGAAGTCTACAACCCGGACACACCCGACAAGGGCAAGGCCGAGATCATCATCGGCAAGCAACGAAACGGCCCGATCGGTTCGGTCAGCCTGACCTTCCGTGGCGAGTTCACCCGTTTCGAAAACTACGCCCCTGCACAATACTGATCAGCGCATGTTTTAGTGAAGGCTCAGCTTGTGCCGGTGCCTGAACTGCGCACCCGCGCACTCTTTAAATTGCGGCTGAAACCAGCAGCGACTGATCGAACTGGTAGAAGCGCGACAGCGAACGAGAAATATTCGAGATTCTTTGCATAATTCGTTTGCGTGTTTGCGCGGTTCGGTTACAATGCGCGTCCTTTTACAGGCGCGTAGCTCAGCTGGTTAGAGCACCACCTTGACATGGTGGGGGTCGTTGGTTCGAGTCCAATCGCGCCTACCAATTTCTTCTTCTCCTTAACTATCGTTTTTCGAGAAGCTCATGTTCACACTGAGTCTGCATGGAGAAGAAAGCACGCAGGCCCTGCTCCAACCGGGCCGTTCCTATTGCCTTATCGTACGTTCCGAATCCCAGCGTGCCGCTTTGCTCAAGAATCTGGGCGAGCAGGCCGGTGTGGTCATCGTGCCGCACAACGGCGGCCTCATCAGTAATCTCCGTGTCTGGGAGAACATCATCCTGCCCGTGCAGTATCATGGCATACAGTTGCCGGGGAGGCTCGAGGAGAGCGTGACTGACTTGCTCGACCAGTGTGGTCTGTCGGACGAGACCGTGGTGTCTGCCCTGATGCTCAAGTTGCCCGATCAACTCTCCTTGTACGAGAAACGCTTGGTAGGTTTCGTGCGAGCCATGCTGATGGGGCCGGAGCTCATCATCTATGATGGCCTGAATGAAGGCTTGTCACGCAAGGAGTTGTTGATGGTGAACAAGTTCGAAGCGGTGTTCCGTTTGCATTTTCCGTTCCGGACTTCTGTGCTGGTCAGTTTTGAGGAAGATAGTGAAAAGAGCGATCCGGATCAGTTGCTGATCCATCTGTAACGACGATGAAACTGCACAACTACAATCAGCGTTTGCTGAACATCGAACAGCGTACGAAGCGCTTCTTGCTCGGCGCGTTCGGGGCGATGCTGCTGGCCTTGCTGTTGATCGCCATCAAACAGGACTATCTGGTGCGCAGCACCGCCATCTATTTCTTTGCGCCGAATGCGCAAGGTTTGAACCAGGGGATGGCGGTCAAGTTCATCGGGTTCAAGGTGGGGAGTGTCAAGGAAGTCAGCATGGAACCCAATGCGACCGTGCGGGTGAGGGTGGCATTGGACGACGATTATGTGCACCTGATCGGCCAGGATGCGAAAGCGCGTCTGATCAAGGAGGCGCTGGTTGGCGAGAGTGTGGTGGAGATCATTCCCGGTTCGCAACAGGTGCGACAGGTGACACAGAACAGTGTGCTTCAGTTCGAGCGCGGTCAGGATGCCAGCAGCATCGCCGAGAGCATGGCTGCACAGCTGCAGCCTATCCTGAGCGATATCCGCCAGATCACTGCCAGCATCAACGATCCGAATGGCGATATCCAGCAGACGCTGAAGAATCTGAACCAGGTGACGGGCGATCTGCGTGAGACGGTGAACCAATTCACGCAGCTTGCCACGAGTGGCAATCAGAAGCTGGAAAGCGTGCATGGCAAGCTGGACAAGGCTCTGGATAGTGTGAATGCCAATCTGCAGGTGATGGACAAGGCGATCCCGCGTCTGGTCGAGAAGGCAGATGCCACGCTGGACAATGTGCAGGCCGCCACTTCGGATATCCAACGGATGACGGCCGATTCGGCCGGCGAGTTGCCAGCATTCATCCACAATAGCAACGCATTGGTGCAGGACAGCCAGGACATGCTGGATGGCGCGAAGCGCTCATGGCCCTTCAGTGGCTGGTTCAGCAAGCCTGAAGCGCAAGTGTTGCCTGCGGATGGTTATGTGACGCCGGAGAAGCCGTGATGATGGACAGGCTGCGGTTTTCCGCTTCGCTGGTGCTTTCCGGTGTGCTGTTTCTGGCAGCTTGCGGACAGACTGCACCCGTGCGCAACGCAAGGCTGGAGCTGGCGGCAGAGTATAGCCAGAGTGGCCAGCGTGCATACGATCGGGGCGATTATCTGACCGCGCTCAGACAATACGAGATGGCGTTGCAGGTGGATGTCGCCGTCGAGAACACCCTTGGCGTCGCCATCGATATGCTCAATCTGGCCCGGGTGAACCAGTTGCTCGGCCGTGTGGAAGTCGCCCATGCCTATCTGGACAAGTTGCTGCTGGATGATGCGCTGGAATACGGGAACACCTATTTGGCCAATGCTGCCACGCAAAAGGCCTTGTTGATGCTCCATCAAGGGGATGTGAACGGAGCTCGATCCTGGCTGGAAAAAGCATCGGCATGGTGTGTCGCAGAATGTTTGCTCGAGAGCGTGATCGACAATGCACGTGCCGCGATCGCGTTGCGTGAAATGGATGGTGACCAAGCCATGCATTGGGCAAATCGTGCCGCCTCGGCCAGTCGCGGTGATTCACCCCTGGAATATGCCAACGCCTTGCGTCATATGGGCGAAGCTCACCTGATGCGAGGCGAATTCTCGGCTGCTTTGCGTCTGGCGGATGAAGCGCTGGTGCTGGACAAGTCACTGGGATTGCCTGAAAAGATCAGGCAGGATCTATTGCTGTCGGCCCGTGCCTATGAGGGGTTGGGGGATGCCGAGCAAGCCCGGCGATTCCGCGCGCGAGCGGCGCGCATCATCTCAAGGTGATGGGGATGGACGGTCTGGAACGCTTGCGGGATCCGCGATTCAGTTGGTTACTGGGTTTGGCTGTTTGCCTGTTGGTTTCCTTGGGACTTTCCTTTCTCAACGCTGGAGACAATCTGAGCAGGAAGATACTGGACAAGCAGTTCGACTTTCTGCAACAGCGCGTCACGCATCCGATACAGAACGATGTGGTCATCGTCGGTATCGACGATGAAAGCTTCAGTAGATTCAATGAACCCTTCGAGTTGTGGCATCCCTATCTGGCCGGCTTTCTGGAGGCCATGCGTACAGCAAACCCAGGCGTGGTCGGGATCGATATCGTTTTGCCCGAACGGTCCTACCAATTCATGTTGCCTCACTATGAAGAGGGGCTGGTTCGGGAATTGAATGCGCTGAGCGCTCAGACCCCTGTGGTATTGGCACGTAAACTGGATGCGGGAGGGAGGTTGCGTCCGATGGCGGGTGCATTGCTGGCATCGGTCGCTGATGTGCCGGCTTCGGTCACGCTATGTCTTGATGCAGATGGCGTGTTCAGGCGGTTCGATCTGAATAGTTGTACTGTGAATGCGCAGGGCACGAGCTTTGCCGAGCGGATCGCCGCCCGGCTGGGGGTGGAAAAGCCCGGGGTCGGCATTGTGGATTTCAGCGCAGGCCAGAAGTTTGATTACATTCCTTTCAGTCATGTCCTCGAATGGCAAGGGCAGGCTGACAAGAAGAGGCTTGCTGCCGTTTTTTCCGGAAAGGTCGTGTTGCTCGGAGTCGTTTCTGCGCGCGCCGAGAAAATTCGGGTGCCTGTGCCGATGGCTGTATGGGCTCCGATGGATAAACATGTACCTGAGGTATTGGTTCAAGCGCAGATATTGCGCTCCATGACAGGAAAAGGCTTGATCCGCGAGCTGCCGCTTTGGGGGAGTGCGAGCCTTGCGCTGGTCGCTGCTTTGCTGTGGCTGGGACGTTCGGGATGGATCAAGCTCGCGATATTCGCCGTGTTCCCTTTCGTTATCTGGTTGTTGTCGACCTGGATGCTTCGAAACGGCATCTATCTGCCCTTGGGGGCTATTTTGCTTTCCGGGTCATTCGCCTTCCTCACGCGGCTTGGCTTCGAATCGGTGGGGCAGGTGCACGACCGCAAGGGACTGCGGGATATCTTCGGGCACAACGTGAATCGCGAGGTGTTGAGCGGGGTCGTGAGTGGCAAGATAGATTCGGCTGCTGGCGGGGAACGGGTGCGGGTATGTCTTTTGTTTGCACGCATCAAGGATTTCGGTCGGAGAGTGCGTGAGGCTGACCCGCAGGCATCTGTATCGCTGTTGAACGATTACTACTCCGAGATGGCGATCGCAGTGCATCAGCACCAAGGCACGCTCGACAAGTTTGACGGTGGCGACCTGATGGCTTTCTTTGGTGCTCCGCAAGCACTTGACTGTCCGGAGAGGAATGCGCTCGAGGCGGCGCAGGAGATGCTGCTGCGGCAGCGTGCAGTGAATGGGCGACTGCAGGAAAACGGCTTGCCTGTTGTCGAAATAGAGGTCGCATTGCACGTGGGGCTGGTGGTGGTCGGGCATGTCGGTCCGGCAGCACACAAGGAATACACGGCGCTCGGCCCCGAAGTGGATATTGTTAAGGCGCTGGTGGGGGAGGCGAGGAGTGCGGAGCGCCCTGTGGTCTGCTCGGCGGAGGTCGCTGAGGCAGTCAGGAGCGCGGGCGGTATCACCGAGTTGGGCGAGCGGCTGGTGGCGGGTGCGAACCTGCATGTATACGGTTGGTTGCCGCCCTTGCTTGGGAGGCCGTGATGGCTGGATTCTGGATGCGTGTGCTGGCCAGGTTGCAGATGCGCCAGGTGCGGCAGACGATATTCGGATCGCTTGCCTTGCTGTGGTATGCCTTCAACAACCTTCACGTATTGCGTCGCGTGCCAGTGAATGCCGTGTTCCAGCGGCAGTTGTTCTTCACCGGTGTCGAGGCACTCGGAATCGTGGCGGTCTTCGGCCTGTTGAGCGGTGCCCTCGTCATCACCCAGGTCACCTCGCTCATCGGCGGGGATAGCACGCTGGCAGTGAAGATCTTGATCTGGACCATCGTGCGCGAGATCGGCCCGCTGTTCGCCGCCATCATCATCGTTGCCCGCAGCAGTGCGGCCATCGCTTCAGAACTCGCTTTGATGAAGACGCGCGGCGAGATGAAGAGTCTGGAGCGGATGGGGATCTCTCCACAGGATTACCTGCTGGTGCCTCGTATCGTGGGGGTGACGCTGGCAGTGCTGGCTTTGACCATCTACTTCCAGCTGGTGGCCATCGGTGGCGGGTTGGCGATCAGCGCCTTGTTCCAGAACGTATCCTGGCTGGACCAGGTCGGCCGCTTCCTGCAGACGGTGAAGCTGAGCGAGTTCGCGGTGGTCGCTTTCAAGGGCTGTCTGTTCGGATTGGCCATCTCCAGTATCTCTTGCTATAACGGCATGCAGGCGCAGCCTTCTGTGACCGAGGTGCCCAAAGTCGCGATCAAGGCGGTCCTGCAGAGTTTGTTATTCGTGTTTGCGCTGGATGCACTGATCGCCTACCTGAACATGAGCTGGTGAGTTGCGATATACTGCGCGCCCTGTGGCGTATGTGCGCCTGGACATATTTGGATGGTGCGGCGCAGGCCGCACTAGTCTTTTTTAGAGTGGATCGAAATGCCTGTCATAACACTACCGGATGGTTCTCAACGCAGTTTCGATGGCCCTGTAACCGTTGCCGAAGTTGCGCAAAGCATCGGTGCCGGTCTGGCGCGTGCCGCGCTGGCCGGCAAAGTGGATGGAGCCTTGGTGGATACTTCCTACCGGATCTCTGGCGATGCGCAGTTGGCCATCATCACGGACAGGGATGCGGATGGTCTTGATCTTATTCGCCATTCCACCGCGCATCTGCTGGCCTATGCGGTGAAGGAGTTGTTCCCCGAGGCGCAGGTGACCATCGGTCCGATGATCGAGAATGGCTTCTACTACGATTTCGCCTATTCGCGCCCTTTTACACCGGAAGATCTGGCCGCCATTGAAAAACGCATGGCGGAGCTGGCCAAGAAAGACTTGCCGGTGACTCGCAATGTATTGCCGCGCGACGAGGCAGTGGCCTATTTCAAATCCATCGGAGAGAAGTACAAGGCCGAACTCATCGAGTCCATTCCTGCAGATCAGGAGGTTTCGCTGTATAGCGAGGGTGAATTCACCGATCTGTGCCGCGGGCCGCATGTGCCATCCACTGGCAAACTCAAGGTTTTCAAACTGATGAAGGTCGCGGGAGCCTACTGGCGCGGTGACTCGAAGAACGAGATGCTGCAACGCATCTACGGCACGGCCTGGGCAAAGAAGGAAGACTTGGAAGCCTACCTGCATCAACTGGAAGAAGCCGAGAAGCGCGACCACCGCAAGCTGGGCAAGCAGCTCGACCTGTTCCATATGCAGGACGAAGCGCCGGGTATGGTGTTCTGGCACCCCAAGGGATGGGCGATGTGGCAGGTGATCGAGCAGTACATGCGCGGCGTGTACCGCGATAACGGCTATCAAGAGATTCGTTGCCCGCAGATCATCGACCGTGTGCTGTGGGAGAAGTCCGGTCACTGGGAACATTACAAGGCCAATATGTTCACCACCGAGTCGGAGAAGCACGACTACGCCATCAAACCGATGAACTGTCCCGGTCATGTGCAGGTGTTCAATTCCGACCTGCGCTCTTACCGGGAATTGCCGCTGCGTTATGGCGAGTTCGGCTCCTGCCACCGCAACGAGCCGTCAGGCGGGTTGCATGGCTTGATGCGCGTGCGCGGTTTCGTACAGGATGATGGTCATGTGTTCTGTACCGAGAACCAGATCGAGTCGGAAGTGACGGCTTTCAATGCCTTGGTGCTGAAGGTCTACAAGGATTTCGGCTTCAACGAGGTCAAGGTAAAGCTGGCCTTACGTCCCGAAGGACGTGTCGGGTCGGACGACATCTGGGATAAATCAGAAAACGCCTTGCGCGCCGCTTTGCGTGCCTCAGGCATGGAGTGGGAGGAGCTGCCGGGAGAGGGTGCTTTCTACGGCCCGAAGATCGAATTCCACATCAAGGATGCCATCGGACGCTCCTGGCAGTGCGGCACCATTCAGGTGGATTTTTCGATGCCAGGTCGTCTTGGGGCCGAATATGTGGACGAGGACAATAGCCGCAAAACACCGGTGATGTTGCACCGCGCGGTGCTCGGCTCACTGGAGCGTTTCATCGGGATACTGGTGGAGAACCACTCCGGAGCCCTGCCGTTGTGGCTGGCACCGGTGCAGATGGTGATGATGAACATCTCACAGGCACAGGAAGCCTATGCTGCGCAAGCTACCGAAAAGTTGCGAGCCGCAGGCTTCAGGGTGCAATCTGATTTGCGCAATGAGAAGATTACCTATAAAATCCGAGAACATAGCTTGCAGAAGTTGCCTTACCAGCTGATTGTCGGCGATAAGGAGATGGCTGCAGGCCTCGTTGCCGTGCGAACCCGCCAAGGTGAAGACCTCGGGCAGATGTCGGTGGAAGCGTTGATCGAACGCTTGAATGCCGAACTGCATATGGGAAGCGCGGTTTAATTTTTTAATGGAGAAATTGCAATAGCACAGGATAAGTCGCAGCGTTTGAATGAGCAGATAACGGCACCACAGGTGCGGCTCATCGGCGCGGAGGGAGAGCAGGTTGGCATCGTTGCAGTTGCGGAAGCACTTCGCATGGCTGATGAAGCGGAATTGGATCTGGTGGAGATCGCCCCATTGGCGGAACCCCCGGTCTGTCGCATCATGGATTTTGGCAAGTTCAAATATGCCGAAAGCAAGAAACAGCACGAGGCCAAACTCAAGCAGAAGCAGGTGCAGGTCAAGGAGATCAAATTCCGTCCGGGTACGGACGAAGGAGATTACAACATCAAGTTGCGTAATCTGACCCGTTTCCTTGCCGATGGCGACAAGACCAAGATCACATTGCGGTTTCGTGGTCGCGAGATGGCCCACCAGGAGATCGGCATGCGCTTGATCGAACGTATCAAGACCGATCTGGAAGAGCATGGTGTCGTGGAGCAGTTCCCGAAGATGGAAGGCCGTCAGATGGTGATGGTCATCGCGCCGAAGAAGAAGGCCTGATAAGTTAAGTACATCGCGACGAAGCAAGGGGCTGTCGTTGCGGTGGTTGTACAAGGTGCCCCAAACTAGTGATTTCGGGTCTTTAAGTGTCCCTGTCAGGGAACTCCCGGCGTCATACAATAAACGGAGTCGTTATGCCAAAGATGAAGACCAAGAGCAGTGCGAAGAAGCGCTTCCGCGTCCGCGCGGGTGGCAGCGTCAAGCGCGGCCAGGCGTTCAAGCGCCACATCCTTACCAAGAAAACCACCAAGAACAAGCGTCAACTGCGTGGCTCTACCGGTGTCCATGAAACCAACACGGCGTCCGTCCGCGCCATGATGCCCTACGCATAAGGAGTTAGAGAATGCCAAGAGTCAAACGTGGTGTAACGGCGCGCGCGCGTCACAAAAAGATCCTCGACAAGGCCAAGGGTTACCGCGGCCGTCGCAAGAACGTCTACCGCATCGCCAAAGAAGCGGTGATGAAGGCTGGTCAATATGCCTATCGTGACCGTCGCCAGAAAAAGCGTCAGTTCCGTACTCTGTGGATCGCACGTATCAACGCGGCTGCGCGTGAGCAGGGTCTGAGCTATAGCGTGTTCATGAACGGCCTGAAGAAGGCTGCGATCGATATCGACCGCAAAGTGCTGGCCGATCTGGCCGTGTTCGACAAAGCTGCGTTCACGCAGATCGTCGGGCAAGCCAAAGCCAGCCTCGGCGCTTAATCATCGCGCTATATGAAAAAGGAGGCGCAAGCCTCCTTTTTTATTTTAAGACCAACGAACATACGATGCAAGAACTTCAAACCATACTCGAAGAAGCCTTGGAGAGTTTCGCTGCCGTTGAAGATGCAGCCGAACTCGAGAACATAAAAGCACGCTACCTGGGCAAAGATGGCAGCCTGACCGCGATGCTGAAAGGCTTGGGCAAGTTGTCTGCAGAAGAACGTCCTGCAGCGGGGGCACGCATCAATCAGGTGAAACAACAGCTCGAAGCAGCTTTACACGCACAGCGCGAAGCTATTCAGCAGCATGCCTTGAATGCGAGACTCGCGGCGGAAGCTCTCGATGTGACATTGCCGGGTCGTGGTCCGGGGGTGGGGGGCTTGCACCCGGTCACTCGCACGCTGCAGCGGATCGAGAACCTGTTCCATTCCATCGGCTACGACGTGGCCGACGGGCCGGAGATCGAGAACGACTTCTACAACTTCACCGCGCTGAACATCCCGGAGGATCATCCGGCGCGGGCGATGCACGATACTTTCTATATCGATGCACAGCATGTGTTGCGCACCCACACGTCGCCCATCCAGATCCGCTACATGCAGGCGCATATGGAGAAGTACAAAAATCTGGAGACAATGCCGGATATCCGCATCATCGCCCCTGGGCGGGTCTATCGTGTGGATTCGGATGCCACGCATTCGCCGATGTTCCATCAGGTGGAAGGATTGTGGATCGGAGAGCGGGTGAGTTTTGCTGACCTGAAAGGCGTGATTGCAGACTTCCTGCAGAACTATTTCGAAACCGAGGATATGCAGGTGCGTTTCCGCCCATCGTTCTTCCCGTTCACGGAACCTTCTGCCGAGATGGATATGAGCTGGAAGGGCGGCTGGCTGGAGATCGGCGGTTGCGGCATGGTGCATCCGAATGTGCTCAAGCATGTCGGCATCGACAGCGAAAAATATATCGGCTTCGCCTTCGGCATGGGAGTGGAACGACTGGCAATGCTGCGCTATGGTGTCAACGACCTTAGATCGTTCTTCGAGAATGATCTTCAATTCCTGAAACAATTCAACTGAACATGCAATTCTCCGAATCCTGGTTGCGTACCCTTGTGAATCCGCCGCTGTCCAGTGGCGAACTGTCCCATCTTCTGACCATGGCCGGTCTGGAGGTGGAGGAGATGACGCCCGTCGCACCGGCCTTCGAGAAGGTCGTCGTTGCGCAGGTATTGAGCAAAGAAAAACATCCCGATGCGGACCGCCTGAACGTGCTTGCGGTGGATGTTGGCCAGGCTGAGCCGTTGACTATCGTGTGCGGCGCGCAGAATGTGAAGGTCGGCATGAAAGCGCCTTGTGCGCTGGTCGGAGCCAAATTGCCCGGTATCGAGATCAAGCAGGCCAAAGTGCGCGGTATCGCATCCTTCGGCATGATGTGTTCGGACAAAGAACTCGGTCTATCCGATGAGAGCGACGGACTGTTGGAACTGTCTGCCGAGGCGGTAGTCGGCCAAAATATCCGTGAACACCTTGATCTTGACGATCATCTGATCACCCTGAAGCTCACACCGAATCGGAGCGACTGTTTGTCGGTGCATGGCATCGCGCGCGAAGTCGCGGCGCTGACGAACGCGCCGTTGCAGCCCATTCCTGCCGCCGTATTCGCGCAGACTGGCAGTATGACCCGCAAGGTGCAGGTGTCCGCTCCGGCCGCGTGTCCGCGCTACATGGGGCGAGTGATCTCCGGGGTGAACGCAAATGCGGCAACGCCTCCGTGGATGGTGAAACGTCTGGAGCGTTGCGGTCTGCGCAGCATCAGTGCATTGGTCGATGTGACCAACTATGTGCTGCTTGAGCTGGGGCAGCCGCTGCACGCGTTCGATCTGGATAAGCTGAGTGGTGATGTGGAGGTGCGCTTTGCCATGGACGGCGAACAGCTGACGTTGCTGAACGAGCAGAAGGTCGCGTTGCAAGGCGATATGCTGGTGATCGCCGACGGCAAAGGACCTGTCGCACTGGCTGGTGTGATGGGTGGCATGGACTCGGCAGTCGATGAGGCGACCAAGGACATCTTCCTTGAGAGTGCCTTCTTTGTGCCCGGTGTGATCGTCGGGAAATCGCGTCGTCTTGGTTTTAGTTCCGATTCTTCCTATCGCTTCGAGCGCGGTGTCGATTATTCAGCTACAGACCGTGCCCTCGATCGTGCCACTCAATTGATTCTTGAGATATGCGGCGGCGAAGCCGGGCCGGTATCGGTAGTGCAGTCTGATCTGCCCTTGCGTCCGCCGGTGCTGCTGCGTAGCTCGCGCATCCTGCGCGTGCTGGGTATCTCGCTAGGCTCCGATGAGATCGCGCAGATCCTTACAAGCCTGGGTATGTCATTCCAGCAAAAGGGTGATGACTTCACTGTGACTCCCCCGAGCTACCGCTTCGACATCGCTATCGAGGAAGATCTGGTGGAAGAGGTCGCGCGCGTGCACGGTTATGAAAGGATACAGCCGGCACCTATCCGGGCAAGCATGAGTATGCTGCCTGATTTCGAGGCAGAGCGCCCGTTGTCCAGGATACGCCAGGTCATGGTGCTACGTGACTATCAGGAAACCATCAACTATTCCTTCGTCGAGGCGGAGTGGGAGCGAGATCTGTGCGGCAATACGGCCCCTGTCGCGCTGATGAATCCGATAGCCAGCCAGATGAGCGTGATGCGCAGCAGTCTGCTGGGTGGTTTGCTGGGGGCCTTGCGTACAAATCTGGCGCGCAAGCAGTCTCGTGTCCGTCTGTTCGAGATCGGCGGTTGTTTCAAAGCCGAGGCGGGGATATATCTCCAGGAGGATCGGTTGGCCTGCCTGGCATATGGAGCCGTACTTCCGGAGCAATGGGGGGCGGTTGCGCGCAACGTGGATCTTTTCGATTTGAAGAGCGACCTCGAAGCTTTGTTTGCACCGCGTACGCTGACTGTGCGGGCTGCCGAGCACCCTGCTTCCCATCCGGGGCGTTCTGCGCGCATATTGCTTGATGGACTCGCCATCGGCTGGTTGGGTGAGCTGCATCCGAAATGGCAGCAGCAGTACGATATGCCATTGCCTGCAGTCTGGTGCGAGGTGCAATTGAGTGCCTTGCTACCGTCTGCCGTGCCGGGCATCGAAGATATCTCAAAATTCCCTGCGGTACGCCGGGACATCGCTGTGCTGGTCGACGAAAAAGTCGATGTGCAGTCGATTCTGGATACATTGAGCAGTCAGAATGCACCCTATGTGACCGAGTTGGCCTTATTCGATGTGTATCGGGGGGCGGGCGTCGAAGAAGGGAAAAAAAGCCTTGCATTCCGTGTGTTATTAAAAGATACTCAAAAAACACTTACAGATTCTGAGATAGAGCCGAGCATCGCCATGTTGGTCGAGGCATTGCACAAGATCGGCGCGAAGTTGAGGGGGAAATGATGACATCTACATTGACGAAGGCCGAGTTGGCTGATCTGCTGTTCGAAAAGGTCGGCCTGAACAAGCGAGAAGCCAAAGATATGGTGGAAGCCTTTTTTGAAGAGATCAGGTTGCAGCTTGCTCAAGGAGATAGCGTCAAGCTGTCCGGGTTCGGAAACTTCCAGTTGCGCGACAAGCCGCAGCGGCCCGGGAGGAACCCCAAGACGGGAGAAGAGATCCCGATCACAGCTCGCCGCGTGGTCACCTTCCATCCCAGCCAGAAACTCAAAAGCATGGTAGAGACGACCTATCATGGAACAGCAGCTAACTGATTCCGGCCTGCCGCCGATCCCGGCCAAGCGCTATTTTACGATAGGCGAGGTCAGTGCCCTGTGTGGCGTCAAGGCGCACGTCCTTCGTTACTGGGAGCAAGAGTTCACACAACTCAAGCCGCTCAAGCGAGGCGGGAACAGGCGCTATTACCAGCACCATGAGGTGCTGCTCATCCGTCGTATACGCCAGTTGCTGTACGAAGAGGGGTTTACCATCAGCGGTGCGCGCAGCAGGCTGGACCAGACGCATACTCAAGAAGCGGATACAGTTCATTCGACACATGCCAGTTCGGAGCTGTCTGCCATTGCCATCCCGGAACTGCGTCGGGAGTTGACCGACATAATTAAGTTGTTGCGTGCCTGAAAGGAAAATTCGTTGCAAATCGCGCAACAGAATAAATGTGCTCTGATATAATCCGCGCCCTCGGGGCGTAGCGCAGCCTGGTAGCGTACTTGCATGGGGTGCAAGTGGTCGGAGGTTCGAATCCTCTCGCCCCGACCAGGACAAAGAAATCAGCATTACGATAATCCGGCTCTGCCGGATTTTTCATTTTCGCAAGCCGACAACTCGGCTGAATGCCGATTCATCCTTGAAATTCTGATAATTACTTTACAATCAGGTTGCAGTTCAATTTAACCGGCAAGGGGCAGGGCAGATTGATTACTCTAAATCGCGATTCATTCAGGATTCTTCTCTCAACGCTGGTACTGACCCCGTTCTTTGCTACTGCCCAGGCTGATGACGGTCTGGATTCCGAACAGGCATTCTTTCTGGAACTGCCGGTGGTGCTGACTGCTTCGCGTCTGAAGCAACCTTTGGATGAGTCTCCCAGTGCGATGACAGTGATCGATGCGGAGATGATACGGGCTTCCGGTTTTCGCAAATTGTCCGATCTCTTCCGTCTGGTTCCCGGTATGTATGTGGGTAGCCAGAAAGGTCATAGTGCTTTCGTTTCCTACCATGGCACCACCGACAACTACGCGCGTCGTATGCAGGTGCTGGTGGACGGGCGCAGTGTCTATCTTCCCCCATTCAGTTCGGTGACCTGGGACAACATTCCGGTCTTACTTGAAAACATCGAGCGTATCGAAGTCGTGCGCGGTCCTTCAGCCGCCTCGCATGGAGCGAACTCGACACTGGGCGTCATCAACATCATCACTCGGGAGCCGGGTATTCTTGCACCCGATCAGGTTATGGTCGCTCAGGGCGGCAACGGTGTCTCCGACCTTTCTGCGATGTTCGGCCTGTCATCGTCTCTCCTGGATCAGCGGCTGACTATTGCATACCGGGCTGATCATGGGTATGACTGGTCGTTGATAAATGACGGCAATCGTACGCGCATGCTGAGTTGGCGCGGCAACTATCATCCCAATGCAAATGATAGTTTCGATATCCAACTCGGCTATAGCGAGGCGACTCGAGGCGAAGGCGTGGTTGGGCGTGCGACCAGTCCGTTCCGCGACACGCAGTCCGGATACGATTACCAGCAATTGACCTGGACGCGTGCGCTGGAGTCTGCTGCAGAGTTGCGTGTCAATTATCAGCACACCTACTGGCGGTATGATGATATCCAGACACACATTCCCGAGCGCTTCAACACGGATCGCCACGACATCGAAGTGCAGCACAGCAGCCAGTGGCATCCCGATAACAGGCTGGTTTGGGGTGCTGGAATTCGTTCAGAGAAGGTGGATTCTCCGCTAATGTTCGTGGTCCCTGCGCCAGCGCTGACCCAGAAGCGTGTGTTTGCCCATGATGAATTGCGCATAGGGGATGCAGCTGTCGTGAACGCCGGTACGATGTGGGAAGACGATGCGATGGGCCATAGCAATGCTTCCCCGCGCTTGTCGCTCAATTATCACTTTTTGCCGAATCAGACGCTGCGCTTCGGCACTTCGCTGGCTTACCGCAGCGCAGCAACTGTCGAGGAATATGGCAACACGGGCCTCATCGCGGATCATCCAGTCTGGGCGCAGGGAGGGGTGCTTCCGGAAAAGATGCATTCTCGCGAGATCGGTTATATGGGGCTTTTCCCGGATATCGGCTTGACGATCGATACGCGCATCTATGCCGATCACCTCAGCAAGTTGATCTTCGTGGATCCGGTGATCATTAATTCTGCGGTATATAACAGCTTCAAGAATATGTATCAGCTGGATTTCAGGGGGTGGGAGAGCACGCTGAAATACCGCTGGAACGAATTCGGCTCGCTTACGTTCAACTATGCCCGGCAACAGGCGAGTTGCACGTCGGACGGATTGCCAACCAATCTTTGGCATCCCAACATAAAAGCTGCATATAACGACTTGTTGAGCGGATGTCCCAAGATCGTACCTGTGAACAGTGGTAGCCTTCTGCTCGATCACAGGCTCTCAGCTGGCCTGCTGCTGAGTGCCGGATACTATTTTCAGGATGAGGTCCGGGTACTGGATGCCCAGTACACACAGAGTCCGATGCACAGAGTCGATATGAAAATAACCCGCGCATTCGGCAAGCGGGATGAAGTCGGTGGAGGAGAGGTATCCTTGGTGGTGCAGAATCTGTTCCGTGACACGCACACGGAATATTCCAGCATCCCTCAACAAGGTAGACCTACCCTGGACCGACGTGCCTATCTGGTCGCCACTTTCCGTTACTAGAAGCCTGCATCCCAGATGCAGCGAGCGGATCGTCCTGATCCGCTCGCTGCTATTACTGTGTGGAGCTCTCTGTTCCCATCCGATACTGGCAGCACCGCTCAAGGTCGCGCTGGCACTGGGCGAGGAACGCGGGGCGTATCTCGCTTTTGAAGCGGCGCTGCGAGATGCGCTCGAATCCAGAGATGATGTGGTGGTATTGCCAGCCCGAGCCGACAAGCAGGCTGAACTGATCGTGGCGATCGGTGCCAAGGCGGCAGACGACCACAGTGGTTCCGCTATCCCGGTGTTACACGTGATGGTCAGCCGGGCCGGACTGGAAAAATCCACACGAAAGAGCCTCCAGGGAGCATCTGGCATCTACCTTGATCAGCCCTTGGCGCGCCGTTTTTCCCTGCTCCGTGCGGCTTTGCCCGGGACTCGGTCGGTGGGTGTGTTGATCTCGGGCGAGACGCCAGAACTTGCGACAACCAGGCAGCTGGCATCAGCTTCTGGATTCAGTCTGCATATCCAGTCGGTGCCGACACCGGACAGGCTTGCAGGCAGCCTCGCCGCATTGCTGGCCGAAAGCGATGTCCTGCTGGTTCTGCCCGACGCGGAGATCTATCGTTCGGATACCATTCGCAACATATTGCTGGAGACCTACCGGCAGCAGGTGCCGATGATCGGTTTGTCGCAAAACTATGTACGAGCCGGGGCCTTGTGTGCTGTGTATAGTACGCCGTCGCAGATCGCCAACCAGGCTGCCCGGGTTGTCGCACAATTTGCCAGGACCAGGAAACTGCCCGACTATCAGTACCCTCAGGAATTCGAAGTGGCTGTGAACACACAAGTCGCCCGTTCACTCGGGTTGGCGATAAAAAGTGCAGAACGACTGCGCGCAGAGATCGGGGAGAGACCATGAAGAAGTTCGGAATCGAGCGACAGACGATGGCCGTCGCACTGATCCCAATATTGATCCTGGCAGCATTGCTGGAAACCTCGTTCATCGTGGCGCGGATCGCCGACCTGGATCAGGCGCTGAAGGACAGGGCGAGCCTGATCGCTCGCCAGCTGGCATCTTCCAGCGAGTACGCGGCGTTCTCAGGGAACCGAGTATTACTGCAACAACAGGCAGAAGTCACACTCGCGCAGCAGGACGTGTTGGCAGTCTTCATCCTCGATGCCGAAGGCAAGGTGTTGGCAAGCGCAAGCGGGGTGACCGATCTGACGATCACTCCTCCCGATTGGCGATCCGGCCAGACGCTGCGCGAGGGAAAACGTACGCTGGCCGTTTATCACGCCATCGTGACCACCCAATTGTCGCTGGACGATACTGAAGGGGTTTTTTCTGAGAACAAGGGTGCCTCGCTGGGAGGTGTCTTCCTGGTGCTGGGGAAAAGCAGACTCAATAGCGAAAAGGTGCGGATGGTGGCGATGAACCTGATCCTTACCGCGTTGGTGCTGCTGCTTGCAGTATTGGTGGCGATGCGGGTGGCACGCAGGATCACGCTGCCCATCATGGGTATGCGCACTGCGGTGCGCGATCTGGGGGAAGGGCGATTATCCACGCGCATCGGCGAGATGCAGGTGCTCGAACTGCACGAGCTGGCTCAGGGTATCAATGAGATGGCGTCGCAATTGCAGCAAGAGCGGAACCAGTTGAAGCAGCGTATCGAGGAGGCGACGACCGCCTTGCGCAGTCAGAAGGAACAGGCGGAGAAAGCCAATTTCGACAAGACGCGCTTCCTGGCGGCGGCCAGTCATGACCTGCGCCAACCCATGCATGCGCTGGGCCTGTTCATGGGGGAGCTGCAGAATCGACTCGATACACCGGAACAACGCAAGATCGTGGAAAAGGTGGAAGAATCCGTGACTGCGATGTCGGGGTTGCTGGACTCGTTGCTGGATATCTCGAAGCTGGATGCGGGCGTCATCGTGCCGCAAGTGCAAGAGATTAAGATCGCCACATTGCTGCGGCGGTTGTCCGAAGCTTATGAGCCTTCAGCCAGAGCGAAATCCATTAAGTTGCGCATACACACCTGCAATTGGCGCGTGAGAAGCGATCCCATCCTGCTCGAGCGCATCCTGATGAACCTGCTGGGCAACGCCATCCGCTATACGCAGGAACATGGTTGCGTGTTGCTGGCTTGTCGCAAGCGCGGCGACAGATTGCGTTTCGAGGTGCGTGACAATGGTCCCGGCATCCCCGTGGAGGAGCAGGAGAATATCTTCAGGGAATTCGTGCAACTGGAGAACACTGCTCGCGACAGGAGCAAAGGTTTGGGGCTGGGCCTGCCCATCGTCCAGCGTTCGGCAAAGTTGCTGAATCATCCCTTGTATCTATGCTCGACCCCGGGGCGGGGTTCGATCTTCGCCCTGGATGTGCCGCGCGTTCCCGAATTGAAAGACCTCCTGGCACAGGGAAGTCCTGTTGCTACGAAACCATCGGCAGACAGCGAAGGTTCGCTCACGGACCGGCGTGTGCTGGTGGTGGACGATGACGAACTCGTGCGCAACGGGACTGCAGGGCTGGTCGAGGCATGGGGATGCAGCGTGGCGACGGCTGAGAGTCTGGCCGAGGCCGACCGGCTGTTCCGGCAGTCTCCGTTCGAGTTGGTGATCTGCGATTTCCGCTTGCCGGATGGCACGGGCGTCGAGCTGGCGGAACGCATCATCCTGCAAGGAAAACAACAGCCGGCCTTCATTCTTGTCAGTGGCGACACCTCGCCTGAGGTGTTGAAACTCGTGGCCGACAAGGGCATGCACTTGCTGCACAAGCCGGTGCGTCCGGCCAAACTGCGCTCGATGATGGTTTTCGCCTTGAAGGCGAAATGATCAGTTGGCCGCCAGACGCTCCAGAGCACGCCGATCGATAACCTCGATCTGCTCCCTTCCCAGTTTGACCCAGCCCTGATCCGCGAATCCCTTCAGCAGGCGGCTGACCATCTCGCGTGCACTGCCCAGTTCATCGGCCACGACCTGATGCGTCAGATGCAGCGGACTCGGACGTGAAAGCAGGAGGGTGGCCAATCTTTGATCCAGCTTCTGGAAAGCCACCGCAGAGACCAGCTCCATCAGGTCCGTGAGGCGTTCCGCGAACAGACTGAAGATGTAGTCGCGGAACGGCTGGCAATCCGCCATCAGGGTGCGGAACGAGGCGGGAGGCAAGACGATCATCTCCACATCCTGCTCGACGATGCCGCGTGCGCGATAGTTGCTGTGGCCGAGCAGGCAACTGCTGGTGAGGATGCAGCTCTCGCCTTCCCCTACGCGGTAGAGCTGCAGTTCACGCCCGTTGGCAGAGGACTTGATGACGCGTACGCTGCCGGAGAGCAGCAGCGGGAAGCCCTGACAGGGCTGGTTCTCGTCGAATATCACCGTGCCTGCCGGCAGACGCATCACCGTAGTCTGGTCGAACAGCTCCGAGAAACGCGCCGGTGCCAGTTCGCGTAACAGCGGGTAACGTTCTAGCAGGCGGGTGCTTTCGCTGGCCGGCATGGCAGTCCGTTCACTCCGGGCGCATGTGCGGGAACAGGATCACGTCGCGGATGCTGGCGGCGTCGGTCAGCAGCATCACCAGACGGTCGATGCCTATGCCTTCGCCTGCGGTCGGCGGCAGGCCATGCTCCAGGGCGCGGATGTAATCGGCATCCTTGAACATCGCCTCTTCGTCGCCCGCTTCCTTGGCAGCCACCTGTGCATCGAAGCGAGCTTCCTGGTCTTCCGGATCATTCAATTCCGAGAAACCGTTGGCGATCTCGCGACCGACGATGAACAATTCGAAGCGTTCGGTGATGCCGGGTGCCTTGTCCGAGGCGCGCGCCAGCGGTGATACCTCGACCGGATAATCGACGATGAAGGTCGGCTCGAACAACAGATGCTCGGAGAGTTCCTCGAACAGCGACAATTGCAGACCGCCGACGCCGTCCTCGGGCTTGTATTTGGCTTTCAGGTCTTGCAGTTCGTTGACCAGGAAATCCCGGCTGTTCAATTGCTCGTCGGTGAATTGCGGGTGGTATTTCTGGATCGCCTGCACCATGGTCAGACGATGGAACGGCTTGCCCAGATCCAGCTCCTTGCCCTGATAGCTGATGACGGTCGTACCCAGCACTTTGAGCGCCACTTCGGCGAACAGGCGCTCGGTAAAGTCCATCAGATATTTGTAATCTCGATAGGCTTCGTAGAACTCGATCATGGTGAACTCGGGGTTGTGACGCGTCGACAGCCCCTCGTTGCGGAAATTGCGGTTGATCTCGAACACCTTCTCGAAGCCGCCGACCACCAGCCGCTTCAGGTACAGTTCGGGAGCGATGCGCAGATACATCTCCATGTCCAGCGCGTTGTGGTGGGTGACGAAAGGCTTTGCCGACGCGCCGCCAGGGATGGGATGCAGCATCGGTGTCTCCACTTCGAGATAGTCATGGCGTGCGAAGAACTCACGGATCGCCTGGATGATCCGCGAGCGGATCAGGAATGTCTTGCGTGTCTGTTCGTTGGTGATCAGGTCGACATAGCGCTGGCGGTACTTCTGCTCCTGGTCGGTCAGGCCATGGAACTTTTCCGGCAGCGGACGCAAAGCCTTGGTCAGCAGGCGCACCTCGGTGACGCGTACCGACAGTTCGCCGGTCTTGGTCTTGAACAGCACACCGGTCGCGCCAAGGATGTCGCCCAGATCGTAATGCTTGAACACGGCATGCGCATCTTCGCCGATGATGTCGTTGCTGATGAACAACTGCATACGGCCGCTCACATCCTGAATCGTGGCGAAACTGGCCTTGCCCATCACGCGCTTCAACATCATGCGGCCGGCGACGGCGACCGGGATTAGTTCGGCTTCCAGCTCATCGTTGGATTTCTCGCCGAAAGCAGCGTGCAAGTCGGCAGCCAGATTCTTGCGGTCAAAGTCATTGGGAAAGGCGATGCCCTGTTCGCGCAGCGCCTTCAGCTTGCTGCGGCGTTCGGCAATGATCTGGTTCTCGTCGACTTGGGGAATATTTTGTTCGGTAGTCATGATGTGTTCCTGAATTAAACGCCTTGCTTCAAGCTGGCTGCGATGAAATCGTCGAGGTCGCCGTCGAGCACGGCCTGGGTGTTGCCCACTTCAAAGTTGGTGCGCAGGTCCTTGATGCGCGACTGGTCGAGCACGTAGGAGCGGATCTGGTGACCCCAGCCGATGTCGGACTTGGTGTCCTCCAGCGCCTGTTTCTCGGCGTTGCGCTTGCGCAGCTCTTCCTCATACATGCGCGACTTCAGCATGGACATCGCTTCGGCGCGGTTCTTGTGTTGCGAGCGGTCGTTCTGGCACTGCACCACGATGCCGGTGGGGATGTGGGTGATACGCACTGCCGAGTCGGTCTTGTTGATGTGCTGTCCACCCGCACCGGACGCGCGGTAGGTATCGATGCGCAGGTCGGCGGGGTTGATGTCGACCTCGATGGAGTCATCCACTTCGGGATAGACGAACACGCTGGAGAACGAGGTGTGGCGACGGTTGCCGGAATCGAACGGTGACTTGCGCACCAGACGATGCACGCCGGTCTCGGTGCGCAGATGACCATAGGCGTAATCGCCGCTGATCTTGAGCGATGCGCCTTTGATGCCTGCGACTTCACCGTCCGATTGTTCCAGCACTTCGACGGTAAAACCTTTGCGTTCGGCGTAGCGGATATACATGCGCAACAGCATGGAGCCCCAGTCCTGCGCCTCGGTGCCGCCGGAACCGGCCTGGATATCGAGGAAGCAGTTGGCAGAGTCCAGTTCGCCTGAGAACATGCGGCGGAACTCAAGATCTGCGACCAGCTTCTCGATCTGCTCGACATCGCTGGCGATGCTCATCAGACTTTCGTCGTCGTTCTCGGCCAGCGCCATTTCCATCAGTTCGCTGTTGTCTTCGACCGACTGAGCGATCTTTTGCAGATTGAGCACGATGCCTTCCAGCATCTTGCGCTCCTTGCCCAGATCCTGGGCGCGCTTGGCGTCCTGCCAGATGGCAGGGTCTTCGGCTAGTGCGGCGACTTCGGCGAGGCGTTCCTGCTTGCCGTCGAAGTCAAAGATACCTCCGTAGTTCGAGGTTGCGGGCGCGCAGATCCTGCAGTTTGGCGGTGAGGGCGTTGAGTTGTTCGGCTTCCATGTTCGGTTCTGTCTGTCGCTGCTTGAAAGGGCGGCGATTATAGCGCAAACAAGCCGATCAGGACGCCGCAGGCGATGGCACCGAAGCCGATGGCGACCTGGCGAGCCAGTGCAGGGCCGGCGATGAAAACGACCATACCGAACTTGAACGCGATGTTGGAGAGGAAGGCGATGGCGATGGCCGTCACGGTCTGCTGTTCGCTGAGCTGTCCCAGATTGAACAGCCGCAGGCTGGAGAGGGCGATGGCATCCACGTCGGTCAATCCTGATATCAGTGCGACGGCATACAGGCCATGGCTACCAGCCAGGTCGGACATCCATGCCGAGCCGACCAGCACCACCACATAGAGCAAACCGAATCCGATGGCAGTATGCAACTCTGCCGGGTTCGATGTCTCTGGCACCAGCAGTTCCTGTCCCTTGCTGGTCTGTTTCCAGGCGTAGACGGAGGCGATCAGTCCGGCGATCAGTCCGCCCGCATAGACCGGAACGAGACCGGGCAAGGCCCCGAAAGCCAGGATGGAACTCACGACCAGCAAGCGCAGCAGTACCACCATGCTGGCGATCACGATCACCAGCGCGGCCAGATTGGCGAGCGCCGGGCTGGATTTGCCATGTTTCGAGTAGATCAGGGTGGTGGCGGTGCTGGAAACCAGGCCGCCGAAGAAACCCAGCAAGGGCGCGCCATAGCGTGTGCCGACCAGATGCAACGCGGTATAGCCGGCCAGACTCAAGCCGGAGATGAGCACCACCATCAGCCAAGCCTGATGCGGATTGAATGCATGGTAAGGGCCATAGTTCTGGTCGGGCAGGATGGGCAGCACGATGAAGGTGAGCACGGAGAACTGCAGTACGGCCACCAGATCGCGCCGCGTCAGGCGCTGCGAGAAGCCGCGCAACTCCGGCTTGAAATAGAGCAGGGCGGTGATGCCGATGGCCAGCATCACTGCCAGCTTGGACATGTCCAGCCAGATCATCACACCCAACGCATAGCATAACAGCAGCGCGATCACGGTCGTCGTGCCGGGGTCGGCGTCCGGCTTGTCGGGTTCATCGCCGAGGTAGGCGGCGATGATGGTCAGCGCGACGGCGGCCAAACCCGCGACCACCAGCCAGGATGTTTCCAGATGATCTGCCAGCATGCCCATCAAGGTGCCGAGCAGCGAGACCAGCGCGAAGGTGCGCAATCCGGCCTTGGCAGAGGGGTTGCGTTCGCGTTCCAGTCCGATCAGCAGACCGATGGCGATGCTGGTGAGGAATTTCGGCAGCAACTCGATGCCGTTGTTCTGCAGGAAAGCGAATTCCATCGTCCCTTCTCCTTACCAGTGGCGCACGATCAGTTGCAGTGTCTCGGAATCATTGTATTCATTGATGCCAAGGCTGTACACGGCATGTACGGTGTCCGGTGCGGGATCGGCATGGAAGAAGCGGATGGCATCGAAACTGCCGGCCGGCGAGGAGAGCTTCAACTTCAGATGTTTCTCGCCCACGATACGCTGCGTCTGCACGCGGAACTCCCCCTCGAACAACGGTTCCGGAAACCCTTGCCCCCAGACTTGTGCCTGCAGGTCGCGCGCCGTGCGCAGGGAATATTCTGCAGGGGCCAGTGTGCCGTCGGTGGCGATGCTGCGCACCAATGCCTCACTATCGAGCATCTCTTGCGCGACGGCTTCGAACGCGATGCGGAAGTCCTCCAGCGCATCCTCCTGGATGCTCAGGCCCGCCGCCATGGCATGGCCGCCGAACTTGAGGATCAGATCCGGCTGGCGTTTGGAAACGAGGTCGAGCGCATCGCGCAGATGCAGTCCGGGGATGCTGCGTCCGGAACCTTTCAGCTCTCCGCTCTGTGCGCGGGCGAAAGCGATCACCGGCCGATGGAACTTGTCTTTCAGGCGCGAAGCGAGGATGCCGATCACGCCCTGATGCCATTCATCGTTGAACAACGCGAGCGTATAGCTTTCCGTCGGGTCTAAGGTGTCCAGTGTCGCCAGTGCCGTATCCTGCATGTCGGCCTCGATGCTGCGCCGTTCCTGATTGAGTGCGTCCAGTTTGGCCGCGATCTCGCTGGCTTCGTTGGCGTCATCGGTCAGCAGGCAGCGGATGCCGAGACCCATGTCTTCCAGTCGTCCCGCCGCATTCAGGCGCGGCCCCACGATGAAACCCAGCTCATACGAGGACGCCAGCGAGGCCGGCCGGCGAGCGATGCGCAACAGTGCCATGATGCCGGGGCAGGCGCGCCCGGTACGGATGCGCTGCAGACCCTGATGTACCAAGATGCGGTTGTTGTCGTCCAGCTTCACCACGTCCGCCACCGTGCCGAGTGCGACGAGGTCGAGCAGGTTGCCGAGGTTGGGTTCCGGCTTATCGCCGAAAGCGCCCCGTGCACGCATTTCTGCGCGCAGTGCCATCAATACATAGAACATCACCCCTACGCCTGCCAGGTTCTTGCTGGGGAAGTCGCAACCGGGTTGGTTCGGATTCACGATGCTTTCTGCATCCGGCAAGGTGTCGCCGGGCAGGTGATGGTCGGTCACCAATACCTGCATCCCGAGTCGGTGTGCTTCCGCCACGCCATCCACGCTGGCGATGCCGTTATCCACTGTGAGCAGGATGTCCGGTTTGCTTGCCGCTGCGAGGCGGACTATCTCCGGCGTCAGGCCATATCCGTATTCGAAACGGTTAGGGACGATGAAGTCGACTCTGGCACCCAGTGCAGCCAAGCCGCGCATACCGACGGCACAGGCGGTCGCGCCATCGGCATCGTAATCAGCCACGATCAACAGGTGCTTGCCGGCGGCGATGGCGTCGGCCAATGCACATGCCATGCTCTCCACCTGCTTCAGACGGTTGAAGGGCAGCAGCCTGTTCAGGTCGGTCGCCAGTTGCTCCGGCCGTTCGACGCCGCGCGCGGCATAAATGCGTGCCAGCAAGGCAGGGAGGCCTGCCTCTGCCAGCCGCCGGGCGGTGTCTTCAGAGTAGGTGCGCGGGGCGATTCTGGTCATGATCTATGGGGGCCTTTTGCTCTTCAGTGTAGCAGAGTAGACATCGTATTTTCCCTGTAACTCGGGTAGAATGCGCGCCACCAAAAATCCAATGCGGGCGATATTGTGGCACTGATAGTTCAGAAATACGGCGGTACTTCGATGGGCAGTCCGGAGCGCATCAAGAACGTCGCACAGCGTGTGGCTAAATACCGGGCACAAGGGCATCAGGTCGTGGTCGTGGTCTCGGCCATGAGCGGTGAGACCAATCGCTTGATCGCTTTGGCGCACGAGATACAGAAGCATCCTGATCCGCGCGAGCTGGATGTGGTGATCTCCACCGGCGAGCAGGTCACCATCGGTCTGCTCTCCATGGCGTTGATCGATGCCGGACTGAAAGCCAAGAGCTATACCGGTTCCCAGGTCAAGATCCTCACCAACAGCGCTTTCACCAAGGCGCGCATCGTCAGTATCGACGAGGAGAACATCCGTAACGATCTGGATGCAGGCAAGGTCGTCGTCGTGGCGGGTTTCCAGGGTATGGACGAAGACGGCAACATCACCACGCTGGGGCGGGGCGGTTCGGATACTACAGGCGTGGCGATCGCAGCCGCTTTGGGTGCTGACGAATGCCAGATCTATACCGACGTCGATGGTGTCTACACCACCGATCCGCGTCTGGTGCCGGAAGCGCGCCGCCTGAAGAGCATCACCTTCGAAGAGATGCTGGAGATGGCGAGCCTGGGTTCCAAGGTGCTGCAGATCCGCTCGGTCGAATTCGCCGGCAAATACAAAGTCAAACTGCGCGTACTTTCCAGCTTCCAGGAGGAAGGAGAGGGTACGCTCATCACATTCGAGGAAAACGACAAAATGGAACAGGCCATCATCTCAGGTATCGCATTCAACCGTGACGAAGCCAAGATCACCGTGCTCGGCGTCCCCGACAAGCCGGGTATCGCCTATCAGGTGCTGGGGCCGGTCAGTGACGCGAACATCGACGTGGATATGATCATCCAGAACGTCGGTGTGGACGGTTCCACAGACTTCTCATTCACCGTGCATCGCAACGAGTTCAGCAAGACGATGGAATTGCTGAAGAGCAAGGTGCAGCCGCACATCGGCGCGCGTGACGTCGTGGGTGACAGCAAGACCGCCAAGGTGTCAGTGGTCGGTGTCGGCATGCGTTCGCATGTGGGCATCGCCAGCAAGATGTTCCGCACTTTGGCCGAAGAAGGCATCAACATCCAGATGATCTCGACCTCGGAGATCAAGATCTCCGTGGTCATAGACGAGAAATATCTTGAGCTCGCGGTACGGGTTCTGCACAAAGCTTTCGATCTCGATCAGGAAGAAGCATGATAGTTTGACGTAGTGGTGCGATTGCATTAGTATTCGCGCCCTTCGGAGAAGTGGCCGAGTGGTCGAAGGCACACCCCTGCTAAGGGTGCATACGAGCATAAACTTGTATCGAGGGTTCGAATCCCTCCTTCTCCGCCAAGGTAACTGTAGTCGTTTTGATGCGCCCGTAGCTCAGCTGGATAGAGTACTTGGCTACGAACCAAGGGGTCAGGAGTTCGAATCTCTTCGGGCGCACCATCAGAATCGGTTCCAGACTGGCAATCTGTAGTATCACGCAACACAGCGCGCCCGTAGCTCAGCTGGATAGAGTACTTGGCTACGAACCAAGGGGTCAGGAGTTCGAATCTCTTCGGGCGCACCAACACTAAAGGCTTCCAGTGATGGAAGCCTTTTCCATTTCTCAAGCATGAATGTACGCATACATGTACATGTCATCGAAATAATTCGATCGCATACTCATCGTGTTTGCTTGTCTGGCCGCTCTGCGCCATCATTGCAACATCGATGAACCGTCCTTTCGGGGCTATATGACTGACAAGCTGGAAAATGCCGTTTCGCCTGAGAAACTTCGTCGCGTCGCTATCGACCCGGTGACCCGTGTCGAGGGGCATGGCAAGGTGACATTGCTGCTGGACGAGAACGACCGCGTGCATCAGGTGCGATTACATATCGTCGAGTTCCGGGGGTTCGAGAAATTCATCCAGGGCCGTCCTTTCTGGGAAGCTTCCGTGATGGTGCAGCGGCTGTGCGGCATCTGTCCGGTGAGTCACCATCTGGCTGCCAGCAAGGCGATGGACAGGGTGGTGGGGTCGACGCTGACGCCGACGGCGGAGAAAGTGCGTCGTTTGATGCATTACGGCCAGATCCTGCAGTCGCACGCTTTGCATTTCTTCCACCTGTGTTCGCCCGATCTGTTGTTCGGCTTCGGTTCCGATGTGGCCAAACGCAACATCGTCGGCATCGCCGCCGCCTATCCCGAGATCGCCAAACAGGGCGTGCTGTTGCGCAAGTTCGGTCAGGAGGTGATCCGTATCACGGCGGGCAAGCGCATCCATGGCACAGGTTCCATCCCGGGCGGGGTGAACAAGAATGTCAGTATCGAGGAGCGCGACTATCTGCTGAAGGATGTCGACCAGATGGTGGCGTGGAGTGAGGCGGCTATCGGTATCGTGCGCAATCTGTTCGAGCAGGACCTGGCGATGTACAGCAGCTTCGGCAGCTTCGATGCGCATACGCTCAACACGGTGCGCGCAGATGGCGCGCTGGAGCTTTATGACGGCGGCTTGCGCGCACGAGCGATGGATGGCGAGACGATCTTTGATCATTTTGATACCAGCCATTACTGGGACGAGATCCTCGAAGATGTGAAGCCATGGTCCTATATGAAGTTCCCTTTCCTGCGCCGCTTGGGGCCGGAGCAGGGTTGGTACCGCGTTGGGCCACTGTCGCGCGTGACGCAGTGCGACTTCATCTCCACACCGCTGGCCGAAGCGCAACGCAAGTCATTCATGGCCTTCGAGAATGGCAAGGCTGCCAAAGCGACGCTGGGCTTTCACTGGGCGCGCATGATAGAGATGTTGCATGCGGCCGAATTGATTCGCGACATCCTGCACGATCCCGACCTGCAAGGGGCGGATCTGGTCAACATCGGCCAGCGCCAGGAGCGCGGTGTCGGGGTGATCGAAGCGCCGCGCGGGACCTTGATCCATCATTACCGTGTGGATGAGAACGACCAGATCGTGCGCTGCAACCTGATCGTCTCCACGACGCATAACAATCAGGCGATGAACGAATCCATCCGTCAGGTGGCGCGCCAGTATATCGACGGCAGGAAGCTGACCGAAGGTTTGCTAAATCATATCGAGGTCGCGATCCGCGCGTTCGATCCCTGCCTCTCCTGCGCGACGCATGCCTTGGGCAAGATGCCGCTGGAGGTGGAGTTGCTGGATGCCGAAGGGAAGCGGGTCGATATGTTATCACGCGGCTCTGATGGATTCTGTGTTGCGCAGCTGTGATGGTCGCCCCCATTCTGCTCTTTGCGGTCGGCAATGAATCGCGCGGGGATGATGCGCTTGGGCCCTTGCTGCTGCGGCAGATTCAGAATAACATTTCCGGTGCGGTCGAATGCCTGGAAGACTTTCAACTGCAAGTAGAACATGCGGCCGATCTGCGCGGGCGGCGGCAGGTGGTGTTCGTGGATGCCGACGTCTCGTGCGAACCGCCTTTCCATTTTTCTGTGCTGGCACCGGCACACGATCATAGCTATTCCAGCCATGCGCAATCTCCTGCCGCGTTGTTGCATACCTTCAAGCAAGTCTATGCCGAGCCGCTCCCGCAATGTTTTGTGCTGGGCATCCGCGGATATGGTTTTGAGCTGGGGGACGTTCTGAGTCCGGAGGCTGCAGATAATCTGCAGCAGGCCATTACCTTTCTTCATTCATGGCTGGAGCGCAACGTAGAAGCTGCAGGGTGCGTCGATGCATGAGATGTCATTGGCGCAGAATGTGCGCGAGATCATCGAGCAGGCATCATTGGATCAGGGTTTCCGCCATGTGAAGACGGTGTGGCTGGAGATCGGACGCTTGTCATGCGTGGAACAGGAGGCGATGCGTTTCTGTTTCGGCGCCGCGATGCAGGGCGGTGTCGCGGAAGGCGCGCGACTGGAGATCATCGACACGCCGGGCCGGGGGCTGTGCCGGAAATGCGGTCATGAGGCGGAGATCGAGAATGTCTATGACGCGTGCCCGCAATGCGGCAATTACGGTATGCAACTGGTCGCCGGCGATGCGATGCGCGTGAAAGAGCTGGAGGTGGAGTGATGTGTCTGACATGCGGATGTGGTTCGGATGAAGTGCTGATACGCGGCAGAAAGTCTTTGAACAAACCGAAGGCACCGGTCAACTTCAGATTGCATCGTGTCGAAGCCAATGTCGCCGAAGATACGCAGCGCATCGTGAAGCTGGAGCAGGATATCCTGCACAAGAACGACCGGCACGCACAGGCTAATCGTGAAATGTTCGAGCAGCTGGGCATCCTCGCGCTGAACCTGGTGTCCAGTCCCGGTTCGGGCAAGACCACCTTGCTGGTGCGCACATTACAGGCGCTGCAGGGTAGATATCCCCTGGCGGTGATCGAGGGCGATCAGCAGACCGAGCAGGATGCGGACCGCATCCGCACGACCGGTGTGCCTGCTGTGCAGATCAATACCGGCAAAGGCTGTCATCTGGATGCGCAGATGGTGGAACGCGCCTTGCCGGAGATGCCATTGCCTGAAGGCGGCATACTTTTCATCGAGAACGTCGGCAATCTGGTATGCCCGGCTGGTTTCGATCTGGGGGAATTCGCCAAGGTGGTCGTGCTGTCGGTGACCGAAGGTGAGGACAAGCCGCTCAAGTATCCCGACATGTTCCGCGCAGCCGATCTGATGCTGCTTAACAAGTGCGACCTGTTGCCCTATCTCAGATTTGATGTGGAACTAGCCGAATCGTATGCGCGCCGCGTCAATCCTGATATCCGCATCATCCGCCTCTCTGCGGTCAGCGGGGACGGGATAGATGCGTGGCTGTCATGGCTGGAAGCACAACAACCAGCCGGCAAGCAGACTCAGTTATAGAGCCTTGCTGACCTTCATGATGCCGGGATCTTCGCTGCTCGGCTTGGCTGTGAAGCCCATGCGGGACATCAGTTTGAGCATGTTGTGGTTATGGCTGAGCACTTCACCTTCGATGGTCGCCAAGCCGATGGAGCGTGCCGCCTCCATCAATGACACCATGAGTTTCTGTCCCAAACCTTTGCCCGTCACCTTGTCCGCGACGACCAGCGCGAACTCGCAGGTCTCCCCATCCGGATTGATGGAGTAACGTGCCACGCCCAGCTCGGTCTCTTCCTTTTCACCAGTGACTGCCACCAGCGCCATCTCGCGGCTGTAGTCGATCTGCGTCAGACGGGCGAGCATCTCTTCAGTCAGCTCCTGCACGCTGTTCATGAAGCGGAAGTATTTCGATTCTTCCGAGAGGTCGTGCACGAAACGTTTCACCAGTTCGGCATCTTCCGGACGGATCGGGCGGATCACGATGTCTGTCCCGTCGGCCAATTGCCATTGGCTCACCAGATGGGTGGGGTAGGGGTAGATCGCCATGTGCGCGTAGCGGTCCGACCCGGGTTGTCGGTATTCCACGACCACACGGGCGTCGGCGGCGAGCGCGCCGTGCTCGTCCAGGATCAGCGGATTGATATCCATCTCTTTGAGCAGCGGCAGCTCGCACACCATCTCGGAGACGCGCAACAGTACATCTTCCAGTGCATCGATGTTGGCCGGTTGCAAGTTGCGGAAGGCACCCAGCATCTTTGAGATGCGCGTCTCCTTGATCAATTCCTTGACTAGGAAACGATTCAGCGGCGGCAGAGCGACAGCACGGTCGCCCATGATCTCGACTGCTGTGCCGCCCGCGCCGAAGGTGATGACCGGACCGAACACGGGGTCGCTGGTCACTCCGATCATCAGTTCGCGCCCGTTAGGTTTGACAATCATCGGCTCGATGGAGATTCCATCCACGGTGGCATTCGGACGGTTCAGCTTCACGTTGTCGATGATGTGCTGGTAGGCCGCACGTACCTCATGCGCATTGCGCAGGTTCAGCATCACGCCGCCGGCATCGCTCTTGTGCGAGATGTCCGGCGAGTTGATCTTCATCGCCACCGGATAGCCCAGTTGTTGGGCGATGAGCAGGGCCTCGTTGCCGGTGTGGGCGACCATGGTACGCGCGACCGGGATGTTGAAGGCGGAAAGCAGAGCCTTGGATTCCATCTCGCTCAGTACCTTGCGATGTTCCTGCATCGCGCCTTCGATGATCAGGCGCGCGCTTTCCACATCCGGTTCGATATGGTGTGAAAATGGGCCCGGCATCTGCATCAGCAGTTTCTGGTTGCGGTAATAGGCAGACAGGTGCGAGAACACTTCGACTGCCGGTTCCGGTGTGCGGAAGTGCGGACGGTGTGCTTTGGTGAACGCCTGACGTGACTCGGCGACTTGCACTTCGCCCATCCAGCAGGTCAGCAGCGGTTTGCTGTGGGTATTGCCCAGCTCGATCAGTGCTTCGGCAGATTCCAGCGGCTTGGTCATCGCTTGTGGAGTGAGGATGGCCAGTACGCCGTCCACGTTGTCGTCTTCCAGGCAGGCTTTCACCGCATGGTGATAGCGGTCGGCCTGGGCATCGCCGATGATGTCCACCGGGTTGCTGTGCGGCCAGTTAGAGGGTAGATGCTGGTTGAGATATTCGATGGTGCTGTCGGAAAGTTCAGCGATGTTGAGACCGAGATCGACCGCACGGTCGGTCGCCATCACGCCGGGGCCGCCGCCATTGGTGACGATGGCCAATCGGTTGCCCACCGGCTTGAAGCCGCAGGAAAGTGCGCGTGCTGCCGTGAACAGCTGCGTGACCGTCTGCACGCGAACCACACCGACGCGGCTCACCGCCGCATCGAACACATCGTCCGCGCCGACCAGTGAGGCGGTATGCGACATCGCCGCCTTGGAGCCGGCGGCATGGCGCCCGACCTTGACCAGGATCACCGGTTTGATGCGCGCGGCGGCACGCAACGCGCTCATGAAGGTGCGCGCGTTGCGGATACCTTCGATGTACATCAGGATGCTCTGGGTCTTTGCATCCGATACCAGGAAATCCAGGATCTCGCCGAAGTCGACATCGGTCGATGAGCCCATGGATACGACGCTGGAAAACCCGACGTCGTTGCTTTGTGCCCAGTCCAGGATGGCGGTACACAGCGCACCGGACTGGGAGATGAAGGCGATGTTGCCGGTGTTGGCGGCGCCCTTGTTGAAGGTGGCGTTCAAGCCGAGTGAGGGGCGCATGATGCCCAGACAGTTCGGTCCGATCAGGCGGATGCCGTAACGCTGGGCATTCTCGAGCAGTTGTTTCTCGAGGGCGGCACCTTCATGGCCAGTCTCGCCGAAACCGGCAGTGATGATGACGGCAGCCTTGACGCCGTGGATGCCACACTCTTCAATGATGGCTGGCACGGTCTGGGGCGGGGTGGCGATCACCACCAGATCCACCGGTTTGCCGATACTGGCAATGGACGGGTAGGCGCGCTGTCCCTGGATCTGATCGCTCTTGGCGTTGACCGGATACAGATCTCCCTTGAATCCGCCTTCCAGCATGTTCTGGAATACGATCTGGCCGACCGAATCGGGGCGCTCGCTGGCGCCGATCACGGCTACTGATTTTGGGGCGAACAATGGGTTGAGGTAATGCTGGCTCATGATGGAAGTCGTGGTAGGTTGGAGGTATTTCTCGCGAGCGCTATCATAGCAGTCAAACACCACCGGAGATCGCAGTGCAGACCGCATTTATCAGTCATCCTTTGTGCCTTAAGCATGATATGGGTGCGCATCATCCGGAATGTCCGGCGCGTTTGCATGCCATAGAAGATCAGTTGATCGCTTCTGGCTTGTATAGCTATCTCCAGCATCACGATGCACCCGATGTCACACGCGAACAATTGCTGCGTGTTCACAATGCGGCATATATCGACCATATCGAAAAAGCGGCACCTGCTGAGGGCATGATCTCACTGGATGGTGACACCTTCATGAATCCTTACACCTATCCGGCGGCATTGCGTGCAGCCGGCGCGGCGGTGATGGCGGTCGATCTGGTGATGGGCGGAAAAGTAGAGAACGCGTTCTGTAATGTGCGCCCACCCGGGCACCATGCCGAAAGGGGCAGGGCAATGGGATTCTGCATTTTCAACAATGTCGCGGTCGGGGCGGCCCATGCGCTGGCGGCGCATGGCTTGTCACGTGTCGCCATCGTGGACTTCGATGTCCACCATGGCAACGGTACCGAAGATATCTTCAGTGACGAGCCGCAGGTCATGCTGTGTTCCACCTTTCAGCACCCGTTCTACCCGTATATCGGAGCCGAGACCCGCAAACCGCATATCGTGAATGTGCCATTGGCGGCCGGGGCGGACGGGTCGGTCTTCCGGAATGCGGTGACGGAAAGATGGTTGCCTGCGCTGGAGGCGTTCAAGCCGGAGATGGTGTTCATCTCCGCAGGCTTCGATGCGCATCGTGATGATGATATGTCGTCCATCGGTTTGGTGGAGGCCGACTATATCTGGGTGACCGAGCAGATCAAACATATCGCCGAGCATCATGCGCAGGCGCGCATCGTGTCGGTACTCGAGGGGGGCTACGAGTTGCATGCCTTGGGGCGAAGTGCCGCGGCACACATCAAGGTGCTGAGCGGCCTGTAAATAAAAAGACCGGCTATTCATGCCGGTCTTTCATCTGTGGCCGGAATTACTTGGCTACCTGTTTTTCCCGAATCTCGTCCAACGTCTTGCAGTCGATGCAAAGGGTTGCGGTCGGGCGGGCCTCCAAGCGGCTCAGACCGATCTCGATGCCGCAATTATCGCAATAGCCGTAGTCTCCGGAATCGATACGGCCGAGCATCTTGTCGATGTTCTTGATCAACTTGCGTTCGCGGTCGCGGTTGCGCAATTCCAGGCTCATGTCGGATTCCTGCGTCGCGCGGTCGTTCGGGTCGGCGAATACGGTAGCCTCGTCCTGCATGGTATGCACGGTACGGTCTATATCCTGGCTCAGTTCGAGTTTCAAACCGGCCAGCACAGAGCGGAAATGCTCAAGCTGTTTTGCGTTCATATATGCCTCGCCCTTTTTGGGTTTATACGGGGCGGTGTTCTTATTCGCTTGCACTGGCATTACGTGTATCTCCAAGTTGAGCTGAATTTTTCAAGCGCGCTTTAATATCAGAAAGCGTAAGTGGCCGCAATGATAAATTCTCGCCAAAATCCCTAAATTACTTTAATTCCTTGTTTTTGAAGCATATCGACCAAGGCTATCAAAGGCAGGCCGATCAGTGAATTGGGGTCGCTCCCTTCGATGCGCTGGATCAGTGCGATTCCCAATCCCTCGGACTTGGCGCTGCCCGCGCAATGGTAAGGCTGTTCCTTCAGCAGATAGTCCTCGATCTGCTGGTCGCTGAGCTGGCGAAAAGTGACATGTGTCTCGGCCACTTCGGTCTGCATGTCGCCCGTGCGGGCATTGAGCAGGCTCAACGCGGTGAAGAAGCTTACAGTTTTGCCGCGCATGGCGCGCAGCTGGCGTACCGCATTGTCGTGGGTCATCGGTTTTCCGAGTTGCTCGCCGTCCAACAGGGCGACCTGGTCCGAGCCTATGATCAGGGCATCCGGGTGTCGTGCCGTGACGGCTTCCGCTTTCAGGCGGGATAAGCGCCATGAAGTTTGCCGTGCATCCTCGTTCGGGAGCGGGGTCTCATCAATATTTGGAGCGTCGGTCAGAAAAGGGATCTGCAGGACTGACAGTAACTGACTCCTATATATAGAAGTCGAAGCCAAAACAAGTGACTGGGGATTCAAGATGTGCCTTGTGCAGTGTCTTTGACAGGGGAGGGGGGAATATATATCATGCGCGCCTCATGTTTGCACGGCCTTTGATCGATAGTATTGATTTTGCCCGTAACGGCAGGACTTTGAACGGGGAAATCGCGGTTGCTGGCCTGTCGAGACTGGCGGATTCTGTGGCCAGCACCGAGGGTTCTATTCGGTATACCGTGCGCGGGATGCAGGAGGATGGCAAGTCGTTCCTGCTGTTGCATGTGAGCGGGATCTGCCATTTGCGTTGCCAGCGTTGCCTGGAAGATCTGCTGCATCCGGTAGACATCGCCTCCCGGCTGGAATTGCTGGAGGGGGCTGAACTGATGCAGGATGATGCATCGGATGAAGTCGACGGGATAGAGGCCAGCAAGGAGCTGGATGTTGTGGGGCTGGTTGAAGACGAGCTTCTTCTCTCATTCCCTTTTGCGCCAATGCATGAAGAAGGTGTCTGCGAGCTGGCAAGCAAAGGTTCGGGAAGGGCTGATGACCGATTCGGAATATTGGCCCAATTGAAGACTAAATTTTAAGTAGGTTTTTTCGAGGAGTAGTTAGCATGGCTGTTCAACAAAACAAAAAGACCCCGTCCAAGCGCGGGATGCATCGTTCACATGATTTCCTGACAGCCCCGGCGCTGGCTATCGAGCCATCCACCGGCGAGCCGCATCTGCGCCACCATATCAGCCCGAGCGGCTATTATCGTGGCAAGAAGGTCGTCAACACCAAATCAGAATAAGCACTTCGTATATGCTTCCAAGCCATCCCGAAGATACTGGGATGGCTTGCGTTCGGCTTTTTTTCGTAATTGAGGAAGATTGATGGGTGTCACGATCGCTATTGATGCCATGGGCGGCGACCATGGGGTATCCGTAACGGTGCCGGCAGCGATGTCCTACCTCGACAAGCATGCGGAAGATGTCATCGTATTGGTCGGTGTGGCTGATGCGATTCGATCCGAGCTGGATGTCCTGGGTTTTCCTCATGACCGTCAGAATCTGCGCATCCATCACAGTACGGAAGTGGTCGGTATGGATGAGCAGCCTCAGTCCGCTCTGCGCGGCAAGAAGGACTCCTCCATGCGTGTCGCCATCAATCTGGTGAAGAGCAGCGAGGCCTCCGCCTGTGTCAGTGCCGGTAACACCGGAGCGCTGATGGCAACCGCGCGATATGTCCTGAAGACGCTGCCCGGCATCGATCGGCCGGCTATCGCTTCCTATCTGCCCACCCACTCCGGTCAAGTCTGCATGCTCGATCTGGGAGCCAATGTCGACTGCACTGCGGAGCATCTGCTGCAGTTCGCGTTGATGGGGAGCACGCTGGTCACCGCGCTGGAACACAAGGCGAACCCTACCGTCGGCCTGCTGAATATCGGCAGTGAAGACATCAAGGGCAACGAGACTGTCAAAAAGGCAGGGGAGTTGCTGCAAGCAAGCGATTTAAACTTCTATGGCAATGTCGAGGGCGACGATATCTTCAAGGGTGTCACGGACGTGGTTGTTTGTGACGGATTTGTCGGTAATGTCGCGTTGAAGACCGCAGAAGGCGTGGCCAAGATGATGGGCGGGTTCCTTAAAGAAGGGTTCGGCCGCAACGCACTGACCAAGATCGCAGCGTTGGTCTCATTGCCGGTATTGAAGGCTTTCAAGCATCGTCTCGATCACCGTCGTTATAACGGTGCAAGTTTCTTGGGTCTGAAGGGGATCGTGGTCAAGAGCCACGGCTCGGCAGATGCCTTTGCCTTCGAATGTGCGATCGAGCGTGCAGCAGAAGAGGCGCGGGGTGGTATGCTGGAACATATCAGCGAACACATAGAAAAATGGCATATCGCGCGCCAGGCCAACGGAGGGGAGGCTGTTTGAAGACTTATTCCAGAATCATCGGCACAGGAAGTTACCTGCCTGCCAGGACGGTGACCAACTTCGATCTCGAGAAGATGGTCGATACATCGCATGACTGGATATTCTCCCGTAGCGGTATCTCCGAGCGCCATGTGGCGGCAGACGGGGAGTTGTCCAGCGATCTGGCCTGTCAGGCCAGTCTCAAAGCGATCGAAGCGGCAGGTATTCTGGCTGACGAGATAGACCTCGTCATCGTCGCAACGACGTCGCCGGACATGCCATTCCCGAGTACGGCCTGTATCCTGCAAGACAAGCTGGGTATTCGAAACGGCTCCCCGGCCTTCGATGTGCAGGCAGTCTGTGGCGGATTCGTGTACGCATTGAATACGGCCGACCTGTATATCCGTGGTGGCCAGGCAAAAACCGTTCTGGTCGTCGGGGCCGAAGTGTTGTCGCGCATGCTGGACTGGAACGATCGCACGACCTGTGTGCTGTTCGGGGATGGGGCAGGGGCTGTCGTTTTGCGTGCTTCCGAGGAGCCTGGCATCGTCGGTGCCAAGTTGCATGCAGATGGTCGTCATCGTGAGATGCTCAAGGCAGATCCCAAGATTTCCATGGACGGGCAGTCTGTATTCAAGTTTGCAGTCAAGGTATTAAGTGATGTTGTTGAGGAGCTGCTGGAAGAGCAGGGGCTTGCCGGTACCGATATCGACTGGTTAGTGCCGCACCAAGCCAACATCCGCATCATCGAAGCGACGGCCAAGAAGCTGGGGTTGTCCATGGATAAGGTCGTGCAGACTGTCGGTTTGCATGGCAACACATCGGCCGCATCCATCCCGTTGGCACTGGATGTCGCAGTGCGCGCCGGAAGCATCAAGTCTGGCCAGAACATTCTCATTGAAGCCGTTGGTGGCGGGTTCACCTGGGGCGCAGTACTCATCAAGTGGTAGGACTTATATAAATGGCTCGTTTCGCTTTCGTATTCCCCGGTCAGGGTTCCCAGTCGCGTGGCATGATGAATGGTTATGCGGACTTCATAGCCGTGCGCGATACCTTCGCAGAAGCTTCGGATGTGCTCAAGCAGGATCTGTGGCAGCTGGTCGCTGAAGGTGAAGACGCAGAACTGAATGCCACGGTCAACACGCAACCCATCATGCTGACCGCCGGTGTGGCGGTCTATCGTGCGTGGGAATCGCAGCTCGGCACCCAGCCGGTCATGATGGCCGGTCACAGTCTGGGCGAATATACAGCGCTGGTCGCTGCGGGCGCTTTGACTTTTGCCGATGCCTTGCCCTTGGTGCGCTACCGCGCGCAGTGCATGCAGGAAGCCGTGCCGGAAGGCGTGGGCGGTATCGCCGCCATCCTCGGCTTGGAGGATGAGGCTGTGCGCGCAGTCTGTGCCGAAGGTGCGCAGGGTGAAGTGCTGGAAGCCGTGAACTACAACTCTCCGGGGCAGGTGGTGATCGCGGGCAACCGCTCGGCAGTCGAGCGCGGCATGGAGCTGGCCAAGGCCAAGGGTGCCAAGCGTGCCTTGATGCTGCCGATGAGCGTGCCGTCGCATTGCAGTCTGTTGCAGGGAGCAGCCCGGAAGTTGAGTTCCTATCTGGCGGGTGTGACGGTCACAACACCTGCCGTCCCGGTCCTGCATAATGCCGATGTCGCCGCCTATAACGATGCTGCGAGGATCAAGGATGCGCTGGTACGCCAGTTGTACTCGCCGGTGCGCTGGGTCGAGACGGTTCAGGCATTCGGTAAGCAGGGCATCACGCATAACGTGGAATGCGCGCCGGGCAAGGTATTGGCCGGCTTGAACAAACGCATCGACACCAATCAGCAGGCCATGGCCATCAACGACGGCGAAGCGCTGAAGGCAGCTTTGGCCGCACTCGCATAAAGGGGGAGTTATGACATTGCAAGGACAGATCGCCCTGGTTACCGGCGCATCGCGCGGCATCGGACAAGCTATCGCTCTGGAGCTGGGTAAGCAGGGAGCGACCGTGATCGGTACGGCCACCAGCGACAAGGGAGCTCAGACGATTAGCGAATATCTTGCCGTGGCGGGTGTGTCTGGCACTGGTATGGCGCTGAATGTGAACGACGCTGCACAGATCGATCTGGTGCTGGACACCCTGCGCAAGCAATTCGGCGAAGTCACCATCCTGGTCAACAATGCAGGCATCACCAAGGACAACCTGCTGGCGCGCATGAGCGAAGAGGAGTGGGATGAAGTCTTGGCCACCAACCTTAAATCCGTGTTTCGCCTGTCCCGCGCAGTGCTGCGCGCGATGATGAAGGCACGTGCGGGCCGCATCATCAACATCTCATCGGTGGTGGGCAGCAGCGGCAATCCCGGCCAGACCAACTATTCAGCTTCCAAGGCTGGCATGGTCGGCTTCAGCAAATCACTGGCGCAGGAGATCGGCAGCCGCAACATCACCGTGAACTGCGTGGCACCGGGGTTCATTGACACTGACATGACGCAGGCGCTCGGCGACGAG
This sequence comes from Sideroxydans lithotrophicus, assembly GCA_020723185.1. GTDB lineage: Bacteria > Pseudomonadota > Gammaproteobacteria > Burkholderiales > Gallionellaceae > Sideroxyarcus > Sideroxyarcus lithotrophicus_A. The sequence continues at coordinate 171,871 of DYJI01000005.1, read as the reverse complement.
CAGCGCGCCAAGCTGGTCGAGCATGTGCCGTTGAAACGGCTGGGGACACCAGAAGATATCGCAGCGACAGTGGCATTCCTGGCGGGGCCGGGCGCTGCCTATATCACGGGAACAACAGTGCATGTCAATGGCGGCATGTACATGGAGTAAGCGGTAGTTTGGAATTCGGCGCGAGTTTGGTAGAATGCCCGCGTTTTTTATACATTAACTAAATGGGAGTATGACAATGTCCAACAACGAACAACGCGTTAGAAAAATCGTCGCAGAACAATTGGGCGTGAACGAGTCTGAGATCAAGAACGAATCGTCCTTTGTGAACGATCTGGGCGCAGACTCTTTGGACACGGTTGAACTGGTGATGGCGCTGGAAGAGGAATTCGGCGTTGAGATTCCTGACGAAGACGCAGAAAAGATCACTACCGTTCAGCAAGCGCTGGACTACGTCAACGCGCATTCCAAGTAATCCCTATCATCCAAAATATCATCGGAGTCCAGTTTGACTAAGCGAAGAGTCGTAGTGACCGGCCTCGGGGCGGTCACTCCCGTAGGTAACGGTGTCGCCGCAACATGGCAAAACATCGTGGCAGGCAAGTCCGGGATCACCCGGATCACACGATTCGATGCTTCCGCTCTGGCCAGCCAGATCGCTGGCGAAGTCAAGGATTTCGATGCGACGCAATATATCCCGGCGAAAGATGCCCGACGGATGGATAGATTCATCCACTTGGGCATGGCGGCCGGGATCGAGGCCTTCAAGGACAGCGGGATCGAGGTGACGGAAGCAAATGCCGATCGTATCGGTGTTTGCGTCAGTTCCGGTATCGGTGGTCTTCCTTCCATCGAAGAGACTCAAAACGAATATCTTGCCGGCGGTCCGCGCAAGATATCCCCATTCTTCATTGCCGGAACCATCATCAACATGATCTCCGGCAATCTCTCCATCATGTTCGGTCTGCGTGGTCCGAACTTCGCAGTGGTCTCTGCTTGTACTACTGGAACCCACAGCATCGGTGAAGCGATGCGCATGATCCAGTATGGCGATGCTGACGTGATGGTGGCCGGTGGTGCCGAATCGACCGTTTGCCCCTTGGCGGTAGGCGGTTTTGCTGCTTCGCGCGCGCTATCCACCCGCAATGACGATCCGGCTACAGCCAGCCGTCCGTGGGACAAGGATCGCGACGGTTTCGTGTTGGGCGAAGGCGCGGGCGTGCTGGTGCTTGAAGAGTATGAGCATGCCAAGGCGCGTGGTGCCAGAATCTATGCCGAGGTGGCCGGATACGGCATGAGTGCGGATGCCTATCACATCACAGCACCCAACATGGATGGTCCAAAGCGCAGCATGTTGAATGCGATGCGCGATGCGGGTGTCGGTGCAAGCGACGTGCAGTACGTCAATGCGCATGGAACATCTACTCCGCTCGGCGACAAGAACGAATCCGATGCCATCAAGGCGGCCTTCGGCGATCACGCCAAGAAGCTGGTAGTGAACTCCACCAAGTCGATGACCGGACACTTACTGGGTGGTGCGGGCGGTATCGAATCCCTGTTCTCCGTGCTGGCGATCCATAACCAGATCTCGCCACCGACCATCAACATCTTCGAGCAGGATCCGGAATGCGATCTGGATTACTGCGCCAATACGGCGCGCGACATGAGGATCGATGTGGCGATGAACAACAACTTCGGATTTGGCGGGACTAACGGCACCTTGGTGTTCCGTAAGGTCTGACTTCCTGGACCGTGATGCTGGTCAACGGCGAACCGGCTGATACCATTGCAGTAGCAGATCGAGGGCTTTCCTATGGCGACGGCGTGTTTCGAACACTCCGTGTCCAGCAGGGAAGCCCATTTTGCTGGGCGCGTCATTTCGGAAAGCTGCGCCACGATTGTCACGCCTTGCAGATCCCATGCCCCGGTGAGGATGTCGTGCTGCAGGAAATAGCGCAGCTGTCCGGGGCGGGAAGCGGTGTTGCCAAGATCATGGTGACCCGTGGGCTAGGGGAGCGCGGCTATGCGCCACCGTTACGCTCCAGTCCCACGCGCGTGGTCAGCTTCCACACGGCACCTGTGTATGACGCCACCTTCTATACAGACGGTATCAAACCCCATCTGTGCGACCTGAAGCTTTCCCGTCAACCGCGATTGGCGGGCATCAAGCATCTGAACCGACTGGAGAACGTCCTTGCAGCAGCCGAGTGTCAGGCCGCCGGCGCAGCCGAAGGGTTGCTGGAGGACGAAGCGGGCTTTGTAATATCCGGAACCCGTTCCAATGTGTTCGCGGTGAGCAACGGAAGATTGTCCACACCGGATCTGTCGGAAAACGGAGTGGCTGGCGTACAAAGGGATCGCGTGATCGCCTGGGCGGGATACCATGGTGTCTCATGCGCTGTGGCTCGATTGAATTTGAACGATCTGCTGCAAGCCGACGAGATATTTCTGGTGAACAGCGTGTTCGGCCTGTGGCCCGTCGCCAGAGTGCAAGATAAAGTCTTTAGTCAGCGGAAGATCTCGCTGGCGATCCAGTCGTGGTTGAATGATGCGCAGAACTAACACACTGAATGTAATCGGTTCCCTGTTCTTTGCCATGACTTTGGTTTTGGCATTTATTGGCTATCAGCTGTTTTCGAACCTGCCTTTGAACAATCTGCCGATCGAATTCAAGATCGAGGAGGGAGGGACTCTGGCGAATACGGCCGAAAAATTAAAACAGGCGGGTGTACTTCGGAGCGAAGGGTCTTTCTTGATGCTGGCTCGTGTGACCGGCAAGGCAAAGCGGATTAAGTTCGGTAATTATTATCTTGAACAACCTGTCTCGTTATTCGGCTTGCTGGAGATGCTCATAGAGGGCAGGACCGATCGGCGACAGATACAGGTCCGCATCATCGAGGGCACCACGTTCAAGGAATTCCGCAAGCTGGTTGATGCGCATCCAAAGATAAGTCATGACAGTGTGGGCATGAACGAAGTCGAGCTGCTGAAAAGCATAGGGGTGAGTGAAACTGCCGCCGAAGGTCTGTTTTTCCCTGACACCTACTTCTTTACGACCGGAGCCAGTGACTTGACCGTATACAGGCAAGCATATCAGACCATGAAACGCCATCTAGAGGCTGCTTGGCAGCAACGGGATCCCGGGAGTCCGCTCAAAACTCCATATGAAGCGCTGACACTGGCCTCCATTATTGAGAAAGAAACAGGCAAAGCCAGTGATCGCCCCATGATCGCCACCGTATTCCTGAATCGCTTGGCAAAACGCATGCGTTTGCAGACCGATCCGACTGTGATCTACGGCATGGGGGAAACCTTCGACGGTAACCTGCGCCGACGTGATCTGACTACTGATACGCCCTACAACACCTATACTCGCTATGGCTTGCCGCCCACGCCGATTGCATTGCCGGGCTTGGAGTCCATCCAGGCGGCCATGCATGCCCCGCTGGGCAAAGAGTTGTACTTCGTGGCAAAAGGAGATGGCAGTTCGCATTTCTCCCGTAGTCTGGTAGAGCATAACAAGGCAGTCAGACAATACCAATTGAAGAGATAATGAACAAAGCCAGATTCATCACATTCGAGGGCGTAGACGGGGCAGGGAAGAGCACCGGGCTGGAATGGTTCGCCAATGCCCTGCGCGAACGTGGTGTCGACCTGCTGGTGACGCGTGAACCGGGCGGTACGCCGCTGGGAGAGAAGCTGCGTGAGCTGGTGCTGCATGAATCCATGCATCCCGAAACCGAAGCCATGCTGATGTTCGCTTCGCGCCGCGAACACGTGGAGCAGGTGATACGCCCCGCATTGCAGCGCGGTACCTGGGTCATCTCCGACCGCTTCAGCGATGCCAGCTTTGCCTATCAGGGCGGGGGCAGGGGAGTACCAGTCTCTAAACTGGAGCAACTGGAACAGTGGACGCACGGCGACCTGCAGCCAGACCTTACCTTGTTGTTCGATATTCCCATCGAAGTGGCCAGAGAACGTTTGTCCAATAATGCGAGTCTGGATAAATTCGAGCGTGAACAAGGCGAGTTCTTCGACAAGGTACGTCAGGCATATCTGGCACGAGTCGCGAAAACTCCCGAACGATACGCTGTGATACGCGCTGAAAAGTCGCTGAAAGAAGTTCAGCTACAACTTTCGGATGTGCTTGCAGCACTCTGATATGAAACAACTATACCCGTGGCAATCTGAATCATGGCAAGCGCTGCACAACTTGCGTGGCAGGTTGCCGCATGCCGTGCTGCTGAAGGGCGCCCAGGGGATAGGAAAACTAGATCTGGCTTTGAGTTTCTCGCAGTCTTTGCTCTGTGATGCGCCGACAGCTCAAGGCATGGCATGCGGAAGTTGCGATGCTTGCCGCTGGTTCGAGCAGGAAAGCCACCCGGATTTCCGTCTGGTGCAACCGGATGCCTTGTCCAATTCCGATGAAGCAGAAGAAAAGTCGAGCAGCAAAAAGCCATCGCGTGAGATCTCGGTCGACCAGATACGCGCTTTGTCCGGCTTCGCCAATTTTTCTGCCCACCGCGGCGGTTATCGCGTCGTGGTCGTCTATCCCGCCGAAGCAATGAACAATAACGCAGCCAACTCCTTGCTCAAGACGCTGGAGGAGCCGACTGACAAGTTGCTGTTCCTGTTGGTCACACATAAGCCGCAACAACTGCTGCCTACCATCCTCAGTCGCTGTCTGGCATTCCCTGTCGCCACGCCTACCAGGGAAGCCGGTGCGACATGGCTGTCGCAACAGGGGGTAAAGAACCCGGCGCAAGCGTTGGCGCAAACCGGTTTCGCCCCGTTGCAGGCTCTGGATTGGGCAGAGTCTGGCGAGGGAGCCGAAGAGCGTGTTACCTTGCTGGAGGCGATCCGCCAGCCATCAAGGATGGACGCATTGGCACTGGCCGAAAAATTACAACGCGGGATCCCGGTACACATCATCCATTGCCTGCAGCAATGGAGCCATGATCTGACTTCGGCAAAACTGGCCGGGTCCGTTCGTTATTTTCCTGAGCGGTCGAATGAGTTGGAGAAATTGGCGCAAACTACCACCACGCAAGCCTTATTGAGGTTCCAGAAGGAATTGCAGGAGGCGCGCCGTGCTGCCTACCATCCGCTCAATCCCAGACTCTTCCTTGAGTCCCTTTTGATGTCCTATCGACAGCTATTTACTGCCTGAGCATGTTCATAGATTCCCATTGTCATTTGAATTTCCCGGGTTTGGTCGAGCAGCTCGATGAGCTGTTGGTCAATATGAAGGACAATCAGGTGAGCCACGCGCTGTGCGTGTCGGTCGAGTTGAGTAGTTTCCCCGCTGTATTGGCGCTGGCGGAGGCGCATGACAATCTGTATGCCTCCGTAGGCGTTCATCCCGACTATGAGCTGGACGAAGAGCCTGACCAGGCACAACTCGTAGCATTGGTCCAACATCCCAAAGTCATCGCGATCGGCGAAACCGGTCTGGACTATTACCGACTAACTGGCGACCTGGAATGGCAGCGAGTGCGGTTCCGCACCCATATTCGCGCTTCGCGCGAAAGCGGAAAGCCGCTCATCATCCACACCCGGTCGGCTGCGGACGATACATTGCGCATCATGGCTGAGGAAAAGGCCGGCGAGGTCGGAGGTGTGATGCATTGTTTCACCGAGAGCCTGGACGTTGCCAAAGCTGCTATCGATCTGGGCTTCTATATTTCGTTTTCCGGCATATTGACTTTTAAGAATGCGACCAGCATCAAAGAAGTCGCGCAGAACATCCCGCTCGACAAGATTTTGATTGAGACGGATTCGCCATATCTGGCTCCGACACCGCATCGGGGCGAAACCAATCAGCCGGCTTTCGTGAAGCATGTCGCCGAGGAGATCGCCAGACTGCGCAATATCTCTGTTGACGAAGTTGGGCTGGCTACCAGCCACAACTTCAACAGACTGTTTAAATTGAGATAACGCCTCAAATCTGAGCATCCTGCCATTTCCCATATTCCTATTTATTGCGCATAATGTATATTATGTCAAATAAAGAATTAACGGGAAGCGGACAAAGAAAAAGCCAGCAAGGTAACTTGCTGGCTTTTCAATTTGGTGGGCGATACTGGGTTCGAACCAGTGACCCCTGCCGTGTGAAGGCAGTGCTCTACCGCTGAGCTAACCGCCCAATTCAGGGCGCGCATTTAATCACAGCCGCCCATACCGGTCAATTTGTTTCTCAGGCTAATCCAACCCTGTAGAATGCGCGCCTTCAAAAAGTCAGAATCAGGAAAGCAACATGACCGTCCGTACCCGTTTCGCTCCCAGTCCCACCGGCTATCTGCACATCGGCGGCGCGCGCACTGCGCTTTTCTCGTGGGCCTATGCCCGCAAGCACGGCGGCACGTTCATCCTGCGCATCGAGGATACGGACGTCGAGCGCTCCACGCCGGAAGCGGTGCAAGCCATTCTGGACGGCATGAACTGGCTGGGCCTGGACTACGACGAAGGCCCGTTCTATCAGATGCAGCGCATGCCGCGCTATAAGGAAGTCATCCAGCAGATGCTGGCATCCGGCCATGCCTACTACTGCTACACCTCGCCCGCCGAGCTGGATGCCATGCGCGAAGCGCAACGTGCACGCGGCGAGAAGCCGCGTTACGACGGCACCTGGCGGCCGGAATCCGGAAAGACTCTCCCCGCCATTCCGGAGGGCATCAAACCTGTGATCCGCTTCAAGAACCCGACCGAGGGTGTGGTCGCTTGGGACGATATGGTCAAAGGCCGGATAGAATTCAGCAACAGTGAGTTGGATGACCTGATTATCGCCCGTTCCGACGGCACGCCAACTTATAACTTCTGTGTGGTGGTGGACGACTGGGACATGGGTATCACCCAGGTCATCCGTGGTGACGACCACGTCAACAACACCCCGCGCCAGATCAACATCCTCACGGCACTGGGCGCGACGGTACCGAACTACGCTCACCTGTCCATGATCCTGGGCGACGACGGCACCAAGCTGTCCAAGCGCCACGGTGCCGTCAGTGTCATGCAATATGATGAAGACGGCTATCTGCCCGAGGCGGTCATCAACTACCTCGCTCGCCTCGGCTGGTCGCATGGCGACGATGAGGTGTTCTCGGTAGATCAGTTCTGCCAGTGGTTCGATCTGGACCACATCACGCCGTCTGCGGCACAGTTCAACACCGAGAAGCTGAAATGGCTGAACAACCACTATATGAAGCAGATGGACAACGAGGCGCTGGCTGCCAAGGTACGCCCGCGTCTGGAAGCTCGCGACATCACAGTCGGCAACAGCCCCGCCCTCGCCTCTGTGGTCGGCTTATATAAGGAACGCGTCTCCACTTTGAACGAGTTGGCCGATGCTGCCGAAGTGTTCTATATCGACCTGCATCCCGATGCAGCCCTGATGGAGGCGCAACTCAGTGCGGAAGCCATTCCCGCATTGCGCGATTTCGCCGCCAGACTGGCAACCGCAACATGGGATGCGCCTTCCATCAGTGCCTTGATCAAGGAAGTCATCACGCAACACGGATTGAAGATGCCCAAGCTTGCCATGCCTTTGCGCGTGATGCTCACCGGTCAGACGCAGGCACCATCCGTCGATGCCTTGGTTGTATTGTTCCCGCGCGAGATGGTATTGCAGCGCATCGAGAAGAATCTCGCAAAATAACTGCCCCGGCGCTTTACAAGGCAAGGGGGCATCAATATAATGCGCGCTCTTTTCAGGGACCACCTGGGGGTATAGCTCAGCTGGGAGAGCGCTTGCATGGCATGCAAGAGGTCAGCGGTTCGATCCCGCTTACCTCCACCAAGAAAAGAAGCAGTACCGCAGTCCCCTTCGTCTAGAGGCCTAGGACACCGCCCTTTCACGGCGATAACACGAGTTCGAATCTCGTAGGGGACGCCAGTTACCGTTGCACAGTGTTTGCACTGAGGCAGTAAAAAATAGCCCTTCCGGGCTATTTTGTTTTAGAGCAAAGTCCCCTTCGTCTAGAGGCCTAGGACACCGCCCTTTCACGGCGATAACACGAGTTCGAATCTCGTAGGGGACGCCAATCCAGTTGCACCTCGCTTCGATCGAGCGACACACAAAAGCCCTGCGGGGCTTCATTGCTTTGCGCTCTCCTACTTCCAGCTTACAAACGCTTCCGCCTTGGCAGCGGCTTTCAGCAGTTCAATGAGCGGCAGTGCACGGTTCCTCAGGCTGACATTAGGCTCGTCCGCATCCTTGGCCGAAGTCGGCGCGGTGGCGGGCATGGCACCCACCGCAGCTGTCAAACGCTCCAGCGCCACAGGCACATCTTCGGCGCGGATCGCGCCGGGTACTGTAGCGCTGTGTCCCATCATCTTCAGCATGGCCAGACCGACATCCCCGAACATGGTGATATCGGCATAAGCCTCGGTAGTAAAGGTCACAAGCATATTGATACTCCCTCATTGAATGAACGCTCAAACGCGAGGTTCATTGTGCGCTCATTCCAGCTTGCGTAGCGGATCGAGCAAAGAAGAAAGACCGTTGTGATCCAGCTCATGCATCAGCGCCAGCAGTTGTCCCAGCTCCCCTTTCGGAAAGCCGGTGCGCGCCATCCAGTTCAGATAGTTGCCCGGCAGGTCGGCGATCAACCGCCCCTGATACTTACCGTAAGGCATGGTGCGTGTGACCAGCGCTTGCAGGACTTCCGGCTTCACGCAGGTGCCTTTATCCCTTCAACTTCGCGAACGCCGCCGCCATCGCCCCCGCCGGCTCGGGCTGGCGTTGTTGCTGAGGCTTGTGCGGCTTGCCCGCATGGCGCTGGTCGCGCGGCGCATGCTGCGGCTCGGCCCTGCCCTGCCCCGGCGTGTCGGACATGCGCATGGTGAGCGCGATGCGCTTGCGCTTCACGTCCACCTCCAGCACCTTCACCTTCACCACCTGCCCCGCTTTCACCACGGTGTGCGGGTCTTTGACGAACTTGTCGGCCAACGCGGAGATGTGCACCAGACCATCCTGATGCACGCCGATGTCCACGAACGCGCCGAACGCGGCGACGTTGGTCACCACGCCTTCGAGGATCATGCCGGGCTCCAGGTCCTTCAGGTCTTCCACGCCTTCCTTGAAGCTGGCGGTGGTGAACTCGGGGCGCGGGTCGCGGCCCGGCTTCTCCAGTTCCTTGAGGATGTCGGAGATGGTGGGGATACCGAACTGCTCGTTCGCGTACTTCGAGGGGTTGAGCGAATGCAGCAGCTTGCCGTTGCCGATCACGCCCTTGATGTCCTGCTTGATGTCTTCGAGGATGCGCTGCACCAGCGGATACGACTCGGGGTGCACCGCCGAAGCATCGAGCGGATTATTGCCGCCCATGATGCGCAAGAAGCCCGCCGCCTGCTCGAAGGTCTTGTCGCCCAGACGCGGCACTTCGCGCAGTTCGGCGCGGCTGGCGAACTTACCCTTGAGGTCGCGATGGTTGACGATGGCCTGCGCCACGCTGCTGGAGAGGCCGGAGACGCGCGCCAGCAGAGGCGCCGAGGCCGTGTTCACATCCACGCCCACCGCGTTCACGCAGTCTTCCACCACCGCATCCAGCGAGCGCGCCAGTTGCACCTGGCTCACGTCGTGCTGATACTGGCCCACACCGATGGATTTGGGATCGATCTTTACCAGCTCGGCCAGCGGGTCTTGCAGGCGGCGTGCGATGGACACCGCACCGCGCAGGCTCACATCCAGCTCCGGCAATTCGCGCGAGGCGAACTCCGATGCGGAATACACCGACGCGCCCGCTTCTGACACGACGATGCTGGTGAGCTTGAGTTCGGGATGCAGCTTGATGAGGTCGCGCGCCAGGCGGTCGGTCTCGCGCGATGCGGTGCCGTTGCCGATAGAGATGAGCGAGACCTTATGTTTCTGCGCCATCTGTGCCAAGATGGCGATGGACACATTCCAGTCATTGCGCGGCTGGTGCGGGTAGATGGTGGCGGTATCCACCACCTTCCCGGTCTCGTCCACCACCGCCACTTTCACGCCGGTGCGCAGGCCGGGGTCCAGCCCCATGGTGGCGCGCTGCCCGGCCGGTGCGGCCAGCAGCAGATCTTTCAGGTTGCGCGCGAACACGTTGATGGCCTCGGTCTCGGCCTTGCTGCGCAGCGCGCCCATCAGCTCGGTCTCCAGATGCATGAACATCTTTACGCGCCAAGTCCAGCGCACGGTGTCCAGCAGCCAGCGGTCGGCGGGACGGTTCATGTCCTTGATGTTGAAACGCGCCGCGATGCGCGCCTCGCACGGGTTGTGTGGTGAAGACCAGGTGGGTTTTTCTTTTTCCGTATCCAGCCGCAGTTCCACGCTCAGCATCTCCTCGCGGCGACCGCGGAACACCGCCAGCGCGCGGTGCGAAGGAATGGTGTTGATGGATTCGGAATAATCGAAATAGTCGGCGTACTTCTCCGCCGCCTCGTTCTTGCCCTCGATGACCTTGGACTGCACCACGCCATGCTGCTGCACATATTCGCGCAGCGATTGCAGCAGGCCTGCATCCTCGGCGAAGCGTTCCATCAAAATCTGCCGCGCGCCATCCAGCGCCGCCTTGGCATCCGCCACACCAGGGTTGGCATCGCCCGCCTCGTTGGTGAAAGGCTCGCGCAGATACTTGGCCGCCTCTTCTTCCGGGTTCAGCGTGGGGTTCGCCAGCAGTGCATCCGCCAGCGTCTCCAGCCCCGCCTCCAGCGCGATCTGCGCCTTGGTGCGGCGCTTCGGCTTGTAGGGCAGATACAAATCTTCCAGATGCGTCTTGTCCGTTGCATGCGCCACGGCCTGCAAAAGCTCCGGCGTCATCTTGCCCTGCTCGGTGATGGAAGCGATGATCGCCGTGCGACGCTCTTCCAGCTCGCGCATGTAGCGCAGTCGCTCTTCCAGCATGCGCAGTTGCGTATCGTCCAGCCCGCCTGTCGCCTCCTTGCGGTAACGGGCGATGAAAGGCACGGTCGCACCTTCGTCCAGCAGGGCGATGGCGGCGGCGATCTGGGACGGCTTTGCGGATATTTCGGTGGCGAGGCGTTGTTCGATGGGTGGGAGCATTTATTGACCTGCAGATTAAATAGCCCTCTTTCGTTCGAGGGCTAATGGGTTATTGCGGGGCTGGATTATGCCAATTCAGGAAAAATACTTAAAGGCGAATTCCCTCGCATGAATGACGGAGCCATGGGTTCTGTAAATAAAAAAATCTTCGGAACTTTATTAGCGAATGCTTATCTACGGCAACAGTAACGAGAGTTACTTCACGTTTCTCCTCCCTGAGCGTGAGGTCTTGACTTCCCCCTTAGTTGAGACCTTTGCCCCTGTCCTGAAAGGGATGGGGGCATTTTTTTGTCCGGCACCAGACTTCAGAGTCGGACCATCCATCCCTAAAGAATCGATGCCTGACTGCTCAGGCCCTCCTCTTCAGCAGGCCAGAATATATAGGCCGCTGTTGCGACTGCATCGGAGTGTCTGCGGTGCTAAGATGCGGCGCGCTGAAGTGGTTCTTTCAGTACGTGTCACATCGGCTTCATCCTGGATAGGGTTTCCGTTGAACACTTTGACTGCCAGCTTCTTGAAGCTGCTGCTCCTTTATTTGCTTTGCGTAGCGCCCTTGGCGAAGGCGGCGGACGCTTTTCGCCTGTCGGAAGTGCCGACGGGTTCGCTCGGCCTCTATGCGGTACAGCTGGTCGAGGGAGATGTCGCGCTGGGGCTGGACGAGGCGCTGTCGCAGTTGCGGTCGGGTGCCTTCAAGCCGGTGACGATGGCGGTGCCCGATTTCGGCATCGGCTCCAGACCGGTGTGGTTACATCTGTCGCTGGAGAACGATACGCGCGAGGTGCAGCCGCGCATGTTGCTGGCGGGCGTGACCTGGCTGGACCGGCTGGATGTGTATGTGATGCATGCGGACGGCAGCCGCCATGCGGTGCATACCGGGGATGAGTTGCCTGATGCGCCAGGGCTGATACCGGGCATGGGCTATGTGCTGCCGTTGCAGTTGCCGCCGGGGCGCAGCGAGGTGCTGCTGCGGGTGGCGTCGGTCGATCCGATGGCTTTGCCGCTGGAGCTGATGATGCCGGAGGTCTACGCATCCCATCGCTTGCAATTCGGTTATTTCTACGGTTTCTTCTTCGGCTTCATGATCGCGCTGGGAGCCTACAACCTGTTGCTGTACACCGGGACGCGTGAGCGCAGCTATCTTTATTATGCGCTGGCGCTGCTGAGCGTCCTGTTCTGCAATGTGGCTTACACCGGGCATGGCGCGGGCTGGCTGTGGCCGCAGTCCACGGGTTTCCAGCGCTATGTGATCCTGGTCTCCATGGTGGTCTATAACGCGTTCGGATTGTTGTTCGCTTCGCGTTTCCTGATGCTGGCGCAGTATCTGCCCCGCACCCAGCGCGTGGTGTGCTGGAGCATGGGGCTCTCCCTCGGCGGCATGCTGCTCGCTCTGTTGCTGGGCAGCCAGTTGCTGGCCGGGCTGCTGGCTTTCGTGAGCATGAGCTCTTTCACTGCGGGCATGTTCGTGCTGGGTCTGGTCAGCGTCTGGCGGCAGCGGCCGTCTGCGCGCTATTTCCTGTTCGCCACCTTTTTCGGCATGCTGGGCGTCGGGCTTACCGCATTGTCGGTGTGGGGCAAGATTCCGTTCAGCCTGTTCACCTTCCATGCGGCGGAGATCGGTCTGCTGATCGAGGCGACCCTGCTGGCGCTGGCCCTTGCGCACTGGATGCGCCAGCACCGAGAGGCGCGCTATCTGGCGGAACAGGTGGCGCGGCAGGATGCGCTGACGCAGCTGAACAACCGGCGTGCATTCCAGGAGGCGGCGCAGCCGCTGGTGGATACGGCGGCACGGCATGACCGGCCGCTGAGCCTGGCGGTGATGGACATCGATCATTTCAAATCCATCAACGACCGTTACGGGCACAAGACCGGCGACGAGGCGCTGGTGGCAGTGGCCAACATGCTGAAACGGATGTCGCGCAGCAGCGATGTGGTGGCGCGTTGGGGCGGCGAGGAGTTCGTGCTGCTGTTGCCTGAGACCGGCTTGCAGCAGGCGGTGAACCATGCCGAGCGTTTGCGGCGGGCGGTGAGCGAGTTGCGTATCCCCGCTGGCGACGGTGTGTTGTCGATGACGGCCAGCTTCGGTATTGCGACGCGCAGTGCGGAGATGGTGCTGGAAGAACTGATCCATGAGGCAGACATGCAACTCTACCAAGCGAAACAGACCGGTCGAGATCGCGTCTGCAGCACACCTATGCCTTGAATCCGGGTGGCACCCTCCTTCATTTTCCGTCTGCCTGCTACCGAAGCATCATCCTTGCTGCTTACTTGCCCTGCACCACCTGCACATGCGCGTTGCTCAGGCGCATGAACAATCTGATCTTGCGCAGCATGGGCCACCAATCGTAGAGGAATATCTGCATCGGACGCCACATGGCGACCCAGCCGACGATGGTGAGGCTTTCGCGGGCGATGCGGTAACCGGGCCCCTCCCCCAGGCCGCCGATGAAATCCGCCGCGACCAGGCAGAACGAGACGAAGGTGACGCCGATGAAAAGGCTCATGCGTCCCTGCTTCAGTACCTGCCGCAGTCTGCGCCGCGTCCTTTCCGCCTGATAGATGAAGTGGTTATGCGTCGCCTTGCTGATCATCTCGGTCGGGTCGCCGCTTTCCGGCCACTGCTCCAGATGGATGATCAGCTGGAAGCGGCTGTTCACCGGATGGGTGGTAGCCCAGGATTCGATGAACTCATGGGCTTTGGGGTCCAGGTCCTTGTTGCGGAACGGCGTCGGGTCCATGGAGTCGAAGAGTTGCGCAGTGTCTTTCACTCGCAGCGCCAAGCGGTGGATGGGCGCGTTGCTGCCAGCCCTGGTCATGGGTGAACCTTTTCCATATCTTGTGTCGCCAGCGCCCGTTGCATCAATCGTAATGGATCAGTCCGTGACCCAACTCAGGCGTCTTGCCGGAGATGAGGTCGGTGAGGAATTTCCAGATGGCATCGCCTGAAGGCGGGCAGCCGGGGATGAAGTAATCCACCTTCACCACTTCGTGCAGCGGATGCACCTTGTCCAGCGGCAGCGGTAGCTCGGGGTCGTTGGGGATGTGACCGTGTACCAGCCCCGGCTCGGTGAGGTAGACCTCGGTGAGGCAGGCGCTGAGGTCGAGGTGGTTACGCTGGGCAGGCAATCCGCCGTTGATGGCACAGGCACCGATGGCGATGAGCACTTTGCAGTTCTTGCGGAATTCGCGCAGCACATGCACGTTCTCCGCGTTGCAGATGCCGCCTTCGACGATGCCGATGTCGCACGGGCCGCAGTGCTTTATGTCGGTGATGGGTGAGCGGTCGAACTCGACCAGTTCGAGCAGCGGGAACAGGCGTTCGTCGATGTCCAGGATGGACATGTGGCAGCCGAAGCAGCCCGCCAGCGAGGTGGTCGCGATGCGCAGTTTCTTCTTGTCAGTCATGTTCCGCTCCCGACGGCGGACGCGGTGCGTCTGCCAGCGCCTGCGCGCTGATGGGGCTTGCATCGTAGCGGCGTTCGCCGATGGGCTGGCTGAAGCCGACGCGTTTGGGCAGGATCACGCCGACCGGGCAGACCTGCATGGCTTTGTCGCTGAGCGCGATGTCTGTGTCCCTGAGCTGGCCGGATTCCGCATTCACGATGAGGTGCTTGGTGTTGCCCCGCCCTGCCAGGGCGAACACGTTCTTGCCATCGACCTCGCTGGAGGCGCGCACGCACAGTTCGCACAGGATGCAGCGGTTGAAGTCGAGCAGGATGTCGGGATGCGAGGCATCCAGCGGCCGGTCGGGATACTGGTGACGGAAACCGGCGGCGTGCACTTCAAGGTCGTAGCCCAGCGCCTGCAGCATGCAGTTGCCGCTCTTTTCGCACGACGGGCAGAAATGGTTGCCTTCGGCGAACAGCATCTGCACCAGCGTGCGGCGCAGTGCGTTGAGTTCTTCAATCTCACTTTCCACTTCCAGCCCGGCTTCGGCCGGCATGGTACAGGACGCCATGGTGCGACCGTTGACCTTGACTGTGCACAGCTTGCAGCTGCCGTGCGGCTTGAATTCCGGGTGGTAGCACAGGTGCGGGATGTAATGGTCGGCGGCCAGTGCCGCCTGCATCACGGTTTGGCCGGGTTCGAACGGGACGGCTACGCCGTCTAACTGGAAGGTGTCGGTCATTCGTTTTCCTTCAGGTGTGCCCCGGCATCGTCGCGTCCGGTCATCTGCCTGGCGCGGGCCAGTGCGCCGTCGAGGTCGAAGGCGGGTTCGAAATCCAGCGATTTCAGGCGGGTCTCATAGGCGGGCCTGAAGTGTTTGAGGGTGTGCAGCACCGGGTTGCAGGCGGTGCGGCCGAGGCCGCAGTGCGAGGTGGTCTGTAACACATGGTCCAGATTCTCGATCTCGGTCAGGTCGTGCTGGGTGCCGTGTCCGGCGGCGACTTTGTCCATGGTCTGTTTCAGCATCGAGGTGCCGACGCGGCACGGGGTACAGAAGCCGCAGCTTTCGTGCGCGAAGAAATGCACGAAGTTGCGCGCCACCTCGAACATGTCGCGGCTGTCGTCGAACACCATGAAGGCACCGGCGGTGGGCAGGTCTTCGAAGCCGAGTTTGCGGTCGAACTCGTGTTCGCCGATGCACATGCCGGACGGGCCGCTGATCTGCACGGCGCGTGTGTTGACCGCGCCGCAGTCAGTAAGGATCTGGCGCACGCTGACGCCGAACGGGTATTCGTAGATGCCGGGGCTGGCGCAGTCGCCGGAGACGGAGATGAGTTTGCTGCCGCTGGATTTCTCGGTGCCGATGGCGCGATAGGCCGGCGCGCCCATATGCAGCGCCATCACGGCTTGGCAGAAGGTCTCGACGTTGTCCACGGCGGTGGGTTGTTGCAGATAGCCGTTGGTGACCGGGAACGGCGGGCGGTTGCGCGGCACGCCGCGTTTGCCTTCCAGCGATTCGATGAGCGCGGATTCCTCACCGCAGATATAGGCACCGGCACCGAGATGGATCTCGATGTCGAAATCGAAACCCCGCTCGCCGAGGATGTCCTCGCCCAGCAGTTCGCTGTCGCGGCGGCGTTGCAGTACGGCATGCAGATGATTCAGCAGATAGCGGTATTCCCCGCGCAGGTAGAGGAAGCCTTTCTTCGCACCGACTGCGCGTGCACACAAGGTCATGCCTTCGAACACCAGATCGGCCTGGGCGGTGAGCAATACGCGATCCTTGAAGGTGCCGGGTTCGCCCTCGTCGGCGTTGCAAACCACATAGCGCGCTTCGCCATCGGCGTTGCGGCAGGCTTCCCACTTCATGCCGGTGGGGAAACCCGCCCCGCCGCGACCGCGCAGATTGGATTCCTTGATCGTGCTGATGATGGCTTCTGGTTTGAGCGCCTTGGTAGCTTGCAGCACTTGGCCATAGGCGAGTTTGTTGTTCAGGATCAACCCGCCACGGCGGATGTTGTTCTCCACCTTGAAATAGTCTTCCGGCCATTCTGCGACCGGTGTGCGGTTGCGGATCAACTGGCCGATCTCCTGGATGCGCTGCGAGCCGAGCCGGGTGATGGTGCGCCCGTTGACCAGCATGGCCGGGCCCTGGTCGCACATGCCAGTGCAGGAGGTGGTGTTGATGCTGAGCAGGCCGTCCTCGGAGACCTTGCCCGGTTGCACCCACAGCTGGCGGCACATCTGTTCCATCAGGTCCTGGTTGCCCAGCATGCGGTCGGTGATGTTGTCGGAGAACAGCACTCGATATTCGCCTGCGGGCTTCAGGTGCAGGAAGGAATAAAAGGAGGCGACGCTCTCGATGCGGGAGCGCGGGATGGCTAGCGTGGCGGCAATATAGGAGGCGGCATCGGCCGGGATGTAGCCGGCGCAGGCCTGCACTTCGATCAGCAGCTGCAGCAGATTAGTCTTTTCGCCACAATGCCTTGCAACGATCTCATGCAAATCCGCATGAAGGTCGCAGCGGGGGGATTCACCATAGATCGGGTTGGCATCTGGTAGCATACGGGCCGCTTCTTCGTTGGGTCGGTCACGATTATCTGACGCAGTCGTCAGGCTCGATTATGAATCAATATCCATATCGTTTCGCATCTTTGTTGCAGACACTTTACGCGGCAGGCAGTCCCCGGTCATCTCAATGTTAAGCAAACTCAATCCCACCCAGCGCGCAGCCGTCAAACATCTGGGTTCGCCCTTGCTGGTGCTGGCCGGTGCGGGCAGTGGCAAGACCGGCGTGATCACGCACAAGATCGCCTACCTGATCAACGAGTGTGGATATCCGGCGCGCAACGTGGCGGCCATCACCTTCACCAACAAGGCGGCCAACGAGATGAAGGAGCGGGTGGGCAAGCTGCTGGGGGGGCGCGAGACCAAGGGGTTGACCATCAGCACCTTCCATGCGCTGGGCATGCAGATCCTGCGCGAGGAAGCGACGCATATCGGCTACAAGAAGCAGTTCTCCATCTTCGATACAGCCGACACCGGCAAGATCATCAGCGAGCTGCTGGGTAGCCCGGACAAGCAGGAGATCCGCAACGCGCAGAGTGTGATGTCGAACTGGAAGGCGGCCTTCCTCACCCCGGCGCAGGCGCAGAGTCTGGCCGAGAATGAGGAGCAGCGGCGCCTCGCCCTGCTCTACCAGCGGTATCAGGAGACGCTGCGCGCCTACCAGTCGGTGGATTTCGACGACCTGATCCGCCTGCCGGTGGAGCTGTTCCAGAGCAATGCCGAGGTGGCTGAACGCTGGCAGCACCGTTTCCGCTATCTGCTGGTGGACGAATATCAGGACACCAACGATTGCCAGTACCAGATGATGAAGCTGCTGGCGGGTGACCGCGCGGCGCTCACCGCCGTGGGCGACGACGACCAGGCCATCTATGCCTGGCGTGGCGCGAGCACGGCCAACCTGAGCAACCTGCAGCAAGACTACCCAACCTTGCAGGTGATCAAGCTGGAGCAGAACTACCGCTCTTCGCAGCGCATCCTGCATGCCGCCAACCATCTCATCAAGCACAACACCAAGCTGTTCGATAAGAAGCTGTGGAGCGAACATGGTCCCGGCGACCAGGTGCGTGTGTTCGCGGCCAAGGACGAGGAGAACGAGGCGGAATCGGTGGTGCTGCGCCTGCTGGCTCACAAATTCGAACACCGCACACGCTTCGCAGATTACGCCATCCTGTATCGCAGCAACCACCTGTCGCGCGTGTTCGAGCAGCAGTTGCGCACGCACAAGGTGCCTTACACGGTGAGCGGCGGCACCTCTTTCTTCGAACATGCCGAGATCAAGGACCTGACCGCCTACCTGCGGCTGATCGCCAATCCGGACGACGATCCGGCTTTCATCCGTGCCATCACCACGCCCAAACGAGGCATCGGCAACAGCACGCTGGAAAAACTGGCGTCGTATGCCGGTACGCGCCATATCAGCCTGTTCGAGGCGGCGTTCGAGCCGGCCATGGCCGAACTGCTGCCGCCGCGCCAGCACGAAGATCTGATCACCTTCTGCAATTTCATCAACCGCATGCAGTCGCGTGCCGAAAAGGAACCATGCAACGAGGTGATGAACGATCTGCTCGCCGCCATCGACTACGAGACCTGGCTGTTCGACAGCTTTGAGCCTAAGCAGGCCGAGAACAAATGGAAGAACGTGCAGGATTTCACGGGCTGGATGAACCGAAAGTCCGAGGCGGATGACAAGAGCATGATCGCCATGACGCAGTTGATCGCCCTGCTCAACCTGCTCGAATCGCAGGACAAGGAACTGGACGCGGTGTCTCTTTCCACCCTGCATGCCGCCAAGGGCTTGGAATACGGCCATGTCTATCTGGTGGGAGTGGAAGAAGGCATCCTGCCGCACGAGCGCAGCGAGGAACCGGAGCAGATCGAGGAAGAACGCCGTCTGATGTATGTCGGCATCACGCGCGCGCAGCGCTCCCTGCAGATCAGCTATTGCACGCGGCGCAAGCGCGGCAAGGAAACGGCCGGGTGCGATCCCAGTCGCTTCATCGCCGAATTGCCGCAGGACGATATCGTGTTCGCCGGGGTGACGCAGATCGGCAGCGCGCCTGCGGTGAGCAAGTCGGAAGGTATGGACAAGCTGGCAAGGTTGAAAGCGATGCTGGGCACAGCCTGACGCGGGGATCGCCGTCAAATTCCGGTAAACTACGTCTGTTCCAATCGCATATATCGAAACAGACCAATCCGGATTTCCACCTATGAAGATCGCTATCGCCGGCACCGGCTACGTCGGACTCTCCAATGCCATCCTGTTGGCCCAGCATAACGAAGTCGTCGCGCTCGACATCCTCCCCGAGAAGGTGGCGATGCTCAACCGCAAGCAGTCGCCCATCGAAGATGTCGAGATCGAGGAGTACCTGCAGCACAAGACACTGAACTTCCGCGCCACGCTGGACAAGGCAGACGCCTATAGCGGTGCCGACTATGTGATCATCGCCACGCCGACCGATTACGATCCCGAGACCAATTACTTCAACACGCGCTCCATCGAGGCGGTGATTCAGGACGTAATGGCGATCAACCCAAAGGCGGTGATGATCATCAAATCCACCATCCCGGTAGGCTACACCGTCAAGGCGCGCGAACAGTTCCACTGCGATAACCTGATCTTCTCGCCCGAATTCCTGCGCGAAGGCCGCGCGCTGTTCGACAACCTGCATCCCTCGCGCATCGTCATCGGCGAACGCTCCCAGCGTGCCGAGACCTTTGCCAACCTGCTCAAGCAGGGCGCTGTGAAGCAGGACATCCCCACCCTATTCACCGATTCCACCGAGGCCGAAGCGATCAAGCTGTTCGCCAACACCTACCTGGCGATGCGCGTGGCCTACTTCAACGAACTGGACACCTATGCTGCCACGCACGGGCTGGATACGCGGCAAATCATCCAGGGGGTCAGCCTCGATCCGCGCATCGGCGACCATTACAACAATCCTTCATTCGGCTACGGCGGTTACTGCCTGCCCAAGGACACCAAGCAGCTGCTGGCGAACTACAGCGATGTGCCGCAGAACCTGATCCACGCCATCGTCGAGGCTAACACCACCCGCAAGGATTTCATCGCCTTCGACATCCTTAAGCGCAAGCCCAACGTGGTGGGGATCCACAGGCTGGTGATGAAGGCTGGCTCGGACAATTTCCGATCGAGCAGCATCCAGGGGATCATGAAGCGCATCAAGGCCAAGGGTATCGAGGTCATCGTGTACGAGCCGGCGTTGAAGGAAGCGAGCTTCTTCCATTCTCGCGTGGTGAACGACCTGGCGCAGTTCAAGAAAGAGGCTGATGTCATCGTTGCCAACCGTATCACCGACGATATCCGCGACGTGGCAGACAAGGTCTATAGCCGCGACCTGTTCGGAAAGGATTGATAGCCGGATATGCAACAAGGATATTACCGTTTCGAAAGCTGGTAGCATGCGTTCAGGCGGAACACAACAACGAGTAAACAAGTTGAATCCATTATCCATCCGCTCCAGCGGCATTCTGCTGCATCCCACTTCCCTCCCAGGCCCTCACGGTTGCGGGGATTTTGGTCAGGAAGCGTATCGCTTCGTCGATTGGCTGGAACAGACCGGCCAGTCCCTCTGGCAGATGTTGCCCTTGGGTGAGGTCGGCCCCGGCAATTCCCCCTACATGAGCAGTTCAGCCTTTGCCGGTAATCTCATGCTGGTCGATCTGCATGCACTGGAAGAACACAAATGGCTGACGCCGGACGAGCTGGTCGCCCCGCTCACTTTCTCGGGAAGCCGCGTCGACTATCCGGCTGTCATCGCCTTCAAGACCGGCCTGCTGAGATTGGCGGCCGGCCGGTTCTTCGCCCAGCCGGGCAAGCGCATGGGCGATGACTATGCGGCATTCTGTGTACGGGAAAAACACTGGCTGGATGATTTCGCACTGTTCAAGGCCCTGTGGGCACATGAATCATGGCGCGACTGGTGCGACTGGCCGGAAGATCTGGTCAGGCGCGACCCCAAGGCAATGGCCAAGGCAGCCAGGCAACATGCCGACGAGATCGAATTCTGGAAGTTCTGCCAATGGTGCTTCGATACGCAGTGGAAGGCGCTAAGGAAGTACGCCAACGAGCGTGGTGTGTATCTGGTGGGGGATGTGCCCATCTTCGTGGCATACCAGAGTGCCGATGTATGGGCGCACCAAGAACTGTTCGAGCTGGATGAACGTGGCCGATGCACTGTCGTGGCGGGCGTGCCGCCCGACTACTTCAGTGCGACCGGCCAGCTGTGGGGGAATCCGCTCTATCGCTGGGCTGC
Source organism: Sideroxydans lithotrophicus (assembly GCA_020723185.1). Lineage (GTDB taxonomy): Bacteria > Pseudomonadota > Gammaproteobacteria > Burkholderiales > Gallionellaceae > Sideroxyarcus > Sideroxyarcus lithotrophicus_A. Next base: position 150,625 of record DYJI01000005.1, on the reverse strand, counting down.
CCACCAAGCGTCCGGGTATGGGTGGTGGATCGCGCGCTTGCGCCACGCATTCAATCTGTTCGATCTGGTGCGAGTCGATCATTTCCGCGGCTTCGCCGATTACTGGGCCATCCCTGCAGGGGCACCGAATGCCATCGACGGGCAGTGGATGCCGGGCCCGGGTGAGGCGCTCTTCGAAGCGCTACTCGGTGCGTTCAAGGAACTTCCCATCATCGCCGAAGACCTGGGACTGATCACGGCCGAGGTGATCGCCCTGCGTGACAAGTTCAATCTGCCCGGCATGCGCATCCTGCAGTTCGCTTTCGGTGAAGACGAACGCAACTATTTCCTGCCACATCACTACACGGCGAATGCGGTTGCCTATACCGGTACGCACGACAACGATACCAGCATCGGCTGGTGGCATAGGGCATCGACTCACGAGCGGGAATTCGCGCAAAGCTATCTGCGCACTGATGGGCAGGAGATCAACTGGGTGATGATGGGCGCGCTTTCGGCTTCGGTTGCCAATGCAGTGATCTTCCCGTTGCAGGATGTGCTGGGGCTGGACAGTGCACATCGCATGAATTTGCCAGGGACCGGAAGCGGGAACTGGGAGTGGCGCATAACGCCCGAACTCATTGCATCATGCGATAGCGCAAGGCTTGCCGGACTGGCATACAGGGACAAACGTGATCCGCGTCGGCTCTAGGAAACAAGCAATAAACAAAAAAGGTTGAATCGAAAGATTCAACCTTTTTTAATTCCTACAAGTGCGATCCTGATGGGAACATCAGGATCGCATTGTCTTTTGGAGTGATTACTTCTTGCCGCCGTTCACAGCTGCCTTCAGCGTAGCGCCTGCCTTGAATGCAGGTGCCTTGGAAGCTTTGATCTTCAGCTCTGCGCCGGTAGCAGGATTGCGGCCTGTACGTGCTGCGCGCTTGCGAACTTCGAACGTGCCGAAGCCAACCAATGCAACGTTGTCGCCCTTCTTCAGTGCGCCGGTGATGATTTCGATCAGTGCTGCGATGTTGCGATCTGCGTCAGCCTTGCTGCTGCCTGTCTTTGCGGAAAGTGCATCAATCAGTTCTTTACGGTTCATACGTTTCTCCTTTGGTTATCGGGTGGAATCAACTCCGAGGCGGATTGTTCTAGATATTGTGAGCTTTTGCAACAGGAAAAAATATATAGGCCAAAAAAATGTTGGATTGCCGCAAATCCCCGCCACGCATGGGCAAAATGGGGTACGCGTAGAAAAATATTCAAGTATCGGATTCTGAAACCACTTTTTGTTTGGTGCCCGGAGCCGGAATCGAACCGGCACAGGAGTTTCCTCCCGACGGATTTTAAGTCCGTTGTGTCTACCAGTTTCACCATCCGGGCTGGCGACGCGCTGAATCAGCTAGGATTCATATGATGCCGATGGGGCGCGCATTATACATACGCGGATTTCGATGCGAGAAAGTGTGAAATTTTTTCGTATCTGTGTTGACACAAAAATCTTTCACCATATAATGCGCACCTTCTCTTCTGCGGGAATAGCTCAGTTGGTAGAGCGATACCTTGCCAAGGTATAGGTCGCGAGTTCGAGTCTCGTTTCCCGCTCCAAATTTCCGGGAAAGCACAAATTGCTTTCCCGTGCTTTTAAGTTGTGCTTCTTGCCACACGGCGCGATAGCAAAGCGGTTATGCACCGGATTGCAAATCCGTAGAGCCCAGTTCGACTCTGGGTCGCGCCTCCACTCCCCCTTCCTGAATCAGCTGGTCACCTGGTCACCGGAGGTGTCGGCCATCAAGCTCATCAGCATGGCAGCACTTTGTTCGAGCAAGGCTACATCGAGCACGCCGATGCACTCCTCCGCGACTTCGATCCCCGACACCACACTGGGTCGTTCATCCTCCCTGATCTCCCATACATCGGTACTGTCGCCGCGTGCACGCACCATCGACAGTGTTTCGACCGCCTTGTCCAGCGCCTCGATGGCCCCGGGTATCCGGGTGTTCTTTTGTACCAGCGCGGTACGCACGACCGAGATCGCGGCGGCCAAGCGGCCGAAAGCCGTCACGCTGAAGCGGCCTTCGCATGCCGCCTGGTATGGCAGGTGCATATCCATCGCGTAGATGTCTTTCAAGCCCTGTGTGACCGGGACACGCAGGTTCGTTGGTTTCTTGCTCATCGTTGTATGGCCTTTCCTGTCTTCAAGATACTCTCCCCTTGCGGAGCCTTTACCAGCACTTTGTCTGTTTCGCGAAGCCGGCCCAGTTCCTGTTGAACAGGGTGATGTGCTCGGCATAGTCGTGCTCCATCCAGCCCCGTACCAGCGCGAGTGTATCGTGCCGGGATGTATTCTCCAATTCATCAAGCAGCCGATGCGCGACAGAGATGTCGTGCATGGTGCCCAGAATGTCTTGCAAGACGGTCAACCTGTCCAGATAGGCGTTGTACTTGTGCTGCGGCAGGAGGCTGCCGAACATCTCCAGGCTGTAGCGCAGTTTCTTGCAGGTGATACGCAGGGCATGGAACTGTGCCGGCACCTTGTTGGATAGCGCATCCCCTACCACCATGACTTGTCTGCTGCGTTTCTCGAGTATCTTGCGGACGAACTTTTCAAGCATAGGCTTGGGACTTTCTGCCTTGTCATGATGCAGCCATACGCCGAAACGCAATAACAGACGCTGGAAATCCTGTGAGGCCAAGCTATTTTCCACGCCGGCATGCTGTTTGCGACGCATCCGCTCGCAGGTGCCCAGCAAGTCACGCAAGCCTTCATGCTCGGGCAAGCGGGCGCAGATCGGTGCCAGGGTCTGCGTGACGAACACGTCCCAATCGCGGGCGCGGCCCAGCTCGATGCACAACCCGGATACCTCACCATACAAGACATCCAGTTCCGGTTCGGGCTGGAAACGTCTGGCCACCGACAGCACCACGCGCAATCGGCGCAGGCCGACACGAATCTGATGCAGATATTCCTCGTCCAGCTTCAGCAATGCCCCGGGCACATTAGCCTGTATATGCGACAGGCAGGATGCGACCAAGGCCTGAAGAGCGCTGCCGACACCCTGGGACGGCGTCAATGCGGCGAACTTGCCCTTGCTTACCGCTGGCCCGGAGGCGGAGAAAAGGCGGTAACCATATTCGGCCTTGCTGGTGTGTTCGACTTCCAGCGGCACGACCTCGATCAGCGCGAGTGCCAGCTTGAACAACTTTTGCGGCGCACCGGATATGAGTTCGAGCTCCAGTTCCGAGATGGGGCACATACTCTGTCCGGCACGTATCTCGCCAGTGTCCATGCACAGTTCGATCCGGGCGCCTTCGAAATCGAGCAGACGTACATTGCGCGTGAAATCGGTGACAAAGACCGCCTGCAGATGGTTGCGTGCGCCGTGCGGGAGTTTGCCGCCGATGAGTTTGAGGGCCTCCAGATCCAACCGCTCTGCGGGGACGGGCGTCTCCCATTCGTTGCGCTGGTGCAGTCCAGCGCTCGATCGCCCGCCGCCCTTCAGGGTCTGCAGCCACTGCTTGCCGACGCGGCGCAGGCGCAAGGCCATGGCATTGCGCTGCAAGACCAGATCGGCAGTGTCGTAGTAGATGCTGTACAGCTTGAGCACGCGCGCGCGCCCGACAGTGTGGCTGCGCAGGAGCGGGTGACGCTTCAGACGTTGCAGCCGGTCGGGTGAGATGTGCAGTTTGAGTTCGGTTTCTACCGCCATGTCCTCTCCTCCCTACGCGGCGAGTCCCGCAGCATGTCCGGAAGCCCATGCCCACTGGAAGTTGTAGCCGCCGAGATGTCCGGTGACGTCCACCACTTCGCCGATGAAATACAGCCCCGCCACGTCGTTGCATTCCATGCTCTTGGAGGACAAGGCGCGGGTGTCCACGCCGCCGCAGGTCACCTCCGCCTTGCCATAACCCAGAGTGCCACTAGGTGTGATCTGCCAGCCCTTGATCTTGTCTGCCAAGGCGGCGAGCTGTTTGGAAGAATGCTGATTGACCGGGAGGTTCTCGCTCCAATGCGTGGCGATGATCTCTGCCAGGCGCTTGGGCAGATACTGCGTCAGGAAGTTGGCCAGCAGCATCTTGTTGGTGCGTTGTTCCATAAATATGGCGTACAGGTCATGATCGGGCAGCAGATCGATAGAAAGCGGCTGCCCCGGCTCCCAGTAGGAAGATATCTGCAGGATAGCCGGGCCGCTCAGGCCGCGATGGGTGAACAGCAGGTTCTCGCGGAAGCTCTGCTTGCCGAATCCGACGATCGCATCCAACGACACCCCGGACAGGTCGGCATAGACGGCCCAAGCTTCCGGATGGAAACTGAGCGGCACCAGTCCGGGTTTCAGCTTGGTCACGGGCAGGTTGAATTGCTCGGCCACCTTGTAGCCGAAGGGGGTCGCGCCGATCTTGGGGATGGAAAGTCCGCCGGTGGCGACGACCAGTGAACTGGTTCGGTAGAGGCCGTGCGAGGTTTGCACACTGAAACCTTCCCCATGAGTTATCTGTCCGACTGTGCACGGCATGGCCCAGCGCACCCCGGCGGCATCGCATTCGGATCTGAGCATGTCGATGATGGCTTCCGATCCATCGTCGCAGAACAATTGGCCGAGTGTCTTCTCGTGATATCTGATGCCGTGCTTCTCCAGCAGTGAGATGAAGTGCTGCGGTGTGAATCGGGCCAGCGCGGAACGGCAGAAGTGCGGATTGTACGAAAGGTAGTTGTCCGGCTTGACGTTCAGGTTGGTGAAGTTGCAACGGCCGCCACCTGATATGCGGATCTTCTCGGCCAGCTTGTTGTTGTGATCGAGCAATACCACGGTGCGGCCGCGCTGGGCGGCCGTCAACGCACACATCAAACCCGCCGCACCGGCACCGATGATCAGGACGTCCGTTGCAACAGGCGATCCGGCGCTCATCCCGGCATTTCCAGCTGACGCCAGATGCAGGCACCCTTGCTGGCCTTGTCGATGTCGCCTAGTTGCGCTTCATGCTGAGACAGTTCTTCTTCGCTGGCGAGCAAGACGCGTACAGATGCTGAGATGCGTTCGGTGCGCTGGCTGTCACGTGGGGTCTCGGTGTTCACGGTGTCTTCTCCCAGCAGGCTCCCCTGCCCGCGCGTCATGCCGAGATAGACTTCGGCCAGCAGCTCCGTATCCAGCAATGCACCGTGCAAGGTACGGTGCGAGTTGTCGATCTGATAACGATCACACAGTGCATTCAGATTGTTCTTCTTGCCCGGATGCAGCTCTTTGGCAACCTTCAGGGTATCGAGAACTGGGTTGTCCAGTTTCGGCAGACCGGCCAGTGCCAACTCGGCATTGAGGAAGCCGATATCGAACGGCGCATTGTGGATGATCAGCTCCGCGCCGGCGATGAATTCCAGCAAGGCCGGTGCGATCTCGGCGAACTTGGGCTCGTCCTGCAAACGGTCCAGCGTCAGGCCGTGCACGGCGGCGGCGCCTTCGTCGATCTCGCGTTCCGGATTGATATAGCGGTGGAAGGTGCGTCCCGACACCTTGCGCCCGTCCAGTTCGATGGCGGCGACTTCGATGATGCGGTGGCCCTGCTTCGGGTCCAGTCCGGTCGTTTCCGTATCCAGCACTACCTGTCTCATGCCTGCTCCCTCAATGTCTCGATGCCGCGATTGGCCAGCGCGTCGGCGCGCTCGTTGCCTTCGTGGCCCGCATGGCCTTTGACCCATACCCACTCGATGTGGTGACGGGTCACAGCATCGTCCAGCCTGCGCCAAAGGTCTTCGTTCTTCACCGGCTGTTTGCTGGCGGTCTTCCAGCCGCGCTGCTTCCAGCCCGGCAGCCATTCGGTGATGCCTTGCAGCACATATTTCGAATCGGTGTGCAGGCGCACCTTGCAGGGGCGCGTCAACGTCTCCAGCGCCGCGATGGCGGCCATCAATTCCATGCGGTTGTTGGTGGTGTGCGCTTCGCCGCCACACAATTCCCGCTCCTTGCCCTTGGCGCGCAACAGCACGCCCCAGCCGCCGACACCTGGATTGCCCTTGCAGGCACCATCGCTGAAGACATCCACCACATCACTCATCTGTTCCACGCTTCTGTGTTCCTTTGTTCAGTTTGGGAGAGGCCGGCATCAGTTTACGCACCAAGCCTTCGTTCCATTTGGGTTTGATCAGGCGCATGCCGGGCACGCGTTTCACCGCATGAAGGAAATAGACCCCGCCACCGACCGCCCACCATCTGTCGCCCGCCTTCTCCATGAAGGCTGAGCGCTCCAGCCACTTCTTTTGCCGGAACGGCGGCGCATAGGCGGCGAAACGGCCGCCGACCACTTCGAATCCCAGCAGCGCCAGCCAGTCCTTCAAGCGGGGCAAGCCGATGAAACGGGCATCCCATGGATAGCCTTGCTTGCGCCCGAGCTTGCGGTGCAATCCCCACAGGCTATAAGGATTGAAACCGCTGATGATGAGATTGCCTTCCGGCATCAGCACGCGCTCCACTTCGCGGATGATCTGGTGCGGATTGTCGGAGAATTCCAGCACATGAGGCATCAGCACCAGATCCAGGCTGGCGCTGTCAAAAGGCAGTTCGGAACAGATCAGGCGCACGTCGTTGCCCGTGTGGTTGCCGGCCGTGAAGCGCAGCGGCATGCGGCTGTTGCGCAGGAAGTCCTGACCGGGCACACCGATCTGCAGCGCGTTGAAGCCGAAGATGTCACTCACTGTATGGTCGAAGTAGGCCTGCTCGCGTGTCAGCACATAGCCGCCCTGCTCCGTGGCGAACCATTCACTCAGACTCTTCGTGATTACTTTAGAATTCGGCATCGGACCTGCAGACCCATCATGTTGAAAATCACGCCCATCCCCGCACTGGAAGACAACTATATCTGGGCCATCCACGGCCAGTCAGACACGGTCGTCATCGTCGATCCCGGCGAGGCGGAGCCGGTGCTCGAATTCCTGCGCTCGAACGGTTTGCGGTTGACCGCCATCCTCTGTACCCATCGACATCGTGACCATGTGGGCGGCATCGCGGAACTGCGCGGAGTATATAACGTGCCGGTGTACGGACGAAGCCATCCGAACAATCCGCACATCACTCATCCCTTGCAGGAACAGGACAGGCTGGCGTTGCAGGGTATCCCGGCCGAATTCGAGATATGGGAGTTGCCTGGGCATCTGGTCGACCACATCGCCTATGTCACCCCGGGCGCAGTCTTCAGCGGCGACATCCTGTTCGGAGCCGGGTGCGGCAAGAACTTCGAGGGCACTCCCGAACAGCTATATCGGTCCCTGCAGCGTCTGGCCGGCTTGCCGGACGAGACGCTGGTCTATTGCGCGCACGAATACACCGAGTACACGCTGGCCTTCGCCGTGCATAGCGAACCCGACAATACCGCCATCCGGCAACGCATGGCAGATACACGGGAGCTGCGCGCAGAGGGCAGACCGACCGTGCCGTTCACCATCGCTTTGGAGAAGGCGACCAACCCATTCCTTCGCGTCGACCGGGCGGGACTGATAGAGATGCTGGAGGCTCACGGGCTGGCTGATGACAGTCCGGCCAGCGTATTCGCGGCCTTGCTCCGATGGCATGATCAATTCCGTTTGCCTCGCAAGCCGTTCTAGTTTATCCTGCGCGCCCTTCCGGAGAGGTGGATGAGCGGTTTAAGTCGCACGCCTGGAAAGCGTGTGTGGGGTAATACCCCACCGCGGGTTCGAATCCCGCCCTCTCCGCCAGATACAGATCGCCCCATGTGGGCGATTTTTGTTTTCGCACACAGCAAGAGCGTATAGACTGGACCATGGTCCAGACTCTTGGAGTTCCGCGCTAATCCCATGTTTCAGTTGCAGGAGATCACAGGTCGCATGCCACTTCGGCTCCGCCTTGGCCGGACCGTGTCGGGCGTGTTCGCCCTATTCGCGTTAACCCTCTTGTCGATCGGAGGAGTCCACGCCGAATCCAGACAGATTCGGGTCGGTTTGTACGAGAATCCTCCCAAGATATTCAGTATGGCGGATGGCAAGGCTTCCGGCATCCTGGCGGATGTCCTGCGAGACATCGCCCGGCAGGAGGATTGGGACATCGTCTTCGTCGCCTGCGAATGGCAGAGTTGTCTGGACCTGCTCAGCAACGGCAAGATCGACCTGATGCCCGATGTCGCCTTCACTGAAGAACGGGAAACCCGCTTCGACTTTCACGCCACGCCGGCATTGCACAGTTGGACCCAGATCTTCCGCAACAAGCACACCAGCCTTTCATCCATGCTGGACCTGAACGGGAAGCGCATCGCCGTGCTCGATGGCGGTATGCAACAGGATCGGTTGGCGGGGATGCTGCTCAATTTCGGTATCAAGGCACAGCTCGTTCCGACGCGAAGTTATGAAGAGGCTTTCCAGCTGACGCAGGCCGGGAAAGCCGATGCGGCGGTCACCAACCACCATTTCGGCGAGTTCCAGGCGGGACGCTATTCACTTATCGATACTGGGATCTATTTCAACCCTGCCCGTTTGTATTACGCGACGGCCCACGGCAGGAATGCCGAGCTGTTGCAGGCTATCGACCGTCATCTGGTCGATTGGCAGACAGACCCGAATTCCGAGTATTTCCGGATACTCAAGCACTGGGGGGCACCCGATCCGACGGTCGTCGTTCCGGAATACCTGAAGCAATCGTTGTGGTTCCTCATCGCGTTGTTGCTGACGACGGGTGCTGTGGCGCTGGTGTTGCGGCGGCGCTTGAGGGCGCGCACCCGTTATTTGCGCGAGACCCGCTCGCAGTTGCAATCGACTCTGGATGCCCTGCCCGATCTGCTGTTCGAGGTCGATGCCGACGGCAAGTACCTCGACTATCACTCACCGCGCACGGAACTGCTGGCTCTGCCCAGGGAATCCTTCATCGGCAAACGTGTGGACGAGGTGCTGCCTCCGGCGGCGGCAGGGATCGTGAGTTCTGCCATCCTCGAAGCGGGTGAAAAAGGTTACTCCCAGGGGCGGCAGATCGAACTGGGACTATCGGATGGCACGCACTGGTTCGAGCTTTCCGTCTCGCGCAAACCTGCGGAGCCCGGGAAAACGCCGAGCTATATCGTGCTGTCGCGCGACATCAGCGGGCGCAAGGTGGTCGAAGGCAAGCTGCTGCGTATGACCAATCTTTACAACGCGCTCAGCCAATGCAACCAGGCCATCGTGCGGAGCAAATCCGAGCAAGAACTGTTCGACATCATCTGTCGGGATGTGGTGGAGTTGGGCGGGATGGAGATGGCCTGGATAGGCATGCTCGATACGAAGGATTCACTGATAAGGCCGGCGGCCGCGTTCGGCAACGGCACCGAGTATCTGGAAGGATTGGAGATCTCGGTGGATGCGGATGCGCCGAACGGGCGGGGCCCGACAGGCATCTGTGTACGCGAGCGGCGGCCGTACTGGTGCCAGGACTTCCAGCGTGATCCGGCGACTGCACGCTGGCACGAACGAGCGGCCTTGTTCGGCTGGGGGAGTTCAGCATCTTTGCCCCTCTTCTGCAAAGGGCAAGTCGTCGGCGCATTCTCGCTCTATGGCAAAGAGGTCAATGCCTTCGACGAGGCCGCCAGCGCGTTGCTGCTGGAGATGGCGATGGACATCAGCTATGCGCTGGACCGCTTCGCCGACGATGCATACCTCAGGCAAACGACCCGGGAGTTGCGCGACAAGGATGAGCTATACCGCACCGCATTCTTCACCAGTCCGGATGCGGTCAACATCACCCGTGTCCGCGACGGCATGTATCTGGATGTGAATGAAGGATTCGAGCGACTGACCGGCTGGCGCAGGAATGAGGTGATCGGCAAGACTTCGCTGGAGCTCAGCGTGTGGCACAAGCCGGAGGACAGGAAGCGGCTGGTGGAACGCCTTCAACAGGATGGCTACTGCGAGAACCTCGAGGCCGAGTTCAGGATGAAGGACGGCAGCACCATCATCGGCCTGATGTCTGCCAAAGGTGTGGAGATCAAAGGCGAACCCTGCATCCTGTCGATCACGCGCGACATCTCGCATCTGCGCCAGACCGAGTCCTCGCTGCTCAAGCTGTCGCTGGCGGTCGAGCAAAGCCCGAACACCATCGTCATCACCGATCTGGAAGCGCGTATCGAATACGCCAACCAGGCATTCAGCTCCGTCACCGGCTATACGCTGGATGAGGTTAGGGGCAAGAATCCGCGTTTCCTGCAGTCAGGGTTGACCCCTAAAGCGACCTACGACGATATGTGGGCACACCTTACCGCCGGCGAGGCCTGGCATGGCGAGCTGACCAACAAACGCAAGGACGGCACTATCTATATCGAGGCGGCGACGCTGTCGCCGGTGCGCCAGGCGGACGGACGCATCACCCATTATCTGGCGGTCAAGGAGGACATCACCAACCGCAAGAATGACGAAGCGCGCATCCTGCAGCTGTCCAACTTCGACCTGTTGACCGGACTTCCCAACCGCAGCCAGCTGAACGAACATCTAGCCTACGCGATCGGTTTTGCCCAGCGCAATCGCGAGAAACTTGCCGTGATGTTCCTGGATCTGGACCGCTTCAAGAACATCAACGACACACTGGGTCACAGTGTCGGCGACCAGTATCTGATCGAGATCGCACGCCGCCTGAAAGTCACCGTGCGCGAGGAAGACACCGTCTCCCGGCTGGGGGGGGATGAGTTCATCCTGCTGTTCCCCGGTGCGGATGGCGATGCGGCTGCGCAGGTGGCCAGCAAATTGCTGGATGCGGTCAGGCGGCCCTGCGTGATCGACAAGCACGAACTTACCGACACCGCGTCCGTCGGTATCGCGATCTATCCGGATGACGGCCTGACGGCGGAAGAACTGCTGAAGAATGCCGACACCGCCATGAACCGCCTCAAACAGGGCAGCCGCAACGATTTCCGTTTCTTCACGCAGGAGATGCAGGCGCACTCGGTCCGCAACATGCAACTGCTCAACGCCTTGCGCCAGGCTCTGGCGCGCGACGAGTTGCATCTGCATTACCAGCCGCAAGTCTCTTTGCTGGATGGCCGGGTCATCGGCGTGGAGGCTTTGCTGCGTTGGCACCATCCCGAGCTGGGGCCGGTCTCCCCTGCCGAATTCATCCCGCTGGCCGAGGAGAGCGGCATGATCATCCCGGTCGGTGAATGGGTGTTGCGCACGGCGACCAGACAGATGAAAGCCTGGCTGGATTCAGGCTTGTCTCCGATGATGGTCGCCGTGAATCTGTCGGCCATCCAGTTCCGCCAGCCCGCCTTGCCGGAACTGGTCACCCGTATCCTCGAGGAGACCGGGCTCGCTGCGGAACATCTGGAACTGGAACTGACGGAAGCCGTTGCGATGGACGATCCGCAATCAGCCGTGGAGATGATGGAGAAGTTGTATGGGCTGGGCATACGCATGTCCATCGACGACTTCGGCACGGGTTACTCGTCGCTGAGCTATCTCAAGCGTTTCAAGGTATACAAGCTCAAGATAGACCAGTCTTTCGTGCGCGACCTGACCGACGATCCCGAGGACAAAGCCATCGTCACTGCCATCATCAATCTTGCCAGCAGCCTGGGCATGCACACCATCGCAGAAGGGGTCGAGACGGCTGGCCAGTTGGCCTATCTGCGCTTGCAAGGGTGTGACGAGGTTCAGGGTTACTATTTCAGCAAACCGCTTCCGGCCCAAGAGCTGGAAGCCTATCTGCGTCGGCAGTCGGCCTGACGCCACTAACGGAAGAGAATCGAATGAGCCAGAAACGTACCGCCTTCTTCGTATCCGACCGCACCGGTCTGACCGTGGAAAAACTGGGGCGCAGCCTGCTGTCCCAATTCGAGGGCATCGAATTCGCGCGCGTCACCCTGCCCTTCATCGATTCAGCGGAGAAGGCCCGCGAAGCAAAGAAGCGCATCGATCATGCGGCGCAGACGGACGGCCAGCGTCCCATCGTGTTCAGCACCCTGATAGTGCCGGAGATCCACGACATCATCGAAACATGCGATGCACTCATCCTCGACCTGTTCGAGAGCTTCATCGTGCCGCTGGAGAACGAGCTTGGCATGCCTTCCTCGCACGCCATCGGCCGCTCCCACCAGACCGGCATGTATTACAACGAACGCATGGATGCGGTGAACTATGCGTTGAACCACGATGACGGCGGCGTCACGCGCGACCTCGGCCGGGCGGACATCATCCTGGTCGGGGTATCGCGCTGCGGCAAATCGCCGACCTCGCTCTATCTGGCTTTGCAGTTCGGTATCTTCGCGGCCAATTACCCGCTGGTGCCGGAGGATTTCGAGAAGCATGCCCTGCCGCAGGCGCTCAAACCACTGACCGGCAAACTGTACGGGCTGACCATCCAGCCGGAACGCCTCAGTCAGATCCGTGCCGAGCGCATGCCCAACAGCCGTTATGCCTCACTGGAGAACTGCCGCAAGGAACTGCAACAAGCCGAAGAGCTGATGCAGCAGGCAAGGATCCCCATCCTCGATGTGACGACCATCTCGGTGGAAGAGATCGCCACTACCCTGCTCCATCTGACCGGACTGAAACGCTAACGTCTCTGGCGCGCCGCCTCGAACAGGCACACCGCAGCGGCGGCTGCAGCGTTCAACGATTCCACCTTGCCCGGCATCGGGATGATGAAGCGTTGCCGGGCTTTGGCTTGCAGCGCGGCGGTCAAGCCTGCCCCTTCGTTGCCGATGGCAAAGGCGATCTTGCCGCGCAGGTCGCAGTCGTAAAGTGACGTCTTCGCCTCCAGCGAGGAGGCGAAAAGGCTGCCATCAAAGCGCGAGGCGATATCAATAAGATCGCCAGATGCATTGATTCCAATAGTAAAGTGCCCGCCCATTGCGGCGCGCAGCACGCGTGGCGACCAGACATCGGCGCAGCCCTGAGACAGATAGACCACATCGCATCCGGCGGCGGCGGCACTGCGCAGGATGGAACCCAGATTGCCCGGATCCTGCACATCTTCCAGCAGCAAGGCGAAGTTCGCTTTGCTCGTATCGGCAGGCGGGATGTCGATCAGGGTCAGCAGGCCGTTCGGGGTCTTCAACTCGGAGAGCTGCTTGAACAATGCTTCGTCGAGCAGGGTGCAGGGGACGTTCGGACAATCCGCGCGCAACCGGCTGATCTCGACATCCTCCAGCGCCGCAGGGCTGATGAGGATGTGCGCAGGGTGTCGTCCGCTATCGAGCCAGGCGCGCAGCAGATGTGGCCCGTCCAGCAACGTCTGCCCCGCATCACGGCGTTCCCGCGACGAGGTCGTCAGTCTGAGTAGGGATTTGAAAAAGGTATTGTCGCGCGAGCTGATGCGCTTGAGGTCGGACATCAGTCGCGCGGGTCGCCGCTCTGGTCGATCAGGCTGCCCATCTCCTCCAGCGCGGGCAGTTCGCCCAGACTACGGAGATTGAGGTCGTCCAGCAGTTGTTGGGTGGTGGCATACAGCGCCGGTTTACCCGGTGTATCGCGGGTACCGATGACCTCGATCCAGTTGCGACCCTCCAGGGTTTTCAGTATCTGCGACGAAACGGCCACGCCGCGGATGTCCTCGATGTCACCGCGCGTCACCGGCTGGCGATAGGCGATGATGGCCAGCGTCTCCATCACTGCGCGGGAATAGCGCGGGGGTTTCTGCGGGTCCAGCCTGTCCAGGAATTCCTGCATCTCCGGGCGTGCACGGAAACGCCAACCGCTGGCGACGCGGGTCAACTCGATGCCGCTGTCATCATATTTCTCGCCCAGTTCCTGCATCAACACCTCGACCTGCCGATTCTCCAGCGCCACCCCGCTCAGGCGCTTCAGTTCCGCCGGAGACAAGGGTTCCTGCGTGGTGAGCAGCGCGGCCTCGAAGATGCGTTTGAGTTGGGCCATATCCATATCCACCACGGCCAGTTCACCACCGACCTCTTCGGTCAGCACCGGCAAGGATGGTGACTCCACCAGCGCTTCATCGCTCATGGCTGCTTCATTCTGCTGTGATGGCGCGACAGGTTCGGACATAGATGTTCCCCAGTGACTCGGTTTGTGTGATCTCGATCAGTGTCTCTTTGGCCAGTTCGAGGATGGCGATGAAGGTGACGACCAGCGTCGGGATGCCTTCTTCCAGCTCGAACAGATCTTCGAACTGCACGAAATCGGCATCGCGCAGACGGCGCAGTACCTTGGTCATCTGTTCGCGCACGGAAAGCTCCTCGCGTCTGACCTTGTGGCTGGCATGCACCTTGGCGCGCGTGAGCAGGGCCAGCCAGGCAGTGCGCAGGTCTTCCACGGTCACATTGGGCAGTCGTTCGACCACGGTGCGTTCAATAAGCACCTGTACCAGTTCGAAGTCGCGCCCGGCCTGCGGCATCTCGTTCAGTTTCTGTGCGGCCAGCTTCATCTGCTCGTATTCCAGCAGACGGCGCATCAGCTCGGCGCGCGGGTCTTCTTCGCTCACCTCGTCGCCCTGCTTGGGCGGGCGCGGCAACAGCATGCGCGATTTGATCTCGATAAGTACGGCCGCCATCAGCAGATACTCGGCGGCCAGCTCCATGCGGTGCTGCTGCATGGCCTCGATGTAGCCGATGTACTGCAGGGTGAGCTGCGCCATCGGGATATCGAGCGGGTCGAGATTGTGGCGGCGGATCAGGTAGAGCAACAGGTCGAGCGGTCCCTGGAACGACTCCAGCGCCACTTCCAGCGCGTCCGGCGGGATGAACAGATCGTGCGGCATCTCCGTCATCGGCTGCCCGTGGACGAACGCCACGGGCGTGGTCATCGGCAGATCGCTCTGGGAAAGCAGTTCGCTCACTTGTATTCCAGTCCCATCACTTCGCGCACATCGCGCATGGTGTCGATCGCCAGCTTGCGTGCCTTCTCGCAACCGTCGGCGATGATGTTGCGCACCAGCGACGGGTCGTCCAGATAGCGCTGGGCGCGTTCGCGCATCGGGCGTTGCTCGCTCAGCACGCCGTCGATGACCGGCTGCTTGCACTCGATACAGCCGATGCCGGCACTGCGGCAACCCTGCTGCACCCATTGCCGCACCTCGTCGTTCGAATAGACCTCATGCAGCTGCCATACCGGGCATTTGTCCGGATCGCCCGCATCGGTGCGGCGGATGCGTGCCGGGTCGGTGGGCATGGTCTTGATCTTCTTCGCCACCTCGGCCTCATCCTCGCGCAGGCTGATAGTGTTGCCGTAGGACTTGGACATCTTCTGCCCGTCCAGCCCCGGCATCTTCGAGGCGGCGGTCAGCATCGCCTGCGGTTCGGACAGGATCATCTTGCCGCCGCCCTCCAGATAACCGAACAGTCGCTCGCGGTCGCCGTGCGACAGGTTCTGCTGCTCGTCCAGCAGGGCCTTGGCAGATTGCAGCGCCTCGTCATCCCCCTGCTCCTGGAAACGGGTACGCAGCTCGGCATACAGCTTGCCCTTCTTGCTGCCCAGTTTCTTCACAGCGGCCAGTGCCTTCTCCTCGAAGCCGGCTTCGCGGCCGTAGATGTGGTTGAAGCGGCGCGCGATCTCGCGCGTGAACTCGATGTGCGGCACCTGGTCCTCGCCTACCGGCACCTGGGTGGCGCGGTAGATCAGGATGTCGGCACTCTGCAACAGGGGGTAACCGAGGAAACCATAGGTGGACAGGTCCTTGCCGGTCAGCTTTTCCTGCTGGTCCTTGTAGGTCGGCATGCGCTCCAGCCAACCCAAGGGCGTGATCATGGACAGCAGCAGGTGCAGCTCGGCATGTTCCGGCACCCGCGACTGGATGAACAGCGTGGCATGCGCCGGATCGACTCCGGCCGCCAGCCAGTCGATCACCATGTCCCACACACTCTGCTCGATGATCTGCGGCGAGTCGTAATGCGTGGTCAGCGCGTGCCAATCGGCCGCGAAGAAATAGCACTCATACTCGTGCTGCATGCGCACCCAGTTCTTCAGCACACCATGGTAGTGGCCAAGATGCAGGTTACCTGTGGGACGCATCCCGGATAAAACACGATCAGCAAACATTATTTGGACTTCACATTCACAAGAAAAAGTTGATCAGATCGATCACCGCCATCACCGGTGGCGTCAATATCCAGCCCAGTAACGGCGTGATGGCCAGCCCGATGAGGATGAACAGGCCATACGGCTCGACACGCGAAAGCTGGTAGGCCTGACGATGCGGCAACAAACTGACCGCCACGCGACCGCCGTCCAGCGGCGGCAAAGGCAACATATTCAGCACCATCAGGATGACGTTGATTTTAACCCCGATCTGCGCCATTTCCATCATCGGTTCGGAAAAGTAGCCGTGCGGGAAGGTCCATGCCAGCTTGGCCACCAACGCCCACATGATCGCCATCAGCAGATTGCTGGCCGGGCCGGCGATGGCGACCCACAGCATGTCCTGTTTGGGGCGGCGCAGCGCCGAGAAGTTGACCGGTACCGGCTTGGCCCAACCGAACAGGATGCCGCCCAGCACCAGTGTCAGCAGCGGCAGCAGGATCGTGCCGACCGGGTCGATATGGCGCAGTGGATTGAGCGAGATGCGTCCCTGCTGGTAGGCCGTCATATCGCCGAAATGGCGTGCCACGTAACCGTGCGCCGCTTCGTGCAGCGTGATCGCGAACAACACCGGGATGGCCGCGACTGCGATGAGCTGGATCAGATGGTCCATCTAGTCTTCGATCCCGAACGGTGCCGCATCGCCGCGTCCGGCACGCAGCAACTGGGGCGTGGCCCCTGTCAGGTCTATCACCGTGGTCGGATCGATGCCGACGGCCCCGCCCTCGATGACCAGATCCACGCGATGCTCCAGCTGTTCGCGTATCTCGTCGATATCGGTGAGCGGGAAAGGTTCATCCGGCAGGATCAGGGTGGAACTCAGTAATGGTTCGCCCAGCTCCTGCAGCAGTGCCAGTGCCACCGGATGGTCGGGGATGCGTACCCCGACCGTACTGCGTTTGGGATGCTGCAAACGGCGCGGCACTTCCTTGGTGGCCTGCAGGATGAAGGTGTAGGCACCGGGCGTGTTGTTCTTGAGCAGGCGGAACTGCACGTTGTCCACCCGCCCATAGTTGGAAAGTTCGGACAGGTCGCGGCACACCAGCGTCATGTGATGCTGCTCATCCAGATCGCGGATCTGGCGGATGCGTGCCACCGCGTCCTTGTCGCCCAGATGGCAACCCAGGGCATAGCCGGAATCGGTCGGATAGACGATCACTGCGCCGTCGCGCAGCATCTCGGCTGCCTGCCGGATCAGGCGGGCATTGGGATTGTCGGGGTGGATATTGAAGAACTGTGCCATCAGGCTGCTTTCAGTTGTGTGTTGTGCTGCCAGTGTTCCCACACCGGGCGGCAGTTGTCCGGCAGGTCGGGCAGACGGCCGAGATCACGGTAGCTTTCCTGCGGGCCGTGGAAATCCGAGCCGCACGAGGACAACAAATGGAATTCCTCGGCGTAGCGGGAGAATTCCGCATATTGCGGCGGCGTGTGGCTGCCAGTCACCACTTCCAGCGCGCTTCCGCCCAGCTCCACGAACTCTTCCAGCAGCTCGTGCATGGTCTGCTTGCCCATGCTGTGACGGCCCACCATATAGCGTCCGGGATGGGCCAGCACGGCGATGCCGCCGCTGCCGCGTATCCACGAGATCGCCTCTCCCAGATCTGCCCATTGGTGCGGGACATAACCCGGCTTGCCACTCGCCAGATAGCGGTTGAACACGCTCTTCACATCCTTGCAGCGGCCGGACTCGACCAGAAAACGGGCGAAATGGGTGCGGCCGATCATGTTGGGATTGGTAGTGAACTTGTATGCGCCTTCCAGCGTACCGCCGATGCCGACCTTGGCCAGCTCGTCGGCCATCTTCTGCGCGCGCAGACCGCGTCCGCTACGCACTGTCGCCAGCCCCGCAACCAGAGGCTGGTAGGTCGGGTCGATGTTCAGGCCGACCAGATGCAAAGTGTGCTTACGCCAGGAGACGGATATCTCGACGCCGTTGATGAAAGTCATGCCGATCTTTTCGGCCTCCGCCCTCGCCCTGTCCAGACCGGATATCTCGTCATGGTCGGTCAGCGCCAGCATGGTCACCCCGCGCTCCGCCGCACGCGCCACCAGTTCCTCCGGTGTCAGCGTGCCGTCTGAACAGCTGGAATGACAATGCAGGTCGATATCAAGCATCACCGCCGCCCTTCTTCATGACCTTGCCCTCTTCGGCGCGCTTCTTGCGCACCTCCTTCGGGTCGGCGATCAAGGGGCGGTAGATCTCGATGCGGTCCTTCTCGCGCATCACCACATCCGCCTTGCTCAGTTTGCCGAAGATGCCGTATTTGGCTTTTTCGGGATCGATCTCAGGATACTTGGCAAGGATGCCCGACAAGCGCACAGCATCACCCAGCGTGGTACCGACCGGCACCGGGAACTTGAGCAGCGTCTGCTCGTGCGGCAAGGCATAGACCAGCTCGATATCGATGTTTTCGGTGTTCATGCTGTGGCGTAGATCTTTTCTGCACGGTGGATGAAAGCATCCACGAAACTGTTGGCGATGTAATGGAACACCGGCCCCACCATCTTTTCCAGTAGCTTGCTGGAAAATTCATAATGCAGACGGAATTCTATTTTACAGGCTTCCTCGTTCAAGGGTATGAAACGCCAGCTACCGTCCAACTGCTGGAACGGTCCTTTTTTTAGCTTCATCATGATCAGGAACGGCGGCTCGCGCAGGTTCTCGGTGGAAAAGTGCTGTTTGATGTGGTGGTAATCGATATGCACCGTGGCATGCATGGTCGTTCCTTGCATATCGTCCACGGACGCGCCGCCGCACCAGGGCAGGAACTGCGGATATTCCTCGACACGATCCACCAGATTGAACATCTGCTCCGCCGTATGCGCCACGAGTACCGTCTTCTCCACCAACGCCATGCTTCAACTAGCCCGTCATCAAAGGCTGGTAGAATAGCGTAACCACAGGCAAAACACATCTTCCAATGAGTATCATCCAGAACAAAAAAGCCTTTCACGACTACTTCATCGAAGACAAACATGAAGCGGGCATCATGCTCGAAGGCTGGGAAGTCAAAGCCATCCGCGCCGGTCGGGTGCAGCTCAAGGAAGCGTATGTGCTGGCCAAGGACGGCGCACTTTGGCTGTTCGGCTCGCACATCAGTCCCCTCCTGAACGCCTCCACCCACATCCACCCCGACCCCGTGCGCACCCGCAAGTTGCTGTTGCACAAGCATGAGATCGACAAACTCATCGGCAAAGTGCAACGTGCCGGCTTCACCCTCATGCCCCTGGACATGCACTACAAGGGCGGTCGCGTGAAGCTGGAGATCGGGTTGGCCAAGGGCAAGAAAGAGCATGACAAGAGAGCCACGGAGCGCGAGAAGGATGCGAAGCGCGAAGCCGCCAATGCGATGAAAAAGGAGCGCCGCTAGATGTGTGGCTCTCTTGCGACGCAGGCTAACTTGCGCAGCAAGTTAAGCTCGCAAAGCGAGCGGCCGAAGCCACAAACGCGCTACGGAGAAGGAAAAAGAATCCAAACGTGAAGCTGCTGCCGCGATGAAGAAAGAGCGGCGCTAGTTGATTTGCGTGCTTACTAGTCAAACATTTCACAATTTATACGTTACATCTAGCCAGCTTACACGGCGCTATTACCATCAACTTTTCGTTAGTCTCCCTTTGTTGCAGGGAACCTCGAACTTTAAGCATTGGAAAGGTAATCCGGGAAATGTTTAACGCTATTCGCCGAATCTTCTCGATGAATGATGGTACTTTGCCAGCCTCACAGGCTGCTGGCGACGGCTCACTTGAATGCACGATCGAAACATACTTTCTTAAAGAGTTGCAAACCTGCAAGTACATCAAGCCAAGTTGCCATGCAACCGTCCTCAGGCACCTAAAACATGAGGTATCCCTTTTCAAGACCGGTAATAACTTGACGGTGAATGAGAAAAAAATACGAGGAATAAATCCGCGACTTTCCATAACGAAGGAGTTCCTTGAGGTTCTTTCCGATGATGGCCTCTTCCTCGATAATCCCAAAGCAATACTGGAGGAGATATACAATAGAGCAACTATCGCGAAAGCGAGAGTTGACGGATTTAATAAGGCCGTAAGGATTGGTGTTACAAAGTTCACGCTAAATGCTAGCGGCGATGGAAGCGAATGCACATGGTGTGCGGAACACTCTGGGATGCAGTTTGGCCGGGACATTCTTCAGCAGATGGAAGCCAATTGCTCTTGCACTCCATACAGCAAATGCTGGATTAATCCAGTCATTGAGTTCTGAGGGGCGCTGCCCTCAACCGGGAAATATCAACATGAACGGACAATTGTCCCCAGATGAAGACCTACAAGTCTTAACATCTTGGCTTGCCGTCATCGGGATGCTGACAATGTACTGGTCACCTGTTGAACGGTATATTGATCAATGTGTTCATGTTCTCCATGGGCAGCAAGCCACACCAAAGAAAGCGAATAAGCCCACTAGGCTTGGCACCAAGCTGGACTTTATCAAGAGCAATATCCCGACCGTGATCATTGATGTGCAGGAACTCGATAGATTGATAACAATGATAAAAACCACTGTGCAAATTCGAGACCTGTGCGTTCACGGTATGCTCAAATCATACGACCAGCAGAAAATTGAAATCGGCAAGGTTGACAGCAGAAGAACTGAACATCTCATTGAGATTTTCACCATTGACCGCAATCGCCTTGATCGGTCAGCAAAAGCACTATCTGTTTTACAGCAGCAATGGGGCTCAATTGCTTCTGCACTGCATAAAACCATGTAACCAATACACAACATGCCGCTCAATTTTGATTTTTTCAGGCGCAGGTCGCTACGCGAAATCCAGCGCTGCGCTGGTTAGCAAGAGATTGATTCCATGCGCCCAATAATCTTCCTGTTAGCATCTCTCATCACCCTCCCCGCCTTCGCCCAACCGAAAGGAGCCCACATGCCCGACTCGACGACTCAAACCGCCTACCTTGCCGGTGGCTGCTTCTGGGGGATGGAAGAACTGGTGCGGCAGATCCCGGGTGTGCTGGAGACCGAGGTCGGCTACACCGGCGGCGAAGTGCCGAATGCGACCTATGACATCGTGAAGACCGGACGCAGCGGGCATGCGGAGTCGCTCAAGATCGTGTTCGATCCGGTGAAGCTGACTTATCGCCACCTGCTGTTCGAATTCTTCCGCATGCACAACCCGACCACGCGCAACCAGCAAGGGAACGACCGGGGCACGCAATACCGGTCGGCCATCTTCTATGTCAGCGATGCACAACGCGATACCGCAGCAGAGGTGATACGCACCGTGGATGCTTCGGGTGAATGGGGTGCCAAGGTGGTGACCGAGGTCACGCCGTTCAAGGAGTTCTGGCCCGCCGAGGAATATCACCAGAAATATCTGGTAAAGAATCCGCGTGGCTACACCTGCCACGTCAACCGCGGTTACCGTCTGGGGGAATGAGCGTGAAGCTGCGTTTTCTGGATGGCACCGCCCTCACGCTCTGGGTCGGCAGTCTTTGGACGGTGGGTTATCTGGCCGTGCCCATTCTGTTCCAGGCGCAACCCGATAAACAACTGGCAGGCATGCTGGCGGGCGAGATGTTCCGCGTGCAGGGTTTCGTGGGGATCACTTGCGGCGTTTATCTGCTGCTGCGGGACGGAGTGAAGTTCGGCAAGCTGGCCTTGCGCCAACCCGCCTTCCTCGCCATCGCGCTGATGCTGCTCATCACGCTGGCCATCCAGTTCGGTATCCAGCCGTTGATGGCCGGGCTGAAATCCCAGGCCCTGCCGCTGGAGGTGATGAAAAGCCCGCTGGCGGATAGCTTCGCCATGTGGCACGGCATCTCCAGCATCCTGTACCTGATCGAGAGCCTGCTGGGACTTTCTTCCCTCTATCTTTTCCTGCGCAACGATCCGCGACACTGAGCCTGCGTTCCCGCATGCCCGCCATCATCCTCACCACCCTGAACGCGCGCTACATCCATGCCTCGCTGGGCTTGCGCTATCTCGCCGCCAACATGGGCGAGCTTGCGGATGACACGGAGATCATGGAGTTCACCCTGCAGAACCGGGCCGAGGAGATCGTCGAGGCTTTGCTGGCGACGCAGCCGCGCATCATCGGTTTCGGCGTGTACATCTGGAACGTGAGCGAGATCACCCGCGTGGTCGCCTTGCTCAAATGTGTGGCCCCGCACATCAGCGTGGTGCTGGGCGGGCCGGAGGTCAGTTACGAATGCGATGAGCAGGAGGTCGTGCGCCTGGCCGATCATGTGATCACGGGCTGGGGCGACATCAGCTTTGCCAAGCTGTGCCGCGAGCTTCTGCAACAGCGACCGCAGGCGCAGAAGATCATTGCCGGCATCCAGCCGAAGCTTGCCGAGATCGAACTGCCCTATGCGTATTACTCGGACAGCGACATCGCGCACCGCACGCTGTATGTGGAAGCCTCGCGCGGCTGTCCGTTCAAATGCGAATTCTGCCTCTCGGCGCTGGACAAGACCGCCTGGGCTTTCGATCTGGACCGCATCCTCGATGCGCTGGACAAACTGTATCAGCGCGGTGCGCGCCAGTTCAAATTCGTCGACCGTACCTTCAACCTCAACATCAAAGACAGCGTGCGCATTCTGGAATTCTTCCTTGCGCGGCTGGACGACAGATTGTTCGTGCACTTCGAAGTCATCCCCGATCACCTGCCGGAGCAACTGAAAGCGCTGATCGTGAGATTCCCTGCCGGCGCGCTGCAATTCGAGGTGGGTATCCAGACCTTGAACCCCGCTGTGCAGGCATTGATTTCGCGCAAACAGGACACCGCCAAAGCCGAGGAGAACCTGCGCTGGCTGCGTCAGGAAAGCCAGGCGCACATCCACGTCGATCTCATCATCGGCCTGCCCGGCGAGGATGTGGCGAGCATCGCGGCTGGCTTCGACCGTCTGATCGCGCTGAAGCAGCAGGAGATCCAGGTCGGCGTGCTCAAGCGCCTGCGCGGCACGCCCATCACTCGCCATACCGAGGCGTACGGCATGCGCTACACCCCTTACCCTCCCTACGCCATCCTTGCCACCGACCGCATCGACTTCTCCACCATGCAAAGACTGGTGCGCTTCGCTCGCTATTGGGATCTGGTGGGTAACTCGGGACGTTTTGCGATGACTCTGCCACTCTTGCTGGCTGACAGCCCGTTCGCGCGCTTCATGATTTTCTCCGACTGGCTCTATGCCACCACGCGCAAGACACACCAGATTGCGCTGCCGCAGTTGTTCGATCTGCTCTTCGCCGGGCTGACCACAGTTCTTGCCGTAGCGCCGGAAACAGTCCGCGCTGCGCTGGAGCATGATTTTCTTCAGTCAGGTAGCAAGGAGATGCCGCCGTTCATGAGAAACGAGAAGGATATGCCCCGCAAGACCAGAACAGGCAATCCAGCGAAGCGGCAGGCGCGGTTGCAGGAGGAATAACACTTCCTGCCGATCATTTGCGGCAGTTGCTGGCACAAATGAAAAGAGCCGCATGAGCGGCTCTTTCATCGAAACATACGGAAGTCTTTACGCTTTCAGCGCAACCAGCACCTCATCCAGCATCTTCTTGGCATCACCGAACAGCATGCGGTTGTTCTCTTTGTAGAACAGCGGATTGTCCACGCCCGCATAGCCGGAAGCCATACTGCGCTTCATCACGATGGAGGTCTTGGCCTTCCACACTTCCAGCACCGGCATGCCGGCGATGGGGCTGCCCGGTTCTTCCTGCGCGGCCGGGTTCACGATGTCGTTGGCACCGATCACAATGGACACGTCCGTGTCCGGGAAGTCCGCGTTGATCTCGTCCATCTCCATCACGATGTCGTAAGGCACCTTGGCTTCGGCCAGCAGCACGTTCATGTGGCCGGGCATGCGGCCGGCGACCGGATGGATACCGAAACGCACATTGACGCCTTTTTCGCGCAGGAACTGCGTGATCTCGTTGACGGTATGCTGCGCCTGCGCCACCGCCATGCCGTAGCCCGGCACGATGATGACGTTCTTGGCGGAAGCGAGCAGCTCAGCCGTCTCGGCTGCGCTGATGGGCACCACTTCGCCTGCCGGTTGGTCGTCCCCCTTCTTGGCTGGCGTACCGCCGCCGGAGCCGAAGCCGCCGGCGATGACGCTGAGGAAGTTACGGTTCATCGCACGGCACATGATGTAGGACAGGATGGCACCGCTGGAACCGACCAGCGCGCCGGTGACGATCAGCAGGTCGTTGTTCAGCATGAAGCCGGTCGCCGCCGCCGCCCAGCCCGAATAGCTGTTGAGCATGGACACCACCACCGGCATGTCGGCACCGCCGATGGCCATCACCATATGGATACCGAACAAAAGGGCGATCACGGTCATCACCGTCAGGGCGAACATGCCCGCGTCTATCGATTCGGCCTGCAGGAATACGTAGCCGAACGCGATGACGACCAGCAGGCCGATCAGGTTCAGGAAGTGACGTCCCGGCAGCAGCAACGGTTTGCCACCGATCTTGCCCGCCAGTTTGCCGAAGGCGATGAGTGAACCGGAGAAGGTCACGGCACCGATCAGGATACCGATATAGACCTCGATCTCGTGGATGGCCTTTTCGGCACTCGACAGGTGCATCGACGCCATCGGGTCGATGTAATTGGCGAAGCCGACCAGGCAGGCCGCCAGACCGACCAGACTGTGCATCAGTGCGACCAGCTCCGGCATCTGCGTCATCTGCACCTTGCGTGCGGCGTACAGACCGATGCTGCCGCCCACCACCATCGCGCCGATGATCCAGGGCAGGCCGGCCATCGTGACACGCGGCCCGAACACCGTGGCCAGCACGGCGATGGTCATGCCGAGCATGCCGTAGAGGTTGCCGCGACGTGAAGTCTCGGGGTTGGAAAGACCACCGAGACTGAGGATGAACAGGATCGTCGCGCCGATATAAGAGACAGTAGCCAAACTTTCAGACATCATGAAAATCCTTATTTACGGAACATCGACAGCATGCGCTTGGTCACCGCAAAGCCGCCGAACATGTTCACCGCAGTGAGCGCGATCGCCACCACGGCCAGCCCGCGTATCCAGTCGTCCGGGCGATCCAGGCCGAACAGCGTCGGCGGCGCGATCTGCACCAGCGCACCGAGGGCGATGATGCTGCTGATCGCGTTGGTGACGCTCATCAACGGGGTATGCAGGGCCGGCGTGACGTTCCAAACCACCATGTAACCCACGAAACAGGCCAGCACGAACACGGTGAAATGTCCGAGGAACTCGGCCGGGGCATACGCGCCGATGAGCAGGAACAGCAGCGCGGCAATGCTGAACAGGGCGACTATGGTTCCCGCAGAGGCCGGCGCACCCGTACTACCGTGGCCTTTTGCGGCGGGAGCGGGAGCCGGCTTGGCGGCAGGCTTGGCCGCAGCGGCGGGCAGTTTGGGTGCGGGCGCGGGCCAGGTGATCGCGCCATCCTTGATGACGGTCAGGCCGCGTATGGCATCGTCTTCCATGTTGACGTCGATGACGCCATCCTTGTTCTTGCACAACTCTTCGGCCAGACGGAACAGATTGGTGCCGTACAGTGTGGAAGACTGCTTGGCCAGTCGGCTGTTCAGGTCGGTATATCCGACGATGGTCACGCCATGTTTGACCACGGCCTTGCCGGGTTCGGTCAACTCGCAGTTGCCGCCTTGCTCGGCCGCCATATCGACGATGACGCTGCCGGCTTTCATGCTCTTCACCATCTCGGCGGTGATCAGTCGAGGCGCGGGTTTGCCGGGGATCAGCGCGGTGGTGATGATGATGTCGACTTCCTTGGCCTGTTTGGCGTACATCTCGCGCTGGGCCTGCTGGAAACCTTCGCTCATCACCTTGGCGTAACCGCCGCCACCGCCGCCCTCTTCCTCATAGTCGACCTTCACGAACTCCCCGCCCAGCGACTTGACCTGGTCGGCCACTTCGGCGCGGGTGTCGTTGGCACGTACGATGGCACCTAGGCCGGCTGCGGTACCGATGGCCGCCAGACCGGCCACACCGGCACCGGCGATGAACACCTTGGCCGGCGGTACCTTGCCCGCGGCGGTGATCTGACCGTTGAAGAAACGACCGAAGGCATTGGCGGCCTCGATGACGGCGCGGTAACCGGCGACACCGGCCTGCGAGGTCAGCGCGTCCATCTTCTGGGCGCGGCTCAGCATGCGCGGCAAGGCGTCGATGGCGAGCACGGTGACTTTCTTTGCAGCCAGTTGCTGCATCAGTTCGGGGTTCTGCGCCGGCCAGATGAAACTCACCAGCGTGCTGCCTTCGCGCATCAGGGCGACTTCTTCCTTGCTCGGTGCGCGCACCTTGAACACGATGTCGGAACCTGCCCAAAGTTCGGCTGCGCCGCCGATTATCTCGGCACCGGCAGCGCGATAGCTGTCGTCATCGCAATTAGCCTGATCCCCGGCACCCGATTGGACCGCGACCTGGAAACCCAGCTTGATGAGCTTCTCTACGACTTCGGGTACCGTCGCAACGCGTTTTTCGCCTGCACTGATCTCCGCAGGAATTCCAATACGCATGTAACCCTCCTGTAAACCGCATACTGAAACGCCCGGTTGTTCCGGGCGCACTGAAATTGGCTTGCGATTATATACGAGCTTTGCGCCCCGCCCCAGCCCATTGATGTAACGAAAAGGCACGCCGAAGCGTGCCATGGAACCTCGCTGCGAAGAGGGATAATCAGGCGGCGATCTTCTTGCACTCCGCGTAACAGGCTGCGCAGGACTCCTTGCAAGCCTTGCACTCGGGGTGTTTCTCGGTCTTTTTGCATTCTTCTTCACAGACTTTGCACACGTCCATGCAGACCTTGGCCAATTGCGGCAGATATTTGGAATCCGCGGCTGCCATCTGCTGCAAAGCGCCGCACATGGCGATCACCTGACTGGAAGACTGCGCGCAGTTCGCCATACTCTTGTCGCCCTGTCCCAGCAAAACGATGCAATGCTGCAAACAGATGTTCGCCTTGGACACGCAATCTGCTGCGGCTGCGATGAGCTTGTCGTTTACCGTACCCATGACATGGTGCTCATGCCCCATATCCATATGTTCGTGGCTGGCACCGAATGCCGTACCGGCGGCGGCCATGGCTACAGCGCCAAGCAACAGGTCTCTGCGATTCATGAATATCTCCTTGAAGTGATAGGGCTGACCGACGGGGCGCAGTCTATCCATGACGACCTTATTTGGATAGGGTGATGAAAGAAAGCTTGGCGACACCGGCTTTCTGCGCCAGCGCCATCAAGGTCGCCACGCGTCCATAGGGCACGGCGCTGTCCGCTTCGATCTGCAACTGGAACTGCGGATCGGCGGATCGGGTGCGCAGCATCTCGGCCAATTCGCTGTCGTTCACCGGCTTCTTGTCCATTTCGATATTGCCCTGCGCATCGACCACCAGACTGACTTGCTGCGGCTTGTCGTTCTGTTGCACTGCGTCGGTCTTGGGCAGGTTGATCTTGAGCGACTGCGGTGCCAGCAAGGGTGCGGTGATGATGAACACCACCAGCAACACCAGCATCACGTCCACCAGCGGTGTGACGTTGATCTCGCTCATCA
This sequence comes from Sideroxydans lithotrophicus, assembly GCA_020723185.1. Taxonomy (GTDB): domain Bacteria; phylum Pseudomonadota; class Gammaproteobacteria; order Burkholderiales; family Gallionellaceae; genus Sideroxyarcus; species Sideroxyarcus lithotrophicus_A. Next base: position 123,129 of record DYJI01000005.1, on the reverse strand, counting down.
TGCTGCCATCGTCCTGCTGCGAAGAGTTACCGAAAGACATGGCTCACCCTTTACAGTTTGAAATCATGCTTCTGCGCCAGACGCATGAAGTCGTGCGCGAAGTTCTCCAGGTCGGTCACATGCACCTTGAGGCGACGCAGGAAGAAGTTGTAGGCCAGTACCGCAGGCAGCGCGGTTGCTATGCCGATGGCGGTGGCGATCAGCGCCTCGCCGATAGGGCCGGCCACCACATCCAGCGAAGCGGAACCGGTGCGGCCGATGTCCTGCAGGGCATGCATGATGCCCCATACGGTGCCGAACAGACCGATGAACGGCGCGGTGGAACCGATGCTGGCCAACTCGGCCAGACCGCGCTCGTGATAGCGCTGGATGTTCTGCAACTGCTGGCGCAGCATGCGCTCCAGCACGTCCTGCGGTGCGCCGGAATGTTTCAGGTCCTGCTGTGCGGAATTCAGGTTCTTCAATTCTGAGAATCCGGCCTGTGCCAGTCTGGCGATGTCGCCTTTGCTCGATGTGCTGACCTTTTCCGCCCCGCTCCACTCCCGTGCAGCCCAGAACTCGCGGTTGAATCGCTGGTCGTGCTGGCGCGATTCATATTGCTTCCACAGTTTGAACAAGGCGATGGACCAGGTCGCGATGGACAGCACGATCAGCAGCAGCAGCGTGCCCGAAACGATAGGGGATGAAACAGAAAAGAGTTCGTTCATGCGGCTTATTCCTCTAAAGAAAATTTGATCGGCACCAGAAACCATTGCGTGACCGGCTGGCCGAAGCGCGTGGCGGGTGAGAACTTCCAGGTCTTGACTGTCTGTAGCGCGGCGTTGTCCAGGATGTCGTAGCCGCTGCTGGTCTGCAGTTTCACTTCGCCGGCCCTGCCCTCGGCCAACACTTCGACATTCAACACCACCTTGCCCTGATATCCCATGCGCCGCGCCACCAGCGGATACGGCGGGCGCGGATTGTTCAGATAGTCGGCGCGGTAGTCCGGCTCGGCATCCAGTTGCACAGGGGAAGGCGGTGTCTGCACCGGCGGTGCGGCGACCTCCTCCACCGGCTCGGCGGAGGACTGCGGTGCTTCCGGTTCGAACACGCGCGGCTTGGGTTCCGGTTTCGGCTCGGGCTTGATCTCGGGTTGCGGCGCGACATCCGCCTGCTGCATCTGCACATTGGCGAAGGAGATGGACATCTCGTTGATCGCCGCCTGCGGCGGTTCCGGCTGTGCCAGCCAGAACACGAACAACAGCAGATGCGCGAGCACCACGATGCCGACCACGGTCAGCTTTTCGTACCAGGGCGATTCCTGTGTCGCGTCGTGTAACGCGTGCATATAGGTCAGCGGCAGATTGAGAACAAGGGCCGACATGCTACCAGCGCCCCTCCAGTGTCACCAGCAAGGAACGATGGCCGGTGCTGCGGCTGGACAATGTGTAGGTATCGCCGCCGTTCGTGAAGCGCGTGCGCTGCACCGAATCCGCTGCCAGCAGGTTCTTTGCGGTGGTGCGCAGATTGAACACGGGCGACAGCTTGTACAGCCAATAGCCGTCCAGCGTGGCGCGCGCGTCGGACACGGCATACATCTCGCCCGGGATGTCGGTCACGCTACGTCCCGACAGTTGCAGCGACACGCCGTAACTGGACTTGAACCTGGGCAGGTTCTCGTCCAGTCCGGCCGAGAAGATGTATTTGGGCGTGTCGCGTGCCATGCGCGAGATGCCCAAGCGTGCATCGTCCACCGTGGCATGCGGCAAGGTCAGATGCGCTTTGACGGTCGCGCCCTTCCAGCCCCAGGCATCGGTCTGCACCTTGCCGTCCAGCTCCCAGCCCCAGTGGCGGGCGCTGCCCTCGTTCTGCGGTCTGTCCACCCAGCGCGCACCTTCCAGTTGTACGCGGCGTTCGGTGAAATCCTGCGTGCTGCGCGCATAGAGATTCAGTCCGAGCACACCGGTGTTGTCCGGCAGATAACGCTCCAGCACCGCTTCGAAGTTCACGCTGCGTTCGGGCCGCAGGTGCGGGTTGCCGCGTGTGTCGGCTTCCGTCGGCGTGTTCGCCGCCACGCTCAGCGTCGCGGCATCGCTGATCTCGCTCAGTCTCGGCATCTTCAACCCTGCACCCAGCGAGGAACGCAGCAGCCATTGTTCCTGCGGTGCCCAGCGTATCGCCAGTGCAGGCATCACCTGTCCGTGCTGTTGCGTGCTGCTGCCGGTGTCCAGATCGACGCGTTCGCCGCGCAGGCCGTAGGTGAACGTAGTCTTGTCGCTCAGCATCCAGTCGTCCTGCAACCACAGGATGTTCTGCTTCTCGCTGTTGGCATAGCCCGACGTCACGCCGGACAAGGTCTGCGTATCGCTACTGTTCAGAGAGGCGTGTTCCAGCCCGACCGCCAGCAGATGCTGCTCGCCCAGCGGCCTGTCCAGCCTGAACGCCATGCTGCGCTCGTTCTCGTTGCTGGCGGTGTCATCCGTGTTTGAATCGGCGGTGCCTGCCGCGTCATGCGACAGACGCACGACATGCACATCACGTGTGCCGTGGTTGAGCGAGATGCGTCCGGTCAGTTTGCTGTCGCCCAGATGTTTCTCGCCTTCCACGCGCAGACGTTGCAGGCGGCGGCGCATCTCCTCGCGGCTGCTGCGGTCGCCGTTGACCACGAAAGTGCTGCTGCTTGCCGGACTGGCGGCCGTCTGCGTCATGTCGCTGTTGCGCTTGCCCAGTCCGTCGAACAACAGGGGCGCGACGGTCAGGCTGTCGCTGCCCTGCTTCCAGGTCAGGCGCGGCGAGAGCACGAATTCGCGGAAGGTGAACAGGCCTTCGTCCTTGTCCTGTTCGTTCAATAACGTGACACCTGCGCTTTCGTTGCGACGTTCGATCACGCTGCCGGCAGGTCGGCGATGCATGTTGAGCGTGATCGGCAGCGTCCAGGCGAAACCGCCCTCGCCGCCGTTCTCGGTCCAGGTGAATTGGCCGGTCGGTTCGTCGCCGTTCATGCCAACGGCGACTTTCACGGCCGTGGCACGTTTGCTGACCGGTTTCTTCATCACCAGATTGACGGTCACGGAGGCTGCGCCGCCGTATTCCGCGGACGAACCGCGCAATATCTCGACGCGCTCCAGCTCCCCCGCGGGCAGGCGACCGACCACGCCTGCCACGATGCGCGAGCCGCCCGCCGGACGTTCGCCGTCCACCAATATCTGCACGCTGTCGCGCGACATGCCGCGTGCGCGGTGACCATCCCCTTTGACTTCCACGCCCGGCAACTTGCCCAGCACCTCGCCGATGGTCATCACGCCCATGTTCTCGATGTCCTTGCGGCCGACGATCACCTTTTGCGTGGTGGAATCACGGCGTGCCGCCACATCATCCTGCTTGCCGGTCACGGTGATCTCTTGCAGGGCGGGTCGGTCTTCGGCGCAGGCCAGAAGCGGGAGGAAGGCGAATAACAGACAGCTACGTTTCATCAGGCAGACTTGTTCGATCGGTTCAAAGGAAGAGAAGGATGCGGCGCAATCCCAGCACGATCAGCACCGCCGCCGCGCCCCAGCGTATCCAGCGCGTCAGCCAGTCGCGGTTCTCGCGCAACTGTTTGCCCAGCAGGCTGATCAGCGGCAATAGTATCAGCAGCGGTGTCAGCGCCGCACCCAATCCGAACATCACGCCGTTGGCCATGCCCAGTTGCACGCTGCCTGCCGCCGCACACACGGCGAGCAAGGATGCCAGTGGTGCGCACGGCGTAAGGCTGAGCGAGAAGCCGAGCAACAAAGGCGGTGTACTGCCCACCCGCTTGGACACCCCGCACGGCGCATGCGTCTTGCCGGTGCGCAACAGCCACAGCCCGGCGGCGATGGACGCGGCGCCGATGAACAGATTGCCGCTACCACCTTTCATCGCCTGCGACAGCCAACTGCCCGCCGCTGCCGCCAGCGCCCCCAGCATCGTGTAAGCCAGGATGCGGCCGCTGACGAACAGGCTGGTATCGCGCAGCGCCTGCATCTGACTGCCGCCGCGTCCCAATATCCAGGTACCCATGAACGGCAGGCAGGTGGCGGTGCAGGCGGTCAGGCCCAGCGAGGCACCGAGCAGCCACACGGTGAACAGCGTGGTCTGCTGCGACAGTTGCCACTCATGCATTTTCTTTGGCGCGCAGGATGGGGATCACGCGTTTCTTCGGTTGGCCTTCCGGCGTTTCGAACTTCACGCGCGCCTTGTAATAGTCGCGCGAGGAGCCGAACAGTTTGAAGCCGAAGAACTTGAGCTGGATCACATCGTCGTCCGGACAATATTCCGCGCAGCGTCCGCACAGCGTGCAGTCTTCGTGGAAGGCTTTGCTGCCGAACGAGGTACCGATCTCGTGGATGTCCATCGGGCAGGCTTTTTCGCACACGCCGCACTTGGCGCATTTGTCATGCGCGTCCTTTTTAACCAAACGCATCGGTGACAGTTTCTGGAACAGCGCGTTCCACGACAGCAGCGGGCAGATGCGGCAGAACGGCTGACGCACCGCCAGTGCGGCTATGATGATGAAGCCGAACAGGGCATTGCCCAGCGCGCCGAGGAAGAAGTTGATGCCCGTGCCGGTGCGCACGGCGAGCTGTTCGGTATCGGCGGTCAACAAGGTGGTGGCGATGCGCGAGGGACAGACCTGGCAGAACGGGTCGCCCAGTTCGTTGGCGACGGTGCCCATGCCCGCCAGTGTCGGCAGACCCAGCACCAGCACCAGCAACATGAACCACTTGACCGGACGTACTTTGCCGACGTTCTCCTGCTTGAAACGATTGAGCGGACGGCCGATGCGGCGACCGATCTTGTAGAGCAATTCCTGCACCGTGCCCAGCGGACAGACCCAGCCGCAGAACGCCTTGTTCAAAAAGAAAAAGAACAGGAAGAACACGCCTACCGACATCAACGTGGGGATGAACACGTTCAGCGCGACATCGCCCGCCTTGGCCAGCGCGGCACCGGCGCGGTGGTGCAACTGGTGCTGGTTGACGATGAGGATGCAGTGGTCGCCGGTCATCTTGTCGTAGGCGCAAGAGAGCGACGGCAATGCTTTGGAGATGCGATCCACGGTGTAACTGCCGAGCAATGCGCCGCCGTACACGGTGACGAACAGCATGATGATCTGCACGGTGAAGCGGAAACGCGCCAGCCTGGGGAATAGATTCTTAAGCATTGCTTGGCTCCTCATTCTTGGCGGCAGCCTGGCGCTTGCGCAGCAACGGTGCGGCGCCCAGCATGCCGAGCAGCATGAAGCCCAGCCCCATGGTCAGGCTGCGGTTGCTGTAGGCATCTTCGCCGTAGCTGCTGTTGAAGGCGGTCAAGTATTGCTGGCCGCCATCGGCATGCGACACGGCCAGCACGAAATCGGCGCCGCGTCGCATGCCATGGCTCCCCGCCTTGCTTTGCACTGTTTCAGTGTTGAAATCGTCCGGCACATGTACGTTCGCTACGCCTGCCGCATCCGTCATGAATTCGGCGCGGCTGCCGTTCGATGTCTCCAGCACGACCTTATGGCCTGCCAGCGGTTGGCCTTTGAAACGCACGGCGAACTGCCAGTCCTCATTGGCGCGGTAGCGGGAATGTTCGCGCGGATAAGGCTGCGGCACGATCTCCAGCTCGTGCTTGACCTGGTCGAACATGGCGGTCGGATTCTTGCCGCCGCGTTCGCCGAAATAATGCACGGTGGATGCGACGCGCACTGTATCGCCCTGCACTTCACGCGCGGTCAGCATCTGGAAACCGCCCGTGGCGGGTTTGTCCAGCGGCGCGCCGCCCATCTCCATGGATAACTGACGATGTCCGTTGGCATCATGCAGATCGTTGGACCAGGCTTCGATCGCCGCCGCCGCGATGTTCTGCGGCAGGATGCTGACGCTGCGCGATGCTATGTCCTGCCCTTTCATGCGCGGCTTGAGCAGCGGCAGTTGCGTCCAGAGCTTTGACTGGCTATGCATCATGGCACCGTGGTCGTGTTGCACTTCTGCGGCAACGGCTGTCCCGGCGCACGCCGCGAGCAGACATATGGAATAGAGGATTTTCATGGCCATCCTTAAAAGCTCAACGATGCGCCGACCGTCCACACGCGGCCGGGATTGACGGTGATGGACATGTCTTCGGCGTTGTACACGCCGTTGCCGTCGCCGTCCGAGCCGCCGCGTATGGTGGAGTAGTAATAACGGTCGAACAGGTTGTCGATACGGGCGAAGGCGGACCACTTCATCTTGCCGTCCCTCTTGAACTCATAGTTCACCATCAGGTTGTAGGTGGTGCGTCCGCCGACCCAGACGATGTTCACCTCGTCCGCATAGATGCCGGACTGCGCATTCATTTCGCCGGTGAAGGTCCAGCCGTCCATCGGCCGATAGCGCGAAGTCAGGTTCAGCTTGTGCCTGGGCGTGCGCGGCACCACGTTGCCGGTGTTGTTGTACAGCACCGAAGGTAATGAGCCGCGTACACCCATGGACATCCAGTAAGTGTCGTTGCGCGTGAAGATGGCGTTCAGGTAGGTATACGCCAGATCGCCGGACCATGCTTCGCGGCTATCGGTCTTGATGCCGGCCTCCAGTCCGCGGTTCCGCACGCCGCCGATGTTCTGGTACTGCTCCAGCGCATTGGTCAGTGTCGCGCCCGGCGTCGACTGATACTGGCCGCCGGTATTGAGGATGAAATCCTTGCGGTCGACCTGGAAGATCGCCACATCCGTATCCAGCGGGATACCCATCATCTCGGTCTTGCTGCGCAGGCCGATCTCGGCGTTGTAGGATTTCTCAGGTTGCAGGTTCGGATTGGGGGCGACCGTCCCGGTGGGTGTGATGGTGCCGCCATAGAGCTGCGACACGGTGGGTACGCGGAATCCGGTAGAGAGATTGGTATACAGCTCGCGTTCTTCCGAGAACGCGTAATTCATGCCTATACGCTCAGACCAGACGTTGAACGTCTTGTCGCCGGTGGTCACCCGTCCTTGGCTGATCTGCGTGGCCGTCAGCGGGATATTGCTGACGAAACCGGAAGCGATACTGTCATAACGCGCGTTGAAAGTGACGGTCACCGGGGCGCTCGGTTGCCATTTGAGTTCGCCATACAGTGCGCGCGTGTCGGAAGTTGACACACTGTCCTCGGTGATGGCGCCGACCAGATTGAGCGGGTTGGCGACCCCGACTGCCGTGTTGCGCGAGGTGTAGTTGACCAGGTTCCTGGTCAGCGTGACGTCTTCGAAACGTTGCAGATCCAGACCGCCCATGAGTGCGACTGCTTCACCACCTTTGCGCCATTCAGCCTTGGCCCCGCTCTGCGATTGCCGGGTATCGCGTCCACTCACGTAGGCATCATTGAAAAGCTTCATGTCGCTGGCAGTGGCCGTTCCATACAGGAAGTTCCCAGCGGCATCGCGCAGGAAACCGTTCGGGTTCTGCCAGCCGTAGGTGTGATCCTTGAACAGATAGGTGTTCACCAGAAGATTGCTGCCGCCATCCATGTCCTTGGCATACGACAGATTCACTTTGTCCAGCGTCACATCATATTTACGTGCATAGTCCTTGCCTCCACTGACGCTGCGCGGATCGATCCAGGCATTGGTCACTCCGGTCACCGTGCCGTGGCTATCCTTGTTGCGCTTGGCATGTTCAAAACCGAAGGTCAGGTCGCTGGTCTCGTCCAGCATGTACTGCAATTTCCCATCCCAATAGTCACGACCATAGTCGCCCTGGTCGTGATAGCCGGAAGATTGCATCTTGGTCTTCTGGATATGTCCGACCCACTTGCCTTCTGCAAAGCCTGCGCGCAGCAGGCCTTTGTAGTAGTCGAAGCTGCCCTTTTCGGCTGCCACGGTCACCCCGGCCATCTTGGCACCACGCTTGGTGGTGATGATCACAGCACCGGACAGCGCATCCTCGCCGAACAGGTAGGAAGCGCCACCCTTGATGACCTTGATCGACTCTATGTTATCGAGGTCGATGTTCACGCGCCCCGTACGTTCCTGTACCGGCACGCCGTCGATCACTATGGCCACCCCCGGCTTCTCGCCCATGTAACGTTGTGCTTCCACACCACGCAGCATGATCTTCACCGAATCGCCGCTCTGTACCTCGGCTGTCACGCCGGGTATCGACTCCAATACCTCGACGATGTTCGTCCCGTGTTGCTCATCCACACTCTTGCCGCTGATGATGTTCACATTGGATGGTTCCCCGCGCTTGGAATCGAAGCGGTCGTCGATGGTGGTGGAGGAGACGGTCACCTCCGGCAATGCGCCGATCTCGGCCCAGGATGCCTGCGGTGCGACAAGTGCCCATGCCACACAGGCTGCGATCTGTTTGCTGCGTATCTTCACTGCTTTCTCCCTGAATGTCCCTGATGAAAACCGGGGCGGATTGTAGGAAGCGAAGCAGACGGCGGGAATGTGACATGTTGTCGCGCGGCGGATTGTCGCACCCCTCTGCAGCAGGTCCTGGCATGGTCTATCCGCTATAATCCGCCGATGCCTTCCATCCAGTTACTCCCCGACCTGCTCATCAACCAGATCGCCGCCGGCGAGGTCATCGAACGTCCTGCCTCGGCGCTGAAAGAGTTACTGGAGAACAGCCTGGATGCAGGCGCGACCGAGATCGCAGTTCAACTGGAAAGTGGCGGCATCAAGCGTCTGGTGGTGCGCGACAACGGCTGCGGCATCGCCGAAGCGCAACTGCCGCTGGCGCTGATGCGCCATGCCACCAGCAAGATCGCCTCGCTGGAGGATCTGCAACGCGTGGCCAGCATGGGTTTCCGCGGCGAGGCCTTGGCGAGCATGGCGGCGGTGGCGCAGGTCGCGCTGACCAGTCGCACGGCGGACGCCGGGCATGCGTGGAAGGTCGAGGCGATCGACGGCACTCAAAGCGAAGCGGCACCTGCCGCCCATGCCCCCGGCACCACCTTCGAGATGCGCGAGCTGTATTTCAACACCCCCGCCCGGCGCAAGTTCCTCAAGAGCGAGAGCACCGAATACGCTTGGTGCGAAGAGACCTTCAAGCGCATCGCGCTGTCGCGACCGGATGTGGCGTTCTCCTTGCAGCACAACGGCAAGAGCATCTGGCAATTGCCCGCGCACGATCTGGCGCAGCGCATCACTGCCATCCTCGGCACGACCTTCGGCCAATACGCGGTCAACGTCGAGCGCGAGATCGGCACCCTTCATCTGTATGGTATCGCCGCCCTGCCTGCCTATTCCCGCTCCACGCGCGACGAGCAATACTTCTTCGTCAACGGGCGCTTCGTGCGCGACAAGGTGTTGATGCACGCCGTGCGTCAGGCCTATCAGGACATCCTGCACCATCAGCGCCATCCGGCCTTCGTGCTGTTCCTCGATATGCCGCCGGAACAGGTGGACGTGAACGTGCACCCGGCCAAGAGCGAGGTTCGCTTCCGCGAGAGCCAGGGCATCCACCAGTTCGTGTTCCACGGTGTGCAGGACGCGTTGAGTGCGACCATGTCTGACAAGGAGGGAACACCCGTCGCTACACAACGCGAGTCAGCTGCAACGTTCACACCGATCCAGCAGCAGCCCATGCGTTTTGGCGCAGCCGAACAACAAGCGACGTATCGCGTTTGGGAATCGCAAAGTCAGTCATTAGGAACCAGGATTGAGGATCGAGTAAGCGATAGCAGTGAATTTCACCGCGTTTCTCAATCCTCAATCCCCGATCCTCAATCCTCACAAGAACATCCGCTCGGCTACGCCCTCGGCCAGCTCTCCGGCATCTACATCCTCGCCCAGAACCAGCAAGGCCTGATTGTGGTGGATATGCACGCCGCGCATGAACGTATCGTGTACGAACGGCTCAAGGCCGCATTCGACGCGCAGCAGATGCCCAGCCAGCCGCTGCTGATCCCCGTCACCTTCGGGGCCGAACCGCTTGCCATCGCCACCGTGGAAGAGGAACAGGATGCGCTGAACAGACTCGGTTTCGACATCGCACCGATCTCCACCCACACGCTGGCGGTGCGCGCCATGCCGGCCATGCTCAAGCAATCGCATGCCGAAGCGGCCGCGCGCGAAGTGCTGCACGAACTGCGCGAGTTCGGCGCTTCCCGAGCATTGACCGAACGTCGCAACGAACTGCTGGCCACCCTCGCCTGCCATTCCGCCGTGCGCGCCAACCAGCAACTCTCGCTGCCGGAGATGAACGCCATCCTGCGCGAGATGGAACAGACTGAGCGCGCCGACCAGTGCAACCACGGCCGTCCGACCTGGTTCCAGGTAACGTTGGCGGAGCTGGATGCGATGTTCATGCGCGGCCAATAATCATCATTAGTTGCACTGTGCGCCTGCCCGCAATGCCCGAAGAGCAGGCATAATGCGCACCTTTCCTGCCACAACTTGCAGTCTATTGCCATGAAACACATCGTCGACGACGTCCGCATCAAAGAGATCAAAGAGCTCACGCCGCCCAGCCATCTGGTGCGCGAATTCCCGGTCACCGATACCGCTGCCGAAACCATCTACACCGCGCGTGCCGCGATCCACCGAATCCTGCACGGTGCGGAAGACCGCCTGCTGGTGGTGGTCGGCCCCTGCTCCATCCACGATACCGAAGCGGCGATGGAATATGCCGCCAGACTGAAGGAAGAGGCGAAACGGCATGCCGCCGATCTGGTGATCGTGATGCGGGTGTATTTCGAGAAACCGCGCACCACGGTGGGCTGGAAGGGCCTGATCAACGATCCGCATCTGGACGGCAGTTTCAAGATCAACGAAGGGCTGCGGCTGGCGCGCAAGTTGTTGTGGGAGCTGAACGAGTTCGGTCTTCCTTGTGCCACCGAGTTCCTCGATGTGGTCACGCCGCAGTACACGGCCGACCTGATCTCCTGGGGTGCCATCGGCGCGCGCACCACCGAATCGCAGGTGCACCGCGAACTGGCCTCGGGTATCTCCTGCCCCATCGGTTTCAAGAACGGCACCGACGGCAATCTGCGCATCGCGGTGGATGCGATCAAGGCTGCCGCCAGCCCGCACCATTTCCTGTCGGTCACCAAGGCCGGTCATACGGCCATTTTCTCCACCAACGGTAACGAGGATTGCCATGTGATCCTGCGCGGCGGCAAGCAGCCCAACTATGACGCGGCCTCCGTCGATGCGGCTGGCAAGGAACTGGCCAATGCCGGATTGCCTGCGCGCGTGATGGTCGACTTCTCGCATGCCAATAGCCGCAAGGAGTATCTGCGCCAGGTCGAGGTGGCACAGGATTGCGCGGCGCAACTGGCGAACGGCGAAGAGCGCATCTGTGGCGTGATGATCGAATCCAACCTGAATGAAGGCCGTCAGGATCTGCAGCCCGGAAAACCGCTGAACAGGGGCGTATCCATCACCGATGCCTGCATAGGTTGGGACGACACCGTGCGCGTGTTGGACATGCTGGCCGAAGGCGTGCGCCAGCGCCGCATCAAACTGGAAGAACGTTGATCGCCATCCCGCTGCGATGAGTAAACTCCCGCCCGCCATCTTCCTGATGGGGCCCACCGCCAGCGGCAAGACCGGCGTGGCGGTGGAACTGGCACAACAGTTGCCTGTGGAACTGATCAGCGTCGATTCCGCGCTGGTGTTCCGCGACATGGACATTGGCACAGCCAAACCGGATGCCGCCACGCTCGCCCGAGCACCGCACCATCTGATCGATATCATCGATCCGACGCAAACCTACTCCGCCGCCGCGTTTCGCAAGGATGCGCTGCGCCTGATGGCAGACATCACTTCACGCGGCAAAGTGCCGTTGCTGGTGGGCGGCACCATGTTGTACTACAAGGCCTTGCGCGAGGGATTGAGTCCGCTGCCGCAAGCCGATGCGACCTTGCGTGCCGAGCTGGATGACGAGATCGCGCGGCACGGCATCGAAGCGTTGCATGCCAGACTGGCTGCAGTCGACGCCGAGACTGCCGCGCGTTTGCACAGCACCGACACGCAGCGCGTGCAGCGCGCGATGGAGATATACCGTGCTTCGGGCAAACCGATGTCGGAGCTGATCAAGCGGCAGGAACAAGACCCGTTGCCCTACGACATCCTCTCCATTGCCCTCATCCCTTCGGACCGTTCTGTGCTGCATGACCGCATCGCTTCCCGTTTCGAGAAGATGCTGAGCGAAGGGCTGGTGGATGAATTGCGCGGTTTGCGTGACAGATATCCCTTGCATCGCGACATGACCTCGATGCGCTGCGTCGGCTACCGTCAGGCGTGGGAGTATCTGGAAGGCGAGATCGACGAGGCCGGGTTGATGGAAAAAGGGATCGCCGCCACGCGCCAACTGGCCAAGCGACAACTCACCTGGCTGCGAAGCATGCCGGAGAACATCGAGCTGGACTGTCTGGCTCCGTCTCTTTTTGAAAGTGTTCTGGCGAAGTTAGCGTCGGAAGTTGCCCTCAGTCCTTCTTGAGAATCTCTGTCGCGCCATTCTGTGCGAGCCAAAAATCCCGGTATTTCATGTCTTCGTTCAGCAGGTGCGCAACCAGTAACTGTTTGACCTGCAGACCAGCTTCGATCCAGTCGTACTCCATCTCGCTTCGTTCGATACGCTTCATGACATCCGTGAAGACCTTGGTTGCGGCTGCGTGCTGGCGGGCATGCTGTTCTGCTTCGGGGTAACCCCATTCGATGAACAGTGATTCCTCGTGGTCGAAATGGGACACTGCATCATCGATGACATCCTGCATGCGCTTGCGCACCTCGCTCAGCGACATGCGTTCCGCAATGGCCTCGTTCAGGGCATTGATGAGTTCGATGAAATGTCTGTGTTCGGCATCGATCTCCGGGATATGCACACTGAGTTCATGACTCCATTCCAGGCGCCAGGGCATGGGGTTATTGGGGGAGTTCATAGCCGTCCTCCTTGAACAATGCGGTGCAGGCATCCACCACTTGCGTGTCGAAATGGGTGCCGCGCCCGTTCCGCAATTCCTCCAGCGCCGCCTTGATACCCAGACCGGGCCGGTATGGCCGGTGCGAAGACATGGCTTCCATCACATCGGCCACGGCCAGGATGCGCGCACCGGGCAAAATCGATTCCCCCAGAAGTCCCTGCGGATAACCCGTGCCATCCATGCGTTCGTGATGCTGGTGGACCATCTCCGCGATCGGCCATGAGAAGTCTATCTCTTTGAGGATCTCGTAGCCGGCCTGCGGATGCATCTTGATGAAATTGTATTCCATCTCGTTCAGGCGGCCCGGTTTGCTCAGGATCTCGGCCGGGATCTTGATCTTGCCCAGATCGTGCACGATACCGGCCAGCCTGATTGCCAACCCCTCTTCCTCTGGCATGCCCATCTTCTGTGCGATGGCTTCGGCCAGTACGGCGACCCTGCGCTGGTGTCCGGAGGTGTAGGGATCGCGCATCTCGACGATGCTGGCGATGGCTTCGACCGTCTTCATCATATTGTTCTGCAGACGCTGCTCGTGCTCGCGATGGGCGGCCTTGACGCGCAGCGTAAGGATGCCAAACGCGAGATCTCCCGTCATCTCCTCCAGCAGCCTTATCTCGTCCTCGTCGAATACGTTCACTTTGTCGTCGAACAGTACCACTGCGCCGAAAGCCTTGTCTCCATCCAACAGCGGCAGCGCGATGCAGGAGGCATAGCCGTATTCCTCGGCATGGGCGCGCCACGTGTTGGCCTTCGAATCTGCCTTGATGTCCTGCACCACCCGCGTGCTGCGCAGGATAATGGCGTCTCCTGCCGGGCAGGCTTCCGGCTTCTCCGCACTCCAGCTCAGCGGGAACAGGTTTGGACAGCCTTTCTCGAATCCCGCTTGCGCCATCTGCTCGATCGACTTGTCCGCATCATCGCGCGCATAGCCTATCCAAGCCATGCGATAGCCGCCCATCTGTACCGCAACGTCGCACATCCGTTGCAGCAACTGCGCTTCGTCCGTCGCGTGTATCAGGGTCTCGTTGCCCGCGCTCAGCGTGCGTAGCGCACGGTTCACGCTCAGCATGGTGATCTCGTGCTGCTTGCGTTCGGTGATGTCGCGGCTGACCGTTAACACCATAGGCTCTCCGTCCACCTCGGTGCCGCCGATACTCACTTCGACATCGTATTCGCTGCCATCCTTGCGTCGATGGCGAGTCTCGATGATCGCACTGGCATCCGCCATGTTGGCAAACATGCCCCGGATTTCTGCTTCCGACATCGTGGCCTCGAAATCCCAGGTATGCAGTTCGAGCACTTCTTCCGGTGTATACCCCAGCATCTCCGCGAAACGGGCGTTCGCTTCCACGATCTGGTGATGCTGGTTGTGAATCGCGATACCATCCCGCGATGCCTGCATCAGCAGGCGGCGGCGCAGTGCTTCGTTCCGCAATGCCTCTTCTGCGTGTTTGCGCTCGGTGATGACGTCGAACACTGCCACGAAATGCGCTGGCTGCGGGCTATACACCGAGATGTAGAACCACATCTTCAAGGCATCGACAAAGATTTCGAACTGCTCCGGCGCGCCACCTGATGCCACCCGGCCATATATTTCGAACAGCGCCGGATCGGATTCGCGTATACCCGGAATCACCTCGCTGACACGCCTGCCCTCCACGCCCTTCAAACCCGTTTGCTTCTCGAATGCCGCATTCACATTGAGATAGAGGAAATCGACGGGTTGTCCATTCTCATACAGCATGCGGCAATAGGCGAAACCGTTGAGCATGGTCTCGAACAGTTTGCGGTAACGTCCTTCGCTCTCGCGCAGGTAATAGTCGGCCAATTTGCGCTCAGTGATGTCCTCCATGCTGTGCACGCTATACAGGTAGTCGCCGTGCCGGTCATGCACCGGGAAGGCGCGCGAACGATAGGTTCGCTTTTCGCTGAGGACCTCTTCTTCCGCGCCATCTTCTCCCCGCTCCATCGCGCGTCGACAGCCGGGCAATGGATCAGGCCGTTTCGGGAATATTTCGAAATAAGGCTGTCCGATGATCTCCTTGAATGGGCGGTTGGCGCGCTGCTGATACGCACGGTTGGCTCGCAGGATGCGGAATTCCTTGTCGTGCACGAACACGGGATCGTCGATGGCATCCAGTGCAGCCATCCATTCCTGGTGCGCCAGTTCGATCTTCTGCCGGGCCTGTTCCAGATCTTCCAACATGAACAGGTGCGCGGATCTGCTGTCTTCCAGTTCCTGTTCGCGCAGTGAGGGTATGCTTCTGTGCATGTCTGTCTGGTCGAGCAGCTCGTGGATGGTGCGCTGTGCCTCTTCAAGCTGGGCGCGCAGCTCTTTGACTGTGTCAGTCATGAAACCTCCTTGCGAGCGTTTGCATGTTTGAGTTGCTGCTGAAGCTTCTCATTCTCTTCCACGAGTTCCTTCATGCGCAGTTCGCGACCCACAGCCAATCGGTGGAATCGCTGTAATTCATCAAGCTGTTTGTGCAGTCTCAGTTGATACTGCTGCCGTTCAGTGATGGCTGGGCGTAACAGATAGATGCCGGCAAGCATCAGTATGGAACTGAGGGTGGTAAGCAGGTCACTCGCTTCCAGCATACTTTTCCCCTGCAGGGACAAGTGGCCATGCAGGTCCAGTAAAGGCGAGAATGCCATCAGCATGAAACCGGCCGCCAGAAGCAGCCGAACACGCGACGTGCCGGACGCCCGTGGCATACGCAGAGCAATAAATACTGCGCTAGCGAGCAGTACGGAATTGAAAAGGTGGATAAGCAATTCGAGATCGACGGTCATCGTACCAATCTCCTTGCTTCCGACTAAGCGTGTTGAAGGGATACCGGAAGCGACCCTCCGGTGGCTTAAAAGAATAGTCTTTTAGTGGGGCTTGGACAAGTCGCAGGCGTTGCCCTCGTCCGGGGTGACCAGCGCCATGGCATCGGTGGCCGGGATACGCAACAGTTCGCCGAGTTCCTTGTAGTCATCGGGCAAGGCAGCATCGTCCCAGCCGTTGGCGGAATGGCGCGCGAGATTGACCGCCAGCACCACGTTGCGCACGCGGATCTTGCTCGCGTTCTCGTCGTCCATCAGGGTCAGCAGCAACTGGGGCAGGTTCCATTCCTTGACCAGTGATTTCTGCAGGTCATGCAGATTGAAGCCGAACACCTGCTCCTGCGCTGCCTTGCTGCGCAGGGTCTTGTCCTGTTTCTGCATGGTCCTGATCTTGAGCATCTCGGCAGGGGCATATATCCACATCAGCATCTCGGCCAGATCGTGCAGCAATGCGGCGATGCGCACCTCTTCGTAATGCAGGTCGTTCAACCGGACCGCCCAGTCGAACGCGTATTCGGCTGCGCGGTGCGAGCGATGTACCACATGGAGCAGATGCACCAGCGCTTCCGTCTGGCCTTTCAGGGCATCCTGCACCAGCGGCGCGGGCGGCACCTTGTTGTAGAAAGTCTCGACCCCAAGCATCAACAGCGCCTGCTCGATCTGCACGACTTCGCTGGTCTGGCTGCGGCGTTTGTGCTGCTGCAGGTAGCGCAACAGTTTGACGGTCAGCATCGGATCGGCCGAGATGGCGTTGGCCACGTTACGTGCACTGAGTTTGTTGACGTCCTCGCGCAATGTGTCGAGTTCGCGCGCGGTCTGTTTGAGGACGGGAATGTCGGCCTGCGTCAGGAATGCGATCCTGGCACCTAGTTTGTCGGTTTTCTGCTCTGGCATGTTCCCTCCCCTGGGTACGCTTGCAGTGAAGTTTACGACAATTCGATGCGTTTCTTTAGCTTTGTATCGCCAGCGTGCCGCTGCGCCCTTCGATACAGCCCATGCTCACCTCGTGACGCGGCAGCGCTGCGAGATCCAGCCCCTGCAGGTATTGGCGCATGGACACCAGTTCATAGCCCTGTCCTTGCCAGCCCTGCAGCAGTTGCTCGAATATCGGCATCCACCTCTGGCCCTCGAGTTCGGCGTGCAGGGTGTAGACATGCCCGGTTGCCGACGGTGTGCGGGTCAGACCCAGCAGGTGGTCCGCGACGCTGTCCAGCGAGATACCGTCGCGACCTACCAATTCATCCAGCGTGGGCAAGGTGGTCGGCAGCTGCGGGCAGGCGATGATCTCGGCATCCCATGTCGGGATGAAAGGATGGGTGCCACGCGTATCGGAACTGTAGTCCAAGCCCAGACGCTGTGTCTGGCGCAAGGCGTAGCGGTTGGTCTGCCAGCCCGCGGCGGCATGTGCTTTCGGTGGCTCGCCAAATATCTCGGTATAACGATCCACTGCACGTTGCACCTCGCGTTCCGTCCATGCGGCATCCTTGCCGGCCACATGGTCCTGCCAGCGTATGTGATCGTAGCAATGGATGCCGACCTCGAAACCGGCATCGCGCACCGCGCGCATGATGTCGCCGCATTTCTTGCCGATGTCCGGCCCGGGCAACAGGGTGCCATACATCAATGTCTTGAAGCCATAATGTTCGAGCACCGAAGTGCGCGAGACTTTCTTCATGAAGCCGGGGCGGAACACGCGCTTGATGGCGCGCCCGGTATGGTCCGGGCCCAGTGAGAAGAAGAAAGTGGCTTGCGCGTGATGCCGTTGCAATGCTTCGACCAGACGCGGCACGCCTTCTCGCGTACCACGATAGGTATCGACGTCGATCTTGAGAGCGATCTGTTTCATTCTGGGATTTTGGATACGGGATTCAGGATTTTGGTTACCTAATTCCAAAATCCCGCTTCCCAAATCCTGCTTTTAGTCGACCAAGCCCCTTGCTTCGGCGATCTGCGTACGATAGGCATCGTAGATCTTGCGCAGGGTGTCGGCCATGGTGGTGGTCGGCTTCCAGCCCAGTTCTTCACAGGTGTTGGTGATCTTGGGCACGCGGTTCTGCACGTCCTGGTAGCCCTTGCCGTAGTAGGCATCGGAGGTGGTCTCGACGATCTTCACCTTCTTGGCGGACTCGGCGTATTCCGGATACTCGGCGGCCAGCTTCAACATCATGTCGGCCAGGTCGCGGATCGCGTAGTTATTGGACGGGTTGCCGATGTTGTATATCTTGCCGGTTGCCACACCGTTCTTGTTCTCGATGATCTTCATCAGCGCGTCGATGCCGTCGTCGATGTAGGTGAAGGCGCGTTTCTGGTGGCCACCGTCGACCAGGCTGATGTTGTTGCCGCGGATGATATGGCCGAGGAACTGGGTCACGACGCGCGAGCTGCCTTCTTTCGGCGTATTGATGGAGTCCAGGCCGGCACCGATCCAGTTGAACGGACGGAACAGCGTGAAGTTCAAGTTGTCCTGCATGCCGTAGCCCCAGATCACGCGGTCCATGAGCTGCTTGGAGTTGGAGTAGATCCAGCGCGGCTTGTTGATCGGGCCGCAGATCAGCTCGGAATTGTCCGGATCGAATTCCTCGTCGTGGCACATGCCGTAGACCTCGGAAGTGGACGGGAACACCAAGTGCTTGTTGTACTTCACGGCCGCACGCACGATGGGCAGGTTGGCTTCAAAGTCCAGTTCGAACACACGCAGCGGCTGCTTCACGTAGGTAGCCGGGGTGGCGATGGCGACCAGCGGCAGGATCACGTCGCACTTCTTGACGTGGTATTCCACCCATTCCTTGTTGATGGTGATGTCGCCCTCGAAGAAATGGAAGCGCGGCTTGCCGATCAGGTCGGAGATACGGTCGGTGCTCATGTCCATGCCGTAGACTTCCCAGTCGGTGGTCTCAAGGATACGATTGGACAGATGGTGACCGATGAAACCGTTCACACCCAGGATCAGGACTTTCTTCATTTTTATAGCCTCAACGATTGAATTCAAATTCTTCGGTGCCGAATTTCTCGGCGAAATCTTGCGCAGTCATCTCGCTGCCGTCCAGCTCGAAACGCACTACGCGCAGCATTCCTGAGCCGCATCGCGCGTAGGCCTTGCCATCACGCACATAGAACGCCGCTTTCCCGCTTGTAGCGCCCTGCACCATCAAGGTCTGCAGGATGCGCATGGGCTTGCTCAGCAGTGTCGTAGTCGCACCCGGATACGGCGGAGCCACGGCGCGGACGAGATTATGAATGTTTTGGGCACTCTGTGCCCAGTCGATTTCGCCGTCCTGCGGTTTGCGGCCGCCGAAATAGCCGCCTTTGGATAGATCCTGTTTGGTGCGCGGCGCTTTTCCGGCCAGCAAGGCCGGCAGCACGCTGTTCAAGGCCATCTCGGCCGCGACCGTCACCTTCAGGAACACCTCGTGCGCCGTATCGTCGGGCAGGATGGGCACGGCCTGCTGCGCCACGATGTCGCCGTTGTCCGGCTTCTCGGTCATGTAGTGCAGTGTGGCACCGGTCTCTGTCTCGCCGTGGATGATGGCCCAGTTCACCGGCACCCGGCCGCGGTATTTCGGCAGCAAGGAACCATGCATGTTCAAGGCCCCACGCGAGGGGATCGCCAGCAGTTCCGGCTTCAGCATCTCGCGGTAGTAGAAGGAGAAATAGAAATCCGGCTGCAAAGCCTTGATCTGCGCGATCACTTCCGGCGTGTTCGGATTGTCCGGCGTGATGGTCGGGATGCCATGCAATTCGGCCAGATTCTGCACGCTGTCGAACCAGATGTTCTCGTTCGGATTGTTGCGGTGCGTTACCACCAGCACGACCTCAACGCCGTGCGCAAGCAGCACATTCAGGCAACGGAAGCCGACGTTGTGATACGCGAAGACGACCGCTCGACTCATTCTTCGCCGTCCGCGAACAGGTCGCTCGGTGTCGAACCTGTCTTGGGTTTGCGTGTGCGCCTGGGTTTCTCTTCTGTCTTCTCCAATACGGCTTCCACCAGATAGCGTGGCCTGTGGCGCACCTGCTGGTAGATACGGCCGATGTATTCGCCCAGCAGGCCGATGCCGAACAGCGCGATACCGATCAGGAAGAACATCAGCGCGAAAAGGGTGAACAGCCCTTCCGCCTCGGGACCGATGATGAGGCGACGCACCAGCAGGAAGACGAAGAACGCTCCGGATCCCAGAGAGATCAGCATGCCTGCCATCGAGAACCATTGCAGCGGCACCAGCGAGAAGCCGGTCATCAGGTCGAAATTGAGGCGGATCAGGCTGTACATCGAATACTTGGACTCGCCCGCCGCACGCTCTTCGTGCCCCACCACCACTTCTGCCGGATTGCGCGCAAAGCTGTAGGCCAGCGCAGGGATGAAGGTGCTGACTTCCTTGCAGCTGTTGATAGCGTCGATGATGTTGCGGTCGTAGGCGCGGAACATGCAGCCCTGGTCGGTCATCTTGATGCGTGTGATCTTCTCGCGCAAACCGTTCATGGCCCTTGATGCGACATGGCGCCACCAGCTATCGTTGCGCTGGCGGCGGATGGAACCGACGTAATCGTGCCCCTCATCCATCTTGGCCAGCAGCAGGTGGGTATCTTCCGGCGGATTCTGCAGGTCGGCATCAAGTGTCACCACGCGCGCGCCCTTGCTCTGTTCGAAGCCGGCCATGATGGCCATGTGCTGGCCGAAGTTGCCGTTGAACAGCACCACGCGGGTCACATCGGGGCGTTTCTGGAACTGTTCGCGCAGGATGGCAGCGGAGCGGTCGCGGCTGCCGTCATTGACGAAGATGACCTCATACGGTATCGCCAGCTTGTCCAGCGCGGGATAGAGCCGGTCGAACAAGGCTTGCAGCCCCTGCTCTTCGTTATAGACGGGAATGACGACCGAAAGTTGGATAGCGCTCATAGGGGCGGCATTCTACCGCAGCGGGGGGAATTGCACTAAATCGACAGTGAGGCACGGACGGCAGCGGCAACTCGTGCCACATCGGCCTCGCTCATGCACGGGAACAACGGCAGGGTGACGATGCGTCGCCCCACGCTCTCGGCCACGGGGAACATGCCTTCCCTGAAGCCGCGCTGTCGGTACATCTGGAACAGGTGGATGGGCGGGTAATGCACGCCGCAGCCGATATTGTGCTGCTCTTTCATCTTCGCCATGAAGTCGCTGCGTTTCACGCCTTCCGGCAGTACGATCTCGAACATGTGCCAGTTGGTGTTGGCGAAATCCTTGACTGGCAGTTGGGTGCCAGCCTGTTTCTCGAAGTCTGCGCCGAAGGTATCGAAGTAATGTTTCGCGAGCGCATGGCGGCGTTCGGTAATCGCTTCCAGTTGCGGCAACTGGTGGAGACCGATCACGGCGGCGACGTCGGTCATGTTGTATTTGCCGCCCAGCACGTCCACCTCCATGCCGTCAAAGCCCGTACGCGTGACGCCCTGCAATCTGTATTTCTCGGCCAGGCGCGCTTCGTCCCCGTCGTTCAACACCAGACAGCCGCCCTCGGTGGTGGTGAGGTTCTTGTTGGCCTGGAAGCTGAACGACACGAAATCCCCGAAGCTCCCGATGCGCTTGCCGTTCCACTGCGAACCCAGCGCCTGCGCGGCATCCTCCACCACGCGCAGCTTGTGCTTCGCCGCGATGGCATACAGCCGGTCTCTGTCCACCGGCAGGCCGGAAAGGTCGACCGGGATGATGGCGCGGGTCTTCGGTGTGATGGCCGCCTCGACTTTATCGAGGTCGATGTTGCGCGTGATGGGGTCGATGTCCGCGAACACCGGCGTGGCGCCGACTTCGAGTATGACATTGGCGGTTGCGACCCAGGAGATGGGCGTGGTGATGACTTCGTCGCCGGGGCCGATGCCAGCGATGCGCAAGGCGATCTCCATGGTGCAGGTGCCGGAATTGAAGGTGCGCACCGGACGCCCGCCGAAGTATTCGGACAGCGCCTTCTCGAAGGCCTGCACCTTGGGGCCGGAGGTTATCCAGCCGGAGCGCAGCACGTCGCCGACGGCGGCGATGGCGGCTTCATCGATATAGGGGCGGGTGAAAGGCAGGAATTCGGACATGTTCACGCTCTCGAGATGATGATGACGCCGATGATGATCACCCCCATGCCGACCAGCTTGGTGACGTTGAAATCCTCGCCCAGCAGATATTTCGCCGCAACGGCGTTTACCACATACGCCATGGACAGCATGGGGAAGGCGATGCTGACCGGCACCCGCGACAGCGCGAGTATCCACACCACCACGCTGATGCCGTAGCAGAACAGCGCGGTGACGATGTGCCACTCGGTCGCCAGCTTCCAGCCGACGGGAATGACATTGGCCAGGCTGAACTCGAAATGACCAATAGCGTTGGTGCCCGCCTTCATCAGGATCTGGGCGGCGGCGTTCAGCATCACGCCGATGAAGATCAGGCTGAAATTGAGCAGGCTCATGACTTGATCACCACCACGAGCTGATGGTCACGGTAGATCTCTTTCATGGGCAGGCCTTTCCTCTCCAGTTCGGGCAACACGCCCAGCGGCATGATCGCATAGGCTTCCCTGTCATCGAGCCAGCGCTGCGCAAACGTGGCGAGATCGGGTATCCACTTGTGCGGTTCCTGCCCGATGCCGAACGCCATCTCGTCCTTGAAGTCGACCAGGATGAAGGTGCGCTTCAGATAGAACGGAAGCGTCTGTTCATAGTTCCGGATCGAATAGAAAGGCACCTCCGGTTTGATCTGTGCGGCGATCGCCTCGGCGATGGGGTAGCCAGAGCGTTCGCGCGCGATGGTGTTGTAGCCGGTGATGCCGATCTGCGCCGCGAGCAGTGAAGCCAGCGCGAGCATCGTCAGCCCGAGCGCCACTTTTTCGCGGCGTATACCGTACAGCGCGGAAGCCGTCCCCACCAGCCAGATCGCGGCCGCGACCGTCAGCCATTCGGCGTAGGCGGAATACATCTCATGCTGTACCGGATTCTCGGATTGCTGGTCGACCAGCGGCCCCAGTCCGAACAGCAAGACCAGCAATACCGGCAGCACCGGTGCGATCAGCCAGAACAAGCGGCGTGTGGACATCGTCGCAAGCTGTTTGCCCATCAACAATGCCAGAGCCGGGAACATCGGCAGCAGATAGGACGGAAGCTTGGAACTGGAGAGCGAGAAGAACACATACACGAACACTGCCCATACCAGCAGGAAGCGTTCGGCGCTGAAGTGCCGTGCCTGGGATGCGCTGTCGCGCCAGGTGCGCAGTACGGTATCGAACATCAGCAGCGTCCAGGGCAGCATGCCGAACAGCAATATCGGCACGAAATAATGCCAGGGCTGGTAACGGGCATGCACCTTGGTCAGGAAGCGCTCGAAATGTTCATGGATGAAGAAGAACTGGAAGAACTCGGGATTGGCCTGTATCACCAGCACGAACCAGGGCGCGGCGACTGCGAAGAATGCGAGCAAGCCGCTGATCCAGTGCATGCGCAGCCAGACCGACACATCCCGGTTGAACAGCGAATACAGGAACAGCGCAGCGCCGGGCAGGATCAGGCCCATCAGTCCCTTGCTCAATACCGCTAATGCCATCGCCGCCCAGGCCAGCATCATCCAGTTACGCCTGAATGGGATAGCTTGTTCATGCTGTGCCAGCAACAGCGAGAAGATGCCGAGCGTGATGAAGAAGGTCACACCCATGTCCAGCGTGTTCACGTGCGCCATCAGCACATAGAGCGTGCTGCTACCGAGGATCAGTGCGGCATATAGCCCCGCCGTCCTGCCGAACAGGCGCATACCGACGAAACCGGTGAGCAGGATGCCAAGGAAACCCGTCAGCGCCGTCCACAGGCGCGAGCTCCATTGGTGTTCGCCGAACACTTCGTAGGCGACTGCCGTGGCCCAATACTGCAAGGGGGGTTTCTCGAAATATTTGAAATCGTTCAGATGCGGTGTGACCCAATCGCCGCTCGCCACCATCTCGCGCGGGATCTCGGCGTAACGCCCCTCATCCGGCTTGATCAGCTTGCGGTATTCAAGATTGCCGAACCAGATGACGACCAGTGCCAGCAGCAACAGCCACAATGTGCGTCGTGAAAAGGGAAGGTTCATCTTGGGCAATTTTGTTTGGGGAAGCGAGCGCGGATTTTATCCTAAACCGCTTTCGGCTCTGCGGTTTCCTGCACCTGAACGCGTGCGCCCCCTTGCGCAAAGGTGATGTCCAGTACATCACCGGCGCTGACCCGACGGCTGTCGGACACGATGCCACCCTGCGCATCGCGCACCAGACTATAGCCGCGCGCCAGCACCCGGTTCGGATCGAGTAGCTGGAGATGTTGCCGCAGCGCCAGCAATCTGTCCGCGTGGCGTTCCATCTGCCGCGTCACGGCGGCCTGCATGCGTCGCGAAGTGGTGGATAGTTGATGCTGCGATCCCGTGACATCCGGGACAAGCACGCCGAGGCGCTGCATCAGCGAACGCAAGTGCCATGCCCGCTGTTGCATCAAGTTTCCTTGTGACAGATACATGCGGTGGCGCAAGGCAGCCAATCGATCCGTCTGCAGTTGTATGCGTTGCGCCGGGTGCACGAGTCTGCGCTGCAGATAGTCCATCTGCTGCATGCGACGCTCGATCTGTCGCATCAGTGCCTGAGATAACTGTTGCCCCTGCTGGCCCAGTTCGTGCAGCAAGGATTGCCGGTCAGGGACGGCAGCCTGCGCAGCGGCAGTCGGCGTGGCGGCGCGCAGGTCGGCTACGAAGTCGGCGATGGTGAAATCCGTCTCATGGCCGACACCGCTGATGACCGGGATCTCGCTGGCGGCGATGGCGCGCGCCACCACCTCCTCGTTGAACGACCATAGATCTTCGATGCTGCCGCCGCCGCGACAGACGATGAGCACGTCGCACTCGGCGCGCTCGTTGGCGGCGTGGATCGCCTGCGCGATCTTGCGAGCCGCACCCTCGCCCTGCACCGGGGTCGGGTACAGCACGACCGGTACACTGGGCATGCGGTTGGACAAGGTGCGCAAGGCATCGCGCAAGGCTGCCGCCTGGGGAGAGGTGACGATACCGATCTGGCGCGGGAATGCGGGCAATTCACGTTTGCGCGCGGCATCGAACAGCCCTTCTTCCGACAACTTCTCCTTCAGCCGTTCGAACGCCTCGTACAGCGCGCCCTGCCCGGCCGGACGCATGCGCTCCAGCGTCAACTGGAACTCACCGCGCGCTTCATACAGCGTGGCCAGGGCGTGCACCTCGACCAGCATGCCGTTCGTTGGACGAAAATCCAGATACTGTTGTTTGTGGCGGAACATCACGCAGCGCACCTGTGCCTGTTCGTCCTTGAGCGAGAAATACCAGTGGCCGGAAGAGGCCGCGACGAAATTGGATATCTCGCCACGCACCCACACCAGCGGCAGGCCGCCCTCGATCAGGCGCTTGGTGGCCAGGTTCAGTTCACGTACGGATAGTACGCTGTCGCTCGGGAATATCATTTACCGGCCGCGTGCATCACCCCAGCGCAGCGGGGTGCGGTCGTCGCCGATGTACCAGGTCGAGCCGGTACGGTGTTCGACACAGTATTTCGGCGAGACGATGGTCTCCTCGAACACCATGTCGTGGCTGATGCGGGTGTATTCCAGCAGGATGCTGCGGATGACCTTGGCATGCGCACAGATGTGCGAACCGCGTGTGATCCAGGTCGGCCCGATGATCTCCGCACCCTCTTCGATGCATACGCCGGAATCGATATAGACCGGACCTTCGATCTTCACCTTGTCCCAGTCGATACAGGTATTGATGCCGACCCAGACGCCTGGCTTGATCTCTTTGCCCGGCATCTGCATGTGGGCGACCTCGCCCCGCAGCACACGCTGCAGCACGCTCCAGTAGTCGGCGATATGCCCGATGTCGATCCAGTTGAAATGGCGCTTCTGCGCATAGAACGGCATGCCCTTCTCGGCCAGCATGGGGAACAACTGACTGCCGATGTCGAACACCTGCCCGGACGGAATCAGGTCTATCACTTCCGGTTCAAAGATATAGATGCCGGTACTGGCGAAATTGGAACGTGCTTCTTCAGGCTTGGGTTTTTCCTGGAACGCGATGATGCGTCCATCCTCGTCGGTCTCGACCACTCCGTAGTTGCCGACCTCGGAATTCGGCACTTCCAGCGTGACCACGCTGGCCATCGCCTTCTTGGTCTTGTGCTCCCACACGGCCGCGCCGATGTCGAGGTCGATCAGCGCATCACCGCACAAGACTATCGTGGTGGTATCGAAGAAACCGCCGAAATCCTGGATCTTGCGCATGCCACCGGCGGAGCCCAGCGATTTCGGCGTGATCTCGCCGTATTCATAGACACCTTCGAAGGAATAGCCGATGTCGACCCCCCAGGTGCTGCCATTACCGAAGTAATTCTCGATCTTCCAGTGTTTGTAGGCGACGTTGACCATGATCTCTTTCACGCCGTAACGTGCCAGATGGTCGACCAGATATTCCATGACGGGTTTGCCGAGGATGGGGATCATCGGCTTGGGCAAGTCTTGCGTCAGCGGCCTGACGCGCGTCCCCTGCCCGGCTGCCAGGATCATGCCTTTGATCTTTTCCACTACTCAGTCCTCCCTGATTCCTTGGCCTGCGATTCTACACTGTTAAAACAAAAGACCCGCCACGGTGGGCGGGTCTTTTAATATGTGGGGTGGCTGATCGGGCTCGAACCGACGACAACTGGAATCACAATCCAGGGCTCTACCAACTGAGC
The DNA here is from genome assembly GCA_020723185.1 of Sideroxydans lithotrophicus. Classification (GTDB taxonomy): domain Bacteria; phylum Pseudomonadota; class Gammaproteobacteria; order Burkholderiales; family Gallionellaceae; genus Sideroxyarcus; species Sideroxyarcus lithotrophicus_A. The sequence continues at coordinate 96,700 of DYJI01000005.1, read as the reverse complement.
TACAGCCACCATTGAACTTTTTGTTTGGCGTGCCCGAAGGGAATCGAACCCCTAACCCCCAGCTTAGAAGGCTGGTGCTCTATCCGGTTGAGCTACGGGCACCCTTCTTTCGGTATGCACAACAAACTTCTACTACTTGTACCTGGTCGGGGTGGAGAGATTCGAACTCCCGACATCCTGGTCCCAAACCAGGCGCGCTACCAGGCTACGCTACACCCCGAGAGCGCGGCATTATACAGAGCGAATCCGAAAAATCAATTTTGATCGCGGGTTTTTTCCGAAATCTGCGGGATCGCCAGCATCAGGTAATACACCATCGACCACAATGTGAGGATGGCGGCCAGATAGATGAGTACCGTACCGACGGTGTCACAAGGGATACCGAACAAAGGTTCCTGATACAGCAGGAACATGATGGCCAGCATCTGGAAGGTGGTCTTGAGTTTGCCCAGCATGGAGACCGCGACGCTCTTGCTGCTGCCGAGCTGTGCCATCCATTCGCGCAAAGCGGAGATGGTCAGTTCGCGACCGATGATGATGAAAGCGATGATGGCATCCACGTAGCCGAGTTTGAGCAATATGACCAGCGCAGCCACCACCATCAGCTTGTCGGCGACCGGGTCGAGGAAGGCACCGAAGGCGGAGCCCTGGTTCAGCATGCGTGCAAGATAGCCGTCCAGCCAGTCGGTGATGGAGGCCAGCCAGAAGATGAAGGTGCCCAGCAGATGTTTGTGATGCAACGACAGCATCTCGTCCGGCACATAAAACACGGCGATGAACACCGGGATCAGGATGATGCGGAACCAGGTCAGGATATTCGGGATGTTGAGTGGCATGTCAATGCAAATGGTTATATATCTTCTCGGCAAGTGCAGGGCTAACGCCTTCCACTCGTGCCAGCTCTTCGACACTGGCTTGCTGTACGCCTTTCAAGCCGCCGAAGTGTGTCAGCAGGTTGCGGCGACGTTTCTCGCCTACCCCTTCGATCTCCTCCAGCGATGATGTGGTGCGCGTCTTGCCGCGCTTGGCACGGTGTCCGGTGATCGCGAAACGGTGCGCTTCATCACGGACCTGCTGGATCAGATGCAGGGCGGGATGTGCTGGCGGCAATTGTAGCGGCTTTTCCACCCCGGGTCGCAGCAATTGCTCAAGCCCGGCCTTGCGTTCCACGCCTTTCGCCACACCGACCAGGGCGATGTCGGACAAGCCGAATTCGGTCATCACTTCTACCGCCATCGCCAGTTGTCCCGCCCCGCCATCGATCAGAATAAGATCCGGCCGCTTCCCTTCCCCAGCCTGCAATTTCTGGTAGCGTTTCTGCAAGGCCTGCTTCATGGCGGCGTAATCGTCGCCGGGCGTGATGCCTGTGATGTTGTAGCGGCGATATTCCTGCGGACGGATCGCCAGATCGTCATACACCACGCAGGATGCGACCGTCGCTTCGCCCATGGTATGGCTGATATCGAAGCATTCGATGCGTTTCAGGTCCGGCAGCGCGAGTTCGTTGCGCAATGCATCGAGCCGCAGTGACTGTCCCGCTTGCATACCGGCCTGCTGTTTCAATCCGAGCAAAGCATTTGCCTGCGCCATCTCCAGCCACTGCCGCCGCTCTCCGGTCACCGCATGCCGTATCTGTACCTTGTGCCCTGCCTGTTCGCTCAACAAGGCTTCCAGTGCCTCATCCTGCACCGCCGGATGGGTGATGATGAGCGGCGGGACACTGCGTTCGAGGTAATGTTGGGCGATGAACGCCTCCAGCACCTCTACGCCATCCTGCCCCTGCACATCCGCCGGAAAGAACGGTTTGTCACCCAGATGACGCCCGCCGCGCACCACCGCCAGATTCAGGCATAGCGCCCCTTCCGCCTCGACCACGACCACGATGTCGGCATCCGTATCGCGGCCGCTCTCCACGAATTGTCTCTGCTGCACGGTGTGCAGTGCCTGCAACTGGTCACGCAGGGCGGCGGCATGTTCGTATTCCAGCGCTTCGGCAGCCTGTTCCATCGCGGCGCGCAAACGCTTCTCCACCTCATCGAACTTTCCGTGCAGGAGCAATGCGGCGTTGCGCACATCGGTGGCGTAATCCTCGGCGCTGATCAGTCCGACACAGGGGGCGCTGCAGCGGTGGATCTGATGCAAAAGACAAGGACGCGTGCGATTGTTGAAAACACCTTCGTCGCAGGTGCGCAGTTTGAACACCTTCTGCAGCAGATTGATACTCTCCTTGGCCGCCTGCGCATTGGGATAAGGACCGAAATACTGGTTGCGCTTGTCGGTCACACCACGATAGTAGGTCAGGCGCGGTGACGGGCTGCCGGTGAAGACGATGAAGGGATAGGACTTGTCGTCCCGGAACAATATGTTGTAGCGAGGCTTCAAGGACTTGATGAGGTTGTTCTCCAACAGCAGCGCCTCCGCTTCCGAGCGCGTGACCGTGGTTTCGATGCGCGCGATATGCGACACCATCAACTGGATGCGCGGCGACAGATTGCTCTTCTGGAAATACGAACTGACACGCTTCCTGAGCTGGTTGGCCTTGCCCACGTACAGCACGTGCCCCTGGCTATCCAGCATACGGTATACGCCCGGCTGCAGCGGCAGGCTGGCGAGAAAATCCTTGGGATCGAATGCTTCGTCTGCCATGTTCAGATCAGTGCCTGAAGTCCTCTTGAAAACTCGGCCGCCCCGCCGTTCGCGGGATGTCTGACCGCACCGGTGACCTTCACCCCCATGTCGCTCAGCAAACCCTCCGCCTTCTTGCCCACCGCAACGATCCTGGCCTGCGGGAACGCTGCGATCAGCAGGCGCATCGCCGGTTCACCCAGTTCGATCTCTTCCGGCTTCGGTGTCCTGTTCGACCATAGATCGTCGGCGCGATGCGGGTGGAGCTGCATCGCGTTCCACAGGATGGTACGCTCGGCGATGCCGAGGCGGTACAGCGTCTTCCACACGATAGTGGCGGACGGTTCGGAGAACGGCAAGCGCCGGGTAGACAAACGATCGGACAATGCCGCGATGCGGGGGATGGCCCCCTCGCCCAGCAATCGCTCGCTGGTGAAGGCGATGCCGCTGTAGCGGCACCCTTGATAGCCCGGTGCCTCGCCCGCCAAGATGAACTCTGGCTTGCAATCCAGATGGGCGGCCAGACGTGCCAGTTTGGCTGCCGGGCCATTCCCTTCGGCATCATGCGGGCAATGATCCGCCCAAGGGTTGAACAGTCCCGCCTTGCCCGATGGCAGGGTGGCGACCAGGCTGCGTGCCAGTGAAAGGCTGGAAGACGGCATGTTTATCCTTCGTCTGATCTTGCTGCTGCAATGAAAAGCCCCGCAGAGCGGGGCTGTTGACGACTTGTCGGCTCACAGCCCCGGCCTACCCCTTGCGGGTGCGCGGCGGGGCTCGTGCAGACTGCGGACTGCCTTATTCGGTAGCCGGTGCCGCAGCTTCGGGTTGTGACTGCAATGCCTTCATGCTAAGACGCATGCGGCCCTTGTCGTCCACTTCCAGAACCTTGACCTTGACGATCTGGCCTTCCTTCAGATGATCGGCCACGGCAGCGATACGCTCGTGCGAAATCTGCGAGATATGCAGCAGACCATCTTTGCCCGGCAGGATGTTGACCAGCGCGCCGAAGTCCAGCAGCTTGACCACCGGGCCTTCGTAGACCTTGCCCACTTCGACTTCGGCCACGATGTCCTCGATGCGCTTCTTGGCCAGCTCACCCGCCTCACCGCTCACGCATGCGATGGTGATGTTGCCGTCGTCGTCGATGTCGATGGTGGTACCGGTCTCTTCGGTCAGCGCGCGGATCACTGCGCCGCCCTTGCCGATCACATCGCGGATCTTGTCCGGATTGATCTTCATCTTGATCATGCGCGGCGCGAAGTCGGAGACTTCAGGACGCACGGTAGGCATCGCCTGCTTCATGATGCCGAGGATGTGCTTGCGGCCTGCCTGAGCCTGGCTCAGCGCGACCTTCATGATCTCCTTGGTGATGCCGTTGATCTTGATGTCCATCTGTAGCGCAGTGATACCGTTCTCGGTACCCGCCACCTTGAAGTCCATGTCGCCCAGGTGATCCTCGTCGCCCAGGATGTCGGTCAGTACCGCGAAACGGCCACCGTCCTTGATCAGGCCCATGGCGATGCCTGCCACGTGATCCTTCACCGGCACGCCTGCATCCATCAGCGACAGGCAGCCGCCGCAGACGGAAGCCATGGAGCTGGAACCGTTGGACTCGGTGATCTCGGAGACCACGCGGATCGCATAACCGCATTCTTCTTCGCTCGGCAGCACGGCAACCAGTGCGCGCTTGGCGAGACGGCCGTGGCCGATCTCGCGGCGTTTAGGTGTGCCGACACGGCCGGTCTCGCCGGTGGAGTACGGCGGGAAGTTGTAGTGCAGCATGAAGCGGTCGGAATATTCACCTTCCAGTGCATCGATCTTTTGCGCGTCACGCATCGAGCCGAGTGTAGCCACGACCAGCGCCTGCGTCTCGCCGCGGGTGAACAGCACCGAACCGTGGGCACGCGGCAGCACGCCGGTACGGATGGTGATCGGACGCACGGTGCGCGTGTCGCGACCATCGATACGCGGCTCGCCGCTCAGGATCTGACCGCGCACGATACGGGCTTCCAGCGCGCTGAACAGCTCGTTGATCTCGTTCTTGGAGACGTTCTCGAACTCGGGCACAGCCAGTGCTTCCATCACCTTTGCATGGATCTCGCCGACTTGCTGGGTGCGGGCCTGTTTCTCGCGCACGGCATAGGCAGCCTTCAGGTCGTTCTCGGCCAGCGCGTTGATGCGGGCGATCAACGCCTCGTTCTTGGGAGCCGGTGTCCAGTCCCAGTCGTCCTGGCCGACTTCCGATGCCATCTCGTTGATGGCATTGATCACGGTCTGCATCTGCTCGTGACCGAACACCACGGCACCCAGCATCACTTCTTCCGACAGTTGCTGCGCTTCGGATTCGACCATCAGCACAGCCTGTGCAGTACCGGCCACGACCAGATCCATCTGCGATGTCACCAGTTCATCCTTGCTCGGGTTCAACAGATACTGGCCGTTCGCGTAACCCACGCGCGCTGCGCCGATGGGGCCGTCGAACGGGATACCGGAGATCGCCAGCGCGGCGGACGCACCGATCATGGAGGGGATGTCGGCGTCGATCTGCGGATCCGAGGACATGACGGTCGCCACGATCTGCACCTCGTTGTAGAAGCTTTCCGGGAACAGCGGGCGCAGTGGACGGTCGATCAGTCGCGAAGTCAGGATCTCCTTCTCGCTCGGGCGGCCTTCACGCTTGAAGAAGCTGCCTGGGATCTTGCCGGCGGCATAGGTGCGCTCCTGATAATCGACGGTGAGCGGGAAGAAGTCCTGATCCGGTTTGGCATCCTTGCGCCCCACCACGGTGACCAGAACCGTGGTGTCGCCCAGACTGACCATGACTGCGCCGCTGGCCTGACGTGCGATCTCGCCTGTCTCCAAAGTCAGTTGATGATTACCGTAGCTAAGTGTTTTTTTATAGTGGATCAAAGTAGACCTCTCTTGAAGTTTGTGCGGATACGGGCGGACAGGCACGCCAAAACGAAGCGGGCCGCATTTGCGACCCGCTTTATTGCGTTATTACTTGCGCAGTTCGAGGCGCTGGACCAGTGCCTTGTAACCTTCTTCGTTCTTGCTCTTCAGATAGTCGAGCAGTTTGCGGCGACGGCTCACGAGGCGCAGCAAGCCGCGACGGGAGTGGTGATCCTTGTTGTGCTCCTTGAAGTGTTCGGTCAGGTAGTTGATACGTGCCGTCATCAGGGCTACTTGTACTTCGGGGGAGCCGGTATCGCCTTTGGCGCGCTGATAGTCAGTCACGATCTGCGATTTTTGAGCGGCGGTAATAGACATTGACTTCTTCTCCAGTTAAAAAGGTGCGGTAATAAAAAAAGTGCGGCATTCTACACTTGAATAGGGGTGCCGCTCAAGCTGATTTCGGCAGAGCTGCCATGCGGGCGACGCCGGATAGAAGGCGGATCGGGGACAATCTCCCGCAAACCAACTCACCCAAACCGATGAAGTCGCCCTCCGCATACAGGCGGCGCTTGCCGTCTGGATGCTGGTCCTGCATCGCCAGACGCTGCCCTTGCGCCAGCCGTCCGGCCTGCACGGCATCGAGAGTCAGGACCGGGAACCCACTGACCAGGCTATCCACCGGCAACAGCAAGGCATCGCGCCCAGCCCCATCCACGGCCTCGAGTTCCTGCAGGGTGTGCGCCTTATCCAGGCCGAACTCGCCTATGCCGGTGCGACGCAAGGCAATCAGATGCCCGCCGCAGCCCAATGCTTCGCCGATATCTTCACCCAGAGTGCGGATATAGGTGCCCTTGCTGCACAGCACATCTATATCCAGCTCGGTTCCCTCCCAGCGTTCCAGACGCAGCTCCCGGATGAAGACCTGCCGCGTCTCGCGCTCGACCATCTCGCCTTTGCGTATATATTCGTACAGCGGTTTGCCCTGATGCTTCAAGGCACTGTGCATGGGGGGGAGTTGCGATATCTCGCCGGTGAAACGGAGAAGGACTTGTCTGACCTGCGCTTCATCTGTCGTTACAGGACGCTCCTCGATGACCTCGCCTTCGGCATCACCCGTCGTCGTACGCTGACCGAGACGGATCGTAGCGCGATAACGTTTATCGGCATCCAGCAAGGCATGGGTGAATTTGGTCGCTTCGCCGAAGCAGATCGGCAACAGGCCGGTGGCGAGCGGATCCAGCGTGCCGGTGTGGCCGGCCTTCTCCGCGCCGAACAGCCCGCGCACTTTAAGCATCGCGCTGTTGGAGCTGAGCTGCAACGGTTTGTCGAACAACAGCACGCCGTCTATCTGGCGTTTGGTGCGGCGGACCTGCTCAGTCTTTCTTGTCACTGGCTACCGCTTGATCGATCAGTTGGGACAGGTGCGCGCCGCGTTCGATGGAGGCATCGTAGATGAAATGCAGCTGGGGGGTGATGCGCAGTTTCATGGATTTGGCGAGCTGGCTGCGCAAGAAGCCGGAGGCGCGCTCCAGGCCCGTTTGCAGCTGTTCGTTCCCACCTTCCAGGGATGTGTAGAACACCTTGGCATGTGCATGGTCGTTGGTGACGCTGACACCGGTCAACGTCACCCTGCTCACGCGCGGATCCTTCACTTCCAGGCGGATCAACTCAGCCAGTTCGCGCAGGATCTGCTCGGAGATGCGGTCGGTACGGGCGTAGTCCTTCGCCATCTATTAAAGGGCTCGCGCCACTTCGACGATCTCGAATACTTCCAGGAAATCGCCCACTTCCAGATCGTTGTATCCCTTCAGCGACAAGCCGCACTCGAAGTTGGACCTGACTTCCTTCGCGTCGTCCTTGAAGCGCTTGAGGGAATCCAGCTCGCCGGAATGGATCACCACGTTGTTGCGCAGCACGCGCACGCTGGAACCGCGTTTGATCATGCCCTCGGTGACATAACAGCCGGCCACGGTACCCACCTTGGAGATGTGATAGACCTGACGCACCTCGACCATGCCGATGATGCTTTCCTTCTTCTCCGGTGCCAGCATGCCCGACAATGCCGCCTTGATCTCGTCCACCATCGCATAGATGATGTTGTAGTAACGGATATCCACGCCCGCCGTCTCGGCCAGTTTGCGCGCCGAAGCGTCTGCGCGTGAGTTGAAACCGATGACGACGGCCTTGGAAGCCAGCGCCAGGTTGATGTCGGATTCGGTGATGCCGCCCACGCCGCTGTGGATGATGCTGACCTTCACCTCGTCGGTGGAGAGTTTCTGCAACGAGCCGGCGATCGCCTCGATGGAGCCTTGCACGTCCGCCTTCACGATCAATGGCAGGGTGCGCACTTCGCCTTCGCCCATCTGTTCGAACATGTTCTCCAGCTTGGCGGCCTGCTGCTTGGCCAGCTTCACGTCGCGGTACTTGCCCTGACGGAACAGCGCGATCTCGCGCGCCTTCTTCTCGTCTGCCAACACCAGGAAGTCCGCACCGGCGACCGGCACTTCGGACAAGCCCTGGATCTCGACCGGGATCGACGGCCCCGCTTCGTTCACGGCCTTGCCGTTCTCGTCCAGCATGGCGCGTACGCGACCGGAGACCGAGCCGACCAGCACGGCATCTCCGCGTTTCAGGGTGCCGGATTGGACCAGCATGGTCGCCACGGCACCCTTACCCTTATCCAGTCGCGCCTCGACCACCACGCCCTTGGCACTGGTGTTCCTGGCAGCCTTCAATTCCAGAACCTCGGCCTGCAGCAGGATACCTTCGAGCAGTTGGTCGATGCCCTGACCTGTCTTGGCCGAAACCTCGACGAACATGCAATCGCCGCCCCAGTCTTCCGGTACCACGCCTTCGGCCACCAGTTCCTGGCGCACACGCTCGGAGTTCGCCTCGGGCTTGTCGATCTTGGTCACGGCAACCACTATGGGCACGCCGGCCGCCTTGGCATGGTGGATGGCTTCTTTGGTCTGCGGCATCACGCCGTCGTCGGCAGCACAGACCAGCACCACGATATCCGTCGCCTGCGCACCGCGTGCGCGCATCGCCGTAAAGGCTTCGTGACCCGGCGTATCGAGGAAGGTGACCATGCCGCGCGGAGTATCCACGTGATAGGCACCGATATGCTGCGTGATGCCACCCGCTTCGCCGGATGCCACGCGGGTACGGCGGATATAGTCCAGCAGCGAGGTCTTGCCATGGTCGACGTGACCCATCACGGTCACCACCGGCGCACGCGGCTCAAGGACAGCATCCTCGTGTGCCACGTCTTCCATCAGGAAGGCATCCGGATCGTCCGGCTTGGCCTGAACGGCCTTGTGGCCCATCTCCTCGACCACGATCATCGCGGTCTCCTGATCTAGTACCTGGTTGATGGTCACCATGGATCCCATCTTCATCAGCGCCTTGATGATCTCGGCGGCCTTGATGGACATCTTCTGCGCCAGCTCGGCGACAGAGATGGTCTCCGGGATGGTGACTTCCTGCACGATCGGTTCGGTCGGCAGCGAGAAGGCATGCGCGGCCTCGGCCTTGCTGTGCTTGTCGTGTCGACCGGCGCGCAGCGAACCCGGGCGAGTCGTCACGCCGCTGCGGGTATCCGTCGTGCGCGATGTCGGGCGCTTCTTGTGACCGGCTTCATCCCACGGGCTGTCCTTGGGAGCGGCTTTCTCTGCTTTTCTGGAAGGTCTGGCCACCTTGTCACCCGGACGCAGGGCGGGTTTGTGCAAGGTACCCTCGGGCGCGGCGACAGCCGCGACGGGTGCGACCGGCGTCTCTGCAACAACGGGCTTTTCCTCGGCGACCGGTTCCGGTTTCGCTTCTGCGGCGACGGTCTTGCGCTTGCTGCGCGCCTGTTTGGCTTCCAGATCAGCCGCCTGACGCGCGGCCAGCTCGGCCAATTGACGGGCCTCTTCCTCGCGCGCCAGTTTTTCGGCCTCGTCCAGCACCTGCTTGGGCTTGACTGCCGTTTCTTCTACCACTTCGGGCACAACGACCGGCTTGGCTTCCGCCTGTTCGGCCATCGGTGCGATGGTGCGTTTCTTGCGCACCTCGACCTGGATGGTGCGAGATTTGCCCGTGCTGTCGGCTTTTTTTATCGCAGTCGTTTCGCGGCGCGTCACCGTGATCTTGCTCTTGCCGCCACCGTGCGCGCTGCGCAGGTGCTCGAGCAACTTCGCTTTATCTTGCTCGGATATCGGATCGGAGTCCTTTTGTTTGGCGACACCTGCCGACTGCAACTGTTCCAGCAGCAGCTCGACCGGGAGCCCCAGTTCCCCGGCGAATTGAGCGACATTGATTTTTCCCATTACTTTCCTTCAGCCCAAAGGCTCTGCTTATTCGAACCAAGGCGCACGCGCCGTCATGATCAACTGGTTGGCACGCTCACCGTCCATGCCGGTCATCTCCATCAGCTCGTCGGTATCGAGATCGGCCAGATCGTCCTGCGTGCCCACTCCTTTACCTGCCAGCGTACGGGCCGTATCGGCATCCATACCTTCGATCTTCAGCAGGTCCTCGATGTTGTGCTCGACCTGCTCTTCGTTGGCGATCGCGGCCGTCAGCAATGCGTTGCGTGCGCGGCTGCGCAGCTCTTCCACGGTCGCCTCGTCGAACGCCTCGATCTCCAGCATCTCTTCCAGGGGCACATAGGCCACTTCTTCCAGCGTGGAGAATCCTTCCTGCACCAGGATGTCGGCGACCTCCTCATCCACATCCAGCTTGGACACGAACAGGTCTCGGATCACGGCGAATTCCTGCTCGTTCTTCTCAGCAGACTGCTCGACCGTCATCAGGTTGATCTCCCAGCCGGCCAATTCGGAAGCCAGACGCACGTTCTGGCCGCCGCGGCCGATGGCCTGCGCCAGATTCTCTTCCTCCACCACTACATCCATGCTGTGCTTGTCTTCATCCACCATGATGGATGTGACTTCAGCCGGTGCCAGCGCATTGATGACGAAAGTAGCCGGATCGTCCGACCAGAGGATGATGTCCACGCGCTCGCCCGCCAGTTCGGTGGTCACCGCCTGCACACGCGAACCGCGCATGCCGACACAGGTGCCGATCGGGTCCAGACGCTGGTCGTTGGTGCGTACCGCGATCTTGGCGCGGGAGCCGGGATCGCGCGAAGCGCTGACGATCTCCAAGATGCCTTCTTCGATCTCGGGCACTTCCAGCTCGAACAGCTTCTTCAGGAACTCGGTGGTGATACGCGACAGGATGATCTGCGGGCCGCGCACGGTGCGATCCACACGCAGCAGGTAAGCGCGGACACGGTCGCCGACTCTCAGGTTCTCCTTCGGGATCATCTGGTCACGCGGCAGCAGTGCCTCGATCTTGCCGAATTCGATGATGGCGTTGCCGCGCTCGATACGCTTGATCGTGCCGGACACCAAGTGCTCGTTGCGCTCCATGAAATCGGCCAGGATCTGCTCGCGCTCGGCGTCGCGGATCTTCTGGAAGATGACCTGCTTGGCTGCCTGCGCGCCGATACGGCCGAAGTCGATGTTCTCAAGCGGCTCTTCGATGTAGCCTTCCAGCTCCGCCTCAGGATCGCGCTTCTTCGCCTCTTCCAGCTTGATATGCAGCTCGGGCGTCTCGAAGGTCTCGTCGTCCATCACCTGCCAGCGACGGAAAGACTCGTACTCGCCGGAATCGCGGTCGATGCTCACACGCACATCGGCTTCCTCGTCCACGAAACGCTTCTTGGTCGCGGAAGCCAGAGCAGACTCCAGCGCACCGAACACGATCTCCTTGTCCACGTTCTTTTCACGTGCCAAGGCATCCACCAACAATAGAACTTCACGACTCATCGTTATTCTCCGACTGCATCAAATCAAAATACGGGCACCAAACGTGCCTTGTCCACATTAGACAGCTCGATCTCGACCGAACTGCCAGCCATATCCAGCTGCAGCACACCATCCTTGCATTCGCCGATGATGCCCACCAACTGCTTGCTACCGTTCACAGGCAGGCGCAATTTGAATTTTGCTTTCTGCCCTTTGAAGCGAACGAAATCCGCTTCTTTCTTGACTACTCTGTCCAGCCCCGGTGAAGAAATCTCAAGGCGCTCATATTCCACACCTTCCACCGTGAACAGGCGCACCAGCTGGTTGCTCACCCGCTCGCAGTCTTCGACCGAGATACCTTCCGGCTTGTCCATGAACACGCGCATCATGCCGCGCCCGGACAATTCCAGATCGACCAACTCGTAGCCCATGCCGTCCAGCGTCGTTTCAACCAGATTCGCAACGTCCATATTCGATCCCACAAATAAAAAACGGGCCTGAAGCCCATCTGAAAACGGCGCGGATTGTACCAAAAGGTTTGCTTATGGGAAACAGGTATTTATGGAATATCCAACAATACAACCCGCCGCTCACCCCGCGTGCCGCGCAAAGCACCTGCCACCATGGGCTGAACGGGGTTACGGCGTGCCGGATCAGGCTGATCCGAATAGCTTGCGTATGCCTTGCTCATCCGGGTTCAGTACCACGCCCTTCTCTGTGATCAACCCCGTAACCAGTTCCGCCGGGGTCACATCAAAGGCCGGATTGCGTATCTTCACTCCCTCCGCCGCCCAGTGGTAATCGCGGAAACCCTTCACCTCCTCCACCGAACGCTCCTCGATGGGGATGTCCTTGCCCGAAGCGATGCTCAGGTCGATGGTCGAAAGCGGACACGCCACATAGAACGGGATGTTATGCCGCTGCGCCAGCACCGCCACCATATAAGTGCCGATCTTGTTCGCCACATCGCCGTTCGCCGCCACCCGGTCCGTGCCCACCACCACCGCATCGATCTCGCCGTGCGCCATCAGGTGACCGGCCATGTTGTCGGTGATCAGCGTCACCGGGATGTTCTCCTGCACCATCTCCCACGCCGTCAGTCGCGCACCTTGCAGGAACGGCCGCGTCTCGTCGGCGATGACCGATATCTTCTTGCCTGCTTCAACGGCAGAACGGAACACCCCCAGCGCAGTGCCCCACCCCGCCGTCGCCAGCGCGCCTGCATTGCAATGCGTCAACACCCGCGCGCCGTCTTTGAGCAAGGCCGCGCCGTGCGCGCCCATCGCCTTGTTGATGCGGATATCCTCGGCCAGAATCTCGTGCGCCTCGTCCAGCAGGCGCTCTGCAATCTGTTTAGGGTCTTGTTCCGCCACGATTTCCCAAACCTTGCGCATACGCTGCAAGGCCCAGAACAGATTCACCGCCGTCGGTCGGCTGGCGGCCAGCACGGAGAAACCGGTTTCCATGCCTGATGTGAATTCTGCGGGCGAGCTGTCATGCAACTTCAAGGCCTCCAGCGCCACCCCATAAGCCGCCGCCACCCCGATGGCCGGCGCACCGCGCACCACCATGCTGCGGATGCCCTCCGCTACGGAATGCGCCGTGTAGTAACTCAGATACTCAAACGCAGCCGGCAGGATGCGCTGGTCTATCATCTCCAGCCGGTTGTTGAACCAGCGCAGGGTTTCGATTTTCATAATTTTCCTGTGGCTCGCTTAGATTTTTTAATCAATTTTCTGCCACTCCAACTGTCCATTGGCAATTGATTTCAGTTTTCCCATTTTTTTGAATCCAAAAATCCCGTAGCCCAGCGCTTCAGTAATTTCTACGACCTGCGCGTCAATCAGTTTCATTTTCTTCCTCTCCGATTCAGGCCTGACTGCAAAGTTAACTCCCCCCCGGAAAGCCACACTCGGATAAACAATGGCATCTATCTCGTGATTTATTCCGAACTCGTTAAAGATGATGTCAGAGAATGCGCTGGTTATTTTGTAGTCAGCTTGGCATCTTGCTGGAGCGATAAATTCGGCGGCAAGAAAAGCATCAATCAGCAGTGGAACAACGTTGCTGTTAATTGTGTCAAGAACATCCTCGAATGGCTTTGATGACCCTTCGATTTCTTCGCCTAGGTATGTTCGTTTCGTGCGCCAAAAATAATCCAGCTCCCCCACTGGCATGACAATAATTTCTTGACCTTGTTGAAGCTGAAATTCAGAGATAACGATCTGTTCTCCAAGCTCAACTTCAATTTCCGAGAGTGCCGTCTCTGAAAATAGAGAACCATAAAACACAGGCGCGCCAGGCTGATGGCATCTACCAGATTTATCTACAGTCTTTCGTGAACCCAGGTCATCTACATTTTCAAACCATTTATCACGCTGATCCAGACGTCTCGCGCGAAACACAGAGAAGGCTACTGGCTCGCTAGCCACTTGTGTGCTTAATGCTGAAATCGAATAAGTTTGATAGACCCTATTTATTTGCGGCTTTATCAGCGCATTAACGAAATTGCGAACTTGCTGATACTTCCATCGAGCTTTAACTCCCCCACGAAGCTGCTCAATGATGTTTAAAGCACCTTCTTTCTCCAAAACAAATTGAGAAAGTCCCAATAGATCAACTGTATGTACACAGTCAGAATCTTCAGCCATGATCCCCCTCTCCTGAAATCAAGCCACTCCAAACTCGCAAAACGCAAATCACCTTGTTCCGGTGACTTGACCAGCCTCGCGCTACCGCGATTTAACGAAGTGCCGCTTGGGCTTCTACATGTCCCAGCTCAGCGGCTTTCTTGTACCAATAAATCGCACGTTTTTCATCGCGGGCGACTCCTACGCCGGCGTCATAACTCAGCCCGAGAAAGTATTGCGCTTGTGCAACGCCTTGTTCGGCCGCTTTTTGATACCAGTACACTGACAGTTTTGGATCGCGCGCCACTCCGTCACCTTTCCCATACATCAAACCAAGGTTGAATTGCGCTTGTGCCAACCCTTGTTCGGCGGCTTTCTGATTCCAGTACACCGCCTGTTTTGTATCGCGCGCAACCCCTACGCCATTGTCATACATCCAGCCGAGATTTACTTGTGCTGGGCCATACCCTTGTGCGGCCGATTTTTGATACCAGTACACTGCCTGTTTCTGATCTTGTTCTACCCCTTCTCCGTTGGCATACATCCAGCCGAGATTCATTTGTGCTACGGCATCATCCTGCTCGGCCGCCTTTTGATACCAGAACACCGCCCGTTTCTGATCTTGTTCCACCCCTTCGCCTTTGTCATACATCACGCCGAGGTTGGATTGGGCAGCGTGATACCCTTGCTCGGCCGCTTTCTGGTACCAATACACTGCCCGTTTCGGATCGCGTGCTATCCAATCTCCATTGGTATACATCACACCGAGGTTGTGTTGTGCTGAAGCATCCCCTTGCTCAGCGGCTTTTTGATACCAATACTCTGCCTGCTTCAGATCACGGGCCACTCCGTCACCATGGGTATACATCAAACCAAGGTTGTATTGCGCTGAAGCATCCCCTTGCTCGGCGGCTTTCTGATACCAGTACTCAGCCTGTTTCGGATCGCGAGTTACCCCTTCACCATTGTTATACATAAAGCCAAGGTTAAATTGAGCAAAGACAACCCCTTGCTCGGCGGCCTTCTTATACCAGTACACCGACTGTTTTTTATCACGCGCTACCCCTTTCCCATTGGCATACATTAAACCAATGCCAGCTTGCGCAGATGCATGACCTTGCTCAGCGGCATTTTTCCACAAAGAAAATGCCGCTTTAGAATCACCTTCTCTATAAAAATTTAGCCCTACATCGAAAAGTTCATTCAAAACTAATTGACTGACTTGTTCTTTGTAATCAGCTTGCAAAGCTTGGCGTGCAGCATCGGTTTGCTTTTCTTCTAGTTGCTTTTTTAGTCGAGCAATTTCAGCCAGTGCAGCATCGGTTTCTTTTTTGGATTGTGTGAGTGATTCTGAAATTTGGATTTTTTCAGTTTGGATTTTAGAGAGATCGCTACTTAGCTGAGATATTTGCTTTTGCTTCTTATCGGCATCCAGCATCTTGTGCAAGTTCTTTAGCACATCTTCCGGGTCAGCTTTGATCTGAGCTTTGAGCACATACACCTCGCCGTTCCATTTCTCTTCCAATATCTCTACGCGAGTCACACCTGCAGACAATGTCTCGATCTCTTCCTTACCAAGTGTGGCGCCATCTGAAGAGCTTTGAATCGTCACCAAGGCGGTGACATGCGTGCCAAGCTCTGCCAGAAGTTCGCGTTTAACCTCCTGCAATGCAATGGCGCGTGCGCTGATCTTGCTGTCTGCTTCGCTGGCCTGGTAGGTGTATTCGCGCACATAGGTTTGTTCAGCGGCCGCAGCAAGATTTGTGAAGCCCATTGTTGCCAAGACACCCACATAGAGGCAGATGAAACGTAAACACAGCGTATTCATGCTTTTATCCTTTCCGCTCAGGGTGCAGATATCGAATATCAATCAATGAAGGATTAATCCCCCTCGAACTCACACAACGCAAACACCTTGTGCCCGCGCTTCTCCAGCCGCGCGCGACCGCCAATATCCGGCAGGTCGATCATGAAGCTGCATTCGATGACATGGCCGCCCATCTTCTCGATGAGGATGCAGGCGGCTTCGGCGGTGCCGCCGGTGGCGATGAGGTCATCCACTAGCAACACTTTCTCGCCTTTGGCGATGGCGTCGGTGTGGATCTCGATGCGGTCGGTGCCGTATTCCAGTTCGTAGTCGTGACCGATGACTTCGGCGGGCAGTTTGCCTTTCTTGCGGATCGGCACAAAACCGATGCCTAGCGCATAGGCCAGCGGCGCGCCGAGGATGAAACCACGCGACTCGATGCCGGCGATCTTGTCGATCTTCACATCCTTGTATCTGCGCACCAGTTCGTCGATGGTGGCGCGCAGGCCGACAGGGTCCTTTAGCACCGTGGTGATGTCGCGGAACATGATGCCTTGCTTGGGATAGTGAGGCACTGTCCTCACGCGTGACTTGATGGGCATATCAACTCCGTTTCTTGTATTCGACGAACTTCTCTTTCACTGCGTGCATCTGCTGCGCGCTGAGTATGTTCGGCACACCGGCCGCCAACGCTCGCCAGTACACCTCGCACAAGAACTCCACTTCCTGCGCCACCGACAGCGCCTCATCGAGGCCTTTGCCCAGTGCGATCATGCCGTGGTTACCGAGCAGGCAGGCCTTGCGATCGCGCAGCGCTTCCAGTGCGAGGTCGGAAAGGTTCTGTTCGCCGAAGATGGTGTATGGCGTACAGCGGATGCTGTCGCCGCCCGCGATGGCGATGTGGTAATGCACGGCAGGCACATCCTTGCCCAGGCACGCCATGGTAGTGGCGTAGGTGGAGTGCATGTGCAGCACGGCGCCGATCTCGGGGCGGGCATTGAGGATGTCGCAGTGGAAGCGCCATTCGCTGGAGGGTTTGCGGCCTTGCAGCACCTTGCCTGTCTTGTCCAGCAGCACCAGATCGGATTCAGACATCTCGGCCACCGGCAAGGCGGACGGCGTGATGAGGATGTCCTCACCACAGCGCACCGAGGCATTGCCCGCCGTGCCACGGTTCAGGCCGAGCTCTACCATGCGGCGGGAGGTTTGCAGCAAGGCGCTGCGCAATTGCTGTCCGTTCATCTCAACACGCGCCCTGCGATGGCCTGCAGCTTCTTCTTCATCGCTTCATCGCGCGCTTCCGGGGCGGTGATGAGCGCGTGCTGCAATGCGCTACGACAGCCGCATTCGCACGCTTGCTTGTCCGAACCGATATGCGGCACAGCGTGTTTGACCAATGTGCGGGCTTTGTCGGCATTGGCCAGCAGTACCTGGATGATCTGGTCTACGGTCACATCGTCATGGTTGGGGTGCCAGCAGTCGTAGTCGGTGACCATGGCCACCGTGGCGTAGCACAGCTCGGCCTCGCGCGCGAGCTTGGCTTCCGGCATGTTGGTCATGCCGATCACATCGCAACCCCACTGGCGGTACAGCTCGGACTCGGCCAGCGTGGAGAACTGCGGGCCTTCCATCACCAGATAGGTGCCGCCGCGCATGACTGAGATACCCGCTTCGATGGCGGCATTCTCGATGTGCTCGCCCAATCGCCCGCACACCGGATGTGCCATGGAGACATGCGCCACCAGCCCGTTGCCGAAGAAGGATTTCTCGCGTGCGAAGGTGCGGTCGATGAACTGGTCGACGATGACGAAAGTGCCGGGCGAGAGATGTTCACGCAGCGAGCCGACGGCGCTGACCGAAATGACATCGGTGCAGCCGACGCGTTTCAGGGCGTCGATATTTGCGCGAAAGTTGATATCGGAAGGCGGGATCTTGTGGCCGCGACCGTGACGGGGCAGAAAAGCCAGCTTCACCCCGTCCAGCTCACCGAACAGCAGCTCGTCCGAAGGTTCACCGAAAGGCGACTCGACCTTCTCCCAGCGTTTGTTCTCCAGCCCTTCGATGTCGTAGACACCGCTGCCGCCGATGATGCCGATGCTCGCCTGCCCCATGATTCCCCCCAAGTCCGTAATGGGCATGGATTGGAACAGGAAACCGCCATGCGCTCAAGTGTGATGTTTCTCACAGACACTGTTGCAGCTGCTGCCTATGATGCGCTGCATTCCGCACGGAGCCTTAAGATGAAAACCAACAAGTTCGCAATATTCGCCGTTCTCCTTTGGGTCGCCACTGCACTCGTATTCGGCTGGTTCTTCATAAAGGGCAATACCACCGAGATCGAAGGCCAGCGCGATGCCATCGTGCTGTTGCCTGCCGAACGTGAACTGGTGTTACTGGAGATGCGTGGCCTGCTGGGTTCCACCCAGGGTATCCTGGCCGGACTGGACAAGAAGGACATGAAGCAGGTCGCCCAGGCGGCACGTGCTTCCGGTATGGCTTCAGCAGCCGATGTGAACCCTGCGCTGATGGCCAAGCTGCCGATGTCGTTCAAGGAACTGGGCATGACCGTGCACCACGCCATGGACGAGATCGCTCAGGACGCCGAGACCGGAAAGCCTTCCGCCGAAATCCTGAACAAGTTGAGCAATACCCTTACCAGCTGCGTGGCCTGCCATGCGGCATGGCAATTGAAGTCGGAGTAATATTCAACAACCGTAACCCTTAATGGAAGGAGTCGAAGATGAAATGCAACTCAGGTGGTATCGATCGTGGACTGCGTGTGATCGTCGGACTGGCGCTGATCGGCCTGACTGTGACCGAGACCATAGGCGTATGGGGCTGGATCGGCGTGGTGCCGCTGTTGACCGGCGCCATCGGCTTCTGCCCGGCCTATGCGATCTTCGGCATGAACACGTGCTCGACCGAGAAGAAGTAAACATCATTTCCCCAGACTTGCCCGGCTCAAGCCGGGCATTTTTTATAAGGAAGGAATACCCATGAAGAAATCCCTGCTTTTGACCTCCCTGTTCGTCCTGTCCGCCCCGGCTTTGGCAGACAACCTGGAAAAATACCGCGAAGAGAGCCGCGCTGTGATCGGCCCCTTCATGCAAAATCTGGTTGCCGCGAACAAGAAGGCCGTGATGGAAGGTGGCCCTGAGTCAGCCATCACCGTGTGCAAGGACATCGCCCCCGCGATGGCCGGTGACATCTCCCGCCAGCAAGGCATCAAGCTGACCCGCGTCTCGGACAAGGTGCGCAATCCGATGTTGGGCACGCCCGATGCATGGGAACAGAAGGCCTTGAAGAAGATGGAGAAACAACTGGCCAAAGGAGCGAAGCCAGAAACGCTGGAAGTGGCCGAGATCGTGAAAGAGCCGAACGGCAAATACCTGCGTTACATGAAGGGTATCGTGCTGCAGCCCGGTTGCGTCGCTTGCCACGGCAGCAAGGAAGAAATCTCGCCCGCCGTTCAGGCGCGTCTTGCCGCAGACTATCCGCATGATCAGGCCACCGGCTACAAGCCCGGCCAGCTGCGCGGCGGTGTGAGCCTGAAACGCCCGCTGTAAATCGTGGTAGATTCGGCGTGCCATGACTGAAAAGACAGAGCACGCCGAATTGCAGATCGCCGGGATGCGTTGCGCATCCTGCTCTGCGCGTCTGGAAAAATCCCTCAACGAATTGCCCGATGTCACCGCCGTGGTGAACATCGCCACCGAAAAAGCCAGCCTCACCTACGATCCGACCCGGACCGACCTGGAAACCATACTCGAAACGGTGCGCCACACCGGCTTCGACGCACACCCCGCGCGCGACTTCGCCGCCGAGAAAGCCGATCGCATGGCTGTGCTGAAGCATGAGCGCAATCTGTTCCTCGTTTCTTTATTGCTGACCTTGCCGCTGATCGGTGAGATGGTGCTGATGTTCGCCGGTGTGCATCTGATGATGCCGCTGTGGGCGCAATGGTTGCTCGCCACACCGGTGCAGTTCTGGGCCGGGGCGCGTTTCTATCAAGGCGCTTGGGCGGCCTTGCGCAGCGGTGGCAGCAACATGGATGTGCTGGTCGCGCTGGGCACCAGTGCAGCCTATTTCATGAGTGTTGCGGTATGGCTGCTCGGGCTGGATCAGCCCGTGTATTTCGAAGCCAGCGCCACGCTGATCACACTGGTGTTGATGGGCAAGCTGCTGGAAGCGCGCGCCAAGGGCAAAGCCTCCGCCGCGTTGGAAGCCCTGATCAACCTGCAACCAAAGATCGCCCATACCGAGCGCAACGGTCAATTACTGGATGTCTCCGCCGGTTCCTTGCGCCCGGAAGACATCTATATCGTGCGCCCCGGCGAGAGCGTGCCGGTGGACGGCATCGTGCTGGAAGGCGAATCGAGCATCGACGAAGCCATGCTCACCGGCGAAAGCCTGCCGCAACTCAAACAGTCCGGCACCAAAGTCTATGCAGCAACCCTCAACCAGCAAGGCGTGCTGCGCTGCCGCGCGCTGGCGGTCGGTTCGCAGACCCAGCTCGCCGCCATCATCCGCCTGGTGGAACAGGCGCAAGGCAGCAAAGCCGCCATCCAGCGTCTGGCCGACAAGATATCCGCCGTGTTCGTGCCCACCGTGCTGGGCATCGCACTGCTCACCTTCCTGGGCTGGTGGCTGTATCAGGACAACTTCAGCATCGCACTCATCAACGCGGTATCGGTATTGGTGATCGCCTGCCCCTGCGCGCTGGGACTGGCCACGCCGACGGCCGTGGTGGTCGCCACCGGCCGCGCCGCGCATGCCGGCATCCTCGCCAAGGACGCCGCCGCACTGGAACGCGCGCACCAGCTCGACATATTGGTGTTGGACAAGACCGGCACGTTGACCGAAGGCAAGCCGGCCGTGGCCGAAGTCACCCCCTCTACCGGCATCTCAGAAGAAAGACTGCTGCACACCGCCATCGCGCTGGCCCAGCACTCCACGCACCCGCTCGCCCGCGCGCTGCTTGAGCATGCGGGCGAGCAAACCTTCATCGAAGTCGGCGATCTGCACGAACATACTGGCCAAGGCTTGACTGCCACGGTCGATGGCGCGAATTGCCTGCTGGGTTCGCCCGCCTTTGCCAAGTCGCAGAACATCGTGCTGGACGATGCCGCGCTTGCAGCGCTACAGACCGAAGGCCGTTCGGTGATCGTGCTGGCGCACAGCAACGCCGTGCTCGGCTACATCGCACTGGCCGATCGCCTGCGTGAGAGCAGCCGCGAAGCCGTCGCCAAACTGCGTGGTATGGGCATACGCGTGGTGATGCTGAGCGGCGACAACGACGCCACCGCGCGCGCCATCGCTCAGCAGGCCGGCGTGGATGAGTACCTGGCCGAAGTGTTGCCGCAAGACAAGGCTCGACATGTGACTTCGTTCAAGAAAGGCGGCAAGGTGGTCGGCATGGTGGGCGACGGCATCAACGATGCCCCTGCACTGGCGGCGGCCGATGTCAGTTTCGCCATGAAGAGCGGCAGCGACATCGCGCTGGAAGCGGCCGATATCACCCTGATGCGCAACGACCTGATGTCGGTCGCCGATGCCATCTCGCTGTCGCGTGCCACGCTGAGCAAGATCCGGCAGAACCTGTTCTTCGCCTTCGCCTACAACGTGCTGGGCATCCCGCTGGCGATGCTGGGCATGCTCAATCCGGTGGTGGCGGGCGCGGCGATGGCGATGAGTTCGGTGTCGGTGGTCAGCAACGCCCTGCTGCTGAAACGATGGAAGCCCGATAACGAAAAGCATTGAACTGCGGGCGGTCGGTGCAATCGAACCATCCACCCCGCACATCTATCGACCGAGGAGTCACGTCATGAACACCCCTGCCACTCTCCTGCTTATCTCCAGCACCCTTTTGCTCGGCGCATGTGCCAGCAGCAAATCGGGTGACGTCTATACCCGCGACCAGGTGCGCCAGGTTCAGACCTTCCGCGTCGGTACCATAGAGCAACTCAAGGAAGTGCGCATCGAGGGCACTGCCACCCAGATCGGCACGGCCGCAGGTACCGTGGTCGGCGGTATCGCGGGCAGTTCGACAGGGGACGGCAAAGGCAGCGATGTGATGCGCGTGCTGGGGGCCGTGGTCGGCGGTGTGGTCGGTGCAGCGGCCGAGGAAGGTTACACGCGCGAGGACGGCATCGAGTTCTCCATCCAGCTCGAAGATGGCAGCCACATCTCCGTGGTGCAGGAAAAGTCAGTCAACGACGAGACTTTCAATGTCGGCGACAAAGTGCGTGTGATAGAGAGCGGCGGCGTGGTGCGCGTCTCGCATTGATTTTCCATTCAAGGAAAAAGGAACGGCGGCCCAGGCCGCCGTTCCTTTTCCTCACAGAGCAACTTCTTATTCTGCTGCAGCCACTTTCAGGGTGGGCAGGCTCAACTCCGTCGCGAGCTGGAAACTGGCCAGTTCAATCTTGGGCGCGGCCGACACAGCAGGGGTGACCGGCTTCGTGGCGATCTGGCCGGATGCATGGGCGACCGGGTCCGGCGTATTCATCCACAATCCGGCACTGAGCAGCAAGGTCGCAGCCAGCGCCCCCTGCGACAAGCGTGCGATCCAGTTGGTACGGCGCAGTCTGCCCAGCAGATGTTCGGTCTCCATGGCGGCGCTCAGTTGCTGCATCTCTTCACGCAAGCCCGCATTCTTGCGGGCATCATTCTCTGCGTACGCTTCCGCCAGCGTCTTCAACTCGGCCTGCAATCTGACGCTCTCTTCCGCTGCGGCTCGCGCATGGCGCTCTGCTTCCGCGCGCTGTGCACTCATCTCTGCCAACTGGCGCTCCTGAACGATGCGAGCGGTCGCCTCGGCATCGGCGATGCGTTCTGCTGCCTCGCGTTCGACGCGCAAGGTCTCAATATGTGAACGCAGTATCTCGTTCTGCGCCTGGATATCTGCGACCTGTCCGGCTTCCTGCTCGCAACGCTGCGCAAGCAGCTCGATCTGGGCCGATTCGGCCAGTACCTTCTGTTGTTCGAGTTCTGCCAGTGCCAGAGCCTCCTGCTCCTTCTGCGCTGCCAATTGCGCTGCCTCGGCCGCTGCGGCGATACGCTGGCGGGCAGCTACGACGGCGCGTGCATCAGCCTGCAGCGCGGCCTCCTCCGCCTGCGCAGCCTGTTGCAGTGTGGCGGCCTTCATCTTCGCCATGTTCATGGCGCGCAAGGCGACGGATTCCTTGTCGCGTTCGACCTCCATCAATCTTGCTTCCTCAGCCAGTTTGGCAGTTGCGGCTTCCTCGGCTTTGACTTCCTGTTCCATGCGCGCGTTGTCTGCTTCGATGGCGCGCAGTTCAGCATCCATGCGCGCAGTCATGGCTTCGATGGCTTGTTGTTCAGCAATGACTCGACGGAGGGCGACCTGCTCGGCATCCGCTTCCTGGGCGGCGCGCTGCATCGCAAGCGCTTCCGCTTCAGTTTCCGCTGTCATGCGTTGACGCGCGGCGGTCTCGGCCTGCTGCTCAGCCTCTATGCGCTGCTGGATGGCAACCAGTTCCGCTGTTTCCGCTTGCAGGCGCTGCTCTTCCGCCTCGCATTCAGCTATTGCCAGCTGGACACGGGTCTCCGCTGCCGCCAGTTGCTGGTTGATCGCATCCAGACGCTGCTGGAAAATCAGCACTTCCTGTTTGTCGTTGGCAGCCTGTTGCTGAGCGGCCAGATACAGTTGATGTTCGGATGCCGCTTTCTGTGTGGCGAGTTCCCGCGCACGCTCGGCCATCTCGCGATGTTTGTGTGCATTGGCGATGGCTTCCTGCTCGGCTGCCAACTGCATTTCCAGCGCCCGCGAGGTATACATCTCAGCTTCGGCGCGTTGCTGGGCTTCCTGCACCAGCTGATGCGCTGTCTGCGCGCGTGATTCGGCAGCGCGCTTGGCTTGCTGTTCAGCCACCAGCAGGTCGCGTGCATCGGCTTCCGCCTTGCGCAGCAACAGATTGGCGGCTTCGCGCTCGGCAGCGGCCTGACGTTCGATCTCGGCGCGTTCGGTCAGGGAGCGCAAGGCTTCCTGCTCAGCTTGAAGTTTCTGCTCGGCAGCGGCACGGGCTATCTGTTCTTTTTCCAGCGCCTGCCGTGCGATCTCGGCTGCACGACATTCCGCCGCATTGCGCGCAACAGCCTCTTCCTGCGCCTGTTGTTCGAGGCGACTGCGCAACTCAATGCTTTCTGTGAGGGCGCGCTCTTCATTTGCACGCGCAACGGCAGCACGTTCTGCCTCCAGTTCGGCAGCGATACGCGCCTGTATCTCCGCCAATGCCTGCGATTCGCTGCGTTCGCGGGCGATCAGAGCTTCCTGCGCGGAGCGCTCGGCAGCCAGTTTGGCATTCACCAGTGCAACGACTTCGCGCTCGCGCTTGAGTTTTTCTGCCGCGACCTTGACCAGTTCTGCCTCACCGACCTCGCGCTCCTGTGCTTTCAAAGCTGCTTCGTGCTCGGCTTCCGCACGACGGCGCTGCTCATCGTGCAAGCGTTGCTCGGCAAGCAGACGCTTCTCCAATTCCTTTTGCGCTTCCAGTTCGGCCTGCTGGCGGATGCGCACAGATTCTGCCAAACGTGCTTCGGCTGCCACCTTCTCCTGTGAGGCGAGGGTCAGCGCGCGTTCCTGTTCAAGCCGCAGTCGAACTTCTTCGACCAACTGGGACTCGGCACGATTGCGCATCTCGATCTGTTCGGCGATCTCGCTCTCGCGCTGGGCTTTGCCCTGTGCGATGGCCCGTGCATGTGCTTCGGCACGGGAACGGGCCTGCGCGGCGAGTTGCGCATCGATCTCGGCCTCGATGCGGCCGCGCGATTCGAGTATGGCTTCGGATTCAGCCGCCTCATCTTCGCGGGATGAGACCAGACGGATCTTGTTGAGTGCTGACATGTTTAACCTCGCTTAAAACTTGTTTGCCGTTTTGGCACGAGGCTAAATTAACAGTCGGGGATATTTTGTATCTGCGGAATAAAGCGGGGAAAGTGGCTTATTTCGGTGATCGACGGGCTGGAATCAGCCGGATTCACGGCAAGTGGCCGTGGAACGGAGAACGCCGGCGGTCGCTCGGGTCAGATTCCCTCGCTATGCGCGGGGCCCCTCTACCACCTGCTCAGGCCGTTGCCCGCTCATTCCAATTCGGCTGAAATTCACCGTCTGTCGATTCGCGGGCGCATCCTCCTCGGGGTCACACCCCGCAAGCGGGGCCCCGCTCCGCCCTCGGAGGCGCTACTCCCACTCGATCGTGGCGGGCGGCTTGCCGGAAATGTCGTAGACGACACGGTTGATGCCGCGCACTTCGTTGATGATGCGGTTGGAGACCTTGCCCAACAATTCGTACGGCAGGTGTGCCCAATGCGCCGTCATGAAATCGCTGGTCACCACGGCACGCAGCGACACCACCCACTCGTAGGTGCGGCCGTCACCCATCACACCGACCGATTTGACCGGCAGGAACACGGTGAAAGCCTGCGAGGTCTTGTCGTACCAGCTCTTGCCTTCTTCGTCACGCGTGGCACGCAACTCCTCGATGAAGATGGCATCGGCACGGCGCAGCAGGTCGGCGAATTCCGGTTTCACTTCACCCAGGATGCGCACACCCAGGCCGGGACCGGGGAATGGATGGCGATACACCATGTCTGCCGGCAGGCCGAGCGCGACACCAAGTTCACGCACTTCGTCCTTGAACAGTTCTCGCAGCGGTTCCAGCAGTTTGAGGTGCATGGATTCCGGCAGGCCGCCCACGTTGTGGTGGCTCTTGATGGTGTGCGCCTTCTTGGTCTTGGAGCTGGCAGACTCGATCACGTCGGGATAGATGGTGCCTTGTGCCAGCCACTTTGCACTCTTCAGCTTGGCCGATTCGCGCTGGAACACCTCAACGAACTCGCGGCCAATGATCTTGCGCTTCTGCTCGGGGTCGGTGACGCCGGCCAGATGCTTCATGAACTCGCCGCTGGCGTCCACATGCACGATCTTCATGTGCATGTTCTTGCCGAATGTCTCCATCACCTGTGCGCCTTCGTTCAGGCGCAGCAGGCCGTTGTCCACGAACACACAGGTCAGCTGGTCGCCGATGGCACGGTGGATCAGCGCAGCCGCAACGGAGGAATCGACGCCACCTGACAGGCCGAGGATGACTTCCTCGTCGCCGACCTGTGCCTTGATCCTGGCCACGGCTTCCTCGATGTAGTCAGGCATGTTCCAGTCCTGACCGCAGCCGCAGATGTCATGCACGAATCGGCCGATGATGGCCTTGCCCTGATGGGTATGCGTGACTTCCGGGTGGAACTGCACCGCATAGAAACGGCGCGACTCGTCCGCCATCGCCGCGAACGGCGTGGCAGCATTGGAGGCGATCACGCTGAATCCGGGGGGAAGTGCGGTGACCTTGTCGCCATGGCTCATCCATACGTCGAGCAGACCGTGGCCTTGTGCATTGGTCTTGTCCTGTATGCCGTCGAACAGTTTCGAATGGCCGTGCGCACGTATCTCGGCATAACCGAACTCGCGCACCGTGCCGCTCTCGACCTTGCCGCCCAGCTGGGCCGACATGGTCTGCATGCCGTAACAGATGCCGAACACCGGAACGCCCAGATCGAACACGACCTGCGGAGCCTTGGGCGTCTCGTCCTCATAGACCGAGTTCGGACCGCCGGAAAGGATGATGCCTGCCGGATCGAAAGCGCGGATATCTGCTTCGCTCATATCCCAGGGATGCAGCTCGCAATAGACATGCGTCTCGCGCACGCGGCGGGCGATCAGTTGGGTGTATTGCGACCCGAAATCGAGGATGAGGATTTTTTTGTGCATAGTGAGATGGAAACAAAAAAAGGCGGACGAATCCGCCTTTTGTTAATCGATGTGGTAGTTCGGTGCTTCCTTGGTGATCTGCACGTCATGCACGTGAGATTCACGGATACCGGCGGATGTGATCTCCACGAACTCGGCTTGCGCGTGCACCGTAGGGATGTCTTTGCATCCAAGGTAGCCCATGCTGGCACGCAGGCCGCCGAGCAACTGGTGGATCACGGCCAGCACACTGCCTTTGTAGGGCACGCGGCCTTCCACCCCCTCCGGCACCAGTTTGTCGTTGTTGCCTTCTGTATCCTGGAAGTAGCGATCCTTGGAACCTTGCTGCATCGCGCCCAGACTGCCCATGCCGCGATAGGATTTATAGGAACGCCCCTGGAACAGCTCGATCTCGCCCGGTGCTTCCTCGGTACCGGCAAACAGACCGCCCAGCATCACGCAGTTCGCGCCAGCCGCGATCGCCTTAGCGATATCTCCGGAGAAGCGCACGCCGCCGTCGGCGATCAGCGGCACGCCGGTGCCGGCCAGTGCTTCCGCGACATTGTGGATGGCGGTGATCTGCGGTACACCCACTCCCGCCACCATACGTGTGGTGCAGATGGAGCCGGGACCGATACCCACCTTTACCGCATCGGCACCATGTGCGACCAAGGCCTTGGCAGCGGCCGCCGTGGCGATGTTGCCGCCGATGACGTCCACCTGCGGGAAGTTCTTCTTGACCCATTGCACGCGGCTCAACACACCTTGCGAATGGCCGTGCGCGGTATCCACCACGATGACATCCACCCCCGCTTCGACCAGCAGGTTCACGCGCTCTTCAGTGCCCTCTCCCACACCGACCGCCGCGCCGGCACGCAGACGTCCCTGGCTGTCCTTGCACGCATTCGGATGTTCGGTTGATTTGAGGATGTCCTTCACCGTCATCAGTCCGCACAGTTCGAAAGCGTCATTCACCACCAGCACACGCTCGATACGATGCTTGTGCATCAAGTTGCGGGCCTCATCGTGGCTGGCACTCTCGTTGACGGTGATCAGACGCTCGCGCGGCGTCATGATGTTGCTGACCGGCTGGTCGAGATTGCTCTCGAAACGCAGGTCGCGGTTGGTCACGATGCCCACCACGTTCCTGCCTTGCAGGACGGGCAAGCCGGAGATCTTGTGCTGGCGTGTCAGATTGAGCACATCGCGCACAGTCATGTCCGGCGTGATGCTGATCGGGTCCTTGACCACGCCGCTCTCGAAGCGCTTGACCTTGGCCACGTGGGCGGCCTGCTCTTTCGCGGTCATGTTCTTGTGGATGATGCCGATACCGCCTTCCTGTGCCAGCGCGATGGCGAGACGGGCTTCGGTGACGGTATCCATCGCTGCCGACAGCAGCGGGATGTTCAACTGGATGTTGCGGGTGAGACGGGCGCGCAGACTTACATCGCGCGGCAGGACATCGGATTGCGCAGGAAGCAACAGTACATCGTCGAAAGTGAGAGCTTTTTGAGTGATACGCATGGAACCTTCCTCCGCAAAGCGCGCATTATATCAAAACTTGCCGCCGCAACCGGGCCAGCGTGTTGCCCCGCGCTTGCGTTTACCGCTTGTTCCCCATCACATAGATGATGTGCTCGAAGAACAGCTCGCACCAATCCAGATCGCTCCCCTTCAGGGTCTGCAGCAGCTTGTTGACCTCGGCCAGCGGCCAGTTGGGATTCAGCATGACCAGCTTCTCGATCGGATAATGCGGCAACAGGGACTTCATCTTGAGCGCATGCTTGCCGATACCGTCCAGCATCAGGGCCAGATCATTGTCCTTGTCGGCACCGCCAGCCATGTCTCCGTACTGTTTGGGATGCTCGCGCGTGTAATCGATGAACTGGTTCAGTACGTAATAGAACTCGCCCTCATTGTTCTGGGTCACTTCATCACCCAGCATGAAGGGGAAGACCGAAAGCTCCAGCCAGTAATAGTTCAGCTTGGGGTTGCGCCACTTGCTGACACCTACGAAACCCTGTCGCTCCTGCGCCCGGCGCACACAATCATCCAGAATGAGACGGTCCGAGGCCCGCTCTATCAGATCCGGGTCCTTCAAAACGATGGGTTTGACCAAGAAGAAATCGGGGAAATCCTCGAACAGCTTTCCGGAAGTCTGATGCGAGCGGTAGTAGGTACGGAACAGCCGCAGCACCAGATCCTGGTTGCTCTCGACCCGCATGAACTCCTGTCTCTGATTCGATGGTGCCTTGCTGTGCGGCATCTGCCCTCCGGCTATGACTGCATTCTGGATATGGCTGGGTATCCATATCCAGACTGGGGCGGCAATGATAAATTGACGCACCCAAAATTAATAGGTAGTTTTACATCAATTTTCCCAGGAGCCCCCCCATGAGATCTGCTGCCGCACTAGCTCTGCTCTGTTGCCTTTCCCTGTCGGCCCAGGCAGGACTCAACAAGTGGGTGGATGAGAACGGAAAGGTCCACTATTCGGATTCCCCGCCCACCGGGGCAAAGGTCGAATCGGTACGCAACATCACCGGAAAAGGCCAGGAATCGGCCCCGGCCGACTACTCATCCAAGAGTTATACCCAGCGCGAAGCCGAGCTGAATAAAGCACGCCAGGAGAAAAAGGAAGCTTCCGAGAAGTCCGCTCGCGAGACTGCCCAGCAGCAGGAAAGGAAGCAGAACTGCGCAGTCGCACGGGAGAACCTGCGTGCGCTTGAGAGCGGTGCCCGTTTGGTCACCTATGACGAGAAGGGTGAGAAGCGCTTCCTGGATGATGCCGATCGCGAACAGCGTCTGAACAGCGCCCGCGAAGCCGTCAAAGCCAACTGCGACTAGGCTGCCACCGGCGCGGCGCTTGCGTCGCGCATCCGCATCGCCTCTTCGATATCCACCGATACCACCTTGGAGACACCGCGTTCCTGCATGGTCACGCCGACCAGTTGCTGCGCCATCTCCATGGTGATCTTGTTGTGGCTGATGTAGACGAACTGGGTCTTGTCCGACATCTTCTGGATCAGCTTGCACAGGCGCTCGGTGTTGGTGTCGTCGAGCGGCGCATCGACTTCGTCCAGCACGCAGAACGGCGCCGGATTCAGCTGGAACAGCGAGAACACCAGGGCGATGGCGGTCAGTGCCTTCTCGCCGCCGGAGAGCAGATGGATGGAAGCGTTCTTCTTGCCCGGCGGGTGCGCCATCACCTGCACGCCGCTGTCGAGGATCTCCTCGCCGGTCAGCACCAGGCGCGCCTCGCCGCCGCCAAACAGCACGGGGAACATCTCTGACAGGTGGCGGTTCACTTCTTCGTAGGTGGCCATCAGCAGGTCGCGCGATTCCTTGTCGATGCGGCGGATCGCCTCTTCCAGTGTGCCGATCGCCTCGTTCAGGTCTTTCGCCTGCGCATCGAGATATTCCTTGCGCTCCTGCGCCGTCTGTAATTCCTCCAGCGCGGCGAGGTTGACCGCGCCCAACGCGGCGATGTCATTGGCGAGGTGCGACAGCTCAGTCTGCAGGCCGCCGATCTTGGCGCCTTCCAGCAAGGGCTGTAGCGGTTCTTCGTCCACGCCCTGCAGCTGTTCCGACCATTGTTCGAACTGCAGGCGCGCCTCCTGCTCCTTCAGCGTCAGCTCGTTCACCCGCTCGCGCAGCGGATGCAGCTTCTGCTCGCAGGAGAGTCGTGTCTGCTCCAGCTGGTTCAGGTTGAGCGTGGCATGTTCCAGGGTGTTGCGCGCTTCGGCCAGGGATTGTTCCTGCACCTGCCTTTGCTGCAACAGCGCCTGCAATTGCGTCTGCGCATCGCCTTCGGTCAGGTTCGCCAGTTCCGTCCGGCTGGACTCCAGCGTCTTTTCCAGCTCCTGCAGGGTCGCTTCGTGATGCTCGATGTTCAGCCCGAGGTCGGCCAGCTTTTCGGCGCAGGTCTTGGCGAAGAACCGTGCTTCCTGCAGTTCGCGCTGGGCATGGTGGGCGCGCTCGCGCACTTCACGCAACGCGGCTTCCTGCGCATTGGCCTGATAGCGCGCCTGATCGCATTCGATCTGTTGCTGGTCCAGCCGCGCACGTTGTTCGGCCATGGTCTGCGCGATCTCTTCCAGCTGCTGCTGTGCCTCGCCCGCACGCGCGGCCAATTCTTCCATCTCCTGCGAGATCTGCGCGCTGCGTTCCTGCGTGCGTTCGTTGGCCTGCGTCAGCTTCAGGATCTGCATCTGCAGCTGGTGCTGGTCCTGCTGCAACTGCGCCGCGCTGCCGCGCAGGGCGGCGATGCGGCCTTCCATCTCATGATGGGTCTGTTCGGTCTGGGCCACGGCTTCTTTGCCTTGTTCCAGCGCGGCGCTGCGCACGCCGGCTTCCTGCTCCAGCAGTTCGATCTCGCGCTGGCGCGCCAGGATGCCGTGCACCTGGCTGTCCGGGGCGTGGAACAGCACGCTGTGCGCGCCGACCAGATGCCCCTGCGGTGTGACCAGCCAGGTCCCGGCGGCCAACTGGGCGCGGCGCGCCATGGCAGTCGGCAAGTCGTCCACCGCATAGATGCCGTGCAGCCAGTCCTGCAGCACCGGCGCGGAACGTTCATCCTGCACACGGACATAGTCGGCGAGCGGTTTCAGCCCGGGCAGCGGCACGGCACTGCTGCCCGCCCCGTCGGCGGCGTACAGTGCCAGCTTGCCCGGCGGCTGGTCCCAACGTGCGGCCTCATCCAGCCGGGCCAGCGGCAAGGCATTGATGCGCTCGCGCAGCACGGCTTCCAGCGCGTCTTCCCAGCCCTGCTCGATGCGGATGGACTGCCACAGGTGCGGAGCCCCCTCCAGGCCGTGGCCCTGCAGCCAGACTTTCAGATCCTGGTCGTTGTCGAGTTGCGCCTGCAACTGCTTCAGGGCATTCAGGCGCGCCTCTGTATGGCCGAGCTGGCGTTCCAGGTCCTGCGCGGTGAGCCGGGCATTGCGCCGCGCCTCGTCGGCCTGGGGCAACTGCGCCTGTAGCGCGGACAACTGCGCCTGCTGCATCTCATGCTCGGCCTGCATCCCGGCTGAACGCTGCTGGGCCTGCGCCAGGGCCTCGGTATCGGGGCGCGGCAGGTTGTCGCGCTCCAGCATCAGCCGCGAACGGCGGCTGTCGAGCTGTTGCAGGTTGCTCTGGATATGGCCACGCTGGGTCTCGGCCAGCTGCAGTTGCTGCTGCAGGCGCAGTTGTTCGCGCTGCATCTCGTTGGATTTCTCCTGCGCGAGGCGGGCCGTTTCTTCCGCCTGCGGCAGGTATTGCGCCTCGTTCTCGGCACGCTCTTCGCATACGCCGACGCGCACCGCGCCGTCCTGCTGCTGTTCCTGCCAATGCGTCTGCAAAGAGCGCAAGCCCTTCAGCTGCGTCTGCTGCTGGGCGATCTGTCGTTCGCCGTTCTGGATCTGCTGCGCCAGACGGTTGCGCTGCTCGTTGATGAAAGCCAGTTGCTGTTCCAGGCGCGCCACCTCGGCATTGGTCGCATACAGCTCGCCCTGCCGCGCGTGCACCGCGTCGGACAATGTGAAATGCTCGCTGCGCGCGCCTTCCAGCTTGCTCTCCACTTCGCGCAGGCTGGCGATCTCGGCTTCCAGATCGTTCTTCGTCTTCTCGACCTGTTGCGCATGGCGCTCGCGGCGGGCGGCGGCCTCCTGTTTGTTCAGCAGCCACAGCAGCCGCTGCGTGGTCTCGCGCCGCGCTTCGAGTTCACGGTAGGTCTTGGCCACTTCGGCCTGCTCGCCCAGATGGGTGAGCTGCTTGCCCAGTTCCTGCAGGATGTCGGAGACGCGCGACAGGTTGACACGGGTGTCGGCCAGGCGCAGCTCGGTCTCGCGCCGGCGGTCGCGATACTTGGAGACACCGGCCGCCTCTTCCAGGAACACGCGCAGCTCTTCCGGCTTGGCCTCGATGATGCGCGAGATCATGCCCTGTTCGATGATGGCGTAGGCACGCGCACCGACGCCGGTGCCGAGGAAGATGTCGGTGATGTCCTTGCGGCGCACCGACTGGTTGTTGATGTAGTAGCTGGAATCGCCGTCGCGCTGCAGCACGCGCTTGATGGAGATCTCGCCATAGCTGGCCCACTGGCCGCCGACCTTGCCCAGCGAGTTGTCGAACACCAGTTCCACACTGGCACGCGACACCGCCTTGCGGTTGCCCGAGCCGTTGAAGATCACGTCCTGCATGGATTCGCCGCGCAAGGCCGAAGCGCGCGATTCTCCCAGCACCCAGCGCAACGCGTCGATCACATTGGATTTGCCGCAGCCGTTCGGCCCGACGATGCCCACCAGCTGCCCGGGCAGCGAGATGTGGGTGGGATCGACGAAGGACTTGAAACCGGCGAGTTTGATCTGGCTAAGGCGCAATTTGCAGACGGGTAGACGTTATAATGCGCCGCATTCTAACTGAACTCCCAAGGGCCACCAACAATGACCACCAAACCAGCCAAGACACTGGAGACTTTCCCCAATCCCCAGCCCGGACGTGATTACCACATCCACATGGAGATCCCTGAATTCACCTGCCTTTGCCCCAAGACCGGCCAACCCGACTTCGCCACACTGATCCTGGATTACATCGCCGACCAGCAATGCGTGGAATTGAAGAGCCTGAAGCTCTATATGTGGTCGTTCCGCGAGGAAGGCCATTTCCACGAGGACGTGACCAACCGCATCCTGGACGACCTGGTGGCCGCTACCCAGCCGCGCTTCATGCGCCTGACCGCCAAGTTCTATGTGCGCGGCGGCATCTTCACCAACGTCGTGGCCGAACACCGCAAACCGGGTTGGCAGCCCGCACCCCGTGTAGAACTGAGCAGTTTCCACAGCCAGTCCAACACGCGCGGCTGAATCCATGGAATATCGCATCATCGGCAGTAGCGACCTGAAGGTCTCCGCCCTGTGCCTGGGCACCATGACCTTCGGCGAGCAGAACACTGAGGCAGACGCGCATAGCCAACTCGATTATGCGGTGTCACAAGGCGTGAACTTCATCGACACCGCCGAGATGTATCCGGTCGCGCCGCGCGCCGAGACGGTGCACCGCACGGAAACCTATATCGGCAACTGGCTTAAACGGCAGCCGCGCGACAAGCTGGTCATCGCCACCAAGATCGCCGGCCCGGCACGCGGTTTCAGCTGGATACGCGGCGGTCCGCGCGTCAACAGGGAACACATACATGCCGCCATCGAGGGC
The DNA here is from genome assembly GCA_020723185.1 of Sideroxydans lithotrophicus. Taxonomy (GTDB): domain Bacteria; phylum Pseudomonadota; class Gammaproteobacteria; order Burkholderiales; family Gallionellaceae; genus Sideroxyarcus; species Sideroxyarcus lithotrophicus_A. The sequence goes on along the minus strand of DYJI01000005.1, from coordinate 63,001 downwards.
AGCCTCAAACGCCTGCAGACCGACTACGTCGACCTGTACCAGATCCACTGGCCGGACCGCTATGTGCCGATGTTCGGTGCTACCAGTTACGATGCCACACAAGAGCGCGAAGCCACCGCGGTCGCCGAGCAATTGCACGCACTGGGGGAACTGGTCAAAACCGGCAAGGTGCGCCACATCGGCTTGAGCAACGAGACGCCATGGGGCGTGATGGAGTTCGTGCGCTGCGCCGAACAGCTCGGCTTGCCGCGCATCGTCAGCATCCAGAACGCCTACAGCTTGCTCAACCGCACTTTCGAAGCCGGGCTGGCCGAGGTCTGCCATCACAGCCAGGTCGGACTGCTCTCCTACAGTCCTCTGGCCTTCGGCTGGCTGACCGGAAAATATCTTGCCGATCCCCGTGCGCATGGCCGCATCACCCTGTTCCCCGGCTTCGGCCAGCGCTACAACAAAACGAATGTCCCTGCCGCGACAAAGGAATATGTGCGCATCGCGCAGGAAGCGGGCCTGACACCAGCCACGCTGGCGCTGGCTTTTGCCAGAACGCGCCGCTTCACCGGTAGCGTCATCCTGGGCGCGACGACACTGCAGCAATTGGAAGAGAACCTGGATAGTGCAGAAGTGACGCTGACTGAAGAGACGCTGGCCGCCATCGAAACGACACACCAGCACTACCCCAATCCCGCCCCATAACCTTACGAAAAACAAGCTATGATGCGCGCACCTGACCAAACCCTCCGGAGGATCTGTAAATGCTGAAGAAAGTGATTGCCGTCGTTCTGATCGTGCTGACTGCAGGTGCATGGTTATATCTGGATCATTTGAACAAGCAGGAGCAGATGCTTGCGGAGCAAGCGCGACAGGAGATGATCCAGGCGCGCGCCGAGGCGGCAGCCCGCGCGGCGGCGAGAGCCAAGTTCGAAGCGGAACTGGCGGATGCTTTCAACACCTGCAAGGCAACGGCAGATCAGGCCAAGGAAGACTTCCTGACGGCGAACCGCAAGCCGGTCAAGCGCAAACCGGGCCAATTCACGATCCCGGCAGAGATCGCCGCTCAGGCCGATGACACCTTGACTGCAGCCTATGTGGAGTGCCAAAAGGCGCACGACACCCGGCTCGCGCAAGGCAACTAGGCTCCTTCAGCCCCAGTCAATGCCGCACCGCGACTACGGTGCGGCAGCTCCAGATAATGCCGGGTCTGCATCTCGGCCAGGCGGCTGGCGATGCGTTGCGCTTCGCTGTCATGCCTGCCCGTCGCATATAACCCCTCCAGTGGCACCGCAAAGCTGGCAGCCAGCTTCACATGGTTGTCGTACAGCACGTCGATCAACCAGGTGAACCTGCGTGCGGCGGCTCCGTTCTCGGCAGTCAACTGCGGGATACCGGAGACAAGCACCGTCGGGTAGCGATGCGCGATATCAAGATAATCCGACTGGTCATGGTTGCCACCGCATAGCTCAGCGAAATCGAACCACACCACTTCACGCGCGACACGACGCGCCGGTATACGGATGTTGCGAACCTGAACGGACTGCGCTTCCGAACCGGCACCTGCCGTCAGACGATCGAACAATGAGGCCAGCTGCCTTTCGTTCTCCTCAACCTCGCCGAACATGAACAACGGATCGCGTTCCATCTGCAGCAGGCGGTAATCCGTCTCGCTATCCAGATGCAACACCTTCAGCTCGCGCTTGATCAGCGCGATAGCCGGCAAGAAGTTCTGCCGCTGCAGGCCGTGCAGATAAAGCGCGTCCGGCTCGATGTTGGAGGTGGTCAGCAATACCACACCGCGCTCGAACAATGCTCCCAACAAGCGGCCGAGGATCATCGCATCGGCGATGTCGTCAACATGGAACTCATCCAGGCATAACAAACGGGTCGACTGCGCGATAAGGTCGGCCAGCGCGATCAGCGCATCGCGCTCGTGTGCCAGCCGCTTCATCTCGTGATGCACTTCGAGCATGAAATGGTGGAAATGGATGCGCCGTTTGCGTTTGTATGGCAGGCACTCGTAGAAACCGTCCATCAGGAAGGTCTTGCCGCGCCCCACACCGCCCCAGATATAGAGCCCCTTGGGTACATCCGGACTCAGCAAGCTGCGCCCCAGGAACTGGTTACGCTTCTGTTTGAACTCGATCAACTGGTTCCACAGGTCCTCAAGTTGCTCGATCGCAGCGAGCTGAGGCGCATCGCAAACGATCCCGGATCGCTGGCACGCCGCCTGATACCAGGTCCTGGGGCTGACTGCAGAGTCTGTACCGGAAGTCATGATCGTGCTTGAACGAACTCGAGTGCATTGCCGTCCGGATCGCGGCAGAACAAAGCACTGCGTCCCGACTGACTGAGGGTGAATGCGACACCAGCCGCCAGCAGATGCGCGGCCAGGGCCTTCACATCTCGCACCATGAACGCCACATGACGGTCGCGCCCGCCATGCAGCGGACGTTCCACACCCGCGTCCGGATCTGGCAACACCATCAGATGGATCTGCTGATCCGGTGCCACGTCGTACCACACACCGTCAAAGCTCATCAGCGAACGTTTGGGATCGGGCTGCAATCCCAGCAACCCCTCATAGAATCCGCGCGAACGTGCCAAGTCGCTGCTGATGAAGGTGGCGTGATGGATGCCCAGGATCATGGTTTGAACGGAACGACTTTGCTTGCTGCCATCTTGGCGCGCTGCCGGGCCTCATCGGTATCGTCGCCGGTGGCCAGCGCCACCCCCATGCGGCGGCGCGTGAAAGCTTCCGGCTTGCCGAACAGGCGGATGTCCGCGCCCGGCACACGCAAAGCCTCTGCCACACCCTTGAAGGCGATGCCCTTTTCATCCATCTGTCCATAGATGACAGCCGACGCACCGGACTCGCGCAACGACGCATCCACCGGCAGGCCAAGGATGGCGCGGGCATGCAGCTCGAACTCGTTGAAGCGCTGTGTGCACATGGTCACCATGCCGGTGTCGTGCGGACGCGGGCTGACTTCTGAGAACCACACGCGGTCGCCCTTCACGAACAGTTCGACGCCGAACAGGCCGAGACCGCCGAGGTCGTCGGTGACCTGCTTCGCGATCTCGCGCGAGCGCTGCAAAGCGACCTCGGACATCACCATCGGCTGCCAGCTCTCGACGTAGTCGCCGTGCACCTGCACATGACCGATGGGGGCGCAGAAATGCGTCTCGATCTCCCCTCCCACCCCCAGTGCGCGCACGGTCAGTTGCGTGATCTCGTAGTCGAAGTCGATGAAACCTTCCACGATCACCCGCCCCTGGTCCACGCGCGAACCGCTGGCCGCGTAGTCCCATGCCTTCTTCACGTCATCCGGGCCATCCACTTTCGACTGCCCCTTGCCGGAAGAGGACATCACCGGTTTGACGATGCAGGGATAGCCGATGCCGCCGTCGATCGCCGCCTGTAGTTCTTCCAGGCTGTCGGCGAACCTGTACGGTGAAGTCGGCAGCCACAGTGTCTCTGCCGCCAGACGGCGTATGCCTTCCCGGTTCATGGTGAGTTTGGCAGCTCTGGCCGTCGGAATGACCCGCGCCAGCCCTTCGCTCTCGATCTGCACCAGCATGTCGGTGGCGATGGCCTCGATCTCCGGCACGATGATCTGTGGCTGCTCTTTCTCGATCAATGCACGCAAAGCGGCACCGTCCGCCATATTGATGACATGCGCACGATGCGCCACCTGATGTCCCGGTGCGTTCTCGTAACGGTCCACCGCGATGACTTCCACCCCCAGCCGCTGCAACGCGATGATGACTTCCTTGCCAAGCTCGCCGCTGCCCAGCAGCATGACTTTGGTGGCGGACGGTGACAGCGGTGTACCAAGGATGGCGGCTTGCATGAGCGGTTCCAGACGATGAATATGAATGCCGGAATTATATCGGAGGAGTAACATGGAATCCCTGATCCGTTGCCCGCTTCATCGTATTTTTTCAAAGGAGAAAGAATCATGACGAACATCGCGCAGTTGCTGGGAGAGGAAGCCGACTCCCTGTTGAACCACCGCTGCACCGGCATCCCCAAGGAATCGCTGCATGTGCCCGGCCCGGACTATGTCGACCGCGTGGTGGCGATGAAGGATCGCAAGACCGCCGTGCTGCGCAGCCTGCAGACCCTGTATGGCCACGGCCGCCTCGCCAATACAGGCTACCTTTCAATCCTGCCGGTGGATCAGGGCGTGGAGCATTCCGGCGGCGCCTCGTTCGCGCCAAACCCCATCTATTTCGATCCCGAGAATATCGTGAAGCTTGCCATCGCGGCCGGCTGCAACGGCGTGGCTTCCACGCTGGGCGTGCTGTCGTCGGTCGCGCGCAAGTACGCGCACAAGGTGCCGTTCATCGTGAAGATCAACCACAACGAACTGCTGACCTATCCCAATGAGTTCGACCAGACATTGTTCGCCAGCGTGGACCAGGCCTTCGACATGGGCGCGGTGGCGGTGGGTGCGACGGTGTTCTTCGGCTCGGAGCAGTCACGCCGCCAGATCATCGAGATCTCGGAAGCGTTCCAGCATGCGCATGAACTCGGCATGGCCACCATCCTCTGGGCCTACCTGCGCAACCCGGCATTCAAGACCGCCGACAAGGATTACCACGTCGCCGCCGACCTCACCGGGCAGGCCAACCATCTCGCCGTGACCATCAACGCCGACATCGTCAAGCAGAAGATGGCCGAGAACAACGGCGGCTACAACGCCATCAAGTTCGGCAAGACCAGCCCCAAGGTGTACAGCGACCTCACCACCGACCACCCCATCGACCTGGTGCGTTACCAGGTGGCCAACTGCTACATGGGCCGCGCCGGGCTGATCAACTCCGGCGGCGAATCGGGCAAGGACGACCTGCACCAGGCCGTGCGCACGGCCGTGATCAACAAGCGCGCCGGCGGCATGGGCCTGATCCTCGGGCGCAAGGCGTTCCAGAAGCCGATGCCGGACGGCGTGGCGCTGATCAATGCGGTGCAGGACGTGTATCTGGACAACAAGGTGACGGTGGCCTGAAACAATCAAGAGAACCGCTAAGGACTCATTCGTCCCGGTGCACCCTGCCAGACAGAAGGGTAGCCGAGACGATGAGTGCCGCCCCCACCCACTCACGCCAGTCCATGCGTTCGCCGGCCAGCACCCAGGCTGCGGCGGCGGCGACCACCAGCTCGAACAAGAACAGCACCACCGCACGATTGGCGGGGATATGTGAGACACCGTATTGCACGGCGAAGCTGGTGGCGCACAGCACCAGCCCCATCAACAGCAGCAATCCCCAGAACCCGGCCGGGACGACCGCCAGTTGCTGAGACACGCCACCCTGCCACCACAGGAACGGCAGGGTCAGCACCAGGGTACCCAGCCAGAGGCTGAACGATTTGACTTCCACCGACAGATGGGAGGAGCGGCGCGAGACGACATTGGAGAGCGCGAAGCCCATGCCGGCAGTCAGGCCCAGCCATTCCGACACATTCTGCGGGATCGGCAGGCCCAGCTCCGGCGTCCACAGCATCACCACCGCACCGCCCAGCGACAGCGCGACGATGGCATAGCCATGGCGGTCGAGGCGCTCGCCCAGCAGCCAGCGCGAGAACAGAACGGTCCACACCGGCGCGAGATAGAACAGCAGCAGCACGCGCATCACCTCGCCCTGCAGCATGCCCAGCACGTATCCCAGATTGGCCCAGCCCGCACTGAACACCAGCAGCAAGGCCCAGCCGCCCAGCGACGCACGTTCGCGCCACAGGCGCGGCAGGATGAATGAGCCGCACAGCATGGCGAAACCGTAGGTCAGTCCGGTGGCCAAAGCACCCGATATGCCGGCGTCCTGCAGCACCCGGTAGGGATACCAGATCAATCCCCACACCAATGCACCGCTCAACAAGCCTGCTACCGGCACGACGTTTTTCTTTGCAGTCACTTCCCGCCCCTGTCAGCGTCCTATCGAAACGATGCCTCGACTTGCGTTGATTATCACACAGCCTAATGTGGACGGCAGGCGGAGACCGTCCCGATAACGTACATGCCAGCGTATCTGATCATCAGATCAGTATTGGAACTGGTACAGGTCAGTCGACCTCTTCCCAACCGGTGATCATGGCCTTGATGTGGGACAAGGGGGTATGTCCGGTAGTGGTCAGATAGATGTGCGCGATGAGGAATGCCAGCATCATGAACGCCCCCGCCGTATGGAAGAACGCGACCCACTCCAGCGACAGCAAGCCATCCACGCCCCAAGCCTTCCAATCCCCGAAGAAAAGGTAGAACCAGCCCGTGATCCAGAGCAAGGGGCCGATGAACAGCAGCACACCCAGATAGGCGAGCCGTTGCAGGGGATTGTGTTTCTTCAAGACGGTCGGGCGATAAGGATGCGGCGCGCCCTGAAAGATACCCACCGAGTAAAAGCGGATCATCGCCACGACCTTCTCGGTGGTCGGCAGGTACTGCTTCCACTCCCCGGTCGTGAAATGCCAGAAGATGGCGAACACCCACAGCCCCACCAGCGTCCAGGCGGCGACGGTATGCATCGCCACAGCATCCGCGAAACCGAACAGATGGTAGCTGCCATGCACCTCGAAGCCGGTGAGCAGCATGAAGATGATGAGCAAAGCCTGAGACCAGTGCCAGAAACGTTCGAACTTCTTGAATACGTAGATCCTCTCGACTGTCATTTCATCACCCTGCCTTCCTGCTGTTCACCACACGGATCGCACCGTGCACCACAACGCCGATCAAGGTCAGCAATGCCAGTGCCCAGCCGATTATGTCCAGCCAGCGACTGCCGTCGCGTGCCGGCATATAGATGCCTTCGATATCCTTGAGCCTCCCGTTCTTGCTGTGGCATTGCTCACAACTCAGCGCATCCTGCTTGGGTGCGACCATGTGCGTGATCGGCCAGGTCAACTCGGTCTCGACGAAATCGAACTTGCCGCTATAAGGCAGTCCGGCTGCCTTCATGCCGGTGCCGATTGCCTTCTGCCAATCATAGTTGTGCCACAGTGCGGTCGAATCCTCGCCGCCGGTATGCTGCACGGTCAGCGTCATGTTGACCGTATCGTAAGGTTGCTTGCCGCGATGCACCTTGGTCGGCCAGATGCGTGATTCCGGATCCTCCGGCCCGCCGCCCACCTCACTGAGTTGCACCGGTTTGCTCGGGTCGATCTTGTCACCTATCACCTTGTAGGTGGACGTGCCGTTGAACCAGCGGTATTCTGGAATGACATACGACTCCCACTTCCATTCGCCCTTTTGCGAATCGAAAGCGCGTCGCCCGGCGCTGTCCTTGCGCACCATGCGCTTGCCATCCGGCCCCATGGTGGTGGCCTTGGACCAGTCCCAACTCAACTCGGTGCCTATGTCATTGCGCGCGAACTCCGGGATGTGACAGGTCTGGCAGGCGATGTGGTCGGTATGCTGATCGAGTCGTGCCTGATGGTGCGGCTTGTTGCTGTGGCAGGCCTGGCAGGCTGCCGGATTCTCATCAGACTTGCCGCGTATCGCCGCCTCGCCAGTACGCGCCGCTTCTATGTTGTAGCGGCTACCTGTTATCTCGTGTCGCTTCGTGGCATGGCAGGTCGTGCAGCTGAAGTTCAGGCCTTTTTCGTCCATATGTACGTCCAGATAGCGCCCCGGATGCTGCAGGGAACTGTCCATGTCGCCGTGTTTCGCCCCATTGGCACCCCCACCGAAGAAGTGGCAGGAACCGCAGTTGGAGCGGGTCGGCAACTGGATACTCTGTGCGACTTTGCGCAGATCGACCGCTTCGACGAACTTGCCGGAACCGTGCGGGAACTCGACACGCTTGTACACCGGGTGCCCCGAATAACCAGGCAACTTGCGGTAAGTGCCTGTCCCATCATGGCAGATCAGGCAATCGACGTTCTTCTGCACAGAAAAATCAAAACTCTGGTCCTTCCAGCCATAGCCGGCATGACAGGCCATGCAATCCTTCTCGTTGGAGACGACCGCCGTGCAATAGTTGTTGATGATGTTCTTCTTGCCCCGTACCTGCCCCGTCTTGGGATCCTTCGACTGCCAGGTCCAGTGTTTGGTGTGCTGCACCTGTCGCGCTGCTTCGGTATGGCAGATCAGGCAGGCCTGGGTCACTTCCGGCCCGGTTTTGAATACGCGGTCCAACTCGGGGAACTTGCTGTGGTCGGCAGTCGACATTCTGCCGGCCGCTGCCGCATTCTGTGCATCGGATTCGACCGCCTTGGCAACCGCCAAACCCAAGGACGTCGTCAACACGAGCGTAGCCCCACACATCGCAAGCAGGGCCGTTCTGATAGTAGGTATGTTCATTCCGGTTCTTTCACTACGGTGGAGATGACGAACTTGCTCAGCAGCCTCCGGCGGCGCTTGCCCCCCCTGCTCCGCTGGCTCCCGGCGGGGCCGTTTTGATCATGGATGGTGCCGGCTCATTGGGATCGAACAGCACGAACTTGGCCTGGTCCTCAGCAACCTTGCCCATCACATCACCCACCATGGGACCGAACATCTTGCCCATCAGGCTGGCATTCATCATGCCGATATAGGTCTTGCCGTCGTTCTTTTTGTACACCGACACCTTGCAAGGCATCAGGATGGACAGGAAGCGCACCGAATCGTCCTTCAGTATCGGTGCCGAATATTTCGTACTGCACGCCTCGACCATGATCACCGGCAACACATTCCCCCCGGAAGACTCGACAGCCTTGCCCGGGTTACGCAAACCGGACAGCGCCCAGCCATTACCCACCTTCTGGATATTGTGCTGGATGCGCGCGACCGTTTCTTCGACCCCGAACGGACTCTCGATCTCACGGAACATCAGACTTCCCATGAAGACATACGCAAGCACAGCGACTGCCAGTACACCCGCTGCAAATCCCCCAAACAGTTTCAACATGACTTTCTCCTGATAGACACGATGCGGCGATGACTGAATCGGACCCACTTGATGCCGCGCGACTGCATTGCGGTCATTCTATGGCCATGCTCCGCTCACAGATATGCCTCTTTGGAGCTATCTAACCGCCATCCCCAAGGTATTGCCTCGATCGCTCAAGCGATCCGCATCACCTGCCAGTTGATTATCTCCGAGAGACATGACCGGAAGATTGCACCACTACAGCACTCGATCTTGCCAAGTTGCAGAGCGGATCAAGCGATATTTTTGGCAGCACGCGCAGGTGACGAATATAATCCCGCAGTCCGAAAGATTCTCTCCATGCCGGCTCGCTGATGAACCCATATCTAGACAAGCTCCAACCTTACCCTTTCCAGAAACTGACCAGGCTGTTCGGTGAAGTCAACGCAAATTCGTCACTCGATCCGGTCAGCCTGCACATCGGCGAACCCAAGCACCCCACGCCGCAGTTCATCCGGGATGCGCTGATCGGGGGACTGGATGGTCTGGCGAGTTATCCCACGACGGCGGGCAGCAACGCGCTGCGTCTGGCGATCGCCTCATGGTTGCACAGACGTTACCAAGTCCCGACCCCGAACATGAAGACACAGGTGTTGCCGGTGAACGGCAGCCGCGAGGCGTTGTTCGCTTTCGCGCAGGCCGTGATCGACCGCAGCAAGCCGGATCCGGTCGTGGTCTGTCCCAATCCCTTCTACCAGATATATGAAGGCGCGGCGCTGTTGGGGGGCGCGACACCGCACTTCCTCAATACACTGCCAGAAGACAACTATGCGCTGAACTTCACACATCTGAGCGAAAAAGTCTGGCAGCGCACCCAGCTCATCTATGTATGCTCGCCGGGCAACCCGAACGGCCGCGTGATGCCGCTGGCCGAATGGCAGACCCTGTTCGAGATGAGTGACCGTTACGGCTTCGTCATCGCCGCCGACGAGTGCTATTCGGAGATCTACTTCGGCGACGACCAGCCGCTCGGCGCCCTGAAAGCCGCGCAGCTACTCGGTCGCAGCGACTATCGCAACCTGGTGGTGTTCTCCAGCCTGTCCAAACGCTCCAACGTGCCGGGCTTGCGCTCCGGCTTCGTGGCGGGCGATGCCGCCGTGCTGGAAAGGTTCGCGCTGTACCGGACCTATCACGGCTGTGCCATGAATCCCGCCGTGCAAACCGCAACCATCGCCGCGTGGAACGATGAAATACACGTGATGGAGAACCGTCGTCTGTATGCCGAGAAGTTCGAACTGGCCATCAAGGAACTCAGCCCGGTGTTACCGGTGAGCAGACCGGATGCGGGGTTCTACCTGTGGATCCGCACGCCCATCGCCGATACAGCCTACGCGCAACAGCTCTACCGCGACTATAATGTGTCCGTGTTGCCCGGCAGCTTCCTGGCACGCGAAGCGCATGGGATCAATCCCGGCGCGGATTTCATCCGTCTGGCACTGGTCGCCGGACTGGACGAGACGCGGGAAGCCGTACGCCGCATCGCCGAATTCACCAATAAACTCTAACCAGGAAAAAACCATGCCCCAATTGCAAGCCATCATCGAAGAAGCCTTTGAACGCCGCGCCGAGATCACCCCGCGCAATGTGGATGCCCAGCTCAAGGAGTCGATCAACACCGTCATCGAATACCTGGACCAGGGAAAGCTGCGCGTGGCCGAGAAGATCAACGGTGCATGGGTCACCCATCAATGGCTGAAGAAGGCCGTGCTGCTGTCGTTCCGCATCGAGGACAACGCCTTCATCAAGGGCGGCTTCACAAACTATTTCGACAAGGTGCCTTCCAAGTTCGCCGACTACAACTCCAAGGAATTCCGCGAAGGCGGCTTCCGCGTGGTGCCGCCGGCAGCCGCACGTCGCGGTGTGTACATCGCCAAGAACGTGGTGCTGATGCCTTCCTACTGCAACATCGGTTCCTACGTCGATGAAGGCACCATGGTCGACACCTGGGCCACCGTCGGTTCCTGCGCGCAGATCGGCAAGAACGTGCACCTGTCCGGCGGCGTCGGCATCGGCGGCGTACTGGAACCGGTGCAGGCCAACCCCACCATCATCGAGGACAACTGCTTCATCGGCGCGCGTTCCGAGATCGTGGAAGGCGTGGTCGTAGAGGAAGGCTCGGTCATCTCCATGGGCGTGTTCATCGGCCAGAGCACCAAGATCCTCGACCGCGAGACCGGCGAGATCATCTACGGTCGTGTGCCGGCCGGTTCCGTCGTGGTCAGCGGCAGCATGCCTTCGAAGGACGGCACGCATAGCCTGTACTGCGCGGTGATCGTGAAGAAGGTGGATGCCAAGACACTGGGCAAGACCGGTATCAACGAACTGTTGCGCGGCATCTAAACCCACTCCACCGGGGGAGAAGAACATGATCGTCACACCGCTGTTGCAACTGGCTGCAGACAAACTGGCATCCGACCTGTTCTTCTCCGTCGGCGCACCGATCAACATCAAAATCAACGGCATCCTGATGCCGGTCAACCAGCAGAAGCTGACCGACGAGCAGATCAAGCAGATCGCCTACGAGATGATGACACCGGAGCAGATCTCCGATTTCGAGCTGCACATGGAGATGAACTTCTCCTTCCGCGTGCCCGAGATCGGCAACTTCCGCGTCAACGTGTTCCGCCAGCGCGGCAGCATCGCCGTCGTCATCCGCTATGTGCGCAACAACATCATGAACATCGAGGACCTGCACCTGCCACTGGTGCTCAAAGAGCTCATCATGGAGAAGCGCGGTCTGGTGCTGATGGTCGGCGCGACCGGTTCCGGCAAGTCCACCACGCTGGCCGCCATGCTGGAACATCGCAACCGCACGCAGAGCGGCCATATCCTGACCATCGAGGACCCGCTGGAATACATGTTCCACCACGGCAAGTCCATCGTGAACCAGCGCGAGATCGGCACCGATACCGAGGATTATGGCAATGCGCTGATCTCTGCCATGCGCGAAGCGCCTGATGTTCTGATGATCGGCGAGATCCGCGACCGCGACACCTTGAAACACGCGCTGATCTTTGCCCAGACCGGCCACCTGTGCCTGTCTACCCTGCACGCCAACAACAGCTACCACGCGCTCAACCGCATCGTGAACTTCTTCCCGTATGACGCGCGGCAGAGCATCCTGTCCGACCTGGCGATGTGCATGCGCGCGGTGATCTCGCAACGACTGGTGCGCAACACACAGGGCAAGCTGGTGCCCGCCGTGGAGGTGTTGCTCAACTCCGCGCTGATCGCCGACCTGATCAAGAACGACCAGATCGAGAAGATCCGCGAGGCGATCGAACAGAGCGTGTCGCACGGCTCGCAGACCTTCGAACAGGCCTTGTACAAGCTGTTCAAGTCGGGACAGATCACCAAGGAAGAAGCCCTGAAGAACGCCGACTCGGCCAGCAACCTGTCTTCGCTGATCGACTATTCCGTGACCAGCAAGATGAAAGCGTTCGATCCTGCGGAACACCCATCGCAGACACCGGCCCATGCTCCGGCAGCTGCCAGCTTCGACAGCATCAAGCTGAACATCGAGATGCCCGGTTCCGATTCCTGATGAAACTGTACGGCATCCCGAACTGTGACACGGTGAAGAAAGCGCGTGCCGCATTGGCCGCGCGCGGCGTCACTTACGAGTTCCACGATTTCAAGAAGCATGGTGTGACCGAGGCCATGCTTGCCGGCTGGCTGAAACAGGTCGGCTGGCAGCGGCTGCTGAAGAAGACCGGCCCGACCTGGGCCAAGTTGCCGCAGGAAGTAAAGGATGGCATCAAGGACGATGCCTCTGCCCTGCCCGTGCTGCTGCAACACCCGAACATCATCAAACGTCCGGTGCTGGAATCGAGCGGCAAGGTGCTGGCGACCGGGTATAACGAAAACGAATATAAAGAACTGAAACCATGAGCAGCACACTGGAACTGACCAAACAACTCATCGCCCGCAGATCCCTGACGCCGAACGACGCAGGGTGTCTGGACCTCATGGCCTCGCGCCTCGCGCCGCTTGATTTCAATCTGGAGAAGATGCGCCACGGCGAAGTGGACAACCTGTGGGCACGACGCGGCAGTGCCGCGCCCATCGTCTGTTTCGCCGGCCATACCGATGTGGTGCCGACCGGCCCGGTGGAACGCTGGGACAGCGACCCGTTCACCCCCACAGTGCGCGACGGCATGCTGTACGGGCGCGGCGCCTCCGACATGAAGGGATCGCTGGCCGCATTCGTCACCGCGATCGAAAAGTTCACCGCTGAACATCCCGGACACAAGGGCAGCATCGCCCTGCTGCTCACTTCCGACGAGGAAGGCATCGCCGTGGACGGCACGGTGCGCGTGGTGGAAGCATTGAAGGCCCGCCAGCAAACCATAGACTACTGCATCGTGGGCGAGCCGACCTCGGTCAGCAAGACCGGCGACACCATCAAGAACGGCCGTCGCGGTTCGCTGTCCGGCACCCTGATCGTGAAAGGCGTGCAAGGCCACATCGCCTATCCGCATCTGGTGAAGAACCCCATCCACATGGCAGCACCAGCCATCGCCGAACTGGCCGCGACCGTATGGGACGAAGGCAACGAGTATTTTCCACCCACCTCGTTCCAGATCTCCAACATCAAGGGTGGCACCGGCGCCACCAACGTGGTACCGGGCACAGTCGAACTGCTGTTCAACTTCCGCCATTCCACCGCCAGTAGCGTGGCCAGCCTCAAGTCGCGCTTCATCGCCATCCTCGACAAGCACAAGCTGGCATATGACCTGGAGTGGGAGAACTCTTCCGGCAAACCCTACCTGACCCCGCGCGGGGATCTGGTGGATGCCGTGGCTGCCGCCATCAAGCAGGTCACCGGCCTGGATACCGAACTCTCCACCAGCGGCGGCACATCGGACGGCCGCTTCATCGCCGACATCTGCCCGCAGGTGATCGAGCTCGGTCCGCTCAACGCCACCATCCACAAGGTCAACGAAAGCGTGGCGGTCGCCGACCTGGATGCGCTGTCCGAGATCTATTACCTGACCTTGCGCAAGTTGCTGGCAGAATGATGTCGCCCGTTTTCATTCTTTTCATGGTCGCGATCCTGCTGTTGTTGTGCCTCTGGGCATGGAAGATAAACAGGAGCAGTCAGAATCAAAATAGTAGCAGCACGGGCAGCAGTTCAGGCGACCCGTGCAATGGATACCCTTCTCCGCACTGTGACAACGGTGGCAACTGCGGTGGCGGAGGAGATGGCGGAGGAGGAGACTAGATGGACATCAATCATTTTTCCGAGGCCAGCACCTCGCTCAGGACGGTGCGCGACTGCTTCCGTTTCGCCATCAGCCGCTTCAACGAGGCCAAACTGTTCTTCGGCCACGGCAGCGAGAACGCGCAGGACGAGGCCGCCTACCTGATCCTGCACACGCTGCACCTGCCGCTCGACCAGCTGGAACCGTTCCTGGATGCGCGGCTGACGCAGTCCGAGATCTATGAAGTGCTCAACATCATCGAGAAACGCGTGACCCAGCGCGTACCGGCCGCCTATCTTACCCAGCAAGCCTGGCTGGGGGATCACGCCTTCTTTGTCGATGAACGCGTCATCGTGCCGCGTTCCTTCATTGCCGAGCTGCTGCGAGAACGCCTGTTCCCCTGGATCGAGGATGCCGAGCAGGTGAACAGCGTGCTGGACCTGTGCACCGGCAGCGGCTGTCTGGCCATCCTGGCGGCGGAAGCCTTCCCGCATGCCATCATCGATGCGGTCGATCTGTCGGCGGATGCACTGGATGTGGCGCAATACAACGTCACCGACTACGGCCTGGACGAGCGCATCGAACTGATCGAATCCGACCTGTTCGCCAAGCTGGAAGGCCGCAAGTACGATCTCATCATCAGCAACCCGCCCTATGTCGACGCGCCATCCGTCGCCGCACTGCCGCAGGAATACAAGCACGAGCCGGAACTGGCGCTCGGTAGCGGCACGGACGGACTGGATGCCACACGCATCATCCTGCAGCAGGCTGGCGAGCACCTGACCGAGAACGGCATCCTCGTGGTCGAGATCGGACACAACCGAGATGTGCTGGAAGCTGCCTATCCGGATATCCCCTTCACCTGGCTGGATGTCACGGCGGGTGGTGAATTCGTATTCCTTTTGCACAAGAACGATCTTCCTTGATGTCCGTAGACCACTACGAGAATTTTCCCGTCGCCTCCATTCTCATGCCCCGCCGCTTGCGCAAGCCGGTGGCGGCCATCTATCACTTCGCCCGCGCGGCGGACGACATCGCCGACGAAGGTGAGCTGAGTGATGATGAGCGCCTGCGACAGTTGGACGAGTTCCGTGATGAGCTGACGCATATCGCCAACGGTGAGAAACCGTTCCTGCCGTTGTTCCAGCATCTCGCCGGTGAGATACAGGCGCATGCCTTGCCCATGCAGCCCTTGCATGATCTGCTCGACGCCTTCTCGCAGGATGTAGTGAAGAAACGTTACGACGATTACGACGAACTGCTGGACTACTGCCGCCGCTCGGCCAATCCGGTGGGCAATCTGCTGTTGCATCTGTATGAAGAAGCCACGCCGGTGAACATCGCGTATTCCGATGCCATCTGCACCGCGCTGCAACTGATCAACTTCTGGCAGGACGTCGCCAAGGATTGGGCGATAGGCCGCGTCTACCTGCCGCAGGAAGACCTTGCCCGCTTCGGCGTGAGCGAGGCACAGATCGCCGAGGGCCGCTTTGATGACAACTGGCGCGCCTTGATGAAGTTCGAAGTGGATCGCGCGCGCACGCTGATGCTGTCTGGAAAACCGCTGGGCAGCATCCTCAGCGGACGCATCGGTCTGGAGATGCGCATGATCATCCAGGGCGGGCTGCGCATCCTCGACAAACTCGAATCCGCAGACTACGACATGTTCAACAAGCGCCCGGTTTTGAAGCCTTACGACTGGGTTATCATGCTGGCCAGATCCGCCCCCTTCTGAAGCACAATGAATCCCTACGAATACTGCCTGGACAAGGTCAAACAGAGCGGCTCCAGCTTCACCAGCAGCTTCCGCATCCTGAGCAAGGAGCGGCGCGAGGCCATGACGGTGCTGTACGCCTATTGCCGCGAAGTCGACGACGTGGTGGACGAATGTTCGGATGCCAATGTCGCGCGCACCACGCTCAACTGGTGGCGCAATGAAGTGGCGGCGATCTATGGCGGCAAGCCGACCCATCCGGTGTGTCAGGCGCTGGTGCCGGTCGTCTCGCGCTACCAGTTGCCGCAAGAACACCTGCTGGAGATCATCGACGGCATGGAGATGGACCTCGACCAGCCACGCTATGCCGATTTCAAGTCGCTGCAACTGTATTGCTACCGCGTCGCCTCTGTGGTCGGTCTGCTGTCGGCCGAGATCTTCGGTTACACCGACCGTGAGACCCTGAAATACGCACACGACCTCGGCATCGCCTTCCAGCTCACCAACATCATCCGCGACGTGGGCGAAGATGCGCGCCGCAATCGCATCTACCTGCCGATGGACGAGATGCAACAGTTCGGCGTGACCGCAGCCGACATCCTCAACGCGAGAGAGAGCGCTGCCTTCCATAAGCTGATGGCGTTCCAGATCGAACGGGCACGCCGTTATTACCAGCAGGCGTTCAGCCACCTTCCGGCAGCCGACCGCAAGTCGCAGCGTGCCGGACTGATCATGGCCGCCATCTATCGCGCCGTGCTGGACGAGGTCGAGCGTAGCGGCTGCCATGTATTGAAAGAACGCGTCTCGCTGGGGCCCGCCTACAAGCTGTGGCTCGCCATCAAGGCATGGCTGCAGAATTGAAGGTCGGCATCATCGGCGGCGGCTATGCCGGTATGGCGGCTGCCGCCAAGCTCGCCGCCGCCGATATTCCCGTCACCGTATTCGAGAGCGCCAAGCAGCTGGGCGGGCGCGCGCGTGGTGTCGTTTACCACGACACGCAACTCGACAACGGCCAGCATCTGTTACTCGGCTGTTACCGCGAGACGCTGCGGCTGATCGAACGGGTCGGCGGCGATATCGAACGCGATTTCCTGCGCCTGCCTTTGCAGCTCGACCTGCATCACCACCTCGAGTTGCGCGCGCCCCGCTTGCCTGCTCCGCTGCATCTGCTGCTCGCATTGCTCAATGCCAAAGGACTGAGCTGGCACGAAAGGATCAAGGCTGCCCGCTTCATGCTCGCCTTGCGCGGCATGGACTTCCGCTTGCCGCAGGACATGACGGTAGCTGAATTGCTCAGGCTGCACGGGCAAGATGACGCGCTGACGCTCAAATTCTGGGAACCGTTGACCATCGCCGCACTGAACACGCCTATCCACAAGGCCTCCGCACAGGTACTGCTGAACGTGTTGCGCGATGCACTGAACCGCAAGCGTGCCGATAGCGACATGCTGTTGCCACGCGTGGATTTCACATCGCTGTTTCCGCAGCGTGCTGCAGCCTATGTCGAACGGCATGGCGGCAAAGTGAATCTATCTTGCGCTGTGGAAGCCATCGTTCCCGATGGCGACGGAATCGCATTACAGACCGCACAAGGCACGCATCGTTTCAGCCATGTGATCTGCGCAGCCTCCCCTGCAGTCGCCGAAAGACTGTTGCGCCCCTTGCCTGAGCTGGCGGATACGGTGCGACAGATCGCCGCGCTGGAGCAACAGCCTATCTATACCGTGTATCTGCAATATCCCGCGCAAGTGCGGCTGCCACATCCCATGATCGGCCTGCACCAGCGCTTCAGCCAGTGGCTGTTCGACAAGGGCAGCATCGCCGGACAGCACGGGCTGCTGGCAGCCGTGATCAGCGCGGAAGGTATCCATCAGCAACTGGATCAGGAAGCACTGGCGGAGAAAGTAGTCGTGGAGTTGCGCGAGGAATTCGGCATCGTTGACGTACCGCTCTGGCGCAAGGTCATTGCCGAGAAACGCGCGACCTTCTGCTGTGCGCCCAACCTGCAACGCCCTGCCCAACAGACCGCCCTGCCCCGCGTGTTGCTGGCCGGCGACTACACGGCTGGCGCATATCCGGCGACCCTCGAAGGCGCGGTGATGAGTGGCATCAACTGCACACGATCACTCCTCCGTCAGTAGCGATAACTCAAAGCCAGATAGGCGGTATCCAGATAGCGCTGCGTGACGATTGGACTCCGGTAGATCGAATCGTCCAGCCGCTTATGCCGAACATAGGCATTCAGATGCCAGTTCCGGCCCAGACCGACATCCATGATCAGCGCGATGAAGGCATTGACGGCCGAGGCTGGTGCATAACTGGCGAAAGGACTGCCGATCGCTTCCTGTGCCGACACACCATAGTAATAGCCCGTGTAAGCGGCCGATTGATAGTCGAACCCGAGCATTGGATAGAACACCACGCCTGAGGCCTTGAACTTTGCTCCGTAGATCAATTCGGCCCAATCGCCTCGGGACTTGTTGATATCGTGGAACACATTGAAGAACACACCGCCCAGTGGCGTCACTTGCAACGTCCCCAGTCCGACCGGCAAGGAAGACTGGCGCGTGGATAGTCCGTTCAACGCAGGAGTATCCGTTCTGAATCCATCCTGATTGAACCTTGCGATAACTTCCAGACACCCATAACCGATCTTTTTCGCCTTGTAACCAAAGGTATCCACGCGCGCAAAGAAACGCTCATAGGTGAAATCCAGATACGGCAGGACAGACAGCTCAGCCTGTGAGCCCTCGACGATGGCGCGCGTGGAATAGCTCGCCAGTCCGACATCCCCCTGCAGGCGACTATCGAACATTTCCGATGCAGACACACGCATAGCACCCCATATCAGCCATAGCAGGAAGATCCAGACAGCTTGCTTCACGTTGCGCTCCTCTCTGAATGAATGCGCCTGCCGGGACGGAAGTAGCGCGTGTCCTCATAATATTCCTCATGCTCGTTCTCTGCCGCCCAACCCGGTATGCCGAGCAGCGGCACGGGGGTCAGCTCATGTGTCGTCATGCAATGCGCCGGATCGTCCAGATAGCGGGCGATCGATTCATCCAGCCTTTGCAGGCGCTGCGGCAGTGGCAGATCGAAGAAGGCACGATCCACTTTCAGCAACAACCCCTGCCCGGTGAGGCCGATGTAGGGATTCAGCACCTTTTCATACAGGCCGTGGCCGAACAGATAGAAATCCATGCTGAGGCCGATCTCGGATCGTCTCAGCCAGAACAGTTGTTTCCAGGAAAAACCGCGCAACAGATCGGCCATGCCTTCATCCGCATAGGGCACGACCACGCCGGATTCGTCGAACAAGGTATTCATATCGCGTATAGCACCGCGCTCGCTACGCCCTGTCCCCTGCCGCACCGACGTGAGTGCGGCATAGTGACGGACGTTGATCGCCCGCTTGGCGGACGGGAACGCCAGCCAGACCAGGGCATTGAAGAGATCATGCCAATTATTCTCGCGCGACTGCACCTCACCATGAAGATAACAGCGCGGCTCATATTGGGCTTCGAACGGCAGTTTGCCGTGATCCTGAGGAACGAAACGCAGTGCCTTGCCATTCCTGACACGCACCTCATCCGTTTCGTGCGCAAGCAGCTCGTTCAAATCCTGCAGACCGGGAAAGCGATCAGACGGCAGACGGGAAATCTGTGCGCTCAAGGGCAGTAAAGGGAGCGATTCCAGCAATTTTTCCTGTTGCCAGGGATGGTCGATTCTCATGCCGTGAAGTCTAACGCAAGCACGGGACTCAAGACAGGGCGTGCGGCATGTGATAAGTTGCGCGCAAACGTAAATACCAGCGGGGGTTCCAATGGATGAGATTGATGCGATACAGGCCAGCCTGGCCAGCTTCACCCAGCGTCTCGACGATGTCGCTTCGGACAGTTTCAACGAGATACGAAAGTGCTCTTTCTTCGATCCTATCCCCAGCGAGCAATTGCGCCCCATCGCTGAACTGGCGACCATCCACACCTTCGTACAAGGCGACAAACTTACTCTGGAAGGCGAAGAGATCAGCTCGTTCTTCGTCATCCTGTTCGGCCGCGCCAGCGTGCATGTGCGCGACAACGAGGTGGCAGTCATCCATAGCGGCGAATGCATAGGCGAAAGCACCTTCTTCGCCGGCGAGGCTGCTTCGCGCTCGGCCACCGTGATCGCCGAGGGCGAGGTGATCGCCGCCGAGATCAAGAAAGCCGATATCGGGAGATTGACGCAAGAGAGCCGCAGCTATATGGACAAGGCGCTGCTCAATGCGCTGTTCCGCAAGCTGCAGCAGGCCAATCGCAAGATCGAGGAGCTGTTGCGCTAATCATCCATGAGCATCATTGCCGTATTCAACCAGAAGGGCGGCGTCGGTAAGACCACCACTGCACTGAACCTTGCGGCCGCACTGCACAAGCGTGGCCGCCAGCCGCACGCCTTCGACCTCGACCCGCAAGCCCAATTCAGCTCCATCACCGGGACTGTCGCGCGCAACGGGCACGAGACGCTGCTGTCCCTGTTCCAGCTCAACCGCCCGCTGCGCGATCTGCTGCGCACCTCGGACAGCGGGATCACGCTGATCCCTTCACACAACGAACTGGCCAAGGTCGACGTGCTCTACGGCAAAGGATTCAACGTGGTGAACCGTCTCAATTCGGCGATCAAGGCGGAACGCTTCGGCTCGGCTGAGAACCCCCTGATCATGGATTGCAGCCCCCTGATCGGCGTCATGTCGCTGAATGCCATCTTCGCCAGCAACGGACTGGTGGTGCCGATCTCGGCCGACCATCTTTCACTGCAGGGTGCCAAACAGATCGAGAAGACGCTCAATGCACTCGAACCTGTTCTGAAAAGACGAGTCGCCCGCCGCTACCTGCTCACGCGCTTCGACCGCCGACGACGCATGGCGTGGGACGTGCTGGAACAGGCGCAAGCGTTGTTCGGCGCGGATGTGTGCAAGACCTGTATCGCCGAGAACGTGAGCCTGGCCGAGAGCCCTGCCCTGAACAAGACCATCTTCGAACACGCCCCGACCAGCCGCGGGGCGCAGGATTACGATGCGCTGCTCGACGAGCTGCTGGCCGACGGCTTCATCGAATAGGTCATTTCGAGATCAGCGTGATGATGTCTTCCACCGAGATCGCCTGCTGCGGCCGGTGGTCTTCCTGTTTGCGGATCTCGCAGGTCAGTACTTCGCAATAGCGGTACATCTGATTCAGCTTGCGCTCGGCATCCTGCTGGTCACGGCCTGATATCACCACGCTGACGATATGCTGCCCGTCCCGGGTGCGTATCGAGAAATCGTATTTCTGCATGGTGTCGCTCATGGTGATCAGTTCCCCGCTGTCCTCATCGCTCTGGCTTCGTACAGGCAGATGCCGGTGCTGACCGAGACGTTCAAACTCTCCACACTGCCCAGCATCGGGATGCGCGCCAGTTGATCGCAGGTCTCGCGCGTCAGGCGGCGCATGCCCTCGCCTTCCGCGCCCAGAACCAGCGCGATCGCGCCCTTGTGCTTGACCTCGCCCAGTGTGGTTTCGGCGTCCCCGTCCATGCCGACCACCCAGATGTCTCGTTCCTGCAGTTCGCGCAGAGTGCGGGCCAGATTGGTCACGGTGATGAAGGGCACGGTATGCGCCGCGCCGCAGGCGACCTTCTCCACTGTGGCATTGATACCCACTGCCCGGTCTTTGGGGGCGATCACAGCGTGCACGCCGAAGGCATCGGCACTTCGCAGGCACGCGCCCAGGTTATGCGGGTCCTGCACACCGTCCAGTACCAGCAGTAGCGCCGGCTCGGTCAGCGTTTCCAGTACATCGTCCAGATGTTGCACCTTCTGCGCCGCATCGACGCGGGCGGCGACGCCCTGATGGCGCGCATTGCCCGCCATACCGTCGAGCCGCTTGGCATCCGCCTGGATCACCCGTACGCCGTTGCTCTCCGCCAGCTTGAGCAGATCCCTCGCGCGCGGGTCCTTGCGCTGCGAGTCGATGTATATCTCGAATACGCTGTCGGCGTTCTGGCGTATGCGCGCGGTGACGGCGTGGAAGCCGTGGATGATGCGTGACTCAGCCATGACGCTTCGCTCCCTTGCCGCTCTTGCCGGCTGGCTTCGCATGCTTCTCGGACGGCGCAGCCTTCACCGGTTTCTTCTTGGCACCACCCCAGGCACCCACATCCACACCGGATTCATTTGTTCCGCTGGTTTGCGGCTCCCCTTCCAGCACGAAGTCGATCTTGGTGCTTTCCATATCCACGCGCACCACCTTCACCTTGACCCGGTCGCCGAGGCGGTAACGTTTGCCGGTGCGCTCCCCCAGCATCTGATGTTTGGTGGCGTCGAAGTGGTAATAGTCCGCGCCGAGTTCGGACACGTGCACCAGACCCTCGACATACAGATCGTCCAGCGACACGAACAGGCCAAAGCCGGTGACCGAGGATATGGTTCCGACAAATACGCTGCCCAGGTGGTCCCGCATATAGAAACACTTGAGCCACGCTTCCACGTCGCGCGTCGCGTCGTCGGCACGGCGCTCGGTCATGGAACAGTGCACCCCCAACTCGGCCCATTTGAGTTTCGGCTTGTACTGTTTGCCTTCGAGCACGGCCTTGATGGCGCGGTGCACCAGCAGGTCGGGATAGCGGCGGATGGGCGAGGTGAAATGCGCATAGGCCTCGTAGCCGAGGCCGAAGTGGCCGTTGTTGTCCGGTGCATACACGGCTTGGCGCAGCGAACGCAGCATCACCGTCTGCAGCAAGCCGGCATCGGGACGGCCCTTGATCTGCTTCAGCAGGGCCGAATAGTCGGAAGCCTGGGGATCATCGCCGCCGCCCAGTTGCAGGCCAAATTCCTTGAAGAACTCGCGCACCGTTTCCAGTTTCTCCGGTGTCGGGCCTTCATGCACGCGGTACAGCACAGGATGTTTGTGCTCCTTGAGGAAATCCGCCGCACACACGTTGGCCGCCAGCATGCATTCCTCGATCAGCTTGTGCGCATCGTTGCGGATCACCGGCACGATCTTTTCGATCTTGCCTTGGTCGTTGAAGATCATCTGCGTCTCGACCGTCTCGAAATCGATAGCTCCCCTCTTCTCGCGCGCGTGCAGCAGTGTCTGGAACAGACGGTACAGATTGTTGATGTGCGGCAACACCTCGGCATATTTCTGTGCGTTTTCGCCCTTTGGATCGGCCAGCATATCGGCCACCTGGGTATAGGTCAGGCGCGCATGCGAAAACATAACCGAGGGATAGAAACGGTATTTGCCGATCTCGCCCTCAGCGCTGATCTGCATATCGCACACCATGCACAAGCGATCCACGTTGGGATTCAGCGAACACAGACCGTTGGACAGTTCCTCCGGCAACATGGGAATAACACGGCGCGGGAAATACACCGAGTTGCCGCGATTGATCGCTTCAGTATCCAGCGCGTCACCCGATCTCACATACGAGCTCACGTCGGCGATGGCGACCACCAGCCGGAAGCCGCTGCCGCTAGGCTCGCAATACACCGCATCGTCGAAGTCGCGCGCCGTCTCTCCATCGATAGTGACCAGCGGCAGGTGCTTCACACTTTCGCGACCGGCATAGTCCGCCGGCTGCACTTCGGGTGCGAAACGCTCGGCCTGATGTTTCGCGTCGTGCGGGAACTCGTTGGGCAGATCGTGCTTGCGCAGCGCGATCTCGATCTCCATGCCGGGATCCGCATAGTTGCCCAGCACTTCGACGATGCGGCCGATAGGCTGCGCATGCTTGGAGGGCTGTTGCAGGATCTCCAACATGACCACCTGCCCGGCCTTGGCCCCGCCCGCACCGCCCGCCGCCACCAGGAAGTCCTGGCTGATGCGGCGGTTCTCGGCGACCACGAACTGGATGCCGTGCTCCTCATACAGCCGGCCGACCACGCGGGTGTTGGCATGTTCCAGCACTTCGACGATCTTGGCTTCGCGACGACCGCGTCTGTCCTCTCCCGCGACACGCGCCATCACGGTGTCACCGTGCAAGGCGTTGTGCATCTCCTTGGCGCTCAACACCAGGTCATCGCTGCCGTCTTCCGGGATCAGGAAACCGAATCCGTCCGGATGGCCCTGCACCTTGCCCTTGATCAGGTCCAGCTTTTCCATCACACAGATGGCGCGTTTGCGGTTGCGCATGATCTGCCCGTCGCGCTCCATGGCGCGCAGACGGCGGATGAACAGTTCTTCCTCGTCATGCTCGATCTGCAGCAACGCGATCAGTTCGTCCTGTTCCAGCGGGACCCCCTTCTCCGCCAGTATCTGCAGGATGTATTCACGGCTGGGCAGCGGATGTTCGTATTGTTCGCGTTCGCGTTCCAGGTAAGGATCGAGCTCGCGGATGTTTTTTTTCTTTTTCGTCATTGACAGAGAGTCCTATAGCAATTAAAGTGCGCGCCGTTGTTGCATTGCCCAGATGGCGGAATTGGTAGACGCGCACGGTTCAGGTCCGTGTGCCGCAAGGTGTGGAGGTTCGAGTCCTCTTCTGGGCACCAATATTGAACAAGACGGTTCGCGAAAGCGAGCCGTTTTTGTTTTTGCGGAACACTATTCAAACAAAAACACGCACCGCTCCCGCGATGCGTGTCCATTCTTTCCACCGACTGCACCCGCTCAGACCTCGAATGGGTGACGCAGAACGATGGTCTCGTCACGATCGGGACCGGTGGAAACCATGTCGACCGGCACTTCGCAGATCTCGGCGATGCGTTGCAGGTAGTTGCGTGCTTCCACCGGCAGTTCCTCGTAACGTTTCACCCCTACCGTGCTGCCGCTCCAGCCCGGCATGTCCTCGTACACGGCCTCGCAGCCGTCCAGCGATTCGGAGCCGACCGGCAGGATGTCGCTGAACTGGCCATCGATCTTGTAGCCCACGCCGATGCGCACCTTTTCCATGCCGTCCATCACGTCCAGCTTCGTCACACACAGGCCGGACACACCGTTGATCTGGATGGAACGCTTGAGCGCGGCCGCGTCGAACCAGCCGCAGCGGCGGGCACGACCAGTGGTGGAACCGAACTCATGCCCCTTCTCGGCCAGCATCTTGCCGATCGGGTCCTGCTTGGTCTCGGCATCGTACAGCTCGGTCGGGAACGGACCTGAACCGACGCGCGTGGTGTAGGCCTTGGTGATGCCCAGCACGTAATGCAGGCTCTGCGGGCCGATTCCGCTACCGGCACAGGCCGCACCGGATATGCAGTTGCTGGATGTCACGAACGGGTAGGTACCGTGATCGATATCGAGCAGGGTACCCTGCGCGCCCTCGAACAGCAGGTTCTGGCCAGCCTTATTGGCTTCGTACAGCGCACGCGGCACATCCAGCACCAGCGGCTGGATACGTTCGGCCAATGCCAGCGCTTCGTCCATGGTCTTGTTGAAATCGACCGTCTCCGCCTTGAAGTAGTTCTTCAGCACGAAGTTGTGATAATCCAGCACTTCGCCCAGTTTGGCGGCGAAACGCTTGCGGTGGAACAGGTCCTGCAGACGGATGGCACGACGCGCGACCTTGTCTTCGTATGCCGGGCCGATACCGCGTCCTGTGGTACCGATCTTGCCGGCTCCTTTGGCAATCTCGCGTGCCTTGTCCAGGGCCTCATGGTACGGCAGGATCAGCGGACAAGCCTCGGAGATGCGCAGGCGCTCGTAGACCTTCACGCCTGCAGCGGCCAGCATGTCCATCTCTTTCAGCAAAGCGGAGGGTGACAGCACCACGCCGTTGCCGATGTAGCACATGACGTCGTCGCGCAGGATACCGGACGGGATCAGGTGCAGCACGGTCTTCTCTTTGCCGATGACCAGCGTGTGGCCGGCGTTGTGACCACCCTGAAAACGCACCACGCCCTGGGCATGGTCGGTCAGCCAGTCGACCACCTTGCCCTTGCCTTCATCGCCCCACTGGGTACCGATCACTACCACGTTCTTTGACATATCTCTTCCTGTTCCGGATTTCAGTTTTTCATCTCGACGACGACCCATTTGCCATCCTGCTGGATCAACTCGCGGTCGCAATTCAATTCTGCATGCAGTGCGGCATCCCCCAGCAGGTCGACCACGACGATCTCCCCCTGCCCGCGCAGGGCTTCGATCGCTGCATCCAGCGCCGGGTCCTGACGATACGGCGCGTGGATGGCCCTGGTCAGCGGCTGCTTCGACAGCAAGCCGTGCAGTTGTCGCAGGTCCATGCTGAAACCGGTGGCGGCCCGGGCACGGCCGAAGACCTTGCCCAGTTCGTCGTAACGGCCGCCGACCGCGATCGCATCGTGGCTGCCCGCATGGTACGCCGCGAACACCATGCCGCTGTGATAGTGATATCCGCGCAGCTCGGCCAGATCGATACCGATGCTGTCCACTTTGCCGTTCAGGTTGTCGGCCGCACGCTGCAGATCATCCAGCGCTGCGGTCACCGCAGGCAGCCTGGGCAACTGGGCGCGCGCGCGCGCGATCACTTCGACGCTGCCATAAAGATGGGGAAGCGCCAGCACTGCGGCGCGTGTCTCCACCGGCAAAGACTGCGCCAGTGCAGCCAAGGTCGGCACATCCTTCTGCTGCAGCGCGACGAACAGCGCGTGCTCCAGTTCGGCAGCGGCCCCCGTCCCTTCGAGCAGCGCATGGAACACGCCGACATGCCCCAGATCGAGATGCACCTGTCCGATGCCCAGCAAAGCCAGACTGCGCAGCATCAGGGACTGGATCTCCAGATCGCTTTCGATTCCGCCATGCCCATACAATTCTGCACCGACCTGCAAGGGTTCGCGCGTCCTCATCAGCCCGGATGGCTGGGTATGTACCACGTTACCGGCATAACAAAGCCGGGCGACTCCCTGACGGTTGAGCAGATGGGCATCGATACGGGCGACCTGGGGGGTGATATCGGCACGCAACGCCAGCGTGCGGCCGCTCAACTGGTCGACCAGTTTGAAGGTGCGCAGATCCATGTCGGCGCTGTCGTTGATCAACAGGGAATCGGCATATTCGATCAGCGGGGGGGAGACCAACTGATAGCCCGAGCGGCGCATCAGTTCAAGTACGTCACGGCGCATCGCTTCGATGCGCCATGCCTCGTCGGGCAACATGTCCTGAATGAATTCAGGCAACAACCATTTCATTTTCAGTTTATCCAGTAGATCAGCAGCAAACCGCTCAGCATGAGCGTCAATCCGAGGAACCTCACCTGCCCGTCATGCCACTGCGACAGGTTCCGCAGCGTCTGGCGCCAGGGCTTGGGAAAGATGAAAGGCATCAAGCCCTCCAGCACCAACATCAAGCCCAGCGCCGCCAGCCAGAAATCGAGCATCTCGCACTACTGTGCAGACTTGCCGGAATTCTTCAGATACTTGAAGAAAGCGGAACTCGGATCGATCACCATCACATCGTTCTTGTCCTTGAAAGTCTGCTTGTAGGCTTCCAGGCTGCGATAGAAGGAGAAGAATTCAGAATTGCGGCCGAAGGCGGCAGCGTACAGGGCGGTGGCTTTCGCATCGCCCTCACCCTTGATCTTCTGCGCGTCGCGGTAGGCATTGGCCAGGATCACCTGGCGTTGCTTGTCGGCATCGGCGCGGATCTTTTCGCTCTCGGCGTTACCGGTCGCGCGCAGCTCGTTGGCGACGCGCTTGCGCTCCGCCTCCATACGGCTGAACACGGAGCCACTGATCTCGACCGGGAAGTCGACGCGCTTCAGGCGCACATCCAGTACTTCCACACCGATCTTGCGCGCATCGCCGTCGGTCTTCTCCTGCACCACGCGCATCAATTCATCGCGCTTGCCGGACACCACGTCATGGATGGTCAGTTTGCCGAACTCCTCACGCAGGGCCGAATTGACCGTCTGCATCAACCGGGTCTGCGCAATCGCCTCATCGCCGCTCACACTGATGTAGTACTGCTTGATATCGAAGATGCGCCATTTGACGTAGGAATCGACCAGCACGTTCTTTTTCTCGGCCGTGATGAAACGTTCCGGTTCCGCAGAATCCAGTGTCAGGATGCGCGAGTCGAAATAGCGCACGTTCTGCAGCAACGGCACCTTGAACTTGAGCCCCGGCGTCGTCTCCAGCCGCATCACTTCGCCCAACTGGAACACGATGGCAGCCTGACGCTGATCCACCACGAAGGTGCTCATGCTCAGCAGGATCAGGGCGATGATCGTCCCCACCAACATATTTCTGATCTTCATACTCATTTAGCGTGCCTCCCGTTCGCGGCCGATCAACAATTCACGCGCGCGTTGCGGCATGTACTCCGAGACCGGGGCCTCCTGCTCGGCGGTTTTGCCGGTTGCTTGCGGGGCGGGAATCGCGCCCGTTTGCTGCATCAATTTATCCAGCGGCAGATAGAGCAGGCTGCCGTTGCCGTTCTTCTGGTCGATCATCACCTTGCTGCTGCTGGTCATGATCTGCTGCATCATGTCGATGTACATGCGCTCGCGTGTGACCTTGGGAGCCTTCTCGTATTCCGCCAGGATCTGTTTGAAACGGCTGGCATCGCCCTCGGCATTGGCGATCACGCTCTGCTTGTAACCTGCCGCCTCTTCCATCAGTCGCGCTGCCGCACCTTTCGCCTTCGGCACAACGTCGTTGGCATATGCCTGGCCTTCGTTCTTCTGGCGTTCGCGGTCCTGACCCGCCTTCACCGCATCGTCGAACGCGGCCTGCACCTGCTCCGGCGGCTGTGCGTTCTGCATGGTCAGCTTGCTGATGACGATGCCGGAATTGTATCGGTCCAGGATGGACTGCATCAGGCGCGTGGTCTCCCCCGCGACCTCTTCTCGGCCTTCATACAGCACGAAATCCATCCGGCTGCGACCGACCACCTCGCGGATCGCGGTCTCCGCCGACTGGCGCACGTTCTCGTCCGGATTGCGGTTGTTGAACAGATAGGCACCCGGATCTTTCAGGAAGTACTGCACTGCGAACTGGATGTCGATGATGTTCTCGTCGTCGGTCAGCATCAGCGACTCTCGCAGCACCTTGTTCTTCACGTTGTCGCGATAGCCCACCTCGATCGTGCGCACCTGGCTCAGATGGACGATCTCGACCGTCTCGACCGGGTAAGGCAGGTGCCAGCGCGGACCGGCCTCGGTCGTCTCGACCTGTTTGCCGAAGCGCAGCACCACACCGCGCTGACCTTCGTCCACGATGTAGAAACCACTGGCGAGCCAGATCAAGACCACGATCAGCGCGATCAGGCCTATGCCCATACCGCCACCGGCATTGCCACCACCGCCGGATTTGGGGGCGGTGTTACCGCGACCACCGAAGATGGATTCGATCTTGCGGTTCAGGTTGCGCACCACCTCTTCCAGGTCCGGCGGACCGCCACTGTTGTTCTTTCCCCACTGCGGGTCATTCAATCCCATGATTCCTCACACTTTCAAATCAATGATCGTTCAACGGATGCCATTCTTCGGCAACCGCTTGCCGGGGCGGCGTATCACGTACTTCGGCCAGGGCATCGCGTAGCGCCTCCACGCCTGCACCAGTCTTTGCACTCAAATGGATCGCCGCGATATTACCATACTCGTCGTGCCTGACGTCCGGTGCCAAGCCCTGCAGATCGATCTTGTTATAGATCACGATCTGCGGGATATCCTGCGCCCCGACCTCCTTCAGGACCTTGTTCACCTCGGCCACCTGGTCGTTGCGTTCCGGGCTGTTCACATCGACCACATGCAGCAGCAGATCGGCCTGCGCGGTCTCCTCCAGCGTGCTGCGGAAAGCCGCCACCAGCCCGTGCGGCAGATGCCGGATGAACCCGACCGTATCCGAAAGCACGACTTGGCGAGGGCTGTCACCCTGCAGGAACAGCTTGCGCGAGGTGGTGTCCAGCGTCGCGAACAACTGGTTGGCGACGTAGGTACCGGCATTGGTCATACGGTTGAACAGAGTGGATTTGCCGGCATTGGTATAGCCCACGATGGACACCGACATCACATCGGACCGATTGCGCGCACGGCGCTGTAATTGCCGGTGGCGCTTGAGCTGTTTCAGGCGGTCGTTGAGCAGGTACACGCGCTTGTCCAGCTTGCGCCGGTCCAGCTCAAGCTGCGTCTCGCCGGGACCGCGCGCGCCGACGGCATGCTTCTGCTGTCCCATGTCCATGTTCATGCCGGCCAGACGGGTGGACAGGTACTTGAGCTGCGCCAGCTCCACCTGCACCTTGCCCTCGTGGCTTTGCGCGCGCAGGGCGAAGATATCCAGGATCAGCATGGTGCGGTCGATCACCCGCGCCTGCAGCTTGGCCGACAGGTTGCGCATCTGCGCGGGGGACAGGTCGTGATTGAAGATCACCAGCGGCGCTTCCAGCTCCTCGACACGGGCGGCGATCTCGTCCACCTTGCCGCTGCCGGCGAAAGTGGCCGGATCGGGACGCTGCCGCTTGCCTTCGATGAGGGCGAGCACCGTCACGCCCGCACTTTCCGCGAGCAAACGGAGTTCTTCCAGACTCTCTGCGTAGTCCGGCGCGCCAAAATCAAGACTGACCAATACCGCCGTATTGGGTGCAGTCGTTGATTCGGACATCACTGCTCGTCGTAGGGGATGGAGATGGCGCGAGCCGGGACGATGGTCGAGATGGCGTGCTTGTAGACCATCTGGGTGACAGTGTTCTTCAGCAGCACCACGTACTGGTCGAACGAATCGATCTGCCCCTGCAGCTTGATGCCGTTGACCAGATAGATGGCGACCTGCACATGTTCCTTGCGCAAAGCGTTCAGAAACGGGTCTTGTAATTGTTGCCCTTTAGCACTCATGATAGTCGGCTCGTAGTGTGGTTAAAACGCCGCCACTGTACTGGAAAACGGCGGCTTGCGAAAGGAAAAATCTGCATCGAAACAAAAGGCATTGAACGGCCGCCTCGCGGCAAGCTATCTGCCCGATGCCACGGCCATTATGGCATGGGGGATCTCCCCCAAAGGCATGATGCGGTCCGCCGCATCCAGCTTGACCGCCTCCTTGGGCATGCCATACACCACGCAGGTGGCCTCGTCCTGCGCGATGGTCCTGGCACCCGCCTCGCGCATCTCTTTCAGGCCGCGCGCGCCGTCGTCGCCCATGCCGGTCATGATGACGCCCAGCGCATTGGCACCGGCGCATTTGGCGGCGGAGCGGAACAGCACGTCGACCGAAGGCCGGTGGCGGTTCACCAGCGGCCCGTCCACCACGTCCACGTGGTATTGCGCGCCGCTGCGCTTGAGCAGCATGTGCTTGCCGCCGGGCGCGATCAGCGCCAGTCCCGGCACCACGCGGTCGCCGCTCTTCGCCTCGCGCACCTCGATCTGGCAGATGCTGTTCAAACGGTTGGCGAACGCCTCGGTGAACTTCTCCGGCATGTGCTGCACGATGACGATGCCGGGACTCACGCGCGGCAGCTTGGTGAGCACGGCTTCCAGCGCCTGCGTTCCGCCGGTGGAGGTACCGATGGCCACCACCGCCTCGGTGGTCTGCGCCATCGCATGGCCCGCGCCGGCGGACAAGACGACATCCGCTGTCAGCTTGGGGGCGACCGGCAACGGGCAACTGTTCACGCTGGGCTGGCGCAGATTGGCGCGCGCCGCAGCCTTGACGGTGGCCACCAGATTGTCCGAGCTGTCTTCAAGAAAATGCTTGAGCCCGACCTTGGGCTTGGTCACGATGCTCACCGCCCCGGCCGACAGCGCCTGCATCGTGGTCTCTGCCCCTTTCTCGGTCAGCGTGGAGCAGATCACCACCGGCGTCGGATGCTCGGCCATGATCTTCTTCAGAAAGGTGATGCCGTCCATGCGCGGCATCTCGACGTCCAGCACCAGCACATCCGGCCAGTCCTTGTTCATCCTGTCCAGCGCGAACACCGGATCCGATGCCGCACCGATGACCTCGATTGCCGGATCGGCCGACAGCTTGGCGGTCAGCACCTGCCGCACCACAGCGGAATCATCCACGATCAACACGCGTATCTTGCTCATCTTCTTGTTATCTCCTTGATCGGGAACAGCGGTGCCGAGGCCGGTACATGCTTCATCCAGGCGTAGCCGCTCCAGACATCGAACAGCAACTGGCGGTGACCTTGTCCGCCCAGATGCTCGGCATGGATCGCGAAACCGTGTTGCTGGACCAAGTGATAGGCGACCTGACGGTTGCGGCAATGCACTCTGGGGCATGCCCCGTCAGGCTTGGAATAGGCGACTTCCGGCGTGCAGCGCGTGCAGCCGTGATGACCGGCATGCGGGAACATATTGCCGGCACCGAACAGTTTCACCTGATACTCGGAGGGCTTGGTCCCGGTTGCCTGCAACTCCCGCATGAACAGCTCCATCGCCTCGTCGGCATACTTCCCATCCGGCTCGCCGTCGTATTTCTTGCCGCGCGTGGGCAGCATGTAATGGCACATGCCGCCGATCAATTTCTGCGGATGCCAGGCGATGATGGAGACACAGGAACCGAGTACGGTACGGATGCGCGTGTCCTTGTCGCCGAAGTAGAAATCACCCGGCTGCAGGAAGATCTCGATGACATGCTCAGGTTTCGCGTGCATCGGGTTTGCGATAGACGGAAGGGGTGACGACCTTGAGCGCATCCGATATGCCGTTCAGGCTCTCGGAATGGCTGACGATGAAATATCCGCCCGGTCGCAACAGCGGCAGCATGCGCGCCACCACCTGGCGCTTGGTCTCCATGTCGAAATAGATCATCACGTTGCGCAGGAAGATCACATCGAACTCGCCCAGCTTCGGCAGGCTCTCGTTCAGGTTGGCCTGCTGGAAAGACACGCGGCTGCGCAAGCTGCGGTCGATCAAAAAGGTGCCGTCCTGCGGCCCCACCCCTTTCAGGCAGAACTTGCTCAGATAGTGCTTCGGTATCCCCTCGATGCGCTTCATCGGGTAATGCCCCTTGCGCGCCGTCTCCAGCACGCGCGTGCTGATATCGGAGCCGACCACCTCCCACGCACTGTCGCCCAGCACGTCGGCCAGCACCATGGCGATGGTGTACGCTTCCTCTCCGGAAGAACTTGCCGCGCTCCACACGCGGAACGGCTTGCCGGCACGCTGCAGCAACGGTGCCTGCTGGCGCAAAAGGTCGAAATGCTTGGGTTCGCGGAAGAAATAGGTCTCGTTGGTGGTCAGCAGGTCGATGGCGACCTGCAGTTCGGCGCGCTGATCCTTGAGCATCAGGATGCTGAAATACTCCCCGTAGCTGGTGACGCCGTGTTCCCTCACACGCTTGGCCAGCCGCCCGCTCACCAGCGGCTTCTTGGCATCCGACAGGCTGATGCCCGCGATGTCGTAGATCATTTCCTGGAACTGGCGGAATTCTTTGTCGCTCAACACTGGGGGATGCATGTCGCCTGTTCTCACTTTCCGCTCGCAGCCTGGAGCTTCTCTTCCAGCAACCGCTTGCTGTTCTCATCCATGTCCAGCCAGCGCACGGTGATCTTGAATTGTTCGGAAGCCAGCACACTGGTCACGATCTCGGCGCGCCCGCGCACCTGCAGGGATTCACCCTCCGGCTCCGCCCTGGGCGGCATCAACGCCAGTTCGCACTGGCCACCTGCCGGCAGATTGCGCCCGACACTGAGCACCGCCTTGTGCCTGCCCACATGCTGTGTCCGCGCCTGCAGCACGGCCCCGCCGTTGCCCAGCCTGATGACGGCGCGCCAGTAAGCCCGTATCTCCATACCACCGCCCGTCACTAGCTACCGACACCGCTGCCCACCGGCAGCTCTGCGAACCAGTCGATGAAACGCTGCACATCCTTGCCCTGATAGATCGCACCGTGTTGCGGACACAGCAGGTCGATCCGCATCCGGCTGGCGCGCTCGCACCAGTCCAGCTTGGCTTCGGCAGAACCCATCCAGCGCCGGTGGAATCCCTCTGCATGTTTGATATGGCGATCGAAGTCCCGCACGAACAGTCCGTCCATCTCCGGAGGCAACAGGGCTGCGCCCACATCCCCACTGAACAGGATGTTGGCCTTGCAGTCGTACAACTGGAAATTTCCGGACGAATGCAGATAGTGCGCCGGCACGGCCTGCAGTCGAAGATTGCCGAGCAGGATTTCCATCCCCTCGTCCGGGATGCTGATGAAGGTCTCATCGTTGCCGCCGAAATGCGGCACGAAGGAACCCCACAGCCAGCTCAGGTAGCAGCGTATCTCCGGATTGAAGTCCAGCCACAGCGACAGAGAAGAGATGATGTCCGGATCCTGGTGAGAGGCGAACAGCCACTGGATCTTGCGCGGATCGAATTCGGTACTGATGGCAGAGAACACCGCCGGGAAGATCTCCATCCCGCCCGGGTCGGTGAGCAACGCGTGCTCGCCGTTCAACACCAGATATTCATTGGTATCGATCAGGAAATCCTTTTTGGCCGGATCGCGCGCCACCGCCAGCCAGCGATGGCTGCCCTGTTCATAGATCGTCGTGGTCTTTTTCATCTTTTCGTTTCCAGTTGACCGGCCAGTTTCTGCAGGGTGGACAGGATCTCGCGCACGGAAGCCTCGACCCCCTCCGACACATGTTTCAATGCCCCCGCCTGAGCGCCGCCGTAGACCGACTCGATCTTGGCCGAATAGGAAAGGGATTGCCCCATGACACAGAGCTTGTCCGCGCGTGCCAGCGCGGAAGTCAGATTGGCGCGACAATCGAGGACGGCCGCCCCGCTTCGGGCGAGTTCCCCGGACTTGCGCCGCCACATCGCCTCCCAATGCGGATAGTGCGTCGCGGCTGCGCGTGTCGCCTGCTGCAGCGACAATGCCTTGTCGAGTCGTATCATGCCCGCCACCTCGCGCACCAGCGCCGACACAAGCTCCATCAGTCGGGACATCACCTCGCTCAGGCGCCTGCTGAAAGTGCGCAGTTCGGCGGAAACCACACTGAATCCGCTGCTGGCATCACCGATCTTCTTGGCGATCAGCATCGCGTTGATCGCTGCCAGATTGAGTCCGTTGGCGATGCGCATGACTTCCTTGATATCTTCATTGATACCGACTACCGCATCCAGTTCTATCCTGTCGGGTGAACCAACCGGGAGGCAGCAGACGCTGTCTATCGTTGTATCCATGGGTCACGCATTCCCGAGCTTGAAGAAAGCCACCAGCTGTTGCAGGTTCTCCGCCTGGCCGCTCATCTCCTCAGCGGTCGCCGCCAGCTCTTCCGAAGAGGAGGCGTTCTGCTGTGTGATCTGGTTGAGCTGGCTCATCGCGGTATTGATCTGCGCCGCGCCCGCGCTCTGCTCGTTGCTGGCGGCGGCGATCTCCTGCACCAGATCCGAAGTCTTGTTGATGCTGGGCACCATCTCCTGCAACAGTTTGCCCGCCTGCTCCGCCTTGCTCACGCTGCCGGAGGCGAGTTCACCGATCTCCTGTGCCGCCACCTGCGAACGCTCGGCCAGCTTGCGCACTTCGGCCGCCACCACCGCGAAGCCCTTGCCCTGCTCGCCGGCGCGCGCCGCTTCGATGGCCGCGTTCAGTGCCAGCAGGTTGGTCTGGTAGGCGATATCGTCGATGATGCCGATCTTGCCGGCGATGGTCTTCATCGCGTTCACCGTCTCCTGCACCGCCTGACCGCCCTGATTGGCCTGGCGCGAGGCCGACTCGGCCATTCCGTTGGTGACCTTGGCATTGTCCGCGTTCTGGTTGATGGAGGCACTCATCTGCTCCACCGAGGCGGAGGTCTCTTCCACCGAAGCGGCCTGCTCGCTCGAAGCCTGCGACATGCTCTGCGCCGTCGCACTCACTTCTTCCGAGGCACTGGACAACGCGTCCGCCGAGCCGCGTACCTCGCCGATCAGCTGTGCCAGCTTGTCGGTCATCGAATTGAAGTTGCGCGCCGCCTCGGACAGCTCATCCCGGCCGGAGGCATCGGCGCGCTGGTCCAGATAGCCTTCCGCCATGGCGCGGGTGGCACCGTTCAGGCTGGACACGGTGCGCGTGACCGAGCCGTAGAAGCCGGCATACAGGTAGAACGCCAGCAGCAGCACCACCCCGAGGAAACCCAACACCAGCGTGCGCCGCCATACATAACCGTCGATGCGTGCCTGCAGCAGCCCGTCCAGCTCCGGTGCCAGTCTGTCATACAGCTTGAAGGCCTGGTCGATCACTGCGGTCGACTCGGCGAAATAGGTTTTGGGCTCGATGCTGACGCGATCAACCTTGATCAGTTGCTGCTCCATGGTCTGCAGGAAAGACTTGGTCACCGTGCTCACCTGTTCCAGATCGGACGCGAGACGACTGCCAAGTTCCGGGCTAGCCCCGCCTGCGGTGTGAATCGAATGCTCGACCGCCGACAGCAATTCTGAAACGCCATTCGCCATCACCGACAGACGGATGCGCACCTCCACCGCCGGCTCGCCGCCTTTAGCCGCCGCGCCGGAACCCACCGCGCGTGCCTGGCCCAGCGTCTCGCTCATCGTCGGCAGACGGGTGACGAGGGCATCCATCAGGTAAAAGCTGTCCAGGTCCGGATCCAGCGTGAGGTTGGAACCGTCCGCCACCGCCACCATCAGCGCGGTCACTCTGGCGATGATCGCAGTATGCTCTTCGAAACTCTGCTTGGGGGTGAGGCCGCCGATTCTGCCGCGCAACCCGTCCCACTCGGCCTTGATGGACTGCCATTGCGCGGAGACGCCCAGTTCCTCGCCATGCCGCACATCCACTGCATCCAGACGCGCCGCCTGTTCCTGCAGGTGCTTCTGCTTCGCCTCCAGCTTGCCGGCGAACGAACTATCGCCGTTCAGCAGGGCGGCCGCCATGCCACGGTGCTGCTGCATGTCGGACAGCACCTCCTTCAGCGGCACCAGATAAGCGACGCCGTGCCGCTCCTTTTCTGCGAAACTGATGCCTGTGTTGACCTCGTTGATGAAGAAATAGGTGAGCAACGCGATCGGCAGCATGAAGATCAGGCTGATCAGTCCGAATTTGCGCGCGTAACTCAGGCGTCCCATCAGGGCCATGCCCGGTGCCAACAAAGCATCCATGCTTCTCTCCCGTTATAGTGTTTGGTGAAACGAACCGGCCGGACTCACATGATCCGATCCTGGGCTGGCATCTCTTCAGGGGAAACACCAGGCCGGGATCAACCGTTTCCGGTTGACCCAGTGGTTACTTAAAAACGCTGGAAATTGCTCTCATCCACCTGTGCCGTGGCCAGCGGTTTGTGCTGGGCCGGCTTCGCTTTGGCGACAGGCGCGGTGGCGGGTTTCCCGGTGCCGCGTGCCGCCGGAGCCGAGGCCGCGCCGTCCACGCGGAAGAAGCCCACCAGCTGCTGCAGGTTCTCCGCCTGGCCGCTCATCTCTTCGGCGGTCGCTGCCAGCTCCTCGGAAGAGGACGCGTTCTGCTGCGTGATCTGGTTGAGCTGACTCATCGCGGTGTTGATCTGGCCCACGCCGGAGGATTGTTCCTCCGAAGCGGCGGCGATCTCCTGCACCAGATCGCTGGTCTTGGTGATGGCCGGCACGATCTCGTCCAGCAGCTTGCCCGCCTTCTCCGCCAGGTCTACGCTGCCCTTGGCCACTTCGCCGATCTCCTGCGCTGCTACCTGGCTGCGCTCTGCCAGCTTGCGCACCTCGGCCGCCACCACTGCGAAGCCCTTGCCGTGCTCGCCGGCGCGGGCCGCTTCGATGGCCGCGTTCAGCGCCAGCAGGTTGGTCTGGTAGGCGATGTCGTCGATGATGCCGATCTTGTCGGCGATACTCTTCATCGCGGCCACCGTGTCCTTCACTGCCTTGCCGCCCTCGTTCGCCTGCGTGGAAGCGTTGTCCGCCATGCCGTTGGTGATCTTTGCGTTCTCCGCATTCTGGTTGATGGAGGCACTCATCTGCTCCACCGAGGCCGAGGTCTCTTCCACGCTGGCAGCCTGTTCGCTCGAAGCCTGCGACATGCTCTGCGCCGTCGCGCTCACTTCTTCCGAGGCGCTGGACAACGCGTCCGCCGAGCCGCGTACCTCGCCGATCACCTGCGACAGCTTGCCGGTCATCTCCTGCATCGCAGCCAGCAGTTGGCCGGTCTCGTCCTTCGACTCGACCTTGATGCGTACCGTCAAATCACCCCCTGCCAGACTATTGGCCACACCGACCGCCTCGTTCAGCGGGCGGGTGATGCTGCGCGTCACCCAGGCCGCGAACAGCACGGCGATGACGATGGCAGCGATGCCCAGCGTCAGGATCAGCGTCTTGGTCTGTGCCGCGACCTGGTTGGCCTCTTCGCCGGTCTTGGTCATCAGCACGGACTGGTTGGTGATGAGCTCGGCCACGGCGGCGATATATTCACCCTGCGTCTTGCGCATCGTGTTCACCATGTATTCGATCGCCTCATCACGCTTGCCATCCTTCTGCAGCGCCAGGAACTTGTTCTGGTCCGCCACGAACACCTTGCGCGCATCCAGCGCCCTGGCCAGCGCCTTCTTGCCCTCTTCGGAGCGGATCACCTTCTCCAGCTTGTCGAAACCCTCGACGATCTCCACCCGCGCCTTTTCGACACGATCCAGTTCCTTCTGTCTATCGCTGGCACTGTTGACCAGCAGCGAGTTGCGCAACGCACGCGCGATGGTGTTGACATCGTCGATGATGTCGTTGGCGATCACCGTCTTGGGGAACTTGTCGTTCACCAGGTCGTCGATCTGTCCGCTGATCTGGCCGACACGCATGAACGACACCGCCGAGATCACCGCCAGCAGCACCAGTACCAGGCCGAAGCCCAGACCCAACCGCACCCCTATCTTCATATCCTTGAACATTTCACACCTCTCTCGATAATTAGGATTCTGCAAACCCGGAAACTCATTGCGCCGAAGCGCCCTGCCCCGACACCGAGGCCAGCGTGGAGATCTCCTCCACCGACAGCACCTTGCCCACGTCGAGCAGGATCACGAACTTGCCGTTGACCTTGCCCATGCCGTGGATGAAATCGGTGCGGATCTTGGCGCCGAAGGCCGGTGCCGGTTCGATCTCGCTGGCCGGGATCTCCAGCACTTCGCTCACCGCATCCACCACCACACCGATGTCCTGTTTCTCCTCGCCGCTCGGCACCTCGATGATGACGATGCAGGTGCGGCGCGTGATCTCGGTGGCGTTGCGGCCGAAGCGCGCCGACAAGTCGATCACCGGCACCACCGCCCCGCGCAGGTTGATCACGCCGCGGATGAAGTCCGGCATCATCGGCACCTCGGTCAGCTGACCGTATTCGATGATCTCCTTCACGCTCAGCGTACCCACCGCGAACATCTCGCTGCCCAGTGTGAACGTCAGATACTGCTGGATCTCGGCCGCCTGCACCTGTGCGACCAGACCGTCTGTCTTTACCAATGCACCCATCTTCTTCTCCTGAAGTTTCTTCAATTCCGTTCTGTAGGCTTCAAGCCAGTTCCAGTCCGCTCTTTTCGGCCTGCGTCGACACCAACTGCACCAGACGCGGCACATCGAGGATCAGTGCCACTTCGCCGCTGCCGAGAATGGTTGAGCCGCCGATGCCATTGACGTGGCTGAAGATACGACCCATCGGCTTGATCACCGTCTGGAACTCACCCTGCAACGCATCCACCACCAGTCCCGCACGCGCATTGCCGTACTGCACCACCACCACGTTCTCGCGCCGTACCGTGTCGCCGCGGATATCGAACGTGTCACGCAGACGCATGTATGGCAGCACCTGGCCGCGTAGCGACAGATAGTTGCGCTCCTCTCCGGCGCGCCTGTCCTCGTCCGACAATTCGATGCACTCCACCACCATGTCCAGCGGGATCACAAAAGACGAAGAACCGACGCCGACCAGGAAACCGTCGATGATGGCCAGCGTCAGCGGCAGGCGGATGCGCATGGTGGTGCCCTGCCCCTGCACGCTCTCGATGTCGATACTGCCGCGCAAGGCATTGATGTTGCGGCGCACCACATCCATGCCGACGCCGCGCCCGGACAGGTTGCTCACCGTATCTGCGGTGGAGAAGCCGGCTTCGAAGATCAGATTGAAGATCTCCTTGTCGGACAGGTTCGCATCCGGCGCGACCAGGCCGCGCTCGATGGCCTTTTGCAGGATCTTGTCCTTCTTCAGGCCGCCCCCGTCGTCGCCGACCTCGATCACGATGCTGCCCGAATCGTGGTAGGCGTTCAGACGCAGCGTGCCCCTGGCCGGCTTGCCGTTGGCGATGCGCACCTCGGCGGATTCGATGCCGTGGTCCATGGAATTCCTCACCAGATGGGTGAGCGGATCACCGATCTTCTCCACCACGGTCTTGTCCAGTTCGGTCTCGGCACCGCTGATGACCAGCTCGATGTCTTTGCCCAGCTCCTTGCTCACGTCGCGCACCACGCGCTGGAAGCGGTTGAAGGTGGCGCCGATCTGCACCATGCGCAGGGTCAGCGCCGAATCGCGCACCTCTTCGACCAGCCGCGACAGGGTGGAGGCCGCCTCCTGCAATTCGGAGATGCCGGCGCGCTGCGCCACCAGTGCGGTGCCGGCGCTGGCGATGGTCAGCTCGCCTATCAGGTTGATCAGCTGGTCCAGCTTCTCGGCATCGACACGGATGAGGCTGCTCTCGGTCGACTTGCTGTCTTTTACCTGCTTCTGCCTGTCCAGCGCGGCGGCCACCACTTCCGGACGCACGATCTTGTCCTCCAGCAGCACCTCGCCGATGGGACGCTGCTCCTCGACCTGCTTCTGCAGCGCCTTTGCCAGCTCGTCGCGCGTCAGCGTGCCGCACTTGACCAGCATCTCGCCCAGTTTCATCTCTTCTTCCGGCAGGTCGCGAATCAGATCCAGATATTCGGCGACCTTGCTGTGCGGCGGCATGATGTAGACCAGACAGTCGTCGCGCACGAATTCGAACGCGCCCTCGATGGTCGCCTTGTCGGCCTCGGTCTGGAAACTGATCTCAAAGCCGAGATGGCACGATTCGGCATCCAGTTGCGACAACGGCGGTACCGCCTCTACCACGGTGACGATCTGGATGATGCGGCCGAAGGTGTTCAGGTAGCGCACGAAGGACAGCGGATCCATGCCGTTGCGCAGCGTGTCATTGCCGAAACGCAACGAGATATGCCAGTTGTCGGTGGCCACGCTGTGCGTCTCCTCACGCTCGATCTGCGGTGCATGTTCGACCGGCATGCCGCCCTGGGCGGTGGTCTCCCCTGTCGGGTTGCCCAGGTAGGTGTTCAGCCTGGCGATCAGCCCGGCTCCCTGTCGATCGCTGTCCGCATCGGGTTCGTCCCCCTGTGCCGCGTGCTCGACCAGCGTACCGATGTGGTCGCGCGATTCCAGCAGCAGCGCCACCAGTTCCGGATCGATGCGCAGTTCGTTGCTGCGCACCTTGTCCAGCACGCTCTCCGCCACATGGGTGAAGGCGACGATATATTCCAGTCCGAACAGGCCGGCCGAACCCTTGATGGTGTGCGCCGCGCGGAAGATCGCGTTGATGATCTCCGGGTCGTCCTGTGCCTGCTCGATGCGCAGCAGCGCGTCTTCCATCTGCTCCAGCAGTTCGCGGCTTTCTATGATGTAAGTCTTGAGTGCGTCGTCGAGGTCCATGTCCGTTCCTTAATGCGTGCCATGCGGAAAGATGACGACCTGGTCACCGAAGAAGCCTCCCAGGTCGCACAGGTCCAGCAGCTCCAGCACCGGCTTGCTGTGGCCGACGAAGTGCAACTGCTTGTCGCGGATCGAGGCTTCCAGCTTGGCCGCGATCAGCAGTTGCAGGCCGGACGAGTCGATCTCGCTCACCTTGGACAGGTCGATCTCGATCACATTGGCGTGATCGATGTGCGGCAGGATGACCTGCTTCAACTCGGCGGCGCGATAGATCGTCATCTCGCCCTCTATGGCGAACTGCGCGGTCGCGATCTTTGATGTTTCCTGTTGTGCCATATCGGGCTCCGGTGACTGTTGCGTTCGTATCAGGGCAATACCAGCTTGGAGACGGCGGTCAGCATCTGTGCCGGCTGGAACGGCTTGACCACCCATGCCTTGGCACCGGCGGCCTGACCGGCCTGCTTCTTGTCTTCGCCCGCTTCGGTGGTGAGCATGATCACCGGCGTGAACTTGTATTCCGCCTTCTGCTTGGCTTCCTTGACGAAGGTGATGCCATCCATGTTGGGCATGTTCACGTCGCTGATGATGAGGTGGATCTTCTGCCCGGTGAGTTTGGTCAGCGCGTCCTTGCCGTCACACGCTTCGATCACGTCATACCCGGCCCCCTTCAGCGCGATGCTCACCACCTGCCGCAGGGATGCGGAATCGTCCACTACCAATATCGTCTTTGCCATTTGCTAACCTCCTAGAAAAAAGTGATGTCGGAATCGTTGCCCGCTGTCGCCGGGGTGCCGCCGCCGTGGGCGGCATGCTGTTCGGGCATGGTGTAGGTCTGCGCCAGTTCGCTCAGCCAGGCGCGCGCATCCATCGGTGCGCCGATATTGCCGGCAGCGCGCGCCTGCCCGCCCTCGCGCAGATGACTGTCCAGCTTG
Source organism: Sideroxydans lithotrophicus (assembly GCA_020723185.1). Taxonomy (GTDB): domain Bacteria; phylum Pseudomonadota; class Gammaproteobacteria; order Burkholderiales; family Gallionellaceae; genus Sideroxyarcus; species Sideroxyarcus lithotrophicus_A. Next base: position 20,764 of record DYJI01000005.1, on the reverse strand, counting down.
TCCATGTCGTTGCGCACATGCATCAGCATCTGACTGACACGGTCCTGGAACTGCAGGTCGACCAGCACGTTGGCGATCTCCCCGCCGATGGCCTGACTCTCGTGGCGCAGCGTCTCGGTCGAGTCGGACAATGCAGAGGTGGCATCACCGAACTGTCTGAGCACCTGCGCTATGGTCTGTTCCGAGTTCTGCACCATCTCGGCATCCTGCTGGGCATACTGCTCGGACACGCGCAACGTGGATGCGATGGCTTTGTTCACGGTGTCCACGGTGGCGCTCATCTTCTTGCCGGTCTCACCGGACAGATTGGACAGCTTGCGCACCTCGTCCGCGACCACCGCGAAACCGCGCCCGACCTCGCCGGCACGCGCCGCCTCGATGGCGGCATTCAAGGCCAGCAGGTTGGTCTGGCCCGCGATGTCGGCCACGTCCTGCGCCATCTTCTGCAGGTCTCCGGTGAACCGCGCCAGCGCCTGCACCTCGCCCAGCATGGCGCGCTTGACTTCGAGCGCGTCGCGCAGCGAGGTGATGATGGAATTGAGTTCTGTCTGGCTGTCCTTGAGCAACGTCACCAGACCGGCCTGCCCGCCACCTTCCCCGCCGGAAGCATCCACCGCTGCCGACAGGCGTTGCGAAAGACTGGCGAAGCGCATGGACAGATCGGTGATGGCACCTTCGGTCTGGGCACGCGCCATCTCGATCTGCCCGGACCACACCGGCAGCACTTCACCGCAGACCTCATCCAGACCGGCCACATATTTCAGGCGCTCCTGCACCAGCTCCTCATCCATTTGCCGACGCAGCGCAGCCACCGTCGCGAGCCGGGAAGCGTTCTGACCACGCACGCTCATCGCGCCCGTCGCCAGCGCAACCAGCAGGAGTACCCCCGCAGACATGGCTGCCTGTCCGGTGATCCCGGAAGACGCGAACACGGCAAGGATGGCGGCTGCCCCCAGCATCGCGTGCGGCAGCCAGACAGCGTTGCCTCTCCCTCCGACCAGCGATTCAGTCTCTCTATTCATCTTTCCTCCCAGTTACGCGGCACCCTGGACACGAGAATGCCTCCATGCGATTCATTCAGACACACAGCCATCTTGGATCCCCTGCCGCTGGCTGAACATCAGGCAATCTTGAATATTGCGTAGGCGTGCATGAAAGTCCGGCTAGGGATATCCCTACACGGTCGCAGCCGGACGATGTGCGGAAGTCCCCTGCGGCGGGAAACAGACCTCGATCTCCGTCCCCAGGTGCGGCGTACTCAGGAACACGATCTCGCCGTGCAGCATGTTCGCGATCTCTTCCATGGCAACCAGGCCCAAGGAATCCCTGCGCTCACGGTTCAGGTCGAATCCCTTGCCGTCATCGTTCACCACCAGTCTCAGACACTCCCCCCTGCCCTCCAGCACGATGCGCACCCGTTGCGCCTGCGCATGCCTGACCACATTCGACAGTGCATGCTGGACCAGGCGGTACACCAGGCCCGTGACCATCTCGTCCAGCCCGTCCGCAGCATCGGTCACCATGACCTCGTAGCGGATACCGGATCCGCTCAGCATCTCCTCGGCCAGCCATTCGAGCGCCAGGGCGACAGCCATGTTCAGCACCGAGGGATGGATGACGGAAACGATCTCGCGCATGTGCGCGATGGTCTCGTCCAGCAGATGCAGCGAGTCCCCTATCCGTGCCACCCCGTCGGGATCATCCCTCACCGACTGGTGCTGCAACAGAACGAGGTTCATGCGCAGCATGCTCAGGCGTTGACCGTAATCCTCGTGCATCTCGCGTGCTGCTTCCTTGCGCACCCGCCGCATCTCTACCTCGCGCCTGACACTCAATTCCCGCAGCAGCTCACGCGACTCGCGCAGACGGTTCTCGGTCTCCTTGAGCGCGCTTATATCGCGCCCGATACTGATCGCCCCCCTGACATCGCCATCGGCATCGAACTCCGGAGCGATGCGGATGAGGCTGGTCTGCCACCCGGCCCGCGTTTTCCACGTACATTCATATTCATCCTCCCGCCGGCTTTCCATCACCTCCCGCAGCCTCGGTAGAAAATTCTCCCCGCCGTACCGTTCGCCGCCCTCGCCCGTGTCCGGTTCGAGTCGGCGAAAAGCGGCATTGGCATAGCACAGGCTGCCGTCACGGTCGTATCGGGAAATGGTGTCTGGCGATCGTTCGATCATCGCCTTGAAATCGACGGGGGCGCACCCGTCGCAACGAGGGGTGGCGACCGTGTCATCCCGGATAGCCGGGTGACGCAGGAGATAGGTGAACAGCAATGAGAGCGCGATGCCGAGCAGCAAAGCGACCAGGAGAGAAACATCCGCCGGCATGTCAGTACGATCGTAGATAGCAGTGACCGCAGGATGCCGCCACCTCAGGGCGGCATCCATCAGGCAAGACCGAATCTGCTGTAGGGATGTGACGCGTCGGGGTCGGGATTTCCTGACCCGGGGAGGATCAGGTCAGTGCGTGCTCGACACCATAGCGGACCAGCTCCGCGTTGTTGGCCAGGTTCAGTTTCTGCATCAATCTGGATTTGTGGGTGCTGACGGTCTTGTTGCTGATGACCAGCGCATCGGCGATATCGTTGACGCTCCTGCCCTGCACCAGCAGGCGCAGGATCTGCAGCTCCCGCTCGGATAGCAGTTCGTGCGGTGCCTTGTTGGTGGTGGCGCCGGCATCGAACACCATGGCCTCGACCAGGCCGGCGTCGATATGGCGGCCACCGGCGGCCACCTTGCGCACGGCCGCCAGCAGCACCTCCGGATCGCTGTCCTTGGTCAGGTAGCCGGAGGCCCCCGCCGCCAGTGCGCGCCGCGCGATCTGCGGTTCGTTGTGCATACTGAGCACGAGTATCTTTTGCTCCGGGTTCTGCGCCTTGACGCGCGCGATCAGCTCGACCCCGCTGATGCCTGGCATGGTCATGTCCAGCAACAGCAGGTCGGCCGGCTTATTCCGCAACAGGTCGAGCACCTCCGCACCGTTCACCGCCGCGGCGACCACCTTGATGTCGGCCACCAGCGCGAACAATTGTTTCAGGCCTTCGCGCACGATGGCGTGGTCGTCGGCAATCATCAGTCTAATCATGGTTCCTCCCGCATTTGCATGAACGGATCTGCACCGAGATCCGCGTTCCCTTGCCGGGGGCGCTGTCGATCTCGATCTCGCCACCCAGCACCAGCGCGCGCTCGCGCATCCCCATCAGGCCGAACGTCTTCTTGCGCGCCTGTCCGGCATCGAAGCCCGCCCCGTCGTCCTCGATCTGCAGCAGGCAATGATCTTCCCGGTGCTGCAGCCTGACCATGACCTGTCCGGCATGGGCGTGGCGCATGATGTTGGTCAACGATTCCTGCACGATACGGAAGATTGTGGTGGCCTGCTCGGCACTCAGCCCGATATCCCGCTCGTCGAGCACCAGCCCGCACGGGATGCCGCTGCGCCTGGTGAATTCGGCGACCTGCCACTCCAGGGCGGAGGCCACACCCATATCCAGCACGGCCGGGCGCAACTGGGCTGCTACATCGCGCACCACCTGTATGCTGGCGTCGATCTGTTCCTTCAGCGCCTGCAGCGGCAGCAGCAATTCTGGCCTTTCCTCGCCGTACTGGATGCGCAGCAGACCGACCTCCATACGCAGGCCGGTCAGCATCTGGCCGAGGTCGTCGTGCAGGTCCTGCGCGATGCGCTTGCGTTCTTCCTCACGCGCCTGCTCGCGCCGCACGGTCAGCTCGCGCAACTGTCTGTTCGCTTCCTGCAGGCGAAGTTCGGCACTGCGCAATTGCGTGACGTCGCTGTAGGCACCCAACACACCGATCACTTCGCCGGACTGCCCCAGCAACGGCACCTTATTGGTGAGCAGCCAGGCGTCGCTGCCGTCCTTCAGCCGCATCGGTTCCTCGATATTCAGTTTCGGGCGCCCATTGAGCATCACCTCGATATCATCCGCGTGGAAGCTGGCTGCCTGCTCCTCGGGCAGGAAGTCGAAGTCGGTCTTGCCGATCATCTGCGGTGCATCCTGCATTCCCAAATCTTCCAGCAGGCGCTTGTTGACACCCAGATAGCGCCCCGCCTCGTCCTTCCAGAATATCCTGACCGGCACGTTGTCCAGGATTGACTGCAGCATCCTCTGCGAACGCCCGAGCTCATCCTGCGTCGTACCCAGGCGCACATAGGGCTCCCGCACGCTCTCGATGAACACCGCACGGTAGATGAACAGGTAGCCGATGACTTTGTACGCGTGGCCGAGCAGGTTGAAGATATCGCTGACCGCGCTGTACAAAACGAAACACAGCTCGCCCAGCGCGCTGACCAGGCATGCCGCACCGAGCCGGTAGGCGTTGTCCGCCTGGGCACGGTCATTCTGCCGGGTCTGGCGGTAGAACATCGCACCCGCCGCCAGCAGCAAGGCGATCACGGAATATTCGGCTGCTATCTTGAACCCGGTCAGTCCCTGCCCCTCTATGAAGGTGCGCGGCCAGACATCAGGGTGATACAACACCAGCCAATAGACCACTCCGGCTCCCAGCAGACTGCCGGCCAGCAGCAGATAGCGTGTCCTTTCATGCGCCAGCGGCTGCTGCCAGGCGCGAATCGCGACCACCAGCAGGATCACGGCAGCGGCGAACCGCTCGGACAACCAGAATTGGATCGCTTTCTCGGGGCCGCTGGGCGTGACGAATTCCGGCATGCCGGCGAACGAGAACATGTGCCCGAAGTCGAGCAACCCGACCAGCAGGAAACCGGTGGCAAGGATCACAGTATTCGCCGATCGTTCGGGGGAATATGCGTTCCACGTGATGCCGAACACCATCATCGCCACCACGATGGCGAACGTCTCCATGGCGACGTGCATCGGCAACGGCATGATATGGACACCGCGCAGCACCGCCACAGAGGGAGTCAGCCAGACCAGCAGGAACAACAGGGTCAAGCCGATCAGCAGACGAGTCGTATTGCGTTGCGCCGGAGTGTCGTACGACATGTAGAAAGATGGGTGGATTGAAGGCACGTAACTTTACTATAAGCCTGACTCTGCATGGGGCAATACCGACCGGGCGGCCACATCCACTCGTGTACGCGCAGAGCGCGCGCGATAGAATCGGTGCTCTTGCGGGCGAGGTGATCGTCTTCCCGGCCTGTCTCACTCCCCGTATTCATCCCATACTCATAACCGCAAGGAAACGATATGTACCGCATCCCGCGCAGTCTGCTCATCATATTATCCCTGTCATCTCCCGCTTGTGCAGAGACAGGGGACCATCTGTGGCAAGGCAATGCCGCACTCTCCTTCTCCCGTTCCGCGGGCAACACCAACGGAACGACCTATTCCCTTGTCGTCGACGAGGCCCGGACCACGGAGTCCAACAAGCTGTCCGCCTATGCCTCGGCGCTATATGGGAAGAGCCAGGGTGTGGTCAGTGCCGACAAGACTCGCCTGGGCACCCGCTATGACCATAACTTGAGTGCGCGCCTGTTCGGTTTCGGACTGCTCGAGTTCGAGCAGGACCGGATGGCCAATCTGGACCTGCGCAGCAGCCTGGGAGCCGGTCTCGGTTATCACTTGTTGCAAGACGGGGATGTCACCTTCGACCTGTTCGGCGGTCTGTCGCACAACCGTTCGAACATGATGACGGGCAGCACGGTCAGCACCAGCGAGGTGATCCTGGCTGAGGAATCGACCCATGCACTGACGCCGAACACACGCTTCAAACAGAAACTGAGCTATTACCCCAGCACGCAGACCGGAGGCGAGTTCCGCAGCGTGTTCGACAGCAGTCTGGTGATCAGCCTGAACAGCACGATGGGACTGTCCATCAGTTTGCAGAACAAGTACAACAGTGATATCGGCGCGGGCGTCAAGCACAGCGACACCGTGTTGTTGACCGGACTGAACGTCAAGCTCTAGGTCGGCTTATCCGTATTTCTTGCGTCCGCGGATGCGTGCCCGGTGGGCAGCGCGCTCTTCGCTTTCGGTCAAGGGGCGTGGTGCCTTGTCCGCGAAGGGGTTCTTGCCGGATTTGAATTCGATGCGCAGCGGCGTGCCCTGCAGCTTGAACGCGTCGCAGAACACCCGTTCCAGATAGCGGACGTAACTGGCTGGCACCTTCTCCAGCGCGCTGCCGTGCACGACGATGAGCGGCGGGTTGCTGCCGCCCTGATGGGCGTAGCGCATCTTGGGCCGGAACGACCCGTTGCGCGGCGGGGCCTGTTTCTCCACTGCCGCTTCCAGCACGCGCGTGAGTTGCGGGGTCGGCATCTTCGTCATGGCGGCGGTATAGGCCTGATCGACCGACTTCAGCAGACTGTCTACACCGGTCCCCTTCAGCGCGGAGATGAAGTGCTGCTTGGCGAAATCCAGGAAGTGCAGTTTGCGGTCGATGTCGCGCTTGGCGCTGTCGCGCGCGTAATCGTCCAGCCCGTCCCACTTGTTCACCGCCAGCACCAGCGCGCGCCCGGCCTGCAGCACGAAGTCCGCCAGGTGCGCATCCTGTTCGGTGATCTGGTCGCTGGCGTCCACCACCAGCACCACCACGTTGGCATCCTCGATGGCCTGCAGGGTCTTCACCACCGAGAACTTTTCGATGGCCTCGTCGATCTTGCCGCGACGGCGCACGCCGGCGGTGTCGATGATGGTGTATTGCTTGCCGCCGCGCTCAAAGTCGATATAGATGGAGTCGCGCGTGGTGCCCGGCTGGTCGAAGGCTATCACGCGCTCCTCACCGAGGATGGCGTTGACCAGCGTGGATTTGCCGACGTTGGGTCTGCCTACGATGGCCAGCTTGGGATGATGGGCCTTCTCTTCCACTTCGGGTTCGGCTGCAGGCAACTCGTCCAGCGCGATCTCGATCATCTCCGCCACGTTCTCGCCATGCGCGGACGAGATGGGGATGGGCTCGCCCAGCCCCAGCTCGTGGAAATCGGCCGTCACACGGGCGCGCTGCATGCCTTCGGCCTTGTTCACCAGCAGCATCAGCGGGCGGCCGGTCTTGCGCAACTGGGTGGCGATGATCTTGTCCTGCGGCGTCAAACCGTCTCGCCCATCCACCAGGAACAACACCAGATCGGCTTCGTCCACGGCCTGCCGCGTCTGTTTGGCCATCTCATACAGGATGCCTTCCTTGGCCACCGGTTCCAGACCGCCGGTGTCGACCACCAGGAACGGCCGTTCCCCGATCCGGCCGCGGCCGTAATGACGGTCGCGCGTAAGACCCGGCTTGTCGGCCACCAGCGCATCACGGCTGCGCGTGAGGCGGTTGAAAAGCGTTGATTTGCCGACGTTGGGGCGTCCGACCAGAACCAGGGTGGGTAGCATCACTTTTGTACCGAGATCGCCAGCAACTCGCCGTCGCTGGTTTGAACCATGGCACCGTCCCCCATCAGCACGGGGGCGGCAAGGATCGCGCTGCCATCCGTCTTGCGGCGGGCCAGCAGGCTGCCGTCGCGGGTGTCGAGCGCATGCAGATAACCTTCGAAGTCGCCTATCAACAGATAGTTCTCGACAGGATAAGGGGCAGTCATCTGGCGATGGGCATGCTGGTCGTTCTTCCACAATGTGGCACCGCTACTTCTGTCCAGCGCGTACACGCTGCCGTCCGCATCGGTCACATAGAGATAGCCCCCGAACAGGGCCAGCCCCTTGTCGCTGGACATCTCGCGCGTCCACAGTGTGTTGCCCTGGATCGCGTCGAAACAGGCCAACCTGCCCTGGAAGGCGATGGCGCAAACCTGCCGGTCATCGGCCGCCGGCAAACTGGTGATGTCGCTGATGCGCTCCAGTTCGGTGTTGCCGCGCGGCTGCGACACGGCCGCTTCCCAGATCACGATACCCTTGGTCAGACCGATCGCTGCCAGCCTGCCTGCGGCGAAACCCGCGTAGACCATACCGTTGCGGATGACCACACCGGCGTGGCTGCGCACGCTCAAGGCAGGTGTTACCCGCTCATACAGCCACAGGCGTTTACCGTCCTGCGCATCCAGCCCCGCGATGCGGCCGTTGCCGGTGCGCACCACCACGATACCGCTTGCTATCTGCGGCGCACTCAACACCTCGCTGGAAACCTTTACCTGCCAGCGCAACGTGCCGTCCGTCTCATCGTATGCAGCCAGCTCGCCCTGGTCACCGCCGACCAGCACCAGCCCCGCGCCTGCGCCCACACCGCCGGAGACTGTGAAGCCGGGTGTGATGCGCCACATCTGCTTGCCGCTGTCGCGGTCGAAGCGATACAGATGCTTTTCGTCGGCACCGAACACCGCCTCACGCGTGACGCCCGGCGTCAGCACGTTGATGCCGCTGTCACCCAGCGATTGCTGCCAGCGCACCTGGATCTGCGCGGCCGGCTTGAAGTCGATCAACTTCGCCGGATCGACGCCTGCCTTGTCGCTGCTGCAGGCGGCCAGCACCAGCACGCAAGTCAGCAGACTAACGTTACGCAATGTCATTTGGCGCTACCCAGTCCGTCCAGTTTCAACTGGATCAGGTTACGCTGGACTGCCTGTGCTTCTGACTTGTCCAATGCCTGCTTGTAGGCGATGCGGGCTTCATCGGTCTTGCCCATCGCGCTCAGCACGTCCCCCTTCAGATCGGCATATACGCTATCGAAGGTCGCCGGATGCGCGGTAGCCAGATGCTTGAGCGCATCTTCATACTGTTTCTCGTCCAGCAGCATGGCTACCAGCCTGAGGCGGGCCACATGTTGCGCGCCCTCTTCACCCGCATGTTCGATCACCCACCATAACCTGGCCTTGGCGCGGGTCGCATCGCCTGCCTGCTGGCTGGTCTGGGCAGCCAGCAGTTGTGCGCGGGTCGCGTAAGGGCTGGCAGCGAAGCGATCGGCCAGCGCGTCCGCCGCATCACCGATCCGCTTGTCATCGCCGCTCGCGGTCTGCTTCATCACCTCGGCATACAGACTGGCTGCGCCGGCCGCCTGACTGGCCTGATGCTGTTTCCAGAACTGGCTGCCGGCGAAAGCCAGCAGGGAGACGGTGACGATCCCGTACACCCAGTTGCTGTTCGCTTTCCACCAGGCCTTGAGCGCATCGACCTGTTCCTGTTCGTGTAGATCCAACTCTGACATTCTCATTCCCTCACTTGATCAATTCTTCAATCTTGCTTTGCAATGCCGCGAGTGCGACACGCTCCTGTTCGCCACCGCGCAAAGGTTTGAGCGTGACCGCATCGGCGGCGGCCTCGTCGTCGCCGACGATCACCGCGCACACTGCGCCGCTGCCGTCCGCTTTCTTCATCTGCGACTTGAAGCTGCCGCCGCCGCAATGCAGCAGCACGCGCACACCGGCATCGCGCAACAGCTCGGCGGCTTGCCAGGCAATGACCTGTGCCTGATCGCCCTGATGCACCACGTACACGTCCAGCGGCGCGGGCGGCGGCGTCATGCCGTCTTCCTGCAGCAACGCCAGCAGACGCTCCACGCCCATGGCGAAACCCATGGCCGGTGCCGGTTTGCCGCCGATCTGCTCGATCAGCCCGTCGAAGCGGCCGCCGGCGCAGATCGTACCCTGCGCACCCAGCCGCGTGGTGACCCACTCGAACACGGTACGGTTGTAATAGTCCAGCCCGCGAACCAGACGCGGGTTGATCTCGAACGCAATGTCATGACGCTTCAGGATCGCCTGCACCGCCTCGAAATGCTGGACCGCATCTTCCTCCAGTTCATCCATCAGCTTGGGCGCATTGCCCACCAGCTCCTGCATGGCCGGATTCTTGGTGTCGAGGATGCGTAGCGGATTGCTGTACAGACGACGCTGTGCATCGGCATCCAGCACATCCTTGTGCCCCTCGAAGTAAGCGATCAGCTTGTCGCGATGACGCTGACGGGAAACGCTGTCGCCCAGCGTGTTCAATTGCAGCGTCACATCGCGGATGCCCAGCTTCTTCCACAACCGCGCGCACATGATGATCTGCTCGGCGTCGATGTCCGGCCCGCCGAAGCCCATCGCTTCCACCCCGATCTGATGGAACTGGCGATAGCGCCCCTTCTGCGGACGCTCGTGGCGGAACATCGGGCCCGAATACCACAGACGCTGCGGCGCGTTATACAGCAGATTGTGCTGCAGCACGGCGCGCACGCATGAAGCCGTGCCCTCCGGACGCAACGTGAGCTGGTCGCCGTTGAGACTGTCCTCGAAGCTGTACATCTCCTTTTCGACGATGTCGGTGACTTCGCCGATGGCGCGCTTGAACAGCGCGGTCGGCTCCACCAGCGGCATGCGGATGTTGCGGTAGCCATAGGCTTCCAGCCACTCGCGCACGGTATCCTCGAACCACAGCCACAGCCCCGCCTCGTCCGGCAGGATGTCGTTCATGCCTTTCACGGCTTGCAACGCATTACTCATTTCTTCTGGTACTTTCTTGCCACATATTCATTGACGATCCGGGTGAACTCCTCGGCGATGTTGTCGCCGCGCAGTGTCACCGTCTTCTCGCCGTCCACATACACCGGTGCCGAGGGCGTCTCGCCCGTGCCCGGCAGACTGATGCCGATGTTCGCCATCTTGCTCTCGCCGGGGCCGTTCACGATGCAGCCCATGACCGCCACCGTCATCTCTTCCACGCCGCTGTACTGCTCGCGCCATACCGGCATCTGCGCACGCAGATAGTTCTGGATGTGCTGTGCCAGTTCCTGGAACACCGTGCTGGTGGTGCGTCCGCAACCGGGGCAGGCCGTCACCATCGGAGTGAACGAGCGCAAGCCCATGGTCTGCAATATCTCCTGTGCCACCACCACCTCTTCGGTGCGCGCACCGCCCGGTGCCGGGGTCAGCGACACGCGGATGGTGTCGCCTATGCCTTGCTGCAACAACACCGACAGTGCGGCGGTGGATGCCACGATACCCTTGGAACCCATGCCCGCCTCGGTCAGGCCGAGATGCAGCGCATAGTCGCAGCGCTTGGCCAGTTCCTGATACACCGCGATCAGGTCCTGCACCTCGCTCACCTTGCACGACAACACGATGCGGTCGCGCGACAGGCCCAGTTCCTCGGCACGTTGCGCGCTCTGCAATGCGGAGACGATCAGTGCCTCGCGCGTCACTTCGCGCACGTCCTTCGGCACTGGCAGTTTGGCGTTGTCGTCCATCATGCGCACCACCAGATCCTGGTCCAGACTGCCCCAGTTCACGCCGATGCGCACCGGCTTGTCGTATTGCCTGGCCACCGCGATCATCATGGCGAACTGGTCCTCGCCCTTGCGGTTCTTGCCCACATTGCCGGGGTTGATGCGGTATTTCGCCAGTGCCTTGGCACACTCCGGATATTCGGTGAGCAGACGATGGCCGTTGTAATGGAAATCGCCTATCAGCGGCACCTTGCAGCCGAGCGCATCCAGGCGGCGGCGGATATGCGGCACCGCCTCGGCGGCTTCAGAGGTGTTGACCGTGATGCGCACCAGTTCCGAACCGGCGATGGCCAGTTCATGCACCTGTTTGGTGGTCGTGTTGATATCGGCGGTATCGGTATTGGTCATCGACTGCACCACGATGGGTGCCGCCCCGCCGATGACGACGTCATCGACACGCACCGCCTGCGTCGCGTGACGCAGAATGGAAGGATGTGTCATATGTGTTACTCCAGAACCAGCTTGGCGACGCCAGCCGGGTTGAATTTCGACAGATCGACTTCCTTGCCGTGGTAATACATACGGATCGCCCCCGGTCTGCCGATGGAGACACTGTATGGCGCACGATGTCCGCCGCCTATCCACTTCTCCTCACCCGCTTTCGTGACGCGCGACAACAATATCTCGCCGTTCACGTCGATGATCTCCATCCATGCATCTTCGTTGAACACGATATGGATCGGGCGCTTCATCAATTGCGCTAGTGGTACTTCAGGTTTGGAAGGCGTGTCAGGCGCTGGTGCCTCGGTTTCTGCTGGCGCAACAGGCTCCGGCTTGCTCACTGGAACCGTCGGGGTGACGACTGGCTTGGGCGCAACCACGGGCTTCGGAACTTCTGCCGGCTTGACTGCTTCGACCGGTTTCGTCACTGGCAACGGCTTGACGATGGGCAACGGCTTGGCTGGTTCGATTTTTTTTGGCGCAGCTGCAGGCTCAGGTTTCTGCACTTCCGCGATTGTTGCTGGCTCGGCCGATTGCGCCATGACCGGCTGTGCCGGTTCTATCGGCTGTAGCGGCGCGGCACTGACTGCAGAGACGGGTTCCACTGCGCCCTCTTCTGTGACCACGGCGGGAAGCGTCTTCTGGGCAGGACGCATCAGGATGAAACCTGCCAGCAGGATCGCCACAGCCAGAGCACCCAGCAGCAGGTAACGGCTGCGACGGCTCGCATCACCCGTGACCGGCAGGGGAGCGCCGCCTGCCTGCACATCCGTCACATCGAAATGATGTTCCGTATGCGTATGCGTCGCTTCCAGCAACCTGGCCTCGTCCACGCCGAGCACGCGCGCATAGCTGCGCACGAAGCCGCGCAGGAAGGTTCCCTGCGGCAGATGCTCGACATCGTCATGCTCCAGGGCTTCCACCTGGCGCACACTGAATTTGACGCGCTCCGCGATCTCTTCCACCGACAGACCGCGCGCCTCGCGCTCGGCGCGCAGGATCGCCCCGACGCTCAACGCCGGCTGTTGCGCTTCCGGATTCGTCTCACTCTGGTTCTCAGCCATCACTCGCCCGCCTGCAGAAGTTGCGCTTCGCGCGAATCCGGGAACCGCTTGCGCAATTGCAACGCATAACTCGCCGCCGCATTGCGATCCCCCGCCTTGCGCTCGACTCGGACCGCCAGCCACAGGTGCTCGGGCGTCAGCGCGTCGTACACTTGCATGAAACGCATCAAGTGGACTTTGGCCATCGAGTAGTCCCCCCTGGTGTAGTTCAGTTCGGCCAGCCCGATCTGGGCTTCCGGCATGGCCGGGTGCAGGATCAACGCCCGTTCCAGAAAACTTTCCGCCGCAACCAGATCACCTGCCTTGATGGCGCACACACCCGCATTGGCATACGCAACATCGGGCGTGTTGTAGAGCGGGTCTTTCAACGCATCCATGAACTTTGCGATGGATTCCTTCGGCTTTCCTCGCTGGCACAGGAACCAGCCGTAGTTGTTCAACGTGGAGGCGCTATGGGGATCGATCTTCAGGGCGCGGCGGAAATCCCTGTCTGCCTGTTCGTCCTCGCGCAGTGTCATGCGCACCAGACCGCGCACATTGTAGGCCGGCGCATAGGAATCGTCGGCCTGCATGGCCGCCCCCAGTTCCTGCAGCGCGATGGAATACTGGCCGCGCTCGAAGTAGGAGGCAGCCAATTCGGTATGGATCTTGGCACTGCTGCGCGCCCTCTCGTCCGGCACACCGCCTCCGGCACATCCGGCCAGCAGCAATGCAAGAAGATAGACCATCCACGGCTTCATCGGCTTGCCTCCATCATGCGTAGGGTTCGTTTCGACTTGTCCTGCACTTGACCCGCCAATTGCCCGCAGGCCGCCGCGATGTCGTCGCCGCGCACCTTGCGGATGGTGGTGACGATGTCCGCCTGCATCAGGATGTCGCGGAAACGTTTCACCGTCTCCATATCCGAACGGCGATAAGGCGCTTGCGGGAACGGGTTGAACGGGATCAGGTTGAACTTGCAAGGCACATCGCGCACCAACTCCATCAACTCGCGCGCATCCTGCGGCCTGTCGTTCACCCCCGCCAGCATCACGTATTCGAAAGTCACGAAATCGCGCGGGGCCTTTTCCAGATAGCGCAAGCAAGCGGCCATCAATTCCTTCAATGGATATTTCTGGTTGATCGGCACCAGCTCGTTACGCAACGCATCATTCGGCGCATGCAGCGAGATCGCCAGTGCGACCGGGCATTCCTCGCGCAGCCGGTCCATCGCCGGCACCACGCCGGAGGTGGACACCGTCACACGGCGGCGCGACAGGCCGTAACAGTGGTCGTCCAGCATCAGGCGCAAGGCGCTCACGGTGCTGTCGAAATTCAGCAGAGGCTCGCCCATGCCCATCATCACCACATTGGTGACCGGCCAGTTGCCTTCTTCGTTCTTGCCAAGTTCATGGTTGGCCCACCACACCTGGCCGATGATCTCGGCAGTGGACAGATTGCGGTTGAAGCCTTGCTTGCCGGTGGAACAGAACGCGCAATCCAGCGCGCAGCCCGCCTGCGTCGAAACACACAGCGTCCCCCTGCCCTCTTCCGGGATGAACACGGTCTCCACCGCGTTGCCCGTCCCCACATCCAGCAGCCATTTGCGCGTACCGTCGGTGGCGGTCTCTTCGCGCATCACCTTGGGCGTCTGGATACAGGCGAGTTGCTTCAGTTTTTCGCGAAGAGAGATCGCCAGATCGCTCATCGCATCGAAATCGGACTCCCCGTTCTTGTAGATCCAGCGCAGCACCTGCTTGGCGCGGAACGGTTTTTCGCCGTGTTCCGCGAACCATGCGGTCATCGCAGCCGGTTCAAGATCGAGGAGGTTTTGCTTCATCTGAATCGCTTAGCGCGAATAGACGTTCAGTGCCGGGAAGAAGTAAGCGATCTCGACAGCAGCAGTCTCAGCCGCGTCGGAACCGTGCACCGCGTTCGCGTCGATGCTGTCAGCGAAATCGGCGCGGATGGTGCCCTTTTCTGCCTTCTTCGGATCGGTAGCGCCCATCAGGTCGCGGTTCTTCAGGATCGCGCCTTCGCCTTCCAGCACCTGGATCATCACCGGGCCGGAGATCATGAAATCCACCAGATCCTTGAAGAAAGGACGGGCCTTGTGCACGGCGTAGAAGCCTTCCGCTTCGGCGCGGGACAGTTGCACCATGCGTGCCGCCACGATCTTCAGACCGGCACCTTCGAAACGGGAATAGATCTGACCGATGACGTTCTTGGCGACTGCATCGGGTTTGATGATAGAAAGGGTACGTTCGACAGCCATGCTTCTCTCCAAATGATTATTGTGAATCAGAAAATTCTGAGGGCGCGATTCTAGCAGGGTTTGCCTGCAATGTCGCAGTGCCGACATGCAGCCCAGCTATGCGGAAAAGGTTCCTTTCAAATTCGCAAATGATGGCATTTGAGCAAGCCGTAAAGCCGAGTCCCATCCAGAATTTGCACGTAATTTGCAGGATGGCAGGGACAAACCAGCCTAACCGCCCACCGGCATCATGCACAATCCCGAGCAGCGCAGGTAGAATCCTGCCGCAGATTTTCACGTCTCAGGCCTCGTGTGCTCCATCAGCATCCTTAACGAAAGTCCTTCCATGTCACTGCCGCTTACTTTAGCCGCTCGCCTTTCCTTGCTTTTCTTTGCCGTATTCCTGGCCAGTTGCGAAGAGCACAGCAAGGCACCACCATCGGCCACTGCCGCCCAACCGCGCGAAACTGCTCCCGAAACTGCCACACCCGCTGCGCCTCCTGCCACCGCGCTCCCTGTGACCGCCACCCTTCAGCACATTGAACTGACATCAACCAAGGCATACCTCGGCATAGGCGAAAAAACAGCGCTGCAAGCCATCGGGCACTACTCCGACGACTCCAGCCAGAACATCCTGTCCAAGGTAAGTTGGCACACGAGCAAGAAAGGCCTCATCAGGATTGCCGCTGGCGAGGCAGAAGGCATCAGTGCAGGCGTTACCCAACTCACAGTCAAACTGAATGGCATCACCTCCGAACCGCTACCTATCACCGTGGGCTATTCCATCGGAGGGCATATCCGCGGTCTGACTGAGGGCAATACGCTTTCAATAAGCAATAACGGCAAATCCGAAGAGTTCATCACGGATGGCGACACGTTCACCTTGCCCAACAAATTCATCCCCAAGGCCGTCTACGACATTCACGCCTCCGCCTCGCCAAATGAGCAACCCTGCACGCAGACATATGGCAAAGGCAGCGTATCGCAGTCGAACGTCAGCAACATTCAAATAATCTGCGGCCAACCCTCCAAAGGAATTGCTGTCGCCAGCGCTGCCCTCACGACCGCACGCCGAAATCACACAAGCACCTTGCTTGCCAACGGGAATCTGCTGGTCACGGGTGGCGCCAATGACAACGGCAGCATCAGCGATACCGAGATTTACGATGCCTCCAGCGGCAGATTTTCTGCCGCAGCCCCCCTCAACCAGGCGCGACACAGCCACAGCGCAACCCTGCTGCCAAATGGCAAAGTGCTGATCGTCGGCGGCATCGGCGAAGGTATTACCCGCCTCGCCAGTGCAGAACTATTCGACCCGACCACCTCAAGATGGGTCATCACAGGCAGCCTGAACATCGCCCGTCGCGACCACACAACCACCCTGCTACCCAACGGCAAAGTACTCGTAGTGGGCGGCATCGGAGCGACAGGACAAGGCATTCTTGCAAGCGCCGAGCTTTATGACCCGGCGACAGGCAAATGGAGTATCACAAACAAACCATCCTCAGCCCGCACACAGCACACAGCCACCCTGCTACCCAACAACAAAGTATTGATCGCGGCTGGCACAGGCCCCAATGGCAGCCTCCGCAATGCAGAGCTATATGATGCAGAAACAGGCACATGGCACCCCGCAGGCTATATATCGGCACCGCGCCACCTGCACACCGCGACCCTGCTCCCCAATGGCAACGTATTGATCGCAGGCGGACTGGACGACAAAGGCGTCCTTGCCACATCCGAATTGTTCGATGCCGAAAGCGGGCAATGGACATCGGCAGGGAAAATGACTGACGCGCGCTACCTGCACAGCGCCGTATTGCTCCCCACAGGGCAGGTCTACGTAACAGGCGGCAGCAGCGCAGGCGGAAAGAACACCCTCTCCAGCGGAGAACTTTTCAACCCCATCACGGGAACATGGTCGACCACAGGACCATCAATACATGCGCGCACCCAGCACACCACTGTGCTGCTCTACAACGGTAAAGCGATCACAGTTGGGGGCACCTCGGGCGGAGAGGCATTAAGGAGTGTTGAGCTGTATTGGTAACACGGCAACAAATACCATGGCGCGATCCTGCCTGAATGACTTGGCCCGTGTAACTATTCACGAATAGCTCTGGCTATCTTGTAGCCGTTGGCGCGAGAGACGGCGGTCAAAGATTGCAGGCATAGCCAACCGGAAAGCAACATGTTAAATTCTGCCCAGACTGACCAGATTTAACGGAGGGCATCATGCGAAGCGAATGGCAATTGCAGGAAGCGAAAGGCAATTTCAGCCAACTCATAAGATTGGCAGCCGGCGGCGATGCCCAAGTGGTCACCGTGCATGGCAAGCCCACGGCGGTGGTCGTATCGGCGGAACAATATGTTCGCCTCACGCGCCACAAAGGCAAACTTTCCGCCGCCCTGCTGCAACCCGATCTCGGCATTGAAGATCTCGACCTGGCACGCAGCCTCGACGCCGGGCGCAACATTGAGTTATGAGTTGGCTAGTCGATACATGTGTGCTTTCTGAATATGCAAAGCGCACCCCCGAGGAACGCGTCATCGCCTGGCTGGACGAGCAGGATGAAACCAGCCTCTATCTCAGCGTGATTACAATTGGCGAAATCGAAAAAGGCATCCTCAAGCTCCGCGCTGTCGAACCGCGCCGCAGCCAGAAACTAACTGCATGGCTGGGTAAGGTGGAACAACGATTTGCCGGGCGCATCCTGACGCTGGATGTACCCATCCTGCATGCTTGGGCGCAAATCGCTGCGCGCACAGAGCTCGCAGGCCAGCCGCAACCGCTGATGGATTCGCTGTTGATAGCCACCGCGCAATGCCATGGCCTCACCATTGTCACGCGCAACGTGCAGGACTTTGCTTACTATCCGCTGCTGTTCAATCCCTGGGAACTGTAGGCACAAGGTTCGTGTCAGGTTGGATATGCACCTCGTGCGATCCATACACCTTCAGGCGGGCACCCGATAGATTCCGAAACTTCGAGCTCCATCCCGCGTTTTCACGCCATGCATGTTTTGCAACCCCTGCCACTCCTGCCCGCCCTGCTCTCCTTTCTGGGCTTTGGGTTTGCCTTGCTCCATGGACACTTTGGCTTGTTAGTCTTATTCCGGCAGCGGCCATTCCGGCGCAGGCGGTTTCAATTGCCAAAACCCATTTGCATTGCGGACAAGAAACCCGCCCATCGTACGCGTGCAAAACCTGCCTGGGTGGTTAAGGAGGTGGTGCGGCTGGCTGCGCTGAGTGGCGAGGGATGCCGCAGTGTCGAGATGCTATTCAACCGGTTGCACGCCGTCCGCGACAACATGACGGCAGGTAAATCCTACGTGAGCTACACGCTGCGCAAGCACCGATATGAGATTGAATTGTTGCGCCGGAACATCAAGAACAAATCGCCGTGTCCTGTGCCGGTCAATGACACCTAGGCCATCGACATGACAGGCAAAGGCGATCTTGCTGGAAATGTGTATGCCATCCTGGGCATTGTCGATCATGGCAGCCTCAGACTGCTTATGCTGGAAACACTAAAACGGCAGAATGCGTGGACGCTGCTTGGTCACTTGTTCCTTGCCATCGGCAAATACGGTGTGCCGCGTGCGCTTCGTTCGGACAATGCCAGCGTGTTTCGTGGCAAGGTTTTTCGCTGGGGCTGCCGGGTTGCGGGTATCAGGCAGCAATTCACTGTGCCGGGTTGTCCGTGGATGAATGGGCGCATCGAGCGATTGTTCGGTACGCTGAAACAGAAGATGGATCGGATTGAGGTCGACACCCGCGATGCGCTGGCGTATCTGCTGAATGATTTCGGTATCTGGTACAACGCAGTGCGCCCGCATCAAAATTTGGGCGGATTTACGCCGGATGAGGCATGGCGTGGAATCAACCCGTTTCGCCGTGCGCCTAAATCGGTACGTTGGTTCGAGGCATGGGATGTTGAGAGGGTATTACTTGTGATGTTGATCACCATCCGGCGAACTTTGAATACTCTGGGTTGGTGTCCACGGTAATTACGGATTGCCGAGATGTTGCACGGACAGAAACCAGCAAATGCAGATTTTGCAGAAGGAAAATCGGCGAAAGTTTCCATTTGACGAATGGAAGCGACTGCCAGCGACAGCGCTGGCTGCGATTTGGGTTGAAAAATTCGGTTCAGCCGGAACGGGGAAAGTGTTTTGGACGGTTGGACGGGACAGCCCCTTTGCTCGGCCTGCCGGATTGCCCTCTGCCCGCCCGCCGGCCAAGCATCACCCCGATCTCTTGCTGGAATCGCTCGCTGCCTAACGCATAGTTGCCATTGGTCGCGCTGCGTATCTGCACCACCACCTCTTCGTCCAGATGTGCCTTGAACAAGGCTCGATAGGCTTCCTGCCTGACTGCATCATCGCACCCTAGTCTCAGATACTCCGCTTGCGGCACAACGAAACGGCTCGCCTTCCCCAGCGCGTTGGCATGATAGCTCGACCAGCGATAATCCTGCGGACGCATCACCATGCCGGCACGCACCGGGTTCAATTCGATATAACGGTAGCACGCCAGCACGTAATCCTCCGTCTGCGTCAGGCACGAACGAAACCGCCCTTCCCATAAGGTGCCGCTGCGCCGATAGGTGTGGTTGATGTATTGAACATAGCGCTGACCAAGGTTCTTCATCAGCAAGGCGGCGCTGTCGGTGCGTTGCGGCGTCAGCAGCAAATGCACGTGATTGGTCATCAGTACGTAGGCGTGGATGGCGCAGCCGAATCTGGCGGCGAACTCATCGAGGTAATGCAGGTAGAGCTGGTAATCTTCCTCGGCATGGAAACAGACCGAACGATTGTTGCCGCGCTGGATGATGTGCCACGGTATACCGGGTATCGAGAGGCGTGCGCGACGAGGCATGGTGTTTTTCCTCACTAAAGAGCCACAAGCATCGTATCAAAAACCGTGGTCTGTCCCCTATTTATGCTGTTGCCCAGGCTGATGCTGAGGCCGCCGTTGCTGAACAGGCCGCTGGTTTGTTCGTCGCGGTAGCTGCTGCTGGTGCTTTGCGCAATATTGCCGTAAGCCAGTTGCGAGATGGCCAGCAAAACACAAAAGATCAGGCGACAAAGACAAAGCATGAGTGTTATTTCGGCACGGGCAGCGCTTCATTCTTCTCGGTAGCCACATCCACCTCGTATAAATCTCGCGCATCGTCACGCGCCGAGTGTCTGATGCGCAAGGAATGAATCACCTGCTCCTTGAATTTATGCGTCTCCTTCATCCAGCCCGGCATCCGATCTTCCGTTGGGTAAGTCGGATAACGGCTCTCAACAAAGGGAACAGGATATTGCCGAACATATACTTCCAGAAAACGATCGGGCGCCAAGCCAGTAAAGTAGTGTTCAACTAGATCGTCCGGATATAGAAATGAATTCCACCAATAGCGATACCACTTGCGTCCGTTGATGATGACTTCTTCAACTGGAGTCGAGTGTTCAGGAACACCCCGATTCCGCTCCAGATAGGCTTGTAGTTCGGCAGGCTTGCTGAAGTCGCCTTTGAATGTATCGTCAACAAAAGCAGCGCGCGTTTCCACGCTGGACATTATGTGGATTTGGGCAGTAATACCCATCCCTCCATAACTACCAAACAACGGAATACCTAGCCAATAAAATCCCTTGCCTAATAGGAATCCCGGCTTCGTGAAATGGCCGTAGCTAATCTTCAAATATTTGTTACTTGCTTCATTGCGCGTGCTAACTACTTTTGCAAGCTTTGCTTCATACCCTGCCATGTCCGGCATTTCAAAAAATATTCGCGTGTCATCAATTGGAACCGAATAAGTGTCGGGCATCCCAATCTGCACAAACTCCTGACCTGCTCCAGACTTTTCGGACCACGTAAAACTTGAGAGGATGGCTTCCTTG
>DYJI01000011.1 GCA_020723185.1 Sideroxydans lithotrophicus | reverse complement strand
CGCCAATGATAGTGTGGATTACCCATGTGAAAGTAGGTCATCGTCAGACTCCTTACAAATAAAAAAGCCCAACAACAAGTTGGGCTTTTTTATTGCCATTCGAAACAAAAGAAACGTACTTGTGAAGCCGCTTCTTCTTTTGAGAGCCTATTCAATTTGCGATACAATCGCGGCCCATGACCAAATACATCTTTATTACCGGCGGCGTTGTCTCTTCCCTGGGAAAAGGCATCGCCGCCGCTTCACTTGCAGCCATCCTGGAATCACGGGGGCTCAAGGTCACGATGCTCAAATTGGACCCCTATATCAACGTTGATCCGGGCACGATGAGCCCGTTCCAGCACGGTGAAGTCTTCGTTACGGAAGACGGGGCCGAGACCGACCTTGATCTTGGACATTATGAGCGTTTCATCTCTGCCAAGATGCGCAAGGCTAACAACTTCACTACCGGTCAGATCTACGAGAGTGTGATCCGCAAGGAGCGCCGCGGCGAGTATCTGGGCAAGACGGTGCAGGTGATTCCGCACATCACCAACGAGATACAGGCTTTCGTCGAACGTGGTGCCGCTGCTTCGCTTGATGGCAAGGCGGAGATCGCCATCGTCGAGATCGGCGGTACGGTGGGCGACATCGAGTCGCTCCCGTTCCTGGAAGCCGCGCGTCAGATGGGTTTGCGCATGGGGCGCAACCAAGTGGCTTACGTACACTTGACACTGGTTCCATGGATCGCGACAGCGGGTGAGCTGAAGACCAAGCCGACACAGCACAGCGTACAGAAGCTGCGCGAAATCGGTATTTTCCCGACTGCCTTGTTGTGTCGTGCGGATCGCCGAATACCTGATGACGAGCGCGCCAAGATATCGCTGTTCGCCAACGTGCGCGAGGAAGGCGTCATCTCGATGTGGGATGTGGATAGCATCTACAAAGTGCCGCAAATGTTGCATGAGCAAGGGCTGGACCGCATCATCTGCGAAGAACTGGCAGTGAATGCGCCGTCGGCAGACTTGACCGTATGGCAGAACCTCATCAAGGCGCAAGGCAATCCGCAACATGAGATCACCATTGGCATGGTTGGCAAGTACGTCGACCTCACCGAATCGTACAAGTCGCTGATAGAAGCTTTACGGCATGCCGGCATCCATACTTCCACACGCGTGAACATCGAATATCTGGATTCAGAAGTCATCGAGAATGAGGGTACGGACTGCCTGAAAAAACTCGATGCCATTCTGGTTCCCGGGGGCTTCGGTGTGCGTGGTACGGAAGGCAAGATCGCTTCCATCCGTTATGCGCGAGAGAACAAGGTTCCCTATCTCGGCATCTGTCTTGGCATGCAATTGGCAGTCATCGAATATGCACGCCATGTGGCGGGTATGAGCGATGCGAACAGCACCGAGTTCAACCTCGAGACCGAACATCCGGTGGTGGCGCTGATCACTGAGTGGCTTGATCGCGATGGCAAGGTCGCCAAGCGCAGTGCCGATTCTGACATGGGCGGTACGATGCGCCTGGGTTCGCAGCGTTGCCCGGTCAAGAGCGGCACGATGGCGCAGAAGATCTACGGCGATGAGGTGAACGAGCGACACCGCCATCGTTATGAAGTGAACAACCATTATGTTCCCGCGCTGGAGAAATCAGGACTCATCATTTCTGCGCGCACGCCTTCAGAGGATCTGCCAGAGATGATGGAATTGCCGCAGAGCATGCATCCCTGGTTCGTTGGCGTGCAGTTCCACCCAGAATTCACATCCACTCCGCGCGATGGGCATCCATTGTTCAAGGCGTATGTCGAAGCTGCAGTGAAACACAAGGAAGCAGCATGAAACTGTGCAACTTCGAAGCCGGTCTGGACAAGCCGCTGTTCCTGATCGCCGGTCCGTGTGTGATCGAGTCGGAGCAGATGGCGATCGATACAGCGGGGCAGCTGAAAGAGATCTGTTCGCAGCTCGGTATTCCATTCATCTACAAGTCCTCCTACGACAAAGCGAACCGCAGCTCGGGCAAGACGTTCCGCGGCTTCGGCATGGAAGCTGGCCTGAAGATACTGGAAAAGGTAAAGGCACAGATTGGCGTGCCTGTGCTGACCGACGTGCATGACGAAGATGAGATTGCGCCTGTGGCCAGCGTGGTCGATGTGTTGCAGACGCCTGCCTTCCTGTGTCGCCAGACCGATTTCATCCATGCGGTGGCGAGATCCGGCAAGCCGGTTAATATCAAAAAGGGGCAGTTCCTGTCACCTTGGGACATGAAGAACGTGGTGGATAAAGCGCGCGAAGTGAGCGGCGGGGACAACATCATGGTCTGTGAGCGCGGCGCTTCGTTCGGATACAACAATCTGGTATCCGACATGCGTTCACTGGCGGTGATGCGCAACACCGGTTGCCCGGTCGTGTTCGATGCCACGCATTCCGTGCAGTTGCCGGGCGGGCAGGGCACTTCCAGTGGCGGTCAGCGCGAGTTCGTGCCGGTGTTGGCGCGCGCAGCGGTTGCCGCTGGCGTGGCGGGTGTGTTCATGGAGACACATCCTGATCCCGCCAAAGCGATGTCGGATGGTCCCAATGCTTTTCCGCTGGGGCATCTTAAAGAATTGTTGCAGACACTGAAGGCGATCGATGCCTTGGTGAAGCAGCAGGGTTTCATTGAAGAGAACGTAAACTTGAAGAGCGTGTGAGAGAGAAGGAAATAGAGATGAGTGCAATCGTTGATGTCGTAGCGCGTGAGATTCTGGATTCCCGTGGGAATCCGACGGTAGAAGCAGATGTGTTGTTGGAGTCGGGCGTCATGGGACGTGCCGCAGTACCTTCCGGTGCTTCTACAGGTGAGAAAGAGGCCATTGAACTGCGCGACGGCGACAAGCAGCGCTATCTGGGCAAGGGCGTGTTGAAGGCTGTTGAGAACGTGAATACCGAGATCGCCGAAGCGATCATCGGACTGGATGCAGAGAATCAGGCTTTCATCGATCAGACCATGATCGAGCTGGACGGAACAGACACCAAGTCACGCTTGGGAGCCAATGCCATCCTCGCGGTTTCCATGGCTGTGGCGCGTGCCGCAGCGGAGGAGAGCGGCCTGCCGCTGTATCGCTATCTGGGCGGTGCTGCGCGTATGGAGATGCCGGTACCGATGATGAACATCATCAACGGCGGTGCGCACGCTACCGGCGGTGCTGACATCCAGGAATTCATGATCATTCCGGTCGGTGCGCAGAGCTTCCGTGAGGCATTGCGTTGCGGCGCTGAAGTGTTCCATGCGCTGAAGGCGATCCTGCATCATCGCGGCCTGACCACGACCGTCGGCGACGAAGGCGGTTTCGCACCGGCGCTGGGGTCGAACGAAGCTGCGCTGAAAGTCATCGTCGAAGCGATCGAGGCGGCCGGTTATGTGCCGGGGGCGGATGTGGCGATCGGTATAGATGCAGCGGCTTCCGAGTTCTACAAGGACGGTATGTACCATCTGAAGGCCGACGGTCTGACGCTGACCGCCGCGCAGATCATCGACATGTACGCGTCTTGGGTGGATAAGTATCCGGTCATCACACTGGAAGATGGCATGAGCGAGCATGATTGGGACGGATGGAAGGTATTGACGGACCGTCTGGGCAAGCAGATCCAACTGGTCGGTGACGATGTGTTCGTGACCAATACCAAGATCCTGAAGGAGGGTATCAAGCGCGGTATCGCCAACTCCATCCTGATCAAGGTGAACCAGATCGGCACGCTGACCGAGACCTTTGCCGCCATCGAGATGGCGAAGCGCGCAGGTTACACAGCCGTGATCTCGCATCGCTCCGGCGAGACCGAGGATTCCACCATCGCCGACCTGGCGGTGGCGACCAATTCCATGCAGATCAAGACCGGTTCGCTGTCGCGTTCCGACCGCATGGCGAAATACAACCAGTTGCTGCGCATAGAGGAAGACCTCGGTGACAGCGCTTCCTACCCCGGTCGTGAGGCTTACTATCAGTTAGGCTGATGCGTGCCGTCACCTACATCCTGCTTGCCCTTCTCCTGCTATTGCAATATCCGCTCTGGTTCGGGAAGGGAAGCTGGCTGAAGGTGTGGGACAACCATCACCAGCTCGAAGCACAGAAAGCAGCGAACGAGATCTTGCGGCAGCGCAATGCCGTGGTGGATGCCGATGTGCGTGATTTGAAGGCCGGCAGCGACGCGCTGGAAGAGCGTGCGCGCAGCGAGCTCGGCATGGTCAAACAGGGCGAGGTGTTCTTTCAGATGATTGGTGAGAATGCGGCCACCTCTGCAGTGACCGCGCCTCCATCCGATATCAAGTGATCACTGTGGGACGTTCGCGTCCCGTGCGTTGCACAAGTTCCGAAATCTCCAAAGCTATGCCGATCAATTCCTTCAAGGCTTCCTGCGCATCGAGATGATGACGGGCAGCATCGGCTTCATATGCTTCCAGATACACGCGCAAGGTTGCACCTTCTGTGCCTGTACCTGACAGGCGATAGATGATGCGCGACCCATCGCTGAACAGGATGCGCACCCCCTGGCTCTTGCTCACACTGCCATCCACCGGGTCGGTATAACTGAAGTCATCGCAGGTCTGGACCGAATACCTGCCAAGGGCTTTGCCGGTCAGTCCGGCAAAGCTGTCACGCAAATGCAGCATGACGCCGTTCGCGGCTTCAGTCGGCAAGGCTTCATAGTCGTAGCGTGAATAGAAGTTTCGTCCGAACTTCGCCCAGTGTTCGCGCACGATAGATTCAACGGATTGCTTGCGCACGGCAAGGATATTGAGCCAGAACAATACCGCCCACAAACCATCCTTCTCGCGCACATGGTCTGAACCTGTACCAAAACTCTCCTCGCCGCACAGCGTGACCTTGCCGGCATCCATCAGGTTGCCGAAGAACTTCCAGCCGGTCGGCGTCTCGTAGCAGGGGATGTTCAAAGCTTTGGCGACACGATCTGCCGCCGCACTGGTCGGCATCGAGCGCGCAATGCCGGCCAGTCCTTGCTTGTAACCCGGGGCCAAGGTGGCATTCGCAGCCAGCAGCGCGAGGCTGTCTGAAGGCGTCACGAAGAAGTGTTTGCCGAGAATCATGTTGCGGTCGCCGTCGCCGTCGGAGGCGGCACCGAAATCCGGTGCATCGTCGCCATACATGATCTCGACCAGATCGTGCGCGTAAGTCAGGTTCGGGTCGGGATGGCCACCGCCGAAATCTTCCAGCGGCACGCCGTTCATCACACTGCCGACCGGCGCGCCCAGACGCCTCTCGATGATCTCTTTCGCATAAGGGCCGTTCACTGCATGCATGGCATCGAACCTCATGCGGAAGTCGTTCTTCAGCAAGGCACGGATCGAATCGAAATCGAACAAAGATTCCATCAACTCTGCATAGTCGTTGACCGGATCGATCACTTTGACCTTCATGGCACCAAGGGTCGTCTCGCCGAGCTTATCCAAAGCCACATCGGCCGCATCGAGGATGCGATAACTCGCAATGTTTTTGCTCCTGGAGAAGATCGCCTCGGTGACGGTCTCGGTCGCCGGGCCGCCGTTGCTGCTGTTGAACTTGATGCCGAAATCCTCTTCCGGGCCGCCGGGATTGTGGCTGGCCGACAGGATGATGCCGCCGAACGTCTGGTATTTGCGGATCACGCAGGAAGCTGCCGGTGTGGACAGGATGCCGCCGCGACCGACCAGTACCTCGCCGAAACCGTTCGCCGCCGCCATCTTCAGGATGGTCTGGATCGCCTCGCGGTTGTAATAACGCCCGTCGCCGCCCACAACCAGCGTCGCGCCCTGCGGTGCGGCGATGCTGTCGAAGATGCTCTGTACGAAATTCTCAAGATAATGCGTTTGTTGGAATACCGGGACCTTCTTGCGCAAGCCGGAAGTGCCGGGTTTCTGGTCGGAGAAGGGTTGAGTGACAACGGTACGGATGCTCATATCGCTCCTTGATGTGGGTCGTGATCTGCAGTCATCATACCATCGGCACATGACTGAAATTCAATCGCCCATGTCCTCAACAGGGGATGTGCGCGATAATCGGACACTCGTCATTCCAGCCGCTTCCATGAAATCCGATCGCGCCCATCAGATACTCAACGATACCTTCGGCTACAGCGCTTTCCGCGGCGCGCAGCAGGCCATCGTCGAACATGTGGCGAACGGTGGCGATGCGCTGGTTCTGATGCCGACGGGCGGCGGCAAGTCGCTGTGTTACCAGATCCCCGCGCTGATGCGCGACGGTGTCGGCATCGTGGTGTCGCCGCTGATCGCGCTGATGCAAGACCAGGTGGACGCGCTCAAGCAGCTCGGTGTATCCGCCGCCTTTTTGAATTCCAGTCTGGATGCGGATACCGCGCGCGAGGTGTCGCGGCAGTTGATGCGCGGAGAATTGAAGTTGCTCTATGTCGCGCCCGAACGCTTGATGACGGAAGGGTTCCTGAATCTGCTGGAACGCATCCGGCAGGAAGGCGGCATTGGCCTGTTCGCCATCGACGAGGCGCATTGCGTCTCGCAATGGGGGCACGATTTCCGTCCCGAATACCGCCAGCTCACTATCCTGCACGAGCGCTACCCGGATGTGCCGCGCATCGCATTGACCGCCACGGCCGATGCGCCGACACGCGGCGAGATCATCGAGCGGCTGGCGCTGGGCGGGGCGCAGCAGTTTGTTTCCAGCTTCGACCGTCCCAACATCCGCTATCGCGTCACGCTCAAGGACAACGCACGCAAGCAGTTGCAGACCTTCCTTGAAACCGAACACCCAAACGACGCGGGCATCGTGTATTGCCTGTCGCGCAAGAAGGTCGAAGAGACCGCTGCCTGGCTGAAAGAGCAGGGCTGGGATGCCCTGCCGTATCATGCCGGACTGGATAGCAGCGTGCGCAATGCGAACCAGAAACGCTTCCTGCGCGAAGAAGGCGTCATCATGGTCGCCACCGTCGCCTTCGGCATGGGCATCGACAAACCCAACGTGCGCTTCGTCGCCCACCTCGACCTGCCCAAGAGCATGGAAGGTTACTATCAGGAAACCGGTCGTGCCGGGCGCGACGGTCTGCCTGCCAATGCGTGGATGGCCTATGGCGTCGGTGATGTGGTGTCCATGCGGCAGATGCTGCTGTCCGGCGATGCGCCGGAAGAGCGCAAGCGCGTCGAATTGCAAAAACTCGACGCGTTGCTCGGCTTCTGCGAATCCACCGAATGCCGCCACCAGACCATCCTGCGCTACTTTGGCGAGGAGCATCCCGGCGATTGCGGGCAGTGCGACAACTGCCTGACGCCGGTGGATACCTGGAACGCGACGCAGGCTGCGCAGATGGCGCTGTCCTGTATCTACCGCACGGGCCAGCGTTTCGGTGTGGCGCATCTGATCGACGTGTTGCTGGGGAAAGCGACGCCCAAGGTCGAACAATTCCATCATCAGCAACTCAGCACCTTCGGTATCGGCAAGGAGTTGGCACAACAGCAGTGGAGCAGTGTTTACCGTCAGTTGACTGCGGGTGGATTCATCGATGTGGACATCGAAGGCTATGGCGGTTTGCGCCTGGCGGAGGCGGCGCGCCCCATACTGCGTGGCGAACAGGAAGTCTGGCTGCGCCGCGATGCCGAACCCGCCAAGCGCACCTCCAGCAAAGCCGAACGCGGCTCGCGCCTGCGCGAAGCTTTCGCCGGGGCCAACGACGATCCCTTGTGGCAAGCGCTCAAATCAAAACGCATGGAACTCGCGCGCGAGCAGGGTGTGCCTCCATACGTCATCTTCCACGACAGCACCTTGCTGGAGATACTCAACCAGAAGCCACAGACGCTGGACGCGATGGGGCGCATCAGCGGTATCGGCCAGGCCAAGCTGGCGAAGTATGGCGATGCCTTCTTGCAGGTGGTGGAGGATATTGCAAACGGCAGATGAGGCTCGCGGCATTGAAGCCCGCCCCCGGATAGGGCAAGATGCGTGCCCTGATGAATTCGTATCAACCAACAAAAGAGAACTGACATGGGTGCACAGTGGAAAGCCAGACATAAGGAAGTCGCAGCGAACGCCAAGGGCAAGATCTTCGGCAAGCTCGCCAAGGAGATCATGGTCGCCGCCAAAGGCGGTGCCGATCCCGACACCAATTCGCGCCTGCGTCTGGTGGTGGAGCAAGCCAAGAAAGCCTCCATGCCCAAGGACACCCTGGATCGCGCCATCAAGAAAGGTGCGGGTCTGCTGGATGGCGGCGCGCAACTGGAGCGCCTGGTGTACGAAGGTTTCGCGCCGCATCGCGTGCCGGTCATCGTCGAATGTCTGTCCGACAACATCAACCGCACCAAGTCCAGCATGAACGTGCTGTTCCGCAAAGGCCAGCTCGGTACGGAAGGTTCCGTCTCATGGGATTTCGACTATGTCGGCATGATCGAAGCCACGCCGAACAGCAAGGATGCCGACCCGGAAGTCGCCGCTATCGAAGCGGGCGCGCAAGACCTGGAACCCTCCGAGGAAGGCGCGACCCTGTTCATCACCGACACCACCGATCTGGATGCCGTGTGCAAGGCATTGCCCGCGCAAGGCTTCACCGTCGTCTCGGCACAACTCGGCTATCGTCCGAAGAACCCGGTTAGCCTGAGCACCGATGAAGAACGTGAGGAGGTGGAAGCCTTTCTCGAAGCGATGGATGGGGATGACGATGTGCAGAACGTCTATGTCGGCTTGGCGGGTTAGTTGACCCGCGCCGAGGCGGCAACGTATATTCCAGCCCATGCAATCGATATTCACAAAATCCATTCACGCCAAGCGACTGTGGCTAGCCATGCCAGCCCACAGCCGCCGTGCATTCCTGTTTTAACGATTTTTCCAAACGGGCAACAGCGGGTCTTCCGTCGTTGCCTTGATCCAAGACCCGCCCAGCTGATACTCAAGGGTCTTACAACATGACAAGTCAAACTCGCAGCACCTTCGCCCAACGGGATGTTTTGCTCGGTGTCGTATTCGCGCTGCTGGCCGCAGTCGGCTTCTCGGCCAAGGCCATCCTGGTGAAGCTGGCCTATCTGGGCAGCGTGGATGCGGTGACACTGCTGGCATTGCGCATGGTGTTCGCTGCCCCGTTCTTCCTGGGCGTGGCGGTCTGGGCGCATAGACGTCATGCGGTGCCGATGGACAGGCATGACCGCCTGCTGGTGGTCGGGCTGGGGCTGGTCGGCTATTACCTGTCCAGTTATCTGGATTTCCTTGGCCTGCAATACATCACCGCCGGGCTGGAACGGCTGATCCTGTTCCTCTATCCGACCATGACGGTGATACTCGCCGCAGTGTTGTTCAAGCAACGTATCACGTTGAAAGTGATGGCGGCGATGGCCTTGAGCTATGCCGGTATCGCGCTGGTGTTCCTGCATGACGTGGGCGTGAGCCAGGGCGATGCGGTGCTGATGGGCGCAGCGCTGGTGTTCGCCAGCACCTTGTCTTACGCCATCTATCTGGTCGGTGCGGGGCATGCCATCGCGCGCATCGGCGCGTTGCGTTTCACCGCCTATGCCTCGCTGGTCGCCAGCGCCGCCTGCGTGCTGCAGTTCTTGGTGATGCGCCCGTGGAGTTCGCTGGATCTGCCATTGCAGGTGTACCAATACGCCTTGGCGATGGCGATATTCTCCACGGTGTTGCCGGTATTCCTGCTGTCCTTCGCCATCCATCGCATCGGCTCGGGCAGTGCCTCGCTGATCGGCACGGTGGGGCCGGTCAGCACGATCTATATGGCGTATGTGTTTCTGGGAGAGGGCGTCTCGCTGCTGCAGATCATCGGTTCTGTGCTGGTGTTGTCGGGCGTGCTGATCATCAGCCTGAACAGCAAGAAGGTGAGGGCATAATGTGCGATATGGATCGAGCTACCCAAAAGAGAAGGTGATGAGAGTTTTCATGTTGCTGTTTGCGCTGACGCTATCTGTCGAGGCTATTGCCGTCGACAAGAGCCGCTGCGGCACCGATCCGTTCGGCAATATCGTGTGCATGGACAAGGACGGCGTCCTGTTCAATGTGTCCCGGGACTTATTGCAAGAAGAGGGTGTGAGCGGCGCGTCGGCTGTATCGGATACAGAGCTGCAACGGCGCGAGGAGATCCGCGAAAAGATCCGCTGCGGAATCGATCCGTTCGGCAACAAGGTGTGCCGGTGAACGGATAGCGCAGGGCGGTGATACAGACTCGCCTTGGCAACAAGCGACAGTGCAACGTGGCTAGTAGTTGTACTCGAGTTGCAGGTAGAGCGCGCGGCCGGGCAGCGGCAGATCTGAGGGCATGCCGGCTGACTTGAAGGTCGGCTCCCATGCTTTGCGGTCGAACAGATTGGTCACCATGGCACTGAATTCCCAATCACCGGCGAATTCTTCGCGACGCAATGTCAGATCCACCAGTGCATAGTCGGGCACTCGGGCACGCGTGTCGCCCGATTCGCGCATGCGTTCCGCTACGTAGTTGATCTTCGTGTTCAGATGCCAGCGCGGGGCGAAACGCCATTCGGCGCGCGCGAACACGCGGCGGTGCGGTGTCATGCCGGCATCCTGCCCGGTAGCTGTGTTGGTTGAATGCTGCAAGGAGTAGCTGCCGCTCAGGCGCAGGTTGTTGGTGGCGTCGTAAGTCGATTCCAGCTCCAGTCCGCGCCCGGTCTGTCCTCCCGTGTTCTGGTAAGTGGTGCCACTGGGCAGGATGATGCCCCGCATGCGGTAATGGAAGAAGTTGAGGTTGTTTTGCAGCGCGGACGTGGCTTGCCAAGCGAATGCAAGTTCATCTGTGGTGATGGTCTCTGGCCGGATGTTCTGGCTGCCATGGACGACCGGATTGTTGATTGAGTATTGTTCGGAGAATGAGGGGGCTCGGAAGGCCGTACCGTGCATGGCCTTGACCACCAGGTTGTAGGCGGCATCCCATACCAGCGCAATACGCGGGTTGGTGGTGCCGCCGAAATCGGAATAGTTGTCGTGCCGGATACCCGCAGTCAGTGCCCAGTCTGAGGCGAACTCCCATTCATCCTGCACAAAGGCATAAGTCAGATTGCGTTTGTGTGGCAGCAAGTAGACCAAATTCGGGTTGCCTGTTGCATCGACCAAGCCGCCGGGTAGCGGGGCGAACGTTGCGTCGAAGTTCTTGGTCTCCGTGACTTCATACAGGTCTTCCACGCGGTAGCCGCCTCCTATGCGGATGCGATGCTGGTCGAAGCCGGTGTGTACGGCAGAAACGCTGGCGAGTCCATGTCGCTCGGAATGTCCGGGACCTGCGAGCATGCCGTTGGGGAAGGCTCCACCGAAGGCACCGGCCGGGAAAAGTGTGTAGTGGCCGATGGGCCTCTCCTTGATGTCGAAAAATCCGAAGACCCCGGAAACATCCCAACCTTGTGCCCAGTTGGCTTGCTCGTAATTCAGGTCGAGATATAGTCTCGATGCGGTGCCACGGCCGTTCGGGTCGATGCTGCCACCCAAAGCGCCGACACCCATTTCTCTGTTCTGGTAGGCAGCGCGGAATCGCCAAGCATCCAAGGCCAAGTCCGTGCGCGCATCGATCGCTTTCACTTCGTTATTCAGTGAGCCTGGGGCGAGCGACGCATTGGTACTGTACTCGGCATCCTTTGTTGTTTGCGCATCCTGCTGGATGATGCCTCGGTGTCCGTCAGTATTGCCGACGCGCAGGTAGAAGGCTGCATCCAATGCCCCCATCGTGCCGCCATGTTGCAGCCATGCATCGCGGGTGTTGAAGCTGCCGGCACGCATGCCGACTTCCGTGCCCTGGAAGTCGGCTGCCGTCTTGGTGATGATGTTGATCACGCCGGAGAAAGCATCTGCACCGTAGAGTGCCGAGCCGGGGCCGCGGATCACTTCGATGCGCGCTACATTCTCCAGCGGCATGCCGCCCCAAATCTGACTGCGGTCCCCCCAGAACACGTTGGTGATCGGGATGCCATTCACCAGCATCAGCACTTGCGGGTTATTCAGGGTGGCGATACCGCGAAAACCGTAGATAGGATGCTGTGCGATATTGTTAAGAGACACATGCAGTCCCGGTACACTCTCCAAGGCTTGGTCGAGGTTGGTGACCCCCATCGCTATGATGTCGCCAGCCGTGATCACGGTGGAAACGGCGGGGGCGCGGCTGATGGGTTGCTGGCTGCCGGTGGCGATGCTGATGTTTGCTTTGTCGCCGTAGGCCAGCGCCAGTTCATCTTCTTCGAACGATTGGGCGCTTGCGGAAAGGGGGACTGAGAGGGCGAGCATTGCGCCGAGTATGCTGCGTTTCAGTGACGGCATGACATGATCCTCCCGTTCCTCAAGCTGCCCGTGTGATGGCCGGACACACTCGGTTTTTGCGCTTGCATTGTTGACTGCGGCAGTTGTTTATCGCTGTCCGACAGTAAACCATATTTGTCGTGTGGGAAGTTTAAAGCCTGATATTATTTCGCTCAAGAGACTGCAAACGGTAGCAGAGGCGAATGCCAGGCAGATAGCCTCCGCCTTTGAGTGCCGAATGGTCCGTATGCATAGGAGAGCATGACTGTGTGGAAGCCAGCATCAGCGGCAGCAAGATCGACCTGCGGCAGCCTTTCCATCGCAGTTTTGCTGCTGGCTTGTGCGCCCGGTTCATGGGCGTTCTCCAAGATCCCGGAAGATTTCCCGCAGCATAGCTCCTGGGCTGACGAGGTTGCGCGTGACGCCGATACCTTCGGTGCCTTCCAGGAAGTCATGGTGATCCCGGTGCGTGTCGCCGGCCCCGCCGTTGCGGTGGCGACCGGCAGGCGGCTTTCCAACAAGGTGGCGCAGGCCGGTGATGCGGGCGGGATCGCCGTGATCTACCCGGATATCGGCGAGCCCTATCGCAGTGTGTTCACCCAGATCATCGATGGTATCGCGGACAAGGCCAAAGGCCGGGTCAGCAATTTCCCGGTCGGTCCCAATGTCGACGTCAAGGCGCTGCAGGACAGTCTGCGCCGCGAGGATGCCAGGGTGGTGATCGCGCTCGGTCGCCAGGGCATGAAGGTCGCCCGCTCGCTGGAAAACGATCTCGGTGTGGTCGTGGGTGGCGTGTTGTCGGCTTCGGAAGAGGAGGTGCGATCCTCGCTGGTGAACAGTCTCTCTCCCGATCCAGCGCTGTTGTTCTCGCGCCTGAAGAGCATGATGCCCAAGGCCAGGCGCATCTTCACCGTCTACGATCCACGCCAGAACGAATGGCTGATGCGGCTGGCGACAGAGGCGGCGCGTGAGCAGGGCATAGAGCTGGTGACTTACCCGGCGCAGGATCTGCGTGCTGCCATGCGCGCCTATCAGGAGATACTGGCCAAAGCGGATGTGGAAAAGGACGCGCTGTGGTTGCCGCAGGATTCGACCACGGTGGAAGACAGCACGGTGATGCCCTTGCTGTTGCAGGAATCCTGGGCGCGCAATCTGACGGTGTTCTCCAGCAGTTTCAGCCATGTGCGACGCGGTGTCCTGTTCTCGCTCTATCCGGACAATGTGGATCTGGGGCGCAGTCTGGCGGGCTCGGCGTTGAGCCTGTTGGCATCCGGTGGCAATGGCTCGGGGCTGGTGCCCCTGCGCGAAGTGCTGATGGCGGTCAATCTGCGTACCGCCCGCCATCTGGGGGTCAATACCAGCCGGCTACAGAGCTTCGATATGGCATTCCCCGAGCAATGAGGCGCGAAGAGATGAGACAGCATTTCAGCGCCTTCCTCCAGCGGTTCACTTTCAAACGGCAGATCGGAATCTCCATCACACTTGGGATCCTGTTCCTGTCGTTGTTCGCATCGATCGCGGGATCATGGCAGGTGAACGAGCATGTGCGCGAGGACATGATCTCGCAGGGGCGGCGCATCACCGACAATCTGGCCCGGCAGAGTACGCTGGCGCTGATCTATTCGTCGGCAGAGAACGCCAACGAAGTGATGCATGCAACCATGTCCTTCCCCGGTGTGATCGGCATGGAGATCAGACATGCCAACGGTGATCTGTTGCTGGCGCAGGGCAATGTCGATCTGGCACAGTTCATGCGGAAACAGGAGACGGGGGGGCTGCAGGCGGATTCCATGCTCAATGCGGAAAGCAGCAAGGCCTGGCATTTTTCTGCGCCGGTGTTCTCTCAACCGGCGGAGGAATCCCCGTTCGGCGATGCGGGCAAACCGGAGTTGCTCGGGTATGTTTCCGTTGTGATGAGCAAATCGGCGCTGGCACAGACGACCTCCAATATCTTCATCACCAATCTGCTGACCTCATTCTCCTTTGCCTTGCTGTTCCTGTTGCTGATCGGCAAGCTGACGCGCAACCTGTCTCGCCCGCTGGACCAACTCTCCGAGAGCATGGCCCGCGCCCAGCGCGGCGAGATAGGCGTGCGCGCGCAACCGGGCGGCCCGCGCGACATCGCGCGCATGGCGCATGCGTTCAATCGCATGATGGCGGAGCTGGAAGAGCGCGAGGCCGCCTTGCGCATCGCGGCGACGGCATTCGAGACGGAAGAAGGGATGATGGTCACCGATGCACAGGCGAACATCATCCAGATCAACCAGGCTTTCACCGATCTGACAGGTTATACGGCCGCTGAGGTCATAGGGAAGAGTCCGGCCATCCTGAGGTCGGATCGCCAGAGCGGGGTGTTCTTCGAGCGGATGTGGGCCAGTCTGCAACGCGACTACAGCTGGCAGGGTGAGATATGGAACCGCCGCAAGAACGGCGAGATATTCCCCGCCTGGCTGAGTATCACGGCCGTGGTGGACAAGGAAGGCCGCGTGACGAACTACGTCGGTGCCTATGTCGACTTCACCGAGCGCAAGAAAGCCGAGAACGAGATCCATCATCTTGCCTTCTACGACCCGCTCAGCCAGTTGCCCAACCGCCGCCTGTTGCTGGATCGCTTGCGGCAGGCTATCGCCAGCGGCGCGCGCAACCGTACCGGCGGTGCACTCATGTTCATCGACCTGGATAATTTCAAGACTTTGAACGACACCAAGGGGCACGGCATCGGCGACCTGCTGCTGATCGAGGTCTCGCGCCGTTTGCAGGCGGCCGTGCGCGAGGGCGATACCGTGGCGCGCTTCGGTGGTGACGAGTTCGTGCTGTTGCTGGAGGGGTTGAGCGAGGATAGTGCGCATGCCGCCGTGCAGGCGCGGGCGGTGGGAGAGAAGGTGCTGGCATCGCTCAGTGAACCCTACCAGCTCGAGGGGGCTGAATTCCACAGTTCTTCCAGCATGGGCATCACGCTGTTCATCAATTACAAGGACACGATGGACGAGCTGCTCAAGCAGGCGGATACGGCCATGTACGAAGCGAAGAAATCCGGCCGCGACACGCTGCGCTTCTTCGATCCTGCCATGCAACACGAACTCGAGGCGCGGGCGCAGACCGAGGTCGGCTTGCGTGAGGCATTGCGGTTGAACGAGTTCGAACTGTACTACCAGCCGCAGGTCGATGTGCAGGGGCGCGTCATCGGTGCAGAGGTGTTGCTGCGCTGGATACACCCCGAACGCGGTCTGATCCCGCCGCTGCAGTTCATACCGCTGGCGGAGGAGAACGGCCTGATCCTTCCCATCGGAAAATGGGTGCTGGAAACTGCCTGCCACCAGATCGCCCTCTGGTCGCACGATGCGGCCACGCGCGAATTGCTGCTCGCCGTCAATGTCAGTGCGCGACAGTTCCGTCAGGCGGACTTCGTCTCGCAGATCAGGGATGTGCTTGAAGTTAGCGGGATAGACCCGAGCCGCCTCAAGCTGGAATTGACCGAGAGCATCGTGCTTGACGATGTCGGCGACAGCATCGCCAAGATGCAGGCGCTGAACGAACTCGGTCTCAGTTTCGCCATGGATGATTTCGGCACGGGCTATTCGTCGCTGGCCTACCTCACGCAGTTGCCGCTGAACCAGCTCAAGATCGACCAGTCCTTCGTGCAGCACATCGGCAGCAAATCATCCGACGCCGCCATCATCCAGACCATCATCGGTATGGCGAACAACCTGGGCATGGAGGTGATCGCGGAGGGCGTTGAAACGCAGGCGCAACGCGATTTCCTGGAGTGGAACGGATGCAAGCTGTTTCAGGGATACCTGTTCGGAAGGCCGATGCCGCTGGAGGCGTTCAGCCGTTTGTTGGCGCAGTGAAGAGGTGAAAAAAACCGGCCGCAAGGGCCGGTTCTTATCGGGCCGCGCGTTCCGCGGACTGCACCGTGTTCGCCACCAGCATGGTGATGGTCATCGGGCCCACGCCGCCCGGTACCGGGGTGATGCAGCCGGCCACTTCCTTGGCGGATTCGAAATCCACGTCGCCGCACAGTTTTCCGTCCGGCAGCCGGTTGATGCCTACGTCGATCACGGCCGCGCCGGGCTTGATCATGTCGCCGGTGATCATCTTCGGCCTTCCGGTGGCGACCACCAGGATGTCGGCGTCGCGCGTGTGCTTGGCCAGGTCCTGCGTCTTCGAAGTGCAGATGGTGACCGTGGCGTTGTGCTGCAGCAGCAACAGCGCCATCGGTTTGCCCACGATGTTGCTGCGGCCCACCACCACGGCGTGCTTGCCCTCGATGGAGACACCGCTCTTCTGCAACAGCACCAGCGAACCGTAGGGCGTGCAGGGCGCGAAGCGCATGTTGCCGGTGGCCAGCGCGCCGACGTTGACAGGATGGAAGCCGTCGACATCCTTCTCGGGATCGATGGCGTTCAGCACCTTGTCGCTGTCTATGTGCTTGGGCACCGGCAATTGCACCAGGATGCCGTGGATCTTCGGATCCTTGTTCAGCGCATCGATCTGTGCCAGCAAGGCGGCTTCGCTGGTGTCTGCAGGCAGGGCGATGTGCTCTGAATGCAGACCCAGTTCGGCGCAGGCTTTCACCTTGTTGGCGACATAGACCTTGGAGGCCGGGTCTTCGCCGACGATGATGACCGCCAGGCCCGGCGTGATGCCGCGCGCCTTCAGCGCGTCGGCGCGAACCTTCCATTCGGCACGTACTTCCTGCGCGATGGCTTTACCGTCGATGATGCGTGCGGTCATCTCTGTGC
The DNA here is from genome assembly GCA_020723185.1 of Sideroxydans lithotrophicus. Lineage (GTDB taxonomy): Bacteria > Pseudomonadota > Gammaproteobacteria > Burkholderiales > Gallionellaceae > Sideroxyarcus > Sideroxyarcus lithotrophicus_A. The sequence goes on along the minus strand of DYJI01000011.1, from coordinate 27,579 downwards.
TCCTGATCAGAACTCGGGTTTTACTTTGGCGTTGTTGTAGTTATCAACGCCGGCCATGATCTCTTTGCGTGCTTCTTCGATACCTTCCCAGCCGCCGATCTTGACCCACTTGTTGGGCTCCAGATCCTTGTAGTGGGCGAAGAAGTGTTCGATCTGCTTGAGGATGATCTCGGGCAACTCGCTGTAGCTCTTCAGGCCGCGATACAGGGTGGAAAGCTTGTCCACCGGCACTGCCAGAACCTTGGCATCGAAACCGGATTCGTCTTCCATCTTCAGCACGGCCAGCGGACGGCAGCGCACCACCACACCACTATTCAAAGGGACCGGGGTGATGACCAGCACGTCGACCGGATCACCGTCATCGGACAGGGTGTGCGGGATATAACCGTAGTTGCAGGGGTAGTGCATCGCGGTGTTCATGAAGCGGTCGACGAAGATCGCGCCGGAATCCTTGTCGACTTCATACTTGACCGGCTCGCCGTGTTGCGGGATCTCGATGATGACGTTGAAATCGTCGGGGAGGTTGTTGCCGGAAGGTACCTTGTTCAAACCCATGATGCGTCGCCTTTGCCATAAAAAATGAAGGCGCGGATTGTACCACCGGGCCGGGCTATGCCCAATACTGCCTATTCGTTGGCGGCAATGACCGGAGCGGCCTCGAGCGCCAAGGCTTCCAGCCTGGCTTGGTCGATATCCAGCAGTTTCAGGCAGGTCGCGCCCAGCTTGTCCCATTCATGGGTGAGACTGAGACCGAGCTGCTGTTGCACGAGATGTTCCGCCAGCTGGGTGACGGCGATGAGTTTGCGGGTGATCAGGGGCGGCGGGGAGCTGGTGGCGGCCAGCACCGGCTGGTCGTGATGGTGGCGTATGGACAGGCAGATCTCTTCCGGCAACCACCAGCTCTGGGCCAGCACGCAGCCCACGATGGCGTGATTGGTCGGCAACACGTCATCCTCGACCATTGTGAATCCCAGCTCGGCTTCGTTGTTGGCCGATTGCAACACCGATTCGTAGCTGGGCAGACGTTTGAGCAAGACCGGTATGCCGCAATCCCGGAACAGGCCGAAAGTATAGGCGTCCTCGGGCGGGATCCTCAGGTCGTTCAACTGCTGCGCAAGCCATCCGGACAGGCGTGCGAAACGCGAGGAGGCATCCCAGAATCGCTCCAGGTTCGGAACGGTGGGGAACGATTTGCGCAGGATGATACCGGCCACAGCACGGCTGGCGGTGTTCAGGCCGAGTATGACCAGTGCCTCGTTGACGGAACGCACCCGTTGCCGGACCCCGAAATACGGGGAGTTCGCGGTCTTGATCAGACTGGCGGACAGGCTGACGTCGGAGCAGATGATGCTGGCCAGTCGATGGTAATCCGGCTCGTCCTTTTCCGCTTCGACCATGAACCGCCTCAGGATGGCCGGACAGGGCGGGATGCCGAGGTCGATCACCGTTTGTTCGACCATGCGGTCCAATGGGGTCGGGCTGGGGGTCTGCAGGTCCAAAATCATGTGCTCCGTGCTTTAAGCCAGTTCAGCAGTTCTGCTTCCGGCATGGGTTTCGCGTAAAAGAAGCCCTGTATGGCATCCACACCGGCCTCAAGCAAGACATCGATCTGTTGCTGGTTCTCGCATCCCTCGGCCACGATGGTCATGCCCAGTTCGTGCCCGAGTCGGGTCACTGCATTGACCACGGACAATGCGCGTCTATCGTCCGGCAAGACAGTCACGAATGCACGGTCCAGCTTGAGCTTCCCCGCCGGCAGGTCTTTCAGGCTGGCCAGGCAGGAATAGCCGGTGCCGAAATCGTCGATGGACAGATTCACGCCGGCGGCAATGATCTCCTTCAGGTTCTGCTGGACCGTATCCGAGATGTCCATGAACAGCGATTCGGTCAATTCAAGTTCGATCAGTTCGGGGCTGGCATTGGAACAGACCAGCGCCGCGTGCATCGCATGGGTGAATTCCGCAGAGATCAATTGCGCACGGGAGACATTGATGGCGACCTTGGTCTTGAAGCCGGCGTCCTGCAGGGCGCGTGCCTGCATCGCCCCCTGCATCAGGCTGAGTTCGCCGAGACGGGTGATGAGGCCGGTCTTCTCCGCGACCGGGATGAACCGCATCGGGGAGATGTTCTCGCCGTTCAGATTGCAGCGCATCAGGGCCTCGACAGCCTCGACCTTCCCGTCGGAGCGGATGATGGGCTGGTAGTGCAGGCAGAAGCCGCCCGTTTCCAGCGCTTCATGCAGGGTGCTTTCGATGGCGAGCTCTTCGCGGGCAAGGGTGACGCCCATGCGTCCCGGGATGGGCTCGTCCCCCGAGCAGACGATGCTGTTGCCGCCCTTGGATTTGGCCGCGAACATGGCATGGTCGGCACGCTCAAGCAGCGTGAGCGGATCTTCATTCGGTTCGTGGACCGCGACGCCGATGCTGGCGGTCGGGCGCAGGGTCAGACTGCCGATATGGAGTGGTTCTTGCACGATGCTTGCCAGCTCGACGGCGAACAGGAATGCCTGCTCGCGGTTGAATCCCGGGGCCAGCAGCACGAATTCGTCACCGCCTACCCGCGAGATCTCGGCGCGGCCCAACACGCACGGCCGGAAACGGGTGGCCAGGTTCTCGATCACCTCGTCACCGACCAGATGGCCGAACGACTCGTTGATCTGTTTGAAGCGGTCGAGATCGAGCCAGATCACGGCGAAAGTCTGCCGACTGCCGCTCGCTTCGGCAGCCAATCGCATGGCTGTGTGGAAGCAGCCGAAGCGATTCAGGAATCCTGTAAGAGAATCGACGCTATTCATTTAGCGGGATGCAGTGTCTGGGTTCTGTGCAACAACTTGAGGACGGCAAGGATAAACCAAATGGACCTGTCTGCAGAGCGGAATTGAGCGCCGGGTGAGAACTGTCCGGCCGGGTTGCCTTGAGCGGGGGCTGGGGAAAAGAAAAACACATTGTCCATGTGCAAGATAGTGGTTAATATCCATCCCACTTGGCAAACATATCGAAAGGTATGGGCGCAAAGTCTCCGGCCTAAGGGAAACTATGGTAGCGGGACCGCCACAGAGACGAATCAGTCCTGTGACCGTTGTGCATCGCTTCCTGTCTTCCCGAAACCGCAGAGATCGTTGCCTTCCTGCATGCCAGTTCGTCTGCGCGTGTCCGAGGAGGGTGGTGAGCAACGTGTCTTTCAGTGGAGGTGCAAATGACAAGTGATGAGGTTTTCTTCAAGTGGCTGCCCGATTACAGCGTCAATATCAAAACTATCGATGACCAACATCAGGAACTGGTCAATATCCTGAATCGCCTTTTTGTTGCGGTATCCAGGCGGGAAGGGGACAAAGCCATCGCGGGGATACTGGATGCGCTGACCAGCTATACCAGGACACATTTCGCGCTGGAGGAACGTTTGATGCGCGAAGCAAGATACAAAGATCTGGTGCCGCATATGGAAGAGCACCGGAAGCTGATCGCGCAACTTGATGAGTTATGCAACAAGCACTTGATGGAAGAGAAGCCGATCTATTTCGAGATGTTGAGCTTTCTCAAGACGTGGCTGAGGGAGCACATCCAGGGGGTGGATACCCAATACAGTGCCGCTTTGCAGCAATCAGGCTTTTCCGTCGCAACGTGGGAACGGGAAGCGACTGCCGAATTCGCCCGCATGTCTGCTTCCAGGAAGTGGTGGGAGGTGTGGAAAGCTGCATGACGAGCATATTCCCTTGAGAGGCAATGACGAAAAAGGCCGACGATGTGTCGGCCTTTTTGTATGGCAGATATGTAACGCTTACAGCAGCGGCACGATCATCAGCGCCACGATGTTGATGATCTTGATCAGCGGATTCACGGCTGGACCGGCGGTGTCCTTGTAGGGGTCGCCCACCGTGTCGCCGGTCACCGCCGCCTTGTGGGCTTCCGAGCCTTTGCCGCCGTCGTGACCTTCCTCGATGTATTTCTTCGCGTTGTCCCACGCGCCGCCGCCGGTGGTCATCGAGATGGCGACGAAGATGCCGGTGATGATGGTGCCGACCAGCACGCCGCCCAGCGCCTGCGGGCCGAGCAGCAGGCCGACGATCAGCGGCACCGCGACCGGCAGCAGCGAGGGCACGATCATCTCCTTGATCGCCGCGCGGGTCAGCATGTCGACGCAGGTGCCGTATTCCGGCTTGGCCGTGCCTGCCATGATGCCTGGGATATCTTTGAATTGACGGCGCACTTCAATCACCACCGAGCCGGCCGCGCGGCCGACCGCCTCCATGCCCATCGCGCCGAACAGATAAGGCACCATGCCGCCGATGAACAGGCCGATGATGACCATGTGGTTGGACAGGTCGAAGGTCAGCGCCGGGCCGCCGTGCGTCGCCAGCGCGTGGGTGTAGTCGGCGAACAGCACCAGTGCCGCCAGTCCGGCAGAGCCGATGGCGTAACCCTTGGTCACCGCCTTGGTGGTGTTGCCCACCGCGTCCAGCGGGTCGGTGATGTTGCGGATCTTTTCGTCGAGACCGGCCATCTCGGCGATGCCGCCCGCGTTGTCGGTGATCGGGCCGTAGGCGTCCAGTGCCACGATGATGCCGGCCATCGACAGCATGGAGGTCGCGGCGATGGCGATGCCGTACAGGCCGCCCAGTTCGAACGCGCCCCAAATCGACAGGCAGACGGCGATCACCGGCAGTGCGGTGGATTTCATCGACACGCCCAGGCCGGCGATGATGTTGGTGCCGTGGCCGGTAGTCGAGGCGTGCGCGATATGCTGCACCGGGCTGAAATTGGTGGCGGTGTAATACTCTGTGATCCATACCATCGCGGCGGTCAGTGCCAGACCGATCAGCGAGGCGAGATAGAGATCCATGGACGACACGAGCCTCCCGTCTATCATCACGCCGTCGCCCAGTATCCAGGTGGTCACCGGATAGAACGCTGCCACGGCCAGTGCACCGGAGACCAGCAAGCCGCGATAGAGTGCGTTCATGATCTTGCCGCCTTCATGTGCCTTGACGAAGAAGGTGCCGACGATGGATGCGATGATGGACACGCCGCCCAGCACCAGCGGGTAGATCACCGCTTCGGGCGAACCGGTGATGAGCAGGCCGCCCAGCACCATGGTTGCGATGATGGTCACCGCATAGGTCTCGAACAGGTCGGCCGCCATGCCGGCACAATCGCCCACATTGTCACCCACGTTGTCCGCGATCACCGCCGGGTTGCGCGGATCGTCTTCCGGAATACCGGCTTCGACCTTGCCGACCAGGTCGGCGCCGACGTCGGCGCCCTTGGTGAAGATGCCGCCGCCCAGACGGGCGAAGATGGAAATCAGCGATCCGCCGAACGCCAGACCGACCAGCGCATGGGTCGCTTCGCTGGTACTGGCCCCCATCGTGATGGTGAGGAAGGCGTAGTAACCGGCCACGCCCAGCAGTCCCAGTCCGACCACCAGCAGGCCGGTGATCGCGCCGCCCTTGAAGGCCACGTTCAGTGCGGCGTTCAGCCCGTCATTGGCTGCTTGTGCGGTACGGATGTTGGCGCGCACCGAGACGTTCATGCCGATGTAGCCGGTCAGGCCGGACAATGTTGCGCCGAGCAGGAACCCGACCGCCGTCTGCCAGCCCAGCGCGACGAAGATCGCCACCAGCAGGATGGTGCCGACCAGTGCGATGGTGCTGTATTGCCGGTTCAGATAGGCCTGCGCGCCTTCCTGTACCGCCGCCGCGATCTCGCGCATGCGGTCGTTGCCGGTCGGCAGGCCCAGTATCCATTTGATCGAAATGCCGCCATAGAGCAATGCGGCGATGGCGCACAACAAGGCGAAACCAAGAGCAGATGACATCGTTCCCTCCCCAAGTTAAAACCGCCCCTTGCGGAGCGGCGTTGAGTTTCAGATCTTGAACTTCGGCAGTTTGGCGGGCACTGCCACATTCTTCAGTTGCACATATTGCGGCAAGCCATCCTTGTAGGCCGGATAGTCTTCGCCCTTGATCAGTGGTGTCAGATAGGCGCGGCATTTGTCCGTGATGCCGAAGCCGTCCCGTGTGATGAAGTCGCGCGGCATGAACTTCTCCACATTGGCGACCTTGGACAGCGGCGCGACGCCGATCTTCCATTTATAGGGTTTGTCTGAGGTGCGCAGGATGGCGGGCATCACCGAGTTCTCGCCCTTGAGCGCCAGCTCGACGGCTGCCTTGCCCAGCGCGTAAGCCTGTTCCACGTCGGTCTTCGACGCGATGTGGCGCGCGGCGCGTTGCAGGTAGTCGGCCACCGCCCAGTGGAACTTGTAGCCGAACGCTTCCTTCACCATGTTGGCGATGACCGGCGCGGCGCCGCCGAGTTGTGCGTGGCCGAACGCGTCCTTCGTACCCTGCTCGGCGATGAACTTGCCGTCCGGATAGTGGCAGCCTTCGGATACGACCACCGTGCAGTAGCCGTGCTTCTTCACCATGGCATCGACCTTCGCGAGGAATTTCTTCTGGTCGAATTCGATCTCGGGGAACAGGATGACCACCGGGATGCCTTGCGCCTCGGCGAGACCGCCTGCAGCGGCGATCCAGCCCGCGTGGCGGCCCATCACTTCCAGCACGAACACCTTGGTCGAGGTCTTGGCCATGGAGCGCACGTCGTAGCTGGCTTCCAGCGTGGAGACGGCGATGTATTTGGCGACCGAGCCGAAGCCGGGACAGCAGTCGGTGATGGGCAGGTCGTTGTCCACGGTCTTGGGCACGTGGATGGCCTGCACCGGATAACCCATCTTCTCGGAGAGTTGGGACACCTTGTAGCAGGTGTCGGCTGAGTCGCCGCCGCCGTTATAGAAGAAGTAACCGATGTTGTGTGCCTTGAACACTTCTATCAGGCGCTGGTATTCGCGCTGGTTCTCTTCCAGCCCCTTGAGTTTGAAGCGGCAGGAGCCGAAGGCGCCGGAAGGCGTATTGCGCAGGGCGGCGATGGCTTTGGCGGATTCTTTGGAGGTGTCGATCAGTTCTTCGGTGAGGGCACCGATGATTCCGTTGCGCCCCGCGTAGACTTTTCCGATCTTGTCTTTGTGCTTGCGGGCGGTCTCGATGACACCGCAGGCTGAGGCGTTGATGACGGCAGTGACGCCGCCGGATTGCGCATAGAACGCGTTCTTTTTTGCCATGTTATGCTTCCCCCGCAGGTTGATGAAGACTATGCCCATCTTACGCCGATTTTATTTCGGCGGTCGAGGCGGCAGAATTGATTTTCATCAAATTCACGCAAGACATGTTTCGCTAGAATGCGCGACCTGTTTATAAAAACGATTATCTCTGGAGAGTGGAATGGCGATCGAACTGTTCAATAACGGCAAGCACCTGTGCCTGATATTTGATGACCTGGTGGATGACTCGATGGGCGAGGCGGTGCAAGCCAACCAGTTCCTGATCATCGACCACGAACATGGTGCATTGCTCGATCCGGGTGGCAACATGACCTACAACGGCCTGTTGATGGAGATGCACAACTATTTCGCGCCGAAGAACCTGGATTACATCCTGGCATCGCATGCCGACCCGGACATCATCGCCTCGGTCAACAAGTGGATGATCCACTCCGAATGCAAGGTGATGATCTCCAAACTGTGGGCACGTTTCGTGCCGCACTTCTGCAGTGTGGGCAACTCGGCCGGGCGGGTGGAAGGCATTCCCGACGAAGGGATGGTGCTGCCGCTGGGTAACTCCGTCATCAAGGCGATCCCGGCGCACTTCATGCACTCCGAGGGCAACTTTCAGTTCTACGATCCGGTCAGCAAGATCCTTTTCACCGGCGACATGGGTGCCTCCATCGTGCCGCACACCGCAGTCGACACGCCGGTGGAGGACTTCAAGTCGCATATCCAGTACATGGAAGGCTTCCACAAGCGCTATATGATCTCCAACAAGATCTGCCGTTACTGGGTGAACATGGTGCGCGGCATGGATGTGGAGATGATCGTGCCGCAGCACGGCCGCATGTTCAAAGGCAAGAAGATGGTGAACGAGTTCCTGAACTGGATCGAGACATTGCCGTGCGGTATCGACCTGATGACGCAGGACCAGTACCGCGAGCCTAGGTAAGGCGAGACTGCGCCGGAACATCCGGCGCAGTTAAATCCCCTAGAGAGCGGCTGCTCCGGCCGCCGCGATCTGCCCGTCTTGGGCCGAACGCACCCCGCTGATACCGATCGCCCCGACCACGACACCGTCGCGCAGCAGCGGCACGCCGCCTTCGGCCGGGATCACACCGGGCAGGGCGAGATGGATCAGCCGGCCGCCCATCACGGCATCTTCGGAAGCCTTGGAGGGCATATGCAGCGCCGCCGCCATGTGGGCTTTGGCGGTGGCAGTCTCGACGCTGCCGAAGCGCGTATCGTGACTGCGCTGCATGTACAGCATGTGGCCGCCGTCGTCGACGACTACGATGGACACTTTCCAGTCATTGGCGCGCGCCTCGGCCTCGGCGGCAGCAGCGACACGCTTGGCATCCTCCAGCGTCAATACCGGTTTGCTCGCCATGTTCAGGCTCCCAGCACCTTGAACACCTGTGCGCGGATGTCGTCGACGCTGCCCACGCCGGGGACATGCACGACCCGTGGGGCCAGCGCATCGCCGGACTTCTGCCAGGCGCTGTAGTATTCGACCAGCGGCTGTGTCTGGTCGTGATAGACACCGAGGCGTTTGATCACCGTGTCTTCCGCATCGTCGGGGCGTTGCACCAGCTCCTCGCCGGTGATGTCGTCCTTGCCTGCCACCTTGGGCGGGTTGAACACCAGATGATAGGTGCGTCCCGAGGCGGGATGCACGCGGCGGCCGCTCATGCGTTGCACGATCTCGCTGTCCGCGACGTCGATCTCCACCACATAGTCGATCTTGATACCGGCATCCTTCATCGCCTGCGCCTGCGGAATGGTGCGCGGGAAGCCGTCGAACAGGAAGCCGTTGGCGCAGTCCGCTTCCTTGATGCGATCCTTGACCAGATCGATGATGATGTCGTCGGAGATCAGATTGCCGGCATCCATCACTTGTTTGGCGGCGATACCGAGCGGGGTGCCTGCCTTGATCGCGGCGCGCAGCATGTCGCCGGTGGAGATCTGCGGGATGCCGAACCTCTCCCTGATGAAGTTGGCCTGAGTGCCCTTACCGGCGCCGGGTGCACCTAACAGGATCAGTCTCATGTTGTATTCCTCCAGTGATTATCGTGATTCGAAAATGCGCCGTGCGTTCAGCAGGTCCTGCTCGGTGTCCACGCCGCTGGGAGGCGCGTCATGCGTGACGGTCACGCCGATCCGGTAGCCATGATACAGCGCACGCAGTTGTTCAAGGGATTCCGCCAGTTCGATGGGGGCAGGGGCGAGCTGGCCGTATGCTTTCAGGAACGAAGCGCGGTAGGCATAGATGCCGATATGTCGCAGCACAGTGACCTCGCCCGGCAGGGGTTCGCCTTTGGCGTAGGCGTCGCGCGGCCACGGGATGGGGGCGCGGCTGAAGTACAGCGCATTGCCGTGTTTGTCGAGCACCGCCTTGACGATGTTCGGGTTGCGCATCGATGCTTCATCGTGCACGGGGTGGCAGGCGGTGGCGATGGCACAGTCGGTGTGTTCGTGCAGATGTCGCGCGACAGCCGCGATCAGTTGCGGCGGGATCAAGGGCTCGTCCCCCTGCACGTTCACCACGATGGTGTCATCCGGCCAGCCCTGTTGCATGCAAACTTCCGCGATGCGGTCGGTGCCGCTGACATGGTCGGTGCGGGTCATGCAGGCCTCGAATCCGTTCGCGCCGGCAGCCTCGACGATGGGGGCGTGGTCGGTGGCGATGATGATCTGCTGCGCGCCGCTGCTGGCGGCCTGTTCCGCGACACGTATCACCATCGGCTTGCCGCCGATGTCCAGCAGGGGTTTGCCCGGCAGGCGCGTGGAAGCGAAGCGCGCGGGGATGACGACTTTGAAGGAAAGCATCAGAGCTTTTCGACTTCCTCGGCGGTGAGCGTGCGTGCCTCGTCGGCCAGCATCACCGGGATGTCATCCTGGATCGGATAGGCCAGCCGGTCGGCTTTGCACACCAGTTCCTGCTCGGCCTTGCGATAGACCAGCGGTGATTTGCACAGCGGACAGACCAGGATGTCGAGCAGTTTAGCGTCCATGAGATAGTTTTTCCGTGATGAGGTTGAACAGCGGCGGGGCGACTTGCGCATCCACTTGCAGCACCCAGTGTCTGGGGGAGGCGAACGCCGCGCATTTTACCGCATCTTTTTCCGTCATGAGTATCGCGTCCGCATCCTTGGGATTGATCTCGTCGCCGCTGTAATGGTGATGGTCGGGAAAGGCGTGCGTGTCGGGCTGCAGGCCGAGCTGTTGCAGATGGCGGAAGAAGCGTTGCGGATGGCCGATGCCGGCGAGCGCATGCACTTTCAGGCCTTCAAAGTCGGCAGCCGAACGCGTCAGGGTCGGGTCGAGCAGGTTGTGGAAGCGCGTGCCCTGCAGCGACATCGTGAAGCCTTCCGCAATATCGGGCGTCCCGCCATTGAACACCAGTGCATCGACCTCGCGCAGTCGCGACAATGGCTCGCGCAGCGGGCCGGCGGGCAGCAGCAGGCCGTTGCCGAAACGGCGCACACCATCGATCACGGCGATCTCGATGTCGCGCTGCAGACGATAGTGCTGCAAGCCATCGTCGCTGATGAGGATGTCGCATTCGGGATGGGCCTGCAGCAGCGCTTGGGCAACGGAGGGGCGGTTGCGCCCCACCCAGACCGGGCACAGTGCGCGGCGCGCCATCAGCAGTGGTTCGTCGCCGACCGTGCGCGCGCTATCGTCCTTGCGCACTTCGCGAGCGGATGCGTCACCCTCGCTGCGGTAACCGCGGCTGATGATGGCGGGATGCCAACCGGCCTCGATCAAGCGCTGCGCCAGCCACAGTGTGAGCGGTGTCTTGCCGGTGCCGCCCACCGTGACATTGCCCACCACGATCACCGGCACGGGCAACTTCACCGAGGCGAGCAGGCCGACGCGGAACAGCAAGCGGCGCAGTGCCACCAGCAGGCGGAACAGCAGGCTGAGCGGATACAGCAGCAGATGGAGCGGGGAGAGGCGATACCAGTGCTGTTGCAGACGTTCCATGTCTGCAGGTTATTTGGCGGGGGTGCGTGTGGTGAAGGTGATGCGGCCGTAACCGGCTTCACGCGCCGCTTCCATGATGGTGATCACCGACTGGTGCGCCGCCTTGGCGTCGGCATTGATCACGATCACCGGGTCGTCCTGCTTGCCGGCCGCCTTGCGCAGGGCCTGCGAGAATTCGCCCAGGTTCTTGAAATCGGTACGCGCGCCGTTGATCGCATAGTGCTCGGAAGCATCCACAGCCACCACGATGGGTTTGCTGACCGGCACCGTGCTGTCGGCACCGCCGGCCTGCGGCAGGTTGATCTGCAGTTCGGAGAACTTGCCGTAGCTGGTGGTGACCATCAGGAAGATCAGGATCACCAGCAACACATCGATCATCGCGATCAGGTTGATCTCCGGTGTCTCGCGATCGCGGCCCCGCTGGAAATTCATTTGCGTTCCCCGTGCACGATCTCCACCAGTTTGATGGCCTGCTGTTCCATCTCGATGGTGAGGCTGTCCACCTGGGCGCGGAAGTGGCGATAAGCGATCATGCTGGGCACTGCCACGATCAGGCCGAAGGCGGTGTTGTACAAAGCCACCGAGATGCCGTGCGCCAGTTCGGCCGGGGCGGCGCCGCCCGCGTTCTGCGAGCCGAAGATCTCGATCATGCCGACCAGTGTGCCGAACAGGCCGAGCAGGGGGCTGATGGAGGCGATGGTGCCGAGTGTGGTCAGGAAGCGCTCCATCTCGTGACTGGCGGCGCGGCCGGTCTCTTCGATGGCTTCCTTCATCACCTGCGGCGGGCTCTTGATGTTCTTCAGCCCGGCGGCGAACACCTTGCCCAGCGGCGAACCTGCACTCAGACGGTCCAGCATGGCCGGGCTGACGCCGCGCTGTTTCAGTTCGTTCACCACTTCGTCCAGCAGGCCGGGCGGGTTCACATTCTTGCCGCGCAGATAGATCGCACGTTCGACGATGAGGGTGACGGCAACCAGAGAACAGATGATCAGAAACCAGATCGGCCAGCCGGCCGCTTCGATGAGATTGAACACGCAACGACTCCCAATGGCGAAAATTCCAAGGCGCGAACTGTAGCCTGTAAGGCCCGTCCACGGCAAGGCAAGTTGGCAGTTTCAAGCTAACTGACGGAGCGAAAAGCTTTTTATCGTTTATTCACAAAAGCTGGGGATAACTTTGTGGAAGGATCACTTTCAGCGAGCGCAAAAGACCGTCATTTCGGGCATTGCTGAATCGTTGCATAAAAAATATACGACAAAAAACAATAATAAAAACAATGCGATGCAATAAGTCGTTGTTTTTTCGACAGGGGAGCTTGTCAAGAGGGGCAAGTTGGCAGGGTGGGTGTGGATTGTCCGCGTTTGTCAATATGCCATTTGGCCTATTTTTCAACTTTTTTTTCAAGGGTCGCGCTCAGGCGAGCTGCGAGACGAGGACCTCGCGCAGTGCCTCGCGGGCATGCGCATCGTTCAATGCTTCGCCGTCTATCCAGAAAGTATCTTCGGCCCGCGCGCCCAGCGTGTTGATCTTCGCGCTGCGGATCAGCACCTTGTGACGGGTGAGGATGTAGGCGATGCGCGCCAGCAGGCCGGGACGGTCGCCGGCCACCAGCGACAGGTTGTAGCGTCCCTTCTCGTCGCGCCGCAGCTCGACCTGGGGCGCGATGGGGAAATGTTTCAACTGGCGGCTGCGGCGCCCGAAGGCCGGCTCGGGGATGGAGACGGCGTCGCCGCCTATCTCCTCGGCCAGCGCGTATTCGACATAGTTCATCACATCGCGGTAGGCAGTCTTGTCCTGGCTCGCATCCATCACCAGGAAGCTGTCCAGCGCGTAGCCGTGTTCGGTGGTGTGCACCTTGGCTTCCATGATGTTGTAGTTCATGCGCGCGAAGAAATTGCAGATGCGCGCGAACAGGTAGGGCTGGTCGCGCTGGTAGACCAGCACCTGCATGCCTTCGCCGATGCGCGAGAGGCGTGTCTTGATGATGGGCGTCTTGATGTCCGGGCGCTGGGTCAGCGCCCGCGTGTGCCAGGCGATCTCGTGCGCCTCGTGGCGGATGAAGTATTCGTCGTCCAGTTTCGCCCACAGCGGCAGATAGGTCTCCGGCGCGATCGCGTACAGATTGAGCGTGGCGGCTGCCTCGCGCTGCGTCTGGCCGATCTGGTCGGCGATCTTGCCGTAGTTCAGATAGTGCAAAGTGGCGTGGTACAGGTCTTCCAGCAGCTTCCCTTTCCAGGCGTTCCATACCTTGGGACTGGTGCCGCGCACATCGGCGACGGTCAGCAGATACAGGGCCGTCAGGTGGCGCTCGTCCGGCACGTCCGCCGCGAAGGCGGCGATCACATCCTGGTCGCTCAGGTCCTGTTTCTGCGCCGTGGCCGACATGCGCAGATGGTGCTTCACCAGCCACACCACGAGCTCGCTGTCCTCCGGCGGGATGCCGTGCATCCTGCAGAAGCGGCGCGCATCGGTGCGTCCCAGCAGGGAATGGTCACCGCCGCGCCCTTTTGCGATGTCGTGGAACAGCGCGCCGATATACAGCACCTCGGGCCGCTCGAAGTCGCGGATCAGCCGGCTGCTCAACGGGAATTCATGCGCGTACTGCTCCAGTGTGGCGCGGCGCAGGTTGCGCAACACCATCAAGATATGTTCGTCCACGGTATAGACATGGAACAGGTCGTGCTGCATCTGGCCCACCACGCGTCCGAAGGCCGGCAGGTAGCGTCCCAGGATGTCCTGCTGGTTCATGCGGCGCAGCGCGTGGGTCAATCCCTGCGGCTGGCGGAAGATCTGCATGAACAGCTCGCGGTTATGCGGGTCGCGCCGGAACGCCGGGCCGACCAGACGGCGTGCGCGCCACAGGGCGCGCAGCGTCGCGGCAGAAAAACCGTTCAACTCGGGATGTTGTTGCAGCAACAGGAAGCATTCCAGGATGGCGGACGGCTCGCGTTCGAACAGCCCGTCGTCGCAGGCTTCCAGCGTATCGTCGCGCGCGATGAAGCGCGGATTGAGGGGGCGCGTCGTACTGACGGTGAACAGGCGCGCGCGCATGGTCTGCAGCAACACGCTGTTCAGTTGCAGTACCGCGCGCTTGGTGCGGTAATACTGGCGCATCATGCGCTCGCTGGCGCGCAACTGCGGCGTGGCGGTCATACCCAGCTGTTCGGCCAGCGGCTGCTGGTAGTCGAATACCAGCCGGTCGTCGTGGCGGCCGCACAGTTCGTGCAGACGGATGCGCATATCCTGCAGCAGCTGCTGGTGACGCACCACTTGCCGCGCTTCGGTCATGGTCAGCAAGCCGTTACGCGCCAGCGCCTGCCAGGTATCGCCGAAACCGGCGGCCCGCGCGATCCACAGCACATTGTGCAGGTCGCGCAATCCGCCGGGACTTTCCTTCAGGTTCGGTTCCAGATTGAAGTCTGTGTCCACGTAACGGGTGTGGCGCTGCTGTTGTTCCAGACTCTTGGCCTGATAGAACGCGCAAGGATCGAGGTGCTCGTGCAGCCGCTGTTGCAGTGTCGCGAACAGTGCGGCATCGCCGTCCAGCAGGCGTGCCTCGAGCAGGTTGGTCTGCACGGTGATGTCGCTGCTGGCATCCAGGCATTCATCCACCGTGCGCACACTGTGGCCGATCTCCAGACCCATGTCCCACCACAGGCCGACCAGCGCTTGCAGTCGGCTTTGCAGCGCTTCATCCGCTTCCTGTGGCAGCAGGATCAGCAGGTCGATGTCCGATCTGGGATAGAGCTCGCCACGGCCGTAGCCGCCCACGGCGACCAGCGCCAGCCCGGGCGGGATGTCGGACGCGCGCCACACTTGTTGCAGATGTTCGTCCACGACCTGTGTATGGTCGCGCAGGTAGCGGGCGGGTTGGGGTGATTCCGCATAGGCCTGTTTGAGCGCGAGTCGCGCGGCACGCAGGCTGTTGCGGACGGCGTGTACGGGCATCAGGCGGGGATGGCGGGCGATCCGGCGGAAAGCGTCAGCACTTCATAGCCGGTCTCGGTGACCAGTATGGTGTGTTCCCATTGTGCGGACAGACTGTGGTCCTTGGTGACGATGCTCCAGCCGTCGCCCAGTTGCTTGATGTCTTTCTTGCCGGCATTGATCATCGGCTCGATGGTGAAGATCATGCCCGCTTCCAGCTTCACGCCGGTACCGGCCTTGCCGTAGTGCAGCACCTGCGGCTCCTCGTGGAACTTGCGACCGATGCCGTGGCCGCAGAACTCGCGCACCACGCTGTAGCCCAGTCCTTCGGCGAAGGACTGGATGGCGTGACCGATGTCGCCCAGATGCGCACCGGCGCGCACCTGGCGGATGCCGTGCCACATCGCTTCATAGGTCTTCTCACACAGGCGCCTGGCCTGGATGGAAGGCTCGCCCACGTAGTACATACGGCTGGTGTCACCGTGGAAACCGTCCTTGATGGTGGTGATGTCGAGATTGACGATGTCACCGTTCTTCAGTTTCTTGTCGCTGGGCACGCCGTGGCACACCTGATGGTTGATCGAGGTGCAGATGGATTTAGGATACGGCGTGTGGCCGCCCGGTGCATAGTTCAGCGGCGCGGGGATGCAGCCTTGCACGTCGACCATGTAGTCGTGGCACAGCTTGTCCAGCGCCTCGGTGGTGACGCCGGGTTGCACGAATGGCGCGATGTAGTCCAGCACCTCGCCGGCCAGGCGCCCGGCGATGCGCATCTTTTCGATCTCTTCTGCGGTCTTGATGCTGATGGGCATGATGCATGCTCTGATATTGATGGGGTGCGAGGATATTAGATAGCCATGTCCAGCACAACAAAAAAGGCACGCCGTGGCGTGCCTTTTTGAGTGCATCAGACAGTCTTAACGCTTGTTGCCGTTGCCGCTGTTGTGGCCCCTGCCCAGCGAGAAGCTGGTGCCTTGCGGGCGGCGGTTGCTGTTGAACGGGGCCGGCGCGCGGTTGCCGTTCACAGGCGCGTTCGCGTTGCTGCGCGGCTGCGTATCGTTGAAGCGGTTGTGCGAATGACCTTCGCGGCGCGGGTGGGAACCGTGCTCGTCACGTGTGAAGCTGTGACGGCTGTCCGGGGCATGATGACGCGGTGCGCCGGAAGCGTTGCGGGGAGCGTTGCCGTTGCGCGGGCCGTTGTTGAAACGCGGACCGCCGTTGCCCCCGCGCGGGCCGCTGTTGCCGCGACCGCCGGGTGCCGCTGGGCGCGGCTTGAACTTCGGCTCCAGACCCTCGATGGTGTGAGGCTGGATGCTCTGGCCGGTGTAACGCTCGATGTTGCGCAGCGTGCCCGCATCGCGGCTGCCCGCGAAGGATACGGCGATGCCGGATGCGCCACCGCGGCCGGTGCGGCCGATGCGGTGCACATAGTCCTCGGCGAACTTGGGCAGGTCGAAGTTGATGACGTGCGAGATGCCGGGCACGTCGATGCCGCGCGCGGCGACGTCGGTGGCGACCAGCACGCGCACATTGCCACGGCGCAGGTTGAGCAGGGTGCGGTTACGCTCGCGCTGGTTCATGTCGCCGTGCAGGGCGGCGGCGGCATGACCTTGTGCGGACAGACTGTCGGCCAGTGTGTCGGCATCGCGCTTGGTGGCGGTGAACACCACGGCCTGGTTCAGCTCCACATCGCGCAACAGATGGTCGAGGATGCGGTTCTTGTGTGCCATATCGTCGGTGTACATCAACTTCTGTTCGATGTTCTCGTGACGGGCTTTGGTGGCGGCGACGCTGATGCGCTTGGGCGATTTCAGCAGGCGCTGTGCCAGATTGCCGATCACGCCGTCCAGTGTGGCCGAGAACAGCAGTGTCTGGCGGCTGGCCGGTGTGGCGGCGGCGATGCGCTCCACGTCGTCGATGAAGCCCATGTCCAGCATGCGGTCGGCTTCGTCCAGCACCAGCATCTCCAGACGCGAGAAGTCGATGCGGCCGCGTTCGATATGGTCGATCAGACGACCCGGTGTCGCCACCAGGATGTCCACGAAGCCGGACAGCAGTTTGTTCTGCAGCGGGTAGGGCATGCCGCCCAGGATGCTCACGGTCTTCAGACGCATGTTCTTGCCGTATTTGGCCGCCGCGTCGGAAACCTGTTGCGCCAGTTCGCGCGTCGGGGTCAGCACCAGCACACGCGGGCCCTTGCTGCGCACGCTGGATTCGACGGACAGTTTTTGCAGGGCGGGCAGGATGAAGGCGGCGGTCTTGCCGGTGCCCGTCTGCGCGGAAGCCATCAGGTCGTGGCCTGCCAGAACTTCGGGGATGGCCTGTGCCTGGATCGGCGAGGGCACCGTGTAACCTGCATCCTGAACGGCCTTCAGGATGGTCGGTGCCAGACCCAGTGAATCGAAGGTGAGGGCAGCTTGCTCGGTCGCAGGAGCCGCAGGGGCGATGATATTTTCAGACATGTTGTTCCTTGATTTTTATAAGACACAGCGCATGCGTGGCCACGGGCCACACAATGGAAATCAGTAGGGGGATATTTAAACCTCTACCGGCGCAAACAAACATCGTCGCTAACCGGTGAAGCTTGGCGCATCCAAAAAGTACGGGATGCAGAGGGTCAGGAAACGATGGACTCGATGCCGCCTCTGAAGCGGCAAGGCGCGCATTATACGGATGCAAGCCGGAATAGCCAGCGAAATTTTGGCGGGCTAAGGACAATAGCCCGCCGGCTGGGTTAGTATCGGGCCGGATACTGGGAAGGATACGGAGTGAGTTCCATGGGGAGGATGCTGAAGCGATTGGCGATGCTTGCGCTCGCGCTGTGGCTGGCCGCTTGCGGGAAGCAGGATGAAGCCTACGAACCTGCCTTCAGTTCGCAGGCCGGCGAAGGCGCGCGCAAGGAATATGTGGTCGGCATCCATCCGCTGCACAATCCCAAGCGGCTGGTTGAAGTGTACGGCCCGGTCGTCGACCATCTCAATGCCAGTATCCCGCAGGCGCACTTCCGGCTGGAAGCCTCGCGCAACTACGAGGAGTTCGACAAGAAGTTGCTCGGCGGCTATTTCGACTTCGCCATGCCCAATCCCTACCAGACGTTGCGCTCGCTCGAACACGGCTACCGCGTGTTCGGCAAGATGGGCGACGACGAACTGTTCCGCGGCATCATCCTGGTGCGGCGCGACAGCGGTATCCGTGAGGTGGCCGACCTCAAGGGCAAGAAAGTCTCCTACCCCGCGCTCACCGCGCTGGCGGCGACCATGATGCCGCAATACTACCTGCACACGCACGGGCTGGACGTGAACCGCGACATCGAGAACCTCTATGTCGGCTCGCAGGAGTCTTCCATCCTGAACGTATTGCGCGGCCACGTCGCCGCCGGTGCGACCTGGCCGGTACCGTGGATCACCTTCCAGCAGGAGCATCCCGAACTGGCGGCACAACTGGAAGTGAAGTGGCAGACCGAGACGCTGCCCAACAACGGTTGGGTGGTGCGCAAGGATGTGCCGCCTGAACTGGCGGTTGCGGTCGGCGATGCGCTGGTCGGCCTGGCGGACACCGAAGCGGGGCGCGACATTCTGAAAAGACTGGGCATCACCCGCTTCGAAGCCGCGAACGACGATATCTACGCGCAGGTACGGCGCTATCTGGACCGCTTCTCCGAGGCCGTGCGCCATATCGAATACTGATCGCCATGAAAAAACGCAACTTCATCACCGCGCTGTGGCGCGCATCCATCCGCCGGCAACTGGTTATGGGCTTTGCCGTGTCTTCGCTGCTGCTGATGATGCTGTTCGGTTATCTGATCCATGTGCAGCAGCGCGATGCGCACTACCGGTCCTCGACCGAACGCGCCACCTCGCTGGCGCATGCCCTGTCCATCAGCAGCACGTCCTGGGTGCTGGCGAACGACCTGGCCGGCTTGCAGGAAGTGGTGCGAGGGTTCGCGCGGACCGCCGACTTGCATCGCGCTTTCTTTGTCAGCCCGCAGGGCGAGGTGCTGGCCTCGACTGCGCGGGAAGAGATAGGTTTTTTCATCACCGATCCGCTGAGCCGCGACATGCTCGCCTCGACGTCGCGCGACCAGCTGGTGCTGGTGGATCGGCCAGAGCAACTCGTGGTCGCGCATCCGGTGATCTACAGCGGTCGTCATCTGGGCTGGGTGCGGGTGGAGATGACGCGCGATGCGGTGAACGTCAATCTGGATGAGCTGACCCGCACCTGGCTCGGCTTGGGTGCCATCGCGGTGGTGCTGGTGTCGCTGGTCGCGCTGGTGCTGGCGCGCCGCCTCACCAAAGGATTGCATCACCTGATCTCCATCGCGTCGGAGGTCGAGCACGGCAAAATCAAGCGACGCGCCGATGTCGGGCGCCGCGACGAGATCGGCACGTTGGCCCGACAACTGGACCGCATGCTGGATAGCATCGAGCGGCAGCGGAAGCAGCTCAGCGAGAGCGAGGCGAAATACCGTTTCCTCGCCGACAACATCTCGGATGTGATCTGGGTGCTGAACCTGCGCACCAATCACTGGGAATACATGAGTCCGTCGGTCCACAAGCTGCTCGGCTATAGCGCGGAAGAAGTGATGCCGATGCCGCTGGAAAAGACCCTGGCACCTGCCTCCCTTGAGAAAGTCCGGCAGTGGATCGAGGAGCGCAGCCAGGCTTTCCTGGCAGAACAAAGCTCGGTGAACTATACGGAGGAGATCGAGCAGATACGGCGCGACGGCAGCACGGTGTGGACCGAGATCACTGCCCATTTCGCCTACAACTTGCAAGGCGATCTGATCGTGCTCGGCTTGACACGCGACATCAGCGAACGCAAGAAAGCCGAGGAGCAGATCCGTAATCTGGCCTTCTATGACCCCCTGACTCAATTACCCAACCGCCGCCTGCTGCTGGACCGTTTCGGGCTGGTCATCGCGGCGTGCAAACGCAGCAAGCGCTATGCGGCGCTGATGTTCATCGACCTCGATAACTTCAAGCCGCTCAACGACGAGCACGGTCACGATGTGGGCGACCTGTTGCTGGTCGAGGTCGCGCAGCGCATGTCCGACTGCGTGCGCGAGGTCGATACCGTGGCGCGCTTCGGCGGCGACGAGTTCGTGGTGATGCTGAACGAACTCAGCACCGACCGGGAAGTCTCCATGCAACGCGCCTCGGACATCGCCGAAAAGATACGGCAGCGGCTGGGCGAGCCGTATCAGCTGGGTGTGGCGCGCGAGCGGGGCGAGCCGCTCATGGTCGAGCATCGCTGCACGGCCAGCCTGGGCGTGGTGCTGTTCGACCGGCACTGTTCCTCCAGCGAGGACCTGCTGCGGCTGGCGGACGACGCCATGTATCAGGCCAAGCAAGGCGGGCGCAACCAGGTGCGCTATCTTGAGCCGCGCCCGCCTCTGCAAAAGCACGCTTGAAATCCCCCGCACCGTCCCCAAGTAGGGTGGCGTCCTATTTGGCACCCCTTGATTCCTGTTCAACGATACATACGGAGAAAACATGACTGACAGCACCACCGTCAACCGCGAAACCATGGGCTTCCAGACCGAGGTCAAGCAGCTTCTGCAGCTGATGATCCATTCCCTGTATTCCAACCGCGAGATATTCCTGCGCGAACTGGTCTCCAACGCTTCCGACGCCTGCGACAAACTGCGCTTCGAAGGCCTGCACAACGACGCCCTGTACGAGAACGATTCCGAGCTGGCCATCCGCATCGCCTTCGACAAGTCGGCGCGCACGCTGACCGTGAGCGACAACGGTATCGGCATGAACCGCGACGATGTCATCAACAACCTCGGCACCATCGCCAAGTCCGGCACGCGCGAGTTCTTCAGCAAGCTGTCTGGCGACCAGAAGAAGGACGCACACCTCATCGGCCAGTTCGGTGTCGGTTTCTATTCCGCCTTCATCGTGGCCGACAAGGTCAGCGTGCTCACTCGCCGTGCAGGCGAGAATGCCGACCAGGGCGTGCGCTGGGAATCCGACGGCGGCGGCGAGTTCGACATCGAGATGGTGGAAAAAGCCACGCGCGGCACCGAGATCACGCTGCACCTGCGCGAAGGGCAGGACGACCTGCTGGCCGGCTACAAACTGCGCGAGATCGTGAAGAAATATTCCAACCACATCGTGCAGCCCATCCTGATGAAGAAAGAGGAATGGAAGGATGGCGGTTACGTCACCAGCGACGAGGACGAGACCGTCAACCAGGCCACCGCCCTGTGGACGCAATCCAAGAACGACATCACCGAAGAGCAATACAAGGAGTTCTACAAGCACGTCGGCCACGACTACGACGACCCGCTGGCCTGGAGCCATGCGCGCGTCGAAGGCCGACAGGAATACACGCAACTGCTGTACATCCCCAAGCATGCCCCGTTCGACCTGTGGGACCGTAACGCGCGCCACGGCATCAAGCTCTACGTGCGCCGCGTGTTCATCATGGACGACGCCGAGCAGCTGATGCCGCTCTACCTGCGCTTCGTGCGCGGGGTGGTCGACAGCGCCGACCTGCCGCTCAACGTCTCGCGCGAGATCCTGCAGGAGTCCAAGGACATCGAAGCCATCCGCAAGGGCTGCACCGGCAAGGTGTTGGCCCTGCTGGCCGATATGGCCGAGAAAGAGCCGGAGAAATACGCCACCTTCTGGAAGGAATTCGGCAAGGTGCTGAAAGAGGGCGTGGGCGAGGACTTCGCCAACAAGGACAAGATCGCCGGTCTGTTGCGCTTCGCCTCCACCAAGGCCGACACCAAGGACGAGACCGTCTCGCTCAAGGACTACATCGCTCGCATGAAGGACGGCCAGGACAAGATCTACTACGTCACCGCCGAGACCTTCAACGCCGCGAAGAACAGCCCGCACCTCGAAGTGTTCCGCAAGAAAGGCATCGAAGTGCTGCTGATGTCCGACCGCGTGGACGAGTGGGCGCTGAGCTACCTCACCGAGTTCGAAGGCAAGCAACTGGTCTCCGTCGCCAAGGGCGGTCTGGATCTGGGCGCGCTGGCGGACGAAGCCGAGAAGAAAGAGCAGGAGAAGCAGGCCGACGAACTCAAGCCGCTGCTGGAAAAGATCAAGGCCAGCCTGGGCGACAAGGTCAAGGAAGTGCGCGTCACCCACCGCCTCACCGACAGCCCGGCTTGCCTGGTCGCCGACGAGAACGACATGAGCGCCAACCTCGCGCGCATGCTCAAAGCCGCAGGCCAGAACGCGCCGATGTCGCAGCCCATCCTCGAGATCAACCCCGGTCACCCGGTGGTGACACGCCTGCAAGCCGAGGAAAAGCACTTCGACGACTGGGCCACCGTGCTGTTCGAGCAAGCGCTGCTGGCCGAAGGCGGTCAGCTCGACGACCCCGCCACCTTCGTCAAACGCATCAACCAGTTGATGCTGGAGATGGGCAAGTAAGCAACCGGTCGTTATGTTTCAAACAAGAACGGGCATTTTCGGATGCCCGTTTTTTTCGTTTAAGGGAATCGGAAAGATTCCAATACCGTCATTCCGGCGAAGGCCGGAATCCAGTGGTTTTAGTTAACAATGCAGTTATGTCAGTGCGTTAATCATTACTGGGCACCGGATTTCGCCGGTGTGACGAATGATCGGCGATATCCTTAAATGAATTGCGAAGCTGCCTCGATTTTGCTCTAACATCGCTGATAACGGCCCTGTGGGCTATGAACGGGAGGATTGAGAATGAACAGATCACGCCGTCGTCTGCTGCAACAACTGGCCGCACTGGGGCTGCTGTCCGGGGCGGGCATCCCCGGCCTGATACGCGATGCGCTCGCGGCGGGCAACTATCCATCCGTGCAAGGCATGCACAAGATCAAAGGCGACGTGCGCATCAATGGCAAAGCGGCGAAGGAGGGGCAGCCCGTGCTACCGGGCGACAAGGTCACCACCGGTGCGGACAGTGAGGCCATCTACGTCATCGACCGAAATGCCTTCCTGCAACGCAGTAACAGCACAGTGAGTTTCAGCAAGGATGCGGCCAAAGAGTTCATGCGCGTGGTCAGCGGGAAGATCCTGTCGGTGTTCGAGCATGGCGAGAAACGGCTGGTGGTGCCCACCGCCGCCATCGGCATCCGCGGCACTGCGTGCTACATCGAGGCCGAACCGAAGCAGGTGTATTTCTGTCTCTGCTACGGCACTGCCCTGGTGGAACCGAATGCGGAGCCGGGCAGGGTGGAGCGCATCGTCACCGAACACCACGACCATCCCATCTTCATCCACCACGACCAAGGCATGCCCTCGATGGCCAACACCACGGTCGCCAACCACACCGACGCCGAGCTCATCATGCTGGAGTGGCTGCATCGGCGCCGGCCGCCGTTCTATGGGCTGGGGTTATCTGCATACTGACCCGGCGTGCTTCTGTGCAGAGCAGGCCGAGGTTGTTGGGAATTAATGAGAACGGGCCCCTGAGGGGGCCATTTTTCGGCCATAAGAGACAGTGGGGAATTGCTGAAAAGGCTGATTGAATGTTCTGAAGGGCTGTCCGCTTCACATCCGACAGCGGTCGCTCAAAACTAAGAGCTTGGTGGTGATCTACCGTCGCTTGCTAACCCGTAGCGGTCATTCAACCTGCTGTTATTGGGCTTTAGGAGAGACGCCTTTTGGCTGTACCCAATGTCCACCACCATCCTTGCGAGTTTCAAGTTCGGGATAAGTTTGGACCATATCCAGCAACCCGGAATGGCCGTACTTTTTTGGAGAGAAACCAGGGTCACTTCGCCGCATGTATTGTCCTAGGGCACCCAGACCGACCCTTCCTTCAGAAGCATCCGATGCAAGCAAGGAAACAGCAGAAAGAATCGACTTGGGACGCTTCTTTGGAACAGGCTTGGGTTGTTCTTTAATGGACTCAGATTCGGGGGGTTGGAACTCAAAGAATTGATCACTTGCATTACGCAAAGCGTCTGGAGTTTTTTCCTCACCAACGATGCACACCATAGCTCCGCGCTCTCGCAGCTTTCGACAGAGATATGCAAAATCAGAGTCGCTTGTTACTAAGCAATACGTATCAGCTCGTTTATCAAATAAATCCTCGATAGCATCAAGAGCTAGTGCGATGTCTGAAGTGTTCTTTCCAGATGCATACTGATATTGGAGGCAAGGAGTAAAAGCCAATCGAACAAGAGCTTCCTGCCATTTATTGGCAAGTGTCGAATGGTTACCGTATCCACGTCTAACAACCACTCTTCCAAACTGAGCAACAACACGAAGAGCATACTCAAGTATCTCAGGGGAAGTATTGTCACAATCTACGAGGACGGCTACTCGGTCTTCTGTGGAATTTTCTGACATCAGTATTGGACTTTATTTGGGAGGTTGGAGGCTAGCACGAGAGTGTGGAATTGAGCAAAGCCCCTATGACCGCTACTGGCCGATCTCCGTCGTAATGCATCCATCAGGCAGCATGACCGCAACTGCTTGGAAGCGACCATCAATCGGCAATACTCAGACGAGCACTTCCAAACCGTGCTTTTCAACCACACTCAATAACCGAAGCGCCATTCCACTTGGGCGCTTCTGGCCAGTTTCCCACTTTTGGACTGTGGACTCGCTGGTATTCAAGTAGCGCGCAAATACGGGCTGGCTGACGTGAGCATGCTCACGAATGCGTTTGATGTCCTTGGCATTGAATTCCGGGACCGAATCCAGGCAGAGCGCGTCGTATTCACGCAGCGTTGTCTTGGTGATGGCGCCCGCACGGTGCAATCCTTGCGCTGCGCTGTGGATGGCTGCGAATGCATCGCTCTTGGGTTTTGCTGTAGTGGTTTTAGTCGTCATGGCATATCTCCAGTAATTCTTCGTCTCTCAACAGTGCGGCAATCTTGTCTTCCCCGGCACTTGCATAGTCTTTCGCCAATTTCTTGAAGGCTGTCAATTCATTCGGCGTGATGTTCTCTCGGTCCTTCTTCGCAAAGAGGTAGGCATATATCCAATGCTTACCTGCCTTGGCCAGAATGATCGATCGGTGCATGTTGTCGTTCAGGCGTTTCTTGAACACCCCACCACCAAGATCATCAGCCTGTCCTTGGATGACTTGCCGAATGGCTCGACACAGATCTCCATCGGATATCTTCGCCTTGCAAGCTTCTTTGGCAAACCACGCCGTCTTAAATGCTCGAACTGTGATTGGAGACTTTTTGGTCATGGCAAATGGTAGCACCGAGTGCTACCATCCTCAACCCCTTTTTCTGACCATTTGGATAGCGGTCACACTGATAACCGCTATCCATTGCAGAATGGTCAAACTTCAGTCTGTTCCGCCATCTCCAGAGCATCGTCCACTTCGATACCCAGATAGCGCACGGTGCTCTCTATCTTGGAATGCCCAAGGAGCAACTGGACTGCCCTCAGGTTCTTTGTCCGCTTGTAGATGAGTGTTGGCTTGGTTCGTCGCATAGTGTGTGTGCCATAACAGGTGGTGTCCAGCCCGATATGCTCAACCCATCTATGCACGATCCGCGCATATTGCCGTGTAGACAGATGATGTGAGCTGCCGATGCGACTTTGAAATAGATAATCCTCCGGTTTCAGATTCGCAGTAGCTATCCACTTGAGCAGCGCATCTCTGGTTTGTTCGGTGATTTCAAACTGCACCGGTCTTTGGGTCTTCTGTTGCATGACGGTTGCCCGTGATGCGACATGCTCGCCGTGGGAGATGTCTCGTACTTTCAGTTTGACGAGATCGCATGCGCGAAGCTTGCTGTCGATGGCCAGATTGAACAGTGCAAGATTGCGGGGTTTACTGCTCAACTGTAGCCAGACTCTGATCGCCCAGATATCTCTCAACCTGAGCGGTGCTTTCTGGCCGGTCAGTTTCCCTTTGTTCCAGGGTTCACGATGTTGAATTCCGGTATTCGGTTCCATGATGATCTCCTTATGAAGAAGGATCACCACTGTGCGCGCCTGGACAGATCGGAATCAAGATGGGATTGAATTCGAATGATTATCTGGCTGAGGGGGGAGGTATAGATACGGTCTATATATTCTTAGTGGTTGCCCGGTCGGGAATTTTCAAGCACGATGCCCCATGGAATGTCGACTTCGAACTCGAGAACAGTCGTTTGCCGTCTAGGAGTACACGGTTCGAGATCGGCCAGAAGCGGTCGTTCATATATATAGGCCAAATGGCATATTGACCCTTCTGCAATGGAGAAATAGGTTTCTGCCATCACCAATCTGGCTGGCACCTTCTATGAGAAACAAACCAAAGAATAATTCGATGCTTCCCACTTTGATTTCGAGAATGCTGATCGCATATTGCTTGAGCAGCATGCTTGCCATCGTGCAGTCTGCACATGCGGCGAGTTTTGATTGTGCAAAGGCCACAATGAAGGTCGAGCACATCATCTGCGATAACCCGGAAATCTCGAAGCTGGATGATGAAATGGCGCAGACATACAAGACAGCGCTGCAAGACCAACCGAAGGCAAATACGATCAAGCGGGAACAGAAGCAATGGATGAAAGAGCGCAGTTATTGCACTGATGCCGAGTGCATAGAAATATCCTACCGCAGCCGTATCGATGAATTGAAGCCAAAGCAGGAACGGGAAAGATTCCTGACAGTGCTATCCAAAGACAAGGCTTTATGCGATGCATACAAACACTATCTCGTACAGGAAACGGCAAAGCACGGGAAGTGGGATTACCCAGTCATGTGCCGCCGTTCCTTCGGCGAGGACTACCCGGAATTCTCGCCGGTGAAGTGGACGGAGATCGAGCCAGAGGAACACAAGGCGCTTGCAGTTGAGGCGATGCATTACATGACAAATCATTTACCTTGGTCGCTGCCGTGGAAAGCGACTCAAAAACTATCAGATAGTGAATTTCAGAAATCGTGGGGATGGATAGCGATAGGTCATACCTACAAGGGGGTGGTGATGTGGGTAAGTGAGGCAGACATAGGGAATACGGGGCATCCTGAGAAACTGCTCAAGATGGCGAAAGGGCGGTGCAATATTCTGACATCCAAACCGCCGCAGTGGATGCTCCCAGTGATGGTGCTGGATGAGTCGGGTGAGCATCTTTCCGAGAAGACGGAGTGGATGCTTGGCGTATCTGTATTCCCCGCAGAGCTAAATTCGCGACACAAAGACATGCATTCGTTTCGTCTGGAAGCGTTTGATGTATTCAGCTATGGAGGCAGCACATATTTCGACCGCTGGGAAGATGAGTGGATATACAACAGGCTTGGATATTATTCGTCGCAAGCGCATCAGCCTGATTTTGCGGCATTGACTGTATATAACATTGCCCAAGGAAAGACCTCAGCCGTTTGTCGTTTCAAATTCAACAAATCCGCAAAGTGATATTGGGAGAGATCCATGACGATTGCCTGCGAGTTAAATGGGTCAGCATCGCATTTGATGTGAGCTAACCGTAACGACCGCTATGGGTTAAGCAAGCGACGGTCGAGCATCATCCAACTCGCAGTTTTGAACGGCCGCTGTTGTGCGTTAAGCGGACATCTCCTCAGCCTGCTCGGGCAATCATTTCAGCAATCCGCCGATGTCTCTTATGGCCTGCGGATTCAATCCGTCGACGCAACAAGTTGGTTAAATCGT
>DYJI01000004.1 GCA_020723185.1 Sideroxydans lithotrophicus | reverse complement strand
TGAAACCGAGGCCGTTCTCCAAGAATGAATGGTCCGAAGAATCTGGGCAGGTCAGATCTATCCCGACAGCCAGTCAGTTAACATCGTTGATATTAAGGCTTAGTTTCGATTGTTTGATATTGTCGTGGGCTAAACGGGACAGCATTGAATAAACTTTTCGCACTCGAAAAGTTGCACGAACCAAACCACTCGATTCAACTTATTGACTGGCAAATCATGTTCGGCATCCGATCCGCATTGTTATGGCTCCTGCTGACCTCCTTGCCCGCCATTAGCTACGCAGCACCGTGCAAACCCCAATTCGAAGGCGCCTTCTGGGCGGAGAAGGATCTGCGGATCGTGGGGCTGGATGCGGCTTACAGCGCCTGCCCGAGTTGGTTCAGCGGGGTGCGCGTGGGGGCTTCGTATTTCGCGGATGAGCGGTTCGAATACAAGGGCGTGACGAGCTCGGTGCGCTTGCAATACGGGGAGCATGTTTCGCCTTTCGTAGGCGTTGGCGTGTTGGTCGGCATGGCCAGCCATCAGGCGGATGCCACGCAGGACAGGCTGGACAACGACCGCAACGGACAGATAGACGAGCCGGGCGAGACGTACATGAAGCATGAATTCAGCGCGGTGCTTTATCCGGAGGTGGGTATCGCCTGGTACACACGGGTGATCGGCATCACGCTTTCCGCACGGCGTTATTACAGCTCCACTTTCTCTGGCAACATCATCTATAGCCTCGGTTTCAGCACGCCACTCGAGTGAGTCGCGGCAGACTCGACCTTTTCAAACCTCGCCTTTATCCGCCCCGCAACACTTCTTGAATTTCCTGCCACTGCCACAGGGGCAGGGTGCATTGCGGCTGACATGCTTCATGTCGCTATCGTCGGACTTGCCGTGGATGCGTTCTTCTGCGGCGCGCCGTTGCGGTGCCCAGTACTTGTAGATCGCGGCGACGCTGGCGGGGATCTTCTTGGATAGCGCTTCGCGTTGGGCGGGTGTCTCGATCAGTGCTTCTTCTTCCTCGGTGATGTCTGGTGAGCCGAGCAGATAGAGGGGGCGCAATACTTCGGCGGCGTGGCGGGCTTCGAGTAGTTTCTTCCAGCTGTCGCGCTGCATGGCGATGCCGGTCATGTAGCCGTGTGCCCAGTTCTCGCCGTCCAGGTATTCGTGTTCGTCGCCTTCGTAGACGTTCAGGTCGAAGATGGGCTCGAAACTCTCCAGTTCCTGATTCATGCTCCACACGGTGGCGTTCAGGTGGCGGGTGAGCAGGTCGGTGATGGTTTCCCGTTGCGCATCGCTGGCGAACTTGGGTGCGTCGCTTGCGCTGGGGCCCCACACGCGCGGCATCCATTCTTCCGGTTTGGGCAGTGATGGGCCGGAAGCGAGGGCGGTGAAGAAGCCGTCCAGTTGGTCGAGCATCATCACTTCGCTGCTGGTGGCATCGGACATCAGGAAGTTGTCGAGCGCTTCCATCTCTTGTTCGGAGAGGGCGGGTTGGGCGGGTGTGGGTTCTTGTGCGGACATGATGGCGTTTGCTTTCGCTATTGTTGCTTTGAGTAAGGATAGAGCAGATGCAGTCTCATTCGTCGTTCCCGCGAAAGCGGGAACCCAGTTGAATAAAAGCACTGGATTCCCGCTTTCGCGGGAATGACGACTTAATTGGTATTGGGTGGATGTTCAATGAGTCAGCTGTGCGCCGTGTCAGGCGTAGTCGATGTCCTGCTCGCTGCCGATGTATTGGTCTTGCAGGGTGGTGAGCAGGGTCTTGGCCTTGGTCTTGCCGTACAGTTTCTTGACGATGGTGTCGCGCAGTTGCTCCATGCGCTCGCGCAGCAGGGGCTGGAATTCGGGCGGGATCTTTTTCAGGAAGGTGTTCCAGCTGGCATCGACATCGGGCTTGGTGTCGCGGATGTGGGCGATGAGATTCTCAAGTGGCCGTTGTGCGGTGCGCGCGACGATGCGTCCATCGCCGTACAGTGCGAACAGTACGGCCACGGTCATCGCGGCACTGGCATCCATCTCGGAGTCTCTGACCACGCCGCCGGCGTTGTGCTTGCGCAGCCATTTGCCGCAGTCGATGTATTGCTGGTTGCGTTTCCGGTCCGCCATCTCGTTCTGGAAGATGGCGTCACCCGACCAGTTCGATGCGGGGTCGGCGCTGCATATCTCCATAAAGATGGTTTTGAGGTTGCGCTGCTGCACGAAGGGATCGTTGTCGAAATCGGAGACGTAGGCGGTGTAGGGCAGGGCGGACAGTTCCTTCATATGGCGGAAGCCCATCTGGAACACGTATTCAGCGCCGTGCTGCAGCAGGAAGGCGAGCTTGGCTTCGCCGGTGTCGGCGATGTCCGACTGGCTGATGGCCAGCGAGATGCAACCCACCGTGAGATGGAACGCTTCGTGTATGCCTTCTGCGGTGCGGTCGTTGGTGAACTTCTTGGCGACCAGTGCGGTGATGCCGCACAGTTCGTCGAACAGGATGCTGGCTGCTTGCTGATTGTCCGCGCGCTGGCCGAGCGCTTCCAGTGCTTGCACAAGCTGGGGCGTGCGGGCGGTGTAACTGGTGATGTTCATCAGGAGAAGATGTCCTCGCCCAGACTTGGACGCGCGCCGGGCTTGGCCGGTGTGGCGGCTTTGCTGGGCACTTGTTTACGCAGGCGCAGCAGCAGTTCTTTGGTGCTGCGGCCCATGGCGAACTGGCTTTCGCGCGACTCTTCGTCTTCTTCGGGATCTTCGTCGCTCTCTTCGTCCGGGCTGGGGTGCAATTCGTTCTCGCCGGGGCGCCAGTCGGGGAAAATCTCGAACAGGATGCTGTCCCACGCTTCCTGGTCGTTGCGGATGATCTCCAGTGCCAGCGGGATCACGTCATGGTCGGAAGTTGTGCTGCCGCTGCGCGGGGCGCCGAGGTTCTGGATGTCGTTTGCGATCTCGATGATCTCGTCGATGGCGGTGGAGAACATCACGGCGAAGGCCGTCGTACCCCAGGCGGTGGCCAGCGCCGCGTTGAGCAGTTCGGCGCGACGGTCTTCATCTTCGGTGGCGTACAGGATGCCGTGGATGTGTGCGAACAGTGATTCGGTGAGCACTTCCGGTTCGTCTTCGATCCAGTCTTCGTCCCAGGTGGCGGCGAAGTAGGCGAGACTCTCGGCCCAGGCTTTGGGCGAGATGAGCATGGTGGCCAGCGACAGCTTGCCGCCGTCGAAGGATGACAGGTGCAGCGAGGCGACATGCGCTTCCAGCGCGTTGAGCACTTCGACCACGGCGAGGTCTCCGAACTTCTCGGCGGTTTCGTTGATGGCTTCTTCTGCATGCTCGGGCGAGCCGGCCAGCACCAGTTCGGTGACTTGCAGGCTGATCGCTGGAAGCTGGGATCTGTCAGTCATTACCGTCTCCGCGTGTGTCGAACAGGTGTTCGATGTTCTCGCCGTGGAAGGACTCGTCTTCATCCTCGTCGGCGTTGGCTTTGTCTTCCTCTTCCTGCAGGGCGGCGAGCGAGTTGTCTTCTTCCTTCCAGCCCTTGCTGTTCTTGAACAGGAAGGCGGTGATGACCGCCTTGCGCGCCAGCTCGGGATCGGCGGCGAACACGGCGGCCAGCGCATCGCCGGAAGTGGCGGTGGTGGTGGACACCAGCTTCATCACCTTGGCGGCATCGCCCTCTTCATAATCCCGTGCTTCGGCCAGCAGGCCCTTGGCATCGCCGAACACCAGATGGTCGACCAGCGCGAAGCTCAGCATGTTCACATCGTCGATCACCGTGCCATTGGCGTACTCGCCGATCAGGGAGGCGATGACGCGCTCGTAGCGCTTGCGGTCGGGCGGTTCGCCCAGTGTGTCGCTGATCTGGTAGCCGAGTTCGCGGGTCTGATAGTGGAATTCTGGATGGATGCTTTTCATGGTGGTCTTCTTGAAATGTTTAACGGTCGTTGCGCGGCTGTTCGATGCCGCAACGGGTGAATAGGGCGCCCCACAGGTTCTGTGCTTCCTGCTGTGGGTCGACGACGATGCGGTTGTTCAGGCTGTAGTTGTACTCCGCCCGCTTCTGCGGGTCGGACAGCAGCTCGTACGCCTTCTTGATCGCGTCGAATCTGCGTTCGGCGCTGGCGTCTGGGTTGCGGTCCGGGTGATGGCGCATGGCAAGTGCGCGGTATGCCTTCTTGATGTCGTCGGTCGAAGCGGTCGGCGAGACGCCAAGGATGTTGTATGGGTTTTCCAATGAGGCCTCCTGCAAGGCGCGCGATTTTACCAATTTCCACCGATGACTGTTGAGGTTCCACTCGATGCGGCAGGGAAGGCGGCTATTCGGGCGTATGCAGGGGCGCAGTGAGCCTGAAATGTGTTTGAAACAGGGGTGCAATATTCGCGGGGTAGAGTCGGTAGCATGAATACTGTCGCCACGACCGGCATCTCATCCTCGCAATCCCGTCGGGAGGCGCTGGTCGCTTTGTTGAGTGATCTGGAGCAGATCCGTACCAGCCTGCTCGATATCGAGATGTCATCCTCCGAACGTTGGTATGCCTTGCCGCCTGCCCGGCATGAGAGTGCCAGGAACCTACTGCATTACATCGCCTTGCGCAGGCATGACCTGCGCGACCTGCAACTGCGTCTGAGTCGCTTGGGGCTGTCGTCGCTCGGCCGGTCGGAGCCGCATGTGATGGCAAGCGTCGATGTGGTGCTGGCATTGCTGTACAGGTTGTCGAACGACATCTGGCACGAGTGGCGGCATGCGGCCATCGACGAGGCGTTCGAGCGGGGGCGGCGCTTGCTGCAACAGCGCACACATGCATTGCTGGGCCCGGTACAGAACGGGCGCGAGGCACGCATCCTGGTGACGATGCCGCGAGAAGCCGCGCGTGACGGGCGGCTGGTGCATGACATGCTTGCGCAGGGCATGGATTGCATGCGCATCAATTGCGCGCACGACTCGCCCGCCGAGTGGGAAGCCATGATCCGCCATCTGCGCAGTGCGGAAGCAGCGCTGGGGAAATCCTGCCGCATCCTGATGGATCTGCCGGGGCCGAAGTTGCGCACCGGTCATCTTGAGCCGGGACCGGAAGTGCTGCGCATCCACCCGGGGCGCGACGTGTTCGGCCATGTGATCGAGCCGGTGCGCATATGGCTGCGGGATGATTCGTCTGAAGCGGAGGTGCCGGAGGAGGCTGATGTGAGCCTGTCGGTGAGCGGAGCATGGCTGGCGCGGCTGGCGGCCGGAGACAGCATCTGTCTGGTCGATACTGCGGACCGTGACCGTTGCTTCCATGTGCTGTCGGTGACGACTTGGGGCGTATGGGCGCAGTGCTCGCAGACCACCTTCGTCAAGTCCGGCACGCTGCTAGAACATCGGAGCCCGTCGCTGGAGACGCGCGACGGGTTCGAGACCGAGATCAGGAACATCCCGCCCATCGAGGGCGCGCTGCTGCTGCACATGGGTGACCAACTGCTGATACGCGCCGATCAGAATGCCGGCAAGCAGCCGACCTTCGATGACGAGGGCAAGGTCGTGTCGCCGGCCGAGATCGGTTGTACGCTGCCGGAGGTGTTCGAGTGTGTGGCGCTTGGTGCGGAGGTCTGGCTGGACGATGGCAAGATCGGTGCGGTCGTCGAGGAGAAGCGCGACGACGGATTGCTGCTGCGCATCACGAGCGCACGGGCGAAGGGCGCCAAGCTGCGTTGCGACAAGGGCATCAATTTTCCGGATAGCCACCTGCGATTGCCGGCGCTGAGTGCGCTGGACAAGGACTATCTGCGTTTCGTGGCCGGCCATGCGGATATCGTCGCGCTCTCGTTCGCCAACTGCGAGGAGGATGTGCGCGAACTGCTCGCCGAGATGCATGCGCTCGGGGCCAAGCAGTTGGGCGTCGTGCTCAAGATCGAGACGCGGCGAGGATTCGAGAATCTGCCCGGCATGTTGCTGGAGTCCATGCAGGCATCGTCATGCGGGGTGATGATCGCGCGCGGCGATCTGGCGGTGGAAGTCGGCTATCAGCGTATGGCGGAGATACAGGAGGAGATCCTGTGGACCTGCGAGGCGGCGCACGTGCCGGTGATCTGGGCAACGCAGGTGCTGGAGACGCTGGTGCGCGACGGCATCCCCACCCGGGCGGAGATCACCGATGCCGCGATGGCGCAGCGGGCGGAATGCATCATGCTGAACAAGGGGCCGCACATCCTGAAGGCGCTGTCCTATCTGGACGACATCATGCGGCGCATGGCGACGCATCAGGACAAGAAACGTCCGACGATGCGCGAGTTGAAGCTGGCCAGCGTGCTAGATATTTAGGCAGGTTGAACGAAAGCAGGCGGCATTGCACCGCCTGATCTGACTTACTCTTTCTTATCCTTTGCGTCGGATTTTCTACGGCTGCTCTTTGCTTCGATCTTGGTGTTGAGATCCTGCATGTTCTTGCGCCATTCTTCCAGCTGTTCGTCTTCCAGTTCGAGCTGGATCGCAATCGCTTCTTCGCGCGTCAACTTTTCATTGTGCAGGCGCTTGGGCAATTTTCCGCTCATGCGGGAGAGCAGCCGCTCCGCCTCGTCCTTGTTCAGGGCACGTGCCTTCTCTTCGTATTCAGGTTTGCTCATTTTTCCCATTATGTGTTTCCTCCTTATGATGGATCAGCCCAGTAACACCAGGGCCCAAACAACGGCTACATTGACCAGACTCACCAGTACGGCCGAGCTGCCGATGTCTTTGGCGCGCTTGGCGAGGTCATGATTCTCGAGCGAGATGCGATCCACCGTGGCTTCTATGGCGGAGTTGAGCAGCTCGACGATGATGACCAGCAACACACTGCCTACCATCAGCGCTTTGGCAATCACCGTCACCGGCAGCCATAGCGCGAGCGGGATGAGCACGATGGCGAGCCATACTTCCTGGCGGAAGGCGTCTTCGTGTTTGTAGGCGGCGCGGAAGCCTGCGAGCGAGTAGCCGAAGGCGTTCCACAGGCGAACCAGACCAGTCTTGCCTTTGTAGGGACTTTCCAATTGTTGCTCCTGAAGCGTTGTCATAATGGGGCCGATAACTATACACAAAAAAGAACGCGCACCAGACAGCGTGCGCGCAAGGGAGGAGAGAACATGCAGCGTGCTTATGCCGCCTTTCTGAGGAAGTGCTTGGCATAGCGCGCGTTCATGCGCGACACCGGCATCAGGATGAACAGGTCGGCGCAGTTGAAGTCGGGGTCCCATGCCGGTTCGCCGGCGATGTAGGCACCGAGGCGCAGGTAGCCCTTGATCAGCGGCGGGATGGTGACTTCCAGATCCTGCTGCAGCGATTCGAGCGGCAGGCGGCAGTGCGGGAACACGGTGTATTCACTCGGTGCGGCATGCAGCTTGTGCACCTTGTTGTACACGCTGGCGGCGTAGTGGCCGCCGTCGGCCATGCTGATGCTGGCGCAGCCGATCAGGTATTCGTGGTTGTGCTTGCCGATGTAGTCCGCGAGACCGCTCCACAACTGGGTGATGGTCGCGCCGTCGCGGTAGTCGGGGTGCACGCAGGAGCGGCCCACTTCCACCATGCGGTCGCGCAGGTTCTCCAGACGCGACAGGTCGAACTCGGTCTCGGAGTAGTAGCCGCCCGCGTTCACCGCCTGTTCTGGCGGCAGGATGCGGTAAGTGCCGACGACCTTGTCGTTGCCGTGGTCGCGCACCAGCAGGTGGTCGCAGTATTCGTCGAAGCGGTCGATGTCCAGGCCGAGCTCGGCGCTGGGCAGGTTGGCGCCCATCTCTTCGCCGAACACCTTGAAGCGGATACGCTGCGCTTCGGCGATCTCGGCCACTGTACGCGCCATGTTGAACGTGAGGCGGCGCTGGGCTTCCTGTTTCTGCTGCTGACGGATCAGATCCAACATCGTCGTGCTCCTAAGTTGTCGATGGGAGCAGATTAGTGTCCGAATGTTGCGGGTGAGTTAACGCAATATGAAGCTTGTGTGACTCGGCCTGCTGCAGTGCGGCAGAGATGGATCCATGCGCACGCTGCGCCAGCTCGCGGCGCTCGAATGCAGCGGCGTGCAGCGCCGGTGCGGGCAGCACGTGCACATGCAGCACAGGGGTGTTGAGCAGCGTCCACAGCGATGTGCCGAATGAGATGTCGTCGAAGTAGGCGGCGGCGGTGCTGCGTTCGCCGTCATCGTTTTCATAGCGGATGGCGACGGGATGCAGCGGCACTTGCGCGTCGATGGCGGGCTGCAGCAACGAGGCGTGGAAATGCGCGACCTGTGCGCCGTCGGTGCTGGTTCCTTCCGGGAACACGGCGAGACATTCGCCCTGCCGCATCAGCGCGCCGAGCTGCCGGTTGATGCGCGCTGCCGCGCGCGCGTTGCCGCGTTCGATGAACAGGGTGTTCGCGCGCGCGCACAGCCAGCCGATGGCGGGCCAGCGCCGCACCTCGGATTTGGCGACGAAGCGCATCGGCACGACACTGTTCAGCACGAAGATGTCCAGCCAGGAGATGTGGTTGCTGACGATGAGGCCACGCTGCATGCCGTGCCGACCCGGCGCGGACAGTCTCACGTTGAAGATGGCGAGCAGGTCGGCGGACCAGCGTTGCAGGATGCGGCGACGCATGGCGGCGGAGAGGCGGGGATAGATCACGGCCATGAGCAGGCCGTAGACTATGTGCAGCGCGAGGCGGAGCGCCCGCCACAGGGCGATGGTCTTTCGCAGCATGCGTGTTCAGTCCAGAGAGAAGATGCGCAGGGTGCAGAAGAAGGTCAGCGTGGCGTTGAATCCTGTGCGCATCAGCAGGCCGGGGATGCTGATGCGGCCGTCTGCGGGGTGTACGGGTGGTTTGCGCTTCATGTCGTCTCCTGTGCTGGGGATGTTTCGTACTCGCGCTGTTCAACGAACAGGCTGTTGCCGCGGATCTTCTTCGCCATCTTCTTGGCATCCGTCATGGCGGCGGATACCTCATGGTGCGACGTGAAACGGCCGGGTTCGATCCTGATCGCGCCGATGGACAGGCTGCTGAGCGGGTGGAACATGACGCTGCCGTCGCGCGCTTCGCTGGTGTAGCCGCCGGCGGCGATATGCTCTTCGCGGAACATCAGCGAGGCGGCTTGCTCGAACGAACGCAACGCCTGTTCGCAACGGTTCTGCCAGTCGCGGCTCTGCATCAGCAGGATGAAGTCATCGCCGCCGATATGGCCGAGGAAGTCCAGTTTCGGATCGCAGGCCCAGCTCAGCATGCGGCCGGTGAGCTGGATCATCTCGTCGCCCTTGCGGTAGCCGTAGGTGTCGTTGAAGGGTTTGAAATGGTCGAGGTCGCAATAGCAGGCGACGAACGGGGTGTTCGCCTGCAGCAGGCGGCCGATGTGCTCGTTGATCGGCACGTTGCCGGGCAACTGGGTGAGCGGGTTGGCGTAGCGCGCGGCTTCCAACTGCATCTGCGTCAGTTCGCGCAGCAGGGCCTGGCCCGAGGCGAAGCCGATGTAGCGGCCGCTTTCGGTGATGATGAAACCCTCGGCGAAATGGCGGTCTTCCGATTCGGCCAGGAAATGGCTGAGTTCCTGTATCGGCATCTTCTTCTCCACCAGCAGCGGTGGACTCTGGATCAGTTCCTTGCAGGGCTTCTTGCCGTGCAGTTCGCGCTGGTAAGGCTTGGCGAAACGGTCGATGAAGCTGTAGCGGTTGATGAGGCCCACCGGCACACCGTTGCTGACCACCGGGATGGCACGCAGCGCAGGGTCGGCATTGAAGCGGTCGAAGATGTGTTCGATCAGTGCGTCAGGGTGCACCGGCTCGATGTAGGTCAGCAACTTCTGCGCGGTGGTCTGGGCGTTGGGGGGGCAGGCCGGGCAGACTGAATCCGGGAAGATGGAGATGCTGGAAGCGTTGAGGATGCGCCCCGTCTCGGTGGAGGCGAGCAGCGGCGGTGTGGGGCTGGGGCGTGCGATGAAATAGCCTTGTCCTAGCGCGATGCCGAGGTCTTTGACGACCTTCAGTTCGGCCTCGGTCTCCACGCCTTCGGCGATGACGTGTGTGCCGCAGCTCTGGGCGATGCTCTGGATGGATTTGAGGAAC
This sequence comes from Sideroxydans lithotrophicus, assembly GCA_020723185.1. Classification (GTDB taxonomy): domain Bacteria; phylum Pseudomonadota; class Gammaproteobacteria; order Burkholderiales; family Gallionellaceae; genus Sideroxyarcus; species Sideroxyarcus lithotrophicus_A. The sequence goes on along the minus strand of DYJI01000004.1, from coordinate 270,716 downwards.
TGCAGCTTGATCGGATCGCGGTCCACGCCCTGCACGAAATGCATGTCGATCTTGATGTATTCGGGGCGCAGTTCGGACCACAGGCGCAAGCTGGAGAAGCCTTCTCCCAGGTCGTCGATCGCGATCTTGAAGCCCATGCCGCGATAGTGCAGCAAGGCGCTGCGCATGGCATCGAAGTCGAAGGTGGGCTGGTTCTCGGTGATCTCGATCACCACGCGTGACGGGTCGATGTCCAGCTGCTCCAGGAAGGCCAGCGTCTGGCCGTTGCGGAAGCTGGGCTGGGTCAGCGTCTGCGGGCTGACATTGAGGAACAGCAGGCCGGGCAGGCCTTGCCGGGAGAAACTTTCCAGCACGGTGTGCCGCGCCAGCATCTCGATTTCCAGCGCCAGACCTTCGCGTTCGGCGGTCGCGAACAGGTTGATCGGTGAGTGCAGGGAGCTATTGGCGGGGCCGCGGATCAACCCTTCAAAGCCCAGGAACTCGCCGCGCTTGAGGTCGATGATGGGCTGGAACAGCGCGCTCAGACTGCGTCGGGCAAGTATCTCTTCAAGCGCTGACATGGTTTGTTCCTTCTGATCTTTGGCCAGCAGCAGGTCGGCCAGAAACTGTGCGCGCGGTGCGCGCGGAAACGTGGTGAGGTTTGATGCTTGAGGAATGGCGAACATGGCGCACCTCGGATCTCTGTTTACGGGCGCGCAGGTTAGCGCCGCCGTGTTACGGGCAGATGACGGCTTTCGCATGGGGGCAAGGCGGTTACAATGAGCCCCGTTCCGTCGTCGCCTACATTCCAGAGGGTCCGCGCATGATCGTTCCGAATTTTCTGCAAGACTTGTCCAAGCGTTTGAACAGCCGGGGATTCTCGGTGTTGCTGTCGGCACTCTCGGTGCTGTTCGTGCTGACGCTGTATTACTCGCAGAACCCTTTCCTGGAAGCGTTCGAGGCGCGCACCTACGATCTGCGCTTCCGCGAGATGCGCGGTGCCGTTCCGCTGGAACCATCCATCGCCATCATCGCCATCGACGACAAGAGCATCGCCGAGCTGGGGCGCTATCCGTGGACGCGCAGCCAGTACGCGCGGCTGCTGGAGCGGTTGAAGGCGGCACAGGCGAAGGCGGTGATGTTCGATGCCTTCTTCCCCGAGCGCGAGGACATGGTGAACGACCAGGCGTTCTCGGCGGCGATGCAGAAGTCGGGCAACGTCACGCTGGCGCAACTGTTCGAGTACGGGCCGGACGGGCAGGTGAAAGGCGTCACCCGTTCGCTGCCGGAGTTCGAGCGGGCCGCGGTCTCCACCGGCCAGATCAACCTGTTCCCGGACGAGGACGGCGTGAACCGGCGCGTGCCCCTGCTGGTCGAGGCGGACGGCAAGCTGCATCCTTCGCTGGGCATGACGGCGGCGATGATCGCGTTGGGTGTGAAGGACTATACGGCTGAGACCTTCGATGTGGTGGTCGGCGAACGCCACATCCCGGTGGACGGGCAATATGCGATGTGGATCAATTACACCGGCCCGCCGGGCGGCTATCCGCGTTATTCCTTCACCGATGTGGTGCACGGCCGCGTGCCGGCGGAGGCGCTGAAGGGCAAGGTGCTGTTCGTCGGTGCGACCGCGCTGGGTGTGTACGACATGCGCGTCACGCCCTTCCACGGCAATACGCCGGGGGTGGAGATCCACGCCACCGTGGCCGACAACATCATCAGCGACCGCTTCATACGCCAGGGCGGACTGGAGGCGCTGGTGGACATGCTGTTCATCGTGCTGCTGGGCATGCTGGCTTATTTCCTGACCACGCGCCTGCGCCTGTATGGTGCCATCCCGGCCACGGTGCTGATGCTGTCCGCCTATATCTGGTTCGCCTACGACATGTTCGAGACCGGGCACTGGATCAGCATCATCTATCCGACCTTGTCCGCCGTGCTGGCGCTGCTGGTCGGCGGCAGTTTCCGTTATCTGGTGCTGGAGCGCAGCGCACGCGAGATGCGTTCCATGTTCTCCAGCTATCTGTCGCCCAAGCTGGTGGCGCGGCTGGAGAAGGATCCGGATGCGGCCAAGATAGGCGGCGATACCAAGGACGTCACGGTGCTGTTCACCGACATCAAGGGCTTCACCACCTTCAGCGAATCGCATCCGCCGCAGGAGGTGGTGTCGCGCCTGAACGAATATCTGGGCGAGATGGTGAAGATCATCGAGCAGCACGATGGCACCATCGACAAGTTCATCGGAGATGCGGTGATGGCCTATTGGGGCGCGCCGCTGGCGCAGCCGGACCATGCACGGCTGGCGGTGCAGTGCGTGACCGCGATGGCGACGCGCATGGGACAGTTGAAGGAGAAATGGGAAGCGGAAGGCGTCGAGCCGTTCGCGATACGTGGCGGGTTGCATTCCGGCGAAGTGGTGGCGGGCAACGTCGGCTTTGCGGGCAAGAAGATGGAGTACACCGTGATCGGCGATACGGTGAATCTGGCCTCGCGCCTGGAAGGCACCGCGAAATACTACGGCATCACCTATCTGGTGGGGGAGCAGACCCGGCAACTGGCACCGGATGTCTGTCCATATCGCGAGATAGACAAGATACGGGTGGTCGGCAAGCAATTACCCGTTACAATCTACGAACCTCAGGTCGGCCCGGGGGCATTGAGCAGCGGCCAATTGGCACGTTTCAATGCGGGACTCGGGTTCTATCGTCAACGTGACTGGGCGGCAGCCCGGTCGGAATTCGCCGCCTTGCTGGCGGAGCGACCCGGGGATAAGCCCAGCCAGTTGTACGTCGAGCGTTGCCTCTATTTCGCAGCCAACCCCCCGGCGGAAGACTGGGATGGCGTGTTCAACCGGGCGGAAAAATAACGCGGCCGCCAGTGTCGCGGATCTCATCAACAGAATTTGGATAGGTGGAACCATGCGTAATTTGTTGATCGCATCCCTGATCGGACTCATTTCCTTCAACGCCCAGGCAGAACTGACCGGTAACGGGCTGGCCAATGGTTTCATCAAGGCCGACTTCAAACGCGAGATGGCCGTCGACAAGCTGGGCAAGCTGCTGGCGACCGGCGGTGGCCTGCTGTTCGTCGCGCGCAAGGGCGGCGTGGTCGAGGCGCTGGATGCGACGGGTAAAGTCGCCTTTACCCTGCCGGCCAAGTCCGGTGACACAGAACTCCTGAAGCGCCCGGAAGGGGCGGCAGTGACCAAGGACACCTTGTACGTGGTGGACAGCGATACCGACCAGGTGGTGATGTATGCCTTGCCGGGCGGCAAGTACAAGGGCCGTTTCGGCGCGAAAGCGGGCGGGTTCTTCGGTGGCGACGACCAGGCGCTGGATGGCCCGCGCGGCATCGCGGTGCATGAGGGGGTGGTCTACGTTGCCGATACCGGCAACAAACGCATCCAGATGTTCGGCGTGAACGGGGTGTTCATCCATACGCTGGCGTTGCATGCGAAAGGCAACGGCGAGGGCGGCAGGGAACTGCCCTGGCAGCTGAAGAAGACGGTGGATGTCGGGCTGGATGAGGCCGGCCGCATCTATGTGCTGGATAGCGATGACAACCTGGTCAAGGTCTACGATCCCAGCGGCTTGTATCTGCGTTCCTTCTCGGAGGTAGGTTCTCCGGTCGCGCTGGCCGTGGCGGAAGACGGCGTGTATGTGGCGGATGAGCAGAAGCAGGTGGTTTCCAAGTTCGATTTCGACGGCAAGCTGGCTTTCCCGTTTGGCTCCAAGGGCGAGGGGAAGTCACAAACCAAGCGGCTCTCCGGGCTGGCGGTGGAGAAGGGCCAGCAGGTCTACATCGGCGATGCCGGCAAGTCACTGATCAACCATTTCCAGACCGTTGCGGGTACGCGCATGGAGCCGGTGCCGAAGGCTGCCGGACGTTCATCCGTCAAATGGCAGGGCAGCATCCCGGTCGAGGCGGTACAGCTGGCGGGCGACGGCAAGGGGACGGTGTACGTCATCACCAAGGCGGGCAAGGATGGCAGTGCGCTGCTCAAACTCAAGGACGGCAAAGTGGCGGCCGAGATCAAGCCGGCCGATATGGAACTGACGGCGGTGACAGTCGATGCCGGCGGCAGTCTGTGGGTGCTGGACAAAAAGAAGAAGCGTTGCGTGAAACTGGATGAAACGGGCAAGGAACTGGCTACTTTCGGCAGTGGCGGCAGCAGCGCAGGCCAGTTCAGCAACCCGACATCGGTGGCGGTCGCCGGCAGCGGGCTGGTGTTCGTGGCGGACCGCGGTCATCGCTCGGTGCAGGTGTTCCGCAACGACGGGGTCTATGTGGCCAAGCTGGGTGGCAACATCAGCAATCCCCTGGCGATCGGCATGGATCCGCAGGATCGTCTGTTCGTGCTGGATGGCAGCCGCAACAGCGTGCTGGTGTTCACGCCCAGCGGCGAGTTGTCGCACGAGTTCGACAGGCCGAAGGAAGGCGGCCTGTTCACCAAGCCGCTGGACATGGCGGTCACCGCTGACGAGGTGCTGGTGCTGGACGGCAACCAGGTGAAGGCGTTCGATCACAAGGGCAAGCTGTTGCGCGTGTTCGGCACCAAGGCGACCGGTGTGGCCAATCTGGGCGACCCGGTGGCATTGGCCAGCAGCGGCGGCAGCACGTTGTTCGTGGCGGATGGCGAGGGCAAACGGGTCGAATCCCTGTCGGTGATGTACAAGCCGCAGCAGCCGGCCAATTTCGCGGCGCACGGCCATGTGCATGCGGTGGACCTGAGCTGGGACAAGCCGGCGGCTTTCTACGTCAAGTCCTTCCATATCTACCGCTCCAAGAACGAGAACGCGGGCTATGTGCAAGTCGGTACCAGTGAGACGAATTCGTATACCGATGCGGGGCTGGATGCGGATGTGCGCTATTTCTATCGTGTGGTGGCCGTCTCCGATTTCGGTTACGAGGGGGCGAGCAGTACCGCCGCCAGCGCAATGACCGAGAAGTTCACGCCACCCGCTTTGGCGGAGGTCAAGGCCGAGATGACGCCCTGGCAGGCGAAGCTGAGTTGGGCGGCTGTCGATCCGCAATACTTTGCCGCCTATCGCATCTACCAGCAGGACGGCGACACGTTGACCCAGGTGGGCGAGGTCACCACGCCCGAGTTCACCAAGGATGCCTTGCAGCCGGAAACCAAATATACCTTCCATGTCAGTGTGCTGAGCACCGACCAGACCGAATCGGCGAAGCTGCCGGTGGAAGTGACGACGCTGGTGTTCAGCCGCCCGCCGCTGGACATCGAGGTGGTCAAGCTGGAGAACGTGTTCTCCAACTCCTACAAGCTGTACGAGCGTGACGGCATCGGCACCATCCGCCTGACCAACAATACGGACAAGGCGATGGAGAAGATCCGTGTCAGCTTCCTGTTGAAGAACTTCATGGATTTCTCGACCGAGAACAAGATCCTCAAGTTGATGCCGGGCTCCAGCGAAGAATTGCCGCTGAAGGCGGTGTTCAACAACAGCATCCTCACCATGACCGAGGACAGTTCGGTGCAGGCGCTGATCGAGGCCAGCTATTTCGAGAACGGCAAGAAGGTGACGTACAGCCACAACGCCACGGTCAACGTCTACGACAAGCACCGGCTGACCTGGGACGAGCGCGGTCGTTTCGCCGCGTTCGTCACGCCGAAAGACCCGCCGGTGCTGAATCTGGCGCGCGGCATCGTGGGCGAGTACCGCGATACCAAGGATGAGGCGCAACTGGCGGCGGCACTGTTCGATGCGATGGGTGTGTACGGTCTGACCTATATCCAGGACCCGAGCAATCCCTACCAGCTCACCTCCGGCAAGGAGCATACCGTCGACTACATCCAGTTCCCGCGCGAGACGCTGGAGCGCAAGTCCGGTGATTGCGACGACCTGGTGGCGGTATATAGCGCGGGGCTGGAGAGCATGGGCATCAATACGCGCGTGCTGGAGGTGCCGGGACACATGCTGATGATGTTCGATACGCGCATCCCGGCGGACGACGACGGCTACACCATGAACAACCTGTATGTGATCCACGAGGGCACGCTGTGGGTGCCGGTGGAGACGACGCTGGTGGGTAATTCCTTCATCAGGGCCTGGGAGAAGGGTAGCGAGACCTACTACAAGTACAAGGACAACGGGCTGACGATACTGGATGTCCATGCCGCCTGGGACACGTTCAAACCGGCCAGCCTGCCGGATTCGGACTGGAAGGCGAGCGGACTGAATCGCGCCGCCATCGAGAAGAAGTTCCCGGGCGATATCCTGTCGGTGCTGAAGATCAGCTCGCAGACCAAGACCCGCCGCTATCTGGACATCATCAAGGACAAGCCGAACGATGTGGATGCGCACTTGCAGGTCGGCATCATCCTGGCCAAGATCGGCGACCGCAAGGAGTCGATGAAATATTTCGACAAGGTGCTGAGCCTGGATGCGAAGAATGCTTCCGCGTATAACAACCGGGGCAATCTGCTGATGATCGACGACAAATACCAGGATGCCGTCAAGGCTTATGAAGCGGCAGCCAAGCTGAGTCCCAAGGATGCGCATATCCTGGTCAATCTGGCGCGCGCCTACAAACGGCTGGGCAACACCAAGAGCGCCAAGGAGACCTTCATCAAGGCCAAGAAACTGGATAAGAACGTGCAGGTACAATACCGTGCGCTGGCACTGGAACTCTTGAACGCGCTGTGAGTCCGAGGCCAGCAAGCTTACTCAAGGAGAGATGGACATGAAGAGACTGATTTCGTTGTTCGTGTTGCTGGGGATCGTGCTGGCGACACCGATGCAGGCCGCCGCTGCAGACCAGGAGCTGTCGCTGTGGGAACGTCTGCGCAAGAAGATCGAGCTGCTGACGCCGAAGAAGAAACTGACCACCACCACTGCTGCCGGTGGCGTGCGCGGTTCGCTGGCGGATGCGGATGACGTCTACTGGAAGGGCGAAGCAGAGCAGCTCGCCATCGATGAGACAGAACTGACTGCATTCACCAAGGCCGTCGAACTGGTCGATGCCGGCAAGGCGGATGATGCCAAGGCGGCGTTCGCCGGTTTCGTCAAGCAATATCCGGACAGTTCGTTGCGCCCCGACGCTGAAGCGGCGCTGGCCCAGCTGGCCCCCGCCAAGTAGGGCCACAAATGGCGGGGCGGCTGGTAGAAAGCCGCTCCAGCCACTATAATTCCGCCCCCGAACCTCCGGACAGCGGACCTTCCATGCAGTTATTCAGCTTCGGCCTCAATCACCAGACCGCCCCGCTAGACGTGCGCGAGCAACTCTCGTTCAGCGTCGACACGATGGGTGACGCCTTGCGTGATCTGGTCGGTAACGGTGCTGCGAAGGAAGCGACCATCCTGTCCACCTGCAACCGTACCGAAATCTATTGCAGCACCAATGCGCCCGCGCAGGCAGTGGGCTGGTTGGCGGATTACCACAAGCTGCCAGCCAACGACGTCGAGCCCTACATCTACCGCCTGCCGCAGGAACAAGCGGTGAAGCATGCTTTCCGCGTCGCCAGCGGGCTGGATTCCATGGTGCTGGGGGAGCCGCAGATCCTCGGCCAGATGAAGCAGGCGGTGCGCCAGGCCGAGCAGGCGGGCACGATGGGATTCCTGTTGCACAAGCTGTTCCAGCGTACCTTCTCGGTGGCGAAGGACGTGCGCACCCAGACAGAGATCGGTGCCAATCTGGTGTCGATGGCTGCCGCCGCCGTCAAACTGGCGGAGCGCATCTACCCCAGCATCACCGAACAGAACGTGCTGTTCATCGGCGCGGGCGAGATGATCGAACTGAACGCGGTGCACTTCGCCGCGCGCAAGCCCAAAAAGATCACCGTCGCCAACCGCACGCTGGACCGCGCCCAGGCACTGGCACGCCGCATCGACGGCCATGCCGTCACGCTGAACGAGTTGTCCGAGCAGCTAGCTCACCACGACATCATCGTCACCTGTACCGCCAGCCAGCTGCCCATACTCGGCAAAGGGCTGGTGGAGCGCGCGCTCAAGCAGCGTAAGCACCGCCCCTTGTTCATCGTCGATCTGGCCGTGCCGCGTGACGTGGAGCCGGAGGTGGCCGAACTGGACGACGTGTTCCTGTACACGGTGGATGATCTCGCCGAAGTGGTGCGCGACGGGCAGGATGCGCGCCAGGGCGCGGTGAAGGAAGCCGAGGTCATCATCGATTCCGGCGTGAACGAGTTCATCCACTGGATGGAATCGCGCGAGGTCGTCCCCACCATCCGTGCCCTGCGCGACCATACCGAGCGCCAGCGCCGGCACGAGATGGACAAGGCGTTGAAGCAACTGGCCAAGGGCGACGCGCCGGAGAAGGTGCTGGAAGCATTGAGCGCCTCGCTCACCAACAAATTCCTGCATGCACCGACCCACAGCCTGAACCAGGCACAGGACAGCGAACGGCAGGCTCTGCTGGACGCCGTCCACCGCATCTATCACCTGCACACCCCGGAATGAAACCCAGTATCGCCGACAAACTCGCGCGTCTCGCCGAGCGTCTGGACGAGGTCACGCGCCTGTTGAGCAGCGAAGAAGCCACGCGCGACATGGAGGCCTTCCGCAAACTGAACCGCGAGCGCGTCGAGATCGAACCGGTGGTCGAGTTGTTCCATGCCTGGCAATCCTGCGAATCCGACATCGCCGCCGCGCAGGAGATGGCCAACGATCCGGACATGCGCGAATTCGCGGATGAGGAGATCAAGGCCGGACAGCTGAAGCTGGCGCAACTTGAGATCGAATTGCAGAAACAGTTGCTGCCCAAAGATCCCAACGACGAGCGCAACGTGATCCTCGAAGTGCGAGCCGGCACCGGCGGCGACGAGGCGGCATTGTTCGCGGGCGACCTGTTCCGCATGTATCTGCGCTTCGCCGAACGCCGCCGCTGGCAGGTCGAGGTCATCTCGGAAAGTACGGGCGAGGTCGGCGGCTACAAGGAGGTCATCGCGCGCATCATCGGTCAGGGCGCGTATTCCGTGCTCAAGTTCGAATCGGGCGCGCACCGCGTGCAGCGCGTGCCTGCCACCGAGACGCAAGGCCGTATCCACACTTCGGCCTGTACCGTGGCGATCCTGCCGGAGGCGGAGGAGGTAGGTGAAGTGGAACTGAACCCGGCCGATCTGCGCATCGATACTTTCCGTGCCTCGGGTGCGGGCGGTCAGCACATCAACAAGACCGACTCCGCCGTGCGCATCACCCACTTGCCAAGTGGCACCGTGGTGGAATGCCAGGACGGCCGTTCGCAGCACCAGAACAAGGCGCAGGCCATGCGCGTGCTGGCTGCGCGCATCAAGGACAAGGAGGAGCAGGCGGCGCACAGCAAGATCGCCGCCGAGCGCAAATCGCTGGTCGGCAGCGGCGACCGCTCCGAACGCATCCGCACCTACAACTTCCCGCAGGGCCGCGTCACCGACCATCGCATCAACCTCACCCTGTACAAGATGGACCAGATCATGGACGGCGACATTAGCGAGTTGACCGATGCGCTGATGGCCGAGCATCAGGCCGAACAATTGGCCGCGCTGGGCCAGGAAGGCTGAGCGCCGTGCCTGGCATCCGCGAGCGGCTGGCGCAGGATGTCGCCGCGCTACGCCAGGCGCTGGCGCTGGAGCAGGATGAGGCGCGTAGCGAGGTGCAAGCCTTGCTGCAGGCCGTGCTGGCTGTGAATCGCGCCTATTTGCTGGCGCATCCTGAGCGTGTGCTCACCGAGCAAGAACTATCCCGTTATCGATCATTGCTGCAACGTCGTTTGCAGGGCGAGCCGCTGGCCTACATCCTGGGTGAGCGCGAGTTCTTCGGCCTCGGCCTCAGGGTCACACCGGCCACGTTGATCCCGCGACCCGATACCGAGCTATTGGTGGAATTGGCATTGCAGCTTATGCCGGAAGCGGGTGGTCGGGTGCTCGATCTCGGAACAGGCAGCGGTGCCATCGCGCTGGCCATTGCGCACGCCCGCCCCGATGCAAGGGTGACGGCGGTGGATGCCGCAGAGGCAGCCTTGTCGGTTGCGCAGGGGAATGCGGTCCGGCTGGGGATCCGCAATGCCAGCTTCGTCCCAAGCGACTGGTTCTCGGCGCTGGCGGAGCAGCATTTTGATCTTATCGTCTCCAATCCACCCTATATCGCCGAAAACGACAGTCATCTGTCGCAGGGAGACTTGCGTTTCGAGCCGCGCACTGCCTTGTCGTCCGGTCCGGATGGCCTGGATGATATCCGGCGCATTATCGGTGAAGCGGGCGCTCACCTTGCGGCGGATGGGTGGTTGTTGCTGGAACACGGCTATGACCAGGCCGCACAGGTGCGCGTATTGTTGCAACGGGCCGGTTTCGGGAATATCAGCTCCGCCAAGGACTTGGCCGGGATAGAACGCGTCACCGGCGGGCAGTTCAGCGGGGGGATATAGCTCTTTCGGGGGGATATATAGGCCGATATATAGGCCAAACGGCATATAGGCAAGGCGGGATCGGCTGCCTACAATCCGCCCCGAGTTGTGAGCTTTGAGTTGTTATCAACTCGATCTTTCATACTCTCCTCCTATTCTGGGCCATCGCAAGGTGGCCCGTTTTTTTTGCCCGCGAAACATGCGGGCAAGGTCAGGAGAGTAGTTTGCGTGCGTGTGCGATGGCGGCTTCGACCTGCTGCGGTGCCGTGCCACCAGTATGGTTGCGCGCGGCGAGCGACCCTTCGAGTGTCAGCACGGCATAGATATCGTCGCCTATCAGCGTCGAGAATTGGCGCAGTTCTTCGAGCTTGAGGTCGGCAAGATCGCAACCTTTGCGCTCGGCATGACGCACTGCCAGCGCCACAGCCTCGTGTGCATCGCGGAAGGGTAGGCCCTTCTTCACCAGATAATCGGCGAGGTCGGTGGCTGTGGCATAACCTTGCAATGCGGCGGCGCGCATCGCTTGCGGTTTGACGGTGATGCCGGCGATCATGTCGGCGTAGATGCGCAGCGTCTGGGTCAGTGTGTCCACCGTGTCGAACAGCGGCTCCTTGTCTTCCTGGTTGTCCTTGTTGTAGGCCAGCGGCTGGCCTTTCATCAAAGTCAGCAGGGCGATCAGATGGCCGTTCACGCGTCCGGTCTTGCCGCGTACCAGTTCCGGTACGTCAGGGTTCTTCTTCTGCGGCATGATGGACGAGCCGGTGCAGAAGCGGTCGGCGATATCGATGAAGCCGAAACGCGGGCTCATCCACAGGATCAACTCTTCCGACAGGCGCGAAAGATGCGTCATCACCAGTGCGGCGGCGGCGGTGAATTCGATGGCGAAGTCGCGGTCGGACACGGCGTCCAGCGAGTTCTGGCATACGGCCTCGAAGCCCAGCAGTTCGGCCACGCGCTCGCGCTTGATCGGATAACTGGTGCCGGCCAGCGCGGCCGCGCCCAAGGGCAGGCGGTTGACGCGGCGACGGGCATCGGTGAAACGCTCCTTGTCGCGCTGGCACATCTCGAAATAGGCCAGCAGGTGATGGGCGAAGCTGACCGGCTGCGCGACCTGCAGATGGGTGAAGCCGGGCATCACGGTATGCGTGTGGTGCTGCGCCAGATCGAGCAGCGCGGATTGCAGGTCCTTCAGCAGGCCGACGATATTGTCGATCTCGTTGCGCAGATAGAGGCGGATATCGGTGGCGACCTGGTCATTGCGCGAGCGACCGGTGTGCAGGCGTTTGCCGGCATCGCCCACCAGCGTGGTGAGCCGCTTCTCGATGTTGAGGTGCACGTCTTCCAGATCGAGCGACCACAGGAAGTCACCGGCGATCACTTCGTTCTCGATCTGCGCCAGACCGCGGCGGATGTCCTGCAGGTCCTGTTCGCTGATGATCCTGTTCTCGGCCAGCATCTGTGCGTGCGCCAGCGAACCCTGTATGTCGACCAGTGCCAGACGCTGGTCGAAATCGACGGAAGCGGTATAGCGCTTGACCAGTTCAGCCACCGGTTCGTTGAAGCGTCCCGACCAGGTTTGATTGTCTTGCATCGATGCCATGTCTTGTCCAGAATGGGTGCCCGCTCGTACCAAGGGTGCCACGCGGTTGCGTGGCGTTCACGCCTTCTGCCGCCGGGAGAAGGTTGGGGCGAGGACCCAAATAAATTGTTACGCGATGAAACGGACGCGCAGTATAAATCAAAACATTCCACACCGACTGTTGCCGGACTTCCGCAATCTGGGCACGGTGTTGCGCATCGTGCTGCTGGCCAACGCGGGTGCGCTGGCCTGCGCGGTCGCCCAGGTCGCAACGGTGGGCGAGTTATGGCAGCGCATGCTGCTGGACTCGGCGCTGTTGCAGCCGGTGCTGCTGAGTGTGCTGCTGGCCCTGTATGCGCTGAACGATGTGCTGGCGAGGTTCCCGTACTGGCGGACAGTGTTCGCCATCGTGGTGTTGACGGCATGCATCACATGGTTCTTTTCGCGCTTGGGCGGTGAATTGTTCTCCGGGGTCCACGAGTCTGCTGTTTTCCTCGACCTGCGGCGCATGCTGTTGGCGGCACTGCTCGCGTTCGCGCTGCTGGCCTATTTCCGCTGGCGCGCCATGGCGATGTCGCCGGCATTGCAGGAGGCGCGCTTGCAGGCGTTGCAGGCACGCATCCGGCCCCACTTCCTGTTCAACAGTATCAACGCGGTGCTGGCCATCGTGCGCGCCGAGCCCAAGCGCGCGGAAACCGCGCTGGAGGATATGGCCGATCTGTTCCGTATGGCGATGAGCGATGCGCACGATCTGGTCGCATTGCGCGACGAGGTGGCGCTGGCGCAGCGTTATCTGGCGCTGGAGCAGCTGCGCATGGGCGAGCGGCTGCAGGTGCGCTGGCAGACCGAGCACATGCCGCAGCAGGCATTGATACCGCCGCTGATGTTGCAGCCGCTGCTGGAGAATGCGGTGTATCACGGTATAGAACCGCTGGCCGCAGGCGGCATCATCGATATCGACATCCGCGAAAAGAGCGGCCAGTTGCATCTGTCGGTGAGCAATCCGCTGCCGGGCAGGGCGGTGCCGTCCGACGGCAATCATCTGGCGCTGTCGAACATCCGCGAGCGTCTGGCGTTGCTGTTCGATGTGGAAGCCGAGTACCGTGTGGAACGCAACGATGACAGTTATCATGTGCACATCGTGATCCCGTTGCGTGAACAAGGGCTGCCATGAACGATACCGTGATCCTGCCGCTGACCGTGTTCATCGTGGACGATGAACCGCTGGCGCGCAGCCGCCTGAAGGAGCTGCTGGTCGACTGCAGCGCGCAGATCGAACTGCAAGTGGTGGGCGAGGCAGGCAACGGGCAGGAAGCCATCGACAAGTTGAACGAGACACCGGCCGAAGTGGTGCTGATGGACATCCGCATGCCGCAGATGGACGGACTGGAGCTGGCGCTGCATTTGAACAAGCTGGAGCACCCGCCGGTCATCATCTTCACCACCGCCTACGATGCGTATGCCATCCAGGCTTTCGAGCTGCGTGCCATCGACTATCTGCTCAAGCCCATCCGCCTTGGCCGCCTGTTCGAGGCGATCTCGCGCGCGCGCGATGCGGTGCCGATCCGCACCGAAGTACTGCGCGAGCTGATCCCGGAAGCGCGCAGCCATCTGTCGGCGCACGAGCGCGGCAAGGTGATCCTGATCCCGATCGAGGATGTGATCTATCTGCGTGCAGAGATGAAATACGTCACGGTACGCACCGCGAACCACGAATACCTGATCGAGGAGGCGCTCACCGCGCTGGAGAAGGAGTATGCCGCGCGCTTTGTGCGCATCCATCGCAGCTGCCTGGTGGCAAGATCGGCCATCGCCGGTTTCGAGAAAGGCGGAGAGGAAGGGGAGAGCGGCTGGCAGGTGAAGCTGCAAGGATTGGAGGAGAGGCTGCCGATCAGCCGTCGCCAATGGGGCAGCGTCAAGTCGCTGGGGGATGCACAGGAGCAGGGAGAATGAATTGCTGACCATATTGGTGATCAACTCAAAGGGCGGGTCGGGCAAGACCACACTGACCACCAATCTGGCGGCCTACTACGCCAACCGTGGGTTCCGCACCGCCATCATCGATTACGACCCGCAAAGTTCCAGCTTGCACTGGCTGCAGGCCAGACCCGCCACGCTGCCGGCCATCCATGCAGCCAATGGCGCGCCAGCCAAGGGCAATGCGCATCTGTCCAGCCGTCAAGGCTGGGTACCGCTGGATACCGAAGTGCTGGTCGTCGACGCGCCGGCCGGTGCCGGCGGCCTGCTGCTGAAAGACCTAGTGCGCAAGGCCAACTTCATCGTCATCCCGGTCGCGCCATCGCCGATCGATATCCGCGCCACGGCCGACTTCATCAAGGACTTGTTCCTGGTGGGTGGCGCGCGTACCGCCAATGCGCGCATGGCGGTCGTTGCCAATCGCGTGCGCAATCGCGGCAGTTCCGTCTATATCGCACTTGAGCGTTTCCTCGCCTCGCTCAAGATGCCTTTCCTCACTTCGCTGTCAGACAGCGAGGTGTACCTGCGATCGGCCGGTGAAGGGCTGGGCATCTTTGAACTGGATGAACTGGTGAGCGGCCGCGAGCGGCAGGAGTTCATGCCCATCGTGCGCTGGCTGGACGGGCATTTCCCCAACCGGTTCGGGGTCCGCTCCGAAGACAAGCAGGCCATCCTGGAAGGCTCGCGCAAGTGGGCGGCGTTCCGTGCGGGGAGTGCCACGGGCCGTTTCCCCGCTTTCCAGCCGTCGCTCGGGAAATGAGGCGCGGGATGATGAGGTTCGTCATCCTTGCGGTGGTGCTGGCGGTGCTGGGTGGTCATCAATTGTCTCGATTGTTCCTTGAGGTCGATGTGTCTTCCGCCAGACGTAGCGTGCAATTGCTGGAGATCGAGGAGCATCTGGACGATGCTGCCATCGGTCTGGGGCGGCAGGTGCAGGAATGGAAGGACATGCTGCTGCGCGTGGGGAACAGCGCGCAGCATGCAAGGCATCAGCAGGGCTTCAAGGAGGCCAGCATCGCTGTGCAGCATGCCCTGATGGAAGCACGCACCATCATGCTGGAGATAGGCATGGAGACGGCGGACATCGACGGACTGATCGCGGAACACAGATCGCTGTTGAGCGAATACCTGCAAGCCTACTCGGGGCTGCAATCATCGGAGAGCGCGAGCGGGCGCAAGGTGGACAGACAGGTGCAGGGAGTGGACCGCAGCCTACAGGCTCGCATCGTACAGGTCAAATCGGCGATCTCCGAGTATGCCAAGCAACAGCTTGCGCGCGCACCCCAGACGCAGGGCAGCCGCAACCTGATGGTCGGTCTGCTCGGTGCGGTCTCCTTGTTCGCGATGGCTGTGTTCGGCTTCGTGTCCGCCCGCCGCATGCGTGCAGGCTGAGCGGGTTGGTTGCGCTGGCATGGTGTTCGCCCCTGGAACTTTCATGGGTATAAGGGGTCAATCGCGCCGCGTTGACCTATGCGCAAAACCAAAGAAAAGGATTTGAGATGGTATCTACAGAGTTCTTCGAAGCACGCCAACGCTCGCTCTTCTCATGGGGGACGCTGGCCAAGCTGGGTCTGATCGCCGCATTCTTCGTGTGGTTCTATCTGATCTGGACTAGTACCGACGAGCTGGAGAGGCGATTGAATGCCATCGAGGATCCGTTTGCGGTCGCGCACGACCTGCAGACGGAATACAAGATAGAGGTGCAGGAGTGGAAGAACCTGCTGTTGCGCAGCGCGGACCGTGCCAGTCTGGACAAGAACTGGCATGCCTATGAGCAGCAGTATCGCAAGGTCGCCGGGGCGGCTGAGGCGGGCCTGAAACAGAGCGATGTCAGGGCGGTCAATGTGAAGCTGCAGTCCTTCATCGATGCGCATCAGGAGAACTATCTGCAGTACAAGAAGGAAAAGGAGAATTATGCGCAGTCCGGCTACGATCCGCGCAAAGCCGATTCGGAAGTGCGCGGGATAGACCGCCCGCTCATGGCGCTGCTCGAAGCGGCCGATGAAGCGATGCAGCACGAGAAGAAACTGATCAACGGGCGCTTGATCGCCCAGGCGCGCAACCAGATCGAGCAGAGCTTGATGGCCTTGATCCTGATGATGCTGGTGGTGGTCTGGCGCGCCAAGTTCTAGCGTCCCTTCGCCAGTCCAAAGAGAAGAAGCCCGCGATCTGCGGGCTTCTTCGTTTTAACCGCTGTTGCGCATCCCGGCGGCGATGCCGTTGATGGTGAGGTGGATCGCGCGTTTCACCTTCTCGTCGTCATCGCCATTACGGTGACGGTGCAGCAGCGAGACCTGCAGGTGGTTGAGCGGGTCGATGTAGGGGGTGCGCGTGGTCAGGCTGCGCGCAAAGGTCGGGTTGTCCTCCAGCAAGTGCGAGGCCCCGGTGATCTTGAACAGCATGTCGACCGTGTCCTGCCATTCCTGCTCGATCATGCCGAATATCTTGTCGCGCAAGGCTTCGTCCGGCACCAGCTCCGCATAGCGCGAGGCGATGCCCATGTCGGTCTTGGACAGCACCATGTCCATGTTGGACAGCAGGCCGTTGAAGAACGCCCAGTCCCTGTTCATGGCGCGCAGCTGGTCGAGGCCGGGTTGGCCTTCGCGTTCGATGAACTTCTTCACCGCGCTGCCGAAACCGAACCAGCCCGGCAACATGATGCGCGTCAGGCCCCAGCTGAACACCCAGGGGATGGCGCGCAGGTCCTCGATGCGGGCCATCGCCTTGCGCGAAGAGGGACGGCTGCCGATGTTGAGCTCGGCGATCTCGCGGATGGGGGTGGCGGCGAAGAAGAACTCGGTGAACCCCGGAGTCTCGTAAACCAGTTTACGGTAGGCGGCGATGGCATCCAGACTCATGGCTTCCATGATGCGCATGAACTCGGGGTTGCCATCCGCATTGTGCGGATAGTCCATCAGCGTGGCTTCCATGGTCGCGGCGACCAGGATCTCCAGATTGCGGCGGCCGATCTCCGGGTCGGAATACTTGCTGGAGATGACCTCACCCTGTTCGGTGATGCGGATCTGCGCGTTCACGCTGCCCGGCGGTTGCGCCAGGATGGCCTGGTAGCTGGGGCCGCCGCCGCGCCCGACTGTGCCGCCACGGCCGTGGAACAGGCGCAATTCGACGCCGTGCTTGTTGAACACTTCCACCAGTTCCAGCTCGGCTTTGTAAAGCTCCCAGTTGGCGGTCAGATAGCCGCCGTCCTTGTTGCTGTCGGAATAACCCAGCATGACTTCCTGCGTGTTGTTGCGGCTCTTCGTGAGCAGCTCGCGATACCAGGGCAGCGAGAACAGCGCATCCATGATCGTTCCGCCGCCGCGCAGGTCGTCGATGGTCTCGAACAGCGGGATGATGTTGACCTGCAGCTCGTCGTCCTTGAGCAGGCCGCTCTGCTGCAGCATGAGCGCGACTTCCAGCACGTCGCTCACCGCATCCGCTTTGGAGATGATGTAGTTGGGGAGTGCATTGTGGCCGAAGCGGCTGTGTATCTCGGCGGCGGCCTGCATCAGCTGCAGTTCGCCGCGTACGACGGGCGAGAACCTTTCCACTTCGGCGGCCAGCTGTTTGCCGGTCTGCAAGGCGGCGAGCAGGTTGGTGCGACGTGTCGCCTCATCCTGTTTCGCGTAGTCCGGGCAGCCTGCTGCCGCCAGCAATTCGCTGACGACCTGTTCGTGCACACCGCTGTGCTGGCGCATGTCCAGCGGCGCAAGATGGAAGCCGAACACCTCGGCGGCACGGCGCAGTTCGCCCATGCGGCCGCGCGAAAGGTAGAAGGCACCGTGGCGCTCCAGCGACTGGATGACGATGTCGAGCTCGGCGATGAACTCTTCCGCCTTGATGTAAGGCTTCACCGTCTTTGCTACAGGGTGCAGATGGTGTACGCGATGCCCGAGGTGTTCGGTGGTGGCGACCAGTCGCGCATAGATGGCGAGCAGGGCGCGGCGGTAGGGCTCATCCTCGCGGCTCTCTGCCTGGTCCGGTGAGCGATCGGCAAATGCACTCAATTCCGGGCTGATATCGACCAGCCGGTCGGACAGGCTCAGCCGTGCGCTGAGCAGATTCGTTTCGGACAGATAGTATTCGAGCGCGGTGGCGGAATGCCGCTTCGCAGCGTCCAGCATCACCTCGTGCGTGACGAAGGGGTTGCCGTCGCGGTCGCCGCCGATCCAGCTGCCGACGCGCAGGAAGGGGGGCAGCTGGAAGCGCTGGCCGAAGCTCTTCTCCAGCTGCTTTTCGATATTGCCGTACAGCTTGGGTATCTCGCGCAGGAAGGTGTAGTCGTAGAACGACAGGCCGTTGTTGACCTCGTCCTCCACCTTCAGCTTGGTGGTGCGCAGCATACGCGTGCTCCACAGGATGAGCACGAAGCGGTGCAGGGTCTCTTCGTTCTCGTCCAGTTCTTCCGGTGTCATGTCCAGACGATCGCGCTCCGCCAGCAGCTTCGAGATGACGAGCTGGCAATTGAGGATGCTCTTGCGCTGCACTTCGGTCGGGTGTGCGGTCAGTACCGGCGAGATCAGGGCCTTGTCGAAGAAAGCGCGCACGGCATCCGCATCCAGCTTTTGCTCGTGGGCGTGATTCAGCACCAGCTGCAGGCTGCCTTCCTGCGGGCGGGAGCCGGCCTTCTGGTGCGCGCGGCGGCGGCGGTTGTGGTGCAGGTCTTCCGCGATATTGGACAGCTGCGAGAAGTAGCTGAAGGCGCGCACCACCAGCAGGGTCTCCTCCGGGGACAAGGCATCGAGCATCTGCTCCAGCTTCTCGCCGTCGCGCTCATCCTGCGTCTTGCGGAAGGTCACCGCCGCGCGGCGGATACTCTCGATCAGCTCGTAGGTCTTGTCGCCTTCCTGCTCGCGCAGGGTGTCGCCGAGCACGCGCCCGAGTAAGCGGATGTCTTCCCGCAAAGGTGCGTCTTTGCTGGAGATGCTGGTGGATGCTGCGATCAGATTTGTCTTCATCTTTTAATGTCGTCGGCGCAAAAGCGCGGCGCTCCTGATAGAATGCGCCGCGCTCATGTGCTAAATAAATGCAAGGAAAACCAATGATTCAGGCTACGTTCACTCCTCCATCCCGTCTGGTGATCGCCTCGCGCGAAAGCGCGCTGGCCATGTGGCAGGCCGAACATATACGGGACAGACTGCGCGCATTATACCCGCAAACCACGGTCGAGATTCTCGGCATGACCACGCAGGGCGACCAGATATTGAACGTCACCTTGTCCAAGATCGGCGGCAAGGGCCTGTTTGTGAAGGAGTTGGAGACGGCGCTGGAGAACGGCAGCGCCGACATCGCCGTGCATTCCCTGAAAGATGTGCCGATGAACCTCCCGCAAGGTTTCATGCTGGCCTGCATCGGTGAGCGCGAAGATCCGCGCGATGCATTCGTTTCCAACGATTTCGACAGCCTGCAATCCCTGCCGCCCGGCAGCGTGGTCGGTACCTCCAGCCTGCGCCGCGAATGCCAGCTGCGCGCACGTTTCCCGCATCTGAAGATAGAGCCGCTGCGCGGCAATGTGCAGACCCGCCTGCGCAAGCTGGACGAGGGACAGTACGCGGCCATCATCCTCGCCGCCGCCGGTCTCAAGCGTCTGGGGCTGGGAGCGCGCATCCGCAACGAGATCTCCAGCGACGACAGCCTGCCCGCAGTGGGGCAGGGTGCCTTGGGCATCGAGACACGCGCCGGCCGTGCCGACCTGGCGGCCCTGCTGGCCCCGCTGCATCATGCCGATACCGCTGCCTGTGTGCTGGCCGAGCGCGCGATGAGCCGCACCCTGAACGGCAGCTGTCAGGTGCCGCTGGGTGGTTTCGCCGAAGTGCAGGGCGGCAAGTTGCGCATGCGCGGTTTCGTCGCCACTCCGGACGGCTCGCGGCTGCTGCGCACCGAACACATCGGCGACATCGCGCAGCCCGAAGCGCTGGGGGAGCGGGTGGCGCAAGACCTGCTCAAGCAGGGTGCGGGCGAGATCCTTGCCGCACTGAATGACTGACAGACCGCTCGCCGGATTGTCCATCGTCGTCACGCGCCCGCGTGACCAGTCGCGCGGGTTGGCGGCCAGCTTGCAGGCACTTGGTGCCGAGCCGGTCGTGCTGCCCTTGCTGGAGGTCGCTCCGGCAACGGACCAGGCCGCGTTGCAGGCATTCGTGAAACGCGCCGCCAACTGCCGACTCCTCATCTTCATCAGCCCGAATGCAGTGCACTATGGCATGGCAGCCTTGCATCGCATCGCGGACGGCGTGCGCGTCGCTGCTGTCGGCCAGGGTACAGCCAAAGCATTACGCAAACTGCAAGTCGAACAGGTGGTCGTACCGGCAGAGCGTTTCGATAGCGAAGGCCTGTTGGCTTTGCCCGAGTTGCAGCAGGTGGCGGGTTGGGACATCGCCATCCTGCGCGGCGACGGCGGCCGCGAACTGCTGGGCGAGACGCTGGCGGCGCGCGGCGCGAAGGTCGAATACGTGACCTGCTACCAGCGCCGCAAGCCGGCGCTGGACGCGGAAGCCTGGCTGGCCGCGCGGCCGGACGTCATCACCGTGACCAGCAGCGAGGCGCTGGCGCACCTGTGGCAGGGGCTGGGTGAGACGGCTGTGCTGCTGGCGCGCACCACGACCCTGTTCGTCGCGCATCCGCGTATAGCCGCGATCGCGCAGTCGCAGGGCTGGCGGCAGGTGGTCACCGTAGCAGCCGGAGATGACGGAATGTGCGCGGGTTTGGTAGCATGGGCCGCACAGCACAGAAAGTGAGTCGAGCATGAGCGAAGAGACATCCTCCAGTCCGTCCCCCGCCAAGCAGGATAATGCAGCCGAAGCGCCGCGCGCCGTGCACGAGGGGCGCGTGGTGTCGGTGGTGTCGCGCATGTCGCTCACCCAGCTCACGCTGGCGGTGCTGGTGGTGGTCTTCATCTGGCAATGGCTGGATGCACACAGGCGCATCAATCAGCTGGAGGAGATGGTCGCACAGCGCCTGTCCGAAGTGTCGGGCAGCAATCAGGCGAACCAGACCTTGCTGGCGCAAAGCCAGGAGCAGGTGCGTGATCTTGGCGGCAAGTTGAGTCTGCTGGAGAACCGTTTCGCCGAGACACAGGCACAGCGCGCGGTGCTGGATGCGCTGTATCAGGACATCTCCAGCAACCGCGATGTCGGCGTGCTGGCCGATGTCGAACAGGTGTTGCTGGTGGCGGACCAGCAGTTGCGACTGTCCGCCAACGTCAAGGCGGCATTGATCGCCATGCAGAATGCGGAAAGCCGGTTGCAGCGTCTGGACCGGCCCGGCCTGGCTGAATTGCGCAAACGTATCGGGCGCGATATCGAGCATCTTCGAGCGCTGCCGGAGGTGGACCAGCCGGAATTGAGCAGGCAACTGGAAAGCATCATCATCGCGGTGGATGGTTTGCCGCTGGCGCAGGATGTGCGCCCGCCCGCCAGGGCGAAGACGGTCGCGGCAGAGCCGGCCGAGGGGAATGCGTGGCAACGTTTCTGGCATGAGCTGTGGCAGGAGTTGCGCCAGCTCATACGCATCGAGGACACCCGCCAGCAGGAATTGCCGCTGCTGTCTCCCGAACAGTCCTTCTTCATGCGCGAGAACGTGAAACTGCGTTTGCTGACGGCCAAACTGGCCATGATGACGCACGACCAGGCCGGCTTCCGTCGCGAGCTGAAGACCGTGCGGTTATGGCTGGATCGCTATTGCGACAACACGGCACGTGCAACGCAGCAGGTGCTGGGTGAGGTGAAGAAACTGTCAGCCGCCACGATCGCTGTCGACGTGCCGGACATCAGTCCCACGCTGGATGCCGTGCGCAACTATCGCGCTGCGCAGGAGCGGAGCGCGAAATGAGGTTGCTGTTCTGGTTGCTGGCATTGTTCGCCGTGGCGGCCGGATTCGCCGTTTTCGCCCGCAATCCCGGTTATGTGTTGCTGGTCTATGCACCCTGGCGCGTAGAGCTTTCGCTCACCATGTTCATCCTGGCGCAACTATTGGTTCTGGCCGGTGCGTATATGTCGTTGCGCCTGCTGATCGGCGCGTTGACCTTGCCGGATTTCGTGCGCCGCTTCCGCGCCGAACGTGCGCAGAAGAAGGGGCGGGCGGCGATGCTGGCTGCATTGACTGCTTACTTCGAGGGGCGTTACGCCGTGGCGGAAAGAGAGGCCGAGCGCGCGATCGCGCTGGGAGAAAGCACGGCGCTCAACGCCATCCTGGCGGCGCGCGCCGCAAACGAGTTGCGCCAATTCGACAAACGCGATGCCCACTTGCGATCCGCACAGGGAAAATCGCCGGGGGACGATACGCTGCGGCTGATGGCTCAGGCACAGTTCGACCTGGAACAGCGCCAGCCGCAAAAGGCGCTGGGCGCGCTAAAGGCGCTGCCGGGCAATGCGCAACGCAAACATGTCGGTGCCCTGACACTGGAACTGAAGGCACAACAGCAGGCGCGCAACTGGGATGCGGTGCTGGAAGTCGCCAACCAGCTCGAAAAACGCAACGTATCCCATCGGCCCATGGCCGAGCAGATGCGACAGCAGGCGTGGCTGGAGAAACTGCGTGCCTGCGCGGAGGATGGCAAATCGCTGCGCGCGGTGTGGAAGGGCATGCCGGCCGAGTTCCGGCATCAACCGCGCATCGCCGCCGAAGCGGCGCGCACCTTCATGCGTCTTGGCGAATGCGCGATGTCGCGCAAGATACTTGCCGAGACGCTGGACGCCGAGTGGGATAGCGGACTGGTCGCGCTGTACGGCGATTGCCGTGAAGGTAGCGTAGTGGCACAGATCGAACAGGCGGAAGCCTGGCTGAAGGAACACCATGACGATGCGGGCCTGATGCTGACACTGGGCAAGCTGTGCCTGCATCAGGAACTATGGGGCAAGGCGCAGAGCTATCTGGATGCCAGCATCAGTCTGCAACCCAGCCGCGATGCCTATACGGCTCTGGCGCATCTGGCCGAGAAGCAACAGAAGCCGGATGATGCCTTCAAGTATTACCAGCTGGCTACGCAGCTGGCTGAGCCGGGCTCTTCGGCGCGAAAGTGAAGGCGTCGGAATAGAAGGCGCTGTTCGGCAGGCCGCGCTGTGCTGTGAAGTCGGTGTGCGCCGCTTCCACCACCACCGGCGCGCCGCAGGCATACACATCGTAGCCGGACAGGTCGGTGAAGTCCTCCAGGACCGCCTGATGCACGAAACCGGAACGTCCCTCCCACGCTTCGTCCGATACCACCGGTGTGAACTTGATGCCATGCGCTTCCCATGCGCGGATCTTGTCCAGCATGTACAGGTCGGCAGCCTTGCGTACGCCCCAGTAGAAGTGCATCTCGCGTTTGAAGCCGATCTTGATCGCATGCTCGATGATGGCTTTGACCGGCGCGAAGCCGGTGCCGCTGGCCACGAACACGATGGGCTTATTTGAATCCTCGCGCAGGAAGAAAGTGCCCAACGGCCCTTTGATGCGCAGGATGTCGCGTTCTTTCATGGTGTGGAACACATGCTCGGTGAACGTGCCGCCGGGGATGTAGCGCACGTGCAGCTCCAGCAGGCCGTCGTCGTGTGGCGCATTGGCCAGCGAGAAACTGCGCGGTTTGTCGTCCTTCTGCAGGATGTCGATGTACTGGCCGGCGAGGAACTGCAAACGCTCGTTCGCCGGCAATTTCAGGAAGAGCGCCATCACGTCGTCGGCCAGCTTCTCCATCTTCTCCACGCGGCAGGGCAGCATCTTCACCGGGATGTCCTGCGCGCGCGTCACCTCGTGGCTCTCGATCACCACATCCGACAAAGGCTTTGCGCAACAGAACAGCGCCATTCCCTCGGCCTTCTCCTCATCGGTCAGCGCGTAAGACTGGTGATCGCCGAAATCGACCTTGCCTTCCAGCACCTTGCCCTTGCAAACGCCGCATGCGCCGTTGCGGCAGCTGTAGGGCAACACCAGACCATGCTCGAGCGCGGCCTCCAGAATGGTCTCACCTTCCGCAACGGGGAAAGAGTGCTGGCTGGGCTGTATCGTGGTCTTGAAGCTCATGGGGCGCATTCCGGTTTGAATAAAGGGCGCGATTTTAACGCATAATCACCGAATGACTAATCTGCTCCTTGTCGGTTGTGGGGATATCGCGCGACGCCTGCTACCGCTGTTGCGCGACCGTTACCGGCTCTATGCGCTGCTGCGCGATCCGGAAAAAAGCGCCGCCTGGCGCGCAGGCGGTGCGATGCCGCTCATAGCCGATCTTGATGACAGGCGGTGTCTGGCACGCATCGGTGGTGTGGCGGATATTGTGATCCATCTCGCGCCGCCACTGCCGGGTGCACGCCGCGACACGCGTACCGCACACTTGCTGTCGGCCCTGTCGCATGGAAGTCTGCCGCAGCACTTCATCTACATCAGCACCAGCGGTGTGTACGGCGATTGCGGCGGAGAGGTTGTGAGCGAGACGCGCCGCCTCGCGCCGTGCAGTGCGCGGGCAGCGTTGCGCGTGAGCGCAGAACGGCAGGTGCGCGCGTGGGCGCGACGCAACGGTGTGCACGCCAGCATCCTGCGCGTGCCGGGAATCTATGCGGCTGAACGGTTGCCGCTGGAAAGGCTGCGTGCCGGAACAGCGGCTATAGTGGCCGCTGAAGATGGTTACAGCAACCACATCCACGCCGACGATCTGGCGCGCATCATCGTTGCCGTGTTGCGTCGCGGCAAGAGCAATCGGGTATACCACGCTGTGGATGACGACGAGATGAAGATGGGGGATTACTTCGATCGGGTGGCTGATGCGCATGGCTTGCCGCACCCGCCAAGGTTGGCGCGAGCCGAAGTGCAGCAGGCGGTATCCCCGGCGATGTGGTCGTTCATGGCGGAGTCGCGGCGCTTGAGTAACGTCAGGATGAAGCGCGAGCTGCAGGTGAGATTGCTTTATCCGACGGTCGGGGATGCGCTGAAAAAAAGATCCGGTGACTAGGCGCGTTCACTCGCCCCACTTCGCTATCAAGTTCTGCTCCACCCCCAAGTGATCCAGTATCCGCGCCACCACGAAGTCGACCATCGCTTGCACGCTCTGTGGATGATGATAGAAGCCCGGATTGGGTGGCATGATGACCGCACCCGCATGTGACAGCTTGAGCATGTTCTCCAGATGGATGGCGGAGAATGGCATTTCCCTCGGTGCGAGTATCAGCGTGCGCTTTTCCTTCAGCATCACATCGGCCGCGCGGCAGATCAGGTCGTCGCTGATACCTCCGGCGATCTTGCCCAGCGTGCCCATAGTGCAGGGGCAGACCACCATGCCGTCGCCGGGGTTGGAGCCGGAGGCCATGGGGGCGTACCAGTCCTGGATGCCGAACACTTTGAGTTCACCACTGAAACTGCCGAAGCGCTCTTTGAACAGATGCTCCGCATCCTGCGGGCGGCCGGGCAGGGTGAAGTCCAGTTCCTGCTTGGCGACGATCTGCGCCGCCTGCGAGTAAACAAGATGCACGCGTTGCCCGCACTGCAGCAGACATTCGAGCAGGCGCATGCCGTAGGGCAAGCCGGAAGCACCGGTGAAGGCGAGCGTGATGGTCTTCATGACTTGATTTCCGGAACATGACTGTCGTCATTATCCATGAATCTCGCCGCGACCAATCCGTTCACGGTACCGAATACCAACGCGGCAGTGGCGAAGATGGGAATGAGGTAGGCGATGCCGCTGTGCGGGATGAGCCACAGATAGACCACAGCCATCTGCCCGGTGATGTGGGCGAACGAGGCGAGTACGCTGTGCGTGACCGGGCCGAACATCCGTTGTGGCAAGCGGACGGAGAGCGCGAGCATGCCCAGACTGCATAGCGCACCGCTCAAACTCAGGAAGAATCCCGGCGCTAGGAAATTCCCGAACAGCAGGCTGCCGGCGACCACGCGCAGCAACGACACCCACACCGCTGCGCGCCAGCCGAAACGGGCCAGTACGATGAGCGTGATGATATTGGCCAGCCCCGGTTTGACACCGGGCAATGGCGATGGGATGGCGTTCTCCAGCACGGTCAGGCCGAGTGCGACCGCTGCCATCCTGGCGAGGTGGTGATCCTCGGCGGTGGTGCTCAGTTTAATAGTTGAGGCTGTCATATCTTTTCTGCCCGCCCGTCAGTTCCACGCTGACCTCGTTCGGCAGGCATATCGCGATCTCGCCAGACTGTTCCAGCCAGCCCTGTCGCACGCAATACTGCCTTGGGCTGGGGTCGCTGCTGATGCGCGCTTTGCCTTTTTCGATGGTGATGATGCTGGTGCCGAGCGGGCCGGGCACCTCGATGCGCTGGTCGCGCGAGAGCGGGACCGAGCTGAATATCTTGCCGCCGCTACGGATGACGGCGGTGTCGGCGAGGCCGCCGTTCCACACCTTGCCGGAGAGCAGGATGATGCACAGCCCGCCTGCCAGCAGGGTGAGCCAGTCGCCCGGTCTCAGGTCGCGCAGGAAGGGGCGGTGCAACTCATGAGAGTTCACGGTGGCGCACCAACACCTGTTGCTGTGACTGGAAGTGCCTGGCCAAACGCTCGGACAGATAGACCGAACGGTGCTGCCCGCCGGTGCAGCCGATGGCGACGGTCAGGTAGCTGCGGTTGTCGGCGATGTAGTTGGGCAACCAGTCTTCCACGAAACGGCGGATGTCGTCGTACATCTTGTCGACCATAGCCGTGTTCTGGAGGAAATCGATCACCGGCGCATCGCGTCCGGTCAACGGGCGCAGCACCGGATCGTAGTGCGGATTGGGCAGGCAGCGCACGTCGAATACCAGATCGGCATCCAGCGGGATGCCGTGCTTGAAGCCGAACGACTGGAACAGCAAAGTGAGGCGCGCGCGGTCGAGCACGATGAACTGTTTGACCCAGGCGCGCAGGGCATTGGCACCCAGTTCGCTGGTGTCGATACGGTGTCCGATGCTGGCGATCTCGGTGAGCAACTCGCGTTCGTATGCCACGCATTCCGGCAACGTGCGCACGCCATCGTTCAGCGGATGCAGGCGGCGCGTCTCGGAGAAACGTTTTACCAGCGTGTCGGTCTGCGCATCGAGGAACAGCAGATGCACATCCACCCTCTGCGATTTGAGCGCGTCGATGTGCTGCGGCAGGGAGTGCACACTGCCGCCGCTGCGCACGTCGACGCTGACACCGACGCGGGTGTAGCCGGTTTCGCGCAGGTTCTGGATCAGTGCGGGCAGCAGTTCCGCGGGCAGGTTGTCCACGCAATAGAAGCCGGAATCCTCCAGGGTCTTGAGGGCGACGCTCTTGCCCGAGCCGGAAAGGCCGCTGATCAGGATAAGCTGCATGGCTCAGTCTCCCGAGAGTTGCTGTTCCTGCCGCGCGATGAATTCCTGCATGGTGTCGATGCCGCGCTGCTGCAAAACGAAGTTGCGTGCGGCGGCTTCGACCAGCACGGCGAGGTTGCGGCCAGCCAGCACCGGTATCTCGACCTTGCTGATGGTGACGCCGAGGATGTCTTCCTTGCCGGATTGCGGCAGACGGTCCAGCTTGCTCAGGTCGTCGTGCGGCGGACGATACAGATGCACGATGAGTTTCAGGCTCTTCTTGCGGCGCACGGCCGTCTCGCCGAACATGGTGCGGATGTTCAGGATACCCAGCCCGCGCACCTCCAGCAGGTCGCGCAGCAGATCCGGGCAGCGACCTTCCAGTGCCTCGGGCGAGATGCGGAACAGGTCGACGATATCGTCCGCGACCAAGCCGTTGCCCCGCGTGATGAGCTCCAGAGCCAGCTCGCTCTTGCCGACTCCGCTGTCGCCGGTGATCATCACGCCGACACCCAGCACGTCCAGGAACACGCCGTGGCGCGAAGCGGAATCGGCCAGCGCCTTGACCATGTAGTGGCGCACCATCCACATCAGGTGGACGCTGCCCAGCGGCGAATGGAACAGCGGCGTCTCGGTGCGGTTGGCGAAATCGATCAGCCCCTTAGGGATCTCGGTCTCGCCGGCGACGATCAGGCAGGAGGGTTTTTGCCGGTCAAGGGCTGCGAGCGACGTTGCCAGATCGGTGGGAGAGAAATCATGCAGATAGTCCAGTTCGGTATTGCTCAACACCTGGATCCAGTTCGGGTGCACCAGGTTCAGGTGGCCGATCAGTCCCCAGTTGGAGGCGTTGACGGTCTCGCTGTCGAGCGTGCGCTCGGAGCCGTCACCGGCGACCCAGGTGAGCCCGAGGCGCTCCTGTTTGTCGCGGAACAACTGCCTGATATTGACCTGGGCCACGGCGGATCAGGGGTTCCAGTCGTTGAACAGCTGATGCATCTCGGTCGGGTCGTCGGTCGCTTCCAGACGATCACGGAAGGCCTGTTCGCTGAACATCTGGGCCAGTTCGCCCAGTATCTGCAAGTGCAGGTCGGTAGCGCGCTCCGGCACCAGCAGCACGAAGATGAATTTCACCGGCTGGCCATCCGGTGCATCGAACGGGATGGGGGTCTTCATCTTGACGAAGGCGGCCGCCGCATCGCGCAGACCCTTGACGCGACCATGCGGGATCGCCACGCCCTGTCCCAGTCCGGTGGAGCCGAGCTTCTCGCGCGCGAACAAGCTGTCGAACACCTGGCTGCGCGCGATGCCCAGCGTGTTCTCAAACAGGATGCCCACGTGCTCGAAGACGCGTTTCTTGCTGGAGGATTCGCTGTCCAGCATCACGCAGTCGGGGGCCAATATCTTGCTGATTAGACTCATGCTGATTCACCAAATGAAACGAGGCAGCCTGGGAGCTGCCTCGCTTGTTTCACTCTGCTGCCTGATGTTTGCCCGAATCGTCGTGACGACGTGCTTCGAACTTCTCTTTGTGCTTGAGCACCTGGCGATCCAGTGAATCGATCAGGGCGTCGATGGCGACGTACAGGTTGCCGTCCTCGGACTCGGCAAACAGCGTCTTGCCGCTGATGTTGAGCGTAGCTTCGGCTTTCTGCTGCAGTTTTTCGACGGAAAGGATGACGTTCACGTCGATCACATTGTCGAAATGGCGTTTGACCTTGTCCAGTTTGCCGATCACATGTTCGCGGATCGCGGGAGTGATCTCCATGTGGCGTCCTGTGAGATTGAGGTTCATGGCCTGCTCCTTTATGGTTAGAGTGATTTACGAAGGTTGACCGGGAGGATGTTCATGGATTCCCGGTATTTTGCCACGGTACGGCGGGCGACGATAATGCCCTGCTGTGCCAGGATTTCAGACATGCGGCTATCGGACAGGGGTTGGCGAGTATCTTCCTCGCTAACCATCTGTTTGATAAGGGCACGGATGGCGGTGGAGGAACAAGCCCCCCCCGCATCGGTGGCCAGACCGCTGCCAAAGAAATACTTGAATTCGTAGATGCCGCGCGGGGTGAGCATGAACTTCTGTGTGGTCACGCGCGAGATGGTGGATTCGTGCAGTTCGAGCTGCTCGGCGATCTCGCGCAGCACCAGCGGCCGCATGGCGATGTCGCCGTGCTCGAAGAACTGGCGCTGGCGCTGCGCGATGGCCTGTGCCACGCGCAGGATGGTCTCGAAACGCTGCTGCAGGTTCTTGATGAACCAGCGCGCTTCCTGCAACTGCGTCGCCATGCCCTGCGCGCTGGCATCGCCGCGCTGCTGCAGGATGTTGGCATACACCTGGTTGATACGCAGGCGCGGCATGGCTTCAGGATTTAGGCGTGCCTTCCAGATACCGCCGACCTTCTCCACCAGCACATCTGGCACCACATAGTCGGCCGCACGATGCTCGAATGCCATACCGGGTTTGGGTTGCAGATGCACGATCAGATCCTGCGCGGTGCGCAAGGCATCGTCATCGCAACGCAACAGACGTTTCAGCCTGGAAAAGTCGCGTGCGGCCAGCAAGTCCAGATGTTCGCCCACGATGCGCAAGGCCATATCCCGTCCCGGCACGTCTTCGGGGATCGCCTGAAGCTGCAGCGTCAGGCATTCGCGCAGGTCGCGCGCGCCGATGCCGGGCGCATCCAGATGCTGCAACTGCACCAGCGCGGTCTCCAGATCGTCCAGCGTGATATCCAGCTCCTCCGGGAAGATCTCCACGATCTCTTCCAGGGGTTGGGCCAGGTAGGCGTTCTCGTCCAGCGCGTCGATGAGCAGGCCGATGATCTTCTTGTCGCGTTCGTCCAGCAGGCTCATGTTCAGCTGCCAAAGCAGATGCTCGCGCAGGTTGGGACGATCGGAAGCGACTTCCTGATAACCGTCATCCTCGTCATCCGGGCTGCTGTTTGCCGCATGGCTGAAGTTCTGTTCACCCCACTCCGGCGTATCGTCGTTGGCCGGGCTCTCGGTGGTCGAGCTTTCCGTGCGTTCAGTCACCTGCGTGCCAGTGTCATTACTGCCGCTGTAGGTCTGGTTGGCGGTGTCGTCTATCCGTTCCAGCAAAGGGTTCTCGTCCAGCAGGCGCGCGGCTTCCTGATTGATCTCCAATGTGGAGAGCTGCAACAGCTTGATCGCTTGCTGCAACTGCGGTGTGAGCAGGAGCTGTTGGGATTGACGGAGTTGGAGAGCGGGTTTCATCTTGGGTGTCTGGTGAGGGGCGGCGCTTCTTATAGCTTGAAGTTCTCGCCCAGATACACCTTCCTCACGCCCTCATTATAGATGATTTCCTCCGGCGTGCCTTCCGCCATCACCGAGCCGGCATTGATGATGTAGGCGCGGTCGCAGATGCCCAGCGTCTCGCGCACGTTGTGGTCGGTGATCAGCACGCCGATATCGCGCTCCTTGAGGAAGCGGATGATCTTCTGGATGTCCAGCACGGCGATGGGGTCTACGCCGGCGAAGGGCTCGTCCAGCAGGATGAAGCGCGGGTCGGTGGCCAGCGCGCGCGCGATCTCGACGCGCCGCCGCTCGCCGCCGGAGAGGCTGATCGCCGGGTTGTTGCGGATGTGGGTGATGTGCAGGTCGTTCAGCAGCGCTTCAAGACGCTGCGACTGCTCTTCCGGGGAATAATCATGCAGCTCGAGCACCGCCTCGATGTTCTGGCTGACGGTCATGCGGCGGAAGATGGAAGCCTCCTGCGGCAGATAGGCAAGACCCAGCCGTGCGCGCCTGTGGATGGGCAGATGGGTGACCTTTTCGCCGTCTATCGTGATCTCTCCGCCGTCGGCGGCGACCAGGCCGACGATCATGTAGAAGGTGGTGGTCTTGCCCGCGCCGTTCGGGCCCAGCAGACCGACCACCTCGCCGCTGCTGACATGCAGCGAGGCATCCTGCACCACGGTACGGGCACGGTAGGTCTTCTTCAGGGATTCGGTACGGAGTTCGCTCATGTCAGTGTCTTTGCGAGGCAGGGGTGGACAGGTTCTCGCTGGGTTGTATGGTCAGTGTGCTTGCCGGGGCGGATGCCGCCGGTGATTTGTCCCGCTTGGGTTGTATCACGGCGCGCACCCGGTCGTTGCCGGTCTTTTGTGAAGCTTCATCGCCGCGCGCGCTGAACACTTCCGTCTTGGTGCTGTAGGTGATGTGCGCTCCCTGGACTTCGTCCTGTCCGCGCTTGACGCGGGCGCGGTCGTAAAAGTCCACGGTCTCGGCGCGGGTGTCGTATTCGATCCTTTCGCCGTAGCCTTCCGCATACTCCTCGCTGCCCTCATAGCGCTGGCGGAATTTGGCCGGATGCCCGATGGCGGTGAGGTGTTGATAGCCGTCCTTGTCCTCGCGAACATCTATGCGGTCTGCCTGGATGTTCAAAGTTCCCTGTATCAACTGGACACGGCCTTCAAAGCTCTTGAATTGGCGCGCGTCGTCTATCAGCACCTGATTGGCCTCCAGATGCACGGGTTTGTCGCGGTCTGCCTGTTCCGCCATGACGCTTGGGGCGCAGAGCAGGAAAGGGATGAGCAGCAGCTGCTTAGTCGTTCTTTTCATGGACGGCTCGGACTTGTTGCAGGAATCTCACGGTACGTGCTCCGTTGTCCAGCTCCATGCCGACGGCATGGATGGTGTTGTAACGGTCGAACATCAACACCGGGAAATTCGTCTCCGCCCAGCCATCGTCCGGCAGTACGCGCAGATATTCGGTATTGAAGTGCTGGTCCTGTGCCGGCGATCTCCCCGGTCTGAATATGTGGACATCCTCATGCAGCTTTACCTCTTCGCCTTTGCTGCTGAGCATGCCGCTTTGCGCATCGATCCTGGTGGGGGGCTGGTCCTTGAAGAAGCTGGTCAGGATGGGGGTTTTCATGTGGGTGGTGTCATCATCCGGGTAGTGCCACATCTTTTCCGTGAGCAGTGTGAAGCGGGGCTGCCCTTCCGTGTTCAGCGCGGTCGAGCGCAACCCGTAGACCACGAAGTCGACATCGTGGCGCAGGGCACCGGTGGCCGGCTCCACGGGCTGGACTTGCAGGTTCAGCCAGTAACTGCCGAGCAGCAGCGCCAGGACGGGCAGCAATGGCAGCCAGGCACGCAAGCGATTGACGAAAGAGAGCTGGCTCATCGATCCAGGAAGGGCGCGAGTTGTGCCTCGAGCGTGCCCTGTGCCGACATGACCAGTTCGCAGATCTCGCGCACGGCACCGTGGCCGCCGGCACGCTGGCTCACATAATCGGCGCGGTCACGCACGCATTGCGGCGCATCGGGGACACTGAACGACACGCCGACGTTGCGCATCACCGGCAGGTCGATCACGTCGTCGCCCATGAACGCGGCGGCTGCGGGGGGTATCCTCAAGTCTGCCAGCAGAGACTGCATGGCGGCATATTTGTCCTCCACACCCTGATAGAGCCGGGTGATGCCCAGGTTCTTCGCGCGCAGCTCGACACAGCGCGAGGTCCGCCCGGTGATGATGGCGAGCTCCACGCCGCTGGCCTTGAGCATCTTCATGCCGTGCCCGTCGAGTGAGTTGAAGCGTTTGAACTCCTCGCCGGAATCGGAAAGGAAAAGCCCGCCGTCGGTCAGCACGCCATCCACATCGAAGGCGATCAGGCGCAGCGGTTTGATGCGGTCTGTCAGTGACATCAGATGACTTTCGCTTTCAGCAGGTCGTGCATGTTCAGCGCGCCCAGTACTTTCTTGTTCGCATCGACCACCAGCAACTGGGTGATGTTGTACTGCTCCATCATCTGCACCGCTTCAACGGCGAGCGCGTCGGGGCCGACCGTGCGCGGCGTCTTCGACATCACCGCGCTCACCGGGGTGGTGTTGAAATCCAGCTTCTTTTCCAGTGTTCGGCGCAGGTCGCCGTCGGTATAGATGCCCAGCAGCTTATGGTTTTTATCGACGATGCCGGTCATGCCCAGACCCTTGCGGGAGATCTCCAGCACCGCCTGAGCCAGTGTCGCGTCTTCCGGCACCATGGGGATGCTGGCATGGCTGTGCATGATGTCGCGAACGTGGGTGAGCAGGCGTCGCCCCAGACTGCCGCCGGGGTGGGAGCGGGCGAAATCCGCTTCGCCAAAGCCCTTGGCATCCAGCAGTGCGACAGCCAGCGCATCGCCCAGTGCGAGGGCCGCCGTGGTGCTGGCGGTCGGAGCCAGTCCCATGGGACAGGCCTCCTGCGCCACCGCGCCGTTCAGGTGCACATCCGCCTCCAGCGCAAGACTGGACTTCGGATTGCCGGTCAGGCTGATGAGTTTCGCCCCCTGACGCTTCAGCACCGGGACGATGGTCAGCAACTCCTCGCTCTCGCCCGAGTAGGAGATGCCGATGAACACATCATCCTGCGTCACCATGCCGAGGTCGCCGTGGCTGGCCTCGCCCGGATGGACGAAATAGGCCGGTGTGCCGGTGCTGGAGAAGGTGGCCGCGATCTTGCGTGCGATATGCCCGGACTTGCCCATGCCGCTCACAATCACCCTGCCTTTGCAGGCGAGGATCAGATTGATGGCATCGAGGAAGTTCGAGTCGACCCGGTCAGCCAGCGCTTTGAGGGCATCGGCTTCTATGGTCAGTACGCGGCGCGCGAGTTCGAGCGCGTGCGGGGCGGCGGGAGTCGGTTTGTTCATGGCGCGAATTATAGGTGAACAACCCAGTCGTGTCTTTGCCGCTATCCAGACCGAGAACGATTTTGAAACTTGCAAAAGTTAGGGCATCATCAGCCGCATGAACGATTCGTTGCAACTCCTGCTCATTCTGCTCGCCGTCGCCGTGCTGGTGGTGGTGCTGTTCCGCTCGCTGCACCTGCCTGCCATGCTCGGCTATCTCATCGTCGGCGTGCTGATCGGCCCGCATGCGCTGGGCTGGATCCCCGATGCGCCGGAGACGCGCCACCTCGCCGAATTCGGCGTGGTGTTCCTGATGTTCAGCATCGGTCTGGAATTCAGCCTTGCCCGCTTGCGCGCCATGCAACGGCTGGTGTTCGGCCTGGGCACCGCGCAGGTGGTCGCCACCATGTTGCTGGTCATGCTTACGTCGCTGTTCTTCGATCTGGGCTGGGCGGCGGGGCTGGCGCTGGGCGGCATCATGGCCATGTCCTCCACGGCCATCGTCAGCAAGATGCTGGTGGAACGTGCCGAGCTGAACACGCCGCACGGCCAGAAGATCATGGGCGTGCTGCTGTTCCAGGATCTGGCCGTGGTGCCGCTCATCATCCTGATACCGGCGCTGGCGTCGCAGGATGGCAATCTCTCGTCCACGCTGGCCTACGCGGCATTGAAAGCGATCCTGGTGCT
This sequence comes from Sideroxydans lithotrophicus, assembly GCA_020723185.1. Taxonomy (GTDB): domain Bacteria; phylum Pseudomonadota; class Gammaproteobacteria; order Burkholderiales; family Gallionellaceae; genus Sideroxyarcus; species Sideroxyarcus lithotrophicus_A. Next base: position 236,259 of record DYJI01000004.1, on the reverse strand, counting down.
GACCGCGCTGCTCACCTTCGGCCAGCGTTTGTTGCGGCCATGGTTCCATCTGGTCGCGCGCCAGAAATCTTCCGAACTGTTCATGCTGAACGTGTTGTTGTTCACCCTCGGTCTGGCCTGGGTCACCGAACAGAGCGGCCTGTCCATGGCGCTGGGAGCCTTCGTCGCGGGCATGCTGATCTCTGAGACGGAATACCGCTACCAGGTGGAAGAGGACATCAAGCCGTTCCGTGACGTGCTGCTCGGTCTGTTCTTCGTCACCATCGGCATGATGCTGGACATGCAGGCGCTGATCGACGGCTGGGCGTGGATACTGTTGCTGTTGCTGATCCTGGTACCGTTCAAGGCCTTGGTGGTGGCACTGCTGGTGCGTGCGTTCTCCGGGGACTGGGGCCCTGCCTTGCGTACCGGCCTCGGGCTGGCACAGGCGGGCGAATTCGGTTTCGTGCTGCTGACCCTTACCGGCGGTGCCAATCTCCTGCCGCATGACGTGATGCAGAACGTGCTGGCGGCCATGCTGGTCTCCATGATGATCGCACCGTTCCTGATCCAGCATGCCGAGGCCATCGTGCGCCGCATCTCGCCGGAAGAATGGATGAACAGCGCCATGCAGATGCACCAGATCGCCGTCCAGAGCATGAGCACCAACCGGCATGTGATCATCTGCGGGTACGGGCGCAGCGGGCAGGCGCTGGCTGCGTTCCTGAAGAATGAAAAGGTGAATTTCATCGCGCTCGACCTTGATTCACGCCGTGTGCATGAAGCCAGCGCATCGGGTGAGCGCGTCGTGTACGGCGATGCCGCCAAGCATGAGGTGTTGCAGGCGGCGGGGTTGATGCGCGCCAAGGCGCTGGTCATCACATACGACGACAAGCACTCCGCGCTCAGGATATTGCGCCACATCCAGCAGGATCGTCCTGATATGCCGGTCATCGTGCGCACGTCCGATGACAGCAATGTAGAGGTGCTCAAGAAAGCCGGCGCAACTGAAGTGGTGGCAGAAGTGCTGGAGGGCAGCGTCATGCTTGCCTCGCAGGCCTTGTTGATGGCCGGCATCCCGCTCAGCCGCGTGGTGCGCCGCGTGCAGGAGGCGCGCGCGAAGCGCTACAGCATGTTCAGTGGCTATCTGCGCACGCCGCGCGATGAGATCGGTGAAGAGACGGACAGCATCCAGCCGCGCTTCCAGAGCGTCATGCTGCAAGAGCAGGACAGGGCGGTCGGCATGCGGCTGGGGGATCTGAAATTTTCGGAGCTCAACATCGAAGTCAACGGCGTGCGCCGCCACAACCTGTTAGGGAGCGAGCCTTCAGACGATATGTTGTTGCGCGCGGGCGATGTGCTGATGTTGCTGGGGCAGCCCATGATGCTGGAGGCCGCCGAGAAAAGACTGCGGCAAGGTTGATGCTGGGCCAGCGGGTATTCAGACGCTCAGACAGGCCAGATAGAAATCGCGCTCGATGATGTTCCTCGACGGGATAGGGTCGCCGCCAGTGTTCGCGTGAGAGACCAGCATCGCCCCTTTGGTCGTAAAGCCGTCATCCAGCATCATGTCCAATTGCTTGACCAAGCGTCCCGAGATGTTGTCCGAGCAGATGATGTAACCACCGCTCATGCCGGTAATGGGCGCATTGCTGATGTCGGCGACCCCCAGACTCCCCCCTGATGTGTTGAGCGGAACATAACCGCTCGCTTCGGCGTTCGTTATCCCCTGCAAGAACCCCGCCAGTCGGACATGCTGCCAGAGGAAGAAAGACTCGCTCAGATAGGTGTTCAGATCGCCTTCGATGTGCTGATTGCCGTTGCCGTCGTGTATGGAAGAAGCGCTCGGTGCAAGGTTCGCCGAGGCGGAAGGGTCGTCACCCGGCAATGCGCGAAAACGATCCTGATAACCGAACAGCGCCACCTGGATATCTCGGAAGTCGTTGGCGAGGCTCTTGGCCCGCGAATTCTCCACCATCTCCCGCCCTTTGATCGTCAGTGTGATGATCAGGCCGACGATCGCCATGGTGATGGCGATCTCGATCAAGGTGAAGCCGGATTGTTTGCGTTGCATGACTCTGATGCACCTCGGTGATGAATGACATGAACTCTTTAGCAGCAACCATGCCAGCAATAGGGGCGTGCGGTTGCAGGACTGAAGCAGCAAGTGCTTCAGTTGTTGTGTTAGAGGCGACGCGATGTCGACGATGGGCGACGAAAAATGGCCAAGGAAGGGGCGTAAAAAAGCCCGCCGATTAGGGCGGGCTTTTTTGCGCGACTTCTATAGGTGTGAGGCGATTAGAATCCCATGCATACATTGTATGGGGAGTCATCGCCTATGCTTGCTGTCGCAGTTGCTGCAGCTGTTCCGCTGACCGCAGCCATCATTGAGCCGGCAGCCGTATTTCCATCGTCCATAGCGATATCTAGTTGCTTTGCGAATTTCCCTGGAACACTTGCGGAACAAACGATATAACTTCCGCGTAGGCCAGTTATCGGGTTGTTTGATGTGCTATTGGTGATGCCGATAGTGCCGCCGATGGTGTTGGTAGGAATGTAGGCGTTATCAGTGGTGGTGGTGGTGCCCGGTGCGATCCCTGCCAAGCGGATATGTTGCCAGAACTGGAACGACTCGCCGGATGAGGCATCCCATGCGCCGCCAATGACACCATTGCCGTCTCCGTTTGTGATGGTCACGGTAACGCCGGAAACTGCCAAGTGGGTGTCCGCTGCTTTGTCGTCGCCAGGAAGGGCACGGTATTTATCCTGATAGGCATATATGTAAATGGGAACGTTTTTGAAGTCCGTCGCCAGATTCTTCACCTTGGCGCTATTGATCAGCTCTTGACCTTTCAGCACGCCGCCGAGCAACAGGCCGATGATCACCAGCACGATGGCGATTTCGATTAGAGTAAAGCCGGATTGCTTTTGCTTCATTGTGTTTCCTCCAGTGGGTGATAGTCGGTTTCTGGATGCGCTAGACTGCTGCGTATCCGAACCCTGGTAGCAATCGCTACCGCCTGCATGACTGCATCTTGCAAATTGCATGCCAGTGCTGGGTGATTCGCGATCCGGTGTGCTTTATAAATAAAAATCAATCAATTGGCAAATATATTCTGCTCATTGAGTGAACGATGGAGCTGGTGTTGATAAATTCTGTCGAGCAATCGACGCCATGGTGACGAGATGACGACATTGAATCCTGCGCAATGGGTGCGCTCCAGCCGTTGGCTATCGCTGCTCATGCTGGTATCGCTGCACGCCACCTTTTGGCTGGGCATAGACCATATGCTGGCGCGCCCGCTGTTGCTGGCGCACCTGGGCTTGTTCCTCGTCTGGCAGCCATTGTGGCGCAGTGAGACACGCTTGAGTTGGGGTAACTCGCTGTTCATCCTCGGTGTGAGTCTGGCTGCGCTGGCATGGCTGAACTGGTGGATATTGGCTTTCTGGGTCGGCGGGTTGTTTGCTTTGGTGGGCGCGCGCGCCTTCTCTTTCTATGCGCGCTGGCAGCGTATCTATCATCTGCTGGTCATGGCTTATCTGCTGGCTTTGCTGCTGTTGCATATCGCGCCTCACTTGTTCACCTTGCCCGCCTTCGATGAGGTGACGCGCAATCTGATGAATGTGGCGTTGCCCTTGATGCTGGCAGTGATGGCGGTCATCCCGGTCGAGCGCGAGAAGCCGGATGCGGTGCAGGCCATCGATTTCTTCTATGTACTGCTCTTGTTCACTTTGCTGACGGTGCTGGTGCTGGGCACGCTGGCGTTCATGACCTTGAATCAGGTCGGGTATCTGGATGCGTTGCTGCGTACCTTGTTCCTGATCGCGGTCGCTTTATTCGTCCTCGGTGCGCTTTGGCATACCGAGTTCGGTCCGTTCGGGCTGCAGAGCAGTTTTTCTCGCTATGTGCTTTCCATTGGCACGCCATTGGAAGTGTGGCTAAAGCAATTGGCCGCAGATGCGCAGCGTGATCTCGGCCCGGGCGAATTCCTGGAGAGTGCGACCGAGCACATGATCGAGATGCCCTGGGTCACCGGCATGTCCTGGGTATCGGCCGAAGGACACGGGACGCTTGGCAATGCCAGTCCGCACCGGGTCGAGTTGGCCGATGAAGACCTGGCGATCACCCTGTTCACCAGGCAGGCTGTCGCGCCGACCGTGCTATTGCATATGCGGCTATTGGTGCAGGTGCTGGGATATTTCTACCAAGCCAAGCGGCGCGAACAGCGGCTGCGCGAAATGACACGCCAGCAGGCCATCTATGAGACGGGTGCGCGACTGACGCATGACCTAAAGAATATGCTGCAATCGTTGTTCGCACTGGCATCCATCGCGCAGAGCGAGCCAACAAAGGCGCAACCCATCCTGCAGCAGCAATTGCCAGTGCTGTCGCAGCGCATCGAAACCTTGCTGGGGAAGCTCAAGGCACCAGCCCCGGAGGCAGAGTCTCGGGAAGTCGAGCTGCTGGCTTGGTGGGAAGAGTTATGTCGGCGCAATGCACACCGCGGCATCGAGTGGAAGTTGGAGGGGGCAAGCGTGAGGACGGTGGGGATGATACCTGCCGCCATGTTCGACTGCGTGGCGGACAACCTGATCGAGAACGCCCTGAACAAGCGTCTGCGCGAGCCGGGCTTGCATGTCTGCGTCAGTCTGGATGTCGGGTCGCGCTCGTTGCGGGTGAGCGACGACGGCAGTGCGATACCGGCGGGATATGCGCAAAAGCTGTTGCGGACGGTGGTGTCCTCGGAGGATGGATTGGGCGTCGGCTTGTATCAAGCATCAAGATGGGCCAGGCAGAACCGGTACAAAATGCAGCTGCGAGAGAATATGGCGGGCCAAGTGACCTTTGAGCTTTCGCCCGATACGTAAGGGCATACAACGGGGTGTTGCAATATTGCAACACGACGCAACAAAGCTTTGACACTCCCTTCACGTTTTCTTTATTGTGCGTCCCCATGGTTGCGGGGTAGAAGCCCCCGGCCATCAAAAGGGTAATTTCCAAATCAACGAGGAGAAATATCAATGAAGAAAGTCGCTCTCTCTCTGGCTGGCGTTCTGGCTGCTGCAGCCTTCGCACCGGAAGCAGCTGCCGTTCCGGCATTCGCACGTCAAACCGGCATGGCCTGCTCTGCTTGCCACGCACAACACTTCCCCGTTCTGAGTGGTTTCGGTCGCGCCTTCAAGGCTGACGGCTTCACCATGATGGGCGCACAAGAGAAGATCGAAGGCGATCACCTGTCCATCCCCGCTACGCTGAACGCAGGTATCCTGCTGAAGGCGCAATATCGCATGACCGGTGGCGCAACCAAGGTGTATAACAACGCTGCAGGCGACCTGATCACAACCAACGACGGCAAGTGGATGGTTCCGGACGAGTTCGGTCTGTTCTTCGGCGGTCGTCTGGGTGAGTCTGAGCACCTGAAGGTCGGTACCATGATCGAGCACAGCATGGATGACCTCGTTGGTTTCCGTATTCCGATGGTTACGGATATGGGTGGCATGAAGCTGTCCGTGATCCCGTTCCTGACTGACGCTCTGGGTCCGTTCTATGGCTACACCGAGTCCAGCACAGGTCTGAACCGCGCCGTGCGTTGGAACGAACACCACGCTGATATCTCTGCTCACCGTTACGTTGGTGTGGCAACTGGTGCAGCTTCCGGTCTGACCTTCCTGGGCAAGGCTGACATGGGTTACGTATCTCTGACTCGTTGGACACCGAATTTCCCGATGACTGACGCAGCTCTGTCGCTGAACATGCTGCACGTGGGCGCTACGCCGAACATCGCAGGTTGGGATACTGTGATCACTGCTGAATTCATCTCGGGAACTACCAAGACTGCCGATGCGACAGTTGGTACCTTCGTTGATGGTAATGAGTACAAGGCAACTGGCTTGAGCGCACAGGCTCATGGTCAATTGGCTGACATGGAAGCAGGTTTCTATGCTACTTATGCCAACACACCTAAGTCTACTGCTACCAAAACTAACGCATACAACGCCAGCACAACTGAAGACAAGAAGGCATTCACAGTTGGCGCAGACGTGACCGTGATCCCGCACACCCTGCATCTGGGCGCGGCCTACCGTAACGGTAAGGCTTCTGGTAAAACAGACAATGCTCTGACTCTGGCTGCAACTTACGACATCCTCCAGAATCTGGCTTTGCAGATCACTCACAGCACCTACAGCGGCACCAAGTACGATACTGCGCAAGCCAACGGCACGCGTCAGACATCGTTCCTGCTGGAAACCGCTTGGTAAGTTTGAGCTGACGTAAGGATTCCGGTTCGCCGGGATCCAAACCAGGCACAAGCACCAATGAAACAGGGGAGACTTCGGTCTCCCCTGTTTTTTTGTGCCAAGAATTGTGTATACCTCAAATCGACCGCGTGCTGCGACTCTGGCTGGTTAGCGAGGGATGGTTAGGTGAACTTCAGCTGTTGAACAGCGGTGTCATCAACTAGCAAGGCATTGGCCTGTGTATCCCAATCCCCCAGCACCCAGCGTTCGCAGGTGTGATTATCCAAATGATGCAGGTGTTTCGCCGGACGGTGGGTGTGGCCGTGTATGAGGCGCGGATAGCCGTGGTGGCGTAGCAGTGCGTATACAGCTTCGTTGCTTGCGTCCATGATGTCCATGGCTTTCTCGCGCTTTGATCGTTCGCTTTGCGTGCGCAGTTGTTCGATCTGCGCTTTACGCTGCTTCAATGGTTGCGAGAGGAATTGAGATCGCCATTCCGAACTGCGTACTGTAGATCGGAATTGTTGGTAAGCACTATCTCCTGTACACAGGATGTCGCCGTGGGTCAGGAGGGTGGGTTGTCCGTAAAGGTCTATGAGCGTCGGATCGGGCAGCAGTTGCGCTTTGCAGGCGGCGGCGAGTGTTTCTTCCATCAGGAAGTCGCGGTTGCCATGCATGATGAAGATATGTGTTCGTCCTGCGGCAAGATTGGAGAGCGCTCCACATATCTGGCGATGGAAGGGGGCGTCCAGATCGTCGTCGCCGGCCCAGTATTCAAACAGGTCGCCTAGTATGTATAGCGATTCGGCCTTGGGGGCGACATCCTGAACGAACCGCAGGAAAAACTCTGCAGTGTGCGGATGCGACTCGCTCAGGTGCAGGTCGGAAATGAAGAGGGTGTGAGGCATTTCAGGATACGGGATTCAGGAGGGGCACGATGGTCTCACTGTATCCCGTATCCTGAAACCTTATTGAACGACTTCCGCCTTGATGATGACGACGTCTTCCTTCGGCACGTCCTGGTGGAAACCGCTGCTGCCGGTCTTGACCTTGGCGATGGCATCAACGACGTCCATGCCTTCGACCACTTTTCCGAACACGCAATAGCCCCAGCCGTCCTGGCCGGGATAGTCGAGGAAGCCGTTGTCGCGCACGTTGATGAAGAACTGGGCGCTGGCGGAATGCGGGTCGCCGGTGCGCGCCATGGCGATGGTGTATTTGTCGTTCTTCAGGCCGTTGGCGGCTTCGTTCTTGATCGGGTCGTTGGTCTTCTTCTGCTTCATGCCGGGTTCGAAGCCGCCGCCCTGGATCATGAAGTTGGGGATGACGCGATGGAAGATCACGTTGGTGTAGAAACCGGCGTTCACATAATCAAGGAAGTTCTTTGTGGTGATCGGCGCTTTTTCTGCGTCCAGTTGCAGGGTGATGGTGCCGTGGTTGGTTTCGAGTTTGACCATTTTCAATTTTCCTTTGGTTGGTGAGGCGGCTTGTGCGGGCAGGATGCAGAATCCTGCCAGTAGTAATGTGAGGACGAAGCGAATCGATTTCATTGTTACGCGGCTCCTTCATAGACGATCTGCCAACGACCATCACGCTTTTGCCAGTACTGGCGCTTGTGCATGCGATTGCTCAGGTTGTTGCTGTCGTAGTGCTGCTCGAAATCCACCACGACCAGATCCTGCTGGGTCGGGTAAGGGAAGAGGCTCAGATTCTCGATCTTCACCTTGATCCAGTCTTTGCCGCTGTTGACCAGCCGCTTATGCGCGGCGAAGTCGCTGAGCGTGGTGATGCCGGCGTTGAAATCATCTGCGTAGTGCGACAGATAGCGCTCGGTATCGCGGCTTTCCCAGTCGCTGCGCCACTGTTCGATCGAGCGCATCAAGGCTGCGCGCTCCTTATCGTCGGACTCGCCCTGCCAATCGATGCCGTGGGTGATGATGACCGGCGTGGTACCGACCTGGATGTCTCGTCCCAGCCGGTCCAGATCGGCATTCGACAGCACGACACAACCGTTGCTGGCCCGCGGCGGACGGCTATAGGTGTCCGAGGGCGTGCCATGCAGCCAGATGCCGTGACCGTTGCGCCCCTGACGTTTGTCCCATTCGTTCGGGTAACTGATCGGATAGGCACCGGAGCCGTACAGGTCGGCCAGTTTCTGGCGGGGAATGTAGCTGTCCACGAAATAGACGCCGAGCGGAGTCCTCTGGTCGCCTTCGACGACTTTGTCCGGCCCTTTTTTGCCCATGCTGATGTAGAAGTCGGTCACATAGCGCGGCTCTCCCGCCACGTTCTCATAAAGATAGAGCGTGGATTTGCTGGTATCGACCACCACCACGTGACGCTGCTTGGGATTGAGCTTCCAGAGATAACGCGGTATGGCCACAGGGTGCTGTTGTTGCGCGCGGTGCAGACGCACTTGTGCCTCTTCCCGCAGATCTTGGACCAGGTCGCGCGGGGCGTTGGGCGCATCGCCGAAATCGCTGATGGAACGGGAACGAGCCAGCAGGAGGTCGCCTTTCACCAGTTGGGCGAGTTTGAAATTCGGGTTGATCCTGAGCAGCGAATCGACCTCGTTCAGCGCGACATCCAGACGATTTTCACCGACGGCCTGCAAGCTTCTGGCCAACTGTTGCTCCAGGTCGCGCGAGTCGGGCTCCGCTTGGGCTGTGAGCACGAAGCAGGGCAGTAGCAACAGAAGGGGTTTGAACCGGGTATTCATCTATCAGTTGTCGCTGCGCTCTTCGGTGATCTGCCAGCCGGAAGATGTCTTGAGCCAGCTCAGGGTCTTGTTGTTCACGCTCTTGAAGTGGCTGGCGTTGTAAGTCTGGAGGAAGCTGATGCTGGCGTGACTGCCGTCGATGATCTCGACCTTGACGTTATCGATCACGACCTTGATCGATTTCGGCTTGCTGATGCGATCCTGGCGAAGATCTTCCCACGCCTTGCGAGTCTCGCCATTGGGTGTCTTGAATTCCGGGGCATAAAAAGCAAGATAGCGTTTCACATTCTTGGCAGACCAGGCCGCTGCCCAATCGCGCGTCGCTTGCATGACCTCGGTGCGGACATCAGGTGCGGGGGGCGTCACAGGCTTGGCGGCAGGGGCAGGTGCGGCCTTGACGGCTGGTGCCACGGCCACGACCGGTGCTGCCGTGACAGCCGGCTTCGCAACTGGTTCGACTGGTGCCGCTTTGGGTTGGGCCGGTGCGGCTGCCGCAACAACAACAACGGGTTGCGCGGGAGCGGCCGGCTGTGCTGTGGCGGTGGCCGTCAGTGCGGGGGTGGCAGGCGCAGCGTTTTGCGAGCCCTTGCCGAACAGGTCGCGGATCAGGGCGAGCTTGGTCTTGGTCCCTGCATTGTTCTTGTCCAGTTGCAGTGCGCGGTCATAGGCCTGACTGGCCATCTTGGCGTAGATGTCGCCCAGATTCTCGTGTGCGGTGGCATAGCTCGGGTGGGTGCGGATCGCCATCTCCAGTGCGACTTTTGCTTTCTCATACTGCCCCAGCCCGGCGTACAGCACGGCGAGGTTGTTATAGGGCTCCGGCAATTCCGGATAGTCGTTGGTCAATTCGGTGAAGATGGCGATGGCACCCAAGGCGTCGCCCTGCTCGTTGACGATGAGTCCTTTGAGGAAGCGGGCCTGCGCATCCTTGGGCTTGTTCGCCAGATAGCCGTTGACCTTGTCCAGGGCTTGCGTCAGCTGTCCTTGTTTGAAGAGCTTGTTGGCATCCTGGATCTCGTCGGCATGGCTGCCGAGGCTGAATGCCAGCATCATGCATAGTGCGACAGCGGTTGTGAGTCGTTTCAATGTATCCATTTTGGTCTTGTTCTTGAGTGGGTTATGTTGCCGGCCGAGTGCGCCAAACGCACGCGATTCTACCAAAGAAGCGAGGCGCATACACTGATTGCCTGCGGGGGGAAGTGTGGGGCGGGCATTCGCCGGTTTCGGGTAGAATCACGCACCTTCATAGCAACGCGATATTGGCACCGACATGAGCAGCGACACATCCGCCCCGACACCCGTTTCCAATTTCATCCGTACGATCATTGACGGCGACCTGGCTTCCGGCAAACACACGAGCATCGTCACCCGTTTCCCGCCCGAGCCGAACGGCTACCTGCACGTCGGCCATGCCAAATCCATCTGCCTGAACTTCGGTTTGGCGAAGGACTATAACGGTCTATGCAACCTGCGCTTCGACGACACCAACCCGGAGAAGGAGAGCGAGGAATACGCGCAATCCATCCAGGACGACGTGCGCTGGCTGGGCTTCCAGTGGAACGGTGAAGTGCGCTGGGCGTCGGACTATTTCGATGCGCTGTACGACTACGCGGTGGAGCTGATCAACAAGGGACTCGCCTATGTGGACGACCTGACGCCGGAGCAGATGCGCGAATATCGCGGCACGCTGAAAGAGCCGGGCAAGAACAGCCCCAACCGCGACCGCCCGGTGGCCGAGAACCTCGACCTGTTCACCCGTATGAAGAACGGCGAATTCGCCGACGGCGCGATGGTGCTGCGCGCCAAGATCGACATGGCTTCGCCCAACATCAACATGCGCGACCCCGTCATCTATCGCATCCGCCGCGCGCACCACATCCGCACCGGCGACAAGTGGTGCATCTACCCGATGTACGACTACACCCACTGCATCTCCGACGCGCTGGAAGGTATCACCCATTCCATCTGCACGCTGGAGTTCGAGGATCACCGCCCGCTGTACGACTGGGTGCTGGACAACATCACCATCCCCTGCCATCCGCGCCAGTACGAGTTCTCGCGCCTGGAGCTGCACTACACCATCACCAGCAAGCGCAAGCTGCTGCAACTGGTGAACGAAAAGAAGGTGAGCGGCTGGGACGATCCACGCATGCCGACCATCAGCGGCATGCGCCGTCGCGGCTACACCCCGGAAGGCATCCGCGAATTCGCCAAGCGCATCGGTGTCTCCAAGAGCGAGAACATCGTGGATATGGCGATCATGGAAGGTGCGATCCGCGAAGACCTGGAATCGCGCGCCCCACGCGTGATGGCGATCATCAACCCGCTCAAGGTCACGATCACGAACGCTGACGGCGCGCAGACGCGCGAAGCCGATTTCCACCCCAACCATCCCGAATTCGGCAAGCGCATGGTGCCGTTCAGCAAAGACCTGTTGATCGAAGCCGACGACTTCGCCGAAGTGCCGCCCGCAGGCTGGAAGCGCCTCACCCTCGGCGGCGAAATTCGTTTGCGCCACAGCTATGTGATGCGCTGCGACGAAGCGGTGAAGGATGCTTCTGGGAAAATCATCGAACTCAAGTGCAGCATCGACCACGACACGCTGGGCAAGAACCCGGAAGGGCGCAAGGTGAAGGGCGTCATCCACTTCCTGTCGCGCGAACATGCACTGCCTGCCGAGATCCGCCTGTACGACCGATTGTTCACCGTGCCCGAGCCGGATGGCGACAAGGACGTGGATTTCCTCACCCACCTCAACCCGCATTCGCTGGAAGTGGTGCAAGGCTGGGTCGAAGCCTGCGTGAAAGACGCCGCGCCGGAAACGCGCTACCAGTTCGAGCGCCTTGGCTACTTCGTCACCGACCGCCGCGAGCACCAGCCGGGCGGCAAGCTGGTGTTCAACCGCACGGTGACCTTGAAGGATTCCTGGGCGAAAGAACAGAACTAGCATGCTGAAGCTCTACAACACCCTCGCCCGCGACAAGCAGGAATTCAAGCCTATCGAACCCAACAAGGCGCGCATGTACGTGTGCGGCATGACCGTGTACGACTACTGTCACCTCGGCCATGCGCGCGTGATGGTGGTGTTCGATATGGTGCAGCGTTGGCTAAAGGCTTCAGGCTACGACGTCACCTACGTGCGCAACATCACCGACATCGACGACAAGATCATCAAGCGCGCGGCGGAGAACAAGGAGTCCATCCACGCGCTGACCCAGCGTTTCATCGACGCCATGCATGAGGATGCCGATGCGCTGGGCGTGCAACGTCCCGACCATGAGCCGCGCGCCACCCAGTTCGTGCCACAGATGCTGTCCATGATCGAGCAACTGGAAAATAACGGCCTCGCCTACAAGGCGGCGGATGGCGACGTGAACTACGCCGTGCGCAAGTTCGACGGCTACGGCAAGCTCTCCGGCAAATCGCTGGAAGATCTGCGTGCCGGTGAGCGCGTGGAGGTTGCTTCCGACAAGAACGACCCGCTGGACTTCGTTCTGTGGAAGCACGCCAAGGACAGCGAAGCGGACGAGGTGAAGTGGGATTCGAAGTGGGGCAAGGGCCGTCCCGGCTGGCACATCGAATGTTCGGCGATGGGCTCGGAACTGCTCGGCAAGCATTTCGACATCCACGGCGGCGGTGCCGACTTGCAGTTCCCGCATCACGAGAACGAGATCGCACAGAGCGAAGGCGCGCATGGTTGCCGGTACGTGAACTACTGGATGCACAACGGCTTCGTGCGTGTGGACAACGAGAAGATGTCCAAGAGCTTGGGCAACTTCTTCACCATCCGCGAGGTGTTGAAGAAATACGACGCCGAAGTGGTGCGCTTCTTCATCCTGCGTGCGCACTACCGCAGCCCGTTGAACTATTCCGATCATCATCTGGACGATGCCAAGGGCGCGCTGACGCGACTCTATACCGCTTTGAAGTCGGTGCCCGTTGGTGCGGGTGCGGTGGACTGGAACGAGGTGCACGCCCAACGCTTCAAAGCCGCGATGGACGACGACCTCAACACCCCCGAAGCTGTTGCCGTGCTGTTCGACCTTGCCAACGAAGTGAACCGCAACCAGTCAGCGCAGGCAGCGGCGCAACTCAAAGCATTGGGCGGAGTGCTCGGTCTGTTGGAACGCGATGCGCAGGCATTCCTGCAAGGCGGGGCTGGTGAGGGCGGAATGGACGATGCGGCGATCGATGCTCAGATCGAGGCCCGCATCGCCGCCAAGAAGGCCAAAGACTTCGCCGAAGCGGACCGCATCCGGAAAGCGTTGTTGGAAGCGGGCATCGTGCTGGAAGATACGGCCCAAGGAACGAGTTGGCGCAGAGCTTAAGGTAGCTTGCCTGCGCTCACCATTCGATTCAGCAGAACCTGGTTCGATATCCACACGATCAGATCATCAAACTCACCATTTGCAGAGGATGTGGCGGTAGGCGTATGACTGACGAAGAATCTGTCGCCATCCAAGTTCTCTGCTTCATCCGCACCTGTGCCTCCACTCGCGCCATTTTTTCCAGTTGAGAAAATGATGACAGGGACCCCCGTGCCCGCGGTCAAGGCTTCTCCTGTAGCGCAATCAGTGCCGGTGATGCCTGTGGAGGTGGTGCACACGAGCAGAGTGGGATTCAGTGAGGCAATCCCGACCGTGGCCATGCCATCAGCGCTGGTATAAACATCTGTAACTGAGCTGTCCCAATTCGTGACGACATAGCGGATCGGATTGTCCCAGGCATCAAGCACCAGCCCTTGTTCATTCAAAGAGTTCAATCCCAGCGTCGCCCCCGGTACGTATCCATCGAAGAAGTTGTTGCAAGTGCCGCCAGTGCTCGGGCTCTCGACTCCATTGCTGCTGGTCGTTGCAGGGCATGGCAGGCGTCCCTTGATGATGGCGAACCCGATCAAGGCCTGTTGAATCTCCTCCAGTTGTTTTTTTGTCTCAGCGGAACGGCGCTGTTCGAGCTGACCAGAAATGGTGGGAACCAGACCAGTCAGCAGTAGCGCGACGATGGCAAGTACCATGGCCATCTCGACGAGCGTGAAGCCTTGCTCGGTTGCCAAACTTGCAGAAAGCGGCGTCATTCGAATCATGGGCAATTGCTCTTTCCATCGATGCATAGCACCGTGTCATTGATTGTAGAGTAACTTGAATCATCAAGCCGGTAGGTTTCCAGGCTGGTGCTGCCAGTTGCATTCGCACCTTCCAGGAAATTTGAAGCTGAGCCGAATCCAGTCACGCGATCCTGCCCGGACAAGGTCTTGCCAGCGACGACTACAGCTGCATGATAGCTTCCGGAGCCCGAATTCGTATGCCCCGTACCTGTGACACTCAAGCAGGTGGTCCCAATCGTGCAACTGCCAGCGCCACCGGGCTGGTAGCCCTCCGCAACCTGCAAGAACACCCAATCCCGCCACGCGGCCCAGGATGTTGAACTGACGAATTGGCAAGATGGGATGCTGCTCCAGCTGCCGGACATGGTGCCGTCGCTGCTGCCACTCATGCCGGTGCAGTCGGTGATCTCGGTAAAAGCCGCATCCAACTTGGTCTGCATCGTTGAAAGGTTGGTGCAAGTCTTGGGGTCCCCACTGCAATAATCGTCCACATATTTGCCGGCCGAACGTATCGGGTCCGTCCAGGGCAGGTTGTATGGTGGATCCTGTGCAAAGTCCTTTAGGTTATCGCCGGCGTTATTCAGAGCACTTCCTGTTGAACCGGGGCCTGTGTACGCATTCAGCGCATCCTGAACTTGCTGGATTTGGTCATTGAGCGCGGTGATTTGCGCTGCCGTGAGGTGGCTGAGCGGACTTGAGCTGCTCGGACAGCTGCCGCTGCCACCCGAGATGCTGTTGCTGGGGACATCTGGGAAACGTCCGAAACGGACGTTGGGACTGCCGGTGCGGGTCGGTGCGGCGGTCGTGTCACTGAGTGTCACAGCCCACGGATATTTGTGGTTCGTATTAGTTACGAAAGTGCCTGACGCATAATCATCCAGACACTTCTTCGCTTGGCGTGCGATGCGTTTCTGGATGCCGTTCCAGATATCCTGACGAGTGATGTAGAGGATCTGGTCATTGGTGCTGGATGTAATGTTGCCATTTCCGTCGCGATGTTCGTGCGGCATGATGAGTGCACCTGCGGCGATGTTGGCGTTATTTATGGCCACGGGGGTGTGTACCGAGTCGTTTTCTAGATAGGCCGCCGCCGTGTAGTTGCCGCCACATGTCGGGGCTGAGCTGCCCGCACGATCGCTGTTGCCGCTTAATGGTTTGCCTGGAGCGATGATCGCAGCGACTACTTCATTCGCTTCGATGGTATTGCCGTTATCGGCATAGATCGTGAGATCGCCAGTATTGTCCCAATTCATTGTGGTGGATGGATCTGGTGGGTTGTTCTTGTATTTGCCTGAAACTGCATACCAAAGGCATTCGCCGGATCCATCAAAAAGAGCTGGGAGATCAAGTGTACGCCAAGGCAGGCGACCGAGCTGATGCGCACCAGCGCTTCCGCAACTTCCCGGGCTGCTTCCCTCTCCGTTGCTACCGCTTAAGTCAGGGCATGGGAGGTAGCCGTGAGCTGCGGTATGGGTGTCGCCGTAGGTCAATGCATAGCCGATCAGCGCTTCCTTTGCCCTTGCCAAGGATTCGGCGCTGGAATGGTTGCGGCGGTTCTGAATGGCCGTGCTGCTTAGTGATGTGATGAATACGGTCGTGATGCCCATCACCAGTATGACCAGCATGACCAGCAGGGCACCGCCATGCTGAATTTTTCTGCCGGAGTTCTGCGATTGATGGGAAGGCATCGCGTGATCCTTCACTCTGCGGGGGGGGCCTCGGGTGAGTCCAGTAGCAGTCGCTGTCCGACCTTCACTTTCACCGATTCGGTCTTGCCCGGCAGGATCACCGGTACGGTGGCCGGTGCGCGGGCGTCGGCTGTACCGGCTGCTTGCTGTTCGCCGTTTATCCAGATGATGCGTTTGCCGCCGTCGCGCTGGATCATGCCGTTGACGACGAGCGAATGGCTGTCGTTCCCCGCATCATCAGCACTCAGAACGTGCTGCCGTTCCAGTTGCGCACGCTCATTCTGGGTGAAGAACAGTCGGCCCAGTTCGGCAGCTTGTGCTGTCGTGGTGGCGGAGAGCGCCAGCAGGATGAAGGGCAAGCGTATGCTCATGGTGTGTTCCGGTTCTTCATGGTGAACCAGCCTCCTGCGCATCTTGCATTCAGTTTCACGCCGCCATTCTGCGTGCTGTCAGCGTGGGAGAGGGTGCAGTTGTCGAGCAGGAACCAGCCGGGCATCTGGCGGCTGAGTGCTTCGAAGAAGTCCAGGAGCTGGCCTTCATGCAGCAGATCCAGTTCCATGGACATGGGGCTGAGGCTGAGTGCGAAATTGCCTGCACTCAACGGCGGGTTGGGCGTGTAGGCGGTTTGCGGGCCGATGGTGTATTTGACGTCGGGCAACAGGTTCTGTCTGCGCAGCTTTTCCAGACCTTCGATCCAATCCAGGCGCTGTTCGTTGCCGATGACTTTTTGCGCGACCAATGCGTCATATTCCAACTGGTAGGAGGACATGTTCTCCTGGTCGTTCTGTGCGGTGAGGAGTTGGTCGCGCGCAGTGCTGAGCTGGCGCTGGGCCTGCTGCAGTTCTTTCAGCGATTGCTGCTGCAGGGTGGCACTGTACTGGATCATACCTACGGCAATGCCCACGCTGAGCAGGCAGGCGAGCAAACTCCACTTGATCTCGCCGAGGTCGTCTGTTGAAAAACTCATGACGGTGTCCTCCATACGATCTTGAGGGTGAATTGCCCCTGCGAGGTACTGGCAGTCTGGCCGCTGATACTGCCTTTCGAGGTGATATCCAGCGGCAGCGCTGTGGCGCTGACGGAGTAGCCGTGCTGGATCAATGCCTGTTCGAATCGTTCCAGATAAGCCAGTGCGCCGCGGTGGTCGTTGCCGAATCCGACCAGCGTGCCGTCAAATGTAATGACTTGGGCGGGGTAGGCGGAGGGGGCGGCATCTTCCGGGCTGGCTTTCCACGAGAGTTCGTTCAGGGTGACGCGCGGGAAGGATTCGAGCACCGCGCTCAACTCATAGATGATCTCTTGCGGCGGGTGTGAATACTGGCTCAGGCTGCGTGCCAACAGCACGGCTGTCTTCATGTCGGCGGCGGGCACGGAAGTGTTGGCGAAATTGCGCTGGATCGCCTGTGCCTGCGTTTGGATCTGCGCCGTCTGTTGCCGTAGCGGGGTCGTTTCGGCAGCGAACTGCTCGCTTTGCCAGAAAGCCATGCCACTCCACAGCAGGCCCAGCAACACGATGAAGATGGATAGCCCGAACAGCACGAAACGCAGCTGCCACAGCATGAAGAAATGCGTGTGATGCGAATTTGCGTAGTGGGCGGATGGTGCTTTCGTTGCGAGCAGATTCAGGAGCAGTGGCGTACTGTCCGAGTCCGTCATCTCCTGTTTGCATTTGTGCCGCCGTGCGAATTCGGTGATGTCCAGGAAGTTGTAATGCAGGTCGCCATCACTGGAGATGCGGTCGTTCAACTGCGAGATCTCGTTCGCATGACAGAGGATATAGACTTCCAGCACCTCGCCGGGCGGCGGCAGTGAAAGGCTCTTCAGGTATTGCTGCGTGCGCGGTGTCTCCGAGATGATGGCTTCGATCAGTGTGCCGCTCTCGTTGATCGGGATCAGACGGGAGAAATGCAGCCGCTTGTTGTGGAAATAGGTCTGGCGCAAACCGGCATTGCGTTCCCAGGTCAGCAGCAGGATGTGCTCGGACTGGATGTCCTTCAGCAGCGGCGCGCTGATGTTGGGGATGGAATAGATGCCTGCGAGCGGGACATGGTTCTCCAGCAGGGCATCCAGCCAAGGGGTGATGCGCTGCGGATTGGTCAGGGCCGAGAACAGGTACTCGTCGTCGCGGCGGCCTTCCTCCTGGCGCTTGAGCAGCGTCGCCTGACGGAAAGGCGTGCTGCGGTAATACTGTTCGAACTTGCGGCCGATCAGCGCAGTGCGGCTGGGGCCGATCAGGTGCGGGATGGTCTCAAGGTGGAAATCCTCCTCGATGATGTCGACCAGCAGGTAGGTGGGGTTGCGGTGCTGTTCGACGAAGGCGGAGAACTGCTCACGGCCATCTGCGTCGTTGTGGAACTCATGCGCGAGGGTCAGGCCGCTGCCGTTCCACAGGTAGGCCTGGAAGTTCTCTGCACTGAGGAATAACAGGGTGCGTGCCATGGTCAGAGCTGTACCTTGCCGATGAGGTCGTAGATGGGCGAGAGGACGGACAGCATCACCCAGCCGAGTAGCGCACCGAGGATCAGTGTCATGGCCGGTTCGATCATGACCTGCACTTTCTTGATCGCATCCTTCACGTCGCGGTCATAGAAATAGCTGACGTTGAGCAGCGCCTGGTCGAGCTGGCCGGTGGCCTCGCCCACCTTCAGCATGCGCACCACCAGCGGCGGGAAGATGCCCGTCTTCTGGAAGCTTTGCGTCAGGTTCTTGCCGGCTTCGATCTCGCTCATGACATTCTGCAGGCTCTGCGCGATGACCTGGTTGTCCACCAGGTCGCGCGAGTTGGCGATGCAGTCCAGGATGGTGATGCCGGAACTGTACATCATGGCGAAGGTGTTGGCGAAGCGGGCGAGGATGATCTTGCGCAGGATGGGGCCTGTGGGCCATATGTTCAGCTTGAGGTTGTCCACATGGTATTGCAGCTTGGGATTGACCAGTAGCGCCAGCTTGAAGCCGCCGAACAGCACGAACGGGGTGAGCAGGATCACGTACCAATAATTTACGAAGACATCGGATGTGGCCAGCAGGATGCGCGTCTGGATGGGGATCTCCTGCCCCATGCCCTTGATGAATCCCACCAGTTGCGGCACCAGGTAGATCATCAGGAAGAAGGTGATGGCCAGCACGATGGTGCCGACGAAGGCCGGGTAGATCATCATGGTCTTGGTCTGCGAGGCCATCTCGTCCTGCCACTTCAGCGATTCCATGAGGTGTTTGAACACATCTACCAGTCTGCCGCTGTCCTCTCCGGCCTTGGTCAGGTTGGAGGTGATCTTGTCGAAAGCGTTGGGATGCTCGGCCATAGCCTGAGATAACTTCTTCCCGCTCTCGATGGATTCCACCATGCTGGCGATGATCTCCCGGAAAGAAGGTTCTTCCATGGTGTCGCGCAGATCGGCGAGGCATTCCAGTAGCGGCACGCCGGCACGCGAAAGTTGTTCAAGGTTGAAGAAGAAAGTGATGAGATCGCTGCGCTTGATCCGGGTCGAGCCAAAGGAGGCGGCATGCTCCTCTTCCTTCGCGCTGATCAGGTCCAGGCCGGCGCGTTTCAGGCGCATCTCCAGGTCGATCAGATTGGCGGCATCCTGCAGGCCTTTGGCACTCTTGCCGTCGCTGTCGATCGCCTTGTAGAGATAGAGTGCCATGGGTCGCTAGCGCCGGTCCGTGAGGTCGACCACACGCGAGACTTCCGCCACGGAGGTGACGCCTTGCAGGATACGCCGGATGCCGTCCTGCGCCAGCGGGCGGAATCCGGCATCCAGCGCGGCATGCTTGATGTCGCGGATACTGGCGCGCCGCGCGACCAGATCGTCTATCTCTGAATCCATCTTGAGGATCTCCATGATGGCCTGGCGTCCGGTGTAGCCCTGGTGACGGCAGATATCGCAACCGGCGGCGCGGTAGAGCGTGACCTCTTCGTTGTGGTGCAGGCCGAGCAGTTTGCGTTCGGCCAGATCCGGCTGGTACGGATATTTGCAATGCCGGCACAGGATACGGATCAGGCGCTGCGCAACGATGCCGATGATGTTGCCGGCCAGGATGTCGGGCAGGATGCCGATGTCCAGCAGGCGCGGTATCGCGCCCACGGCAGAGTTGGTGTGCAGCGTGGAATACACCTGGTGGCCGGTCATCGCGGCACGGAACGCCATTTCGGCGGTCGGGTGGTCGCGCACCTCGCCGACCAGGATGATGTCCGGGTCCTGGCGCATCAGGGAGCGGATGCCGCTGACGAAGTCGAGCTTGGCGGCCTCGTTCACCGAGCTCTGGCGGATCAGCGGGATCGGATATTCCACCGGGTCTTCCAGGGTCATGATGTTCACCGACTCGGTGTTCACATGATTGAGGATGGAATAGAGCGTGGTGGTCTTGCCGGAACCGGTCGGGCCGGTGACCAGCACGATGCCTTCCGGCTTGGAGATGATGGAAAGCAGTGTCGAGAGCGCGGTGTCGTCCAGCCCGAGCTGGTTGATCGGCACGATGCCTTTCTGGCGATCGAGGATACGCAGTACCAGGTTCTCGCCATACTGGGTGGGGTGCGACGCGACGCGGAAATCGATGGGGCGCCCCGACAGTCGCAACGAGATGCGTCCGTCCTGTGGCGCGCGCGTCTCGGCGATGTTCATGCCGCTCATCACTTTCAGACGCACCACCATGGCGGGCCAGAAGCTCTTGTGCAGACTGCGCACCTGGCGCAGCACACCATCAACGCGATAGCGGATGCGCAGGAAGCTGTTCTCGGGCTCGAAGTGGATGTCAGAGGCGTTCTGCTGCACCGCCTCCGTCAGCAGCGCGTCGATCAGGCGCACCACCGGCTGGCTGAATTCGTTGACACCCTGCTGCAGGCTCTGGTGTTCCAGTTCGCCCGGTTCGATCTCGTGCAGGATGCCGTCGATGGACAGCTCGAAACCGTAATACTGGTCGATCGCGCGCAGGATGTCGGATTCGCTGGCCAGCAGTGTGATCAGCCGGTATTCGTCCTTCAGCAGCGCGCGAACCTGATCCAGCGCGATGATGTTGTCCGGGTCGGCGATGGCGAGCGTCAGGTTCTTCTGGCCCGCATCGACCGAGATCGGCACCAACTGGTAGCGCCGCGCGACTTCCTTGGGGATCATGGTTACGGCGGCGGAATCGACCACCACATTGGCCAGGTCGACGCTCTCCTGTCCAAGATTCTCCGACAGCACGTCGCGGATGGTCGCCTCAGACAGGAAGCCGAGACGGACCAGCAAGCGTCCCAGCGGTTGGGGCGACTTGCTCTGTTCCTGAGTGGCGATGCGCAGCTGGTCTTCGCTGATGACGCCCTTGGCAATGAGCAATTGTCCGATCGGCTGCTGGAACTGTTGTTGCGGTGCGGCCATCGTCGTTCCTAGCGGGAGGAGGTCAGTTCATTCAGACGACGCTGTGCCTGTACATGGTCGAAGCCCGCACTATTGCTACTGTCCAAGTCCAACGCCTGGCGGTAATGGTCGGCTGCCAGCCTGCTTTGGCCGAGGTGATCCAGGCTGACCGCCAAGTTGAAGGTGAACAGTGCATTACCCGGCTCCAGCGCGCGTGCGCTGAAATAGGCTTGTTGCGCCTCGGCCCAGCGCGACTGGTCGGCATAGGTGTTGCCCAGTGCGTAATGCAGGGCGGCGGCTTGCGGCTGTTCGGACAACATCTGTTTCAGGCGCACCTCGGTGTCGGCCTCGTCCGTGCCGTAAGCGGACATCGCACCCAAAGCGACCGGGTCGCGCGGATCTAGCAACAGTACCTGACGGAAATAATGCTGAGCGGTCTGGTCCTGGCCCTGCTGCTGCGCCACTGCACCGAGACCGAGCAAAGCATCGCGATTGCGCGCGTCCTGTGCCAGCACGGCATGGTAGCCCTGTGCCGCGGCGACATGGTCGCCGCGCTGATAGGCTTGCCACGCGTCCTGCAGGGTCGGGGTGATGGTGTCCACCTTCGGTTGCCGCTGGATGGTCAGGCGGCGTGGCGCGCGAGTCGTTGCGCGCTGGGGGGCGGGTTTGGCAGGTTTCGTCTCGACGGTTTCTGCGGCAGGCGGGGCGACGGCGGCGGCCTGTGCAGGTTGTTGTACGGGGGCTGCTGTCGGCTCGGGCGCAATGGAGGCGACCAGGCGCGGCGGTGCAGGGGGCGGTGTGACAGGTGCGGTCGCGGCAGGGAGAGGCCGTGCGACCGGGCGTCTGACGGGCGGGTTGATCTCTGTCCAGACGTAGTAGCCGTAGCCAGCACCGATCGTGCTGCAGATCAGAAAGGTGGTGGGCACCAGGCCCAGTTTCCAGCGGCGGCGCGGAGGCTCTTTCTTCTTCTTGGCCGCGAACAGGGTCTGCCCGGCAGCGCGTGAGGTTTCGACCGGTGTGCTCTCGGGCGCTGCATTCATCGTCGACTGATGGGGATGGTCCTCCAGTGTCAGGCCGGTGCCCCGCTCATTGCCGCCTGATTTCTTCATCGCGTCGAGTAGCAGGCTCATCGTGTTTCCTTTTCACTCTCGGGCTTGAGGAAATCGCCATTCGGCAGGCTGTCCCTGAATGCGGAGAAGTCGCCTTCGAGGCTGCCATCCTTGATCACCACAGGGCGCAGGAAGATCACCAGTTCGGTCTTGATCTTGGTGTCGTTGCGATTGCGGAAGGCGTTGCCGGCGAAGGGGATGCTTTCCAGCAAGGGGATGCCATCGGTCAGGTTGTTGATCTCATCCTGCATCAGGCCGCCGAGTACTGCGATCTGGTTGTTCTCGATCTTCAGCATCGATTCCATCTCACGCGTCTGCAATTGCGGGATGCGGCTGGTGACACCGGCTGCAGCCAGTGCCGGATTGGGATCGTTCACATAACCCAGCAAGCGGGTGATCGACGGGCGCAGATTGAGCAGCACGGTATCGCTGTCGTTGATCTGTGGTGTCACGCTCATGGTGAAGCCGGTCGGCACCGTGATGGGGGTGGTGGTGTAAGTCGTAGTGGTGGTGGTCTGGTTGGTCGTGGTGTCAGCCTTGATGGTGAAATACACCAGATTGTCGACTACCCGCAGCATCGCGGTCTGGTTGTTCATGACACTCAGCTTTGGGCTGGAGAGGACCTTCACGTCGCCGAAGGAGTCGAGCAGGGATACTGCACCGCTCAGATTGCCGAACTTCGAAGTGGCATTGTTGTAGCGCAGGGTGAACATGTTGCCGGTACTGGTGGCGGGCAATCCGGCCGAGCCGAGTTGGGTCAGCGTGAAGCCTTTGGCACCAGCGGCGATGGCGGACCAGTTGATACCTTGCTGGTAATTGCTGTTCAAACGCACTTCAGCGATGGTCGCTTCGATCAGGACTTGGCGGCGTGCACTGCGCATCACCTGCGTGATGAACTCCTGGATCTTCTCGTGCTGCTTGCCCGTGGCGCGCACGGTGATGATGCCGGCTTCCGGGCTGGGAATGACGGAGGCCGCTTCACGGAATGTGCTGCGGCGTGTCACTGTGGAGCCTTCGCCCTCAATGACCGCTGTGTTATCCGGACTCGCAGATTCGGCCTCGTTCTTTTTGCTCTCGGTTTTTTGCTGTTGCACGACCACTTCGCTGGAGCCCTGGGGCAGTATCTTGTCGGTTTCGCGCAGGATATCGGTGATGTTCTTGACCAGAGTCTCCCAGAAGTGGTTCTTGGACGAGTTCTTGATCGAGAGTTGCGAGTTGTTCGCGCCTCCTCCTCCGGTCCCGGTCGAAGAGCCGCCAACCTGGGTGGTGTTGGAGATGCCGCCATCGGCATCACGCGCCATGTTCACGTAATCGATCTTGTAGCTTTTGAGGAACGGCGCGTCCGGCATCACGACCAGCAGGCCGTCCTTCAATTCGTAGCGCATGTCGACTTGCTTGGAGATGCGGTCGAGGATCTGCGGCAAAGTCTGGTTGATGGCATTGAGTGTGACCACACCATCGATGCCGCCGTGGATGTCGATGTTGATATTCGCATCGCGTGCCAGCGCGAACAGGATCTCGCGGGCAGGCAGGTTGGTGACGACGACGCTGTAGGTCTCTACCTTTGCGGCAGTTTTCGGGGGGGGGGGAGTACGATGGCTTGCTTGCTGGTTTGGGGAATGGTGCCGCTGCTGCGGGCGACGGTGTCCGGGGTTTGCTGGATGTGCATGTCGGACTGCTTGAGTGGCTTGGTACTACAGGCGGCTAGCAATACACCGGTAGCGCAAAGCAATGCGTGACTGGACCTCATTCCCTTTTCCCCCTTAGGTTTAGCTGCAAGGTAACCTAAAAACCCATGTCTCGCAACAACCCTGATGGCCTATATATTTTTTCGTTTCATCAGCTTAAAGGGGGTTTTGATAGCTTTCCAGTAAGTGAAGGGTCGGTGCAAAAGCCTCCAGGTAACGTGCGGGTAGTTCAGGAATGGCCGCGCGAGCCTTGCCGCTACTGGGGTAGCTGCCGTACAGCACGCGGAAGGCGTCCTGTCCCTTGAGCTCGATGGGAATGATGAATATTTCCTCCAGCTTGCCCAAGTTGCGGGCTCTGCGCAGGAATCCTTCCATGCGTGCCGGCTGCACATTCTCGGTATAGAACAGCTGGATGCTGGTGCTGCCCTGAGGTGCCGTATTCAGCATGGCTTCGGTGGCTTCCAGTCGTTGCAGCAGAAGGCTGTTGGCCGGGATGCCGGGCAGTTGTTTGAGTTTGATGGCGGGCCGCGTCTCCACCATATCGGGGGCGGCGACGCTGCTGGCGGTGGCAATGGCATCTGCTGCCGCCGGCGCAGTATCGGAGACGGCCGAGGCGGCTGGCATGGTCATTGCGGCCGCTTCGGCATTTGCCGGGCCTGCCATGGGGGCGTGTTCGGCAAGTTTGGTTTGCGCTGCTTCTGTCGGGCGCTCCTGGTTCAGGAACCAGACCGATCCGGCAAGCGTGGCGGCGAACAGCAGCAATCCGCCCAGCACGGCCGCATAGCGGCGGCCGCTCCAGTTGCGCATCGGGGTCATTTCGCTGTCGCGCAATGCGGCCTGTACATGGCGCTCTTCTATCTTGTGGGTGTTCTCCACAAAGGCGGCAAGCAGGGACTTGTCTGCCAGGATGTTGACTCTGCGCATCAGGCCTTGCGAGGCTTTGCCGATCAGTTTCTCGGCATTGGCCGAGAAGATGTCCGGCCCTTTGTATCCGGCTGCACGCATGCGGAACATCAGGTAGGCATGCACGATCTTGGGGGATAGCGGCAGAATGGTGAAGTGGTGGACGATGCGGTCCTTCAGCTGTCGCATGTTGGTCTGCGCCAGTTTCTCGTCCAGCTCGGGCTGGCCGAACAGCACGATTTGCAGCAGTTTGTGTTTACCGACCTGCAGGTTGTAGAGCAGGCGCAGTTCCTCCAGTGTCTCCAGCGGCATGGCGTGCGCTTCATCAACCAGTACCACGACGCGTTCGCCGCGCTCGTACATCGCTTCCAGATGGTTCTGCAGCGTCTGCAGGATGACGTTGACGCGTTTGCCTTCCAGGTCGAGTTGCAACCGGTCTGCGATGGCATACAGCAGCTCGTCGCGGGACATGCTGGGGTTGGCGAGGTAGATCGCCTTGATGTTGGTGGGGAGCTTGTCCAGCAGCATGCGGCACAGCATGGTCTTGCCGCTGCCGACCTCGCCGCTGATCTTGATGATGCCCTCGCCGTCGGTGATGGCGTACACCAGTGCATCGAGTATCTCGCCGCGATTGGCACCCGAGAAGAAGAAATCCGTGACCGGCGTGATCTTGAACGGCGGCTCGTTGAGGCCGAAGTGCTCCAGATACATCTTTTCCCCTTATTGGTTGCGTTGCTGCGATCTGTGTTTTTGCAATGCGTCCATGCGACTGTACAGGGTGGTGCGCGCGATGCCGAGCAGTTTGGCCGCTTCGCTCACATTGCCGTGCGCCAGTTCCATGGCGGCATCGATATAGGTTTGAGTATAGCCCATCAGCAGATCGTCCAGATTGAAGCCGCCTTGCTGCAAGCGCGCATGCGCGCCGGTTTCGGTCGGAGGCGTTTGCCCAGCGGACAGTTCCGGGTGCAGGTCGAATTCGCTCTCCAGCTGTCTGGCGGTGAGTCGCGCGCCGGGGTGTTTGGTGACCAGGCGGATCACGATGTTGCGCAGTTCGCGGGTGTTGCCGGGGAAGCTATAGCTGTTCCAGCTCGCCTCGGCGGATTCATCCAGCGTGAAGGGGGGGCATTGCATCTGTTGGGCATAGATGCGCCGGAAATGATCGAGCAGCAACATCTTGTCCTCGCCCAGCGTACGCAACGAGGGAACGTTGATCGTGAATACGCTCAGGCGATGGAACAGGTCGCTACGGAAATCATTGCTGCGCACGGCTTGCGCCAGAACCAGGTTGGTCGCCGCGACGATGCGCGCATTGCTTTTGCGGGTGGCGGTCTCGCCTACGCGCTGGTACTCGCCGTTCTCTAGTACGCGCAGCAGTTTTGCCTGCAGTTCCTGGGGCAGTTCGCCGATCTCGTCCAGGAACAGGGTGCCGTCGGCTGCCTTTTCAAAGAATCCGACTTGGGCGGTCGTTGCACCGGTGAAAGCCCCTTTGGCGTGGCCGAACAGGGTGGATTCGAGCAGGTTGGGGGCGATGGCGGCACAGTTGATGGCGATGAAGGGGGGCACTGGGGTCGCGGCTGAGGCGTTGCAGTGCGGCCGCCACCAATTCCTTTCCGCTGCCGGATTCACCCTGGATCAGTACCGGATAGGGGGTGTTCGCGTAGAGTCGGATCTGATCGCGCATGGTGCGGATCGGCAGGCTGTCGCCGATGATGCCGAGCTGCTGTTCATTGTAGGCGGCGCTTCTGCGTTCGCTGTGCTGGGCAATAAGGGCCGCGCGTAGTTCGGCGCGCAAGGTCTCGGGCTTGCTGGGTTTCGCAACGAACTCGAATGCGCCCAGCGCGCGGGCATGGCGTGCGTTACCCTCGTCGCTTTGCCCGGATAGGGTGATGATCTTGATGTCCGGCGCATGGGCCAGCAGCTCGGCGATCAGGCGGAACCCTTCCTGCGGGCGGTGAGGCGTGGGCGGTAGCCCCAGGTCGACCAGGGCCAGTTGCGGCGGATCGGCCAGTTCGCGTACCAGTTGTACCGCTTGCGATCTATCCTCGGCCAGATGGATGTCGAATTCGTCCGAGAGCGCCATATGCAGTGATTCGCGTATGAGCGGGTCGTCATCGACGAGAAGCAGGCTGGGGCGGACGTCGGTAGTCAATGGTTTGGTATGCGGTGGTTGGATGACGCGTGCAGGATAGCCAGTAATCGGGTCGAGCTCAAGCCGACCCCTGCGGTAAGTATGGCGGACAGCCGGGCATGGCGAAACTGAACAGGCGAGGTGGTAGAATGCGCGCCTGTCCATCAGTCGAGGTTACTTTGTGTCTGAACAAGCGTTAGTTGAAATACGGGATGTGAACTTCTCGTACGACCAGCGACCGGTGCTGAAAGGTATCAACATGTCCTTCGGCAAGGGCAAGGTGATTGCCGTGATGGGTGGTAGCGGTTGCGGCAAGACCACGCTGTTCAGACTGATCGGCGGCGCGTTGCGCCCGACGCGGGGCGAGGTGCGTATCGACGGCAAGGTCATCCATGACCTGGATGACAAAGGGCTGTACGAGATGCGCCGCAAGATGGGCGTGCTGTTCCAGTTCGGCGCTTTGTTCACCGATATGTCGGTGTTCGACAATGTCGCCTTCCAGATGCGCGAACACACCGATCTGCCGGAAGAGATCATCCATGATCTGGTGATGATGAAGTTGCACGCGGTCGGCTTGCGCGGCACCCATCACTTGATGCCGGCTGAACTTTCCGGCGGCATGGCGCGCCGTGTCGCGCTGGCACGGACCATTGCGCTGGATCCGATGTTGATCCTGTATGACGAGCCGTTCGCCGGACTCGATCCCATTTCGCTGTCGGTGGTCGGGCAGTTGATCCGCAGGCTCAATGACGCGTTGGGTACCACTTCGGTGGTGGTGACGCACGATGTGCAGGAGTCGCTGAAGATCGTGGATTATGTGTATTTCATCTCGGATGGCGTGATCCGCGCAGAAGGTACGCCGGACGAGATACGCGCGTCGGACGACCCGTTCGTGCACCAGTTCGTGCACGGCGAGATGGACGGGCCGTTGCCTTTCCACTACCCGGCGGCAACCACCTACGCGCAGGACATGGGAGTGACTGACTGATGCCGTTGATCAAGAGTGTTCGAGGAGTCGGGCATCGTGTCGTGGATTCGGTGTGGCGGCTCGGCGTCGCGTCGCGCTTCCTTGCGCTGACGCTGATGCAGTCCGGTGTCAGTTTCCGGCGATTCCAGCTCATCGTGAAAGAGATGTTCGCCAGCGGCGTGATGTCGCTCATCATCATCGGCGTGGCGGGCCTGTTCGTGGGCATGGTGCTGGGCTTGCAGGGGTTCGAGACGCTGAAGCGCTATGGTTCGGAATCCGCGCTGGGGTCGCTGGTCGCACTGTCGCTGGTGCGCGAGTTGGGGCCGGTGCTGGCGGCGCTGCTGTTCGCCAGTCGCGCCGGTTCGGCGATGACGGCCGAGATAGGCTTGATGAAGGCGACCGAGCAGATCGCGGCGATGGAGATGATGGCAGTGAGTCCCGTGGCACGCGTCATCGCACCGCGTTTCTGGGCCGGCGTGTTCTCCATGCCGTTGCTGGCCGCCTTGTTCTCGGCGATGGGGGTGTTCGGCGGCTATGTGGTCGGCGTGGTGATGATAGGTGTGGACGAGGGTTCGTTCTGGTCGCAGATGCAGTCCTCGGTGGATTTTCGCGATGACATCATCAACGGCGTGATCAAGAGTTTCGTGTTCGGCGTGGCGGTCACGGTGATCGCCCTGTTCGAAGGTTTCGATGCGCCGCCGACGGCGGAAGGCGTATCGGGCGCGACCACACGCACGGTGGTGGAATCATCTTTGGCGATCTTGATGCTCGATTTCATCTTGACCGCATTCATGTTCAGGGGAGTTTGACGATGCAACGTACGACATTGGATCTGTGGGTGGGGGCTTTCGTGGTGGCAGGTATCGCCGCCCTGGTGGTGCTGGCGCTGAAGGTCGGAAACTTGAGTACCTATAACGTGTCGGAGACCTACCAGTTGTCGGCATATTTCACCAATGTCGGCGGCTTGAAACCGGCCGCTTCGGTGCGCAGTGCCGGGGTGCTGGTGGGGCGGGTGAGCAGCATCACGCTGGATACCGACCGTTACGAAGCCAAGGTGACGATCAGCGTCGACAAGCGTTACCAGTTCCCCAAGGACACCTTTGCCAACATACTGACCTCGGGCCTGCTGGGCGAGCAATACATCGGCTTGATCCCCGGTGGCGACGAGGAAGTGCTGGAGGATGGCGGCGTGTTCAGGAAGACGCAGTCGGCGATGGTGCTGGAAGATCTGATCGGGAAGTTCCTGTTCAGTCAGGCGGATGAAAAACAGTGATCCGCGAGTATTCAAGGAAGAGACATGAATAGACTGTTGATGCTGGTGCTGACGACTATATTGAGCTTGCCCGTTTTCGCGCAGGACAAGGCGACGCCGGACGGGCTGATCATCGCGACCGTGCGCGAGGTGCTGACGATCGTGAAGCAGGACAAGACGATCGTGTCGGATCAACCGCGTTTGCTGGCCTTGGTCGATGCAAAGATCCTGCCTCACTTCGATTTCAAGCGCATGACGCAACTGGCCGTCGGACGTCCGTGGCGGGCGGCGACGCCGGAGCAGAAGGAGGCGCTGGTCAGGGAATTCCGCACCATGCTGGTACGGACATACACCAAGGTGTTCAGCACCTATCCCGATCCCGAGGTCGAGGTCAAATCGGCCAGGATGCTGGCCGAGGATGAATCGACCGTGCGTTCCGTGATACGCGTGCCGGACGGGCGTGTGGTGACGGTGGATTACGAGATGAAGCGGAGCGATGGCCACTGGAAGGCTTTCGATGTGACGGTAGAGGGGATCAGTCTGGTTACCAGCTACCGCGGATCGTTCGCCGACGAGATCAAGCTGGTTGGTATAGACGGACTGATCAGGACACTGTCCGAGAAGAACCGGAATGCCGCGGCAGAAAGCAAGGGATAGGGATTGATACAGTTCGAGGGTGATCGCATGCTGGTGTCCGGGCCGCTCACGTTGGAGACAGCGAGGGAGGTTGCGTTCACGCAGATTCCCGCCGGTCGCAATGTGGCGGTCATCGATCTGGCCGGGGTGACGGCCGTCGATTCGGCCGCGCTGGGCGTGCTCATGCATTGGTCGCGCCAACTTGCGGGCGAACTGGGTTTCATCAACATTCCGGAGAGCCTGCGCAGTCTCGCCGATCTATATGATGTGGCCGCCATGCTTTCCATCGCGACCACCGACAACTCCACTCATTGAACTGATATGCAAAAACTAGCCATCCAGGGCGGCGCGGTATTGCGCGGCGAAGTCCGTATCTCCGGCGCGAAGAACGCCGCATTGCCCATCATGTGTGCCAGCCTGCTGACTGCAGACACCTTGCGCCTGACCAACCTGCCCGACCTGCACGACGTCGGCACCATGCGCAAACTGCTGCAGCAGATGGGTGTCACGGCAGAGACGGCGACGAACGAGATCACTTTCAACGGCGGCAGGATCGACAACTGGGAAGCGCCCTATGACATGGTGAAGACCATGCGCGCGGCCATCCTGGTACTGGGGCCACTGGTTGCACGCTTCGGTGAAGCCAAAGTGTCATTGCCCGGTGGCTGTGCCATCGGTTCGCGCCCGGTCGATCTGCATATCAAGGGCTTGCAGGCCATGGGGGCGGAGATCGCCATCGAACACGGCTATATCCACGCCAAGGCGAAACGCCTCAAGGGCGCACGTATCTTCTTCGACATCGTCAGCGTCACCGGCACCGAGAACCTGATGATGGCGGCGGCGCTGGCCGATGGTGTGACCGTGCTGGAGAATGCCGCGCGCGAGCCGGAGGTGGTCGATCTGGCCGATTGCCTGCGTGCGATGGGCGCACAGATCAGCGGCGACGGCACAGACACGGTCACCATCACCGGCGTGGATGCTTTGCATGGCGCGACACATCGCATCATGCCAGACCGCATCGAGAGCGGCACCTTTCTGGTGGCCGCTGCCGCGACCGGCGGCAGCATCACGCTGCGCGAGACGCGCGCGGACATCCTGGAGACTGTGCTGGAAAAGCTCACCGATGCCGGAGCCAGGATCTCGGTAGATGGTGACAGCATCCATCTTGAGATGAGCGGTCGCCCCAAGGCGGTCAACGTGCGCACAGCCCCGCATCCGGCATTCCCGACAGACATGCAGGCGCAGTTCATGGCGCTCAACTGCATCGCGGAAGGCAGCGCGATGGTGGTAGAGACCATTTTCGAGAATCGCTTCATGCATGTGCAGGAACTGCGCCGTCTGGGCGCACACATCGACGTGGAGGGTAACACCTCCGTCGTCAAAGGCGTGGCGCATCTGGAAGGTGCTACCGTGATGGCCACCGACTTGCGCGCTTCCGCCTGTCTGGTCATCGCAGGGCTGGTGGCCCAGGGGGAGACCGTCATCGACCGCATCTATCATCTGGATCGCGGTTACGAGCACATTGAAAGCAAGCTCTCGCAGCTCGGAGCTAACATCCGCCGTATAAAATAATCGCCCGAATGCGGGCGCTTGCGCCGTTTGCAACGATAGAAAGTTGAAATAATGATCACCATCGCCTTATCCAAAGGTCGCATCTTCGAAGAGACGCTGCCGCTGCTCGAAGCCGCCGGCATCAAACCGCTGGAGGATCCGGAATCTTCGCGCAAGCTCATCCTGCCCACCAACCGCGACGATGTGCGACTCATCATCGTGCGCGCTTCCGATGTGCCGACCTATGTGCAATACGGTGCGGCCGATCTCGGCGTGGCGGGCAAGGATGTATTGAACGAGCACGGCGGCGAAGGGCTGTATCAGCCGCTGGACCTGAACATCGCCAAGTGCCGCATGATGGTGGCAGTGCAGAATGGTTTCGATTACGAATCCGCAGTGAAACAGGGCGCGCGTCTGCGCGTGGCGACCAAATATGTGAAGACCGCGCGTGAACACTTCGCCTCCAAGGGTGTGCATGTCGATCTGATCAAGCTGTACGGCTCGATGGAGCTGGCGCCGCTTGTCGGCCTGTCCGACGCCATCGTCGACCTGGTCAGCAGCGGCGCGACCCTGAAAGCCAACAACCTCGTCGCGGTGGAAGAGATCGTGCACATCTCTTCGCGCCTGGTGGTGAACCAGGCCTCGCTGAAACTCAAGCGCGCGACCATACAGCCCATGCTGGATGCTTTTGCCGGAGCGATCAAATGAACATCACACGACTCTCGACCCAGCAAGCCGATTTTGACGCGCGCCTGAAGGCGCTGCTCGCCTTCGAGGAAACCGCCGACGAAAAACTGGAAGCGACTGTCGCCGCCATCCTTGCCGATGTGAAGAAGCGCGGCGACGAAGCGGTGCTGGAATACACGCGCAAGTTCGACCGTCTGCCGCTGGCCGATGCGGCGGCGATGGAGCTGCCCAAGTCCGAACTGAAAACGGCGTTCGACGGCCTGCCCGCCGAGCAAAGGCTCGCGCTGGAGCAGGCTGCGCAGCGCGTCACCTCCTATCACCGGAAACAAGTGCAGGCATCCTGGAGCTATGAAGACGAAGATGGCACGCTGCTCGGCCAGCAAGTTACGCCACTGGACCGTGTCGGTCTGTATGTGCCGGGCGGCAAGGCGGCTTATCCTTCTTCAGTATTGATGAACGCATTGCCTGCCAAGGTGGCGGGCGTGTCCGAACTCATCATGGTGGTGCCGACACCGGATGGCACGAAGAACCAGTTGGTGCTGGCTGCCGCGCATCTCTGCGGCGTGGATCGCGTGTTCACCATCGGCGGTGCGCAGGCCGTGGCGGCGCTGGCGTACGGTACGGCCAGCATCCCCAAGGTGGACAAGATCGTCGGTCCCGGCAACGCCTACGTGGCTTCCGCCAAGCGGCGCGTGTTCGGGACTTGCGGCATCGATATGATCGCGGGTCCGTCCGAGATCCTGGTGATCTGCGACGGGCAGACCGATCCCGACTGGGTGGCGATGGATCTGTTCTCGCAGGCCGAGCACGACGAGCTGGCGCAAGCCATCCTGCTGTCGCCGGACGCAGCCTTCATCGAGGCGGTGGCTGCCAGTGCCGACAAGTTGCTGGCGCAGATGCCGCGCAAGGACATCATCAAGACCGCGCTGGAGAATCGCGGCGCATTGATCCATGTCGCGGATATGGACGAGGCCTGCGCAATCTCCAACCGCATTGCGCCGGAGCACCTGGAGGTATCGGTGGCCGAGCCGCAGGCATGGCTGCCCAAGTTGAAACATGCCGGCGCGATCTTCATGGGGCGCTACACCTCTGAATCATTGGGCGACTACTGTGCCGGACCGAACCACGTGCTGCCGACTTCCGGTACGGCGCGTTTTTCCTCGCCGCTAGGTGTTTATGACTTCCAGAAGCGCAGCAGTCTGATCCAGGTTTCGGCAGCCGGCGCACAAAAATTGGGGGCTATCGCCTCTACATTGGCGTTTGGCGAGGGGTTGCAGGCACATGCCCAGTCCGCGCTGTACCGGAAAAACGGTTAAAAACTTTCAGTTGTGTGTTCTGTCCGGTTTGGGTAGAATCCGCGCCTCATTTTTGCAATTGGTCTGGAGTCAGTCATGGCACGCGTATGTCAAGTAACGGGAAAAGCCCCGATGGTGGGCAACAATGTTTCCCACGCCAACAACAAAACAAAGCGTCGTTTCTTGCCGAATCTGCAACGCCGTCGTTTGTGGGTTGAATCAGAAAACCGTTGGGTGTCTTTGCGCCTGACTAATGCCGCACTGCGCACGATCGACAAGAACGGCATCGAAGCCGTGCTGTTCGAGATGCGCGCCCGCGGCGAGAAGGTATAAAGGAGAGTCACCATGGCAGCTAAAGGCGGACGCGAGAAGATCAAGCTGGAATCCTCTGCTGGTACGGGGCATTTCTACACTACCAACAAGAACAAGCGTACTACTCCACAGAAGCTCGAATTCATGAAGTTCGATCCGGTGGCACGTAAGCACGTCGCATACAAGGAAACCAAGCTGAAGTGATTCGGCTCTGGCTCGACAAAAAAGCCCGCATCGCTGCGGGCTTTTTTGTTGGTGCCGTCGTTATCTGGCTGTGGCCCAGCCCTCGGCTTCGCGGTAGTCGCCGAATGCGCGGATGTCGGCATCCACGAACAGGCGCGACAGCCAAGCTTGCCAGGTCAGCCACTGGTCGTCGGTGACCACGGCGATCCTGTTGAAATCGTGATTGTGTTCGCGGCTGAAGAACTTGATCTCTTCCCAGGCCACGTCCGGGGTGTAGGACAGCATGCCGCGCAGATCGAAGATCAGGTTGAGGCCGTTGCCGCTTTTCAGTTTGTAGAGTGCATGTTGTTCGAACTGCTTGAAGTCGGCCAGCGTGAATTCGCCCATGACGGCGATGTTGACCAGATTGCTGCTGTCTGTGATGGTGATCATGTTCTTTTCCGGATCTTTGGAGACAGTTTCAAGCTTAACACACCGCTGGCGATGATGAGCCCCATGCCTAGCCATGCCTGGATGCTCAGGTGTTCGTGCCAGAACACCAGGCCGAGCAAGGCGGAGAACACGATGGTGGTGTAGGCCAGACTACCTACCACCAGCGTGTGGCCGGTGCGGTAGGCGCGCGTCATGAACAGCTGCGCAAATGTGGCGGATGCGCCGATGGCGATCAGCAGGGGCAGGTCGGCTAACGAGACGGCATGCAATTCATCACCGAGTATCCATAGCGCACTGGCAAGCGTCGCAATCAAATTGAAATAGAACACGACACGCATGCCCGGTTCGCCCAGTACGCCAAGCTGGCGCACATTCATCAGGGCGATGCCCGCGAGCAAACCCGAGGCGAGGCCAAGCAAGCCATCCGCGAATTGATCCTGTTCCAGCGTGGGGTGTAGCAGCAGGATCACACCGGCGAACCCGGTCGCCAGCACCGAGCTTAGCGGCAGGTGGAACTGCTCCTTTAGTACCAGCACCGTCAGCAGCGACAGGAACAGGGAAGAGGTGTAGTTCAGGGTGATGGCCGTGGCCAGCGGCAGGACGGTGATGCAGTGGAAGAACAGCAGCATGGCGACCGTGCCGGACAGGCCGCGCCACAGATGGGTGCGCCAATGCAAGGTGGCGAGTCTGACGCGCGCGTGGTGCAGCAGGGCGTAGACCACGAGCAGGCCGAAGAAGGAGCGGTAGAACACCAGTTCGCCGCTGGTGAAGTGGGGTGCTCCCAGTTTGACGAGAGCGCCCATGCAGGCAAAGAGCGATGCTGCGGCCAGCATCCAGAGCGAGCCCACGTTGCTATTTCAGATGCGGCTCAAGATGGCGGCGCAGGAACTCGTGGTAGTGCAGCATGCCGTCTTCGGTCGGGGACTGGTAAGGGCCTTGCTCTTCGATGCCTTGCTTGTACAGGGCGCGCCGACCCTGGTGCATGCGCAGGCAGATGAAGTCGTCTTCCACGGCTGTTTCGCGGTAGGCCTGCTTCTCGGCCTCGATGTAGTCGCGCTCGAACAGCACGATGTCTTCCGGATAGTAGAACTCGACGATATTGGTGCAGGCGTCCGTGCCGCGCGGTACGACCGTGCTGACCACCAGCGTGTTCGGATACCACTCGACCGTGATGTTGGGGTAGTAGGTCAGCCAGATCGCGCCGTACCTGGGGAGTTCGCCGTTGTTGTAGCGCAGCACCTGCTGCGCCCATTTGGCGTAGGTCGGGCTGCCGGACTTCTTCAGGGCGTGATTGATGCCGACGGTCTGCACGCTAAAGTGTTCGCCGAAGGTCCATTGCAGATCGTCGCAGTCCACGAACTGGCCGAGACCGGGATGGAAGGGCACGACGTGGTAGTCCTCCTGATAGACCTCGATGAAGGTCTTCCAGTTGAAGTTGTATTCGTCGATTTCGACACGGTCCAGCATGTAGCCGGAGAAATCGATCTCCTTGAAGGCGGGCATGCCGGCCAGGTCTTTTGCGACATCACGCTTGCCCGCGAACAGCAGGCCGTTCCAGTTCTGCAGCGGCGTCTTGTTCAGATGCAGGCAGGGATTGTTGGGGAAATGCGGTGCACCGATCAGCTCGCCGTCCGTCTTGTACGTCCAGCGATGCAGCGGGCACACGATGTTCTTCGCGCTACCGCGACCTTCCAGCATGGTGGCCTGGCGGTGGCGGCAGATATTGGAAAGCAGCTCCACGCCGTGCTCGTTGCGTACCAGCATCTTGGCCTTATCCATCCACTCGATCACATGATAGTCGCCCAAGTTTGGCACCATCAGTTCATGGCCGACATATTGCGGGCCTGCGTCGAGCAACACGCGCTGCTCGATCTCCAGTACCTTGGGGTCGAAGTACCAGCTCAACGGTGGTTGCGCGGAGACGGGATTGAATTGCTGCAGCTTGGCTATTTCTGACATACCCACATTCCTCTGTGAATACGGGGAACCTGACAATGCTTGCATGGCCTGTCCTTAGATTCCCGGATGTTTACGGGGTCGGGGATTGTCCTTTAAAAGTCAGGACCGGGCAACAAAAATTGGCCGCACTGTAATGGCTTGGGTAAAATGCCGCCCCTACGCGCAACAATGCACACAGGAATGATGATGGCGACAAAGTCTGAAAAGAAGCCCGCTTTCGAGGCGGCCATGGCCGATCTGGAACAGCTCGTGGCCGACATGGAATCAGGCAAGTTGTCACTTGAGGATTCACTTGCCGCTTACAAGCGCGGGGCGGAACTGATGGCATATTGCCGAACACGACTCGCGGAAGCACAGCAACAGGTGCGCGTGCTCGAAGAAGGCGTGCTGAAAGATATCGACGTCGGTGATGCGAGCTGATGACGGCCGATTTCTCTGCCTGGGTGTCCGCCCGGCAATCCCGCTTTGAAGAAGCCTTGCAGCGCCTGTTGCCACCGGCCGATGTGATACCACAACGTCTGCACGGCGCGATGCGCTACAGCGTGCTGGAGGGCGGCAAACGTGTGCGGCCACTGCTGGCCTATGCCGCCGGCGAGTTGGCGGGCGCGTCTTCCGAACGCGTGGCGGTCGCTGCCGCTGCGGTAGAGCTCATCCATGCCTATTCGCTGGTGCACGACGACATGCCCTGCATGGATGACGATGTGCTGCGTCGCGGCAAGCCGACTTGCCATGTCGAATACGACGAAGCCACTGCCTTGCTGGTCGGCGATGCGCTGCAAAGTCTGGCGTTCCAGTTGTTGTCCGAACATCGTTTGAATGACGATGCGAATCTGCAGTTGCAGATGGTGAAATTGCTGGCGGTCGCCTCCGGCTCGCGCGGCATGGCGGGCGGGCAGGCCATCGATCTGGCCAGCGTGGGCAAGCAACTGTCGCTGCCGGAACTGGAACAGATGCACATCCACAAGACCGGTGCGCTGATCCGTGCCGCCATCCTGCTCGGTGCCTATTGCGGCAACAAGTTGAGTGCGGCGCAGTTCGAACGGCTGGATCATTTCGGCAAACTGATCGGCTTGGCCTTCCAGGTGGTGGATGATGTGCTCGATTGTGAAGCGGACACTGCGACGCTGGGAAAGACCGCAGGCAAGGATGCAGACCACGACAAGCCGACCTATGTCAGTCTGCTCGGACTAGCCGGTGCCAAAGAGATGGCGCAAGGTCTGCATCGTGAAGCGCTGGATACCTTGGGCGAATTCGGCGAGGCTGCGTTAAGGCTGCGCGAACTGGCCGACTTCATCGTGTTGAGAAAGTACTGATGACCCCGCTGCTCGATACCATCAACAGTCCGGATGACCTGCGCAAACTGCCGCGCGAGCAGTTGCCGCAACTGGCGGCTGAATTGCGCGAGTTCCTGATCGAATCGGTGAGCAAGACCGGCGGCCACCTTTCCTCCAATCTGGGGACGGTGGAACTGACCATCGCCCTGCATGCCGTATTCGACACGCCGCAGGACAAGCTGGTGTGGGATGTCGGTCACCAGACTTACGTGCACAAGATCCTCACCGGTCGCCGCGCGGCGATGAGCAAGTTGCGTATGTATGGCGGCATCGCCGGTTTCCCCAAGCGCGACGAGAGTCCCTACGACACATTTGGCACCGGCCACTCCAGCACCTCGATCTCGGCCGCACTAGGCATGGCGGCCGCTGCCAAGTTGCGCGGCTCGGACGAGCGCGCGGTCGCCATCATCGGCGACGGCGCGATGACCGGCGGCATGGCGTTCGAGGCGCTGAACAACGCGGGCGCGATGGATGCCAACCTGCTGGTCATCCTCAACGACAATGATATGTCCATCTCGCGTCCGGTCGGGGCGCTCAACAACTATCTGGCGAAACTGATGTCAGGCCGTTTCTACGCAGCGATGCGGCGCGGCAGCGAGAAGATGCTCAAAGGCATGCCGCCGGTGCTGGAGTTCGCCAAGCGTACCGAGGAACACATCAAGGGTATGGTCATCCCCGGCACGCTGTTCGAGGAGTTCGGTTTCAATTACATCGGCCCTATCGACGGTCACGACATCAATGTATTGATGGATACGCTGGGCAACATCCGCAAGCTGGAAGGGCCACAGTTCTTGCACATCGTCACGCAGAAGGGCAAGGGTTACGCACTGGCGGAAGAAGACTGCCTGCTCTACCACGGCGTATCCAAGTTCGACCGCACCAGCGGTATCGTCCCCAAGCCCGCCCCGCACCGCACTTTCACCCAGATCTTCGGCGAATGGTTGTGCGACATGGCGGCAGCGGACGACAGGCTGGTCGCGATTACGCCCGCCATGTGTGAAGGCTCCGGTATGACTGAGTTTGCCGGGAAATATCCGGACCGATATTTCGATGTCGGTATCGCCGAGCAGCATGCGCTCACCTTCGCGGCAGGCATGGCCTGCGAGGGCAGCAAGCCGGTGGTCGCCATCTATTCCACTTTCCTGCAGCGCGCCTACGACCAGTTGATCCACGATGTCGCGATCCAAAACCTGCCGGTGATGCTGGCCATAGACCGTGGCGGTCTGGTCGGTGCGGACGGCGCGACGCATGCGGGCAGTTTCGATCTGAGTTATCTGCGCAGCATCCCAAACATGACCGTGATGGCGCCCGCCGACGAGAACGAGTGCCGCCGCATGCTAACCACGGCTTATCGCATGGATACGCCGACCGCCGTGCGTTATCCGCGCGGCACCGGCCCCGGGATACTGGTCGACAAGGAACTGACGTCGCTTGAGGTCGGGAAGGGCGAGATCCGCCGTAACGGTATCGGCGTCGCCATCCTGTCGTTCGGCACCATGCTGGCCCCGGCGCTGGAGGCGGCGGAGAAGCTAAATGCCACGGTCGCCAATATGCGCTTCGTCAAACCGCTGGATGCAGAACTGGTGCTGAAGCTGGCGCGCGAACATGCGCTGCTGGTCACCGTGGAAGAAAACACGGTGCAGGGCGGTGCCGGCAGCGCGGTGGCCGAGTGCCTCGCGCAACAAGGTGTGAAGGTATCCATGTTGCATCTTGGCTTGCCCGACCGTTTCGTAGAGCAGGGTGAACATGCACTGTTGCTGGCGGATTGCGGGCTGGATGCCGCCGGTATAGAAAGCAGCGTGCGCAAGGTGCATGTCACCGCATAAAGCGATAACCCGACAAAAACAGTCGGAGATTGTCTATAATCGGCCTTCGGCCACAACGCAAAGGTTACGACCATGAACGCACCCGCGCCCATTCCAGACGTGCAGAGCAGTGCGGATACCCGCCAGCTCGCTATCAACAAGGTCGGTATCAAGAGTATCCGCCATCCCATCGTTGTCAGCGACAAGAGCGAAGGCGTGCAGCACACCATCGCCACGTTCAACATGTATGTGCGTCTGCCGCACAACTTCAAGGGCACGCACATGTCGCGTTTCGTGCAGATCCTGAACCAGCATGGCCGCGAGATCAGCGTGGCATCGTTCGAGAGCATCCTGCGCGAGATGGTGGAGAAGCTGGAAGCCAGATCCGGTTACATCGAAATGGCTTTCCCGTATTTCGTGAACAAGATCGCGCCCATCTCCGGTGTGCAGAGTCTGCTCGATTACGATGTGACCTTCATAGGCGAGATCGTCGACGGTAAATATCGCTTCACCATGCGCGTGCTGGTGCCGGTCACCAGCCTGTGCCCCTGCTCCAAGGAGATCTCCGAGCGCGGCGCGCACAACCAGCGCTCGCATGTCACGCTTACCGTGCGCACCAAGAGTGCGGTGTGGATAGAGGATGTGGTGCGCATCGCCGAGGAGCAGGCGTCCAGCGAGCTGTACGGCCTGCTCAAGCGCCCGGACGAGAAGTTCGTCACCGAGCGTGCCTACGATAATCCCAAGTTCGTCGAGGACATGGTGCGCGACGTGGCGGCGGCATTGAATGCAGACGACCGTATCGAAGCCTACATCGTCGAGTCCGAGAACTTCGAGTCCATTCATAACCATTCCGCTTACGCGCTGATCGAGCGCGACAAGACGCAGGGCTGATCTTGAAGCCGGTTGCCGTATTCCGTCATTCCGCGAATGAAGGGCCGGGGCATATCGCGCTGTTTCTGACGCAGCACGCCATCCCCTGGAGGATGTTCCATATCGATCAGGGTGAGGCTGTTCCGGAAAACGCAGACGACTTCAGCGGCCTGGTGTTCATGGGCGGCGTGATGAGCGTCAACGACGATCTGCCGTGGATATCTCATACGCTGAAGCTGATCCGTGATGCCATCGCCAAGGACATTCCGGTATTGGGCCACTGTCTGGGCGGACAACTCATGTCCAAGGCACTGGGCGGTGTGGTGACGAAGAATCCGGTGAAGGAACTGGGCTGGGGCGCAGTCAACGTTGCCGACAATGAGGCTGCCAGTCAGTGGTTCGGCGACGTCAAACAGTTCGACTCATTCCACTGGCACGGTGAGACGTTTTCGCTGCCGCCCGGTGCGGTGCACCTGCTTTCCAGCCCGTTCTGTGCCAATCAGGCTTTTGCCATCGGCAAACATCTGGGCATGCAATGCCATGTTGAGATGACCGAGCACATGATTGAAGACTGGTGCCGGGCCGGTGCGCAGGAGATAGAGGACAACCGGCACAGCCCGGCCGTGCAGGACGCTGCCACCATGCAGGTGCAGATGTACGACAAGCTGCCGCAACTGAACCGGGTTGCCGAACGACTTTACCAGCACTGGATGCACGGCATCGCCCCGCGCGCGAGTTAGAATGCGGCATGACCTACGTCGTCGCCGAAAACTGCATCCGCTGCAAATACACCGACTGTGTGGAAGTGTGCCCGGTCGACTGTTTCCGTGAGGGCGAGAACTTCCTTGTCATCGATCCCGAAGAATGCATCGACTGTTCGCTATGTGTGCCGGAATGTCCGGCAGGCGCAATCTATGCTGCAGACGACCTGCCCGCGGATCAGAAGCAGTTCCTCGTCTTGAATGCAGAGTTGGCCAAGCAGTGGCCGTCCATCACGGTGAAGAAAGACGCCCCGCCTGATGCCGATGACTGGCTG
Source organism: Sideroxydans lithotrophicus (assembly GCA_020723185.1). GTDB lineage: Bacteria > Pseudomonadota > Gammaproteobacteria > Burkholderiales > Gallionellaceae > Sideroxyarcus > Sideroxyarcus lithotrophicus_A. The sequence continues at coordinate 195,046 of DYJI01000004.1, read as the reverse complement.
CAGGTCAAAGACAAACTCCACTTGCTGAAGAAGTGAGTAAGGCCAGCGCACTCTTCGATCGCGTCGCCCAGCGCATTCTGGCTGCACATCCCGCACCCGATCTGCGCGGCATCACCGTCATCCTCCCCAACATGCACGCCGCGCAGTCGCTGGCGCAGGCCTTGATGCGCCGTGCGCAAGTGGCGGCCATCCTCCTGCCGCAGATGGTCACGCTGAACGAATGGGCGCAAAGCATGCCGCTGGATGCACCCGTCGCCAGCGACAGCCAGCGCAGCGCCATGCTCTACCAGCAACTGCGCAAGCTGCAATGGTTCGAGCACGCCGACCTGTGGAGCATGACGCAGGAACTGCTGAAACTGTTCGATGAACTCACGCATGCATTGCATGTGCTGCCGAACGACGCAGAGGCTTTCGCCGCAACCGTGCAACAAGCCTATCAAGCGAGACAGAACGTCACGCTGCAACTGGAAGCGCGACTCGTGTTCGAGTTGTGGCATGCCATGCAGAGCGGTGAAGAGCTGGATGCCGCGCGCGCCTATCAGATGCGGCTCGGCATGCTGGCACAGCAGGCAGACCGTCCCTTGTATGTGTTGCGCACTTCGGAATGGGATACGCTGGAGCAGCGCTTCCTCGAAGCATATGAACAACGCGCGCTGGTGAAGGTGTTCGATGCACGCGAGATGGATGTGACTGGCCATACACCGCAGTTCTTCGCCGCCACCTCGCTCGAACAGGAAGCCCGCGCCGCCGCCATGCAGGTGCGCCGCTGGCTGGCCGACGGAAAAAGCGACATCGCCATCGTCGCGCAGGACCGTGTCACGGCACGCCGCACACGCGCGCTGCTGGAGCGGGCCGAGATCCTGGTGGCGGACGAGACGGGCTGGACCTTCGCCACGCTGTCGGTGAGCACCGTACTCGACCGTTGGCTCACTGCGCTGCAAAGCGACTTCTACCATCACGATTTTCTCGATCTGCTCAAGTCGCCTTATATCTTCGCCGACATGACGGCGGGCGGGCGCAAGGCGGCGGTGTATCAACTGGAACAACTGCTGCGCAAACAGGGGGTGGTCGCCGGGCTGGAAAGATACGTCGCGCTTACCGAACAAGAGATCGCGCTGCATCAGCTGCTGGCCCGCCTGCGCCAGGCTGCGGCGCTGCTGGCGCAGAACAGGAAGCAGACGCTGGCGGAATGGCTGGCGGCCTTGCAGAAAAGCTTGAATGTGCTGGGCATAGACGCTGGTTTGCAGCAGGACGATGCCGGTCTGCAACTGTTGCGTGCGCTGGATAACTGGAAGCTGGAATTACACGGCGATGCAGGCCGCTACCGTTTCGACGAATGGCGGCGCTGGCTGGCGCAGCAACTGGATACCGAGACCTTCCGCGATAGCAGCATCGACAGTCCGGTGCGTTTCACCCACCTTGCCGCGACACGTTGGCGCAGTTTCGACGCGGTGCTGATGCTGGGTTGCGATGCGGCGCATCTGCCCAGCGCGGGAGACGGCGGGCGCTGGTTCAACGATGCGGTGCGTGCCACGCTCGGCCTGCCGACACGCGCGTTCCATGCCGTGCGTCAGCACGACGACCTGCGTGCGCTTCTGGCCATGAACGACGAAGTGCTGGTCACCTGGCAGAAGGAACAGAACGGCGAGGCGCGTTTGCTCAGTCCGTTCCTGCAGATGTTGCGTGATGCGCATCTGCAAGTGCACGGTGATGATCTGAGCGAGCACGACTTGCATGCCTATCTGGTCGCGGAAGGAATGCAGCAAGTCGAGTTGGCGCAGTCGGCGCAGCCCGTGCCTGCCATTTCGCAGGACAGTGTGCCGACCAGTATCTCCATCAGCGGTTACAACGCGCTGGTCGCCTGCCCCTACCAATACTATGCGCGCCACATCCTGAAGCTGAACGAACTGGATGAAGTGCAGGAGGCTATCGAGAAGCGCGACTACGGTGAGCGCGTACACGGCATCCTGCAGCGTTTCCACGAGCAGTATCCACTGGTGATACAAGGCGATCTGACCGAGATGGAAGCTGCCCTGCGGCGTATCAGCGAAGAAGTGTTCGCCGATCTGCTGGCGCAGGATTTCGCCGCGCGCGCCTGGCTGGCGCGCTGGGTTATATCCCTGCCTGCCTATCTGGATTGGCAGATCAAACGCGAGGCTGAGGGCTGGCGTTATGCGGGATCCGAGCAGGCCTTCGACTGGCCGCTGGACGGCATCCGCCTGCGCGGCCGTATCGACCGGCTGGATGTGCGCGGTGAAGAGAAGCTGGTGCTGGACTACAAGACGCAGAGCGACCAGTTGCTGCGCAACAAATTGAAAGAGCCAGGCGAGGATGTGCAACTCGCCTGCTACGCCTACGCGCATGAGGCAGCGGACGCGGCATTCGTCAGTATCGAGAGTGGCAAGGTTAGGCAGGTCGCACCGCAAGAGGATGTGCCATTGCTGGCACAGCTGAATGCCGAACGGCTGGAGCAGGTGATGGGTGAGATACGCGGCGGGGCGGGGCTGCCCGCTAACGGCATCGATGTGGTGTGTGCTTATTGCGAAGTGCGCGGCGTGTGTCGCAAGGGGGAGTGGGTATGAGCAATCACATCGCTCTCGATCCCACCCGCAGCGTCGTGGTCGAAGCCTGCGCCGGCAGCGGCAAGACCTGGCTGCTGGTGTCGCGCATCGTGCGCTTGCTGCTGGACGGCGCGCAGCCTTCACAGATCCTCGCGATCACCTTTACGCGCAAGGCTGCGCAGGAGATGCAGTCTCGTTTGCAACTGTGGCTGCGCGACCTGGCGATGGGCGACGAGGCTTTCGTGCGCCAGTTCTTCGCCGAACGAGGCATCTCCGAATTGAGCGATGAGCAGTTGTTGCGTGCGCGCAGCCTGTACCAGGAGACCTTGCTGGCGCAACCCGCCATCACCCTCAGCACCTTTCATGGCTGGTTCATGCAGGTGATGCAGCGCGCGCCGCTGAACGCAGGAGTGATGCAGGGCATGAGCCTGCTGGAACGGGCCGGGGCAGAGCAGGAAGAGGCGTGGGAAGAATTGCTGGAGCAGATGCGCAAGCAGCCGGAGGGCGATGGAGCGCGGCATATGCAATGGCTGTTCGAGGCACATGGCCTGTTCAACACGCGCAAGCTGCTGTTCAACTTCCTCGCCAAGCGAGCAGAGTGGTGGGCGTATACACAAGGCGAGCAAGATGCGCTGACCTTTGCGCTGGAGAATCTGCGCAACGATCTGGCGGTGGATATGGATTTCGACCCGGTCGCCGACTGGGGCATGTGCGGCAACAGCGAGGAGGTGTATTTCGCCTTCGTGCGCCAACTGGCGAACAACGGCACCGACACGCAGGCGAAGAAAGCCAGCGAACTGGAGCAGGCGTGGACGGACAGCGCACCCGAGGCGCGCTTCGATGCTGTATCTCCCTTGCTGTTCACGCAGGCGGACGAGCCGCGCAGTTTCAAGCCGACCAGGAAGCAGGATGCTGAGGCCTATCTGGTCACGCGCGATGCATTGTTCGCCAGCCTGCAGGAAGTGCGCGACACGCTGGCCGAGCAGCAGGCCTGGCGTCTGAACGAAGCCGTGCTGCATTGCGGCGTCGCCTTCCTCGAGCGCTATCAGGCGCTCAAGGCGCAGAAGCAGCAGATGGATTTCTCCGATCTGGAATGGCAGTTGTGCCGCCTGCTGCAACAGAGCGAACATGCCGAGACCATGCAGTACAAGCTCGACAGCCGCTACCGTCATGTGTTGCTGGACGAGTTCCAGGACACCAACCCGCTGCAATGGCAGATCATGCGCGCCTGGTTCGACGCCTCGGTGGCGGTCGAATCGCAGCCGACCGTGTTCGTGGTGGGCGACCCCAAACAGTCCATCTATCGCTTCCGCCGTGCCGATGCACGCCTGTTCGGCGTGGCGCGCGAATACCTGCAACAGAATTTCCGCGCCGAGACTTTGGGCAACAGTCTCACGCGCCGCAATTCGCCGGCCGTGGTCGATGCGGTGAACGCGGTGTTCCGCGATCAGCCTGAAGGCTTCGAGTTCGTCGAGCATCAGACGCATCAAACTGAATTGCCGGGCCATGTGCTGGTGTTGCCGCTGGCGGAAGCCGAATACGGGGAAGAAGAAGTCTCCGAAGATGTGCGACTCGTGTTGCGCGATCCGCTCACCACGCCGCGCGCCGAAGCAAGCGAAGGCGCGCGTCACATGGAAGCCGCGCAATTCGCCGCGCAGTTGCAAACCATCGTCAGCGAGTGGTCGGTGAGCGATGCAGGTGAGACCCGCCGCGCCGCCTATGGCGACATCATGGTGCTGGTACGCAGCCGTACCCACCTTGCCATCTACGAAGAAGCCCTGCGCGCGAAACATATCCCCTTCATCAGCTCGCGGCGCGGAGGCCTGCTCGATACGCTGGAAGCGGAAGACATACAGGCACTGCTGCTGTTCCTCATCACGCCATTCGCCGACTTGGCGCTGGCACAGGTGCTGCGCACGCCGATCTTCGGGTGCAGCGATGCGGACTTGCTTCAGTTGTCAGGATTCAGGATTCAGGATTCAGATGGTGCGGCGGCATCCCCTGAATCACGATTCCGGAATCCAGAATCCTCTTCATGGTGGCAACGCCTGCAACACCTGCCCGAACCGTCACCCGCGCTGCAACGTGCCGCCGAACTGCTGCAACGCTGGCTCACTCTCGCCGACAAGTTGCCGGTGCACGACTTGCTCGATCGCATCTATTTCGAGGGTGATGTGATCGCGCGATACAGCGCCGTGCTGCCGGCCGAGATGCGCGCCAAGGTGACGGCCAACCTGCATGCCTTCATGGAGATCGCGTTGAGCGTGGATGCCGGTCGCTATCCCAGCCTGCCGCGCTTTCTGCAGGAGTTGCGCGAACTGCGCGACAGCGCGGACGATGCGCCGGATGAAGGCAAGCTCGGTGCGGCGGGCGATGCAGTGCGCATCTACACCGTGCACGAATCGAAAGGGCTGGAAGCGCCCATCGTCTGGCTGCTGGATGCGAACGCCGAGAAGCTGAACCGCGACGGCAGCGATGTGCTGCTGGATTGGCCGACCCACGAAGCGCAGCCGCTGCACTTCTCGCTCTATGCCGATCAGGCTTCGCGCGGCAAGAGACGCGCGCCCTTGTTCGAGCAGGATGCCGCCGAACAGGCGCGCGAAGAGATGAATCTGCTCTACGTCGCCATGACCCGTGCGCAGCAGGCACTGGTGGTCAGCGGCAGCCAGGGCGCGCGCGAGGCGAAACAACTTACCTGGTACGGGCGCATCGCTGCAGTGACAGGCGAGCAACCAAACCCGTTGCAGGCGGCGTCCCCTCTTCCGCGGGTGGGAGAGGAGCGTGGAAGTGATGCGCCGCAAGCGAAGCTGCCTGCCATTTTCCCCGCCGGCAAGCGCGTCGCGCGCAACTCGACCGCGCAGCAGCGCGGCATCTGGCTGCACGCCTTGTTGCAGCACTTGACGGAGGGGGGGGGAGACCGGGTCGTGCTGCAGCAAAGGTTGGCCATACCGGAGGCTGAGATGGATGCCCTCTGGCAGCAAGCCCAAGCCCTGCTTTCCGCACCGCAACTCGCACCTTTTTTCGATGCTAAGCAATACCGCGCCGCCTGCAACGAGATGCCCTACGTCAACGCAATGGGTGAGCTGAAACGCATCGACCGCCTGGTCGAATTCGACCACGAGGTCTGGGTGCTGGATTACAAGCTGGGTGATCCGGGCGACGCCGCACGCTATCGTGCGCAGATGTCGGAATACCGCGCTGCGATGCAGGCGGTATATGCGGGGATGCCGGTCAGATGTGCTCTGCTGTTTGCGGGTGGTGTCCTGAGTGAGCTGGAGTGAAGCCCGGATGGATGGACAGACAGACAGCCCTGAAGATGAAGTCATGTGCCATTGCAGTGGCACGAGGCGGGAATATATCCGTCATCTGCACGGGCAAGGCATGGATGTGGAGGCCATCTCCAGATGGACAGGCGCGTTGTCCGGTTGCGGTGGCTGCGAGTGGGATATCGCGGATTTTCTGAAGGAACTCGACGCACGATGGCAGGGGGGCATTCAGCAGACCTCTCCGGATTGAGGGGCTGGCCGAAGTCCATTTTCATATCCGTGGCGTTTATTGTGCCCAGGCTCTAGAATAGTCTCAATATCGACATGGGTATTGCCGCGTGGCGCGCGGTGCTGCCGGCTCTGATGGAGGGATGTGATGAGTATCGTGGACTGGCCGGAAGGGGAACGTCCCCGTGAGCGGTTGCTGCAGCGCGGTGCGGCGGCATTGTCCGATGCGGAACTGCTGGCGATATTCCTGCGTGTCGGTGTGCGCGGCAAGAGCGCGGTCGATCTGGCGCGCGAGGTGCTGGCTCATTTCGGCGGGCTTACCCCCATGTTCGCCGCTGACGAGCAGTCGTTCTGCAGGATCAATGGTATGGGGCGTGCCAAATATGTGCAGTTGCAGGCGGTGCTGGAGATGTCGCGGCGCGCACTGAAAGAAGAGGTCCATGCGGGCGATGCCATGAATTCCCCGCAGGCGGTGCGCGACTATCTGCGGCTGATATTGCAGGGGCGTCAGCAGGAGGTGTTCGTGGCGCTGTTCCTCGATGCGCAGCATCGCGTGATCGCGACGGAAGAGCTGTTCCGGGGCACGTTGACGCAAACCAGCGTCTATCCGCGCGAGGTAGTGAAGCGTGCGCTGCACCACAATGCGGCGGCTATGATATTCGCGCATAACCACCCGTCCGGCGTGGCGGAGCCGAGCCAGTCCGACCAGTTGCTGACGGATGCGTTGAAACAGGCGCTGGGGCTGGTGGATGTGCGGGTGCTGGATCATTTTATCGTGGCGGGCGCGGGTTGCCTGTCATTCGCGGAGAAAGGGCTTGTGTGACGGGGGATGAGAACATCGGGGTGCCGGCTTGCAGCGTGCCGACCCATGCCACGGTCGTCAGCATCATCATCCGTGATTTCATCCATCTGACGGAGCGGGTGTCTGCCACGAACCTGGCCAGCCTGATGGCCAGCTATTACGAGAAGGTGGGCGCACAGGTCGAGCAACAGCAGGGTGTGCTGACATCGATCAGCAATCACGGCATGCTGGTGACGTTCTTCTATGCGGCCGGTGCGGATAATCATGCCCGCCGTGCATTACGTTGTGCGCTGGCAGTCGCGCTGATTGCGTATCAGACCCGCTTCCTGATCCGCCAATCGTTCCCCGAGCAGGGGCTGGACCGATTCGGGGTCGGGGTTGGCATACATACCGGCGAGCTGGTTTTCGCCGAATTCAGCCATCAGGCCGTCGGCCAGCGCATCGTTTGCGGGCATGCGGTGTCCATCGCCTCTCTGTTGTCCGTGAAATCCAAAGAGCTGGACTGGAATGTGGTCTGCAGTGAACAGACGCTGGCCGAGGTCGGTGCCGGGATATTGACGCGGCGGCGGGCGACGTTGGGGGCGGACTGGTTGGCTGAACCGGTACAGGTGGCCGAGGTGGTGGTGGTGCGCGAGGGGGAGACGGGCGAAAACCTGGACGCAACGCTGAAGCTGGATCGCGGGGGGCGCTCCGGCATGTACAGGGCGTTCGATCCGGCATTGTTGGGCAATGTGAACGATGAGCCTGGCGATTACCCGAAGGTGCCGGGCTATCGCTGCCTGAAGCCGGTGGGGCGAGGCGGTATGTCCAGCGTGTTCCTGGCGGAACGGTTGAGCGACAAGAAGCAGATGGCGCTCAAGTTCGCCGACGGCAGTGTCTCGGAGGATAGCGAGGTGCTGTATCGCTTCGTCGAGGAATATGGTCTGCTGGAACAGGTGCGCCATCCGAATGTGCTGCAGATATACGATCAGGGGGTGACGGACGACGCGCTGTTCATCGTGATGGAGTACCTGCCGGGCGGGACGCTCAAGCAGCGCATCGGCAAACAGGGGAGTATCGGCGGGGCGGAGGCGTGGCGCGTGTTGCGCGAGATCGTGCAAGCCCTGGTCGAGGTCCATGAGCGGGGCATCATCCACCGCGACATCAAACCCGAGAACATCCTGCTGCGAGAGGACGGCTCGGCGGTGCTGGGTGATTTCGGCGTGGCGAGGCGTATGCACGAGGCGCGAATGGAGGGGCGTCTGGACGCGATCGTTGCGACGCCTTACTTCATGAGCCCGGAACAGGCGCTGGGGGTGGCCGAGGACGACCGTACCGACATATATAGTATGGGGGCGGTGTTCTATAACATGCTGACCGGATGCAAACCGTACGCGGGCGACACGCTGGAGAGCATCGTGCAGCAACACCTGCGGGCAGAAACGCCGAGATTGCAGCCGGAATACCGGCAGTGGCAGCCGCTGCTGGATGGCATGATGGCGAAAGACAAGTCTCGACGCCACACGGCGAAGACATTGATGGCGCTCATGGACTCCTGCCCTGTCCCGGTGTGAGCAAGTGCCGGACGATCGCCCGGCGCCCAGCCGGATTCTTGCCTTATTTCGTATTTTCCCTTTGACATGCCGCGATGTTATATGGATAATCGCGCGCTCTTTTTGGAGGGGTGGCCGAGTGGTTAAAGGCAGCAGACTGTAAATCTGCCCTCTTATGAGTACGATGGTTCGAATCCGTCCCCCTCCACCAGATTGAAGTGCAGTTTGCTGTTGTATTAAGTGGGCTGGTGTCGGGTTTTGCGGGTGTAGCTCAATGGTAGAGCAGAAGCCTTCCAAGCTTATGACGAGGGTTCGATTCCCTTCACCCGCTCCAGTTTATTAGCAGGCCCATGTGGCTCAGTGGTAGAGCACTCCCTTGGTAAGGGAGAGGTCGCGGGTCCGATTCCCGCCATGGGCACCAGATTTTGGATTTTTGGTTCTTTTCGTTAATTGGGTTGATGGGGGATTATCATGGCAAAGAGCAAATTTGAACGTACCAAACCGCACGTGAACGTCGGCACGATCGGCCACGTTGACCACGGCAAGACCACACTGACAGCGGCGATCACGACGGTTCTGTCGCGCAAGTTCGGCGGCGAAGCCAAGGGATACGACCAGATCGACGCGGCCCCGGAAGAGAAGGCACGCGGCATCACCATCAACACCGCACACGTCGAGTACGAGACCGCCACCCGTCACTATGCGCACGTTGACTGCCCGGGCCACGCCGACTACGTCAAGAACATGATCACCGGTGCCGCCCAGATGGACGGCGCGATCCTGGTCGTGTCCGCAGCCGACGGTCCCATGCCCCAGACCCGCGAGCACATCCTGCTGGCACGTCAGGTCGGCGTACCGTACATCATCGTGTTCATGAACAAATGCGACATGGTCGACGACGCAGAACTGCTGGAGCTGGTCGAGATGGAGATCCGCGAACTGCTCTCCAAGTACGACTTCCCCGGCGACGACACCCCCATCATCCACGGCAGCGCCAAACTGGCGGTCGAAGGTGATGCAGGTGAACTGGGCGAAGGCGCCATCATGAAGCTGGCCGAAGCCCTGGACACTTACATCCCGACCCCGGAGCGTGCAGTTGACGGCGCCTTCCTGATGCCCGTGGAAGACGTGTTCTCCATCTCCGGCCGCGGCACCGTGGTGACCGGCCGCGTCGAGCGCGGCATCATCAAGGTCGGCGAAGAGATCGAGATCGTCGGCATCAAGCCCACTCTGAAGACCACCTGCACCGGCGTCGAGATGTTCCGCAAGCTGCTGGATCAGGGTCAGGCAGGCGACAACGTCGGCGTGCTGCTGCGCGGCACCAAGCGTGAAGAAGTCGAGCGCGGCCAGGTTCTGGCCAAGCCCGGTTCCATCACCCCGCACACCAAGTTCACTGCCGAGATCTACGTGCTGGGCAAGGACGAAGGCGGTCGTCACACCCCGTTCTTCCAGGGCTACCGTCCGCAGTTCTACTTCCGCACGACTGACGTGACTGGTGCGGTCGAACTGCCGGCCGGCACCGAGATGGTGATGCCAGGCGACAACGTGTCGATCACGGTCAACCTGATCAACCCGATCGCGATGGAAGAAGGTCTGCGTTTTGCGATCCGCGAAGGTGGCCGTACCGTCGGCGCCGGCGTGGTCGCGAAGATCATCGAGTAATAGCTGCGATGCTGGCGGGGCGACGAGTCGCTCCGCCGTTGTCGTTTGTAGGTTTAATAGGCCAGTAGCTCAATTGGTAGAGTATCGGTCTCCAAAACCGAGGGTTGGGGGTTCGAGACCCTCCTGGCCTGCCAGTTAAAAAGTAGAACGGACGTAAATGGCTGACAAAATCAAGTTGCTGGTCGCCTTCCTGTTCATCGCAGCAGGGGTGGTCGGCTTTTACGCATTGGGTGACGCTGCGGCAGTGCTGCGTGTCGCCTCGGTGTTGTTCGGCGTATTGGCTGCGGCCGGTGTCTTCTGGGCCTCATCGCAGGGCAAGCGTTTCTTCGGCTTCGCGGGTGACTCGGTCGCCGAAGCCAAGCGCGTGGTGTGGCCGACGCGCAAGGAGACTATGCAGACAACCGGCGTAGTGATCTTGTTCGCTGTCGTCATGGCACTGTTCCTGTGGGCGGTGGATGCGAGTCTGCTGATGATCGTCAACAAATTGATGGGTCGGGGGGATTGATGGCCAAGCGTTGGTATGTAGTGCACACCTATTCGCAATTCGAGAAGAGTGTGCAGCGTGCATTGCTGGAGCGCATCGAGCGCACGGGCATGCAGGATATGTTCGGCCAGGTGCTGGTCCCGGTGGAAGAGGTGGTTGAACTGAAGTCCGGCCAGAAGAGCATCAGCGAGCGCAAGTTCTTCCCGGGCTATCTGCTGGTCGAGATGGAGATGACCGACGACACATGGCATCTGGTGAAGAGTCTGCCCAAGGTGACCGGATTCCTTGGCGGCAGTGCCATGAAACCCTCTCCGATCTCGCAAAAAGAAGTCGACACCATCATGGAGCAGATGCAGGCAGGGGTGGAAAAGCCGCGTCCCAAGGTGCTGTTCGAGGTCGGCGAGTCGGTGCGTGTCAAGGAAGGTCCGTTTGCGGACTTCAATGGCATGGTGGAGGACGTCAATTACGACAAGAGCAAACTGCGTGTCGCAGTCACTATCTTTGGCCGGTCCACGCCGGTCGAACTGAATTTCGGGCAAGTCGAAAAAGCCTGAGGTTGAGCGCCGGAGCGTTCCGGCATTGCAAACGGGGAGCGTGTCGGAGCGGTTGCGGCATGCGCATAACCCACTTTTAGGAGCATCAAAATGGCAAAGAAGATTGTCGGCTATATCAAGCTGCAAGTCCCGGCCGGTAAGGCCAATCCCAGTCCCCCGATCGGCCCTGCGCTGGGTCAGCGCGGCCTGAACATCATGGAATTCTGCAAGGCGTTCAACGCGCAGACACAGGGTGTCGAGCCAGGCCTGCCGATCCCGTGCGTGATCACCGCTTATGCGGACAAGAGTTTCACCTTCGTGATGAAGACACCTCCGGCGACCATCCTCATCAAGAAGGCAGCCGGTGTGCAAAAGGGCAGTAAGACACCGCATACCGACAAGGTTGGCAACCTGACCCGCAAGCAGGCTGAAGATATCGCCAAGACCAAGCAGCCTGACCTGACGGCGGCTGATCTGGACGCGGCCGTGCGCACCATCGCCGGTAGCGCGCGCAGCATGGGCATCACTGTGGAAGGGGTGAAGTAATCATGGCTAATGTTTCCAAGCGTTACAAGGCGCTCGCCGCTCAAGTCGATCGCAACAAGCTGTACGCGATCGATGAGGCGCTGAAGCTGGTCAAAGAGACTGCCAAGGCCAAGTTCGATGAGTCCATCGATGTCGCGGTGAATCTCGGCATCGACGCCAAGAAATCCGATCAGTTGGTGCGTGGTTCCGTCGTGTTGCCCAAGGGTACTGGCAAGACCATGCGCGTGGCTGTGTTCGCACAAGGCGCGAAGGCTGAAGAAGCCAAGGCAGCCGGCGCAGACATCGTCGGCTTCGACGATCTGGCTGAAAGCATCAAGGGCGGCAAGATGGATTTCGACGTGGTGATCGCTTCTCCGGACGCGATGCGTATCGTCGGTCAGCTGGGCCAGATCCTCGGTCCGCGCGGTCTGATGCCGAACCCCAAGGTCGGTACCGTGACACCTGACGTCGCTGGCGCAGTGAAGAACGCCAAGGCAGGTCAAGTGCAATACCGTACCGACAAGAACGGTATCGTGCAGTGCACCATTGGTCGTGCATCCTTCGCGCCTGAAGCGCTGAAGGAGAACATGCTGGCCCTGATCGATGCATTGAACAAGGCCAAGCCCGCTTCTTCCAAGGGTGTCTACCTGAAGAAGGTCGCGATCTCCAGCACCATGGGTGTCGGTATCCGCGTCGAACAGGCTAGCCTGGTAGCTTAAGTGTTTTGAATTTGATGCCGGGGGCGACCCCGGTGTCATTTGTTCTTTGGACTGCTGGCGTGGCTGGCAGCATCAAAGACCGTAGGTGCCGAAGGCGCAGTCAGCCCCAGGCTTAATCGACGGAAGTCTCGTCAACCCACGTAGATGGTGTGCCCGCGAGCAGGAGTGCTTGTTTGATTCTCCTGACTTGAGGACGCGGTCGTTAACCCGGGTTTACCCGAAACAAGATGGAGAAAGACTTTGGCTCTTAATCTGCAAGAAAAGCAGGCAGTGGTCGCAGAAGTCAGCGCACAAGTGGCGCAGGCACAGACCATCGTCGTGGCTGAGTACCGCGGCATTCCAGTCTCCGAGATCACCACATTGCGTGCCAACGCACGCAAGAACGGGGTGTATTTCCACGTGTTGAAGAACACACTGGTGCGTCGCGCAGTACAGGGCACTCCCTTCGAAGGTCTGGCCGATACACTGGTTGGTCCTCTGGTTTACAGCATCAGCGCTGATGCCGTTGCCGCAGCGAAGGTTGTGCACGAATTCGCCAGGACGAACGACAAGCTGGTCATCAAGGGCGGCGCCTACAACGGCAAAGTCATGACGGCTGCAGAAGTCGCTGCACTGGCAAGCGTACCGAGCAAGGAAGTGCTGTTGGCGCAGTTGTTGGGCGTCATGAAGTCGCCGATCACGAGCATGGCTATCGTACTGAAGGCCCTGTCCGAGAAGAAGGCCGGCGCTGCTGCTTAATTAATCAATCACTCAAATTAGGAAGAACAAAATGGCATTTGATAAAGACGCATTTTTGGCAGCGCTGGACGGCATGTCCGTGCTGGAACTGAACGAGCTGGTGAAGGCTGTTGAAGAGAAGTTCGGCGTGTCCGCAGCTGCGATGGCTGCTCCTGCTGCCGGTGGCGGTGCTGCTGCCGGCGGTGCTGCTGCTGCCGAGCAGACCGAGTTCACCGTGACTCTGGCATCCGCTGGCGAGTCCAAGGTCAACGTGATCAAGGTGGTGCGCACCATCACAGGTCTGGGCCTGAAGGAAGCCAAGGATCTGGTCGACGGCGCTCCGAAGGTGCTGAAGGAAGGCATCAGCAAGGCGGACGCGGATGCGATCGCCAAACAGCTGATCGAAGCTGGCGCAACTGCTGAAGTCAAGTAAGCATTGCGTTGTGTGAAAGGCTGACGGTTCTGCCGTCAGCCTTTTGCCGCTTCTGAAAACGGAACAGAAAGGTATGGCTTGGAGCCAGCGGCTAGGGAGTGTATCCGCTCTTTACCCCCTGTCTTCAAGTGTCCCAGGGAATGCCGGGGATATTTGAATATTGCATCAGGCTTGCGCCAGCGGGCGCGAGTTCGCAAACCTAGTTGTCCAACTGTCGTGGAGATTATATGAGCTACTCTTTCACCGAAAAAAAACGCATACGTAAGAGTTTTGCAAAACGCAAAGGCGCTTTGCCGGTGCCCTTCCTCCTTTCCACCCAGTTGGAGTCGTATAGTGCCTTCCTGCAGGCATGGGCTGCTCCCGAAGCGCGCAAGAACGAAGGCCTGCAGGCTGCATTCAACTCCATCTTCCCGATCGAGAGCCACAACAAGTTTGCGCGTCTGGACTTTGTCAGCTACCAGTTGGGCATGCCGCCGTTCGATGTGCGCGAGTGCCAGCAGCGCGGTCTGACCTATGCTTCCCCCTTGCGCGCACGCGTGCGTCTGACCATCCTGGACAAGGAAGCTTCCAAGCCTACCGTGAAGGAAGTGAAGGAGCAGGAGGTCTACATGGGCGAGATCCCGCTGATGACCAACACGGGTTCGTTCGTGATCAACGGTACCGAGCGCGTGATCGTATCGCAGCTGCACCGTTCGCCCGGCGTGTTCTTCGAGCATGACCGCGGCAAGACCCATTCTTCCGGCAAATTGCTGTTCTCCGCGCGCGTGATCCCCTATCGCGGTTCCTGGCTGGACTTCGAGTTCGATGCCAAGGACTTCGTCTACTTCCGTATCGACCGTCGCCGCAAGATGCCGGTGACCATCCTGCTGAAGTCGCTGGGCTATACGCCTGAGCAGATCCTCGCGACGTTCTTCCAGTTCGACACCTTCCATTTCGGCAAGAAGGGCATCCAGTTCGAAGTGGTGCCGGAGCGTCTGCGTGGCGAGATCGCGCGATTCGACATCGAAGGCAAGGGTGGCAAGTTGATCGTTGCGCAGGACAAGCGCATCACCGTGCGCCATATCCGCGAGATGCAGGAAGCGGGCATCGACAAGCTGTTCGTCGGCACAGATTTCCTGATCGGCCGCGTGCTGGCACATAACGTGGTGGATACCGACAGCGGCGAGATCATCGCCAATGCCAACGACGAGATCACCGAGAACCTGCTGGAGACATTGAGCCAGGCAGGTGTGAGCAAGATCCAGACGCTGTACACCAACGAACTGGATCAGGGGGCCTACATCTCGCAGACACTGCGTACAGACGAGACTACCGACCAGTGGACTGCGCGTGTCGCGATCTATCGCATGATGCGTCCCGGCGAGCCGCCCACCGAAGACGCGGTCGAAGGACTGTTCAACGGCCTGTTCTTCAGCGAAGAGCGTTACGACCTGTCCGTCGTCGGACGCATGAAATTCAACCGTCGTGTCGGTCGCGAAGAATTGACCGGTGCTGCCACCCTGTCCAACGAGGATATCGTGGACGTGGTCAAGATCCTGGTCGAACTGCGTAACGGGCGCGGCGAGATCGACGACATCGATCACCTGGGTAACCGCCGCGTGCGAGCCGTGGGCGAGCTGGCCGAGAACCAGTTCCGTGTCGGTCTGGCACGTGTCGAGCGTGCAGTGAAGGAGCGTCTGGGCCAGGCGGAAGCCGACAACCTGATGCCGCACGACCTGATCAACGCCAAGCCGATCTCGGCGGCGGTGAAGGAGTTCTTCGGTTCCTCGCAACTGTCGCAGTTCATGGATCAGACCAACCCGCTGGCGGAAGTGACGCACAAGCGTCGCATCTCCGCACTGGGCCCCGGTGGTCTGACGCGCGAGCGCGCAGGTTTCGAAGTGCGCGACGTGCATCCGACCCACTATGGTCGCGTGTGTCCGATCGAGACACCGGAAGGTCCGAACATCGGCCTGATCAACTCGCTGGCGCTGTATGCACGCACCAACGAATACGGCTTCATCGAGACGCCGTACCGCAAGGTGGCCAAGGGCCGTGCATTGGACGATGTGGATTACCTGTCCGCGATCGAAGAAGGCAAGTTCACCATCGCTCAGGCGAATGCCGAGCTGGACAAGAAGGGCCACTTCACCAACGACATCGTCTCTGCCCGTCAACACAACGAGTTCGTGCTGGCTGAGCCTGAGAATATCGAGTACATGGACGTGGCACCTGCGCAGGTGGTGTCCGTGGCGGCTTCGCTGATCCCGTTCCTTGAACACGACGACGCGAACCGCGCCTTGATGGGTGCCAACATGCAACGCCAGGCCGTCCCCGTACTGCGTGCCGAGAAGGCGCTGGTCGGTACCGGCATCGAAAGAACCGTGGCGGTCGACTCCGGCACGGCGGTACAGGCATGGCGCGGTGGCCGTGTGGACTACGTGGACTCCGGCCGTATCGTGGTACGCGTCAACGACGACGAGACCACAGCAGGCGAAGTCGGTGTGGACATCTACAACCTGACCAAGTACACCCGTTCCAACCAGAACACCAACATCAACCAGCGTCCGCTGGTGCGCGTGGGCGATGTGATCGCACGCGGCGACGTGGTGGCGGACGGTGCCTCGACCGACATGGGTGAACTGGCGCTCGGCCAGAACATGATGATCGCGTTCATGCCGTGGAACGGCTACAACTACGAGGACTCGATCATGATCTCCGAGCGCGTGGTGGCGGAAGACCGCTTCACCTCAGTGCATATCGAAGAGCTGACCGTGATGGCGCGCGACACCAAGCTGGGGACCGAAGAGATCACCCGCGACATCCCCAATCTGTCCGAAGCACAACTGGGCCGACTTGACGAGTCCGGTATCGTGCACATCGGCGCAGAAGTGAACGTGGGCGACGTGCTGGTGGGAAAGGTCACGCCGAAGGGCGAGACCCAGCTGACGCCGGAAGAGAAGCTGTTGCGCGCGATCTTCGGCGAGAAGGCTTCCGACGTGAAGGACACTTCCCTGCGCGTGAAGGCCGGCATGTCCGGCACCGTGATCGACGTGCAGGTGTTCACACGTGAAGGCCTGCAGCGTGACAAGCGTGCGCAGCAGATCATCGACGACCAGTTGGCACGCTACAAGAAGGATTTGGCCGACCAGATGCGCATCGTGGAAGCCGACGTGTTCGCCCGTCTGGAAAAGCTGCTGCACAACAAGGTCGCCAACGGCGGTCCGAAGAAGCTGGCCAAGGGCAGCAAGCTGAACAAGGAATACCTGAGCAGTGTCGAGCACCATCACTGGTTCGACATCCGCGTCGCGGACGAAGCCGTCGCGTCGCAGATGGAACAGATGAAGGAAGGTCTGGCGCAGAAGCGCGTCGAATTCGACGCCGCGTTCGAGTTGAAGAAGAAGAAGCTGACGCAGGGCGACGAGTTGCAAGCCGGCGTGCAGAAGATGGTCAAGGTGTATGTGGCGGTGAAGCGCCGCCTGCAGCCTGGCGACAAGATGGCCGGTCGTCACGGAAACAAGGGTGTGGTGTCGCGCATCGTGCCGGTGGAAGACATGCCGCACATGGCAGACGGTACACCGGTCGACATCGTGCTCAACCCGCTGGGCGTGCCGTCGCGTATGAACATCGGTCAGGTGCTGGAAGTGCATCTGGGCTGGGCCGCCAAGGGGCTGGGCAAGAAGATCGCCGGCATGCTGGAACAGCAAGCCAAGGTCGCCGAGCTGCGCAAGTTCCTGGGCAAGATCTACAAGGGCGAGCAGGCCGACGAAGTCGCGGCATTGAGCGACGACGAAGTGGTCGAACTGTGCCGCAACCTGCGTGCCGGTGTGCCGTTCGCGACGCCGGTGTTCGACGGTGCCAGCGAAGAGGAGATCAAGGAACTGCTGGAACTGGCAGACTTGCCGCCGTCCGGCCAGATCCAGCTGTACGACGGACGCACCGGCGACGCCTTCGACCGCAAGGTCACCGTGGGCTACATGCATGTGCTGAAGCTGCACCACCTTGTCGACGACAAGATGCACGCGCGTTCCACTGGTCCGTACTCGCTCGTTACGCAGCAGCCCTTGGGCGGTAAGGCGCAGTTCGGTGGCCAGCGCTTCGGTGAGATGGAAGTCTGGGCACTGGAAGCGTACGGTGCCTCGTACATCCTGCAAGAGATGCTGACCGTGAAGTCGGATGACGTGAACGGCCGTACCAAGGTCTACGAGAACATCGTCAAGGGCGATCACAAGATCGATGCGGGCATGCCCGAGTCGTTCAACGTGCTGACCAAGGAGATCCGCTCCCTCGGTATCGATATCGATCTGGAACGTCACTAAGACCGCTGCGAAAAGAAAACAAGGAGCTACCACATGAAATCAATTTTGGACCTGTTCAAGCAAGTCACGCAAAAGGAAGAGTTCGACGCGATCAAGATCGGTCTGGCCTCTCCCGAGAAGATCCGCTCCTGGTCGTACGGAGAAGTGAAGAAGCCGGAAACCATCAACTACCGTACATTCAAGCCGGAGCGCGATGGTCTGTTCTGCGCCAAGATCTTCGGCCCGGTGAAGGATTACGAGTGCTTGTGCGGAAAGTACAAGCGCCTCAAGCATCGCGGCGTGATCTGCGAGAAGTGCGGCGTGGAAGTCACATTGTCCAAGGTGCGCCGCGAGCGCATGGGCCACATCGAGCTGGCTTCGCCGGTCGCGCACATCTGGTTCCTGAAGTCCCTGCCGTCGCGTCTGGGCATGGTGCTGGACATGACGCTGCGCGACATCGAGCGCGTGCTGTATTTCGAAGCCTTCGTGGTGACCGAGCCAGGCATGACACCGCTGAACCGCGGCCAGCTTCTGACCGAGGACGACTATATCGCCAAGGTCGAAGAATACGGGGACGAGTTCCAGGCGGTGATGGGGGCGGAAGGTGTCCGTGCCCTGTTGCGTGCACTGGATGTTCCTGCTGAAGTTGAGAAGATCCGTGCCGAGCTGGAAGCGACCGGTTCCGAGACCAAGATCAAGAAATACGCCAAGCGCCTGAAGGTGCTGGAGGCGTTCCTGCAGTCCGGTATCAAGCCGGAATGGATGGTGATGGAAGTGCTGCCTGTGTTGCCGCCGGAGCTGCGTCCGCTGGTGCCTTTGGACGGCGGCCGCTTCGCGACCTCCGACCTGAACGACCTGTATCGCCGCGTCATCAACCGTAACAACCGTCTGCGCCGCCTGCTCGAACTGAAGGCACCGGACATCATCGTGCGCAACGAGAAGCGCATGCTGCAAGAGTCCGTCGATTCACTGCTGGACAACGGCCGCCGCGGCAAGGCGATGACCGGTGCCAACAAGCGTCCGCTGAAGTCGCTGGCCGACATGATCAAGGGCAAGGGCGGTCGTTTCCGCCAGAACCTGCTGGGCAAGCGTGTGGACTACTCCGGACGTTCCGTGATCGTGGTGGGCCCGCAGCTCAAGCTGCACCAGTGCGGTCTGCCCAAGAAGATGGCGCTGGAACTGTTCAAGCCGTTCATCTTCGAGCGTCTGGAGAAGATGGGTCTGGCCACCACCATCAAGGCCGGCAAGCGCATGGTCGAGGCCGAAGAGCCTATCGTGTGGGACATCCTGGAAGAAGTCATCCGCGAGCATCCGGTGATGCTGAACCGCGCACCGACGCTGCACCGTCTGGGTATCCAGGCGTTCGAGCCCATCCTGATCGAGGGTAAGGCGATCCAGCTGCATCCTTTGGTCTGTACCGCATTCAACGCGGACTTCGACGGTGACCAGATGGCCGTGCACGTGCCGCTGTCGCTGGAAGCGCAGATGGAAGCGCGCACATTGATGCTGGCCTCCAACAACGTGCTGTCGCCCGCCAACGGCGAGCCCATCATCGTTCCGTCGCAGGATATCGTGCTGGGTCTGTACTACATGACGCGTGAGAAGGTCGGCGCGCTGGGTGAAGGCGCGATACTTTCCGATGTCTCCGAAGTGCTGCGTGCCTATCGTTCCGGAAACATCGACCTGCAGGCCAAGGTGCAAGTACGCATCAAGGAAGTGGTGACCAACGAGGCGGGTGAGAAAGAGGACAAGTACACCCGTTACGAAA
Organism: Sideroxydans lithotrophicus; assembly: GCA_020723185.1. Taxonomy (GTDB): domain Bacteria; phylum Pseudomonadota; class Gammaproteobacteria; order Burkholderiales; family Gallionellaceae; genus Sideroxyarcus; species Sideroxyarcus lithotrophicus_A. The sequence goes on along the minus strand of DYJI01000004.1, from coordinate 175,539 downwards.
CCACAGTCGGCCGCGCTATCCTGTCCGAGTTGCTGCCGGCCAACCTGCCGTTCAGCTATGTCAACAAGGCGCTGAAGAAGAAAGAGATATCTCGCCTGATCAACGCCAGTTTCCGCCGTTGCGGTCTGCGCGACACGGTGATCATGGCCGACCAGCTGATGTATACCGGTTTCGCCTACGCGACCCGCGCCGGTATCTCCATCTGCGTGGACGACATGCTCGTGCCGCAGCAGAAGAACGCGCTGATCAGCGCCGCCGAGAAGGAAGTGCACGAGATCCATACCCAGTACACCTCCGGTCTGGTGACACAGGGCGAGCGTTACAACAAAGTGGTGGATATCTGGGGCCGCACCGGTGACCAGGTCGCCAAGGCGATGATGGACCAGCTGGGTGTCGAACCTGTGCTGGACCGTGCCACCGGCGAAGCGATCACCGACAAGAAGGGCAATGTGGTGACGCAGGAGTCGTTCAACTCCATCTACATGATGGCCGATTCCGGTGCCCGTGGTTCCGCCGCGCAGATCCGTCAGTTGTCGGGTATGCGCGGTCTGATGGCGAAGCCGGACGGCTCCATCATCGAGACGCCGATCACCGCGAACTTCCGCGAAGGCCTGAACATGCTGCAGTACTTCATCTCGACGCACGGTGCCCGCAAGGGTCTGGCCGACACCGCGTTGAAGACCGCGAACTCCGGTTACCTGACGCGTCGTCTGGTGGACGTGACACAGGACCTGGTGGTGATTGAGGAGGATTGCGGTACCGAGAACGGCCGTTCCATGAAGGCGCTGGTCGAGGGCGGTGAAGTGATCGAGGCCTTGCGCGAGCGCATCCTCGGTCGCGTGGTGGCCGCCGATGTGGTCAATCCGGAGAACGGTGCGACGCTGTTCGAGACAGGCACCTTGCTGGACGAGGACATGGTCGAGCAGATCGAGATCCTGGGCATCGACGAGGTGCGCGTGCGCACACCGCTGACCTGTGACACACGCTATGGTCTGTGCGCGAAGTGCTACGGCCGTGATCTGGGTCGTGGCGGTTTGATCAACGTGGGCGAGGCGGTCGGTGTGATCGCGGCGCAGTCCATCGGCGAGCCGGGCACCCAGCTGACCATGCGTACCTTCCACATCGGTGGCGCGGCATCACGTACCGTGGTGGCCAGCCAGGTCGAGAGCAAGGCCAGCGGTATCATCAAATACAGTCCGAACATGCGTACCGTGACCACCGCCAACGGTGGTCTGGTGGTGGTGGCGCGCTCGGGCGAAGTGATGGTGACCGACGAGCATGGACGCGAGCGCGAGCGCCACAAGGTGCCATACGGTGCCAATCTGGCTGCACGCGAAGGCGAGACCCTGAAAGCCGGCGTCGTGCTGGCAAGCTGGGATCCGCACACCCGTCCGGTGATCACCGAATACGCCGGTCAGGTGCGCTTCGAGAACGTGGAAGAAGGCTCTACCGTCGCCAAGCAGATCGACGAAGTAACCGGCTTGTCGACGCTGGTCGTTATCGATCCCAAGCGTTCGACTTCGACCAAGGGCGGTCGCCCTCTGGTGCGTTTGCTGGACGATAAGGGTAACGAGATCAAGATCGCCGGTACCGATACCCCGATCTCGGTCGCGTTCCAGATCGGCTCCATCATCACGGTGGAAGACGGACAGCATGTGGGTGTGGGCGATGTGCTGGCGCGTATCCCGCAGGAAAGCTCCAAGACCCGCGACATCACTGGCGGTCTGCCACGCGTGGCAGAGCTGTTCGAGGCGCGTTCGCCGAAGGATGCGGGCATGCTGGCCGAAGTCACCGGTACCGCATCGTTCGGCAAGGAAACCAAGGGCAAGCAGCGACTGGTCATCACCGATACGGACGGTGTGGCCCACGAGTTCCTGATTCCGAAGGAGAAGCATGTGCTGGTGCACGACGGTCAGGTGGTGAACCAGGGCGAAATGATCGTGGACGGCCCGGCCGATCCGCACGATATCCTGCGTTTGCTGGGTATCGAGGCGCTGGCGCGTTACATCACCGACGAAGTGCAGGACGTGTACCGTCTGCAGGGCGTGAAGATCAACGACAAGCACATCGAGGTGATCGTGCGTCAGATGCTGCGCCGCGTGCAGATCGTCGATGCTGGCGATACCAACTTCATCCTCAACGAGCAAGTAGAGCGCGCAGAGCTGCTGAACGAGAACGAGCGTGTGACAGCGCTGGGCAAGCAGCCGGCCAGCTACAGCTACATGCTGCTGGGTATCACCAAGGCCTCGTTGTCGACAGACTCCTTCATCTCGGCGGCTTCGTTCCAGGAAACCACGCGCGTGCTGACCGAGGCGGCCATCATGGGCAAGAAGGACGAACTGCGAGGCTTGAAGGAGAATGTGATCGTGGGTCGCTTGATCCCGGCAGGTACGGGTCTGGCCTATCACAACACCCGCCGCAAGCAGCGTCTCGGTCTGGATATCGCAGAAGGTGCGGGTCTGGAAGCACTGGAAAGCAGCACCGAAGCTCAGGAAGGGGTGTAGTTTCCTTGACAGGCGGGTGTTCCATCAATAGAATGCGCGGTCTTTTTGGTCCGCGCGAATCTGTTGTGTGGGGCATGTGCCCTGTCCTGCGGCTCAGTATTATTAGGTAAGTATCGATTTAATAACCAAAAGTTTTCAGGAAGCGAAGATAAACAATGCCAACCATCAACCAGTTAGTGCGCAAGCCCCGGACAACGGAAATCGTCAAGAGCAAGGTGCCTGCGCTTGCCGGCAGCCCGCAAAAGCGCGGCGTTTGCACACGCGTATACACAACGACTCCGAAAAAACCGAACTCCGCCTTGCGTAAGGTGGCAAAGGTTCGCCTGGTCAACGGCTTCGAAGTCATCTCCTACATTGGCGGTGAAGGTCACAACCTGCAAGAGCACAGTGTCGTCCTGCTGCGCGGCGGTCGTGTGAAGGACTTGCCGGGTGTGCGTTACCACATGGTGCGCGGCAGCCTGGATACGGCAGGTGTGAAGGATCGCAAGCAGTCCCGTTCCAAGTACGGCGCCAAGCGCCCGAAGAAGGCTTAATTAAACAAGTTATCTGAGGTATCGAAATGCCAAGACGTAGAGAAGTCCCCAAACGCGAAATCCTGCCGGACCCAAAGTTCGGTAATCAGGATCTGTCCAAGTTCGTTAACGTGCTGATGACTGCCGGCAAGAAGTCGGTGGCTGAGCGCATCCTGTACGGCGCACTGGAGCAGGTCGGCAAGAAGAGCGGCAAGGATCCGATCGAGGTGTTCAATATGGCGCTGAACAATGCCAAGCCTCAGGTGGAAGTGAAGAGCCGTCGCGTGGGTGGTGCGAACTACCAGGTTCCGGTCGAGGTGCGTCCTTCCCGTCGTGTCGCACTGGCGATGCGCTGGTTGAAGGATTTTGCGCGCAAGCGCGGCGAGAAGTCCATGGATCTGCGTCTGGCTGGTGAGTTGATCGATGCTTCCGAAGGTCGTGGAGGCGCAGTCAAGAAGCGCGAAGAAGTGCATCGTATGGCGGATGCCAACAAGGCATTCTCGCATTTCCGTTTCTAATCAAACGAATATAGTCAGGTAATCATCGTGGCACGTAAAACACCTATTAGCCGTTATCGCAACATCGGCATCAGCGCACACATCGATGCGGGCAAAACTACAACCACCGAGCGCATCCTGTTCTATACGGGCGTGAGTCACAAGATCGGTGAGGTGCACGACGGTGCGGCCACGATGGACTGGATGGAGCAGGAGCAGGAGCGGGGTATCACCATCACTTCCGCAGCCACGACCTGCTTCTGGAAGGGTATGGAGAACCAGTTCCCCGAGCATCGTTTCAATATCATCGACACGCCGGGGCACGTTGACTTCACCATCGAGGTGGAGCGCTCCATGCGTGTACTGGATGGTGCGTGCATGGTCTACTGTGCGGTGGGTGGTGTGCAGCCGCAGTCCGAGACTGTCTGGCGTCAGGCCAACAAATACAAAGTCCCGCGTCTGGCCTTCGTCAACAAGATGGACCGTTCCGGCGCCAACTTCTTCAAAGTGGTCGAGCAGATGGGTACGCGTTTGAGGGCGAGCCCTGTGCCGATCGTGGTTCCGATCGGTGCCGAAGAGAAATTCGAAGGCGTGGTGGACCTCATCAAGATGCGCGCGATCTACTGGGATGAGGCATCGCAGGGTATGAAGTTCGACTATCGCGACATTCCCGCCGATCTGGTGGATGTTGCTGCCGAATGGCGCAGCAAGATGGTCGAGTCCGCTGCCGAGGCATCCGAAGAGTTGATGAACAACTATCTGGAGAATGGCGATCTGACGGAGGATGAGATCGTGCTGGGTCTGCGTACGCGCACCCTTGCCTGCGAGATCCAGCCTATGCTGTGCGGCTCCGCCTTCAAGAACAAGGGTGTGCAGCGCATGCTGGATGCGGTGATCCAGTTGCTCCCTTCTCCGGTGGATATCCCTGATGTGACTGGCGAGTCGGAAGCAGGTGAGCCGCTGTCCCGCAAGGCTGACGATGCGGAGAGCTTCTCCGCACTGGCGTTCAAGTTGATGACCGACCCGTTCGTCGGGCAGCTGACCTTCGTGCGTGTGTATTCGGGCGTGCTGAAGAAGGGTGACACTGTCTACAACTCCGTGCGCGGCAAGAAGGAGCGTATAGGCCGTATCGTGCAGATGCACGCGAACAACCGTGAGGAGGTGGATGAGATCCTGGCGGGCGACATCGCTGCCTGTATCGGCCTGAAGGAAGTGACGACCGGTGAGTCCCTGTGCGATGTCAACAAGCCGATCATCCTTGAGCGCATGGTGTTTCCGGAACCGGTGATTCACGTCGCCGTCGAGCCGAAGACCAAGGCCGACCAGGAGAAGATGGGTATTGCGCTGGGACGTCTGGCTGCTGAAGACCCATCCTTCCGCGTGCGTACCGATGAAGAGTCCGGTCAGACGATCATGTCCGGTATGGGTGAGTTGCACCTTGAGATCCTGGTCGACCGCATGAAGCGCGAGTTCGGCGTCGAGGCGAACGTGGGTGCGCCCCAGGTGGCTTATCGTGAGGCGATCAAGAAATCGGTTGAAGTCGAAGGCAAGTACGCCAAGCAGACCGGTGGTCGTGGTCAGTACGGTCACGTGTGGATCAAGATGGAGCCGAACGAGATCGGCAAGGGTTTCGAGTTCGTTGATGCGATCAAGGGCGGTACCGTTCCGCGTGAGTTTATCCCCGCGGTGGAGAAGGGGCTGCGCGAGACGCTGCCGAACGGTGTCCTCGCAGGTTATCCGATCGAAGATGTGAAAGTCACCTTGTTCGACGGTTCCTACCATGACGTCGACTCCAACGAGAACGCCTTCAAGATGGCGGCTTCCATGGCCTTCAAGGACGGTATGCGCAAGGCTAATCCGGTGCTGCTGGAGCCGATGATGTCGGTCGAGGTGGAAACGCCGGAAGACTATACCGGTACGGTGATGGGTGATCTGTCCTCCCGTCGCGGCATGGTGCAGGGCATGGATGACATGGCTGGCGGCGGCAAGGCGGTCAAGGCGGAAGTGCCTCTGGCAGAGATGTTCGGTTATTCCACTGCGCTGCGTTCCGCGACTCAGGGGCGTGCGACATACACGATGGAATTCAAGCATTATGCCGAAGCGCCCAAGAACGTCGCTGAAGCAGTGATGAACAGCAAAAAATAATCAAAGACTAGTCGGAGAAAATTATCATGGCAAAGAGCAAATTTGAACGTACCAAACCGCACGTGAACGTCGGCACGATCGGCCACGTTGACCACGGCAAGACCACACTGACAGCGGCGATCACGACGGTTCTGTCGCGCAAGTTCGGCGGCGAAGCCAAGGGATACGACCAGATCGACGCGGCCCCGGAAGAGAAGGCACGCGGCATCACCATCAACACCGCACACGTCGAGTACGAGACCGCCACCCGTCACTATGCGCACGTTGACTGCCCGGGCCACGCCGACTACGTCAAGAACATGATCACCGGTGCCGCCCAGATGGACGGCGCGATCCTGGTCGTGTCCGCAGCCGACGGTCCCATGCCCCAGACCCGCGAGCACATCCTGCTGGCACGTCAGGTCGGCGTACCGTACATCATCGTGTTCATGAACAAATGCGACATGGTCGACGACGCAGAACTGCTGGAGCTGGTCGAGATGGAGATCCGCGAACTGCTCTCCAAGTACGACTTCCCCGGCGACGACACCCCCATCATCCACGGCAGCGCCAAACTGGCGGTCGAAGGTGATGCAGGTGAACTGGGCGAAGGCGCCATCATGAAGCTGGCCGAAGCCCTGGACACTTACATCCCGACCCCGGAGCGTGCAGTTGACGGCGCCTTCCTGATGCCCGTGGAAGACGTGTTCTCCATCTCCGGCCGCGGCACCGTGGTGACCGGCCGCGTCGAGCGCGGCATCATCAAGGTCGGCGAAGAGATCGAGATCGTCGGCATCAAGCCCACTCTGAAGACCACCTGCACCGGCGTCGAGATGTTCCGCAAGCTGCTGGATCAGGGTCAGGCAGGCGACAACGTCGGCGTGCTGCTGCGCGGCACCAAGCGTGAAGAAGTCGAGCGCGGCCAGGTTCTGGCCAAGCCCGGTTCCATCACCCCGCACACCAAGTTCACTGCCGAGATCTACGTGCTGGGCAAGGACGAAGGCGGTCGTCACACCCCGTTCTTCCAGGGCTACCGTCCGCAGTTCTACTTCCGCACGACTGACGTGACTGGTGCGGTCGAACTGCCGGCCGGCACCGAGATGGTGATGCCAGGCGACAACGTGTCGATCACGGTCAACCTGATCAACCCGATCGCGATGGAAGAAGGTCTGCGTTTTGCGATCCGCGAAGGTGGCCGTACCGTCGGCGCCGGCGTGGTCGCGAAGATCATCGAGTAAGACTCGGGAAGCGGGGTGATGTAGTGCGCGGCGACTCGCGCTCATTACCCTGTTGCAAAGGTTGGCGAGTAAGCATACAATGCGCGCCCTCGCGTGGTACGCCCACGCGTTTTTCGTTCTTTAAACCAGCGGCTCTGCCGCATAGATGCAAGAGAAGATTATGCAAAGTCAAAAAATCCGCATTCGCCTGAAGGCATTCGACTATCGACTGATCGACCAGTCGGCCCTGCAGATCGTGGATACAGCCAAGCGCACGGGCGCTGTTGTTAAAGGCCCGGTCCCGCTGCCGACCAAGATCGAGCGCTTCGATGTATTGCGTTCGCCGCATGTGAACAAGACTTCTCGCGATCAATTCGAGATTCGCACTCATCTGCGCCTGATGGACATCATCGATCCAACGGACAAGACTGTGGATGCGTTGATGAAGCTGGATCTGCCCGCTGGTGTCGATGTCGAGATCAAGTTGCAGTAATTTGAAGTTTTGCAGTAGATGTATTGGTAGTTGAATCGGCTGACCAATTGAAGTCAGCCCCTTAATAAAAGGAAAAGAAATGAGCTTAGGACTTGTCGGTCGCAAGATTGGCATGACCCGCATTTTCACCGACGATGGTGCATCGTTGCCGGTGACTGTGCTGGACGTGTCCAACAATCGTGTCACCCAGATCAAAACCGCTCCCACTGATGGTTACAGTGCTGTGCAAGTCGCGTTCGGTACGCGCCGCGCCAGCCGCGTGACCAAGGCTGCTGCCGGGCACTTTGCCAAGGCGGGGGTCGAGGCGGGTAGCGTACTCAAAGAATTCACAGCCACCCCCGAGCAGTTGGCCAATCTGACGGTCGGCGCAAACGTGGGTGTGGACCTGTTCCAGGTCGGCCAGAAAGTTGACGTGACGGGTGTGACGATTGGTAAGGGCTATGCCGGTACCATCAAGCGCTACCACTTCAAATCGGGTCGTGCGACACACGGCAACTCCAAGTCGCACAATGTGCCCGGCTCCATCGGCATGGCGCAGGATCCCGGTCGAGTGTTCCCGGGTAAGCGCATGACTGGTCATCTCGGTGACGTTCAGCGCACTGTTCAAAATCTCCAGATCGTTCGTATCGATGCTGAGCGTCAGCTGTTGCTGGTGCGCGGTGCGGTTCCGGGCGCGCCAGGCGGCGATGTGATCGTCCGTCCGGCAGTGAAGGCGGGGGCATAATGGAACTCAAAGTTATCAACGAGAACGGCAAGGCCGGTAAGAGCATGGTCGCTTCCGACGATCTGTTCGGTCGTGAATACAACGAGGCGCTGGTTCACCAGCTGGTGGTTGCATATCAGGCGAATGCCCGCTCTGCCAACAGCAAGCAAAAGGGCCGCAGTGAGATCAACAAGACCACGCACAAACCGTTTGCACAGAAAGGTACCGGCCGTGCGCGTGCCGGTCGTGCATCCAGCCCGTTGTGGCGCGGGGGCGGCAAGATATTCCCGAACCAGCCGGATCAGAACTATTCGCACAAGATCAACCGCAAGATGTATCGCGCCGGTCTGGCTTCGATCTTGTCGAAGCTGGTCAGCGATGGTCGCCTGAGCGTGTTGGAAGCGTTGTCTATCGATGCGCCCAAGACCAAGTTGCTGGCAGCCAAGATCAACGACATGGGTTTGAAAGATGCCCGCGTCATGATCGTCACTGACAGCATCGATGAGAACATGTATCTGGCTTCCCGCAACCTGCCTAACGTGCTGGTGGTTGAAGCGCATCAGGCTGATCCTGTCAGTCTGGTTCGCTTCCCGAACGTGCTGATGACCAAGGGTGCGATCGCCAAAATTGAGGAGATGCTGGCATGACGACCAAGAACATCGAAGCGCGCCTGATGCACATTCTGCTGGCGCCGCAGATCTCTGAGAAAGCCACCTTCGTTGCTGAGAAGAACGAGCAGGTCATCTTCCACGTTGCTTCGGATGCTACCAAGCCTGAAGTCAAAGCGGCGGTCGAGAAGCTGTTCAATGTGATCGTTGATAGCGTGCAGATCAGCAATGTGAAGGGCAAGCAGAAGCGCTTTGGCCGTTACATGGGCAGCCGCAAGGACTGGAAGAAAGCCTATGTCTGTCTGGCTGCCGGTCAAGAGATCAACTTTGCCGCTAGTGAGCAGGGGTAAAACATGGCACTGATTAAACTCAAACCAACATCGCCAGGTACACGTACGGTGGTGCGTGTAGTCAACAAGGAATTGCACAAGGGTAAACCCGTAGCATCCTTGCTGGAAAAGAAGACCCGTACTGCCGGCCGCAACAACAATGGCCATATCACAACCCGGCATATGGGTGGCGGGCACAAGAAGCACTATCGTCTGGTCGACTTCAAGCGCAACAAGGATGGCATCCCGGCAAAAGTCGAGCGCCTGGAATACGATCCGAACCGCACGGCCCACTTGGCCCTGTTGTTGTACGCGGACGGTGAGCGTCGTTACATCATCGCTCCCAAGGGCATCGCTGCAGGTGCCGAGCTGATCAGCGGATCCGAGGCCCCAATCAAGCCGGGCAATGCTTTGCCGTTGCGCAACATCCCGGTGGGTTCCACGATCCATGCGATCGAGATGCTGCCGGGCAAGGGTGCCCAATTGGCGCGCTCCGCTGGCGCGGCGGTCCAGTTGCTGGCTCGCGAAGGCAGCTACGCGCAGTTGCGCCTGCGCTCGGGTGAGATCCGCAAGGTCCACATCGACTGCAAGGCGACGCTTGGCGAAGTCGGCAATTCCGAGCACAGCCTGCGTTCCATCGGCAAGGCTGGTGCAAACCGCTGGCGCGGCATCCGCCCGACGGTGCGTGGCGTGGTGATGAATCCGGTCGACCACCCGCACGGTGGTGGCGAAGGCAAGACGGCTGCGGGTCGTCATCCGGTCAGCCCATGGGGTACGCCGGCCAAGGGCTACCGTACACGCAGCAACAAACGCACCTCGAACATGATCGTGCGTCGTCGCTTCAAGGCTTAAGGGGTAAATCAGAATGGCACGTTCAATCAAAAAAGGTCCTTTCGTCGATCTGCATCTGCTCAAGAAGGTCGAAGCGGTCCGCGCAACCAACGACAAGCGTCCAGTCAAAACCTGGTCGCGTCGCTCTACGGTTCTGCCTGAGTTCGTCGGTCTCACGATCGCTGTTCACAACGGCAAGGCTCATGTTCCGGTCTATATCTCGGAGAACATGGTGGGTCACAAACTGGGCGAGTTTTCGCTGACGCGTACCTTCAAGGGCCACGTCGCTGACAAAAAAGCGAAGAAATAAGGAGAGATGATGAGTACAACAGCAGTCATCCGGGGTGTACGTTTGTCGGCGCAGAAAGCGCGTCTGGTCGCTGACCAGATCCGCGGCCTGCCTGTCGCGCAAGCCTTGAACATTTTGACTTTCAGCCCGAAGAAGGGTGGTGCCATCATCAAGAAGGCGCTGGACTCCGCGATCGCCAATGCCGAGCATAATGACGGCGCTGACATCGACGAACTGAAGGTTTCTACCATCTACGTGGACAAGGGTGCCTCCCTGAAGCGCATGATTCCCCGCGCCAAGGGCCGTGGAACCAGCATCGAGAAGCAGACTTGCCACATTACGATCACAGTCGGGAGCTAAGCATGGGCCAGAAAATTCATCCGATTGGTTTCCGTTTGAGCGTCACCAAGAACTGGTCGTCAAAGTGGTATTCCAATAGCAAGAACTTCGCTGATCTGCTGCACAAGGACATCGAAGTGCGCGATTACCTGAAGAGCAAGCTGGCTGGCGCCGGTGTTTCCAAGATCGTGATCGAGCGCCCCGCGAAGAATGCCAAGATCACCATCTACACGGCGCGTCCGGGAGTGGTGATCGGCAAGAAGGGCGAGGACATCGAAAAGCTGCGCGCCGAATTGCGCGAGCGCATGGGCTTGCCGGATGTCGGCCTGAACATCGAGGAAGTGCGCAAGCCTGAAATCGATGCGCAGCTGATCGCCGAGTCCATTACGCAACAGCTGGAAAAGCGCATCATGTTCCGCCGGGCGATGAAACGCGCGATGCAGAACGCCATGCGTCTCGGTGCCCAGGGCATCAAGATCATGAGCGGCGGCCGCCTGAACGGTATAGAGATTGCGCGTACCGAATGGTATCGCGAAGGTCGCGTGCCGTTGCACACTCTGCGTGCCGACATTGACTACGGTTTTGCCGAAGCGAAAACCACCTACGGCATCATCGGTGTGAAGGTGTGGGTTTACAAGGGTGACCAGACTGGTCAGCAGGAAGTCGCTGCTCCCGTTGTTGCCGAGCCAGAAAAGAAAGTAAGAAAGTCGGGAGCGAAACATGCTACAGCCAGCTAGAAGAAAGTACCGCAAGGAGCAGAAGGGCCGTAACACCGGCGTTGCAACACGCGGCAACAAGGTCAGTTTCGGTGAGTTCGGCCTGAAGGCCGTTGGTCGCGGCCGCCTGACGGCGCGTCAGATCGAAGCGGCTCGCCGTGCGATGACGCGTCACATCAAGCGCGGTGGTCGTATCTGGATCCGTGTGTTCCCGGACAAGCCGATCTCCAAGAAGCCCGCCGAAGTGCGTATGGGTAACGGTAAGGGTAATCCGGAGTACTACGTCGCCGAGATCCAGCCGGGCAAGATGCTGTATGAGATGGACGGCGTGGCTGAAACATTGGCGCGCGAGGCGTTCAAACTGGCATCTGCGAAGCTGCCGCTTGAGACGACCTTCGTTGTCAGACAGGTAGGAGCGTGATCATGAAAGCGAACGAGCTGAAGAGCAAATCCGTGGCTGAGTTGCATGAAGAGCTGTTGTCGTTGAGCAAGGCGCAGTTCGGTCTGCGCATGCAGCTGGCGACACAGCAGCTGAACAACACCAGCCAGCTGAAAAAGGTGCGCCGTGATATCGCGCGTGTAAAAACAGTATTGACAGAGAAAGGTGTGCAGCAATGAGTGCAGCTAATCTGAAACGCGCGCTGACTGGCACTGTTGTCAGCAACAAGATGGACAAGACCGTTACGGTCCTGGTCGAACGCAAGGTCAAGCACCCAGTACTGGGCAAGGTGGTTCGCGTCTCCAAGAAGTACCACGCTCACGACGAGAACAACTCGTGCAACGAAGGTGATGTGGTTACGATCGAGGAGACACGTCCTCTGTCGAAGACCAAGACTTGGCGTGTAACGACGGCCGATTGATAGCTCGAGGCCGCGTATTTGAAAAAAAGCTTGCACTAAGGTGTGAGTCTGAATAGAATGCGCGGCTTCGTTTCACCGCCGCTTGCGGCGGCCTAACCCGAACGGGTTCCAAAACTAGCCGCCGCAGGCGGAAAAAGTTGGAGATAAAAAATGATACAAATGCAGTCTGTTTTGAATGTGGCTGACAACACCGGCGCACGTTCTGTTATGTGCATCAAGGTGCTGGGTGGTTCCAAGCGCCGCTATGCCAGCGTGGGTGATGTGATCAAGGTCAGCGTCAAGGATGCTGCTCCGCGCTCTCGTGTGAAAAAAGGCGAGGTGTACAGCGCAGTGGTCGTTCGTACGGCAAAGGGTGTGCGCCGCTCCGACGGTTCTCTGATCAAGTTCGACGGCAATGCAGCCGTTCTGCTGAACAACAAGCTGGAGCCGATCGGTACCCGTATTTTCGGGCCGGTGACGCGTGAACTGCGTAACGAGAAGTTCATGAAGATCGTTTCCCTGGCGCCTGAAGTGCTGTAAGGGAAGGATAAGGATAAATCATGCGCAAGATTAGAAAAGATGATGATGTGATCGTGATCGCCGGCAAGGATAAGGGCAATCGCGGCAGCGTTATGACGGTGTCTGATGATTATGTGGTGGTCTCTGGCATCAACAAGGTCAAGAAACACCAGAAGCCGAATCCCATGAAGGGCACTTCGGGCGGTATCGTCGAGATCGAGAAGCCGTTGCACATCTCCAATGTGGCCATCTACAACGCGGCTACCAAGAAGGCGGATCGTGTCGGCATCAAGCAGCTGGAAGATGGTCGCAAAGTGCGCATCTTCAAGTCCAGCGGCGAAGTGATTGCATAAGGGGTATGAGCATGGCTCGTTTGAATCAGTTTTATAAAGAGACCGTAGCGCCGCAACTGATGAAGCAGTTCGGCTACAAGTCTGTGATGGAAGTGCCGCGTATCGAGAAGATCACACTGAATATGGGTGTAGGCGAGGCGGTTGCAGACAAGAAGGTGATGGATCATGCGGTGAGCGACATGACCAAGATCGCCGGACAGAAGCCTGTGGTTACCAAGTCGAAGAAGTCCATCGCCGGTTTCAAGATCCGCGAGAACTATCCGGTCGGTTGCAAAGTGACGCTGCGCCGTGAGCGCATGTATGAATTCATGGATCGACTGGTGACGGTTGCCATTCCCCGTATCCGCGACTTCCGTGGTATCTCCGGCAAGTCTTTCGATGGTCGTGGCAACTACAACATGGGCGTCAGAGAGCAGATCATCTTCCCGGAGATCGAATACGACAAGATCGATGCTTTGCGCGGCATGAACATCACGATCACGACGACCGCGAAGACCGACGAAGAGGCGCGTGCGCTTCTGCTGGCATTCAAATTCCCATTGAAGAACTGAGGGTGATATGGCTAAAACAGCTTTGATTAACCGCGAACAGAAGCGCCGCGACACAGTGAAGAAGTTCGCTGCCAAACGCGCGGAATTGTTGGCAATCGTGTCAAACATGTCGCTGAGCGAAGAAGAGCGCTTTGCAGCGCGTCAAAAACTGCAGGCGCTGCCTCGTGACTCCAGCCCGGTGCGTCTGCGTAATCGCTGTGCGCTGACGGGTCGTCCACGTGGCACGTTCAGCAAGTTCGGTCTGGGTCGCATCAAGTTGCGTGAATACGCGATGCGCGGCGAGATCCCTGGTGTAGTCAAGGCAAGCTGGTAAGGGTGAATTTATGAGCATGAGTGATCCTATCGCCGATATGTTGACGCGTATTCGTAATGCGCAAATGTCGGAAAAAACAATCGTGGCAATGCCATCCTCCAAGATCAAAGCTGCAATCGCCAAGGTCCTGCAGGACGAGGGTTATGTCGAGGGCTTCAAAGTCATCGAAAACGACGGCAAGCCGACTCTTGAGATCGGTCTCAAATATTATGCGGATCGTCCTGTGATCGAGAAGATCCAGCGCGTGAGCCGTCCCGGTCTGCGTGTGTACAAGTGCTGCGAAGACATCCCTCGCGTGATGAACGGTCTGGGTATTGCCATCGTCTCCACATCCAAGGGCTTGATGACAGATCACAAGGCACGCGCCAGCGGTATCGGCGGCGAAGTGCTCTGCATCGTGGCATAAGGGGGGAACATGTCTAGAGTTGGTAAAAATCCAGTTGTAGTGCCGGCGGGTGTGGAAGTTACGCTTGCGGCAGAGAAGATTTCCGTCAAGGGTCCACTCGGGACCCTGACGCAGGCACTCAAGGGCGATGTCACCGTCGTTCGCGAAGGCGACAAGTTGCTGTGTAAGGCTGTCGGCGAGTCCGCCCAGGCGAATGCCATGTCCGGCACCATGCGCGCACTGTTGGCGAACATGGTGAGCGGCGTGAGCAAGGGTTTCGAGCGCAAACTGACACTGGTTGGCGTGGGTTATCGCGCGCAAGCTGCCGGAGACACGCTGAACTTGACGCTCGGCTTCTCACACCCCGTTGCACACAAGATGCCGCAAGGCGTGAAGGTTGCAACGCCCAGTCAGACCGAAATCGTGCTGACTGGCGCAGACAAGCAGCAGGTTGGACAAGTTGCCGCCGAGATTCGCGCTTATCGTGCTCCTGAGCCTTACAAGGGCAAGGGCGTTCGTTACGCGGATGAAGTGGTGATCCTGAAAGAAACCAAGAAGAAATAATCGAGGTTGATATGTTTAATAAGAACGAATCGCGTCAGCGCAGAGCACGTAAAACCCGTGCCCGCATTGCTGAGCAAAAAGCAGTGCGCTTGGCTATCCATCGCACCAACCTGCACATATATGCGCAAGTGATCTCCGCCGATGGCGGCAAGATTCTTGCGAGCGCTTCCACACTTGAAGCCGAAGTGCGCAAGAGTGTTGCAAATGGTGGCAATGCCGCCGCCGCAGCGGTGGTTGGTAAACGTATCGCCGAGAAGGCCAAGAGTGCGGGCGTGACAGCCGTTGCGTTCGACCGTTCCGGCCACAAGTACCATGGTCGCGTCAAGGCGCTGGCAGAAGCTGCGCGCGAAAATGGCTTGCAGTTCTAAGATCGAGGTGAATCATGGCTAAAGCACAAGGTAAGAATCAGCAGCCCGAAGACAAAGGTGACGGCCTCATCGAGAAGATGATCCATGTGAACCGCGTCACCAAGGTGGTGAAGGGTGGTCGTATCATGGGTTTCGCAGCACTCACCGTGGTGGGTGACGGCGATGGGCGCGTCGGCATGGGTAAGGGCAAATCCAAGGAAGTGCCGGTGGCCGTGCAAAAGGCAATGGAAGAGTGTCGCCGCAAGCTGGTCAAAGTCAATCTGAAAGATGGCACGCTGCATCACGCGGTTGTCGGGCGTCATGGTGCCGCCAAAGTCGTTATGCTGCCTGCCTCCGAAGGTACTGGCATTATCGCCGGCGGCGCGATGCGTGCGGTGTTCGAGGCTGTCGGTGTCCGTAATGTACTGGCCAAGTGTCTCGGATCCAATAATCCGTACAACGTCGTTCGAGCAACATTGAATGGTCTGCAAGCACTGAACTCCCCTGCGGAGATTGCTGCAAAGCGCGGCAAGAGCGTTGAAGAGATCGCGGGGTAATCATGGCTAAAGAAAAAACATTGAAGGTTACGCAGGTCAAAGGTCTGATCGGAACCAAGCAGTCGCATCGCGATACCATTCGCGGTCTAGGTCTGCGCCGGATCAACCATACGGTCGTTCTGGAAGATACTCCGGCAGTACGCGGCATGATTAACAAGGTGTTCTACCTGGTCAAGTGCGAGGCATAAATGGAACTCAATCAAATTAAACCGGCAGATGGTGCAAAGCACTACAAGCGTCGTGTAGGTCGCGGTATCGGCTCGGGCTTGGGTAAAACAGCCGGTCGCGGTCACAAAGGTCAGAAATCACGCTCGGGTGGTTTTCATAAAGTCGGGTTTGAGGGCGGTCAGATGCCTTTGCAGCGCCGCTTGCCGAAGCGCGGTTTCGTCTCCTTGACGCGTAACGATACTGCACAGGTTCGCTTGTCGGATTTGGAAAAGTTGCCGGTCGACACCATCGATCTGCTGGCGCTGAAACAAGCTGGTGTCGTTGCTGCAACGGCGCTGGGCGCAAAAGTGATTCTGGCTGGCGAGTTGACACGTGCGGTCAAGTTGCAGGGCTTGCTGTTGACGAAGGGCGCGCGCGCCGCTGTCGAGGCTGCCGGTGGCAGCATCGCAGAATAAGGACTGTCTGTGAGTGCTGTAGCCAAGAATAAATACGGTGATCTGAGCAAGCGCCTCTGGTTCTTGCTCGGGGCGCTGGTGGTGTACCGCATCGGTGCGCACATCCCGGTGCCGGGCATCGACCCGAATGTTCTGGCCGACCTGTTCAAGCAGCAGCAAGGTGGCATCCTGGGCATGTTCAACATGTTCTCGGGTGGCGCGCTCGAACGCTTCACGATTCTGGCACTGGGCATCATGCCGTATATCTCTGCATCGATCATCATGCAGTTGGCAGCGATCGCGGTGCCACATCTGGAGCAGTTGAAGAAGGAAGGCGAGGCCGGCCGTCGCAAGATCACGCAGTACACGCGTTACGGTACGTTGGTGCTGGCTTTGTTCCAGTCCTTCGGTATCGCGGTGATGCTGCAGTCGCAGAAGGATCTGGTTCTAAATCCGGGACTGATGTTCCAGATGACGACCGTGGTGACCTTGGTCACAGGGACCATGTTCCTGATGTGGCTGGGCGAGCAGATCACGGAGCGTGGATTGGGCAACGGTATCTCGCTGATCATTTTTGCCGGTATCGCTGCGGGCCTGCCAAGTGCGATCGGCAATACACTGGAAATGGCGCGTACCGGAGCATTCTCCGTGCCGCTGGTGCTGGCATTGTTCTTCGGTGCCATCGCCGTCACGGCACTGGTGGTTTTCGTTGAGCGCGGTCAGCGCAAGGTGTTGGTCAATTACGCCAAGCGCCAAGTGGGCAACAAGATCATGGGTGGGCAAAGTTCGCATCTGCCGCTGAAGCTGAACATGGCGGGCGTGATTCCGCCGATCTTCGCCTCCAGCATCATCCTGTTCCCTGCGACGCTGGCGGGCTGGTTCGGTAGTGGCAGCAGCATGACCTGGCTGAAGGATGTGAGCGACAAGCTGGCACCGGGTCAGCCGATCTATGTGATGTTGTATGCAGCTGCAATCATCTTCTTCTGCTTCTTTTACACCGCGCTGGTGTTCAGTCCGAAGGAGACCGCAGACAATCTGAAGAAGAGCGGCGCATTCCTTCCGGGGATACGTCCTGGAGACCAGACTGCGCGCTACATCGAAAAGATCATGCTGCGGCTGACCATGGTGGGTGCCGTGTACATCACGCTGGTCTGCCTGCTGCCCGAGTTTTTGGTGGTCAAGTGGAATGTGCCGTTCTATTTTGGCGGCACCTCGCTCCTGATCCTGGTTGTGGTGACTATGGATTTCATGGCGCAAGTGCAGTCATACTTGATGACCCACCAATATGAAAGCCTGTTGAAGAAGGCTAATTTTAAAGCCGGTTAAACGGCAGAGGCGTCGCCGAATACTTTGGCACTTTGCCGAGTACACGGCCCAGAATTGAAGAAGCAAGGAGAAGCAAATGAAAGTCCAAGCATCCGTAAAGAAAATGTGCCGCAACTGCAAGATCGTGCGTCGCAACCGTGTGGTTCGTGTGATCTGCAGCAGTGATCCTCGCCACAAACAGCGCCAGGGTTGATTGAGTACAATCGCCGCTGGATGTTAGAATTCGCAACTTTTGAACGATAGGGTAGCTGCATGGCTCGTATTGCCGGTGTAAACATTCCAAACCATCAACACGCTGTGATTGCGTTGACCGCCATCTATGGCATCGGGCGCACACGTGCGCAGCAGATCTGTGCTGCAGCCGGCGTGTCGACATCTTCCAAGATCAAGGACATCAGCGATTCCGAAATGGAAAAGCTGCGTGACGAAGTCGCAAAGTTCACCGTTGAAGGTGACCTGCGCCGTGAAGTCACGATGAACATCAAGCGCCTGATGGATATGGGCTGCTACCGTGGTTTGCGTCATCGTCGCGGCTTGCCGAGCCGTGGTCAGCGTACCCGCACCAATGCGCGCACCCGCAAAGGCCCGCGTAAATCCATCGCCGGCGCGAAAAAGTAATCAAGTAGAGGACTGCAGACATGGCAAAGACCAGCACGAAAGTGCGTAAGAAAGTAAAGAAGAACGTTGCCGAGGGTATCGCGCACGTTCACGCTTCCTTCAACAACACCATCGTGACCATCACAGACCGTCAGGGCAACACTCTGGCTTGGTCTACCAGTGGCGCGCAAGGCTTCAAGGGTTCTCGCAAGAGTACACCTTTCGCTGCACAGATCGCTGCCGAAGTCGTTGGCAAGTCTGCTGCCGAGTGCGGTGTGAAGAATCTGGAAGTGCGCATCAAGGGGCCTGGTCCGGGTCGCGAATCCGCTGTGCGCGCGTTGAACGCCGCCGGTTTCAAAATCACCAGCATTTCGGATATCACGCCGGTGCCGCACAACGGCTGCCGTCCTCCGAAGAAGCGTCGTATTTAAGGAGTATCGATCTTGGCTAGAAATCTTGATGCAAAATGCCGTAAGTGCCGCCGCGAAGGCGAGAAGCTGTTCCTGAAGGCAGAGAAGTGCTTTACCGACAAGTGCGCGGTAGAGCGTCGTGCATATCCTCCCGGACAGCACGGTCAGCGCCGCAACCAGCGTTTGTCCGAGTACGGTGGCCAGCTGCGTGAAAAGCAGAAGGTCCGTCGTATCTATGGCATCCTGGAAGGTCAGTTCCGCCTGACATACAAGCGCGCAACGACTGCCAAGGGCATCACCGGTGAGAACCTGCTGCAGTTGCTGGAATCCCGTCTGGACAACGTCGCCTATCGTATGGGCTTCGGCGGCTCGCGTGCGGAAGCACGTCAGACCGTGCGTCACAACAGCATCCTGGTCAACGGCAAACGTGTGAACATCCCTTCCTACATCGTCAAGCCCGGTGATGTGGTCGAAGTCAATGAGAAAGCTCGCGCGCAACTGCGACTCAAAGCATCTCTGGATGCCGCAGCGCAGCGCGGTTTCCCGGAGTGGCTGGATGTGGATGCCAAGGCATTCAAAGGCACCTTCAAGGCGGTTCCTCAGCGTACCGAACTGCCTGCAACCATCAATGAGCACCTCATTGTCGAGTTGTATTCCAAGTAATCAACGCGGAGTCGCATATGCCTACAAATAACCTGTTGAAGCCACGCATCATCGACGTCCAGAACATCTCCGCCACTCAGGCGCGCGTTGTGATGGAGCCGTTCGAGCGCGGCTACGGCCATACGCTGGGCAATGCCCTGCGTCGCATCCTGCTGTCTTCCATGCCCGGCTATGCCGTGACTGAAGTGAAGATCGCCGGGGTGCTGCATGAATACTCCCCGATCGACGGCGTGCAGGAAGACGTGGTCGAGATCCTCTTGAACCTGAAGGGGCTGGTCCTGAAGCTGCACGGCGCGCCTGAGGCTACACTGCAATTGAAGAAGTCCGGCGCTGGCGTGGTCACTGCCGCAGACATCGAAGTCGATGCCGATACCGAAGTGATCAATCCCAACCATGTCATCGCACATCTGACAGCAGGCGGCAAACTGGACATGGAGATCAAGGTCGAGAAGGGACGCGGTTATGTTTCCGCCATCTCGCGTCAGCAACCGGGCTCGAGCCGCGCTGTTGGCCATATCGCGCTGGATGCTTCGTTCAGCCCGATCTCCCGCGTGAGCTATGCAGTCGAGAGCGCGCGTGTAGAACAGCGCACCGATCTGGACAAGCTGATCATCGACATCGAGACCAACAGCGCAATCGATCCGGAAGAGGCCATCCGCTATGCAGCGCGCATCCTGGTCGAACAGTTCTCCGTGTTCGCCGCACTGGAAGGCACGCCGGCACCGGTCGAGAAGCCCGCCGCGCCGAAGGTCGATCCAATGCTGCTGCGCCCGGTCGATGATCTGGAACTGACTCCGCGCTCTTCGAACTGCTTGAAGGCCCAGAGTATCCATTACATCGGCGACCTGATCCAGTACACTGAAGCCGACCTGTTGCGCACCCCGAATCTGGGCCGCAAATCTCTGAACGAGATCAAGCAGGTGCTGGCCGAGCACGACTTGTCGCTGGGTATCAAGCTGGAAAACTGGACGGCAGTGTCCGAGAAATAAAGCTCGCCCGGTAGACACCGGGTCAGAAAGCAAGAGAGGAAAATCATGCGTCACCGTTTAGGACTTAGAAAACTCAACCGCACCAGCAGCCACCGTCTGGCGATGTTGCGCAATATGACTGTTTCGCTGCTGCGCCACGAAGCGATCAAGACCACCTTGCCCAAGGCAAAGGAACTGCGCCGTGTGGCAGAACCTATCCTGACCCTGGGCAAGAATCCCAGCCTGGCCAACAAGCGCCTGGCATTCGCCCGCCTGCGTGACCGCGAGATGGTCACCAAGCTGTTCGACGAACTCGGCCCGCGTTATGCGGCGCGCAACGGTGGTTATTCCCGCATCCTGAAGTTCGGATTCCGTAAGGGTGACAACGCGCCGATGGCGCTGATCGAGCTGGTCGATCGTCCGATGGACGCCGAAGCAGTGGAAGTGGCTGAATAAAGACAGCCGCTGGGCATGAAGAAAAGGCCGGGTCACCCGGCCTTTTTCATTTTGGCGACTTTGGGAGCCGTGGTGCGGCACTGCTATTTCGCAAGCAGCTGTTTCAAGTAGGGGCCAGTAACACTTCCCTTGTTCGCGGCGATATCCTTGGGCGACCCCTGAGCCACGATGCGTCCACCGCCTTCGCCGCCCTCGGGGCCCATGTCGATGACCCAATCCGCTGTCTTGATCACGTCGAGGTTGTGCTCGATGATCACTAGGGTATTGCCTTGGTCGCGCAAGGTATGGATCACCTTCAGCAGCATGTCGATGTCGTGGAAATGCAGGCCGGTGGTCGGTTCGTCGAGGATATACAGCGTGCGGCCAGTGTCGCGTTTGGAGAGTTCCAGTGACAGTTTCACGCGCTGCGCTTCACCGCCCGAGAGCGTGGTCGCGCTCTGGCCGAGCGTGATGTAACCCAGTCCCACATCCAGCAGCGTCTGCAGCTTGCGCTTGATGACAGGCACCGCGTTGAAAAACGCATGCGCGTGTTCCACTGTCATCTCCAACACCTGATGGATGTTCTGTCCCTTGTACAACACTTCCAGCGTCTCGCGGTTGTAGCGCTGGCCGTGGCAAACGTCGCACGGTACATACACGTCCGGCAGGAAGTGCATCTCCACCTTTATCACGCCATCGCCCTGGCAAGACTCGCAGCGTCCGCCCTTCACGTTGAAGGAGAACCGTCCCGGCCCATAGCCGCGCTCGCGCGAGGTCGGCACGCTGGCGAACAGGTCGCGTATCGGTGTGAATAGCCCGGTGTAAGTCGCCGGGTTGGAGCGCGGCGTGCGCCCGATGGGCGACTGGTCCACGCTGATCACCTTGTCGAAGAACTCCAGTCCCTCGATCGTACGGTGCGGTGCTGGGATCGCATTGCTGCCGTACAGATGTTGCGCCACGGCGTTGTACAGGGTGTCATTGATGAGTGTCGACTTGCCCGAGCCCGACACGCCCGCCACACAGGTCAGCAGGCCGACCGGCAAGTCCAGCGTCACATCCTTCAGGTTATTGCCTGACGCGCCGATGATCTTCAGTCTGCGCTCGGCATCGGGCTTGCGATAACTCTTTGGCGGTTTGATGGACTTGCGCCCGGCAAGATAGTCACCGGTCAGTGAATCCTTGTTGGCGATCACTTCCTGTGCAGTGCCCTGTGCCACCACGGTACCGCCGTGCTCGCCCGCGCCCGGCCCCATGTCCACCACATAGTCTGCGGTACGGATCGCGTCCTCGTCATGCTCGACTACGATCACGCTGTTGCCCATGTCGCGCAGGCGTTTCAGTGTCGCGAGCAGACGGTCGTTATCGCGTTGGTGCAGGCCGATGGATGGTTCGTCCAGCACATACATCACCCCGGTCAGACCGGAACCGATCTGCGAAGCCAGGCGTATGCGCTGCGCTTCACCGCCGGATAACGTCTCGGCAGAGCGCTCCAGGGAAAGATACTCCAGTCCCACGTTGTTGAGGAAGGTGAGACGGCTGGCGATCTCCTGCACGATCTTCTCGGCGATGGCCTGCTTGTTCCCGGGCAACTTGACGTCGCTGAAGAAGGTCAGTGCCTGCTTCAGCGGTAGAGCACTCAATTCATAGATGGTCTTCTCTGCCACGCGTACGTGGCGAGCTTCCTCCCGCAGCCGGGTGCCTTTGCAATCCGGGCAGGAACAGGTGTTCAGATACTTCGCCAGTTCCTCGCGTACCGTGGGTGACTCCGTTTCCTTGTAGCGTCGCTCCAGATTGTTGACGATGCCCTCGAAGGGATGATCGCGCAACATCTTCTTGCCGCGCTCGTTCAGGTAGGTGAATGCGATCTCGTCCTTGCCGCTGCCATACAGCACCACTGTCTGGATCTTCTCCGGAAGACTTTCGAAAGACTGCTCCAGATCGAAGTCGTAATGTCTGGCCAGACTATCCAGCATCTGGAAATAGAACTGGTTGCGCCTGTCCCAGCCCTTGATCGCGCCACCAGACAGCGACAGGTTGGGGAAGGCCACGATGCGCGCCGGATCGAAGAAAGAGATCACGCCCAGCCCGTCGCACTTGGGGCAGGCGCCCATCGGGCTGTTGAACGAGAACAGGCGCGGCTCCAGCTCCTGCAAAGAATAGTTGCAGATCGGGCAGGCGAACTTGGCCGAGAACAGATGCTCCTTGCCGGAATCCATCTCTACCGCCAGCGCACGGCCATCGGCATGGCGCAGTGCGGTCTCGAACGACTCCGCCAGCCGTTGCTTGATGTCGGCGGTCACTTTCAGCCTGTCCACCACGATCTCGATGGTGTGCTTGGAGTTCTTCGCCAATTTTGGCAAGTTGTCCATCTCGCACACCTTGCCGTTCACACGCAGGCGCACGAAACCCTGCGCGCGCAACTCGTCGAACAGATCCTGCTGCTCACCCTTGCGCTCCACCACCACAGGCGACAAGACCATCACCTTCGTACCTTCCGGCAAGGCCAGCACCGCATCCACCATCTGCCCCACAGACTGCGCCTGCAACACGATGTCATGTTCCGGGCAATGCGGATCGCCCGCGCGTGCGAACAGCAGGCGCAGGTAATCGTGGATCTCGGTCACCGTGCCCACCGTTGAACGCGGATTGTGCGAGGTCGCCTTCTGCTCGATGGCGATGGCGGGTGAGAGCCCCTCGATCAGATCGACATCCGGCTTCTCCATCAACTGCAGGAACTGACGCGCATAGGCCGAGAGTGATTCCACATAACGGCGCTGCCCCTCGGCATACAGCGTATCGAACGCAAGTGAGGACTTGCCCGAACCGGAAAGGCCGGTGATCACCACCAGCTGATTGCGCGGCAGGTCGAGGCTGATGTTCCTGAGATTATGGGTGCGAGCACCGCGTATCTTGATGTATTCCATGTGAAGCGAACGGGCCATTGAAAACGACCCGCCAATATACGCGAAAACGGATGCTTACCCAACAGCCCCGACCGCAAGAAAAATTGTGGGTGCGCTATGGCGGAGAAGGGCGTGGCTATCAGACGGATAGCCAGAACTGTTAAGATACGCGCCTTCCGAAACCCCGCCCCCAGCGTCATGTCCGCTTCAGATCCCGCAATGACCCCGTTCGAGCGCCGCGCCAGCATTGGCCTGGCAAGCATCTATGGCCTGCGCATGCTGGGCCTGTTCATCATCCTGCCCATCTTCGCCCTGTATGCCGAGCAACTGCCGGGTGGCGAGAGCCATTTTCTGATCGGGGTGGCGTTGGGTGCCTACGGGCTGACGCAAGCGATCCTGCAGATCCCGGCCGGTTGGTTATCCGACCGTTACGGACGCAAGCCGGTCATCATCGCCGGTCTGTTGCTGTTCGCGGCAGGGAGTTTCATCGCGGCGGCGGCGGACGATATCTACTGGATCATCGCAGGGCGCGTGATCCAGGGCGCGGGCGCGATCAACGCGGCGGTGATGGCACTGACCGCCGACCTGACGCGCGAGGAGCACCGCACCAAGGCGATGGCGATGATCGGTATGACCATAGGCGTGACGTTCTCGCTGTCCATGGTGCTGTCACCGTTGCTGTACAAGACCATCGGCATGTCGGGTATGTTCGAGCTGACCGGTGTGCTGGCCTTCGTGTCCATCGCGATGGTGCTGTGGTACATCCCGCAGCCGCGCATCACGCGCTTCCACTCCGATACCGAAGCCAACACCGGCAAGCTGAAAGAGGTGCTGCACAATGCAGACCTGCTGCGCATGGATTTCGGCGTGTTCACCCTGCACGCGATCCTGATGTCGGTGTTCATGCAGGTGCCGTTCATCCTGCGCTCGAACGGGCTGGATGCAGCTCACCAGTGGCAGGTGTACTTGCCGGTGATGCTGATCGCTTTCGTGCTGATGGTTCCGCCGATCATCATCGCGGAGAAGAAGGCCAAACTGAAACAGGTGTTCATGCTGGCCATCGGACTGGCGGCGGTCGCGCAACTGGGCATCCTGTTTTTGCAGGATAGTCTGTGGGGCATGGCGTTCACCCTGCTGGTCTTCTTCACCGCATTCAACGTGCTGGAGGCGACCCAACCTTCCATCGTCAGCAAGATCGCGCCGCTGGCGTCCAAGGGCACGGCGATGGGCGTGTTCAGCAGCGTGCAGTTCCTGGGGGCGTTCTTCGGTTCGGCCATGGGCGGTCTGCTGATGCAGTTGTATGGCGGCGATGCGGTACTGATGTTCGCGGTGGCGATGTTGCTGGTGTGGCTGGCGGTAGCATCCGGAATGCGAGCGCCCGAACCCTTGATGACCCGGATGTATCACCTGCCCGAGATGGATGATGCGGCGGCGAGCACATTGCGTCTGTCTCTGGCACAATTGCGCGGCGTGCGCGAGGTGCTGGTGGTCGGTAACGAGCAGATCGCTTGCCTCAAGGTGGAGATGGGCGGCTTCGACGAAGACGCGGTAGAACAATTAGTGAAGGGAGTATGAGATGTCAGTGAACAAGGCAATTCTGGTGGGGCGTCTGGGAAAAGACCCGGAGACCCGTTACATGACCAGCGGCGAGGCGGTGACCAACGTCACCCTGGCGACTTCCGAGAACTATAAGGACAAGAGCGGCGAGAAGCAGGAGCGCACCGAGTGGCACAATCTGGTGTTCTATCGCCGTCTGGCAGAGATCGCCGGAGAATATCTGAAGAAGGGTTCGCAGATCTATGTCGAAGGCCGCATCCAGACCCGCAAATGGCAGGACAAGGAAGGCAAGGACCGCTATACCACCGAGATCGTGGTGAACGAGATGAAGATGCTGGGCGGCAAGGCCGGTGGCGGCAGCTTCGAAGTGATGGACGATGGCGGTGCTCCCGCACCGGCACGTAGCGCGCCGGCAGCGCGTCCGGCCGCAGCCCCCGCGGCGAAGGGCAACTTCGACAACTTCGACGACGATATTCCCTTTTAACTCGTATCCGATCCTTTCCAAGCAGTACCCGTGAGCAAAGCTTTCACCCGCGAGAACGACACCGAAGATGACGACGACTCGGTGTCGTTGCCCGCGCTCCCGGCAGGAACCAAGAACTATATGACCCCGGCGGGTTACCGCCGCCTCAAGGATGAGTACATGCATCTGCTGGACGTGGAACGCCCGTCCGTGGTGCAGACCGTGTCGTGGGCGGCGGGCAACGGCGACCGCTCAGAGAACGGCGACTACATCTACGGCAAGCGGCGCTTGCGCGAGATCGACCGCCGCCTGCGCTTCCTCGCCAAGCGCATGGAGAACTCGGAGGTCGTCGATCCGGCACAGCGACAGGGTTGTGAGCAGGTGTTCTTCGGTGCTTCCGTGACGGTCTGCCACGAAGATGGCAGCGAGCGCATCTACAGCATCGTCGGCATCGACGAGGCGAACGCGAGCAAGGGGCATATCAGCTGGGTTTCGCCGCTGGCGCGCGTGCTGTTGAAGGCGCGCGAGGATGATGTGTTGATGCTGCCTTTGCCGGACGGTGTGGAAGAGCTGGTAGTGGTGAAAGTGGAATACCGTGAGATTGATTTTGAGTGAGGTGAGAACATGAAATATCTGATGAATGAAGTTCCCGTCTTCGTCGCATTGTTGGTGCTGGGTTTGGGTTTTGCGCTGGAGCATGGCGCGGTTGAACATGGTGGGATCATGCTGTGGGGGCTGCTGGGGGTGATACTGGCAGCCATCATCGGTGTCGCCTTCCGCATCGCGCACCATGCCGAGGTGTTGGCAGTGCGCTTTGGTGAGCCGTACGGCACACTCATCCTCACGCTGGCGGCGGTGTCGGTGGAAGTGGTGATATTGGTCGTGCTGTTGCAGGGCGCGCCGAATCCCACGCTGGCGCGCGACACGGTGTTCGCGGCGGTGATGTTCGACATCAACGGCATCCTCGGTCTGGCCGCCATCGTCGGCGGTCTGAAGCACGGGCAGACCAAGTACAACATCTCCTCGGCCAATTCCTTCGTCGCCATGCTGCTGGTCGCCATCGGCATCGGCATGTTCATCCCGGATTTCGTTCCGGATGCGCAATGGCAGGTCTATTCCATCTTCTCGGTGCTCACCATGTCGGTGATGTATGCGGCTTTCCTGCGCCTGCAGACGGTGGAGCACCGCACCTTCTTCGAATACTCGTCGGTGACCGAAGAAGAGGCGCACGACACGGTGCACAGCCCGAATGCCCTGCATGTGGGCATCATGCTGGGGGCCATCGTGCTGGTCGGTCTGCTGTCGGAAGTGTTGTCGGTGTTGCTTGATGCGGGTCTGTCCGGCAGCAGTCTGCCCAAGGCGATCCCGGCAGTGCTGGTGGCGCTGATCTCGGCCAGTCCGGAGATCCTCACCGCCCTGCGCGCGGCGCAGAACAACCGCATGCAGACCACAGTCAACATCGCGCTGGGCGCATCGCTTGCGACCGTGCTGCTGACGCTGCCGGTGATCGAGGCGATCGCCCTGTTCACGGGGGAGCGCATCGTGATGGCGCTGACGCCGGTGCAGGGCGGCATGCTGTTGCTGACCTTCCTGACGGTGATGAACAATCTGCACGACGGCGAGACCAATGCCATCGAAGGAATCAGTCACTTTGCGCTGTTCGCGGCATTCATCGCACTGGTGACGATGGGATTGATGTAAAGCAGAGTATGTCCAGGGGCCGTGATGGCGGTCGCGGCCCCTTTTGCCGTTACGAGACCGCTTCTTCTTTTTCTTCGGTGGCGATACCTGCAGGCCGACCGGTGCGCTCCAGCACGGCGGCGAAGAAGCCGTCGGTGTCGTGCTGCTGCGGGGTGAGTTGCAGATAGTCGCCCATGGGCAGGTCGATGTGATGTTGCGTCAACACTGCACCGGCGGGAAGCAATGCGAACTCGGGGTGCGCGGCAAGGAATTCGCGGACGATATCCTGGTTCTCTTCCTGCAACACGCTGCAGGTCGCATAGACCAGTCGCCCCCCTTTTTTCAGCAGCCGCGCGGCCGAATCCAGGATGGCGCGCTGCTTCGCTTTCAGTTCTTCCACGCTCTGCGCTGACTGGCGGAACTTCAGGTCCGGGTTGCGGCGCAGAGTACCCAGTCCGCTGCAGGGTGCATCTACCAGTACGCGGTCTATCTTGCCGGCGAGGCGTTTGATCTTCTGGTCGTTCTCGTGAGCGATCAGTTGCGCTTGCACGTTGGAAAGGCCAGAGCGTTTCAAGCGTGGCTTGAGGTTGGTCAGGCGTTTCTCCGAAACGTCCCACGCGTACAAGCGGCCCTGCGAATTCATCAATGCACCCAGCATCAGCGTCTTGCCGCCCGCGCCGGCGCAGAAATCCACCACCATGTCGTTGCGCTTCGGCGCCAGCATCAGACCGAGCAACTGGCTGCCTTCGTCCTGCACTTCGAACTTCCCGCTGAGGAACAGCGCGTGTTTGTTCAGCGCGGGTTTGTATCTGAGGCGGATGCCATAGGGCGAGAACGGCGTGGCCGTGGCTTCATAGCCTTCCGCCTGCAGCGATTGCAGCACTTCGTTGCGGTTGGATAACAGCGAATTGACGCGCAGGTCGAGCGGGGCGGACTGCTGCATGGACAGGCCGAGCGCGAGGATATCTTCGTCGCTGCGATAAGCGCGCAGTTTCTCCACGATCCATTCCGGCAGTTCGGCCTGGATGGAGAGCGGCAAGGTCGAAGCGTCGATGCTTTTGACCTTGATCAGCCATTCCTCTTCCTTCACCTTGAGCAAGGGTTTCAGCTCGCGCAGGTTGTAACCGCCGAAGCGCACCCAATAGGCCAGCGCCATGCGGCGCGCGGAAGCGATACCTTTCTCTTCCATGGTGCAGGCATATTCGAGCAGCAGGCGGTGGCGCAACACGCCGAACAGCGTCTCCGCCACCAGCTTGCGTTCGTTGGAGCCGATGCGCTCAGTCTGGAAGAAGTTGCGCAGCACGGCGTCCGCCGGATGTTCCATTTTCAGTGCGGCGCGCACGGCCTGGATGGTGAGGTCGAGACGGTATTCTGTGAGTAGCATGGTGTTCCCTATTCCTCCGCGATGCGGATGTCGGTGATGATGGCTTCGCCGGAGATGCTGCCGTCGCGATCTATGTGGCGGAGTTTAACGGGCAACAGGCGGTATTCCTGCGCGAACCAGATCTCCAGTCCTTCCTTGCCGGGCGGATGCAGTTTGCGGAAGTGTACCGTGTGCAACTTGCCCAGCGGCGTGACCAATTCTTCATTGGTGGCTATCTCGAACCGGTATCGTTCCCAGTCGCGTCCATTGGTGATGGCGATGGGCAGCACGTCGCCAGGTGCGGGCAGAGGCGGGAACTGGTAGAGGATGCTCAGGATGTCCTGGGTGGATTCGCCGAGCGGCATCTTGTGGCCGGAGGAGAAAGAGATCTTCCGCGCCGTGTAGTCGAGTTCGGCGCTGTCCCTGCGCTGTTCGCCGCCGTCCTCCTTGTCTTCGCTGTACTGCCGCGGATGCAATACGGTGCCGTCGGTCTCTCCGCTACTGGTCTGCACCAATTTGTAGGATTTCACCAGTCGCGCCAGCCCGACTGTGCGTGTGGTCGCGGTGAGCTCGTAACGGCCGTCCGTGATGCGCAATTCATGCCGTGCTTCACCTACTGCCATACCGTTCTTGCCGATGCGCACCTGGAATTTCAGGAAGGCATGTTTGGGCAGAGCGGGGCGCGGGGGCGGAGTGGCGTCGGCGACCGGCGTTGTAGCGGTCGGTGCGGAAGCGGCGACCACAGCGGAGACGGCGATCTCGGGAGCGGTCACCGCGACCTGACTGGCTGGATCAGGCATATCGCTTGCCGCCACGGCGGAAGCGGGGGCGGTCACTGCAACCTGGCTGGCTGCCAACGCCTGCTCGGTCGAGGCAGTGGTACTGAAGGCGGCGGCGCTGGCGGCAGCGGCTAGTTCATCGACCGGAGGTGCTGCGGGTTTAGGACGGGACGTGGCGGCGCGCGCCGTGGGGGTGCGCACCTGCGGCAGGGGGATCAGTTTTGCGATCAGGGGCGGCAGGTCGGGTTCTGCCTCGGGCAGCTGGATGGGCGGCAACCACATCAACATTGCATGGATCGCAAGGGAGATGGCCAGTGCGATAGCGAGTCGATGCCTGGTGGACGACAAGGCAGCGAAGCTCACGGCACCATGTTCAGGGTGCGCAGGACTTGCACCAGCTGGGCACCATCGTCCTCTGTCACCACCACTTTGCAGGGGATGAAACCGTGATCGACGGCAAGCCAGATCTCCGATTTCCACTTGGTCTTTTGCGGCTGGGTGTAGAGGTAGTAGCTGCGCAGGTTGCCGAACGGTACGCTTGCCGTCTGCGCCGGATTCAATTGATAGCGATATTCTTCCAGCTTGTGGCCATTGGTCATGCTGAACTGGATTTCCAGACGGCTGCGCGGCGGCTGCATGACGAACTGGTACATCATGCTTAAGCGGTCCTGGGTGTGCGGCGGCAGCGTGAGCAACTTGAGGCCGTCGTGACTGCCCAGGGCAAGCTCATTGCGACTCCAGTCGAAATCCGCGCTGCTGTTCTTCTCTGTGTTCCGCGTGCGCCGATGGGTGAAATGTTGCGGCAGCAGGCCCGTCTCGCCGATCTCGCCCTCGCTGGTGATCACGATGGTCTCGGGCTGGAACAGCGCCAGCAGACCGACCGGTTTGGTGACACTGACGATGCGGTAACGATCCTCATTGCGTTCGAACAGTTCGCTGACTTCGGCCAGTTTGATGTCCTGCTTGAGGATGTCATAACTCGCCTCGATGCGCAGCGGCAAAGGTTCTGCCGACAGGCTGAAGGCAAGGCTGGCGAGGAACAGGGCGAACAGGGCGCGCATCTCAATCCAGTCCGGGCGAGATCAGGGTGGTGCCGAGCTGCTCCATGCGGTCGATGGTGACGCGACCGCCTGCTTCGAGCCTGGCCTGATCGAGGCACAGCCAGCGCACTGCCTGAGGGAAGATGCGGTGTTCTTCGTGTAGCACGCGCGCCGCAAGTGTTTGCGGCGTGTCGTCACTCAGCACCGGCACGGCGGCCTGGATGATGATGGGGCCGCCATCCAGCGCGGGTGTGACGAAATGCACCGAACAGCCGTGGATCCTCACACCGTCCTGCAGGGCACGCGCATGCGTGTCGACGCCGGTGTAGGCAGGCAGCAGCGAAGGATGGATGTTGATCAAGCGCCCGGTGTAGCGATGCACGAAGCCGTCGGTGAGGATGCGCATGAAACCTGCCAGCACGACCACGTCGGGCTGATAGTGATCGATAACTTTTGCCAGTGCGCTATCGAACGCCTCGCGGTCGGCGTAGTCGCGATGCGACACCACGGCGGTCTCGATGCCGTGCGCGCGCGCCGTCTCCAGCCCCTGCGCATCCGCCTTGTTGCTGATCACGGCGGCGATACGGCAAGGCAGCTTGGCGCGCAACAAAGCTTCCATGTTGCTGCCGCGACCGGAGATGAGGATGACGATATTCTTCTGTGCTGGCATTTACTTGACTTGTGTCTGGTGCTCGTCGCCGTTGCGGGCGCGGATGGTGCCGATGCGCGACACGGTCTCACCGGCCTCTTGCAACTGTTTGATCGCATTGTCTGCGTCGGCGGCCCCAACGATCACCACCATGCCGATGCCGCAGTTGAAGGTGCGGAACATCTCTTGCGCCGCGACGTTTCCGCCTTCGCGCAGCCAATCGAACAGTTTGGGCATCTGCCAGGTCTTGCTGTCGATGTCGGCGACGACATTCGCGGGCAGCACGCGCGGGACGTTCTCGGTGATGCCGCCGCCGGTGATGTGCGCCATGCCTTTGACCGTGATGCTCTGCATCAGGCCCAGCATCGGTTTCACGTACAGGCGGGTGGGGGCCATGATGCAGTCGGCCAGTGTGCGCTCGCCGTCGAATTTGGCGTTCAGATCAGGTTTGCTCCGTTCGATGATCTTGCGCACCAGCGAATAGCCGTTGGAGTGCGCGCCGTTGGAGGCCAGGCCCAGCACTACGTCACCAGGCTTGATGTGTTCGCCGGTGATGATCTTGCTCTTCTCCACCACGCCGACCGCGAAACCGGCCAGGTCGTATTCACCTTCCGGGTACATGCCGGGCATCTCGGCGGTCTCGCCGCCGATCAACGCGCAGCCGGAATCTTCGCAACCTTTGGCGATGCCCTTGATGACGTCGGTCGCATTCGGCACATCCAGCTTGCCGCAAGCGAAGTAGTCGAGGAAGAACAGCGGCTCGGCACCCTGCACCAGGATGTCGTTCACGCTCATCGCGACCAGGTCGATGCCGACGGAGTCATGGCGGTTAAGCTCGAACGCCAGTTTGAGTTTGGTGCCGACGCCGTCGGTACCGGAGACCAGCACCGGCTCCTTGTATTTCTTCGAGATCTCGACCAGTCCGCCGAAGCCGCCGATACCGGACAGCACTTCGGGGCGCATGGTGCGCTTGGCAAAGGGTTTGATGTTCTCGACCAGTTGGTCGCCCGCGTCGATATCGACACCGGCATCGCGGTAGGAGAGGGAAGAATTCTGGCTCAAGTTGAGTTCTCGCTTTCTGGCAGGTAAAGTGCAGCACGTTTTTCGCCGCGGATTTTACCCGAAATGACCGTCTCCCGCTCTGTTGCCGTGCAGTGGCTGGCACTGACCGCCGTCGCATTGGCGCTGCTCTATCTGTTGGCCCCCATCCTTGCACCGTTCGTGGCTGCGGCTATCCTGGCCTATGTGTTCGACCCGCTGGTGGACCGGCTGTGCGCATGGAAACTGCCGCGCGCGCTGGGGGTGATGGGGGTGATGCTGGGCGCGCTGCTGCTGGGGCTGTTGTTGCTGCTGATCATGCTGCCGTTGTTGCAGCAGGAGTTGTCCCTGCTGGCGCAACGGCTGCCGCAATGGCTGGACGCGGCAAAGGGGCATCTGCTGCCGGCATTGCAGCAATGGTTCGGGGCGGAGCTGGAATGGGACGATGCCGCGCTGAAGCAGTTGCTGGCCGACCACTGGCAACGGGCGGGCGGGCTGGCATCGCGTGTGCTACTGCCCTGGCTGGGCGATAGCGGCAGTGCCCTGTTCGCTTTGTTCGCCAATCTGTTGCTGATCCCGGTGGTGATGTTCTACCTGTTGCGCGACTGGGATGAGTTGCTTGCCCGTGTCGATGGTTTGCTCCCGCGCCATTGGCATACGCAGATCCGCCAGCTCGCCGTAGAGGTGGATCAGGTGCTGGCTGAATTCCTGCGCGGGCAGGTCGCGGTGATGCTGCTGATGAGCGTGTTCTACGTGGTGGTGCTGTGGCTGGTAGGTCTGGAGTTCGCGTTGCCTATCGGCATCGTGGCCGGCATGCTGGTGTTCGTGCCTTATCTGGGAATGGTGCTGGGCTTGCTGCTGGCCACGTTGTCGGCTTTGATGCAGTTCGGTCTGACCGGCGACTTGCTGCTGGTGTGGGTGGTGTTCGGTGCGGGCCAGTTGCTGGAAGGCATGGTCATCACCCCGTGGCTGGTGGGCGAGCGCATCGGCCTGCATCCGCTGGCGGTGATCTTCGCCCTGCTGGCCTTCGGCCAGTTATTCGGTTTCTTCGGCCTGTTGCTGGCCTTGCCGATGGCGGCCGTATCGCTGGTGTTGCTGCGCCATCTGCGCGAGCAATATCTTTCCAGCAGCATGTACCTGAAACCATGAGCCAGATGTTGCTGGGCATCGCCCCGGAATGGGTGCCGACGCTGGATAACTTCGTCGCCGGGCGCAATGCCGAATTGCTCGCCGCCCTGCGGCAGGCGGCTGCGGGAGACCCGGCGGTGCGTGCCGTGTATCTGTGGGGCGAGCAGGGGAGTGGCAAGAGCCATCTGATGCAGGCGATGGCGGCGCAGGCGGCAGATGCGCGGTACGCCGAGCGTGCGGTGCCAGAGTCGGCAAGCGTGGTGGCGGTGGATGATGTCGAGGCGCTGGACGATACGGCGCAGGTCGCCTTGTTCGAGCTCTACAACCGTATGCGCGAGCAGGGCGGGCTGTTGCTGGTGAGCGGCTCGCGGGCACCCGCTCACCTTGCCTTGCGCGACGATCTGCGCACCCGTCTCGGCTGGGGCTTGGTGTACCAGCTGCATGCGCTCAGCGACGAGGAAAAGGCGGAAGCCTTGCGCCAGCATGCCGGCGCAAGGGGTTTCGGGCTACCGCAGGAAGTCTCCCAATACCTGTTGCGCCATGGCAGGCGCGACTTGCCCTCGCTGTTGCGGGTGCTGGATGCGCTGGATGAGCACTGCCTGCGCTTGAAGCGTGCGGCTTCGGTGCCACTTCTGAAGGAAGTCATGGCGGGGAAGGGCTGAATTTGGCACAATGAGTCCCGGCTGGCGCGGGGCGGCGGTCTCTATGCGTGACAATTCTTACTTTCAAACGACAAGGGGGTTTCAAGATGTTGAAGAGAGCGACACTGGCAACACTGGTTCTGGCGGCACTTCCGATGCAGGCTTACGCAGCAGACGGCATGGTCAAACTGGATGCCCATGTTTCTACGCTGGGCGGAGGGTTGGAGTTGGCCATGCCCATGACTGAGCGTTACACAGCCCGTCTGGGGTTCAATCAGTTCAAATTCAGCGCCAGCGAGAACTCCGGTGGTGTGACGTTCTCGGGTGATCTGAAGCTGTCCAGCGTGACTACTTTGGTTGATTGGCGCCCATGGAGCGGCGTGACGCACCTGACAGCAGGGGTGATCTTCAACAGCAACAAACTTGAATTGTCCGGTACGGTTGCGAACGGTTCGACTTACGATGCATCCGGCACAACATTTACTTGCGCTGCCACTGGGGGCTGCGGGGTCAACACATCGGTGGGTTTCAACAAGGTCTCGCCCTATCTCGGGATAGGCTGGAGCGGTCAGCCCAAGAAGCAAGGCTTCTCGTTCAGCACTGATATCGGGATCCTGTTCCAGGGTTCCCCCAGTGCAACGGTGAATTCGCAAGGCACATGGACAGCGGGTGGGGTATCGACTACCACCACTGCACTGGATGCAGATGCGCAGAAGCAGCTGAACTCTGACCTGAGCAGTTTCAAATATTATCCGGTGGTCTCGGTCGGTATCGGTTATACGTTCTAATGCGCCGCTGAAACTGGACGCACAGGGCCTGCAGCGATGCAGGCCTTTTTCATCAAGGAGTGTATGTGAATCTGGCTTTATTCGATCTGGACAATACCCTGCTGAGCGGTGACAGCGATTTCGAGTGGTCGCAGTTTTTGATCGAGCAGGGCGTACTCGACCGCGAATTGTTCGAGGCGAAGAACCTGGCGTTCTACGAGCAGTACAAGGCGGGCACGCTGGACATCCACGAGTTCCTGGATTTCCAGTTGAAGCCCTTGTCGCGTCATGCGCGCAAGATGCTGGATGCATGGCATGAGGAATTCATGCGCATCAAGGTGCGCCCCATGATGGGCGACAAGGCACGTGCGCTGGTGCGCAAGCATCTGGATGCTGGCGATGTGTGCGTGGTGATCACCGCCACCAACAGTTTCGTCACCGCACCCATCGTGCGTGAGTTCGGCATCGAACATCTGATCGCCACCGATCCCGAGCAGAAGGATGGCGAGTTCACCGGCGCTGTAGCGGGTGTGCCCAGTTTTCGCGAGGGCAAGGTCACGCGTATGGAACAGTGGTTGGGCGAGCGGGGCTGGGATTGGGGCAGTTTCGGGCAGAGTTGTTTCTACAGCGATTCGCTGAACGACCTGCCCCTGCTGTCCAAAGTGAAGCGTCCGGTCGCGGTCGATCCCGATGCGACCTTGCGTGCGCATGCCGAGCGTCAGGGCTGGCCGGTCATCTCCCTGCGCTGAGAGGGCACAGGTGCGGGTGCTATAATCCGCGCCCATGTCGCGCCGCTGGTAGCGACAGCGTAATCAGACGACTCCATGATCAAAAGACTATTCAAGAAGGTTTTCGGCAGATCCCGCCCGGCCGCGAAAGAGAGCAGGGCGCATGTGATCCCGTTCGAGCAACACAAGGTCACGCGCGAGGGCATCAGCTACGCTGCGCGGCGTGTCACCGACGGCTTGCAGGCGGCCGGTTTCCAGGCCTATGTGGTGGGCGGCGCGGTGCGCGACCTGTTGCTGGACCGCCATCCAAAGGATTTCGACGTCGCCACCGATGCCACGCCCGAAGAGGTGAAGCGCGTGTTCCGTCGCGCGCGCATCATCGGCCGCCGCTTCCGGCTGGTGCATGTGATGTTCGGTGAAGAGACGGTGGAAGTGTCCACCTTCCGCCGCGCCATCGAGGCGGAAGATGCCGAGACCGACGCGCACGGGCGCATCCTGCGCGACAACGAATTCGGCGACCAGGAACAGGATGCTGCTCGGCGCGACTTCACCGCAAACGGGTTGTTCTACGATCCGAGTTCGCAAGAGATCTTCGATTACCACAACGGCTATGCCGACATCCGCGCCAACACGCTGCGCATGATCGGCGATCCGGAAGTGCGTTACCGCGAAGATCCGGTGCGCATGCTGCGTGCGGTGCGCCTGTCGGCCAAGCTGGGCATGAAGCTGGATCCGGCCACCGCCGCGCCCATCGCGAAGATGAAGGATCTGTTGGGCAACGTGCCGGAGGCGCGCCTGTTCGACGAGATGCTCAAGTTGCTGTTGTCCGGCCACGCGCTGGCCTGCATCAAGAAGTTGCGGAGCATGCATCTGCACCACGGCATGCTACCGATGCTGGACGTGATCCTTGAGCAACCCATGGGCGAAAAGTTCGTGATGGCCGCCCTGCAAAATACCGACCAGCGCATCGCCGAGGAGAAGCCCACGTCTCCCGCCTTCCTGTTCGCTGCTCTGCTGTGGCACGAGGTGCTGACAGTCTGGAACGCCAAGCAGGCAGCGGGCGAAAAACCCGTCGGTGCGCTGCATGCGGCGATGGACGAAGTGCTGGAGCGGCAGCGCGCCAAGCTCGCGATCCCGCGCCGCTATGACACCGTGATGAAGGAGATATGGCTGTTACAACCGCGCTTCGAGCAGCGCGCGGGACAGCGCCCCTTCCGCCTGCTGGCCTTGCCACGTTTTCGCGCGGCATACGATTTCCTGTTGCTGCGCTGCGAGAGCGGCGAAGCCGACAAGGCACTCGGTGCGTGGTGGGAGGAGTTCCAGCATACCAATGAAGATCGTCGCGCCGAGATGCTGCAGCCGGAGAGCGATGGACCGAAGAAGCGACGGCGGCGCAGCAGAAAGCCCAGGTCTTCCGGGCAGGGCGAACTGCCGATCGATTGATGAGCCATACCGCATTCATAGGATTGGGCAGCAATCTTGCAGAACCCGCCGCACAGGTGAATCACGCACTCCGGGCGCTCGGTGAGCTGCCGCAGACGCGACTGTTGAAGGTGTCGTCGCTCTATCGCAGCGCGCCGGTCGGTTATCTCGACCAGCCCGATTTCATCAATGCCGTGGCACAGGTGGAAACCGGACTGGCCCCGCGCGCCCTGCTGGATGCGCTGCTGGCGCTGGAACTGGAATGCGGGCGCACGCGCGAATTCAAGGATGCGCCGCGCACACTGGATCTGGACGTGCTGATGTATGACGATCTGGTGCACCACGAACACGGCCTGACCGTGCCGCATCCGCAGATGCACCTGAGGGCGTTCGTGCTGCTGCCCTTGCTGGAGATCGCGCCGGATTGCATCATCCCCGGCGTGGGGGCTGCGGCGGTGGCGATGGCAGGCTGCGCGGGACAACAACTGGAACGACTGGAACATGTCGCTGAGTAAATACCGCTACATCGTGGTCGAGGGCCCCATCGGCGTGGGCAAGACCAGCCTGGCCAAGCGGCTGGCCGAACATAACGACGCGCGCACACTGCTGGAAAAACCGCAGGACAACCCGTTCCTCGCGCGCTTCTATGAAGACGCCGAACGCTACGCGCTACAGACGCAGCTGTTCTTCCTGTTCCAGCGCATCAACGAAGTGCGTGACCTGAACCAGATGGATATGTTCCAGAGCCGCACGGTATCCGATTACCTGTTCGAGAAGGACGCGTTGTTCGCGCGACTCAACCTGAGCGAGGACGAGTTCCA
Source organism: Sideroxydans lithotrophicus (assembly GCA_020723185.1). Taxonomy (GTDB): domain Bacteria; phylum Pseudomonadota; class Gammaproteobacteria; order Burkholderiales; family Gallionellaceae; genus Sideroxyarcus; species Sideroxyarcus lithotrophicus_A. The sequence continues at coordinate 137,969 of DYJI01000004.1, read as the reverse complement.
GCTTTACCAGGCCATCTATCAGCGCCTCGCGCCGCAAGCGCCGACGCCGGACCTGGTGATCTATCTGCAGGCTTCGACCGATACGCTGATCTCGCGCGTGCGCAGGCGCGGCCATCGCCATGAGCGCACCATCCAGGATGAATATCTGACCAGGCTGGCCGACAGCTACGGCGAATTCTTCCATCACTACGAGGAAGCACCAGTGCTGGTGGTGAATAGCGAAAAACTCAATTTCGCGGATAATGATGCCGACTTCAGATTGCTGCTGGACCGCATCGACAGGATGCGCGGACAACGCGAGTATTTCAACGTGGCGGAATGATGCGAACGACTTTGACGAAATTGCAGGCGATGCATGGGCGCGGCGAGAAGATCGCCGTGCTGACCTGTTACGACGCCAGCTTTGCGACCCTGCTGGAAAGCAACGGCGTCGACGTGCTGCTGGTCGGTGATTCGCTCGGCATGGTGATACAGGGGCGCGAGAGCACGCTGCCGGTCACCATCGAACAGATGGCTTACCACACGGCATGCGTGGTCAGCGGCGCGCAGCAGGCCTTCGTCATCGCCGACATGCCGTTCGGCACCTCGCAGTTCTCCGCACGTGAGACCTTCGGTTATGCCGTGCAACTGATGCAGGCCGGTGCCGAGATGGTCAAGCTGGAAGGCGGTGCCGAGATGGCCGACACGGTCGCTTTCCTCACCTCGCGCGGCATCCCGGTGTGCGGACATATCGGCCTGACGCCGCAGTCGGTGCACCAGCTCGGCGGCTACAAGGTGCAGGGCAGGGAAGATGCTACGGCTCTGAAACTGAAGAAGGATGCACTGGTGCTGCAGAAGGCGGGTGCCGCCATGCTGGTGCTGGAAGCGGTCCCAGCAGTGCTGGGTGCAGCTGTCACCAAACAACTTTCCATTCCGACTATCGGCATCGGCGCGGGTGCGGATTGTTCCGGCCAAGTGCTGGTGCTGCACGACATGCTGGGCGTGTATCCCGGTCGTAAGGCGCGTTTTGTGAAGGACTTCATGCCCGGCGCGGCTTCCATCGCCGATGCCGTTGCGCGCTATGTCGCCGAAGTGAAGGCTGGCACCTTCCCAGCCAAGGAACACTGCTTCTGATGCAAGTCATCCATTCCGTTGTGGAACTGCGCGCAAGATTGGCGCGCGAAAGCAACATCGCTTTCGTGCCCACCATGGGCAATCTGCATGCAGGCCATGTCGCGCTGGTAGAACAGGCGCGACAGCAGGGCACATGCGTCGTGGTGAGCATCTTCGTCAACCCATTGCAATTCGGTCCGAACGAGGATTTCGACAAGTATCCGCGCACGCTGGAAGCGGACTGTGCCAAGTTGCTGGGGCTGGCCGATGTCGTGTTTGCACCAGCCGTGGACGAGATGTATCCGGAGCCACAGAGTTTCTACGTTGAATTGCCGCCCATCGCCAGCGAGTTGTGCGGCGCGCACCGTCCGGGGCATTTCCGTGGCATGGCGACCGTGGTGCTCAAGCTGCTCAACCTGGTGCAACCGCAGGTCGCCCTGTTCGGCAAGAAGGATTACCAGCAACTGGCAATCATCCGCCAGATGGTGATGCAGTTCAATCTGCCGGTCGCCATCGTCGGAGGCGAAACGGTACGCGCCGAGGATGGCTTGGCATTAAGTTCGCGCAATCAGTATCTGACGCCAGCGGAGCGAACCGAAGCCGCGCAACTGCATCTAATATTGGGTAAGGTGTCAGAGTCGCTCGCGAATGGCTCTCGGGATTTCGATGTCTTGGAGAAGGTGGCCGAGGCGGCGCTTGCCAAGCGCGGCTGGAGGGTGGAGTATGTCTCCATCCGCAGTCAGCACGGGCTGGGAAAGCCGCAAGTGAGCGAGCGCAAACTGGTCGTGTTGGCTGCCGCTCGGTTGGGAGTCACCCGCCTGATCGATAACCTTGAGGTTTGTCTTTGAGGCTCAGGCGTTTATAATGCGCAACCCTGCGCTAGACAGGGGCGGATAGGAGGTAACCATGCAACGAACCATGCTTCAAGCCAAATTGCATCGTGCGCGCGTGACGCAGGCCGAACTGCATTACGAGGGTTCGTGCGCCATCGACGAGAACTTCCTGGATGCCAGCGGTATCCGTGAGTATCAGCAGATCGAAATCTGGAACGTCACTAATGGCGAACGTTTCACCACCTATGCCATCCGTGCCGAGCGCGGCTCGCGCACCATTTCCGTGAACGGCGCGGCAGCGCATAAGGCCGATGTCGGCGATATCGTCATCATCGCGACCTTCGCCAGCTATTCGGAACTGGAGCTGCAGAAATACCATCCGGCGCTGGTCTATTTCGACGAGCACAACAATATCATCGGTCAGCGCGAGAACATTCCGATCCAGGCAGCTGCCTGAACTTCATCAGCCTGAAACTACAAGCCCCGCTTCTGCGGGGCTTGTAGTTTGTGCAGCAGAGGAAGACCGGCTTAGATGCGTTTCGCCAGTTCGGCCGCCTTGCCGATGTAAGTCTCCGGACTCAGTGCCTGCAGGCGTTGCTTCTCTGATTCCGGGATGTCCAGCGTCAGGATGAACGCGGCCAGACTTTCGCGGTTGATGCCGCCCTTGCCACGCGTGAGTTCCTTCAGCTTGTCGTAGGCGTTCTCGATGTTGTAGCGGCGCATCACGGTCTGGATCGGCTCGGCCAGCACTTCCCAGCTGTTGTTGAGATCTTCCGCCAGTCGCTGCGGGTTGGCTTCCAGCTTGTTCAAACCCTTCAGGCAGGATTCGTAGGCGAGCAGGGTGTAGCCCATCGCCACGCCCATGTTGCGCAGCACCGTAGAGTCAGTCAGGTCACGCTGCCAGCGCGAGATGGGCAGTTTCTCGGACAGGTGCTTGAGCAGCGCATTGGCGAGGCCGAGGTTGCCTTCCGAGTTCTCGAAGTCGATGGGGTTGACCTTGTGCGGCATGGTGGAGGAGCCGACTTCGCCAGCCACCACTTTCTGCTTGAAGAAACCCAGAGAGATATAACCCCAGATGTCGCGGTTGAGGTCGATCAGGATGGTGTTGGCGCGCGCGAACGCGTCATACAGTTCGGCCATGCAATCGTGCGGCTCGATCTGGATTGTGTAAGGGTTGAAGGTGAGGCCGCGGGCTTGGACGAAGCGCTGGGCGAAGTGCTCCCAGTCGATATCCGGATAGGCCGACAGGTGAGCGTTGTAGTTGCCCACCGCACCGTTGATCTTGCCCAGTATCTCGACACCGGCGATGCGCTGATAGGCGCGGCGCAAACGGTACACCACGTTCGCCATCTCTTTGCCCAGCGTGCTGGGGGTGGCGGTCTGGCCGTGGGTGCGGCACAGCATGGGCAGGTCGGCATGCTGATGGGCGAGCGCGGTCAGTTTGTCGATGACGGACTGCAGTGCGGGCAGCATCACTTCCTTGCGGGCGTGGTTCAGCATCAGTGCGTGCGACAGGTTGTTGATGTCTTCCGAGGTACAGGCGAAATGGATGAACTCCAGTGCGTCCTTGGTCTCTGCATCGCCGGCCAGCTTCTCGCGCAGCCAGTATTCGATCGCCTTCACATCATGGTTGGTAGTGCGCTCGATGGCCTTGATCGCCTCCGCATCCGCTTCGCTGAACTGTGCCGCCAGTTGGTCCAGGCGCGCGATGGTGGCGACCGAAAAAGGCGGCAGTTCGTGGATATGCTCCTCTGCGCTCAGTGCCTTCAGCCATTCGATCTCGATCAGCACACGGTAACGGATCAGGCCGTATTCGCTGAAGTGGTTGCGCAGGGCGTCGACCTTGCCGGCATAGCGGCCGTCGAGCGGGGAAAGGGCGGTGAGGGCTGTGAGTGACATGGGTTCTGCTTTCAATGATGACCGCGATATTTTAACGCGTATGGACGGGATTTTTCGTGGAGGTGTCGATGATACCGCCACCCAGACAGATGTCGCCCTCGTAAATCACGACCGATTGTCCGGGGGTGACCGCCCACTGTGCTTCGTCGAACGTGAAGTGTACGCCGTGCTCGCCTGACAATGCGATGCGGCAGGTGGCATCCTGTTGTCGGTAGCGCGTCTTGGCAGCGTAGGCGCGCGTCAAATCCGGTGCGCTGCCACTGACCCAGTGCATGTCCAGCGCGTCCAGCTCGGGGTTCAGCAACAGCGGGTGGTCATGCCCCTGCACCACGATCAGGCGGTTGTGCGCCATGTCCTTGCCGGCGACGAACCATGGCTCGCCGCTGCCGTCCTTGCCGCCGCCTATGCCCAGCCCTTGGCGCTGGCCGTAGGTGTAGAACGACAGGCCCATGTGCCGGCCCATCACCTTGCCTTCCGGGGTGACCATCTCGCCCGGTTTGGTCGGCAGGTAACGGTTGAGGAACTCGCGGAACGGTCGCTCGCCGATGAAGCAGATGCCGGTGCTGTCCTTCTTCGCCGCGTTGGACAGTCCGTGCTGGTGGGCGATCTCGCGCACCTTGCTCTTGGGGATGTTGTTCAGCGGGAACATGGCCTTGGACAACTGCAGCTGATTCAGGCGATGCAGGAAGTAACTCTGGTCCTTGCTGGCATCAACGGCCTTAAGCAACTGGAACAGGCCGTCCTGTTCGCGCACGCCGGCGTAATGGCCAGTGGCGATCTTGTCTGCGCCGAGTCGCAGCGCATGGTCGAGGAAGGCTTTGAACTTGATCTCGGAATTGCACAGGATGTCTGGATTCGGCGTACGGCCCGCTTCGTATTCGCGCAGGAAATAGCTGAACACACGATCCTTGTACTCTTTGGCGAAATTCACCGCCTCGATGGGGATGCCGATGGTGTCGGCCACCGACACCGCGTCGATCAGGTCCTGGCGCGAGGAGCAGTATTCGCTGTCGTCATCGTCTTCCCAGTTCTTCATGAACAGGCCGATGACCTCGTAGCCCTGCTGTTTCAACAGGAGTGCGGTGACGGAAGAATCGACGCCGCCGGACATGCCGACGACGACGCAGCCTTTACTCATAGTGCGTGATGAGATCGAGCGGGTAACGTTTGCCCGCGAGATAGTCTTCCACGCAGCGCAATATCAACGGGCTGCGGTGGCGTTCCTGCGTGGCGCGGATCTCGTCCGGTGTCATCCACACCGCACGCAGGATGCCTTCGTCCAGTTTGCGTTCCGGATGGTGGCCGAGGATCTTGCCGCCAAAAGCGAAACGCAGGTAGGTGACGTCAGAGGCAGTCGAGTGCCAGCGATAAATGCCGATCAGGTACTCCGGTTCGAAATCGTAGGCCGACTCCTCCAGTACCTCGCGCGCCGCACCGGCGGCCAGCGTCTCGTCCGGTTCCCAGTGGCCTGCGGGCTGGTTGAAGCGCACACCCTGCGCGGTCTCTTCTTCGACCAGCAGGAATTTTCCATCCTGTTCCAGGACAGCGGCGACAGTGGCGTTGGGTTTCCAGATCATGATCGTGACCTCAGAAAAAGAACAAGGCAGACCAAGTCTGCCTTGTGGTGTTGGTGCGGGGGCGGGACACACAATGGCAAACAACCCTATTTAGTAACTAGCATTTCATCAGGGGTACTTATGGAGAACCCCCATACATACCCCCGCAACTGCACCAATTATACAGCTTCCTTTGCCGGTAGTTTGCTTGATCGCGACATGGGTTGTGTGGTCGACAGAGACTCTCAAGGATTTTCAATTTTATAAACACTTCCGCCAATGTTCGTCGAGGTTCATGGCAGTTCGTCTTCGTGATGTGCATTTGTGTTTGTGTATGAAAAACACAAATGATAAATAAATCAATACGATAGAAACAAAAAATTCAGAATTCGTGTATGGTCGATTTCATGCGATTCAAATCGCGTTACTTGAAAGGATCTATACATGACAACTCAGAATATCTGCGAAAAAACTGACCGCCTGCTTCGACTCGATGACGTATTGAAGATTGTTGGGCTTGGCAAAACGAAGCTTTACGCACTCATTCAGGAAGGCTCATTCCCCCCAGGATTTTCGATAGGCCGTGCGCGGTTGTGGCGCTGGTCGGCGGTCCAGGATTGGGTTCGGAGTCACTGAAATGCGGTTGGGAATATTTCTGCCGGTTGGTGTATGTCTCCTCGCTACAGGCCGGCGGCAGGCCGCCCCTCCGGCGAGGAGCGCACTTAGTTGTTTCTCGTTCCGAGAAACGTGCGCGGGGGCTGTGCCCCTCGACCCCTTGGCATCCTGATGGCGATATATCACCTATCAGTGAAGCTAGGCTCCCGGCAGGAGGGCGGCGCGCAGAAGCGTGGCCGATATGTCCGCCGCGATCCGCGTGAGAAGTTCGATGAGAACCATCCTGTGGATGCGCTCGTATTTAATCTGCCTTGTTGGGCAGTGGATGGGGACCATTTCTGGGCGATGGCTGACAAGCATGAACGCAAGAACGGCAGCATGTATCGAGAGTTCGAAATCGCCCTGCCAAATGAATTCACTCGTGAGGAAAGTATGGATCTCGCCCGTGAGTGGATATTGCAGGAGTTCCCTCATCAAATGGTCGAGGTTGGATTCCACTGGAAGCTGGGTAACCCTCATGTCCATATTCAGGTTTGCGAACGGTTGGATGATGGACTGGAACGAGAAGGCGAGCGTTACTTCAAGCGACACAACAGCAAGATGCCAGAGCGGGGCGGGTGTAAGAAGTCAGAGCGGTTCACATGCAACGACTTGCCCAAGTTGGCTGGTGAGGGACTGAATGATTACAAGCGCAGGCAAAGAACAAAGCGAAAAGCAGTCATGCAGGAAATCCGCGCCAGTTGGGCTACGGCGCTAAATGCTCAGCTGGCACCCAAGGGGATCACGCTTGTGTCGCACCTCAGTAACGAAGCGCGAGGAATCGACGAGGCTCCTGGTGTCCATATTGGGCGCAAGGCGCTTGGCTTGATGAAGCGAGGGGTCATCCCCGATCGCTTATTGGAAGTCGAAATGATTGAAGAAAGGAGGAGAGTCCATGTCTCTCGCAGAAGAACTCAAAGAGAAGCAGCAGAGAATGCACCGGAGCTTGCTGGTCGAACAGTACCGGGCGAGCCAAAAGAGCCTGACTACGAAGTTGGAAAAACAACAAACCGATCTGTCGAAGAAGATGGAACGCGAGATACGCGCCATGGAAAAAAGACTGTTCTCTCGGCTCAGAATCTGGATTCTGGGCATCAGTTGCGTAGCTACTTTGATAGTCTTGCTAGCGGGATACGCCCTGTTGTCAAAATACACCGACCCGAGTTTGAAAACCCGGCCTACTTCGTCGATGGCGTCAGGCAGCCGATAGCGTTCGGAAGAACAGACGGAGGTGTATCTATTCCCAGGCCGCAGGATATTAGTGATGATCATCTTGCAGCATTACTGTTGGCGGTAGCGGGGAAGGGGATGGCGGTAGAAGTGACGGGCACAGATGAATTCAAGCGGCGCTGCGCGAGCCTGTGTGAACACCTCGGAATCAAGCACGATGTTGCCGGACCGTCGGCGCCACCCGCCGACGCCCGCGAGCCTGCCAACGGCAGGCGATTGAGTGCGGGTTCGTCCGAATCTACGCATCAAGATCAAGCGGCGCAGCCGCGTCTAGCCTGACCTCTTCTGATGAACTGCGCGGAGCGCGGCGAGGTTTGGTCATCCCGCTAGGGATGGCGAAATCTCGCCTTGTTCCGGTCAGAGCACAAATCCCAATCTGCTAGACTTTAACCATGCTTTTTCAGCTTTTGAATTTAGTTCCGGTCAGAGCACAAATCCCAATCTGCTAGACTTGCCACATGAACAACGAACAACTCATCGACGTTCCGGTCAGAGCACAAATCCCAATCTGCTAGACTAGTGCAGCGCAGCGTCATTCCTCAGAATCCGTTCCGGTCAGAGCACAAATCCCAATCTGCTAGACTACAAGCCGAAGCGACGATCCGCAAGTTTGAGTTCCGGTCAGAGCACAAATCCCAATCTGCTAGACTTGCAGACCGTCATCACCGCAGACTATGCCGGGTTCCGGTCAGAGCACAAATCCCAATCTGCTAGACTAGGAAGGTTGAGCGTAGGCGAAGAAGGAACGTTCCGGTCAGAGCACAAATCCCAATCTGCTAGACTCTTAACGAATTACTGGATGCGAGCAAATGGGTTCCGGTCAGAGCACAAATCCCAATCTGCTAGACTACGGAATAGCCAGCATGCTTCGGGAATGCAGTTCCGGTCAGAGCACAAATCCCAATCTGCTAGACTCTACGACGACGGCGTGCTGCACAAACTGCTGTTCCGGTCAGAGCACAAATCCCAATCTGCTAGACTTAAAGGAGAAACCATGGAATACACACAAGAGTTCCGGTCAGAGCACAAATCCCAATCTGCTAGACTTTATTCTTTCAGTGGGGTGGTGATATTGGTGTTCCGGTCAGAGCACAAATCCCAATCTGCTAGACTGTATTTGGTAAGTGTCCGTATTACAAGTTAGTTCCGGTCAGAGCACAAATCCCAATCTGCTAGACTACTGATAGGTTCAACAGTAGGAGGTGCACTGTTCCGGTCAGAGCACAAATCCCAATCTGCTAGACTAGCTCCCGCAATTGCCTGTTCAGCCTTCTGGTTCCGGTCAGAGCACAAATCCCAATCTGCTAGACTGACTTGATAGCGAGTGCGCGACTCGCTGAGTTCCGGTCAGAGCACAAATCCCAATCTGCTAGACTTTGTCCTCGCGCATCAGCGGTACGTAGTGCGTTCCGGTCAGAGCACAAATCCCAATCTGCTAGACTGTCAGTAATGCGCGATAGCTACCACCCGACGTTCCGGTCAGAGCACAAATCCCAATCTGCTAGACTGCACCGCCAACGGCAGTACCCGCAGCGACAGTTCCGGTCAGAGCACAAATCCCAATCTGCTAGACTAGCTGCCCGCGCCGCTTGTCACTAAATATGGTTCCGGTCAGAGCACAAATCCCAATCTGCTAGACTTCCGATGTGTGGGGTGACCTGTCCAATGTGGTTCCGGTCAGAGCACAAATCCCAATCTGCTAGACTAAGCGGCGGAAGTGCTGATGTTTACCGACCGTTCCGGTCAGAGCACAAATCCCAATCTGCTAGACTGTCGACTTCTTCTCCGAGATCCGCGACCAAGTTCCGGTCAGAGCACAAATCCCAATCTGCTAGACTATACTCAACGCTGAAGGCTCCGCCAACTCCGTTCCGGTCAGAGCACAAATCCCAATCTGCTAGACTTACGCAAACGGATTGCATACTCCGGTAGCAGTTCCGGTCAGAGCACAAATCCCAATCTGCTAGACTTCATGGGCTTTCTCCCGGATGGTTCGGTACAGTTCCGGTCAGAGCACAAATCCCAATCTGCTAGACTGCGGAGACACCGTCATCCACAGCAGCTACTGTTCCGGTCAGAGCACAAATCCCAATCTGCTAGACTCCCGTTATCGCGCATCCGCCCTGCCGTGCAGTTCCGGTCAGAGCACAAATCCCAATCTGCTAGACTAGCAATGCAAAAACCACCTGATTCGTCAGGTGGTTTTTGTGTTTTTGCGTGCTGAAAAATATGTGTTTCATTCAGAATAACGAGAACTGGTCGGGCGATTTTAGGGCGGGCTGTTTAGCTTTTCCTTGAAAAGTGATGATGCGCTCGTATTGCTTGTCGGTGAACTGCAGTATGTTCACTTTCCCTCCGGCGGGCAAGGATTTTTCAACCTGTTTGCAATAGGTGTCGATCTGGCTCTGGCTGGTGCAGAAGCGCATGTAGACTGAAAACTGCGACATCTCAAATCCCATGTCCAGCAGGGCATTCCTGAAATCGGTCGCCGCCTTGCGTTCGGCTTTTTCGACAACGGGTAAATCGAACATCACTACGATCCACATCAGGCGGTATCCAGAAAGCATTCCGGTTAGTCGTCTTCAAATGATGCCGCCAAATTGAGCGGAAGCCCCGGCAAGGGCAGATCGAGCTTGTCTTTTTCTCCCATGAAAACCTGCGCCAGTGAAACGGCTAGTTTTTGCGCGCAGACAATGACGGGCGTTGCCCCAGCACTGGTTTGCATGTCGTCGTATAGCGTTCTCACCAATGCGCGCTTGCTTTCGGGAGTGACCATTGATTCCCCTTGCTGGTTGAGTTGCCACACCTTAAGGTCGATCATGGGGCGGAAGGGCTCCATTAGGTCGTCCACCAGCCGCATGGCGTTGCTTTCGTTGCTGTGATGCAGGCCGAGAGTGGGATGCAGGCCCGCCGCTATGACGGCCCGTGCAGTGGCGGCGCGCAATACGGTGTAGCCATAGTTAAGCATGGCGTTGATGCCACCCCCTTGCTGATCGCGGCGGAAGTCATCGCCGAACAGAAGCCCCCAATACCGCTTTGCGCCCTGTGCTTCAAAATTCTCCGGGTCGCCAGAGCGTACTTTCCTTACTAAAGCTTGCAATGGTATGTGCGGAGATCCCGCCGCTTCGAGTGCAGCCGCCTGTTGCTGGAGCTTGGATTTGACGATATCCGCCCACATACGTTTTATCAGGGGTTGTGTGGCCGCAAGCTGGGCATCGAAGCGCTTGGCCTGCTGGTAGTTACCGTCTATGGTCATCACCATGCCTACTGCATTATGGTTGGCTGCGCAGAGTACGAACGGGGCGCATCGTTCGGCCAGCGCCACCAGCAGGTTGTTGGTGTAGCTCAGGCCGTGTGCATTGGCGATGACAGCAGCGATATCGTCTAGCGGAATCTGTCCCAGTTCTTTCCGCTCGCCTTCCGTATCCTGCACCACGAGGAAGCCGCGTGACAGGAAGAGATGTCTCCTGTCGTCTGCTACTTCGATGATGCGGCCTATCATTGCTTATTCCTTGAACCCTGGATCGTGTAGCTCTCCGATGGGGGAGATTGTTACGCGGCGGGCACGCAGTTTTCGCAAGGTGCTTGCGGGAGCGCCTAGATATTTAATTTCACCAGCATCAACGCGTTTTCGGACGTTCGCCTCGTTATTGCCAACCATCCATGTTCGACCATCGCCTTGTAGCTTCGCAACTCTTAAAGTGTGCTTGCCGGATTCATCTTCAATTATTACAAGATCATCGATGATTAACCGCATCAACAGGGGCTTTTCACTTACGCTTAATGACGGATGCCGCAGCCGATCTATGCCATGCTGCCGTACCAGTTGGTAGGCATCGAAGGTTGAAATAACTTCGCCCTCCCATTTACCCTTTTCATTGCGAACAATCTCGATGCAGTAATTGCTGTCGCCCTTGTATCCTTTATAGGGACGAGGCTCGCCTGTAGGCAGAATGCCGTGACGGTCCGTTGACTGGGCGTCACTGATCTCAATGACTTTTAGTTTTTCCAGAACTTGTTCACGTTTGCCATCCACCATTTTGTGGAAACTGACCTGACCCTCCCCGCGCAACCCATAGGCCGTGTCGTTGTGCATTGCCCCCTCATGGCTGTGATCGGGTTTGTGACTGACCCAGATATTCTCAATCGCTCGTTGCACATGCTCTCGATAGCTGTCCCACGGTAGCGGCATGCTTTCCACCAGTCGGTTCAATTGTTTCTCGCGTGCGCTGGCACTGGCCTTTGCGAAGCGTTGCAGTAAGCCCTGGTCGGTAACGGCGATTACGCAGGCATCCACGGCGTGGTGGCGGTGGTCGTTGCGGTTTTTTTCGCCATTCAGCCCCAGCACGTCATTCAGCCCGAACTTGCCACGCAGCATGGCAGTCATGCGTCCGGGGATGACGCGGGTAGCTTGCGGGCAGATTAGTGTGAGGTATTCGCGGGCTACTTTGCTCAGATGTCGGGTGTCGTTCAGTGCACGAGCGAGGAAGCCTTTGTCCTCCTTGAGCCAGCGCTGATAGCCATCCTCGGCGAAGCGGTAGCGCTTTTCCTTCTTCATGTTTCCCGCTCTGGCGAGAATGTCCTCAAACTTCCAGCCTTGAGCCTCGAAATCCTGTCGTGCTTCCCAAGGCGTGCGGTTGCCCTTGATGCGGTTGGCCTGGCGCATGGAAACGGTCTTGTTGTTCAGGCTGTCGTCCAAGGTCTGCGAGAAGGGGAGGATGTGTTCGATCTCGACTTCATTGCTGAGCAGCATGGCGGCGCTGATCGGTATGCCTGAATAGGGGCATTTGCGGTCGGCTACATCGTTGCTCAGTTCTTCCCACAAAATCATTTTTTCGATGTCGTCGCGGCTGACCTGCTCAATGCCGATCTTCTGGATGCCGGCAATATCGCTGCGTAGCCGCTTGTTGCGATCTTGATTTTTGGCTTGGCGCTGGTTTTCTTCCTTGCGCTGTTCCTGGTTTTGTTTCAGTTCACGGGCAACTTCCACGATGACTTCGCTGGGATGTCCATAGCGCTGGATGAGCGCATTCACGACCAAGCGAACTTGATTCAGGCCGATGTGAACGGTTGGGTTTGCAATCTTGCCGTAGCGTTTTTCGGCAGTATCCTCTGGCTTGCCGCTGCCGAAGCCAACATGCCGTTGCAGGTATTCACCGTAGTAGGGCAGTTTGTGGTGGACATGGAATGTTTTAATTTCTCCCGTGTCCAAATCTATGCGCTCTGCCTTGAACGTGACACCGGGAATTTCGGTATCGGAGCCTAGTTTGCTGTGATGCTCGAATCCAGCAGCCTGCACGGCTTTGTCATAAGTCAAAACATCTCGGCGTAGCTCCGGCAAGATGAGTGCAAGCGCTTTGGCGCTCAGGTTGCCATAGCCCTCCGGCAGGCCAACGTTGGCAATGGTCTCGGCGGTTTTTTCATCAAGTCCCGTTTCTCGTTGCAGCCAGCGAACCAAGGTTTCTTCGCTTTCCTCCGTGAGCAGTTTCATCACGATGTCGTCTTGCTTGGCCTCGTCGAACTTGAACCAGGCCGGGCCGAATAAATCCTTTTTGCCGAGGATGGCACTGGTGGTGTTGCCTTTGAGTTCCTGACGTTTTGGGTCTTCAAAGTTGAATTGAACCGTGCCGCCTACACCAAGCAATTTCTTGATCTTGGTGAACGAGCATTTGCTATTTTCTTCCAGAGCGGCAGTGAGCGTATCGCGCTGTTCCAGCGTCAGAGGCTCTTCCTTTAACCCCTCGCGCAGGATGCGCAGGTTGTTTACCTCCTGATACATGCGGAATCGTTGGGTGCTGGGTAGAGCCAGCGGTGCGCGTTCTTCTTCCGGCAGAAAGGTGCAGCGCCCAGGTTTGACGGGTTTAAGTGGGCGCTGGTGCAGCAATATATCTTTGAGTTCGGCTCGTGACGGTTCGGTGAAGATGGCTGGATTTAGTTCGGCCTGCTTTGTCCAAAGTGCATCGAACTCGTGCTCGATCATGGCGCGGTCAATGTAGAGGTCGTAATACTTGTCGATCTTGGTTTTGCCATCCTCTTTCAATGACTTTTCTTGGCGGTAACGGGCGCGAACGGTTTGCTTGGCTTCATGTCGTTTGTTCAGCCACTCGCCTGCGGTGCGGCAATTCTCTGTTTGTAGGGCCTCGTGTAGCTTCCTGATTGCGGATTTCAATGCTCCGCTATCGTTTTCTTTCTTGTCTGTCTTGCGATTGCTTTTAAATCCGCGCCGCTGATTGATGTGGAATAGGGCGCGGGCAAATTCTGCAGGAGTTAGTGCTTTGTCCAGCCCCTTGGCTCTTAGTGCATAGGGATTTAACGTTTCCAGTGTCTTGCGTTCAACCTGATCCGAGGGGAAGAAGCCATGCTTGATCAGTGCGCCCATCATGCGCTGCTTGCGCTTGAGTAGACGGTCACGGCGTCGACGCATGGCGCGGGCGGCGCGTCGGGTTACGGCGAGAGAGGTGCCATCCTTTGGATTGCGTCCATCTGAGAAAATGCGCACTCCAGCCTTGATGATTGCGCATGGTCTATTTTCCTTGTCGAGTCTGACCATAGCCCAGCCCAGTGAAGTCGATCCCAGATCAAGTGACAGGCGGTAACGCATTTTTCCGAACATGGATTTCTCCTGATTGCTTTTTTAGTTGACTGATTCAGGTCAACCAATCTACGATGCATTCCATCAATAGATTGGGATTTGTGCTCTAGACCGCTAACAAGCAGAAAGATGCACCAAATGAGGGGCCGCTAGATGCGGCCCCTTTCATTTCGGATGATGAAGGCGGTGTGGAGGTTGCGTGTCATTGAATCCCCTTTGCGATTGCACAAGCAAATAAACATCGCACGCATGTTTGCGTGCTTTCTTTCTTACTATCCTCGTGCTTCCGTATGGAAGGGGCGGCCTGTTATGCGCGCATTGCGCTGGTTATGATGGCGGCTTGCGGCGGATTGTAACCCAGTGGCGGGGGCGGATAAACTGTGGGCCGACCTGATGGACTTGTCTGTTGAAGCCTAGGCCGGACAAATCTGCCGGATATTGCTAATTAGGAAATTGAAAAGCAAAGCGTCATGGTTTGAAGGCCGCCCGCAAACGGCCTTCAATGCTTTGCTACGCCCGCTTCAGATCAAGAACTACACCGTATGGCTGGCTGGCTTCCGCCAGATGATCGAGCCGGTCGGCATACCATTGCATCATTTCCGTCCTTTCCTCCAGAAATTCGTAGCGGTTGTATGCGTCACGAACTGCATTTTCGCTGCGTGGCGAGTGAGCAAGTTGCCGCTCAATTGCATCCTTGTTCCATTTATTCCTTCGGTCGCCAGCGTTGAGTACCGTTGAGGCGACAGTGCGCAAACCATGCACTGTCTGTCGCCCCTTGTAGCCCAGTCTGTTCAGGGCTTGATTCATGGTGTTCTCACTCATCACCGAATTTGAGCCTGCGCGCATCGGAAATAACAGTGAAGTGGAAAGATCAAGATTCTTGATCTCCAAGAGCACTTCGATGGCTTGCCGGGATAGTGGAACAATGTGTTCCTTTCGGCATTTCATGCCACCATCCTTGGTGATCTCATTTCGGATTGGGGGCACAGTCCATGTGCATTTTGCGAAGTCGATCTCCTCCCAACGTGCGGCGCGGATCTCTATGGATCTTAAAAATGTTAGTAGTGTGAGTTTGAGGGCAAGTGGAGTTAATGGCGATAACCGATGTCCATCAAGTTCGTATATTTTCCGAACCAGTTCCCCCACTTCTTCCAGTCGAACGGCGGGACGATGCTGTTCAATAGGTTTCACAATGATCCCGCCAAGGTTCAGACCGGGATTGTGCTGTATCAACCCATGCTGAACCGCATACTTCAGGATGTTGGTCAAACGTTGTTGCGCTCGGCTGGCGACGTCCAGTGCACCACGCGCTTCGATGCGCTTGACCACCCGTATCAACATGGGGGTGTTGATTTGGTCGACTTCGGTATATTTCAGATGTGGGAAAAGGTCTCGCTCAATCTCGCGCGCTATTCGTTTCGCATGATTGGGTGTCCAGCGTACTGACTCACGCTTGTGCCAGGCAACGGCTATATTGCCGAATGTGTGCTGCACTCTCCGGCGCAAGTCGTCTTTTGTGCGCTGTTTTGCCTGGGCGGGGTCAATCCCGTTAGCAAGTTCTTTGCGGGCCTCTTGAGCGCGAGTTCGAGCATCTGAAAGTGTGATTTCCGGGTAGTGGCCCAAAGTAAGAAGCTTCTCTTTTCCTGCCACCCTGAATTTTAAACGCCAGAGCTTACCGCCACTGGGGGTGACGAGCAGATACAGTCCTTTCCCGTCACTGGCCTTGTATTGCTTATCTTTGGGTTTGAGTGCTTTGATGGTTTTGTCCGTCAGCATGCTTGATCTCCTGTTGGTTGGATTCTAGTAGCTGCGGAGATTTGTGCACGGATACCCCCAATTTCTTCATCCATCGTTCGAAATACCCCCGGTCATTCCAAAAAATGACTTTTTTCGACATTCGAAATACCCCCAAATTCTCCAAAAAAGACAGAGGCTAGGGGCGAACGAAAGCGAACTTCCTCGAACGATGGCGAACTGATGAAAGGCTTGTGCCTATTGGGGTTTTCGGTTATTTAGGCCGCAAAAAAACCCGCAATGGGCGGGTTGTTTGCATATTGCTTGGTGCCGGGGGCGGGACTCGAACCCGCACGCCTTGCGGCACCGGATTTTGAGTCCGGCACGTCTACCAGTTCCATCACCCCGGCAAGGGTATCTTGCGCGCAGCCATCACCACGCGGAAGGGCGCGAATTATCCATGAAACGCCCTGCGTCATCAACTACAATGCGCAGCCCGGTTTTTCAGCCCACATTCCAGGTATGCGTACCGACGATTTCGACTTCGAGCTCCCCGAGCATTTGATCGCCCAGCACCCGCCCGCACAGCGCGGCGGCAGCCGTTTGCTGCATGTCGGCCCGGCAGGCATGTCGGACCGGATGTTCTCCGATCTGCCGCAATTGCTGCGGGCAGGAGACCTGCTGGTGCTGAACGACACGCGCGTGCTCAAGGCGCGCCTGTTCGGGCAGAAGGCCAGCGGCGGACAGGTCGAGGTGATGGTCGAGCGCGTGCTGGACGAACATGAAGTGCTGGCCCAGGTGCGCGCCAGCAAGTCGCCCAAGACAGGCAGCACTTTCAAGGTGGCGGATGCGGTCGAGGTCAGCGTGCTGGGGCGCAGGGATGAGTTCTTCCACCTGCGTTTCGAAGGTGATGCGCCGGTCGAGGCTGTGCTGGAGCGATACGGCAAGCTGCCGCTGCCGCCCTACATCACGCATGCAGCAGGCGAGGAAGACGAGGAGCGCTACCAGACCGTGTTCGCGCGCGAGCAGGGCGCGGTCGCCGCGCCGACAGCCGGCCTGCATTTCGACGAGGCGATGCTGGACAACCTGCGCGAGCAGGGCGTCGAAGTCGCCACTGTCACGCTGCACGTCGGCGCGGGCACCTTCAAGCCGGTACGTGCAGACCGCGTCGCCGACCATGTCATGCACAGCGAACGCTACACCGTGCCGCAGGCGACCGTGGATGCCATCGCCCTTGCCAAGGCCAACGGCGGGCGCGTGGTGTCGGTGGGTACCACCAGTCTGCGCGCGCTGGAGAGCGCCGCCGCCGGCGGTGAACTGAAAGCCGGTTCGGGCGAGACGAACATCTTCATCACCCCAGGCTATCGCTTCAAGGTAGTCGATGTGCTGCTCACCAATTTCCACCTGCCGCGCTCCACGTTGCTGATGCTGGTGTGCGCTTTCGGCGGCATGGATGATCTGCTGCAAGCCTATCGTCACGCGGTGGAACAAAACTATCGCTTCTTCAGTTACGGCGACGCCATGCTGATCCAAAGAAAGCCGGACTGAATCTGCTAGCATGGCATCCTCCGCATCGTCGAAAGGAGTCACATGGCAGCGTACACATACTGGTTCATCCTGGCCCTGATCCTGCTGGGACTGGAGATGATGACAGGCACGTTCTACATGCTGGTACTGTCTGTCGCGCTGGCGCTTGGTGGTGTGGCGGCGCTGGCCGGCTTGGACCTGGTCTGGCAGATATCGCTGGCCGGTGCGGCTGCCGTCATCGGCATTCTCCTCCTGCGCCGTAGCAGAGCCATCCGCACTCCTGACGCCAACAACGACAGCTTCGACATCGGTCAGCCGGTGCGCGTCATCGCGTGGGAAAACGACGGCTCGGTGCGCGTGCAATACCGGGGCGCGGAATGGAGCGCGGAGACGGAGCAGGCGGACGTCCCGCGCGATGCGCCGCTCTATATCAGATCCGTCCAAGGTTCGAAGCTTATCCTGACGCAGCAAAAATCCTGAGGAGACATCATGGAAATCGCAACCTTCATCCTGATCGCAGCCATCATCTTCGCCGTCAAGGCACTCAAGGTCGTGCCGCAGCAACACGCCTGGGTGGTCGAACGGCTGGGGCGTTTTCATTCATCCCTGTCGCCCGGCCTGAACATCGTCATCCCTTTCATCGATCGCGTCGCCTACAAGCACGTGCTCAAGGAGATCCCGCTGGATGTGCCCAGCCAGATATGCATCACCAAGGACAACACCCAGCTGCAGGTGGACGGCATCCTGTATTTCCAGGTGACCGACCCGCGCCTGGCCTCCTACGGCACCAGCGACTACATCATGGCCATCACGCAACTGGCGCAGACCACCTTGCGCTCGGTGATCGGCAAGATGGAGCTGGACAAGACCTTCGAGGAGCGCGACGACATCAACCGCGCTGTGGTCGCCGCGCTGGATGAGGCTGCCACCAGCTGGGGTGTGAAAGTGCTGCGCTACGAGATCAAGGACCTCACCCCGCCGAAAGAGATCCTGCACGCCATGCAGGCGCAGATCACCGCCGAGCGAGAGAAACGCGCCCTGATCGCCGCCTCCGAAGGACGCAAACAGGAACAGATCAACATCGCCACCGGCGAGCGCGAAGCTTTCATACAGCGCTCCGAAGGCGAGAAGCAGGCCGCCATCAACACCGCGCAGGGCGAAGCTGCTGCCATCCTCGCCGTGGCCACCGCCAATGCCGAAGCCATCCAGAAGGTTGCGCAAGCCATCCAGTCCCCCGGCGGCATGGACGCAGTCAACCTCAAGGTCGCCGAGCAATACGTCGAAGCCTTCGGCGGCGTCGCCAAACAAGGCAACACCCTCATCCTGCCCGGCAACATGGCTGACATGGGCAGCATGGTGGCGGCGGCGATGAGTATCGTAAAGGCGCAGAAGTAGCGCGGCATCGCGGGTCAGCGGCCGGTTGCGGCGCGGGCCATGACATTGGGCGGGGCGGGGCTATCGGGTAGAATCGCCCCTTTCCGATGTCTCCATTCCAGATTCGCCCCCATGAAATTCACACTACACAACACATCGGGTGCCGCGCGTCGCGGCACCGTCGAACTGGCACACGGCAAGGTCGAGACACCCGCGTTCATGCCGGTCGGCACCTATGGTACGGTCAAGGCGATGTCGCCGCAGGAGTTGCGCGACATCGACGCGCACATCGTGCTCGGCAACACCTTCCACCTGTGGTTGCGTCCAGGGCTGGAGGTGATCGAAGCGCATGGCGGGCTACACAACTTTATGGGATGGGATGGCCCCATCCTTACCGATTCTGGCGGCTTCCAGGTGTTCAGTCTGGGCGAGCTGCGCAAGATCACCGGCGGCGGCGTGGAGTTCCGTTCCCCGGTCAACGGCGACAAATGCTTCCTCTCGCCGGAAGAATCCATGCGCATCCAGAAGGTGCTCAATTCCGACATTGTTATGATCTTCGACGAATGCACGCCCTATCCGGCGGACGAGCAGGTGGCGGGCGTGTCGATGCGCCTCAGCCTGGGCTGGGCCGAGCGCAGCAAAAAGGCGCATGAAGGCAATCCCAACGCCCTGTTCGGCATCGTGCAGGGCGGCATGCACGAGCATCTGCGCGACGAGTCGCTGCGCGGCCTGATGGATATCGGCTTCGACGGTTTTGCCATCGGCGGCCTGTCGGTGGGCGAGCCCAAGGAAGACATGTTGCGCATCCTGCGCCACACCGCGCCGCAGTTGCCGACAGACAAGCCGCGCTACCTGATGGGCGTGGGCACGCCGGAGGATCTGGTGGAAGCGGTGGCCAACGGCGTGGACATGTTCGACTGCGTGATGCCCACGCGCAACGCGCGCAACGGCCATCTGTTCACACGCCACGGCGATGTGCGTATCAAGAACGCGGTACACCGGCTCGATACAGGTCCGCTCGATCCTGAGTGCGGCTGTTATGCCTGCAAGAACTTCAGTCGCGCCTACCTGCATCACCTGCATCGTCTGGGCGAGATCCTCGGTGCGCGGCTCAATACCATCCACAACCTGCATTACTACCAGGACCTGATGCGTGACATCCGCACCGCCATCGAGGCGGGACGCTACGATGCGTTCCAGGCCGAGTTCCATGCGGCGCGCGCACGAGGCGGGGTGCCGTCCGGTCACTGAAGTGTCATGTCTTCCATGCTAGAATGCGCGCCTTCTTTTTAGTCACCCAACCAACAACTGGAGAGTAATAAATGACTTCGATCAGCGAACTGTTCATCAGTAATGCATACGCGGAAGGTGCTGCCGCACCGGCGGGCGGCGGTTTCATGGAGTTCCTGCCGCTGATCGCATTGCTGGCGGTGTTCTACTTCCTCATCCTGCGTCCGCAGCAGAAGCGCGCCAAGGAACATGCCGCGCTGGTCGCCGCGCTGCAAAAAGGTGATGAGGTGGTGACAATCGGCGGGGTGCTGGGCAAGATCACCAAGGTCGGCGAAGAGAACGTGATGGTGGAGATCGCTGACGGTGTGGAAATGCAAGTGCAAAAGCCCGCTGTCCAGACCGTGCTGCCCAAAGGCACCATCAAGTCCCTGTAATCCCCCTATTGGCAAGGTATCGCGATGAACCGTTATCCGTTGTGGAAGAACCTGTTGATCCTGGTCGTGCTGGTGGCCGGATTCATCTATACCTTGCCGAATTTCTATGGCGAATCCCCGGCAGTGCAGGTGATGCCGCTGCGTAGTCATCTGAAGGCGGATACCCAACTGCTGGCGACAGTCGAACAGGCGCTGCGCGATGTACAATTGTCTCCCGAGGCGATCTCGCTGGACGCGAACAGCGTGAAGGCGCGTTTCTCCGACACTGACAGTCAGCTCAAGGCCAAGGATGTGCTGCACGCAAAACTGGGCGAGGACTATGTGGTGGCGCTGAACCTGTTGTCGCGTTCGCCCGCCTGGCTCACCGGGATGAACGCGCTGCCCATGTATCTGGGGCTGGATTTGCGCGGCGGTGTGCACTTCCTGATGCAGGTGGACATGAAGGCCGCGCTGGACAAGGCGCTGGAATCCTTTTCCGGCGATATCCGCAGTACGCTGCGTGAAGCGCGCATCCCCTATTCCGGCGTGAGCCTGGATGGCGAAGCCATCCTCGTCAAGTTCCGCGATGCGGAGGCGCGCAGCAAGGGTGAAGCCGAGCTCAAGCAGCGCTTCGCCGGCCTGCAGTTCGACGGCAAGGATGCGGGGCGTGACTATCTGCTGCAGGCGACGTTGAAACAGCAGGAGAAGCTGCGCATCCAGGATTCGGCCTTGCAGCAGAACCTGGTCACGCTGCGCAACCGCGTGAACGAACTGGGTGTGGCCGAGCCGGTCATCCAGCAGCAGGGTGCGGACCGCGTGGTGGTGCAGTTGCCGGGTGTGCAGGACACGGCGCGAGCCAAGGACATCCTCGGCCGCACCGCCACGCTGGAAGTGCGTCTGGTGGACGATGACCGCCAGATCGGCGTGAACGGTGCGGCGCCATTCGGCACCGAGATATTCCAGGAGCGCGACGGTACGGCATTGGTGGTGAAGAAGAGCGTGATCCTGACCGGAGAGCGCATCAACGATGCCCAGCCCGGTTTCGACAGCCGCAACAACGAACCGGCCGTTCATATCAATCTGGATGCGGTCGGTGCGCGCAAGTTCAAGGAAGCGACGCGCGAGAACGTGGGCAAGCGCATGGCGATCATCCTGTTCGAGAAGGGACGCGGTGAAGTGGTGACCGCGCCGGTGATCCGCGAGGAGATCGGCGGCGGTCGCGTGCAGATCAGCGGCCAGATGGATACCACCGAAGCGCAGAACATCGCCCTGCTGCTGCGCGCCGGTGCGCTGGCTGCGCCGATGGAGATCATCGAGGAACGCACGGTCGGTCCCAGCCTGGGGGCGGACAACATCCAGCGCGGTTTCGATTCCACCAAGATCGGTTTCATCATGGTGGCGGTGTTCATGATCGCCTACTACCTGATGTTCGGCACCATCTCGGTGCTGGCGCTGGGGGCCAACCTGCTGCTGCTGATCGCGCTGCTGTCCATGCTGCAAGCGACATTGACCCTGCCTGGCATGGCGGGTATCGCGCTGACGCTGGGTATGGCGATCGATGCCAACGTGTTGATCAACGAGCGTATCCGCGAGGAACTGCGCAACGGGGTGCCGCCGCAGATGGCGATTCACACCGGCTACGAGAATGCCTTTGCCACCATCCTTGACTCCAACATCACCACGCTGATCGCGGGTGTGGCGTTGTTCATGTTCGGTTCCGGTCCGGTCAAGGGCTTCGCGGTGGTGTTGTGTCTGGGCATCCTGACCTCGATGTTCAGCGGCGTGATGGTGTCGCGCGCATTTGTCAACCTGATCTACGGCCGCAAGGCGCGTCTGAACAAAGTCGCTATCGGTTAAGGGGAAACAGACATGGAATTCTTCCGCATCAATAAAGACATCCCCTTCATGAGCTATGGCAAGCTCACCACGACCATCTCGCTGGTGACCTTCCTGCTCTCCGTGTTCTTCCTGGCCACTAAGGGCCTGAACTTCGGCGTGGACTTCACCGGCGGTACGGTGATCGAAGTCCACTACGCACAACCCAGCGACACCAACAAGGTGCGCGAGGAGTTGGCTGCGATCGGACTGGGGGATGCGCTGGTGCAACACTTCGGCACCACGCACGATGTGCTGATCCAGGTGCCGCTCAAGCACAACAAGATGGGTGCGAACCTGTCGGAGCAGGTGTTGGCCGCCCTGCGTGCGGATGCGGAAGTCGAGTTGCGCCGAGTCGAGTTCGTCGGCCCGCAGGTGGGCAAGGATCTGGTCGAGAACGGTGCGATGGCACTGCTGCTGGTCTCGCTGGGTATCGTTGGTTACCTGTGGCTGCGTTTCGAGTGGAAGTTCGGTCTCGCAGCCATCATCGCCAACCTGCACGACGTGGTCATCATCCTTGGGTTCTTCGCCTTCTTCCAGTGGGAATTCTCGCTGTCGGTGCTGGCGGCCGTGCTGGCCGTGCTGGGTTACTCGGTGAACGAGTCGGTGGTGGTGTTCGACCGTATCCGCGAGAACTTCCGCAAGATGCGCAAGGCCGAAGTCGCCGAGATCATCGACAACGCCATCACGCGCACCATGTCGCGTACCATCATCACCCACGGTTCCACGCAGTTGATGGTGCTGGCCATGCTGCTGCTGGGTGGAGAGACGCTGCATTACTTCGCACTGGCGCTGACCATCGGAATCATGTTCAGCATCTATTCTTCCGTTCTGGTCGCCAGCCCCTTGCTGCTCATGTTCGGTGTTTGTCGCGAAGACTTCATCAAGCCGGAAAAACCCGAATCCGAAGAAGTGTTGCCCTAAACGATGGAGTTCCTCGCTGCATTTCTCGATATCGTCCTGCACCTGGATACGCATCTTCTCGCGTTGGTGCAGGATTACGGCGTGTGGGTTTACGCCATCCTGTTCGCGATCATCTTCGCCGAGACCGGTCTGGTGGTTGCGCCTTTCCTGCCGGGAGATTCTTTGCTGTTCGTGATCGGTGCCCTGTGCGGCATGGGCTCGCTGCAACTGGAAGTGGCGATGCCGCTGCTGATCCTGGCCGCCTTCATGGGCGACAACACCAACTACTGGATAGGGCGTTTGTTGGGATTGCGACTGCTGGAGCGTGCCGGCTCTCGCCTCATCAAGCACGAGCATCTGGAAAAGACCCATGCGTTCTACGAGAAACACGGCGGCAAGACGGTGATCTTCGCGCGCTTCCTGCCCATCATCCGCACTTTCGCGCCCTTCGTGGCGGGTATCGGCACCATGGACTATCGCCAGTATGTGATGTACAGCATCATCGGCGGCGTGACCTGGATCGGCAGCCTGACGCTGGCCGGCTACTTCTTCGGCAACATCCCGGTCATCAAGGACAATCTCACCCTGATGATCCTCGCCATCGTCTTCATCTCATTCGTCCCCGCGATGTTCGAGTTCATCCGTCATCGCAGGCAGCGCGCGCAGGCCGACTAACTTTTCCGGGCGCCAGTTCGCGAGCGCCCAGTCCCACACCTTATCCAGATCGGCCGTCCGCAGTTCTCGCGGCGGATTTTGTCGCAGGAATACGAGTGCGCGCCATAGCCCATCGACCGGCTGCGAGACATCCACGGCTTGTGCCAGGGTCTGTTTGCTCAGTTTCTCGCCAGCCGCGTTCACCGCAACGGGCAGATGCATGTAGCACGGGACGGGAACGCCCAGCAGTCGTTGCAGATGGATCTGGCGCGGCGTGGAGTTCAGCAGGTCGGCACCGCGTACGACATGCGTTATGGATTGCGCCGCATCGTCCGCCACCACCGCCAGTTGATAGGCGAACAGCCCGTCGGCGCGCTTCACTACGAAGTCGCCGATGTCGCGCGCCAGATCCTGCGCGACGCGGCCTTGCAGCGCATCCTCGAATTCGATCGGTGAAGGGGAAACGGGAAGGCCGGTGCGCACCCGCCAGGCCGGGGTCGCGCGCGGGTGTGCCATGCCGTCGCGGCAGGTACCCGGATACACGAACCCCTCGATACCATGCAACGCCGAATCGGCGACCTCTTTGCGCGTACAGCAACATGGATAGGCTGCGCCGGACGCTGTCAACTGTTGCAGTGCTTCTTCGTACGCTGCCGTTCGCATACTTTGGTAGATGACCGGCTCGTCACTGTGCATCCCGAATGCATCCAGCGTGCGCAGGATGTCATCGGCAACACCCGGCATGCAGCGCGGGGTGTCCAGATCCTCTATGCGTACCAGCCAGACGCCGTTGTGTTTTTTTGCTTCCAGAAAACTGCCGACCGCCGCAACGAGCGAACCGAAGTGCAGCGGGCCGGTGGGAGAGGGGGCGAAGCGCCCCCGGTATTGCAACTTATGCAGGGACAGCTTCTTCTTCCTCGAACTCCAGCGCCACTTTGCCGTCCTTCATGTCGACCGTGACCTTGCCGCCGTTGGCGAGTTTTCCGAACAGCAGTTCGTCCGCCAGCGCGGAGCGGATGGTGTCCTGGATCAGGCGCGCCATCGGGCGGGCACCCATCAGCGGATCGAAGCCGTTGTCGGCGAGATAGTCCTTGAGCGCGTCGGTGAAGATCGCATCCACTTTCTTCTCGTGCAGTTGCTCGTCCAGTTGCATGAGGAATTTGTCCACCACGCGCAAGATGATCTCTTTGGAGAGAGGTGCGAAGGACACGATGGCATCCAGACGGTTGCGGAACTCGGGCGTGAACAGGCGCTTGATGTCGCCCATCTCGTCGCCTGCTGATTCGCTCTTGGTGAAGCCGATCTGCACCTTGTTCAAGGCTTCCGCGCCCGCGTTGGTGGTCATGATGATGACCACGTTGCGGAAGTCGGACTTGCGACCGTTGTTGTCGGTGAGCGTGCCGTGGTCCATCACCTGCAGCAGGATGTTGAAGATGTCCGGGTGCGCCTTCTCGATCTCGTCCAGCAGCAACACGCAATGCGGCTGCTTGCTGATCGCTTCGGTGAGCAGGCCGCCCTGCTCGAAGCCCACATAGCCCGGCGGTGCGCCGATCAGACGCGACACGGCATGGCGTTCCATGTATTCGGACATATCGAAACGGTGGATGGGCATGCCCATGCTGTAGGCGAGCTGGCGTGCCACCTCGGTCTTGCCGACACCGGTGGGACCGGAGAACAGGAAACTGCCGATCGGTTTCTGCGGATTGCCCAGACCGCTGCGCGACATCTTGATGGCGCGCGCAAGCGCATCGATGGCTTTGTCCTGGCCGAACACTGTCGCTTTCAGATCGCGGTCCAGGTTCTTCAGTGCGTTGCGGTCGTCGTGTGACACGGTGCGGGTCGGGATGCGCGCGATCTTGGCGATGATCTCCTCGATCTCGTGCTTGCCGATGGTCTTCTTCTGCTTGGATTTCGGCAGGATGCGCTGGGCGGCACCTGCTTCGTCCAGCACGTCGATGGCCTTGTCAGGCAGGTGGCGGTCATTGATGAAGCGTGCCGACAGTTCGGCCGCACTGGTGATGGCTGCGGCGCTGAACTTGATGCTGTGGTGGTCCTCGAAGCGTGATTTCAGCCCTTTCAGGATCTCGATGGTCTGTTCCACCGATGGCTCCGGCACATCGATCTTCTGGAAGCGGCGCGACAGGGCGGAATCCTTGTCGAAGATGCCGCGGTATTCCTGATAGGTGGTCGCGCCGATGCACTTCAACTGCCCGCTCGACAGGGCGGGCTTGAGCAGGTTGGAGGCGTCCATTGTGCCGCCCGAGGCTGCGCCAGCACCGATCAGGGTATGTATCTCGTCGATGAACAGTACGGCATTCGGCGCTTCCTTCAGCTCCTTCAGAACGGCTTTCAGGCGCTGCTCGAAATCGCCGCGATATTTCGTCCCGGCCAGCAAGGAACCCATGTCCAGCGCATACACCTGTGCGTCCTTGAGGATGTCCGGCACTTCGCCTTCCACGATGCGTCGCGCCAGCCCTTCCGCGATGGCGGTCTTGCCGACGCCCGCTTCGCCTACCAGCAGAGGGTTGTTCTTGCGGCGGCGACACAGGGTCTGTATCACGCGTTCCAGCTCCAGTGCACGGCCGATCAGCGGGTCGATCTTGCCGTCCAGCGCGGAAGCATTCAGGTCCTGTGTATAGTTCGCCAGCGCGCTGTCGCCCTGCTGTGCGGATTCATTCTCGGCATCGCCTTCCGTCCTTTGCGTGGCGGGCTGGGCCTCGGCGGTCTTGTTGATGCCATGAGCGATGTAGTTCACCACATCGAGGCGGGTGATGGCGCGCTGGTTGAGGAAATACACTGCATGCGATTCCTTCTCGCCGAACAGGGCGACCAGGATGTTGGCACCGGTCACTTCTTTCTTGTTGGTGGATTGCACGTGCAGGATCGCGCGCTGGATCACGCGCTGGAAACCCACGGTCGGTTGCGTATCCACTTCCCCGGTGCCGGGTACGACGGGCGTGTGCGACTCGATATGCTGCGTCAGCACGCTGCGCAGTTCATCCAGGTCGGCCCCGCAGGCGCGCAACACATGCGCGGCGGAAGGGTTGTCCAGCATCGCCAGCAGCAGATGTTCCACGGTGATGAATTCG
The DNA here is from genome assembly GCA_020723185.1 of Sideroxydans lithotrophicus. Taxonomy (GTDB): domain Bacteria; phylum Pseudomonadota; class Gammaproteobacteria; order Burkholderiales; family Gallionellaceae; genus Sideroxyarcus; species Sideroxyarcus lithotrophicus_A. The sequence goes on along the minus strand of DYJI01000004.1, from coordinate 111,314 downwards.
TGGCGTTTCTGGCGGGCCTCGACGAAGGCGAGGTGCAGGCTGACTTCAAGTTCTTGGGCGATCATTCAATTTTCCTCCATGCGGCATTTCAGGGGATGCCCACGCTGTATTGCATATCCGACGACTTGTTGAACCTTGGTTTCCGCGATGTCCCTGGGATACAGTCCGCATACGGCAGAACCCTCGTTGTGCACTTTGAGCATGATCTGTGTCGCCTGTTCCAGGCTCATCGAAAAAAACATCTGCAACACCTCGATGACGAACTCCATGGTGGTGAAGTCATCGTTCAGCAAGACCACCTTGTACATCTTCGGCGGTTTGGTCTTGCCGCGCTCCAGTAATTGGACGTTCTCTTGCCTGGTTGCCATCGAAATCATTGTCGCATTGCGTTTGTCTGCATATTTGACGATTAGCGGGGCTTTTTCAAGTCTGTTGCGCAAATAAATACAATAAGCTCTTGACGGTGTGGCGAAAGCTGGGTTAAAAAGCGCGCAGGTGTTTGAATCAAAGTATCTGCAGTACTGGTTTTGCCATGTGCGGTCTTGGATTTAAACAGTTGGCGGGAATCCACCCGCGTTTTTTGTAAGGAAGCAAGACATGGCAAACGGTACTGTTAAATGGTTCAACGATGCAAAGGGTTTCGGTTTCATCACTCCCGATGACGGCAGCGAAGACCTGTTCGCGCACTTCTCCGCGATCAACATGAGCGGCTTCAAGTCTCTCAAAGAAGGTCAGAAGGTGTCTTTCGAAGTCGTGCAAGGCCCGAAGGGCAAGCAAGCCTCCAACATCCAAGCCGCCTAATTAGCGGTTTTTTTGTTGCCGTAAAAAAGCCCGACGTTCTCACGTCGGGCTTTTTGTTTGCGCGGAACGCGCGGATCAGATCGTTTTCAACGCCGCATTGAACGTTTTGCTTGGGCGCATCGCGTTCGAGGTCTTGTCGAAATCGGGCAGGTAGTAGCCGCCCATGTCCACCGGCTTGCCTTGTGCGGCGATCAGTTCTGCATCGATCTTCGCCGCGTGGTCGCCCAGTTGCTTTGCCAGTGGAACGAACTTCGCCTTCAGTGCCGCATCCTTGTCCTGCGCGGCCAGCGCCTGAGCCCAGTACAGCGCGAGATAGAAGTGGCTGCCGCGGTTGTCGATCTGACCGACCTTGCGCGCGGGTGACTTGTCGTTGTCGAGGATATTGCCGATGGCCTGATCCAGCGTGTCGGCCAGCACCTGCGCCTTCGGGTTATTGAAAGTCTGCGCCAGATGTTCGAGCGACACGCCCAGCGCCAGGAACTCTCCCAGGCTGTCCCAGCGCAGGCAGTTCTCCTGCTGGAACTGTTGCACATGCTTGGGGGCGGAACCGCCGGCGCCGGTCTCGAACAGGCCGCCGCCGTTCATCAGCGGAACGATGGAGAGCATCTTGGCACTGGTGTTGAGTTCGAGGATGGGGAACAGGTCGGTGAGATAGTCGCGCAGCACGTTGCCGGTGACCGAGATGGTATCCAGCCCCTTGCGCGCACGTGCCAAGGTGGCGCGGCAGGCAGCCGCCGGTTCCATGATGCTGATGTCGAGTCCGCTGGTGTCGTGCTCCTTCAGGTACTTCGCCACCTTGGCGATGATCTGTGCATCGTGACCACGGTCCTTGTCCAGCCAGAAGATGGCCGGTGTCTTGCTCAGGCGCGCACGCGTGACGGCGAGTTTCACCCAGTCCTGTATTGGTGCATCTTTCGTCTGGCAGGCGCGGAAGATGTCGCCCTGCTCGACCTTTTGCTCCAGCAATACTTCGCCGGATGCATCGACGATGCGCACCACACCGTCGCCGGTCATCTCGAAAGTCTTGTCGTGCGAGCCGTATTCCTCGGCTTTTTGAGCCATCAGCCCGACGTTCGGTACCGAACCCATGGTGGCGGGGTCGAGCGCGCCGTGCTTCTTGCAGTCCTCAACGGTGGCGACGTAGATGCTGGCATAGCAGCGGTCCGGGATCATCGCCAGCGTGTCGTAAGGCTTGCCGTCGGCGCCCCACATCTTGCCGCCGTCGCGGATCATGGGCGGCATGGAAGCGTCGATGATGACGTCGGAAGGCACATGCAGGTTGGTGATGCCCTTGTCGGAATTCACCATCGCCAGCGCCGGGCCGTTGCGGAAGCAGTCGGCGATGTCCGCCACCAGTGCGGCACGCTCTTTCTCGGGCAGCGCCAGCACCTTGGCTTCCAGATCACCGAAACCGTTGTTGACGTTGACGCCCATCTGTTTGAGCTGGGCACCGTGCTTGTCGAACACCTTCTGGAAGAACACGGACACGGCATGGCCGAACATGATGGGGTCGGACACTTTCATCATGGTAGCTTTGAGGTGCAGCGATAGCAGTACATCTTCTTTCTTCGCTGCTTCGATCTGCTCGGCGTAGAACTTGCGCAGTGCGCGGCGCGACATCACCGCGGCATCGACGATCTCGCCGGCTTTGAGGTTGAGCTTATCCTTGAGCACACTCACCTTGCCATCCTTGCCCACGAACTCGATGCGGGTGCCTACAGCCTCCGGCACGGTCACCGATTTTTCGCTGCCGTAGAAATCGCCGCTCGTCATGTGCGCCACGCGCGTTCTGGAAGTCTTCTCCCACTTGCCCATGCGGTGCGGATGCTTGCGGGCGTATTGCTTGACCGAAGGTGCGGCGCGCCGGTCGGAGTTGCCTTCGCGCAATACCGGGTTCACCGCGCTGCCCAGCACCTTGCCGTAACGTGCCTTGATCTCCTTCTCGGCATCGTTCTTCGGTTCGTCCGGAAAGTCGGGGACCATGTAGCCTTTGGATTGCAATTCCTTGATCGCCGCCTTCAGTTGCGGGATGGATGCACTGATGTTCGGCAGCTTGATGATGTTGGCTTCCGGCTTTAGCGTCAGCTCGCCCAGTTCGGTCAGTTGATCCGATATCTTTTGCGAGTCGGTCAGCTGGTCGGCAAAATTCGCAAGGATGCGCCCGGCCAGCGAGATGTCGCGCGTTTCAACGGTGACGCCGGCCGCCTTGGTGAAGGCCTGTATGATGGGAAGCAACGAGTAGGTCGCCAGACGCGGCGCTTCATCGGTCAGGGTATAGATGATCTTTGCGGTTGTCATGTTGGTGTCCGGAATATTGGAAAGATAGCGATGAGTCGTATCCTGTTGTTCAACAAACCCTACGGTGTGATCTGTCAATTCAGCAAGGACGGCCTGCATCCGACGCTGGCGGATTATATCGCCGTTCCCGACGTTTATCCCGCCGGCCGGCTGGATACCGACAGCGAAGGCCTGTTGCTGCTCACCGATGACGGCAAGCTGCAGCATCGCATCACCGATCCGAAACACAAATTGCCCAAGACCTACTGGGTGCAGGTCGAAGGCATCCCGGACGAGGCGGCGCTGGCGCAGTTGCGCCAGGGTGTCAGGCTCAAGGACGGCATGACCCTGCCGGCCGAGGCGGTGGCGATGGCGGAGCCGGTCGGGCTGTGGCTGCGTGACCCGCCGGTGCGTTTCCGCCAGGCCATCCCGACCAGTTGGCTGGCACTCACCATACACGAGGGCCGCAACCGTCAGGTGCGGCGCATGACGGCGGCAGTGGGCTTCCCGACCTTGCGCCTGATCCGCTACCGCATCGGCGACTGGGCGCTGGACGGGCTGGGCTGCGGCCAGTGGCGCGAGCAGCAGGCGGCTAATGTATAATGCGCGCCTTTCGATTTGCAGGAGAAAACCATGCCTATCTACGACTATCGTTGCAGTAGCTGCGGAGTGCAGAAGGACGTGATGCAGAAGGTCAGCGATCCGGTGCTGACGACTTGTCCGGATTGCGGCCAGGAGACTTTTTCCAAGCAACTGACCGCTGCCGGCTTCCAGCTCAAGGGTAACGGCTATTACGTCACCGACTTCAAGAACAAGCCGGCGCCAGCCTGCGAGCCTTCGGGCTGCGCATCCTGTCCGGCTGCAGGTACGCACTAAGTGAAAAATTATCTGCTGACCGGCCTGCTGGTGCTGGTGCCACTGGTGATCACCCTGTGGGTGCTCAGCTTCATCATCGGCATCCTCGACCAGTCGCTGCTGTTGCTGCCAGAAGCCTGGCATCCGGACAATCTGCTCGGTATCCATATTCCCGGCTGGGGGGTGATACTGACAGTGGGCATCATCTTGCTCACCGGGCTGCTGGTGCGCAACGTGTTCGGCCAACAGTTGCTGGACTGGTGGGAAGGGCTGTTGCGCCGCATCCCGTTCGTGAACGCGATCTACAACAGCGTCAAGCAGGTCAGCGACACCTTGCTTTCCGGCAGCGGCAATTCTTTCCGCAAGGTGTTGCTGGTGCGCTACCCGCATGCCCAAGCGTGGTCGCTGGCCTTCCAGACCAGTGTGCCCGCAGAGGTAACGCGCAAAATGCACGGCGAAGAATATGTGGGCGTGTTCGTGCCGACCACACCCAGCCCGGTCAACGGTTTTTATTTCTATGTCAAGAAGTCCGAGACCATCGAACTTGACATCAGCGTGGATGCGGCTTTCAAAGCCATCGTTTCCATGGGCGTGGTCACCACCCCTGAGAACGCAGCCCAGCTTGCCGCTTCCAATTAAGTCCTTCCAGTACCTTTTCTATTTGTATCCCTATCATGCGAACTCATTACTCCGGGCAACTCAACGTTAACCATCTCGGCCAGACCGTCACCCTGTGCGGCTGGGCGCATCGCCGCCGCGACCACGGCGGGGTGATCTTCATAGATCTGCGCGACCGCGAAGGCATCGCGCAGGTGGTGTGCGATCCGGACCGTGCCGACATGTTCGCCATCGCTGAATCCGTGCGCAACGAGTTCGTGCTGAAGATCACCGGCCGCGTGCGCCGCCGTCCGGAAGGCACCGAAAACAAGAATATGACCAGCGGTGAGATCGAGATCCTCTGCCAGGAGATCGAAGTACTGAACGTTTCTGTCACTCCGCCGTTCCAGCTCGATGAAGATAACCTGTCTGAGAACGTGCGCCTGACCCACCGCGTCGTCGACCTGCGCCGTCCGCAGATGCAGAAGAACATGATGCTGCGCTACAGGACCGCCCGCGCGTTCCGCCGCTTCCTCGACGACCACGGCTTCATCGACATCGAGACGCCGATGCTGACCAAGTCCACGCCGGAAGGCGCACGCGACTATCTGGTGCCGTCGCGCGTGCATGCCGGTGACTTCTTTGCGCTGCCGCAGTCGCCGCAGCTGTTCAAGCAGATGCTGATGGTGGCCGGCTTCGACCGTTACTATCAGATCACCAAATGCTTCCGCGACGAAGACCTGCGCGCCGACCGTCAGCCCGAGTTCACCCAGGTCGATATCGAGACCTCGTTCATGAGCGAAGAGCAGATCATGAACCTGACCGAAGAGATGATCCGCGTCGTGTTCAAGGAAGTACTCAACGTCAATCTGCCCAACCCGTTCCCTCGCATCGGTTACGGCGAAGCGATGGCCCGTTTCGGTTCCGACAAGCCGGACATGCGCGTCACGCTGGAGATCACCGAAGTCACCGACGCGGTGAAGGACGTGGCGTTCAAGGTGTTCAGCGGCGTGGCGAATTCCGGCGGTCGCGTGGCGGCCCTGCGCGTGCCGAACGGCGGCGCATTCACACGCGGTGAGATCGATGAGTACACCAAGTTCGTGGGTATCTACGGTGCCAAGGGGCTGGCCTACATCAAGGTCAACGACGTGACACAATTGAACGAGACCGGCCTGCAGTCGCCCATCGTCAAGAACCTGAATGAAGCGGCGCTGAAGACCATCGTCGAGCGCACCGGCGCGCAGAACGGCGACATCATCTTCTTCGGCGCGGACAAGACCAAGGTCGTCAACGACGCACTGGGCGCGTTGCGCAGCAAGATCGGCCACGAGAAAGGCTACACCAACGGCAAGGCGTGGGAGCCGATCTGGGTGGTGGACTTCCCTATGTTCGAATACGACGATGAAGCCAAGCGTTGGAATGCCTGCCACCATCCGTTCACCGCGCCCAAGGACGAGCACCTGCAGTTCCTCGAAACCGACCCCGGGCGTTGTCTGGCCAAGGCCTACGACCTGGCGCTGAACGGTTGGGAGATCGGTGGCGGTTCGGTGCGTATCCACAAGGAAGCCGTGCAGAGCCAGGTGTTCCGCGCGCTCAACATCGGCGCGGAAGAAGCTCAGCTCAAGTTCGGTTTCCTGCTCGACGCACTGCAATACGGCGCACCGCCGCATGGCGGCTTGGCCTTCGGTCTGGACCGTATCGTCACCATGATGACCGGCGCCGAATCCATCCGCGACGTGATCGCCTTCCCCAAGACGCAGCGTGCCCAGTGTCTGCTGACACAGGCACCGTCCGCCGTCGACGAGAAGCAATTGCGCGAATTGCACATCCGTCTGCGTCAGCAAGTGCAGACAACCGTGGAAGTCAGCAAGGAATAAACCATGCGCCGCGCGGCACAGGCTGGCTGGGGGCTGCTGATCGCCCTGCTGCTGTGCCTGCCGTTCGCACAGGCACGCGACCAGCAAGTCGCCACGCTCGCGGTCGTCTCCGTTGCGCAACTGCCTCCGGAGGCACGCGACACCTTGCAGCTTATCAATGAGGGCGGCCCGTTCCCCTACCAGCGTGACGGCATCGAGTTCAAGAACCGCGAACGCATCCTGCCCCAGCAGCCGCGCAACTATTACCGCGAATACACGGTCAGGACACCGGGTGTCGGCCATCGCGGTGCGCGCCGCATCGTGTGCGGCGTCATACCGGAGTGTTACTACACAGACGACCACTACCGCAGTTTCAAACGCATCAAGGAGTGAATATGAGCGACTTGTGTGACCGCTTGCAGGATATGGGTGAGGCTGGTGTCTACCGCTTGGGCTGTCCGGTCGAAGTGTTGCGCGGCAATATCGCGTTGGCCGAGTTTCGTAGTTTCGAGATCGATATGGCGAATGTGCACAGCAAGGGCGAATTCCTTGCGGCTATCGCACATGCCATCCAGGCACCGGACTGGTTCGGCCATAACTTCGATGCGCTGGCAGATGCCTTGTGCGACCTGTCATGGCTGGACGAGTTTGACGAGGGATACGTGTTGCTGCTGCTTAACAGCGGCGACACGCTGGGGCTGACCGCAGCGGATCATGGGATCGTCATGGAAATATTCAACGATACGGTGAGCTGCTGGAAACAGGCGGGCAAACCATTCTGGGTGTTCCTTGCGTGATGCAGCGAACCAAGCAGCCTGTCTCCGTTCTGGTCGTCATCTACACTGCAGCCCTCGAGGTCCTGTTGCTGGAACGCGCCGACCACCCGGGCTATTGGCAATCGGTCACCGGCAGTCGCGACGGTGATGAAACGCTGTGCGACACCGCGTTGCGCGAGGTGGCGGAAGAGACCGGCATCGATGCAGCAGCGTTCCAGCTGACCGACTGGCAACATCAGAACGAATATGAGATCTACCCGCACTGGCGTCACCGCTACCCGCCCGGTGTCACGCGCAACACTGAACATGTATTCGGTCTGCAACTTCCTCTTCCCGTTCCTGTCAGACTCTCGCCGCGTGAGCATTTGAACAGTCTCTGGTTGCCATGGCAGGAGGCGGCGGACAAGGTCTTCTCGCCGAGCAACCGCGCGGCGATCATGCAATTACCGGAGAAAGTGCAGCATGGCTGAACAGGAGATATCCATCGCTTACGAACACCCCGACATGGCGCAGGCCAGCTGCAGTACGGCGCATGCCTGGGCGAGAAAGCCGCGCGAGCCTGATGCGGCAGAGAAGGCCGAACTGATCACACGCATCAAGCGTCTGCTGAAAGAGCAGGACGCCGTGCTGGTCGCGCACTACTACGTGCATCCGGATTTGCAAGATTTGGCGGAGGCAACCGGCGGCATCGTGTCTGATTCGCTCGATATGGCCAACTTCGGTCACCGACATCCGGCCAAAACGATAGTCGTGGCAGGCGTGCGCTTCATGGGCGAGACGGCCAAGATACTCAACCCCGAGAAGCGCGTGCTGATGCCCGACCTCGAAGCCGAGTGTTCGCTCGACCTCGGCTGTCCGGCGGACGAATTCGCCGCCTTCTGCGACGCGCATCCAGGCCGTGTGGTGGTGGTGTACGCCAACACCAGCGCCGCCGTTAAAGCGCGCGCCGACTGGATGGTGACCAGCTCCATCGCATTGCCGGTGGTGAAGCATCTGCACGAGCAGGGCAAGAAGGTCCTGTGGGCACCGGATCGTCATCTCGGCGGTTACGTGCAGGAGCAGACTGGCGCCGACATGCTGCTGTGGCAAGGCTCATGCATCGTGCACGACGAATACAAGGCCCGCGAACTGCAGGAGCTGAAGGCGCAGCATCCCGGCGCGCTGGTGCTGGTGCATCCCGAGTCGCCGCGCGCCGTGGTGCAGCAGGCCGATGTGGTCGGTTCCACCACGCAACTCATCAAAGCCGCGCAGAATTCAACAGCGAAGGAATTCATCGTCGCCACCGATAACGGCATCCTGCACAAGATGCGCACGCTGTGTCCCGACAAGATATTCCTCGAAGCCCCCACCGCCGGTCACGGTGCCACCTGCACCAGCTGCAGCCACTGTCCGTGGATGGCGATGAACGGTTTGCAGAACCTCGCCGAAGTGCTGGAAAAAGGCCACAACGAGATCCATGTCGATCCCGCCATCATCCCGCGCGCCGTGCAGCCCATCAAACGCATGCTGGATTTCGCGCAGCAGATCGATCTGCCGACGAAGGGGTTGGGCAACGCTTGATACGGCGGCGCAAACTGTCGTGCCTGCTAACGGACCGGCCGATTGGGTAGAATGCCTGCCATGCCCCATCTCAAGATCGCCACCTACAACATCCACAAGGGTTTCTCGCCGTTCAACCGGCGGGTGGTGTTGCATGACCTGCGCGAACAGTTGCGCGCGTTGAACGCGGACATCGTGTTCCTGCAGGAAGTGCAGGGCGAGCATGCACATCATGCGCGGCGTCACCATACTTACCCGGTCGAACCGCAGCATGAGTTCCTCGCCGATGAATTCTGGGCGCATCAGGCCTACGGCATGAATGCGGTGTATGAGCATGGCCATCATGGCAATGCCATCCTGAGCCGTTTCCCTATCGTGCAGACGCGCAACCGCGATGTCTCGGCACACCGTTTCGAGCAACGCGGCCTGCTGCATTGCGAGATCGATGTGAAGGGGCAGTCCGTGCATTGCTTCTGCACCCATTTCGGGTTGTTTGCGCGCGGCCGACGGCAGCAGATGCAGTCGCTGATCGAGCATGCGCAGCGGGAGGTGCCCGCCGAGGCCCCGTTGCTCATCGCGGGGGATTTCAACGACTGGCGCAATGAACTGACGCGCGGTTTGAGCGAAAGCCTCGGCGTGCAGGATGTGTTCCATCTCAGCTGCGGGGTCCCCGCGCGCAGTTTTCCGGCCGCATTCCCCTTGCTCAAGCTGGACCGCATCTACGCGCGCGGTTTCGATGTGGTGGGGTGTGATGTGCATGATGGACGGCGCAAGTCCGACCATGCGGCACTTTCTGCAGACCTGAAAAGAAGATGAGCCGTCATTTCCAGGTCGGTCCCGATAGCCTCACGCTGTTGCAGAACGGCATGGAATTCTTCCCCGCACTGTGTGCGGACATCGATGCGGCACAACATACCGTGCATCTCGAGACGTACATCTTCGCGGCCGACACGACCGGTAGACATGTGTCGCTGGCCTTGCAGCAGGCGGCGCAACGACAGGTCGCGGTAAGGCTGTTGATCGATGGCTTCGGCTCCGCCGATCTGCCTGAAACGTGGGTGGAGGAGCTGCGCAATGCGGGCGTGGAGGTGTTGTGGTTCCGCCGCGAGCGCGGCTTCTTTCCCATGCGCCGCTACCGCTGGCGGCGCATGCATCGCAAACTGGCGGTGATCGATGGCGAGACTGCCTATGTGGGCGGGATAAACATCATCGACGACATACCGGAAGATGAAGGTTTCGATGCGCCGCGCCTGGACTATGCGGTGCGCGTGCAGGGACCGCTGGTCCATGATGTGCGGGAGGCGATGCGCCACCTCTGGTCCGGTGTGCGCTGGGCCAGTATGCGCAAGCGCATCGGACGGTTGCGCGGGCAGCTGCGCCGCCGCAAGGCCCCTGATGGCGATGCGGCGGCGACTTTGCTCTTGCGCGACAACGTGCGGCACAGGCACGAGATCGAGGCGGCCTATCTGCATGCGATCAACCTTGCCCGTCATGAGATCGTGCTGGCGCATGCTTATTTCCTGCCGGGGCGCAGGATGCGCAGAGCACTCAAGCGGGCCGCCCGGCGCGGCGTGCGGGTGGTGTTGCTGGTCCAGGGCAGGGTGGAATACCGCTTCCAGTATTACGCGACCCAGTATCTGTATGGGCGGATGCTGGCGGATGGGGTGGAGATCCATGAGTACCGTGCCAGTTTCATGCATGCCAAAGCCTGCGTCGTAGACGGCACGTGGGCAACGCTGGGTTCATCCAATCTCGATCCGCTCAGCCTGTGGATGGCGCGCGAGGCGAACCTGGCTGTGCGCGACAGCGCGTTCGCCGGCAGTCTGCGCGATAACGTGATGTATGCCGTGCAGCATCAGTCGGAAAAGGTGCTCAGGCCGCCCAGCCATCTCGTGTCCATCTTCTTGTCGCGTCTGAGCTATGGTGTGATCCGCCTGCTGGTCGGTTTGCTGGTGCGGCAAAGGCATTGATCGCCCTCGGGGGCAACATTCGCGACATCCATCTTCCGACTCGGGTTAGTATTCAGCCCGCAAAAAATAAGGGCATCAAAAAAAGGGGAGGGTGCATGGCGTATCTGTTAGGTCTTATCCGGCACATGTCGCTGGGTCGTTTGCTCGTCATTCTGTCGGTTGTCGCCATGGTCATGGCGTTCGTGCTCATCTTCGGGTTGTCCGGGGCGATCCGCGACCGCGCGGTGCACGACTTGGCGCGCGAGGATGCGCGGCAGACGTCGCAGCTGGTGTTCCAGAGCCTGTATTCCGCCATGCGCAAGGGCTGGAGCAAGCAGGACATCAATGAGGCCATCGAGCGTCTGAACCGCCAGTTCCCCGATCTCAGGATCCGTGTCTATCGCGGCGAGGCGGTCGCCGGCCAGTTCGGCGCGATGCCGCAGGAGGCGGCGGCGGTGGCCGCCGATGCGCCGCTGCGCAAGGCGCTGGCCGACGGACAGGAGGCCTTGCTGTTCCCGAATGTGGACGAGATCCGCTATCTCTATCCCCTGCACGCCACGGAAGAATGTCTGGGCTGCCACACGCAGTCGCACGTCGGCGCGGTGCATGGCGTGATTGACATCGGCTATCCGGTGAAGAACCTCAAGGTATCGTTCAGCAGCGTGCTCAATTCCATGCTGGTCTATACCCTTGCCATCATCGGCTTCGTTTTTCTCGTACTGTATTTCAAACTGCGCTACCTGTTCGTGTTGCCCATCGCCAAACTGGTCAGCGTGATGCGCGAGATATCGGTCGACATGGATCTGACGCGGCGCGTGAAATACGACATCCCGCTGCTGGAGCTGCAGAGTCTGGCCGAGTATTTCAACGGACTACTGAAGACGGTGCACGAATACAACGTCAGGCTGGAGGAGTTGTCCACCCATGATCCGCTGACTGACCTGTACAACCGGCGCAAGTTCGAGGATTTCCTGCATTACGAGATCATCCGTTCCGCGCGCCACCAGCGCAGTTTCTCGCTGATCATGGTCGATCTGGATAACTTCAAGTACATCAACGACACCTTCGGCCATCCGGTCGGCGACCTGGTGCTCAAGGAGCTGTCCATGCTGCTCTCGGGATGCCTGCGCAAAGGCGATGTGCTGGCGCGTCTGGGCGGCGACGAGTTCGCCATCCTGCTGCCCGAGACCGAGCTGGCGAAGGGCTTGCAGGTGGCGAACAAACTGTTGCAATCGCTGCAGGACAAGGAGTTCGAATTGCCCGTCGGAAAGGTACGCTGTACCGCCAGTTTCAGTCTGGTCAGCTATCCGGAGGACGGCCTGACCGAGGGTGAGATTTATTCGGCCATGGATGTGGTGCTGTACAAGGCCAAGTCGCGCGGCAAGAACCAGGTGATGACGGCCGAGAGCGAAGAAGACCGCAGCATGATGAATGTGTTCCGCCAGGGCGAGTTCCTTCGCGCAGCGCTGCGCGAAGGCCGGGTCGAGGCACACCTGCAACCCATCATCAACCTGCGCGACGGCTCCATCAAGGCATACGAGGTGCTGGCGCGCATCCGCGACGGCGAGGTGGTCGTGCCGGCCGGCGAGTTCGTCGAGGTGGCGGAGAAGCTGGGCATGGCGCAGGAGATGGACAGCACCGTGTTCCGCAAGGGGCTGGCCCACTATGCCGCAGTCAGCCGCAAGAACCAGGGTGTGAAGCTATTCTTCAATCTGTTCCCGCGCAGCTTCAATGACATCGAATGGGTGCGCGCCATTCCGGCGATCGCGCGCGAGGCGGGCATGCCGTGCGAGTTGATCGTGCTGGAGCTGACCGAGCGCGAGGCCCTGCCCAACCTGTCGCAAGTGCGGGCGGTGATCGAGGAGTTGAAGGGGACCGGCATCAAGATCGCGCTGGACGATTTCGGCAGCGGCTTCTCGTCCTTCATGTATCTCAAATACCTGCCGGTGGATTACGTGAAGATCGAGGGCAGCTTCGTGCAACAGATCGTCAACGACCCGCGCGACCGCATCATGGTCGAGCACATCAACCGCATGGCACACGAATTCGGCCTGAAGACCATCGCCGAGTTCGTCGAGGACGAGGCGACCGCGCGCATGCTGGCGGAGATCGGCGTGGACAGCGCGCAGGGCTATCACTTCGGGCGACCGGGCGTCCCGGACTGAGCATCGCGGCGGGGGCTGCGGCTATAATGCAGCCCGTTCTCATCCTTGGTTCGCCCGATGCGCCACGCCAGTTCGCACCACTCACCTTCCTCCGGCATGCCCACCCGCACCGACTGGACGGTGATCAAGAGTCTTGTTCCTTACCTGCTCGAATTCAAATGGCGGGTCGCTTTCGTCGTCATGCTGCTGGTCGCTTCCAAGCTGGCCAACGTGGTCGTGCCGCTGGCGCTGAAGGAGATCGTGGACGAGATGGGCAAACCGCAGGCCATGCTGGCCGTACCGGTGATGCTGATTTTGGGCTATGGCCTGCTGCGCCTGCTGTCGACGCTGTTCGGCGAGCTGCGCGACGCACTGTTCGCCAAGGTCACGCAGCGCGCCATCCGCCGTGTGGCGCTGCAGGTGTTCGAGCACCTGCACAGCCTGAGTCTGCGCTTCCATCTGGAGCGCCAGACCGGCGGCGTCTCCCGCGACATCGAACGCGGCACGCGCGGTATCAGCTTCCTGCTCACCTTCCTGCTGTTCAACATCCTGCCCACGCTGCTGGAGATCGGACTGGTGGCGGCCATCCTGTTCGTGAAATACGACCCGATGTTCGCCATCATCACCTTCGTCACGCTGGCCGCCTACATCGTGTTCACGCTGGTGGTCACGGAGTGGCGCATGGTGTTCCGCCGCACCATGAACGACATGGATTCCAAGGCCAACACGCGCGCCATCGACAGCCTGATCAACTACGAGACGGTGAAGTATTTCGGCAATGAGAAATACGAGGTGGCGCGTTACGACGAACAGATGAAGAGCTGGGAAGTGTCGGCGGTGCGCAACCAGACCTCGCTGGCGACACTGAACGCGGGGCAGAGCATCATCATCGCCATCGGCGTCACACTGTTGATGTTGCTGGCGGCACAGCAGGTGGTGGCCGGCAAGATGACAGTCGGCGATCTGGTGCTGGTCAACGTGTTCATGCTGCAGCTGTACATGCCGCTGCACTTCCTCGGCTTCGTCTACCGCGAGATCAAGAACGCGCTGGCCGACATGGAGAAGATGTTCCGCCTGCTGGATGTGCACCGTGAAGTGGAGGATGCTCCGGATGCACAGCCCCTGCGTCTAGAGCATGCTGCCGTGCGATTCGAGCAGGTCGAGTTCTCATACGATCCGACCCGGCAGATATTGCACGGCGTCAGTTTCGACGTCCCTGCCGGTCATACCGTGGCGGTGGTTGGGGCGAGCGGGGCCGGCAAGTCCACACTTTCCCGGCTGCTGTTCCGTTTCTACGATGTGGACAGCGGCGCGGTGGTGATCGACGGGCAGGACATTCGCAGCGTGACGCAGGCCAGCCTGCGTGCTGCCATCGGCATCGTGCCGCAGGATACGGTGCTGTTCAACGACACCATCTACTACAACATCGCCTACGGCCGTCCCGACGCGACGCGCGACGAAGTGCTGCGCGCCGCGCAATCGGCACATATCCATCATTTCATCGAATCCCTGCCGCTGGGTTACGACACCATGGTGGGTGAGCGCGGCCTGAAACTGTCCGGTGGCGAGAAGCAGCGCGTCGCCATCGCGCGCGCCATGCTGAAGGATCCGGCCATTCTGATCTTCGACGAGGCGACCTCTGCCCTGGATTCCAAGTCGGAAAAGGCTATCCAGGACGAATTGCGCCACATCGCCCGCGAACGCACCACGCTGATCATCGCTCATCGCCTGTCCACCGTGGTGGACGCCGAGCAGATCCTGGTGATGGACAAGGGCGTCATCGTCGAGCGCGGTACGCACCGGGAACTGCTGGCGCGGCAGGGGGTATACAGCCAGATGTGGGCTTTGCAGCAACAGGAAGCGCGCCAGGCATAGCGCGCGACCAGCGGCCGGCATTTGCCGATGAGCGGATAGACATGTCAATTGCCGGCTTTCACCGTTCAATTGCTGCCAATATTTAAAATATCTGTGGATGCAGCCCCGGTAGAGCTATCCATATTTGGTGGATATGCAACAGACCGGCTTGCCCTCAGGGGCATATAGGTTATCCTGCGCCCCGTCTTGTAAGGTATCAAGAGGATGTGTATGCGTTATTTACTGGTCTTTGCGTTGTTTGCGTCATTTGTGCTTTCCGCACAGGCTGCGGGTATCGAGCGTGCGAACTATGGCAAGCTGCCCAAGTTGGGCTCGGCCATCGCCATGATCTATGACGAGCAGACCGGCCAGCCCGTCTATAGCAAGAACGTCAATTCGGTGGTTCCCATCGCATCCATCACCAAGCTCATGACGGCCATGGTTATCCTGGACGCGAAACTGCCGCTGGACGAACCCATCACCATCACCCGCGAAGACCGGGATCGCCTGAAAGGCACGAAGTCACGCCTGAAGCAGGGCATGACGCTCTCCCGGGGCGATCTGTTGACGCTGGCGCTGATGGCTTCCGAGAACCGCGCGGCGTCCGCGCTGGCCCGCACTTATCCCGGCGGTATGCCGGTGCTGGTGGCGATGATGAATGCCAAGGCGCGCGAGTTGGGGATGGAAGATAGCAGTTTCCAGGACCCGACCGGCCTGACCAGCGAGAACGTGTCCACTGCGCAGGATCTGGTGAAGATGGTGCTGGCAGCGCAGAACTATGAGCCTATCCAGCGTGCGTCCACTCAGAGCCGCCATGTAGTGAAGGTGAATGCCCGCCAGTCCCTGCATTTCGTCAACACAAATCCGCTGGTGCGCAATCGTAATTGGGATGTTGGCCTGTCCAAGACCGGCTATATCAGCGAAGCGGGACGTTGCCTGGTGATGCAGGCCAAGTTTTCCGAGCGCCCCACGGTGATCGTGCTGCTGGATTCGTGGGGCAAGAACACCCGGGTCGGCGACGCCAACCGCATCAAGAGCTGGATGGAGCGTCCTTCCAGCGGCTCGCGACAAAGCAGGATGCGCTAGCCACTGGCAGGCCGTGCAGGGGGCAGGGGCCGCAGTCGCGGCCCTTTTCATTTGCGCGGCGGACGTAGCGCCAGAACTACCACGGCAACCACTATCGCGAGTATGAATAGCTCGATGAACATGTCGTGTCTTTGGGCAGGATACGGGCATCATTCTACGCGCCCACACTGCGATATGAACGCGTGCGTAAGGTACAATCCCGCGTCGAAAATCTTGTTGCCCGCTTATCGCCGGAGGAATCGCATGAATCGCCTGCTTGCCCTGTTCGCATTCGCACTCGCCCCTTTGTCTGCCTTTGCTGCCGCTGAGGGAGTACGCCTTGATCTGACCGGACACTGGGTGGGGATAACCGCCCTGCTGCTGTTCTTCGTCGCCTATCTGGCGGTGATGGCGGAAGAGTTCACCCATCTGCGCAAGTCCAAGCCGGTGATGCTGGCGGCGGGCATCATCTGGGGACTGATCGCCTGGTATTACCAGGGGCACGACATCCCGCATGTGGTGGAAGCCGCGCTGCGTCACAATCTGGAAGAGTATGCCGAGCTGATGCTGTTCCTGATCGTGGCGATGACCTACATCAACGCGCTGGATGAGCGCAACGCGTTCGAGGCGCTGCGTTCCTGGCTGATCCGCAAGGGTTTCAGCTACCGCATGCTGTTCTGGGTGACCGGCGTGCTGGCCTTCTTCATTTCGGCAGTGGCGGACAATCTCACGACCGCCTTGTTGATGGGGGCGGTGGTGACGGCGGTGGGTAAGGATAATCCGAAGTTCGTGGTGCTGGCACTGATCAATGTGGTGGTTGCGGCCAATGCGGGCGGCGCGTTCTCTCCGTTCGGAGACATCACCACGCTGATGGTGTGGCAGAAGAACATCATGGCCAGCAACGGCCAGATCGGTTTCTGGACCTTCTTCAACCTGTTCCTGCCGTCGCTGATCAACTGGCTGATCCCGGCCATCGTAATGCACCTGTTCCTCGCCAGTGGCAAGCCGGCGGGCGGCGGCAAGATGATCGAGATGAAGCGCGGCGCGCTGGTCATTGCCGGACTGTTCCTGGGAACCATCGCGCTGGCCGTGAGCTTCCACAGCCTGCTCAGTCTGCCGCCGGTGATCGGCATGCTGACCGGTATGGGCGTGCTCAAGTTCTACGCCTATTACTTGCGCCAGACCACCAGCGGCCGCGCGCAGAAGCAGGTCAGCGAGATCGGTAGCCCGGCCGCGTTCGACATCTATCGCGAAGTGGCGCGCAGTGAATGGGATACGCTGTTCTTCTTTTACGGCGTGGTGATGTGCGTGGGCGGACTCGGTTTCATCGGCTATCTGGCCATGATCTCGGAAGTGATGTACGGCTCATGGGGGGCAACCAATGCCAACATCGCAGTGGGGCTGATCTCCTCAGTGGTGGACAACATCCCGGTCATGTTCGCTGTGCTCACCATGCAGCCGGACATGTCCATCGGCCAGTGGCTGCTGGTCACACTGACCGCCGGTGTGGGAGGTTCGCTGCTGTCCATCGGTTCTGCGGCCGGCGTGGCCCTGATGGGGCAGGCACGGGGGGTGTATACCTTCTTCGCGCACCTTAAATGGACGCCGGTGATCGCACTGGGTTATGCGTGCAGCATCGCCACCCACCTGGCTTTCAATCACGCCTTGTTCTGATGGAGTGTGAGTCTTCCGCATGCCGGCACCAGCCGGTTTGGCGGCGATGGCTGCTGGTGCTCCTCGTCGTCGCATGGGGGGCTCCATCCTTTGCGGCCGGCAATAACCCGGCAGTCACCATCGATATTCCCGATGTGCTGCGTCCGCTGCTGAAACAGCATTTCAAGTTACCCGAGAAACTGCTGGCAACCGAATCCGAGCGTGGCGTGTTCGTGCGCCGCGCGCAGCGTGAGATACCGGAGCTGCTGGCGACCGAAGGCTACTTTTCTGCCCGGGTACGTTTGGAGGAGGTGAGCAATGCCGGCGTAGTGGCATTGCAGGTGCTGCCGGGGATGCGTACCACGGTCGGGGCACTGGACATCGAGCTGCGCGGGGATCTGCAGCAGAGCGCCGCCCAGCGCGCACAACAGATCCGCAAAGCCTGGTCGCTGCCGGTCGGGTCGCCCTTCCGTTCCGAGGCATGGGAACGCGCCAAGGCGGAGTTGCTGGCGGATGTAGCCAAAGAGGATTATGCCGCCGCGCGCATGGTCAGCAGTGCGGCCGAGGTCGATGTCGAGCAGGGTGTCGCGAGGCTGCGTGTGGTGATCGATTCCGGCCCGCGTTATCAGTTCGGGGCGCTGCAAGTGCGTGGACTTGAGCGCTACGAGCCTTTGCTGATCGAGCGTCACAGCACTTTCAAACCCGGCCAGCCATACCGGCGCAGCCTGCTGCTGGAATTCCAGACACAGTTGCAGAAGCTGCCGCAATTCAGCTCCATCATCGTGAGTCTGGATACCGCCAGGACGAGCGGCAGAGACGTGCAGGTGGTGCGCAGCGCACCGGTGCAGGTCCAGGTGGTGGAGGCGAAGTCGCGCAAGCTCTCGTTCGGTATCGGTTACAGCACCAACAACGGTATACGCAACGAGCTGAACTACCAGAGCTACAACTTCCTCGATCAGGCGTGGACGCTGAACAGTGCCGCCGTGGTGGAACAGAACCGGCAGAACATCGCGCTGGCACTGGACACGCCGCCCAACCCGCTGGGATACCGGCTGTTGTGGCGCGCCAGCGGCGAGCGCACCGACATCCAGGAGCTGGTCACGCGACGCGACAAGTTCGGTGTCACGCGCACGCGCAACCTGTTCGGTATCGAGACCGGCATCAGTCTCAACTGGCAGCAGGAGCGGCGCCTGCCGACGGGCGGCATCCGCGAGACCGACCAGGCGCTGGTGCTGGACTGGCACTGGTACCGGCGTGTGGTGGATGATCCTTTGGCACCGACGGACGGAACGCTGACCGAGATCAAGATTGGCGGTGCCAGCAAGTCGTTCGCCTCCGACCAGGATTTCGTGCGCAGCTATGCACGCCACCAGTCATGGATAGCGTTCAGCCCGCGCGATGTGCTGAGTCTGCGGGCCGAAGCGGGCTATACCGCTTCTACCACGCGTCTGGGTATCCCGCAGGAATACCTGTACCGCGTCGGCGGTACGCAGACCGTGCGCGGCTTCGCCTATCAGAGCATCGGTTTCCAGGAAGGCGGTGCGGTGGTGGGCGGGCGGGCGATGAGCACGCTGAGCGCCGAATACACGCGCTGGTTCGGCAACTGGGGGGCAGCCATGTTCGTCGATGCCGGGGCGGCGGCGGATACGGCACCGACCCTGCAGTGGTATCGCGGCCACGGCTTCGGCGCGCGCTGGCGCAGTCCGGTCGGGCCGCTGGCGCTGGATGCGGCACGCGGCCAGGGTGAGCCGGATACACGCGTGCACTTCGCGATCGCGGTGGCGTTCTGATGGTCATCCGGCGCGTCATTCCCTCGTTGCGCCAATTGTTGTGGCTGGCCGCACTCACGCCGCCGGCAATGGTCACCGTCGCGGGTGGCTGGATGCTGGGGACGCACTCCGGATTGATTTGGGTCAGCAGTGCAGTGCAACAGTTCAGTGGAGATATGCTGGAGATCGACGGCGAGCACGGTACGCTGCTGAAGGATTTCGGCATGCGCCATCTGCTGTTGCGCGGCGAAGGGTGGCGCGTCTCGCTGAGCGATGTGGAGGTGCATTGGCGTCCCGCCGCCTTGCTGCGTGGTGAGCTCCATTTGCTGCAGCTGCAGGCAAAGAACGTGGATGTGCTGAGTCTGCCATCGGAGCAGGCGGCTTCATTGCCCGCAAGCCTGTCCTTGCCGCTGGACATCAAGTTGGAGCAGCTTGAAGTGGCCAGCTTGCACGTGTCGAGCAGCGAGGATGGGCCGCCGGACATTCAGGTGGATGCTGTGCAGGCACGTTTCAGTGCCGACGGCGACGGCCATCGTTTGCAGGTGGTGAGTGCCCGCACCGCATACGGTGATCTGGTCGCTACCGCCAAGGTTGCGCCGCAAGCGCCGTATGCGGCGCAGGCGACCGCTGCACTGCAGACAACCGTGCCGATGAACGCCAGTTACCAGATCGAGGTTAAGGGCGATCTGCAGCACCTGGACGTGCAGTTGAACGGCAGCGGCGAAGGGTTGACTCTGCAAGGGAGTGCGCAGTTGCTGCCGCTGGCCGGCGTGCCGCTGGCGCATGCGCAGATCGGGTTCAAGGGGCTGGCGACAAAATGGCTGGATACGGAAGCGCCGCCAGCGCGACTCGATGGTGAACTCGAATTGCGTGGGGCCGGGCAGGATAGACTCGAAGGTTCTCTATCCATCGAGAATCGGCATTACGCCCCTCTGGATCAAGCGGGCTTGCCTTTGCGCAGCCTGCAGGCGCGTTTGCGCTGGTCGGAACGTTACTGGCAACTTTATGAGGTGCAGGCGCGTATCGGCAGGAAGGGGCATGCGAGCGGAGAGCTGGATTGGCGCCCGCAGTCCGGGCAGGGTGCCATGCGTCTGCAGGTGAGCGATTTCGATCCGAGCGCCATCGACAGCCGCGCGCCGCAGATGGACCTGCACGGCGAGATCGCGCTGGGTAGTACCGGCAGTGAACAGCAGATGAGTCTGGGCTTGGCCGATGCCGGACTCATCATCGACGGCAGTCTGCACCGTCGCGGCGATACGGTCACCTTGCATGCCCTGCGTTTCGCAAGGGGAAGTACCGAACTGGCCGGGGAAGGCGAATTGAAACTGGACAGCATGCGTTCGTTCCGTTTCGACAGTCATCTGCGCCGGCTGGACCTGCGCGACTTCGTCGACAGTGCGCCGACCGACCTGAATGCCGCGCTCCACGCCTCGGGCAGCCTGATGCCGAAGCCCGAGGTGGCGCTCGATTTCGAACTGGAGCCGAGTCGATTCTCACGCTATGGCATCGAGGGCAACGGACAGCTGCATTTCAGCGGCAAGCAACAGGCGGATGGCGAAGTAGAGCTCCGCATCGGGGACAACACCCTCAACGCCGAGCTGGCCTATGGCACGGCGGCGGACTATTTCAGGTTCATGCTGGATGCGCCCAGACTGGAGCAACTGGGCGGGGCGATGCGTGGGCGCTTATCCGGTCAGGCCGAGTTGATCGGCAGTCTGGCGGAACCCGCCGTCACCTTCACGCTCGGCGGCATCAACCTTGTGCTGCCAAATGGGGATAGCATCGAGCAGATAGATGCCGGTGGTCGATACGACGAGCGCATGCTGGCAATGCAACTGAGCGCATCCGGGGTGCGTAGCCGAAGCGGGTTGGGGATAACGGAGCTGCGCATGGAAGCGGCCGGGAGTCGCGCGCAGCACACGCTGAATGGCAGCGCGAATCTGGTGCACAACGAGCAGCCGCTGGGGCGGTGGCATTTTGAATCCAGTGGCGGATTCGGCGAGGCGGATGCGGCGTGGCAATGGCTGGGTGAGCTGGGTGCGCTGGAAGCGGAGGGGGTGGTGCCGCTGCGTTTGCAGGCACCGGCACAATTGTCCATCGCGCCGGGCAAGGTGCGATTGGGTGCAGCACGCTTCGCGCTCGGCGGTGGTGAAGTGACCTTGCAGGACACATACTGGGCGCAGCAGGGGTGGCGCAGTACGGGGCGCTTCAGCGGGCTGGGTGCGCAGGCCGTGGGTTTGCAGCAGTTCATGCCAATATCTTCGTTCGACATGCTGCTCTTCGGCGGCGATTGGGACATCACATCCGATGCGCACTGGCGGGGGCATGCCGATATCCGGCGCGAGAGCGGCGATCTGATGGTCGATGCACAGACCGGTCTGCAGTTGGGCTTGAGCGAACTGCGCCTAGCGATAGGTGTCGTGCAGGACGTACTGTCGCTGCAGCTGGACGCGAGCGGAACTCGGCTGGGCGAAGTGGCGGCACGGGTCGAGTTGCCGTTGTCCTTGCAGGATGGGCGCTGGGCCGTGTCCAATGACGCACCACTGGCCGGTCATGTGGCGTTGCATGGCGAGGACCTCGCCTGGATCGGCCCGGTGTTGCATGAGAACCTGCAAAGCGGTGGCAGTCTGGCGCTGGACGCGGATCTGCGCGGGACCTTCGGCGTGCCGCGCCTGCAGGGTAGCCTCCATGGTGAGGGGCTGCGCATGGCATTGCTGGACCAGGGCGTGAACCTGGAACAAGGCAGTCTGCGAGCCCGTTTCGAGACGGACCAAGTGCAGATCGAGGAGCTGGCCTTCGTCGCGCCTTATCAGCCCAAGCCCGACGACAAATTGCTGGATGGATATCATTTTCCGGGGACTGCCGGTCGTTTGAGCGCCAGCGGACGCATCGATCTGGAAGGGGGGGACAGCGACCTGCGGATCCGCGCGCAGTCGCTGCCGTTGGTGCAGCGAGGGGATCGCTGGCTGATCGTCTCCGGCGAGGGCCATGTCGGCTATGCCAGCCGCACCCTGAATCTGCGCGGCGATATCCGTGCCGATGCGGGATTGCTGGCACAGATCGAAACGGGAAAGCCGCGTTGGTCGGATGATGTCAGGATCGGCGGTCGATCGGAAATCGAGAAAGACGCGCTGGCCTACGATATCGATGCCGGCTTCGATCTGGGCGAGCATTTCTACCTGCGCACGGCCGGCCTGGAATCGCGCCTGACGGGGCAGTTGCACCTGCAGGGCGAGGCGGGCTCGCCCTTGCAGGCCACCGGCATCATCGCCACCCAGGATGGTGTGTTCAACGCCTACGGCCAGCGACTGACGGTCGAGCGGGGCATGGTGAACTTCCAGGGGCCGCCGGAAGACCCGGGTTTGAACATCCTCGCGCTGCGCAAGGATCTATCGGTCGAGGCTGGTATCGAAGTCACGGGTACGGCAAGGCACCCTGTGACGAGGCTGGTTTCCACACCTGCTGTGCCGGATGCGGAGAAGCTCTCGTGGATCGTGCTGGGTCGCGTCCCGGAGAGCGGAAGCATCGATTCCTCCCTGCTGCTCGCGGCAGCAGGCAATCTGCTGGGCGGACAATCGGTCGGCCAGCTGGGGCGCAGTATCGGCGTGGATGAACTGTCCTTGCGGCAGCGCGAGACCGGCGATGCGCTGGAGAACCAGGTTTTCACTGTCGGCAAACGGCTGTCGTCGCGCGCCTACCTGAGTTACGAACAGGGCTTGTCCGATGTCGGCGGGCTGACCAAGTTCAGTTATACCCTCACCCCACGCATCACGCTGGTTACCCGCACCGGTACCGAAGATGCGATCGATCTGTTCTATTCCTTCCGTTTCTACTGAGCGGTCGCGGGCTTGATATATCCGGCCGCCTCTGTTTAAATCGCGCTATTATTTTAATAATCATTTAACAATGGAAATGAATAATGATGAAACCGGCACAAGTTGTTAAGGCGCTGGCTGCGTTGGCGCAGACCACGCGGCTGGCGATCTTTCGATTGCTGGTGAGTGCGGGACCTGGAGGGATGGCCGCCGGGCAGATATCGAAAAAATTAAAGGTGTCACCGGCGACGCTGTCATTCCATTTCAAGACGCTGAGCCATGCCGGGTTGGTGGAAAGCAGGCAGGACGGAAGGTTCGTGTATTACGCGGCGAACTTCACGGTGATGAACGGCATGGTGGATTACCTGACCGAGAATTGTTGCGGTGGCGCGGATTGCGGCATCGGTGACAAAACATGTTAAACACAAAGGAAATGAAAATGAGCGAAAAGACATACAACGTACTGGTGCTGTGCACCGGCAATTCCGCACGCAGCATCCTGGGTGAGGTGTTGTTCAACAAACTGGGCAAAGGCCGCTTCAAGGCCTGGAGCGCGGGCAGCAAACCTGCCGGTCAGGTCAATCCCTGCGCGCTGGAATGGATGCGCGCCAATGACTTCAGTACCGAAGGCTTGCGCAGCAAGAGCTGGGACGAGTTCTCCGCCCCCGGCGCGCCGGAGTTCGATTTCGTGTTCACCGTGTGCGACAACGCGGCGGGCGAAGTCTGTCCGGTCTGGTACGGTTCGCCGATGACCGCGCACTGGGGCATCCCTGACCCGGCGCATGTCGAAGGCGACGAAGCGCGCCGCGCGGCCTTCAACAAAGCGGCCGACCAATTGACGCGCCGTATCCAGTTGTTCCTGAGCCTGCCCATCGACAAGCTGGACAAGCTTACCCTCAAAGAGAAGATGAACGAGATCGGGCGCACCAAGGACTGATGTCATGAGCATCTTCGAGCGTTACCTGACCGTATGGGTCTTCCTGTGCATCGTGGTCGGCGTGCTGTTGGGCCAGTTCATGCCCGCGCCGTTCCAGTGGCTGGGCGGGTTGGAGATCGCCAAGGTCAATATCCCGGTCGGTCTGCTGATCTGGGTAATGATCATCCCCATGCTGTTGCGCATCGACTTCGGTGCGCTGCACGAGGTGCGTAAACACTGGCGCGGTATCGGCGTCACACTGTTCGTGAACTGGGCGGTCAAACCATTCTCGATGGCCTTGCTCGGCTGGCTGTTCATCCGCCATCTGTTCGCGCCTTATCTGCCCGCGGAACAGCTGGATAGTTACATCGCCGGGCTGATCCTGCTGGCGGCGGCACCCTGTACCGCGATGGTGTTCGTGTGGAGCCGACTGGTGAATGGCGAGCCGCTGTTCACTTTGTCGCAAGTCGCACTCAACGACACCATCATGATCTTCGCTTTCGCGCCGCTGGTGGCTTTGCTGTTGGGTATCTCGTCCATCATCGTGCCGTGGGATACCCTGCTGACCTCTGTGGTGCTGTACATCGTGATCCCGGTGCTGCTGGCGCAACTGTGGCGCAAGTGGTTGCTGGCGCGAGGAGAGGAGGCATTGCAGCGCACGCTGGCGGCATTGGGGCCGCTCTCCATCTCGGCACTGTTGCTGACGCTGGTGTTGCTGTTCGCGTTCCAGGGCGAGGCCATCGTCGAGCAGCCGCTAATCATCGCCATGCTGGCGGTGCCGATCACCATCCAGGTGTACTTCAACTCCGCGTTGGCTTACTGGTTGAACAAGCGTACGGGCGAGGCACATTGTGTGGCCGGTCCCTCGGCGCTGATCGGTGCCAGCAACTTCTTCGAGTTGGCTGTCGCGGCCGCCATCAGTCTGTTCGGTTTCCAGTCCGGTGCCGCGCTGGCGACGGTGGTCGGTGTGCTGATCGAGGTGCCGGTAATGCTGTCGGTGGTGTATCTGGTGAAGCGCAGCCAGGGGTGGTACGAGATGTCGGGAAGGCGTTGATATGTTCGAGATGATGGCCGATTGGCTGATCTACGATATGGCAGGCATGCGCGGCAGCCAGCTTGGCGATGCCGCGCATTTCTTCGTGATGGATGTGAGCAAGATCATGGTGCTGCTCACGCTGGTCATCTACGTGATGGGGCTGCTGCGTGCGCTGCTCAAGCCGGAGCGGGTGCGCGAATTCATCCGCAAGCGCGGCAATGTCAGCTCGCGTTTCATGGCAGTCGGGCTGGGTGCGGTCACGCCGTTCTGTTCCTGTTCTTCGGTGCCGCTGTTCATCGGCTTCGTCGAGGCAGGCATCCCGTTGGGGGTCACGCTGTCTTTCCTGATCGCCAGCCCGATGGTGAACGAGGTGGCGATCGTCGTGCTGGCCACCGTCATCGGCTGGAAGATGACGCTGATCTATGTGGCCAGCGGTTTGAGCGTGGCGTTGATCGGCGGCTTCGTGCTGGAGCGTTTCAAACCGGAGCGCTGGGTGGAGGAGTATGTGTGGCAGATCAAGATGGGCGATGCACAACTTGAAACGGAAGCGATGACGCTCAAGCTGCGTCATGAGTATGCCTGGGCACAGGTCAAGGAGATCGTCGGCCGTATCTGGAAATATGTGCTGATCGGCGTGGGTGTCGGCGCGCTGATGCACGGTTATGTGCCGAAGGAATTCATCGTGGGCATTGCGGGTGATGGCGGTCTGCTGTCCGTTGTCGGGGCTGTGCTGGTGGGTGTGCCGCTGTATTCGGATGCGGTCGGCATCATCCCGGTCGCCGAGGTGTTGCTGCAGAAGGGGGTGCCGCTGGGCACAGTGCTGGCGTTCATGATGGCCGTGGTGGCGTTATCGTTGCCGGAGATGCTGATCCTGCGCAAAGTGGTGAAGTGGCCGCTGCTGGCGCTGTTCGCGGCCTACCTTGCGACAGCTTTTGTGGTGACCGGCATGCTATTCAATAATCTTGACGGCTTGCTGTGAACCGGTGTTTCAAACGGGAGATTTACTATGAATGAAGCGGAGTTGCCCCCATCCATCGTCGCGCTGGTGTCGCTGGCGGCGGACATCGCGTCCAACCACCCCAAACAGGGGTTATGCAAGATAGACCGGCTCAAGCAATATGGTGTGCCGCAACAACATATCGAGACCGTGATCGAGATTGCGCGCCATATCCGTGACGAGGCTGCGCAGAAGCTCGATGCCAGTTTCGATCTGGCATTGGCCGAGCGACTGGGCGATGCAGCGCCCGCCAAGGCGCAGCCGGAACAAGCTGCATGTTGCAGCCCGACCGCATCCGGTCAGTCATGCTGTTAGTTGTTGGCACTACAGGAGGAGCGTGAAATGAAAAACATCAAGGTACTCGGTACAGGCTGTGCCAATTGCAAGACCACACTGAAACTGATCGACGATGTCGCCAAGGCGAAAGGGCTGGAGGTGGCGCTGGAGAAAGTCGAAGACATCGCGGCCATCATGGGCTACGGCGTCATGTCCACGCCCGGCGTGGTCATCGACGGCAAGGTAGTGCATGCGGGCGGTGTGCCGGATCGTCGCAAGATTGAAGGTTGGCTGGAGTAGACCGCCGAGCGGCGCGAATGAGAGCAGACATGAGCCACTCGCACGCCCATGCCGCGAATTACGATCGCGCCTTTGCGATAGGCATCGCGCTCAATGTGTTGTTCGTGCTGGTCGAGGCGTTCTACGGCTGGATGGCAGATTCGCTGGCGCTGCTGTCCGATGCCGGACACAACCTGAGCGATGTGCTGGGGCTGCTGCTGGCATGGGGTGGTTACTATCTGGCACGCCTGCGTCCGAGTCGTAGTCACACCTATGGCTTCGGTCGTGCCACCATCATGGCGGCGCTGTTCAATGCGCTGCTCCTGCTGGTCGCTGTCGGCGCCATTGCCTGGGAGGCATTCGACCGGCTCGCGCACCCGGTGGCGATACAGGGCATGACGGTCATCGTCGTCGCAGCGATGGGTGTGCTGGTCAACGGCGTGACCGCATGGTTGTTCATGTCTGGCGACCATCAGGACCTGAACCTGCGTGGGGCTTTCCTGCATATGGCGGCAGATGCGCTGGTCTCGGTCGGCGTGGTGGCTGCGGGCGCCTTGTTCCTGTGGACGGGCTGGTTCTGGCTGGATCCGTTCATCAGTCTGCTCATCGCGCTGGTGATCCTGCTGGGCACCTGGGGATTGTTGCGGCAGGCGTTGCACCTGTCGCTGGACGGTGTGCCCATATCGGTGGAGTTGGAGCAAGTGCGGACCTACCTGTCTGGTTTGCCGGGCGTCGCGGCGGTGCACGATTTGCACGTGTGGGCGATGAGTACTTCAGAGGTGGCACTGACTGCGCACCTGGTCATGCCACAGGGGCATGCCGGGGACGCGTTTTTGTGCAGCGTGATGCAGACCTTGCATGATGACTTTGGCATCGAACATGCCACGATACAGATCGAGTCTGACAGCGAGTCCTGTGTTTTGACGCATCACGAGTGATGCCACGGGCTGCCGTCGCGGCAATACTGGATTGTGGTGACGGCCGCCACTTCGTGGCTAAACATTCACTGCGTTCATGTTTGCCTGCACCGCAACCTGGTTCTGCTTTTCAAAGCAGAACCAGGTTGTCCCGATGTATCAACTCCGGCTCGTCCACGTAGCCCAGTATCTTTTCGATCTCACTGCTAGCTTTTCTGGCGATGAGGCGTGCTTCATCGGCGCTGTAGTTGACCAGGCCTCTGGCGATGTCCCTGCCTTCTGCATCCAGCACGGCGACGACGGCACCGCGCTGGAAATCGCCGCTGACCTGCGTGACGCCGATGGGCAACAGGCTCTTCTTGTCCTGGCACAGGGCGCGTACCGCACCGGGATCCAGCATGACCTTGCCGCTGACTTGCAGGTGGTCCGCCAGCCATTGTTTGCGCGCATCGAGCGCAAGCGCACTGGCGGTAAGCAGGGTGCCGATGGATTCCCCCTGCAGCAGGCGCGACAACACATCCGTCTCGTGTCCGGAAGCGATGACGGTATGTGCGCCGCTGCGCGCCGCGCGTTTGGCGGCGAGTATCTTGGTGAGCATGCCGCCGCGTCCAATGTGGCTACCCGCGCCGCCCGCCATCACTTCCAGCTCGGGGGTCCCTGCCGTCGCTTCACTGATCAGCGTTGCGCTTGCATCCTTGCGCGGATCGGCGGTGTACATGCCGGTCTGGTCGGTGAGGATGATCAGCGCATCGGCTTCGATCAGGTTGGCCACCAGTGCGCCCAGCGTGTCGTTGTCGCCGAACTTGATCTCGTCGGTGACCACGGTGTCGTTCTCGTTGATGATGGGGATGACGCGCAGGTTGAGCAGGCTGCGCAGGGTGGAGCGGGCGTTCAGATAACGCTCGCGATCAGCGAGGTCGGCATGGGTCAGCAGCACTTGCGCGGCATGCAAACCATGCTGGCGGAAACAGCTCTCGTAGGCTTGTACCAGCCCCATCTGGCCGACGGCGGCGGCGGCCTGCAGTTCGTGCACGGCACTGGGGCGCTGCTTCCAGCCCAGGCGCTGCATGCCCTCGGCAATGGCACCGGAAGAGACCAGCACGACTTCACAACCGCTCGCGCGCAAGGCGGCGATCTGCCTGGCCCAATTGTTCAGCGCAGTCAGATCCAGTCCGGCACCGCTGTTGGTGACCAGACTGCTGCCGACTTTGACGACGATTCGTTTTGCTTGGGTGAGTGTGTGTCTCATACCAGTGGGTCGTGGATATCGATCTCGGTCTCCTGGGCGCTTTCCGCGATCGCATCCTGTTCGGCACGCGCGATCTCGTCCAGGTGTTGCATGATGGCGTAAGTCAGTTCCTTGCAGCCCTCGCCGTTGATGGCGGAGATGGCGAACCAGCGCGTGTCCTCGCCGAACGCATCGAGGAAGGCACGCACCGCCTCTTCCTTGTTCTGCAGCAAGTCCAGCTTGTTCAGCACCAGCCAGCGCGGCTTCTCGTACAGCGCTTCATCATACTTGCGCAGCTCGTTGAGGATGGCATGTGCTTCCTGCACCGGATCGGTACCTTCGTGCAGCGGCGCGATGTCCACCAGATGTAGCAACAAGCGAGTGCGCGCCAGATGGCGCAGGAACTGATGGCCGAGACCGGCACCTTCCGCCGCACCTTCGATCAGGCCGGGGATGTCGGCGATGACGAAGCTGCGCTCTTCCGAGACGCGCACCACACCCAGGTTGGGGTGCAGCGTGGTGAACGGATAGTCGGCCACTTTCGGGCGTGCCGCGGACACGGCGCGGATGAACGTGGATTTGCCGGCATTGGGCATGCCCAGCAGGCCGACGTCGGCCAGTACCTTCAGCTCCAGTTGCAGTTCGCGCCGTTCGCCTTCCTCGCCGGGCGTGCACTGGCGCGGTGTGCGGTTGGTGCTGGATTTGAAGTGCAGGTTGCCGAGGCCGCCCGCGCCACCCCGCGCGAGCACGGTGCGCTCGCCGTCGAGCGCCAGATCGGCGATGACTTGTCCGGTATTGATGTCGGTGATGACGGTGCCGACCGGCATGCGCAGGATGATGTCGTCCGCGCCCTTGCCGTAGCAGTCGGCGCCGCGTCCCGATTCGCCGTTCCTGGCGCGGTGCATGCGCGCGAAACGGTAGTCCACCAGCGTATTGATGTTGCGATCGGCGACGGCGATCACGCTACCGCCGCGACCGCCGTCGCCACCATCCGGGCCGCCCTTGGTGATGTATTTCTCGCGACGAAAGCTGGCCGCACCGTTGCCGCCGTTGCCCGCGATGACTTCGATCTTCGATTCGTCGATGAATTTCATGTATGTCCTGCGCTATTCGTTCTGTGATGCCGGAGGGCAAATAAAAAAGCCCTATCTCGCGATAGGGCTCATTCTAGCTGTTCGCCGGTATCAAGCGGGAACGATGCTGACCGTCTTGCGCTTCAGAGCGCCCTTGGTCGCGAATTGCACCGTACCGGTGATCTTTGCGAACAGTGTGTGGTCCTTGCCCATGCCGACGTTGTCGCCCGCGTGAACCTGTGTGCCGCGCTGACGGATGATGATGCTGCCTGCGCTGATCAGTTCGCCGCCGTAGCTTTTGCAGCCGAGTCGTTTCGAGTGCGAGTCGCGGCCGTTACTGGTACTGCCGCCGCCTTTTTTCGATGCCATGTTATAGCTCCTTTATTAAGCGGAGATGCCGTCGATGCGGATCTCGGTGTAGTTTTGACGATGTCCCTGATGCTTCTGGTAGTGCTTGCGGCGGCGCATCTTGAAGATGGTCACTTTGTCGTGACGGCCGTTGGAGATGATGGTCGCCTTGACTGTGGCGCCCTCCAGCATCGGCTTGCCGATCTTGATGCCTGCGCCGTCGCCGACTGCCAGCACTTTGTCCAGCACGATTTCTCCGCCGACATCACCGGCAACGGTTTCGATCTTGAGTGTTTCACCTTGGACAACACGGTACTGCTTGCCACCGGTCTTGATTACTGCGTACATGACTACCTCGCTAGCTGCGGTTATTCGGCTACGGAAAACCCGAAGGGAGGCCTTCGCCTGAAACCTAGTTTTTCCGAAAGGCGCGCATTATACCCAAATCGTCTTTCGCGTCAAAACCTTTTCTTTAATGGATCAACGCTTCATGGAATCGAAGAATTCCGCGTTGTTCTTGGTCGCCTTGACCTTGTCCAGCAGGAATTCCATCGCTTCCAGCTCGTCCATGGGGTAGATCAGCTTGCGCAGCAGCCAGATGCGCTGCAGCAGGTCAGGCTTGATCAGCAGTTCTTCCTTGCGGGTGCCGGAGCGGTTGACGTTGATGGCCGGGTAGATGCGCTTCTCGGCCATGCGGCGGTCCAGGTGGATCTCCATGTTGCCGGTGCCCTTGAATTCCTCGTAGATCACATCGTCCATACGGCTGCCGGTGTCGACCAGCGCGGTGGCGATGATGGTCAGCGAGCCGCCTTCCTCGATGTTGCGCGCCGCGCCGAAGAAGCGCTTGGGGCGCTGCAGCGCGTTGGCATCCACACCGCCGGTCAATACCTTGCCGGAAGAGGGGATCACGGTGTTGTAGGCGCGCGCCAGGCGGGTGATGGAGTCGAGCAGGATGACCACATCCTTCTTGTGTTCGACCAGGCGTTTTGCTTTCTCCAGCACCATCTCGGCGACCTGCACGTGGCGGGTAGCCGGCTCGTCGAAGGTGGAAGCGACCACTTCGCCGCGCACGGTGCGGCTCATCTCGGTCACTTCCTCGGGGCGCTCGTCGATCAGCAGCACGATCAGCACCGCTTCTGGGTTGTTGGAGGCTATGGAGTGTGCGATGTGCTGCAGCATCACGGTCTTGCCGGACTTGGGCGAGGCCACCAGCAGGCCGCGCTGGCCTTTGCCGATGGGGGCCACGATGTCGATGATGCGGCCGGTCAGGTTCTCGTCGGAGCGGATGTCGCGTTCCAGATTGATCTGCTGGGTAGGGAACAGGGGGGTGAGGTTCTCGAACAGGATCTTGTTCTTGGCGTTCTCGGGCGGCTCACCGTTGACCTTGTCCACCTTGACCAGTGCCACATAGCGCTCACCTTCCTTGGGGGTGCGGATCTCGCCCTCGATGGAATCACCTGTGTGCAGGTTGAAGCGTCTTACCTGGCTGGGACTGACGTAGATGTCGTCCGGGCCGGCGAGGTAGGAGGTGTCGGGTGAGCGCAGGAAGCCGAAGCCGTCCGGCAGCACTTCCAGCGTACCTTCGCCGTATATGCTCTCGCCCTTCTTTGCCTGGTTCTTCAGCAGGGCGAAGATCAGGTCCTGCTTGCGCATGCGGTTGGCATTGTCGATCTGGTTGGCAACGGCCATTTCCACCAGTTCGGTGATGTGTTTGGTCTTGATATCGGATAGATGCATGATCAGGATGTTGCGAATGAACGCAAAGTTTTAGGAGTCTTGCAGGAGGTGGATCACAGGTTGCGGATGTTCCCGCGCCGAGTTGCCGTGTCTGTCTTTTCTTGGTTTTGTATCAGTGTTTCAGGACGAAACAGGCAAGTGCGGGCGGGAGACTAAAGCGTTTAGATATGGCTGTCAATGAAAGCGGTCAATTGCGACTTGGACAGTGCGCCGACCTTGGTGGCTTCGATGTTGCCGTTCTTGAACAGCATCAGGGTGGGGATGCCGCGCACGCCATACTTCTGGGGCGTCTGCTGGTTCTCGTCGACATTCAGCTTGGCGACGTTCAGGCGGCCCGCATATTCCTGGGAGACTTCATCCAGGATGGGTGCGATCATGCGGCAGGGGCCGCACCATTCTGCCCAGTAGTCCACCAATACGGGCAACGGAGATTGCAGGACCTCGGCGGTGAAAGTGTCGTCGGTGATGTAACGGATGTGCTCGCTCATGTTCATTCTCGTCGTTATTGAAGGGTTTTTATGTCTGGGCGCGCCATAGCGCTTTGAAGTGCAACTGGGACGGAAGGCATCCTAGCGAAAAAAATCCGGCTTGGGAAGCGTTTTGCCGGATGGCTTGTAAGCGCCTGAAATAAAGCGGTTCATTTGCGCCAGACATGGAGTTCGGAGTGATGCAGGTCATCAGTTTTCAGGATTCGTTGCGGCGGATGTTCCGCGACTGCAAAGGTGTTGCTGATGAACAGGCTGTCCGGGCGCATCTCTTTCTGCACTTTTTCCCAGAGCGCGGCCATTGGCACGGGCGACAGATAGGCGAAGGCCACGTCGTATCTCGACAGGTCGCAATCCCACAGGCTGCGCCAGTACACGCGGCAGTTATGATAGCCGCCGAGCTTGATGCGCAGCCAGCTCCATGCGAACGGCAGTGGTGCCGTCTCTACACCGTGGAATGTCCCCTGCGGATGGGTGCGCGACAGATGCGTCAGCACGCCGCCGATGCCGGAGCCGAGATCGATGAAACTGAAAGGCTGGTCGGCAGGCAGTTGCGTTCCCAGCGCTTGCCACACCTTGTCACTGGAAAGGTAGAGCGGTACCTGCGTGCGGAAGGTGCTCCAGTACGACACGAGCATCAACAGGAAGGCCAGCAGGAAGACATAGGAAGGGATGCCTGCGGAAAGCGTTATCACCAGCGCGGGAACGAACAGCAGCTGGATGGGCAGCCACCAGCGCGCCTGCTGCGCCAGATGGCTGAATATTGCGGCGAGCACACCGCAGGCCAGGGCAAAGACGATGGGGGACAGGGCGTGTCCGAGCAGGCGCACACCGAACGTCAGCAGCACGAATGCCGCGAGTTGCAACAACAGGGCCAGGAAGACCGGCGGCAGCTTGCGCATCCGTCGCGGCTGAATGCTGTTCTCCGACATCAGCGCACCAGTCCGGTTTCCACTTCCGTCCGTTTGGCATGGCCGCACAGGCGTTCGACCAGTGTCAGGGCGAAATCCATCGCGGTACCGGGGCCGCGCGAGGTGATCAGTTTGCCGTCCTCGACGACAGCCTGCGGCTGGCGCTGCACTCGCGGGAATGGATCGAGCGCGCCGGGGAAACTGGTGGCATGCTTGCCGTCCAGCAAACCGGCGGTGGCGAGCACCGAGGGCGCGGCGCAGATGGCGCAGACATACCGGCCATCGCGATACATCTCCTTTGCCAACTTCAGCACGCGTGCATCGGCTTTGAGGTGGTTGGTGCCGGGCTGTCCGCCGGGCAGCACCAGCATGTCGTAGGACTGTGACATGGCTGCATCCAGCGTGGTGTCGGGTAGCAGCACGGTCTGGCGGCTGCCGCGCAGAGGGCCGGCTTCCAGACCGGCCAGCGTCACGCTCACGCCCGCGCGGCGCAGGATGTTGACGATGGTGATGGCTTCCAGTTCTTCACTGCCGTTGGCGAATAGAACCAATACTGAATGCATGCCAGTCCTCCGATGAGATGTTGCCGCAAGTCAGTGTGCCCCGCGAAAGCCTGGCACATGACTCAGTGTTTGTGGCTGTTCTGCTCCAGGCCAAGACGATAGGCGCGCAGTAGTGCCTGTTTGAGCTGCGGTTGCAGTTCCAGGTCCTCCACGCCCATCTCGCGCAGGGCGATGGCCTGTAGCGGCGCGAGCAAGGCGTCGGTCGTGTTCTCCTCGGCGTAGGCATCGAAATCGAACTCGCCGTCGCGGAGATAGTGCGCGGCCCGGCCTTGCGGGTTGTCATAGCGGATGTCCGCCATCTGCATCACCTCGAACAGGTAGGAGTAGGTGTCGATGCCGTGCTCCACTGCCAGCACGTGGTGCATGGATTCGAGCGACATGTGTCGCTCCAGCTGCCGGTCCAGATCGAGCGTGGAATGCAACTCGTAATCCTCGCCCTTGAACGAAAACTCGATGAAGGCGTCGATGGTATTCGCCATGCGTGTCAGTCGCGGAAGTTCTGGTATTGCAGCGGGAAGTCGGTGATGGATTTCTTGATGAAGGCGATGGCAGCCTGCAGATCGTCGCGGTTCTTGCCGGTCACGCGCACGGTGTCGCCCTGGATGCTGGCCTGCACTTTCATCTTGCTGTCCTTGATCAGTTTGACGATCTTCTTCGCCAGTTCGATCTCCACGCCGACCTTCACGGTGCAGGTACGCTTGACCTTGTTGCCGCTGACCTTCTCGATCTTGTCGCTGATGTCCAGGCATTTGATGTCCACGCCGCGCTTGGTCAGCTTGCCATTCAGGATGTCCTGCACCTGATTGAGCTGGAACTCGTTGTCGGCATGTACGGTGAGCACCAGTTCCGCCTGTTCCACACGCGCGTCGCTACCCTTGAAATCAAAACGCGTGCTGACTTCCTTGTTGGTCTGCTCGACCGCGTTCTTGACTTCGGTCTTCTCTACTTCGGAAACGATATCGAAGGTTGGCATGGTCTCTCCCCGGGGCGCGAATTAATTGAAGTGACAGATGTAATGATAGGGTTCGTTCGTCACTTCGATATCGAAGCTGGAATTTCCGGGCACATTGAAGGACTCGCCCGACCGGCAGGTCTTCCAGTCTTC
This sequence comes from Sideroxydans lithotrophicus, assembly GCA_020723185.1. Lineage (GTDB taxonomy): Bacteria > Pseudomonadota > Gammaproteobacteria > Burkholderiales > Gallionellaceae > Sideroxyarcus > Sideroxyarcus lithotrophicus_A. The sequence goes on along the minus strand of DYJI01000004.1, from coordinate 76,493 downwards.
ACCCTTGATCCTGTAGCGGCAGCTGCCGGCCACCGTCTGCATGATCTCCGGGACGCCGGTGTTGAAGGTCAAGGTGGCGGGCAGGATCACGCCCACTGATTTTTTTGTGCCGTCCGGATATTGCACGGTGTGCGAGATGCACTTGCCGTCGAAATACACGTTGGCCTTGGTGATTACGGAGATGTTCTCGATCTTGTCCGACATTGCAGTTCCTTTTTATTTGGGTTCGTTGGCTTTGATGCCCTGCTGATAGGTCACATACAGGTAAATGGGGATGTTCAGGTCGCCAAGCTGATTCTCGATCAGCGGCTTCACATCGTTCCAGTCCAGACCGCCCACGCCGCATGCGAGACGCGGCAGCGCCATGCTGGGCAGCTTTTCTTTCTGGACGAAACCGCGTAGCGCGTGCAAAGCATGGTTGACGTGGGAGAGGGAGGCATGGCCGGGTTTGCTGCCGTGTGCATAAGCGCCGTCCTGCGTGAACAGGTTGACGATATAGCGGCCGTCGGCGCTCATCCAGCTCCATTTCTCGCCTGACTTGGGGTGTTGCGTCTGGCAATAGTGGCGGAAATCCTTGTACAAGGCCGGCATGCGTTCACGCAGCTGCAGTGCCAGCCCCTGATGGAAATCGTCGTTGGGCGCGACGCCGTGCACGATGGCCTTGGCTTCGCTCAGCAAGATGTCTCCAGTCAGCTCGTACAGCATGATCCCCTCCCGCTGTCGTTTTACTTCCTCTTCTGCAGGTTTGCAGCGATGCGCATGCGCAAGGCGTTCAGCTTGATGAAGCCGGCTGCGTCCTTTTGATCGTATGCGCCCTTGTCATCTTCGAAAGTAGCGATGGTCGGATCAAACAGCGAATCGGTCTTGGAATCGCGGCCGACCACGATAACATTGCCCTTGTACAGCTTCACGCGCACCCAGCCATTGACGGTCTGCTGCGTGTGGTCGATCAGGGTTTGCAGCGCCTTGCGCTCCGGGCTCCACCAGTAGCCGTTGTAGATCATGGAAGCGTAGCGCGGCATCAGATCGTCCTTCAGGTGGGCGACTTCGCGGTCCAGCGTGATCGATTCGATGGCGCGGTGCGCCTTGAGCATGATGGTGCCGCCCGGGGTCTCGTAGCAGCCGCGCGACTTCATGCCGACATAGCGGTTCTCCACCAGGTCGAGGCGGCCCACGCCGTGTTTGCCGCCCAGTTCGTTCAGCTTCGCGAGCACCGCGGCCGGCGTCATCTTCGCGCCGTTCAGGCCGACGATGTTGCCGCGCTCGAATTCGATGTCCAGGTATTCGGCAGCATCCGGTGCCTTCTCCGGCGACACGGTCCAGCGCCACATGCTCTCTTCCGCCTCGGCTGCCGGGTTTTCCAGATGGCGGCCTTCATAGCTGATGTGCAGCAGGTTCGCGTCCATGGAGTAGGGCGAGCCGCCCTGCTTGTGCTTCATGTCGACCGGGATGCCGTGCTTCTCGGCGTAGGCCATCAGCTTCTCGCGGCTCAGCAGGTCCCACTCGCGCCACGGGGCGATGATCTTGATGTTCGGGTTCAGCGCGTAGGCGCCTAGTTCGAAGCGCACCTGGTCGTTGCCCTTGCCGGTTGCGCCGTGCGAGATGGCTTGTGCGCCGGTCATGTTGGCGATCTCGATCAGGCGTTTGGCGATCAGCGGGCGCGCGATGGAGGTGCCCAGCAGGTATTCGCCCTCGTACACGGTGTTCGCGCGGAACATCGGGAACACGAAGTCGCGCACGAATTCTTCGCGCAGGTCGTCGATGAAGATCTGTTCCGGTTTGATGCCGAACTTCAATGCTTTCTGGCGTGCGGGCTCCAGTTCTTCGCCCTGACCGAGGTCGGCGGTGAAGGTGACCACTTCGCACTGGTAAGTGTCCTGCAGCCACTTGAGGATGACCGAGGTATCGAGTCCGCCGGAATAGGCCAGTACTGCTTTTTTGATGTCGCTCATGATGTTCCTGTCGATGTTGGTTATTTCGTTTGTGTATCTTTGCGTTTGCTTTGCAACTTGTTGTCGAAGCGCGCCCGGTCGATCACGAAGCGCTCGTGGGTGCCGCGCGCGATCAGGTCCACGCCGTCATGCGCCGAGACGGCGAACGTCAGACGTCTGCCTTCCACGGCGGTCAGTTCGACGGTGGCGGTGACTTCCATTCCGGGCGGTGTCGCGGCCTCGTGGCTGACGTTGATGTGGGTGCCCAGCGACTGTTCGGTCGGCCAGTCCAGATGCGGCATCAGGCACATGATGCAGGCCCATTCCAGGAAGCCGACCATGAAGCCGGTCGCGAACACTTCCGGCATGGCCTGGAACTCGGGTGATTCGGGGTAAAGCGCGGGAACCGTCTTCGTCGGCGGAATGACGAAGCGGTGTTCGTAACGGATGCCGGGCTTCAGGGTGTCTTTCACGGTGCCACCTTATTTGTCGAGTTTCCCCAACAACAGGTATTCCATCAGTGCTTTCTGCACGTGCAGTCTATTCTCTGCCTCATCCCATACTACGGACTGAACACCATCTATGACGCCGGCGCTGACTTCCTCGCCGCGATGTGCGGGCAGGCAGTGCATGAACAGCGCATCTTTGGCGGCGACGCGCATCATGTCTTCATCGACCTGCCAGTCGGCGAAGTCTTTCATGCGTTCTTCGTTCTCGGCTTCCCAGCCCATCGAGGTCCACACGTCGGTGGTGACCAGATCGGCACCGCGCGCGGCTTCCATCGGGTCCTTGAATTCCTCGAAATGGTCGGTGCCGTACAAGCCGGCGCGCTCGGGTTCGACTTCGTAGCCCGGTGGGGTGGAGACGTGCACGTTGAAATCGAGGATCTCCGCCGCCTGCAACCAGGTGTTGCACATATTGTTGGAGTCGCCGATCCAAGCCACGGTCTTGCCCTTGATCGAACCGCGATGCTCGATGTAGGTGTAGATGTCGGCCAGGATCTGGCAGGGGTGGTATTCGTTGGTCAGACCGTTGATCACCGGCACGCGCGAGTTGCGCGCGAAGCGTTCGATGATGTCCTGCTCGAAGGTGCGGATCATCACGATGTCGCTCATGCGCGAGATCACCTGGCCGGCGTCTTCCACCGGCTCGCCGCGACCCAGTTGCGAGTCGCGCGTGTTCAGGTAGATGGCCGAACCGCCGAGCTGGTGCATGCCGGCCTCGAACGACAGGCGGGTGCGGGTGCTGGCCTTCTCGAAGATCATCACCAGCGTGCGGTCTTCCAGCGGCCAGTATTTCTGGTAGCCCTTGAAGCGTTCCTTGATGATGCGGGTACGCTCGAACAGGTATTCGAACTCTTCGCGGGTCAGATCCTTGAATTGCAGGAAGTGCTTGAGCTCGCCCATGTTCACTCCTGCATCAGGAAGGATTTGATCAGCGGACACAGCCGGTCCACCAGCTGTTGGGCTTCGGCCTGAGTGTAGATCAGCGACGGTAGCAGACGCACCACGCTGTCGGCGGTGACGTTGATGAGCAGGCCGCTAGCCAGCGCCTTGCCGACCAGTTCGCCGCAGGGCTTGTCCAGTTCGATGCCGAGCATCAGGCCCGATCCGCGCACGGCGACCACGCCTTTTACGCCGCCCAGCCGTGCTTGCAACTGCTGCTTGATCCATGCGCCCAGTGTGGCGGCATGGGCTGGCAGGTTCTGCTTTTCCATGATGCTCAAAGTGGCCAGTGCGGCGGTGCAGGCCAGCGGATTGCCGCCGAAGGTGGAACCGTGGTTGCCCGGCTTGAATGTGCCGGTCGCCTTGCCCGCAGTCAGGCAGGCACCGACCGGCACGCCCGAGCCGAGGCCCTTGGCCAGTGTCATCACGTCCGGGGTGATGCCGGTGTGCTGGTGGGCGAACCACTTGCCGGTGCGGCCGATGCCGCTCTGCACCTCGTCCAGCATCAACAGCCAGCCATTGGCGTCGCATAGCTTGCGCAGGCCTTGCAGATAAGCCGCGTCCGGGATACGGATGCCGCCTTCGCCCTGGATCGGTTCGACCAGGATGGCGACGACATCAGGATTGTTGGCGGCGACCTGCTCGACAGCGGTCAGATCATCATACGGTACGCGCACGAAACCCTTCACCAGCGGCTCGAAGCCTGCCTGCACCTTGCGGTTGCCGGTGGCGGAGAGCGTGGCCAGTGTCCGTCCGTGGAAGGATTTCTCCATCACGATGATGTGGGGGATGTCGATGCCCTTGCTGTGGCCGTACATGCGTGCCAGCTTGATGGCGGCCTCGTTCGCCTCGCAGCCGGAGTTGCACAGGAAGGCTTCGTCCATGCCGGACAGCGCACACAGCTTGTCGGCGATGCGTTCCTGCTCGGGGATCTGGTAGACGTTGGAGACGTGGATCAGCTTGCCGACCTGTGCCGACAGCGCTGCGGTGAATTCGGGATGGGCGTGGCCCAGGGTATTGACGGCGATGCCGGACAGCGCATCCAGATAGCGCTTGCCGCTGCTGTCGAAGAGCCATACGCCTTCACCGTGGGTGAAAGCGACGGGTTGCCGTGCGTAGGTGTTCATCAAATGTGACATGACAAGCTCTCCGGTCTTGTTGCTTCTCTGATGCTGGAACTATAAACAAAAAAGGCCGACAGCGCTGTCGGCCTTGATTGGTCGCAGAACTTATCCGCGATAGATCAGGCCATTGCCTTGATGGCAGCGGACAGGCGGCTCTTATGGCGGGCTGCCTTGTTCTTATGGATGATCTTCTTGTCGGCGATGGAGTCGACCACGCTGGTTGAAGCCTGATAGACAGCTTGGGCTGCAGCCTTGTCGCCAGCGGCGACAGCCTTGATCACTTTCTTGATCGCAGTGCGCATCTCGGAGCGCAGTGTTGAATTGTGTGCGTGCTGTTTCTCAGCTTGGCGTGCGCGTTTTCTCGCTTGTGCAGTATTGGCCATGTAATGACTCCTAGGGATTCGGCTTGCGTAAAAAGGCGCGCATTATAGGTACGGCCCCGGCCTTTTGCAAGATATTGTTTCGGCCGCCCGGAAGCCCGCAGGCAGTGGGGGGTGCCGGGGGCGGTGCTACAATGCGCGCCGTCATATTCACACGGAAGCGCCCCGAATTGCTGGAAAACATCAAACGTTCGCCCGATCTGGCCGAGTTCGTCATCCAGGGTGTCGACAAGGAAGGGGCGGCGTTCCGTCCGTTCAACTGGAATGAGCGCTTGAGCGATATGCTGTCGACGACCGGCAAGGATGGTCGCACCGTCTATTCCTCATATGTGCACCCTGCCACGATCCAGGGCGTGCCTTCCGTGGTGGTGCGTTTTTCGCTGGAAAGCGCCGATCCCAAAGGATTCGAGCAGGTGCGCCAGTTCGTGGTCAGCAACCAGTTGCAGGTGCGGGCGGGGCGTAGTCGCGATGTCGCAGGCGCCACCGGACTCTACCCGACGCTCGGCATGGAACGCAGGGATCCCAAGAAGAATGGCTGGTAAAGCATGAACCTGCTGAAGGCACTCGCCGCAGTCAGCAGCCTCACGCTGGTCTCGCGCATCCTCGCCTTCGTGCGCGATGTGTTGATCGCACGGGTGTTCGGTGCAGGGGCAGCGACGGATGCCTTCTTCGTCGCCTTCAAACTGCCCAACCTGCTGCGCCGCCTGTTCGCTGAGGGCGCGTTCTCGCAGGCCTTCGTGCCCATCTTCGGCGAATACAAGAGCCGGCGCGGGCAGGAGGAGACCAAGCTGCTGGTCGACCATGTGACCACCATGCTGGCCCTGATCCTTTTCGTGGTCACGCTGGTCGGCATCATCGCCGCGCCCATCCTCGTATATATAAGTGCGCCGGGTTTCGCCAGCGACCCGCAGAAGTTCGACCTGACCGTGCAGTTGCTGCGCATCACCTCACCCTACATCTTCTTCATCTCGCTGGTCGCCGTGGCGGCGGGCATCCTCAACACCTACAACAAATTCTGGGTGCCGGCCTTCGCGCCCATCCTGCTCAACGTGTGCTTCATCGGCGGCGCGCTGTGGGCGGCCCCGTATTTCGACCCGCCCATCCTCGCGCTGGCCTGGGCGGTGTTCGTGGCGGGCATCGTGCAACTCGCGTTCCAACTGCCGTTCCTGAAAAAGATCGGCATGCTGCCCAACATCCGCTTCAGCCTGAAGGATGCGGGCATGTGGCGCGTCATCAAGCAGATGGGCCCGGCGGTGTTCGGCGTCTCCATCGCGCAGATCAGCCTCATCCTCAACACCATCTTCGCCTCCTTCCTGGTGGCGGGCAGCGTGTCATGGCTGTATTACGCGGACCGTTTGATGGAGTTCCCCACCGGCTTGCTGGGCGTGGCGCTGGGCACCATCCTGTTGCCGTCGCTGTCGCGCTGCCATGCCGACGGTAATCTCGCCGAATATTCCAAACTGCTGGACTGGGGCCTGCGCCTGACCCTGCTGCTGGCGCTACCCGCCGCGCTGGCGCTGGGCATGATCGCCACGCCGCTGCTGGCGACCTTCTTTCAGCACGGCGAATTCAGCGCGCACGATGTGCTGATGTCGCGCGATGCCCTGGTCGGCTACAGCATCGGCCTGCTCGGCCTGATCCTGGTGAAGATATTGGCCCCCGGCTTCTATGCCAAACAGGACATCAAGACGCCGGTCAAGATCGGCATCGTGACCTTGCTGGCGACGCAGGCGATGAACGTGTGGTTCGTGTTCGGCCTCGATCTGGCGCATACCGGGCTGGCGCTGTCCATCGGTCTGGCCGCCTGCCTCAACTCCGCCATCCTGTTCTACTTCCTGCGCAAGCGCGGCATCTACCAGCCCGAGCCGGGCTGGCTCAAATTCATGCTCAAGCTGCTGCTGGCCGTGACTGCATTGGGCGCGAGCCTGTGGTTCGGCATGGGCAGCGAAGCACACTGGCTGCAAGCGCAGGGCTGGGCGCGCATCCTGCATCTGGGTGCATTGGTCGTGGGCGGGGCGGCGGTGTATTTCGTAGTGCTGTTCGTATTGGGATTCCGCCCGCGCGACTTTTACAAGCGCGGCGCGAACTGAGTGGAAATTGGAAAGGAATGAAATGAGCGACTATTCATACAACGTGGAAGAAGACAGCTTCGAAGAACTGGTGGTGGCGCGCTCGCACCAACTGCCGGTGTTGATGGATATCAGTGCCGAATGGTGCGCGCCATGCAAGGTACTGGCACCGCTGCTGCACAAGATGGTGTTCGACTACGACGGCAAGTTCTACCTCGGCGTGGTCGATGCCGACGAGAACATGCGCATCGCCGGCAAGCACAAGGTGCGCGGCTTCCCCACCGTGGTCGCCTACAGCCACGGCGTCGAGATCGACCGCTTCCACAGCTCGCAGACCGAGGGCTTCCTGCGCAAGTTCATCGACAGCGTGATCGAGCGTCATCAGGCAGGCCCTGCCAGCGCCTAGGCGGAAACGGAATCGATCACGATGGAGCGCGGTGAACGATTCAATACTATCAGTCATCTGCTTGGCACGATCCTCGCCCTGATCGGCGGTGTGGTGCTCATCGTGCTGGGTGCGCTCAGCGGCGATGCATGGAAGGTCGTCAGTTTTTCCATCTATGGCGCGACGCTGGTGTTGTTGTACAGCTCTTCCACGCTGTACCACAACGCGCGCAAGGGGAAGTTCAAGCTGATCCTGCGCAAGCTGGATCACAATTCCATCTACCTGTTGATCGCCGGAAGTTACACGCCGTTCGCCCTGGTCAGCCTGCGCGGGCCGTGGGGATGGTCGCTGTTCGGCGTGGTGTGGGGGCTGGCGTTGTTGGGGATATTCCAGGAGTTGTGGCGGGCCGGCAAGGCGCGCTGGATGTCGATGGTGATCTACATTCTCATGGGATGGGTCGCGCTGGTCGCCGTCAAACCGCTGGTATCCGCTTTGTCATGGGCGGGATTCTCCTGGCTGCTGGCGGGCGGCATCGCCTACACCGTCGGTATCCTGTTCTATCTCTACGAGCAGCGCTTCAAACACGGTCACGGCATCTGGCATCTGTTCGTGCTGGCCGGCAGCGCGCTGCATTACTGCGCCATCCTGCTTTACGTCGCCTGACTCTATTTTGTCTGATGCAGCGCCTGTGCAACCACGTCGCGCGTCAGGTGCGGGGCGAACAGTTCGATGAAATGGTAGCCGAAGCCGCGCAGGTACTGGTTCTGGCGGATGGCGATGCGCGTGGTGCTGGGCTGGAACAGATGTCCGGCATCGATCATGCGCAGGTGACGGTCGCGATCCGGGATGAAGGCCATCTGCGCCACGATGCCGACCCCCAGCCCCAATTCGACATAGGTCTTGATCACGTCGGCATCGATGGCGGTGAGTGCGATGTTTGGTTCCAGTCCCGCCTCGCTGAATGCCTGATTGATCTTGTTGCGGCCGGTGAAAGCGAAGTCGTAAGTGATGATGGGATATTGCGCCAGCTTCTTCAGCGTCAGGCGCTTCTCATCCAGCAGCGGGTGCTTGGGCGGTACGACCACGCAGTGGTGCCATTCGTAGCAGGGCAGGGTGACCAGCTCGTCGTATAGGGCCAGACTCTCGGTGGCGATGCCGATGTCCACCTCGCCGCTCAACACCTGCTCGGCGATCTGCGTCGGGCTGCCCTGGTGCAAGCCGAGTTTGACTTCCGGGTAGGCCTGCGTGAACGCCTTGACCACCGGCGGCAGCGCATAGCGCGCCTGCGTGTGGGTGGTGGCGATGGTGAGTGCACCGCTGTCTTGCCTTTTGAATTCCTGCCCCACCTGTTTCAGGTTGTCCGTCTCGTGCAGCACGCGCCGGGCGATCTCCAGTACCGCTTTGCCCGGATCGGTGATGGCAACGACGCGCTTGCCGTTGCGCACGAAGATGTCGATGCCGAGTTCCTCTTCCAGCATTTTGATCTGTTTGCTCACGCCGGGCTGCGAGGTGTACAGCGCATTGGCGGCATCCGAGATGTTCAGTTCGCAACGCACGATCTCGTTCAGGTAACGCAGTTGCTGCAGGTTCATGGCAGGTTCTTATATGTGATTGGGTTATAAAATACTAACATAAAAGTATTTAACGATATAAAGCGGCGAACCTAGAATGCGCTCCATATTCAATCAACAGGGTGTGACGCAATGGACTGGCTGTATACGATCTCGGGTTTTCTGGTCGGGCTGATCGTCGGGGTGACCGGCGTCGGCGGCGGCTCGCTGATGACGCCGCTGCTGGTGCTGTTCTTCGGCGTCTCGCCCGCCACGGCCGTCGGCACCGACCTGTTATATGCCTCCATCACCAAATCACTGGGCGGCTGGGTGCACAGCCTCAATGGCAGCGTGGAGTGGCGCATCGTCGGGCTGCTCAGTCTGGGTAGCCTGCCCGCCGCGCTGCTCACCATCCTGGCTTTCAAACTGCTGGATATGGACGAGAAGTCACTCACAGGCCTGGTGACCGGCGTACTCAGCGTCGCCCTCGTGCTGACAGCCGCCGCGCTGTTGTTCAAGGACCGCATCCGTAAGCTGGCGCAGCGTGAAGACGGCACAGTGGCTGAACTTCATCACCGTCATCTGCCGGCCGCCACCATCGTCACCGGTGCCATTGTCGGCGTGCTGGTCACCATCTCCTCCATCGGTGCCGGTGTGCTGGGCACGGTCGCCTTGTTGTTCCTCTACCCGCGCCTGACCACCGTGAAAGTGGTGGGCACCGACATCGCCCATGCCGTGCCGCTCACCGCAGTCGCCGGTCTGGGTCACATGACGCTGGGCACGGTGGACTTCGTTTTGCTGGGCAGCCTGCTGCTGGGTTCCTTGCCGGGCATCTGGATCGGCAGCCACCTGTCCGCGAAAGTCCCCGAGAAAGTGTTGCGCCCGATATTGGCGACGATGTTGCTGGTCATCGGCACGCGACTGGCTTTGAATTGATTCGAGTGAAGGAAAAGACATGAGCAAGAACGCACCCAACAAACCCAAACAAGTGAGCTGGTTCAACGGCTGCGGCGGACGCGTCGGTGTGGTGGTGGGCTACGAGGGCGAGCATGCCTATATCGGTCAGGCCCTGCGCCACGACGAAGATGACGATGTCGCGCACATCCTCGCCTTCGGTGCGAAGTTCCCGCTGGAAGCCGCGCTGAAACTGCCGGTGTCCAAACATTATTCAGACGAGGCACAGTGATGTACCGCTACGATGATTTCGATCACCAGTTGACCGCCGAGCGCGTCGCACAGTACAGCGACCAGGTGCGTCGCCGTCTGACGGGCGAGCTGAAGGAAGACGACTTCCGCGTGCTGCGTTTGCAGAATGGCATCTACATGCAGGTGCACGGTTACATGATGCGCATCGCCATCCCGTATGGTTTGGCGAGCAGCGCACAGATGCACACGCTGGCGCACATCGCGCGCACCTATGACCGCGGTTACGGCCATCTGAGCACGCGCCAGAACATCCAGTTCAACTGGCTCAAGCTGGAAGACACGCCGAAGATCCTGGCCGAACTGGCCCAGGTCGAGATGCATGCCAACCAGACGTCGGGCAGTTGCATCCGCAGCATCACCTCGGACGAGCTGGCCGGTGTGGCACGCGACGAGCTTGCCGATCCGCGCCCGTTCGCCGAGATATTGCGCCAGTGGAGCACCTTCCATCCGGAGTTCGCCTTCCTGCCGCGCAAGTTCAAGGTGTCGGTGAGCGGCGCGAGCCAGGACCGGGCTGCCACCGAGATCAACGACGTCGGCGTGCAACTGGTGAAGAACGTACAAGGCGAGCTGGGCTTCCGCATCCTGGTCGGCGGCGGCTTGGGCCGTACGCCCATCATCGGTCAGGAGCTGATTGCCTTCCTGCCATGGCAGCACCTGCTGACCTACATGGAGTCCATCGTGCGCGTCTATAACGAGTTCGGCCGCCGCGACAACCTGTACAAGGCGCGCATCAAGATACTGGTGCAGGCCATCGGCATAGACGAGTTCCGCCGTCATGTGGAAACGGAATGGCAGTTGCACAAGGACGGCCCTTCGACATTGACCGAAGCGGAAGTGGCGCGCGTGAGCGTAGCGTTCAGCGCACCCGCTTACGAGACCTTGCCACAGCTCGACGCTTCCTTCGAGGCGGCACAGCGCGACGACAAGGCATTCGCCAGCTGGGTGCAGCGCAACGTCACCGCGCACAAGGTGGATGGCTATGCCGCAGTGTGGCTGTCGCTCAAGCATCCCGGTCGCGCCCCCGGCGACATCAGCGCCGACCAGCTCGATGTGGTGGCGGCACTGGCCGACCACTACAGCTTCGGCGAACTGCGCGTCTCGCACTTGCAGAACCTGGTGCTGGCCGACGTGAAACAGTCCGACCTGTACGCGTTGTGGCAGGAAGCGAAAGCGGCCGGACTGGCAACGCCGAACATCGGCCTGCTGACCGACATCGTGTGCTGCCCCGGTGCGGATTTCTGCACGCTGGCCAATGCGCGTTCCATCTCGCTGGCCAAGGCCATCACCGAGCGTTTCGAGGATTACGACTATCTGCACGACATCGGCGACATCGACCTGAACATCTCGGGTTGCGTGAATGCCTGCGGCCACCACCATGTGGCGCACATTGGCATCCTCGGCGTGGATAAGTCCGGCGAGGAGTGGTACCAGGTGACCATAGGCGGCAACAAGGGTACGCCCGCTGCCATCGGCAAGATCATTGGCCGCTCGTTCTCGTTCGCGCAGATCCCCACGGTGATCGCACGCTTGCTGCATGTGTATGTGAGTGAGCGTTTCGACGGCGAGCGTTTCATCGACACGCTGCAACGCATCGGTCACGAACCGTTCAAGACCTTTGTCTATGCCGAGCCCATCGTGGAAGACGCGAAGCTGCTGTTGCCGGACTACGAAGCACTGGCGGTCGGCGTGCCATACGAGCTGCCGTATTTTTCGAAGAGGTTCTGATGGACATCATCAAAGACAAACAGGTGGTGAACGACAGTTGGCAGGTGCTGCGTCTGCATGAAGGCGATGCAGCAGACAGCATCGTGGTGCCGCAAGGTGAATACATCGTGCCGTTACCGGTGTGGAACTGCCAATGGGAAGCCTTGCGCGCGCGTAAAGAGCTGGGGCTGTGGCTGGGCGGGTTGGAGCGTGCCGAGGATATCCCCGACGACGTGAACCGCTTCCCGGTGATCGCTATCGATATCCACAAGTACACCGACGGGCGCGGTTACACGCTGGCCTACCGCCTGCGCAAGCAATACGGCTACCGCGGCGAACTGCGCGCGATGGGCGATGTGTTGTACGACCAGTTGTTCTACCTGAAACGCGTGGGCTTCGACAGTTTTGCCATGCGCGCGGACCAGGATATGCAGCAGGCGCGGTCGGGTTTCGAAACGTTCACTGTGAAATATCAGGCGTCGGTGGATATCGAAGCGCCATTGTTCAATCGTGTAGTGAGAGGAGTCGCATGATGAGTGCCCTGAAAGAAAAGATCGCCACCACCATCGCGGTATTGCAGCAAACGGCCAAGCAATACCCCGCCGTGGTGTTCGCCAACAGCCTGGGCGCGGAAGACATGGTGCTGACCGACCTCATCGCCAAACACGCGCCGAGCATCAAACTGTTCAGCCTGGACACGGGACGTCTGCCGAAAGAGACCTACGACCTGATCGCCAAGGTGGAGAAGCACTACGCCATCCCGCTCAAGGTGTATTTCCCGGACAGCAAGCTGACCGAGGGATATGTCAGCCAGCACGGTATCAACGGTTTCTATGACAGCGTGGAAAGCCGCAAGGCCTGCTGCTTCGCGCGCAAGGTGGAACCGCTGCGCCGTGCACTGAAAGGCAACGACGCATGGATCACCGGCCTGCGCCGCGACCAGGCGGTGACGCGCGGCACGCTGGAGGTCTCCAGCTTCGACGCCGACAACGGCCTGCAGAAGATCAACCCGCTGCTGGAGTGGAGCAACAACGACGTGTGGAGCTACATCCGTGAGCACGACGTGCCTTACAACGCATTGCACGACCAGTTCTACCCCAGCATCGGCTGCGCGCCGTGCACACGCTCCATCTCGCTGGGCGAAGACATCCGCGCCGGGCGCTGGTGGTGGGAAAACCCGGCGAGCAAGGAATGCGGATTGCACGTGCAATCCGCACTCCGGTCCGGGCAAGGCCCGGATGCGAGCAGGGTTTCGGCGCAGGGTAATGTCGGGAGCGAAGCTCACGACGTTAGCCGTAGCCAAAACCTCCGCGAACCGGAGAAAGTGAGCCGCACCTCGCTGCAGGCCAGCCGCGAACGCATCATCGAGATCGCGGCACGTCCCGCCGTGTCTCAGAAACAAACGGCTTGAACGCCGACAAGGGATCATCATGAAACTGGTAGAGAAGAATATGACGAAACACAGCTTCACCCATCTGGACGCACTGGAGAGCGAATCCATCCACATCATGCGCGAGGTCGCAGCGGAATGTAAGAATCCCGCGCTGCTGTTCTCGGGCGGCAAGGATTCCATCGTGATGCTGCGTCTGGCGGAGAAGGCGTTCCGTCCGGCGAAGTTCCCGTTCCCGCTGGTGCACATCGACACCGAGCACAACTTCCCGGAAGTGATCGCGTGCCGCGACAAGCTGGCGAGCGACTTGGGCGAGCGGCTCATCGTGCGTTCGCTGGAGGACTCGATCAAGCGCGGCAGCATCGTGATTAAGGATGAGAGCAAGCCGCGCAATCCGTACCAGTCGGTGACGCTGCTGGAGACCATCGCGGAATTCGGATTCGATGCCTGCCTGGGCGGTGCACGCCGCGACGAAGAGAAGGCGCGCGCCAAGGAACGCATCTTCTCCTTCCGCGACGAGTTCGGCCAATGGGACCCGAAGAACCAGCGCCCGGAGCTGTGGGACACCTACAACACCCGCGTGAATGCCGGCGAGAACATCCGCGTGTTCCCGATCTCGAACTGGACAGAGATGGACATCTGGGAATACATCGGCCGCGAGAAGCTGTACATCCCGGACATCTACTTCGCACATGAACGCGAAGTGATGCGCCGCGGCGGCAACGTGATCCCGGTATCGCATCTGGTGCAGCCCAAGCCGGGCGAGAAGGTGGAGATCGCCACCGTGCGTTTCCGTACCGTGGGCGATATGACTTGTACCGCGCCGGTGGAATCCACCGCGCGCACGGTGGAAGAGATCATCGCCGAGACCGCTTCGACACGCATCACCGAACGCGGCGCGACACGCATGGACGACCAGACTTCGGAAGCGTCGATGGAGTTGCGCAAGAAGGAAGGTTACTTCTAGGCCGTCATCCCGGCGCAGGCCGGGATCCAGTCAGAACGAGAATTCCCGCAACGCGGGACAAAGCCTGAAGGCATGTTGCATAAAACCGCTGGATTCCGGCCTGCGCCGGAATGACGAAGCCGGAAATTTGAGGATTGAATAATGGATACCAACACACAACTGTTACGTTTCATCACCGCCGGTTCCGTCGACGACGGAAAGAGCACCTTGATCGGCCGCCTGCTGCACGACTCGAAGTCCATCTTCGAAGACCAGTTCTCGGCCATCGCCAAGACCAGCGAGAAGCGCGGCATGGCCGCGGTCGATCTGTCCTTGCTGACCGACGGCCTGCAGGCCGAGCGCGAGCAGGGCATCACCATCGACGTGGCCTACCGTTATTTCGCGACGCCCAAGCGCAAGTTCATCATCGGCGACACACCGGGGCATGAGCAGTACACGCGCAATATGGTGACGGCCGCTTCGACCGCCAACCTCGCCATCATCCTGATCGACGCGCGCAAGGGCGTGCTGACGCAGACCAAGCGCCATTCCTATCTGGCCAGCCTGCTGAACGTGCCGCATGTGGTGCTGGCCGTGAACAAGATGGACATGGTCGATTACTCGCAGGCGCGCTTCGACGAGATCGTGAGCGAGTACAAAGCCTTCGCCGCGCAGCTCGATCTGCATGATGTGCACTGCATCCCGCTGTCCGCCCTGAACGGCGACATGGTGGTGGATCGTGGCGGCAATCTGGACTGGTACAAAGGCCCGGCCTTGCTGGAATTCCTGGAAGAGGTGGCGATCGACCACGATGTGAACACCAGCGATTTCCGCTTCCCGGTGCAGTGGGTGTGCCGCCCGCAGACCAACGAGTATCACGACTTCAGAGGTTTCGCGGGGCGCATCGAAGGCGGAGAGATATCGGTGGGCGATGCGATCACCATCCTGCCCTCCGGCCGCACCACGACCGTGAAAGAGATCGTCACTTATGACGGCAATCTCGCCACCGCGTTCGCGCCGCAATCCGTGACGCTGACCCTGAACGACGAGATCGATATCTCGCGCGGCGACATGTTCGTCAAGACCAGCGCGCATGCTCCCAAGGTGGAGAAGGAATTCGAGGCCACGCTGTGCTGGCTGGCGGAAGCGCCGCTGGACCGGAACCGCAAGTATCTGGTCAAGCACACCACGCGCAGCGCCAAGTGCCTGTTCTCGCGCCTCGACTACCGTGTGGATGTGAACACGCTGGAGCAGCATGCCGTCGAGAAGCTGAACATGAACGACATCGCGCGCGTGGCGATCAAAGTGCAGTCGCCGCTGGTGTTCGACCGCTACGACATCGACCGTTCGACCGGCAGTTTCATCGTCATTGACGAGGCCAGCAACAACACGGTGGCGGCCGGCATGATCGCCTGATCAGACCGGCTGTTGTTCAACCCATACGGCCCGGTCCATGCAATGGAGCGGGCCGTATCCCTGTGTTTCAGGCCATTCCAACTTGCTCCACGGCTGTGGTATCTTTGCCCACATTCGAAACGGATGCCCCTCTGAGCCATGAGCCTGCTGTCACTGATCGCCGCCCTGTTGCTGGAACAGCTCCATCCGCTCTCGTCGCGCAAGTACCTGCATGCCTGGCTGGGAGACTATGCGCAGTATTTCCGCAGCCGTTTCGATGCTGGCGAGCATTCGCACGGGCGCATCGCATGGCTGCTCGCCGTGATGTTGCCGCTGTTGCTGATCTGGGCGCTGTACTGCATCCTGCTGTCCAAACATGCGGTGTTCGCCTGGGCCTTCAGTGTGCTGGTGCTCTACCTCACCATGGGCTTCCGCCAGTTCAGCCATTACTTCACCGACATCAATCTCGCCCTGCGGGATAACGACCTGCTTCAGGCGCGCGCGCTGCTGGGAGAATGGACGGGAAGATCCTGCAACGAACTCGACCCGCAGGAAGTGGCGCGCCTCTCCATCGAGCAGGCGCTGCTTGCCTCGTACCGCCATGTGTTCGGCGTCATCGTCTGGTTCGTCATCTTCATGATGCTGGGTATGGGCCCGGTCGGTGCCATGCTCTATCGCCTGGCGACATTCATCGGCGCACGCTGGAATAAGGATCAGGAAGAAGGCAGCGACTTCGGCACCTTCGCACGGCGGATGTGCCATATGCTCGACTGGCTTCCCCTGCGCCTGACCGCCGGCAGCTTCGCCATCGTCGGAAATTTCGAGGACACCATCTACAGCTGGCGCACGCAGGCCGCAGAATGGCCTGAGCCGGACGAGGGCATCGTGCTGGCCAGCGGGGCCGGCGCACTCGGCATCAAACTCGGCAAGACACTCGTGCTGGACGACCAGCCAGTGTTCCGCCCCGATCTTGGCAACGGTGAAGAAGTCGATGCCGAACACATGCAGAGCGCCATCGGCCTGGCATGGCGCACGCTGGTGTTCTGGCTGTTGATGATGCTGCTGCTGACCGGGGCGAATCTGCTCGGTTGAGCCGTCCAGGGATCGTGAGACACAAACCTCCCCGCTTTGGATCGTTATTCGCAAGCTGCCTTGCGCTTCTGCTGTCGTTCCCATTGTCGAGCCATGCCGCGGATGTGCGGGATGTCGAGGCGGTTCCGCATCTGGACCGTGGCGGTCAGGAAGGCTACCGCGCGTTCCTGGCGGCGCGACCGCATCGTGCTTTCGCCATCGCACCGGGCGGCACCTGGTTCTGGATGGGCGAGGGTAGTGCGGCGGATACCGTGGCCGAAGATGCGCTGCAACTTTGCGAGAACGACAGCGGCCGCGCTTGTCTGTTGTATGCGCTGGACGACAAGGTGGTGTTCGACGTGCAGGCTTGGTCGCGCATGTGGGGGCCGTATCTTGATCGTGCGGCGGCAGACCGCGCGCCGATCGGCAATGAACTCGGGCAACGCTTCTTCGATCTGGCGTTCAGTGATGCTGCCGGCAAGAAACTGAATCTTGCCGCACTGCGCGGCAAGGTGGTGGTGCTGCATTTCTGGGGCTCATGGTGTCCGCCCTGCCGGCACGAGATGCCGGAGTTGCAACGATTGCAGCGCGCGTTGGACAAGACCGCCGACATCCGGCTGGTGATGCTGCAAGTGCGGGAGAGTCATGCGGTCGCGCAACGCTGGCTCAAACAGCAGAAGCTGCGCATGTCTTTCTACGATTCGGGCGCACAGGACTCGCGCTCGGATACTCTGCAGCTCGCCGACGGCAAGACCGTGCACGACCGATACATCGCTCCCGTCTTCCCTACCACCTATGTGCTGGACAAGCACGGTATCGTGGTGTTCGCCAATCACGGTCCGGTCGCGCACTGGGAGCAGTATCTGCCTTTGCTGCGCGATGTGGCGAAGCGCTCCGGAAAGTGATTCGGGCATCACCTGCTTGCGCGGGTGATGCCCGAATGATCCCTCTGGTGAGTTGCGGTCGCCCTATCGTCGCGGTGGCGCGTTGAACTTGCTCGTGTACTCGGCGAAGACGCCGGGGTCTTCCACACCTTCCACACGGAACCTGATCGGTGTCACCTCCTGCGTGATGCCGGAGGCAGGGGCTTTGACGAAGACAGTGAAGGTGGTGCCGCGACGCTGGTGGGTCAGCGGCTGGCGCTCGGCATCGATGAGCACCAGACCGGGGATGTCGCTCTCGGCGCTGACTTTCACGTGCAAGTCCTGGCCGGTCTTGTTGAGCACCTTGAAAGCGTATTTATTCTGGATCGAGCCGTCGCTCATCTGCACGAACAAGGGTTGCCGCTCCGGCAACACTTTCAATGTCATGGCACCCAGATGCGTCAGGCCGTACACGATGCCGCCCATGGCAAGCAGGATGATGGCCAGGTAGACCAGCGTGCGCGGATGCTGGTACAGCGGTTTGACCGGCTTGCCGGACAACTCGTCCAGCGAGGCGTAGCGGATCAGGCCGCGCGGTTTGTCGATCTTGTCCATCACCGCGTCGCAGGCGTCGATGCACAGGCCACAGGTGATGCAGCCGAACTGCTGGCCTTCGCGGATATCCACGCCGGTCGGGCACACTTGCACGCACTGGAAGCAGTCGATGCAATCGCCCTGCGGTGGAACGACCTCGCCGTTGCGGCGCAGCTTGCCGCGCGGTTCGCCGCGTGTGGCGTCGTAAGCGGGCAGGATGGTTTGCGCATCGGTCATCACACCCTGCAGGCGGGCATAAGGGCAAAGCCAGAAGCAGGTCTGCTCGCGCATCAGTCCGGCGAGGATGTATGTGCCCGCGATGAACAGCACCAGCACCACCCAGCCGACCATGGGCAGGTTGAAATGCAGCAGGTCGTCCCAGTAGGCGTAAGCATCGACGAACCAGATGGAATAGCTGATGCCGGTGAGCAGCGCGATCAGTAACCACAGCGCATGTTTGACGACCTTCTTTTTGAGCTTGTCCAGACTCAGCGGCGCTGCATCCAGCTTGCGCCGTGCCGCCGGATTGCCTTCGATCTTCTCTTCCAGCCAGGTGAACCAGTCGGTCCACGCGGTCTGGAAACAGAAATAGCCGCACCACACGCGCGAAGCCACCGAGGTCACCGCGAACAATGTCATCGCAGCGATCAGCAACACCAGCGACAGCATCCAGATGTCCTGCGGCAGCACCGTGATGTCGTAACAGCGGAACTGGCGGTTCTGGATGTCGAACAGGATGGCCTGCTGGCCGTTCCAGCGCAGATAGGGCAGGGTGAAGAAGGGCAGCCACAGACCCCATTGCGTGTAGTTCTTCAGCGTGCGGAAGAAACCGGGCATGCGCTTGGCATGCGTGGTTCGGTCGCCGGGGTTCAACTCCCAGGTCTTGAGATCGTGATAGAGGGTGGTGACCGCCCCCATCTGTTTCTGTTCGCTGAGGTCGTTCATGCTGCGCTACCCAGAAGGCTCTCGAATTTGGTCTGCAATTGATCGCGACTCTCTACGTGGGCGGGATCCTGCACGATGCAATCGACGGGGCAGACTTCGATGCATTGCGGCGAGGCGTAATGGCCCACGCATTCGGTGCACAAAGCGGGATCGACGATGTAGATATCGTCACCTTGCGCGAGTGCGCCATTCGGACATTCCGGTTCGCACACATCGCAGTTGATACATTCCTCGGTGATCATCAGTGCCATAGCACGCTCCTCGTGTCTTGTCTGTTGCCGTCCGTTTTTCGGCCAAAAAAATCCTGTGGCGCACCGCGCCACAGGTCAGGGCCGCCGGACGAGACCGTCCGGTCAGGGAGTGCCTGCAGCACAGGGGAATACTGCAGGCCGGCGTTTGCAACAATGCAATCGCCGTGCCACTTGCAGGGATATCGAACAATCATCAATCCCTTCATTGGGATGCGTGTGATCGGCAGGTGCGGCGTCGGATCGTTCGCTTGCTTGAACTGCCGTATGTGGCATAGCATGCCTGCCATGACCGCCTCAAATGACATGAAAGCGAAGCTCTCCGCAGAGACATTGCAACTGCTGAACAGCTTCCCCGAACCGAAGATATTGCTCGATGCGCAGTACCGCATCGTCGCGGCCAATGCGGCCTACCGGCGCGAGTTCAGCGCAGGCAAACAGGTCGAAGGACGCTATTGCTACCAGCTCTCCCATCACTACGACAAACCTTGCGATCAGGCCGGAGAGAATTGCCCGCTGCGCGAAACCATGACCAGCGGTGAACCCAGCCGCGTGCTGCATGTGCACCACACCTCGGCGGGGCGCGAGCATGTCGAAGTAGAGATGGTGCCGGTCAAGGACGCGCGCGGCGGCACGCGCTACTACATGGAGACCATGCACTTCCTGCGGCATGTGGGCGAAGCGGGAAGCGAGCGGAAGATGGTGGGCTTCTCGCGCCCGTTCAACCGCATGCTGGAACTGGCCAAGCGCGTGGCCGCGCACGAGAGTTCGGTGCTGCTGCTGGGCGAGTCCGGCACCGGCAAAGAACTGGTCGCCCATGCCATCCACGATATGAGTCCGCGCGCGGCCGCACCATTCGTTGCGCTGGAATGTTCGGGGCTGACCGAGAGCCTGTTCGAGAGCGAGCTGTTCGGCTACGAGAAAGGCGCGTTCACCGGCGCGGTCGGCCGCAAGATCGGACTGGTGGAAGCGGTGCGTGGAGGCACGCTGTTCCTAGACGAAGTGGGCGATATTCCGCTGTCGCTGCAGGTCAAACTGTTGCGCTTGATGGAAGCGGGCACCTATCGCCGCATCGGCGGCGTGGAGCCATTGCGTGCTGATTTCCGGCTGGTCGCCGCGACCCACCGCGATCTGGCGCAGATGGTGCGCAAAGGCACCTTCCGCCAAGACCTGTACTTCCGCATCAACGTCTTCCCCATTGCGCTGCCACCGTTGCGCGAGCGCCGCGAAGATCTGCCCATGCTGGCGGAATCACTGCTGTCGCAACTCTCACCCGGCAAAAAAGTCGCCATCAGCGCGGAAGCGATGACACTGCTGATGCAACACGACTTCCCCGGCAATGTGCGCGAGTTGCGCAACATCCTGGAGCGTGCGCTGATCATGCTGGACGGCAACACCCTGCTACCGCAACACCTCAATCTGGAAAGCTTGCCGGGCGCGCTGTCCGCCATGCCGCAAGGCCAGCCGCTGACGGAGATTGCACCGCTCGCCAGTCTGGAGAAACGCTATCTGAATTGGGCGGCCGCGCAATTCCCCGGCGACCGCAAGACGCTGGCGCGGCACCTGGGCGTCAGCGAGCGCACTTTGTATCGGAAGCTCAGGGGCGCGGGAGAGGGGTGAGCCACACCTGTCGGGCGCAATTAAGAAAATCCAGTTGAAGGTGTGGCGGTTGTGGGAGGGCGTTTCTGTTTTTCGGCCATAACTGCCGGTCGGGTGTTTTCAGTCAAACGTCTGCTATGGAATGCTTAACCGACTCCGGAATCATCTGATTGAACAACATCAGTGATATACAAAGTCCGGAATTTCCGGTGAGTGAAGCTCAAACGCTGGCGTGCAGTTTTACGCCTAATGCCTGAGTAACTTTCAGTATGGTGTCGAAGCTTGGTACTCGTTCGCCTGAGAGAGATTTGTACAAACTCTCGCGCGAGAGTCCTGATTTCTCGGCAACTTGAGCCATACCTTGTGCTCTCGCAATATCACCGAGAGCTTTGGCGATGAAAGCGGCATCGCCACCAGATTCCTCGATACAAGCATCCAGATACATCGCCATTTCTTCTGGTGTTCGAAGATGTTCTGCTACGTCATAACGTGTCGTTGTGATCATTTTTCGATCTCCTTTAACTTTGAAGCCAGTTCCAACACTGTTTTGATGTCCGCCGCTTGAGATCGTTTATCGCCTCCCGCAAGCAGAATGATCAACAATTCGCCGCGCTTAGCAAAATAGACTCTATATCCGGGCCCATAGTCGATACGCATTTCAGATACACCAGCACCAATGGGTTTTACATCCCCTGCATTGCCAGCCCTGAGTCTTTCAACTCTAGCCAGGATCCGCATCCGTGCCCGCAAGTCGCGAAGCCCGTCAATCCAGTTGGCATATTTCTCTGTTTTGCGAATTTCGACCATGCACCATTGTATCCTGCTGGCTACTTTAGTCAAGTTTGCTAGCGCTGATAGTTGACATTCATCGAACTGATACCCCCACGGTCAGCTGACTTCTCCATAGCAGACGCCAAACAGGAAGTTCACCACCGGCAGTTATGGCCGAAATACAGTCCAAGAAAACATCCGTGATCAATTAGTGCAACAGCTCAGTGTCCAGCGATCTGCTGAAATAGTTCCAACCTTCTTTTATCGATGATGCCTGCGTCGGTGGCTTTGCGTATCGCGCAATCCGGTTCGTGCGAGTGGCTGCAATTGGCGAAGCGGCATTCGCCGAGGTAGGGGAGGAATTCGGGGAAGTTGCGTTCCAGTGTGGCGAAGTCGAGGTGGTGCAGGCCGAACAGTTGCACGCCGGGGCAGTCGATGAGGTCGCTGTCTTTGTTGAGGTGATACAGCCGGGCGTGGGTGGTGGTGTGTTTGCCGGAATCGAGCACGGTGGAGATCTCGCGGGTGGCGGCTTGCGCTTCGGGGATGAGCGCGTTGATGAGCGTGGATTTGCCCATGCCGGATTGACCGACCAGCACGCTGATGTGTCCTTGCAGGAAGGGCAGCAGCGGCTCGACGTTCTGCTTGGCGGAGAGCTCCAGCATGCGATATCCGATCTTTGCATACGGTGCGAGTTGCGCGCGCGCGGCGGCGACCTGCGGCAGGTCGCTCTTGTTGAGCACGATGAGCATGTCCAGATACTGTTCGTGTCCGGCGAGCAGGCAGCGCGCCAGCAGTTCGTCGTTGAAGGAGGGTTCGCTGGCGACGACGATGATGAGTTGCGTGACGTTGGCGGCGATGAGTTTTTGTTTGTAGGCGTCGGAGCGGTAGAGCAGGCTGCTGCGCGGAGAGATGCGTTCGACCACACCCTGGTCGGTGCCGGTGCGCTGGAATTCGATGTTGTCGCCGCAGGCGATCTCGCTCTTCTTGCCGCGCGGCACGCATTCGATGATTTCACCTTCCGGCGTCTCGGCCAGATAGTGTCTGCCGTATGCGGCGATGATGCGTCCGGTGAGGTTCAATTCTGATGGCCTGTTAGGTCGTCATTCCGGCGCAGCCCGGAATCCAGTTGATGAGAAAATCCGGCGCAGCCGGGCAAAGCCGAGTCGGCCCGCTGCGCGGTGTGTTTGTATTGCTGGATTTCGGCCTGCGCCGGAATGACGGGGGTGCTCAAGATTGGTACAGCGCGTCGACTTTCGCAGCGCAGATGAAATCGTTTTCGGACAGTCCGCCGACGGAATGCGTGGAATATTCCACTGTGCAGCGGTTGTAGCCGACCTGCAGGTCGGGGTGGTGGTCTTCGCGATGCGTCATCCAGGCGATGGCGTTGACGAAGGCGATGGTCTGGTAATAGTCCTTGAACGCGAAAGTCTTGCGGATGCTTTTTTCTTGCAGCGTCCAGCCTTCCAGCCGTTGGAGCAGTTCGCTGGCTGCGCTCGCGCTCAGTGCGGTGTCGCCTGTCTTGCAGGCTTGGCAGTGTCGAAGCAGCAGGTCGGCGGTCATGTCGAAACTCACTTGAAGCGGTAATAACGCTGGTTCAGCCAGGCTGCGAGGTCCTGCTTCTCCTGTGCAGTGAGCTGTTTGCCGATGGCGCCCGAGCAACGCTCCATCTGCACGATGAGGTCGTCCGCCGAGCGCACGGTGCGGTTCGCGCGCGTGAAGATGGCGCTGCCGTCGCCGCCGACGCGGGCTTCGTGGCAACTGCTGCATTCGTATTTCGTGAACAGTTTGCCGCCCCGGTCGGCATCGCCGGCCGCGAACGGGGTCGCGTGAGCGCCCAGTGAGAGGAAAGTGAGCAGGAACAGAGTCTTCTTCATTTGTTGCCTCCTATTCTTTGCAAGTGGGCGATGCGCATCGGCGCGGGCGGATGTGATTCGTAGAATGCAGCGTACACCGGATCGGGCGTCAGCGTCTTGGCGTTGTCCTGATACAACTTGACCAGTGCGCGCACCAGTTCGTTGGCGTCGGTCTGCGCGGCGGCGTAGGCATCGGCTTCGTATTCATGCTTGCGCGACCAGGCCGAGGTGAGCGGGTGCAGGATGAAGGTGAACACCGGCAATGCCATGAAGAACAGCAGCAGGGCGGTGGCGGTCGATTGCGTGGTCACGCCCAGCCCGGCGTAGAACCATTCGGTTTGCATGAGTTGTGCCAGTCCCCACAAAAAGGCGAGGCTGACGGCGAAGGTAGCGACGATGCGTTGCAGCACGTGGCGGCGTTTGAAGTGGCCGAGTTCGTGCGCCAGCACGGCATCCATCTCGCCCGGCGTGAGGCGCTGCAGCAGGGTGTCGAAGAACACGATGCGCTTGGTCTTGCCGAAGCCGGTGAAGTAGGCGTTGCCGTGCGTGCTGCGTTTGCTGCCGTCCATCACGAACAGGCCGCTGGCGGAGAAGCCGCAGCGTTGCAGCAGCGCTTCGATGCGAGTTTTGGTCTCTTCATCCGTCAGCGGTTCGAACTTGTTGAACAGCGGCGCGATGTAGCTGGGGTAGATGAACAGCAGGAACAGGTTGAACACCACCCACACGCTCCACACATACAGCCACCAGTATTCCCCCATGCCGTCCATCAGCCACAGCACCGCGAACAGCAGCGGCAGGCCGAGTGCGGCACCGAGCAGCAGGTGTTTGAGCATGTCGCTGAGGTAGAGCTTGAGCGTCATCTTGTTGAAGCCGAAGCGCGCTTCGATGTTGAAGGTGCGGTACAGGTCGAGCGGCGTTTCCAGCAGGGATTGCAGCATCAGCACCGCGACGATGAGCAGTGCGCCTTGCAATAGCGTGCTGTCGAACAGTGGTGCGATCAGGTCGTGCAGGGTCTGGATGCCGCCGCCTACCGTGAAGACCAGCAACAGCACGGCATCGAACAACACGCCGATCAGGCCGAAGCGCACCAGGGTGCGGGTGTAGTCGGCGGCCTTGTGATGGGCGGCGATGCCGATCTGTTCGCGGAAGGCGAGCGGCACTTCGGCGCGGTGGGCGGCGACATGGTCGAGCTGACGCCAGGCCAGCCATGCCTTGACCACGACATTGGTCAATAGCAGGGAAACGAAGATGGCGGAGAATTGACTGGGGAGCATGGTTAGGAAGGCCGGGCTGTGCGACAATCGCCGCAATTTCAATAACGATTCTGCGGTGGATTATGGCACAAAACCAAAACAACCTCGTCTGGCTGGACATGGAGATGACGGGGCTATTCCCCGACACGGACCGCATCATCGAGATCGCCATGGTCGTCACCGACGGCGATCTGAACACCATCGCCGAATCGCCGGTATTGGTGGTGCACCAGTCCGATCTGGTGCTGGACGGCATGGACAACTGGAACAAGTCCACCCACGGCAAATCCGGCCTGATCGACAAGGTCAAGGCCTCCACGCTGGACGAGGCGGCGGTGGAAGCGCAGATGCTGGATTTCCTGAAAGAGTATGTGCCGGCGCGCACTTCGCCGATGTGCGGCAATTCCATCTGCCAGGACCGCCGTTTCATGGCGCGCTGGATGCCCAAGCTGGAAGATTATTTCCACTACCGCAATCTGGATGTGAGCACGCTCAAGGAACTGGCGCGCCGCTGGAAACCGGAAGTGGCCAACGGCATCAAGAAGCACGGCAAGCATGAGGCGCTGGCCGATATCTACGAATCCATTGAAGAGATGAAGCACTACCGCGAGCATTTCATAAAACTATAAGCGAACGACCGACTGAGGCTCCATTGGGCGATTCGGAGCGAACGGACTTTTAGCGTTCCATCAAGTCAGGCGTATCAAGGGAGGGGGACTCCATGCAGGCTGCAAGAAAGATCTGGCGTGCCATCGGTGTGCAGGAAAAACTGCACATCCTCATCCAGGGGGCTCTGCTCATCCTTTTCTTCGTACTGATGGAATGGGTGGTCGACCAGTTCGAGATGCAGATCGAGCGCTCGGCCGAGGCGCGTGCCGAGGAAGCTGCGGACGGCCTTATCAATGGCATGAACATGATGATGCTGACCGGGGAGATCGCCGACCCGGACAACCGGCGCCTGTTCGTGGAGAAGATGTCCAAGTCGCGCGGCATCGTCGAGGTGCGCATGATCCGCGGTCAGGCGGTGATCGAACAATACGGCCCAGGCCTGCCGGAAGAACAGCCGCGTGACGAGATGGACCGGCAAGTGCTGGCGACCGGCAAGCTGCTGTTCCGGCGCATGCAGGGCGAGGACGGGCGGCCGCTGATGCGTGTGGTGATGCCTTTCATCGCTTCGGAGAACTTTCGCGGTACCAATTGCCTTTCCTGCCACCACACAAGGCAGGGCGGCGTGAACGGTGCGGCCAGCGTGGTCATCGATCTGTCGGCCGCCGAGCGACGTCTGGAAGACATCAAGGACAGGCTGTGGGTGGGGCATCTTGCAGTGCAATTGCTGTTGCTGGTGCTGATCACGCTGTTCGTGCGCCATGTGATCGTGCGCAACATCACGCGGCCGGTGAAGAAGCTGCAGCAGGCGATGGGCGAGATCGAGCGCGACATGGACCTGTCGCGCCGGGCGGCGGTGGATGCGACCAATCCCGATATCGGCGAGATGGCGAAGAGCTTCAACCTGCTGGTTGAAAAGCTGGAGGATGCAACCGATCGTTTGCAACTGTTCGCCAAGATGTTCGAGAACAGCGGCGAGGCCATACTCATCACCGACGCGGATCGCAATATCCTGACCGTCAACCCGGCGTTCGAGCAGATCACCCAGTATTCGCAGGCGGAGGTCATCGGCAAGAATCCCAAGATACTCAGCTCCGGCAAGCAGACGCACGAATTCTATGCGCTGATGTGGGGGACGATAGGGATCACCGGCAAGTGGTCGGGCGAAATCTGGAACCGGCGCAAGAACGGCGAGATCTATCCGGAGTGGCTGTCCATTGCGGCGGTGAAGAACGCCAAGGGCGAGGTCATCAACTACATCTCATCCTTCTCGGATATCACCAAACGCAAGGAAGCCGAGCAGCGCATCGAGTTCCTCGCGCACTACGATTCGCTGACCAAGCTGCCCAACCGTGCGCTTTTCGGCGACCGCCTGCGCCGCGCGTTGTTGCTGGCGGACCGCAACAAATACAAGGTCGGTCTGATGTTCCTTGACCTGGACAAGTTCAAGGAGGTCAACGACACGCTCGGCCATCTGGCGGGCGACCAGTTGCTGCAGTCGGTCGCCGAGCGCCTGCGGGAATGTGTGCGCGCGTCGGACACCATCTGCCGTCAGGGCGGAGACGAGTTCCTGATCCTGATCGAAGAGATCGATTCGAACATCGAGCTGACACGTATCGCGGACAAGATCATGGACACGATGTCGCGACCCCATCTGCTCGGCAATCTGTCGCGCACGGTCAGTTTCAGCATCGGCGCGGCCATGTATCCGGACGATGCGGATGACGAACAGTCGCTGACCAAGTGCGCCGACCGCGCGATGTATCTGGCCAAGGAGAGCGGGCGCAACAACTTCAAGCTCTATGAGCACGAGGAGTCTTGAGTCACCTACTGGTAGACATCTCTGCCCACGGTTACGGCCACATCGCACAGACGGCACCCGTTCTGAATCTGCTGGCGCAGCAGCGGTCAGGGCTGCGCATCACGGTGCGTTCGCACGCCTCTACTGAGTACCTCAAACAACGCATCCACGTTCCGTTCGATCACCACCGGGTCGCGCTGGATTTCGGCATGGCCATGCTCGACGCCATCCGGGTGGACGTGCCGCGTAGTCTGGCGGCCTATCGCGACTATCATGCCGATTGGGCGCAAAAGGTGGAGACGGCAGCGGAGGCGATGCGTGCGTTGCAGCCCGATCTACTGCTGGCGAATGTGCCGTATCGCTCACTGGCAGCGGCCAAGGTGGCGGGCATCCCGTCCGTGGCGATGTGCTGTCTCAACTGGGCCGACATTTACCGGCACTATGCCCAAGAGGATGCGGAAGCGGTAATCATCCATGCGCAGATGCTGGATGCCTACAACAGTGCAGAAGTATTCCTGAGACTCAGCCCGGCCATGCCGATGAGCGATCTGCGCAATACGCGGGAGCTGCCCTGTGTCGCACAGACCGGTGCACGGCAGCGCGAATTGCTGCTGGAACGCAGCGGTGCGTCGGCAGAGGACAGGCTTGTGCTGGTGGCGATGGGCGGCATCGAACATCGTCTGACGATGTCCGGCTGGCAGTCGATCCCCGGCGTGCGCTGGCTGGTTCCCGAGTCGTGGGATGTGCGACGTGACGATGTGTCGTCCATCGAGTCGCTGAACATGGATTTCCGCGATGTGCTGGCGTCCTGTGATGCGATATTGACCAAGCCGGGCTACGGCACTTTCGCCGAGGCGGCCTGTGCCGGGGTCCCGGTCATGTATGTGCCGCGCGGAGACTGGCCGGAAGCGCCTTATCTGGTGGACTGGTTGCAACGGCACGGCGTTTTGCTCGAAGTGGACGCAGGCCGTTTGCAGGATGGTTTGCCCGGCGACACACTGCAGGCGCTTTGGGCGGGGACGCGACCTCGGTCGCCGCGAAACACCGGGGCGATGGAGGTCGTCCAGACTCTGTGTAAAATGCTGCCCTGAGACCGCCCCGGAACCTTGAATCCACACATCGAACCTGTTCCATGACGCACCACGAGATAAACCCGCAGTTCGCTATCCACAACCATGTGGAGATCGTGCACGTTCTCAACGAACTGGCCAAGCATCGGGTATTGATCAATCTGACGACGCACGAGGGTGAGGCGCTGGTGACCACCGTGCTCTATGTCAGCGGCGACCGCCATTTCGTGTGTATCGATGTCAGCGCGGACGATGCGGTCAACCAGCGTATCGTCGATAGCAAACTGGTGTCGTTCGAGACACAGTCCGAGATCAAGGTGCGCTGGCATTCCACACATCTGCAACTGGTCACCGCCCGCGACGGGCTGGCGTTCTCGATGCATGTTCCGTCCGTGATCGAGCGGATCCAGCGCCGCGAATACTTCCGTCTGTACACGCCTCAGGGCAGCAATGCGCTGGTGTGCCGGATACCGACCGGGGAGGACGAGGCTCTGGAGGTGACGTTGGTCGATATGAGCGCGGGCGGCATCGGTGTCACCTATCGCGGTCCCGCCAACGACATCTTTGTGCAGGGGGCGATACTGGAAGGTTGCAGCATCGTCTTCCCCGAGATCGGCCGGGTGCCCATGAGTCTGCGCGTGTGCGGTATCTGGCAGTCGACCTCGACCAAGAGCGGCGAGCATATCCACCGCATCGGCATGGAGTTCGTGGGTCTGAGCCGCGGGGTGACCAATGTGATCCAGCGCTACATGATCCAGCTCGAGGCCGAGCGGATCACGGCAAGCTGACCGGTTCAGCGCCCGGCACCGGCGCGCGCTGCCAGGGTCTTGCCCAGCGCCAGTGCGGCTGAGTCCGTTTCGATCAGCCAGCCCTGCAGGTTCTCCATCACCAGGTCGGTCAGCGCATGCATCCAGTCGTCGCGTGCATTGAGGCAGGGGATGTAGTGATACTCGCCGCCGCCCGCATGCTGGAACTCTTCCTTGCCTTCCATGGCGATCTCTTCCAGCGTCTCCAGACAATCCGCCACGAAACCGGGACATACCACATCCACGCGCTTGAGCTTCTCCGTCCCCCATTGTTCGAGCGTGGCGCTGGTGTAGGGCTGTAGCCATTCAGCCTTGCCGAAGCGCGACTGGAACGTGACCGCGTACTGTTCTTTCGCGAGGCCGAGTGCCTCGGCCAGCAGGCGTCCGGTCTTCAGGCATTCGCAGTGGTACGGGTCGCCTTTCTCCAGCGTGTATTTCGGCAGGCCGTGGAAACTCATCAGCAATCTATCCGGCCGCCCGTGCTTCATCCAGTGTTCGTTGATGTTGGCGGCGAGCGCCTTGATGTAACCCGCATCGTCGTGGAAATGCTTGATGGTGCGGATGGCGGGTGTGTTGCGCATCTGCTGCAGTTCGCGGAACACGATGTCGGTCGCCGTGGCGGTGGTGCTGGCCGCGTATTGCGGATACATGGGGACGACCAGGATGCGCTGGCAGTTCTGTTCTTTCAGCTTGCGCAGTGCCGCCGGGATGGACGGCTGCCCATAGCGCATGGCGTATTCGACCGCGAACGGTGCCTGCGTGCGCTGACTCAGATAGCCTTGCAGCATCACTGCCTGCTTCTCCGTGTACACGCGCAAGGGCGAACCTTCCTTGAGCCAGATGGAGGCGTATTTGGCGGCGGACTTCTTCGGGCGAACGTTTAGGATGATGCCGTTCAGGATCAGCCACCACACCAGACGCGGGATCTCCACCACGCGCGGGTCGCCGAGGAATTCTTGCAGGTAGGGCCGCACGGCTTGCGCGGTAGGGGCATCGGGTGTGCCGAGATTGATCAGCAGGATGCCGCTCTTCTCGGGCGTGCCATGTTCAAAGCGGGGTTCTGTCTGGTAACTCATGTCGATCTCAATGTTGTGAGAGCGCGTTGCTCAGTAGTTTGGCGGTGATGTCCACGATGGGCACCACGCGTTCGTAATCCATGCGTTTGGGGCCGACCACGGCCAGCGTGCCGACGATCTGACCGTCCTCGGTGTAGGGGGCGCTCACGATGCTGCATTCGTTCAGGCCGGGCAGGCCCGATTCGTTGCCGACGAAGATATGCACGCCCTGTGCATGCCTGCCCGCATCCAGCAGTTGCAGCAGCTCGGTCTTCTGCTCGAATACGCCGAACAATTTGCGCAGTTGTTCCATGTTGGTCGACAGGTCGTTCACATGCAGCAGGTTGCGCTCGCCGCTGATGACATAGTCTTCGTTCTTGCGCGAGATGGCCTCGTCGCTGGCCGCCATCGCAGCGCTCATCAGCGCGGTCATGTCGTGCTGCAACTGGCGCAGTTCGTTCTGCACCTTTCGATGGATGTCGCCGTAGGCCAGGTTGGCGTAGTGCTGGCTGAGGAAGTTACCGGCCTCGGTCAACTGCGCCTGGCTGTAATCCTTGGGTGTAACCAGCACGCGGTTCTCCACCTCGCCGTCCGGCATCACGATGATGAGCAGCACGCGCTTCTCTGACAGGCGCAGGAACTCTATCTGCCTCACTTTCAGCGCGGCACGTTTGGGCGTGGCGACCACACCGGCGAAGCGGGTCAGCTCGGACAGCAGGTTGGAAGCCTGGGTCACCAGACGCGAGGGATTGGTCGGCTGCAGCTGGCTCTCCAGCTGCTGCACGCGCGACTCGGAAAGCGGCTGCACCACCATCAGTTTGTCGATGAACAGGCGGTAGCCGAGGGCGGTGGGGATGCGCCCGGCCGAAGTGTGCGGACTGGCTACCAGTCCTATGGATTCCAGGTCCGCCATCACATTGCGGATGGTGGCCGGGCTGACTTCCAGGCCGGAGAATTGCTGCAGGGCGCGCGAGCCGACCGGCTGTCCGTCGCTGATATAGCGTTCCACCAGTGTTTTCAGCAGGATGTGCGCGCGGTCGTTGAGCATGGCGGCCATTCTAGCAGGGGCATGCAGGCGGGGGCACGCATGTTCATGTCATCACCGATGTGGTTTAATCGCGCCCCATGAGCTCCCCCTTCAAAACCATCGCGATCATCGGCAAATACAAGACGCCGGAGATCGTCGTGCCGGTCCTGTCGCTGGCGGAATTCCTGTCAGCGCAGGGCTATACGGTCGTGCTCGACAGCCTGACGGCGGAGCATGCCAAAGGCTCGCCCTACCGCTCGTTGCCGCTGGAGGAGATGGGGCTGGAGATCGATCTGGCCGTGGTGCTGGGCGGCGACGGTACCCTGCTCAACATCGCGCGCACTTTGGCGCCGCATAAGATCCCGCTGATCGGGGTCAACCAGGGGCGTATCGGCTTCCTCACCGATTTGTCGCTGGAGACGATGAAGAAGACCTTGTCGGCCATGCTGAAGGGGAAATTCGTCTCCGAGGAGCGGCTGCTGTTGCAGGCGGCCGTGGTGCGCGACAAGCGCGAAGTGTTCCACGGGCTGGCGTTCAACGAAGTGGTGGTGCATCGCAGCAATGTCAGCAGCATGGTCGAATTCGAAGTGCGCATCGACGGCGAGTATCTGTACAACCAGCGCGCAGACGGTCTCATCATCTCCACGCCCACCGGCTCCACCGCCTACGCGCTGTCGTCCGGTGGTCCCATCCTGCATCCCTCGCTGGATGTGCTGGAGCTGGTGCCGGTGTGCCCGCATTCGCTGAGCAACCGCCCGCTGGTGGTGAAGGGAACGTCCGTGCTGGAACTGCTGATGCACCGCAACGGCGACATCCATGTGCGCTACGACAGCCATTCGCATGTCGATCTGCAGTTGCATGACAAGGTCATCGTGTCGCGCTATCACCAGCCTGTGCTGCTGCTGCACCCGGAAGGCCACAGCTACTACCATACGCTGCGCGAAAAGCTGCTGTGGACGCAGACACTCTAAGAAGAACATGCTGAAGCACCTCCTCATCCGCGACTTCGTCATCGTCGACACGCTCGAACTCGATTTCTCATCCGGCTTCACTGCGCTCACCGGCGAGACGGGTGCGGGCAAATCCATCCTCATCGATGCGCTGTCGCTGGCGCTGGGGGAGCGCGCCGACAGCAGCATGGTGCGGGCGGGTTGCGACAAGGCCGACATCAGCGCCGAGTTCGACATCGCCGATCTGCCGCGATTGCAAGCTTGGTTGCGCGAGCAAGAACTGGAGGGCGATGAAGGGATCTGCCTGTTGCGCCGCACGCTGGATGCGGGCGGCCGTTCGCGCGGTTTCATCAACGGCGGCAGCGCCACCCAGCAGCAGATGCGCGAAGCCGGTGCGATGCTGCTCGACATCCACGGTCAGCATGCGCACCAGTCCTTGCTGCGTGCCGATGCGCAACGCGAGTTGCTGGACAGTCAGGCCGGGTTGACCGAACAAGCCGACGCTGTCGCAGCCGCATGGAAAGCCTGGCAGACCATTCATCGCCGTCGCGTGGAGTTGGAGCAGAACGCCGAGTCCATAGCCGCCGAACGCGAACTGTTGAGCTTCCAGCAGAACGAACTACAGACGCTGAATTTCAGCGAGACGGAGTGGGGTGAATTGCAGGCCGACCATGCGCGTCTGTCTCACGCCGCGAGCCTGATCGAGACCGCCCAGTTCGGGGTCGACGTGCTGAGCGAATCCGACATGGCCTGTCTGGCGCAATTGAACGCGCTGACATCGCGCATGCGCGCCGGGCTTGAATTCGATGCCGGTCTGCAGGACACGCTCACCATGCTGGAGAGCGCGCAGAACGAATTGCAGGAGGCGGTGTACGCGCTACGCCATTATCAGGAGAAGCTGGATGCCGATCCCGAGCGCATGCGCCAGCAGGAACAGCGCATCGCCGACGTGATGGAAGCTGTCCGCAAATATCGTGTGAAGCCCGAGCAACTGCCGCAGAAACTGCAGGAGTTCACGGCGCGCCTCGAAGAGCTGGGCGGCAACGCCGATCTGGATGTGCTCGCCAAGCAGGACGAGGCCGCGCAGCAAAGCTATCTTGCTGCAGCAAAGAAATTGAGTGCCGCGCGTGCCAAGGCGGCCAAAGCCCTTTCCGACGAGATCACCACCGCCATGCAGACGCTGGCCATGCAGGGCGGGCAGTTCGCCGTGGCATTGTTGCCGCTGGCGGAAGGCAATGCGCACGGACTGGAGAGCGTGGAGCTGCAAGTGTCGGCCAATCCCGGTACGCCGTTGCGCAGTCTGGCCAAGGTCGCATCCGGCGGCGAATTGTCACGCATCAGCCTTGCCATCCAGGTCGCGGCCAGCCGCGCCGCCAGCGTGCCCACGCTGATCTTCGACGAAGTGGACAGCGGCATCGGCGGACGGGTGGCCGAGATCGTCGGCAGCCTGCTCAAGAAGCTCGGTGGGCGCCACCAGGTACTGTGCGTCACCCATCTGCCGCAGGTCGCCGCACAGGCCGACCATCAATGGCAGGTGAGCAAGGAGGCGCACGGCGGCAGGACATCGAGCAGCATCCAGGTGCTGGATGCCGCACGGCGCATCGACGAGATCGCACGCATGCTGGGCGGCGCGACCATCACCGACACCACGCGCAAACACGCCGCCGAGATGCTGGGTGCGGCTGTTTGAATGGTTGGCCGTTCGTGCTGAGTAGGCGGCTGTGACGCCGTATCGAAGCATCCGGGTTGATCCAGCCGGATTCCCTTGATGTATCATGCCGCCTGTTCTCTAGCACCTGACCTGAACCCAATCCATGCGCATCGTCCTCATCCCGATCTCATTGCTGCTCGCTTCGTGCAGCAACTTCTCCAACTACCTGCCGACCTTCACCCCGCACAAGATCGAGATCCGTCAGGGCAACCTCATCACGCAGGACATGCGCGCGCGCATCAAGTTGGGTATGAGCGAAGCGCAAGTGAAAGCCGTGCTCGGCGCACCGCTGATCGCCGACCCCTATCATGCTGGCCGCTGGGATTATCTGTACCGTCTGGACAAGCAGGGCAAGACCGAAGTGGATCAGCGCCTGACGCTGTATTTCGACAATGGCGTGCTGGCGCGCATCGACGATGCCACGCCGTTGTTGCCTTCTGCCGTTCCCATTCAGGAGATGAAGAATGAAGATTAAGGTTGCCATCGCCGGTTGCGGCGGACGTATGGGCAAGGTGTTGCTGGACTGTGTGGCGCAAGCCGACGACCTGAAACTGCACGCCGCGCTGGAACACAAGGGCAGCGCCTTCATCGGCAATGTCGTTGCCGAAGGCGTGAAGATCACCGACGACATCGAGACCGCACTGCAAGGCGCGGACGCGCTGATCGACTTCACGCGCCCCGAAGGCACCATGCAGCATCTGGAGATCTGCCGCAAACTCGGTGTCGGCATGGTGATCGGCACCACCGGCCTCAACGCGCAGCAGAAAGCCGCACTCGGCGCCGCCGCGCAAGACATCGGCATCGTGTTCGCACCGAACATGAGCGTGGGTGTGAACCTCGTGTTCAAGCTGCTGGAGACTGCTTCGCGCGTGCTCAGCGAAGGCTACGACATCGAGATCATCGAAGCGCATCACCGCCACAAGGTCGATGCCCCCTCCGGCACCGCACTGGGCATGGGCGAAGTCGTCGCACGTACATTGGGGCGCGATCTGGAGAAGTGTGCCGTGTATGGTCGCGAAGGCGTCACCGGCGAACGCGATCCTTCCACCATTGGATTCGCCACGGTGCGCGGCGGCGATATCGTCGGCGACCATACTGTGTTGTACGCAGGTATCGGTGAGCGTATCGAGATCACGCACAAGGCCAGCAGCCGTGCGACGTTCGCCATCGGCGCGCTGCGTGCGGCGCGCTTCCTGAAGGCAAATCAGGCGGGGATGTATGACATGCAGGATGTGTTGGGGCTGAAGTAACGAACTTCTGCTATCGGCCAGAAACGGTCTTTCAGGCTCATCACCAATCGATTGAGAAATCGTTGTTCGGCTTAATTCAAAACCGTCGGGGGTTGCCCGACAGCAAGTTACTTTCTTTTGCTTCGCCAAAAGAAAGTAACCAAAGAAAAGGCGACCCTGGTTTGCCGCCCACTTCGTGGGTCCCCTGCGTTGCTCGAACGGTCGGGCCTCCTTATAAACTCGCACGATCCGCTGCGCGGCCACGTGCTCAAACATATTCGTCGGACTACCCCCGCCCGTCCTGCGCTACTCGGCGGCGCTCAAGGGAAGGAAGGTCAACTGCGATAAGGTCAACTGTGATTTTGTGTGCGCTTTGTGCACATCTCTTGTTTATTTGGCGATGCGGGCTTGCCCGCATCGCGGATTGGCTTTGGACTTTTGGTTTAGGGGTTTCGAATTTCCTCCCCTGTGCGCCGCCGAGTAGCGCAGGCTGGTCAGGGGATTTCGGCGAGGACTGTCTGAGCGCGTAGCGCGAGTTCCGCAGCCGCCTGACCAGTCGAGCAACGCAGGGAACCCCGAAGGGGCGGCAAACCGGGGGCGACTTCTTTTGGTTACTTTTCTTGGCAAGACAAGACAACGAAGTCGCGGCGAAGACTTACCTTTAGGTTAGTCGGAGCCAAAAGTAACTTGCTGTCGGGCAACCCCCGACGGTGTTGGTTTTGAATTTGAAGTTCGCCCATCCCCTTCGACATTGCTCAGGACAGGCTTCGATACGGCCTGCGGCCTACTCAGCACGAACGGGGCGTGATATTTACACCACCAACATCTTCACCCCGATCAAGATCAACACCACCCCGCCGAACATCTCCGCCTTGCTCTCCAGCCAGGTGCCGCTCTTCTTGCCGATCTGCACGCCCGCAAAGCTGAAAGCGAAAGTGGTCACGCCGATGATGGCGCAGGCCAGCCAGGCATCGACTTCGAGCAGGGTAAGGGTGAAGCCGGCGGCCATGGCGTCTATGCTGGTGGCGATGGCGAGTATCAGCATCATCTTGTGGGTGAGGACGGCGATGTCTTCTTCTATGCCTTCCTGCAGGCCTTCGTAGATCATCTTGCCGCCGATGGCGGCCAGCAGACCGAAGGCGATCCAGTGCGCATAGTCTTCCACCCAGCCTAGTACGCCTTTGCCGCCGAGGTAGCCGATGAAGGGCATCAAGGCCTGGAAGGTGCCGAAGTAGAGGCCTGCTCTGAGGGCCAGTCCTTTGTTGTTGCCCTTGGAGCCGAGTCCGATGGAGACGGCGAAGGCGTCCATGCTGAGGGCGACGGCGAGGATGATGACTTCCAGCATGATGCGAAGCTCCGGTGCGTGTTGGTAAAGGGCGCGCATTATAGGGCAGTGGCGGGGCGGGTTTGATGCCGTCGGACACTTCGGCTATAATGCGCGCCGTCAAATGAGCGGGATGAACACAGGGTTCGTCCCGCTTCTTTATAGGTACGTTCGCAATCCAGCTCGGACGTGCCGGTAGCCAGCTAATCAAGGAGTTACACGTGTCGCAGAAGAAACCAGCCATCCTAGTCCTAGCCGATGGAACGGTATTTCGCGGCATTTCCATCGGGGCGGACGGCAGCAGTGCGGGCGAGGTGGTGTTCAACACCTCCATCACCGGTTACCAGGAGATCCTCACCGATCCTTCCTACTGCAAGCAGATTGTCACCCTGACCTATCCGCATATCGGCAACGTCGGCTGCAACCCCGAAGACGTGGAATCGCGCAAGGTGTTCGCCAGCGGCCTGATCATTCGCGATCTGTCCA
The DNA here is from genome assembly GCA_020723185.1 of Sideroxydans lithotrophicus. Classification (GTDB taxonomy): domain Bacteria; phylum Pseudomonadota; class Gammaproteobacteria; order Burkholderiales; family Gallionellaceae; genus Sideroxyarcus; species Sideroxyarcus lithotrophicus_A. Next base: position 39,706 of record DYJI01000004.1, on the reverse strand, counting down.
TGACGGTGAGCAATTTCCGCGCGACGCAATCGCTGCCGGAATACCTCAAAGCAAACAATGTGGTGGCCATCGCGGGCATCGATACCCGCAAACTGACGCGCATCCTGCGGAGCAAGGGCGCTCAGAACGGATGCATCGCTTCCGGTGACGATGTCGAAGCCGCACTGAAAGCGGCCAGGGGTTTCGCTGGCCTGGCCGGTATGGACCTGGCGCAGACCGTGACCTGCGACAAACCTTACGAGTGGATGCAGCGCGAATGGAAACTGGGCGAAGGCTACAGCGACGCGAGCGAGGCCAAGTTCCATGTGGTGGCATACGATTTCGGTGTGAAGCGCAACATCCTGCGCATGCTGGCCGAGCGCGGCTGCAAGATCACGGTCGTTCCGGCCAAGACCAGCGCCGACGAAGTGATGAAGATGAAGCCGGACGGTGTGTTCCTGTCCAACGGCCCCGGAGATCCGGAGCCCTGCGATTACGCGATCACGGCGGCGAAGAAATTCCTTGAGGTCGGCATCCCGATGTACGGCATCTGTCTGGGTCACCAGATCATGGGGCTGGCCTGCGGTGCCAAGACGGTGAAGATGAAGTTCGGCCATCGCGGCGCGAACCATCCGGTGCAGGATACGCAGACCAAGCGTGTGATGATCACCAGCCAGAACCACGGTTTCGCGGTGGATGCCGCGACGCTGCCGAAGAATGCGCGCGTGACCCATGTCTCGCTGTTCGACGGCACGCTGCAAGGCTTCGAGCTGACCGACAAACCCGCGTTCTGCTTCCAGGGTCACCCGGAAGCCAGTCCGGGGCCGCACGATGTGGCCCCGTTGTTCGACCGCTTCGTCGCGGCGATGGAGAAGAAGTAAATGCCGAAGCGTACAGACATCAAATCCATCCTCATCATCGGCGCCGGCCCCATCGTTATCGGGCAGGCATGCGAGTTCGACTATTCCGGTGCGCAGGCGTGCAAGGCGCTGAAGGAAGAGGGCTACCGCGTCATCCTGGTGAACTCGAATCCGGCCACCATCATGACCGACCCGAACATGGCGGACGCCACCTACATCGAGCCGATCACCTGGCAGATGGTGGAGAAGATCATCGCCAAGGAAAAACCGGATGCCATCCTGCCCACCATGGGTGGGCAGACCGCGCTGAACTGCGCGCTGGACCTGGCCAAGCATGGCGTGCTGGAGAAATACGACGTCGAGATGATCGGCGCGTCGCGCGAAGCCATCGATATGGCGGAAGACCGCGAGAAGTTCAAGCAAGCGATGACGCGCATCGGGCTGGCCTCGGCGCGTTCCGCCATCGCGCACTCGATGGAAGAGGCGCTGCAGGTGCAGCAGGCGATGGGTTTTCCGACCATCATCCGTCCGTCCTTCACCATGGGCGGCAGCGGCGGCGGCATCGCCTACAACCGTGAAGAGTTCATGGAGATCTGCGAGCGCGGTCTGGAAGCTTCGCCGACCAAAGAGTTGCTGATCGAGGAATCTCTGCTCGGCTGGAAAGAATACGAGATGGAAGTCGTGCGCGACCGCAACGACAACTGCATCATCATCTGCTCCATCGAGAACCTCGACCCGATGGGCGTGCACACCGGCGACTCCATCACCGTCGCACCGGCGCAGACGCTGACCGACAAGGAATACCAGATCATGCGCGACGCCTCGCTGGCGGTGCTGCGCGAGATCGGCGTGGAGACGGGCGGTTCCAACGTGCAGTTCTCCATCAATCCGAACGACGGGCGCATGGTGGTCATCGAGATGAATCCGCGCGTGTCGCGTTCCTCGGCGCTGGCCTCCAAAGCCACCGGCTTCCCCATCGCCAAGGTCGCAGCCAAACTGGCTGTCGGCTACACGCTGGACGAGCTGAAGAACGACATCACCGGCGGCGCGACCCCGGCTTCGTTCGAGCCGACCATCGACTACGTCGTCACCAAGATCCCGCGTTTCGCATTCGAGAAGTTCCCCCAAGCCAACGACCGCCTGACCACGCAGATGAAGTCCGTGGGCGAGGTGATGGCCATCGGCCGCACTTTCCAGGAGTCTTTCCAGAAAGCCTTGCGCGGTCTGGAAGTGGGCGTGCACGGTCTGGACGGCAAGTACGACGACCGCGACGCGATCTGTGCCGAACTGGGCAATCCCGGTCCGGACCGTATCTGGGCGGTGGGCGATGCCTTCCGTCTGGGCATGAGCGTGGAAGAAGTGTTTAACATCAGCAAGATCGATCCATGGTTCCTGGTGCAGATCGCCGACATCATCCGTCAGGAAGGCGAGCTGAAGGGGCGTACGCTGGAAAGTTTGGATGCGGATCACATGCGCGCTTTGAAGCGCAGCGGTTTCGCCGATGCGCGTCTGGCTGTGTTGCTGGAGACCGATGCCGCCGCCGTGCGTGCCTATCGCCATGCGCTGGGCGTGCGCCCAGTGTTCAAGCGCGTTGATACCTGCGCGGCCGAGTTCTCGACCAACACGGCTTACATGTATTCGACCTATGAGGAAGAGTGCGAATCGCAGCCGACCGACAAGAAGAAGATCATGGTGCTGGGCGGCGGTCCTAACCGCATCGGCCAGGGCATCGAGTTCGACTACTGCTGCGTGCATGCCGCGCTGGCGATGCGCGAGGACGGCTACGAGACCATCATGGTCAACTGCAACCCGGAGACCGTCTCCACTGACTATGACACTTCCGACCGACTGTACTTCGAGCCGCTGACGCTGGAAGACGTGCTGGAAGTGGTTGCGGTCGAGAAGCCGGTCGGTGTGATTGTGCAATACGGCGGCCAGACCCCGCTCAAGCTGGCGCACGGTCTGGAAAAGAACGGCGTACCCATCATCGGCACCTCGGTGGATATGATCGATTGCGCGGAAGACCGCGCACGCTTCCAGACCATGTTGAAGAAGCTAAACCTGAAGCAGCCGCCTAACCGTACCGCAAGCCATGTGGCCGAGGCGGTGGCGGGTGCGGCCGAGATCGGCTATCCGCTGGTGATGCGTCCCTCGAACGTGCTAGGCGGCCGCGGCATGGAGATCATACATGCGCAGGCTGATCTGGAGCGCTACATGCGCGATGCGGAAGAGCTGGCCAAGACCTGGCCGGAGCGCCTGCCTATCCTGCTCGACCGCTTCCTGAACGACGCGATCGAAGTGGATGTGGATGCGGTGTCCGACGGTAAGGAAGTCATCATCGGCGGCATCATGGAACACATCGAGCAGGCAGGCGTGCACTCCGGCGACTCGGCTTGTTCGCTGCCGCCGTATTCGCTGTCCGCTGCGATGCAGGACGAATTGCGCCGCCAGACCGTGGCGATGGCGAAGGAATTGAACGTGGTCGGTCTGATGAACGTGCAGTTCGCCATCCAGGGCGAGATCGTGTATGTGCTGGAAGTGAACCCGCGCGCCTCGCGCACCGTGCCGTACGTTTCCAAAGCTACCGGCGTGCCGCTGGCCAAGGTTGCCGCGCGTTGCATGGCGGGCCAGTCGCTGGCTTCGCAGGGCGTCACCAAAGAAGTCATCCCTCCGTATTACTCGGTGAAGGAGGCGGTGTTCCCCTTCATCAAGTTCCCCGGTGTGGACGTGATCCTCGGGCCGGAGATGAAATCCACCGGCGAAGTGATGGGCGTGGGCGACTCCTTCGCGGAGGCCTTCGTCAAATCGCAACTGGCAGCCAGTGTGAAGTTGCCCAAGAGCGGCAAGGTTTTCGTCAGCGTGCGCGAGGAAGACAAGGCGGGTGCGGTAGAAGTGGCGCGGTCGCTGGTGGAGCTGGGATTCTCGGTCGTTGCGACACGCGGCACGGCAGCCTCCATCGAGGCGGCGGGTGTGCCAGTGACCATGGTGAACAAGGTCGCAGAGGGCCGCCCGCATATCCTCGACATGATCAAGAACGGCGAGATCAGTCTTATCGTCAATACCGTGGACAGCCGTCCATCGGTGATGCGCGATTCCTATTCCATCCGCCATGCGGCCCTGCAGGGCCGCGTCACCTACTACACCACGCTGGCCGGTGCCCGTGCTGCCTGTATCGGCATGCAGCATCTGGCCGAGTTGCAGGTGTACGACGTGCAGTCGCTGCATCGTCGCTTCAATTAAGGAAGAGTTCCCATGAGCAAAGTCCCATTGACAGTCGTCGGCGCAGAGCTATTGCGCCAGGAGTTGCACCGCTTGAAGACGGTGGAGCGTCCTTCCGTGATCAACGCGATCTCGGAAGCGCGTGCGCAGGGTGACCTGTCCGAGAACGCCGAATACGAGGCCGCCAAGGAACGTCAATCCTTTGTTGAGGGCCGCATCGTCGAGCTGGAGTTCAAGCTGGGCAGTGCGCAGATCATCGATCCCAAGAGCTTGAGTGCCGACGGGCGCGTGGTGTTCGGCACCACCGTGGTGATGGAGGATGTCAGCAACGGCGATGTGGTGACTTACCAGATCGTGGGCGAGGACGAGGCGGACATCAAGCACCGCAAGATTTCCATCAGCTCCCCCATCGCGCGCGCGTTGATCGGCAAGGTGGTGGGGGATGTCGCCGAAGTGCAGGCCCCGGGCGGGGTGCGCGAGTACGAAGTCGTCGAGGTGCAGTATCTTTAATCGGTGCGGGCGGCGAGCTGTTTCTTGGTGAGCGGCTTGCCTTTGCGGCGCTTGGGCGGCTTGGCGATCGGCGTCTCCAGGGGGCGATAGAGCACCAGCGTCTTGCCGATATGCTGTACCGGCCCGGCTTTCAGGATGGTGCAGATCTCCTGCAGCATCGCGGCGCGGGCTTCGCGGTCGTCGCTCATCACCTTGATCTTCAGCAGGTCGTGGCTTTTCAGGCTGCGCTCGATCTCGTCCAGCACGGCTGGCGTCAAACCGGCATTGCCGATCATCACGACGGGTTTAAGGGCATGGGCGCGGCCTTTCAGGGCCAGGCGCTGGGATACAGTGAGATTTAACATGTGGTGCTCCAGATAGGGCGCGCATTCTAACAAAACGGGGCATGGTCCGCAGGGATTCAGGTTTTCGGGGAATCAACGGGCGGCGGATGCCGACCGATCGGGCATGAGGCGATGAAAGCAACAAAAACCAGCAAGCAATGGATGCGCGAGCATGTGAACGATCCGTACGTGCAGATGGCGCAGAAGGACGGCTATCGCGCGCGCGCCGCCTACAAGCTGCTGGAACTGGACGAGCGCGATCATCTGATCAAGCCGGGCATGGTGGTGGTTGACCTGGGGGCGGCCCCGGGCAGCTGGTGCCAGGTGGTGGCGAAGAAGCTGGGCGAGCACGGGCGCATCATCGCGCTGGACTTGCTGCCGCTGGCACCTTTGCCTCGCGTCGAGTTCATCCAGGGGGATTTTCGCGAGGACAGCGTGCTGGCACAGTTGGAACAAACCTTGGGTGGACGCCCTATCGGTCTTGTAATCTCGGATATGGCCCCCAATATAAGCGGCGTAGGAGTGGCTGATCAGGCGCGCGCAATGTATCTGGCGGAACTGGCGCTGGATTTTGCCGTCAACCATCTGGCACCTGGAGGTTCGTTCGCGGTCAAGGTGTTCCAGGGCGCGGGATTCGAGGATTACATGAGATCGATGCGCAACCACTTTTCAAAAGTGGTTGCGCGCAAGCCGAAAGCCTCGCGCGACCGCAGTAGCGAGCAGTATCTGGTGGGCTTGGGAAAGGTGCAAGGCTAGAAATACAAACTCCGCCGCAATACGGCGTTGCTCAGGAAAAACCACTCCTAACATATTGGTATGTATGTGTCGTCGTGATTTTTCATTCGCGCCTTGTCTTGCTTAGGACTTTGAATTCCTAGTCATGCACCAAGCTTGAGTAATCGCTGCTTCCGTAGTCTAATGTGCTTTCGTTTTCCGCTCATATCTGAGGAGCAAGTGTGAATAATCTGTTCAAAAGTATCGGTATCTGGATGGTCGTCGCCATGGTGCTGATGACGGTCTTCAATCAGTTCAACGCGCGCCAGATGCAGTCTGCGCACGTGCAACTGGATTATTCGCAGTTCCTGGAAGCGGTCCGCGCCGGGCAGATCGAGAAAGTGACCATCGAAGGGCGCACGCTGAAAGCTGTCACGCCTGAAGGCAAGCGCATCACCAGCTTTGCCCCCAGCGATATCTGGTTGGTGTCCGACTTGCTCAAGTACGGGGTGAAGGTGGAGGCCAAGCCGGACGAGGAGCAGGGCTTCTTCACGCAAGTGTTCATCTCGTGGTTCCCCATGCTGTTGCTGATCGGTGTGTGGATATTCTTCATGCGCCAGATGCAGGGCGGAAAAGGCGGCGGCGCGTTCTCGTTCGGCAAGAGCAAGGCGCGCATGCTGGACGATTCCAAGGAGCGCGTGACCTTTGCCGATGTGGCGGGCTGCGACGAGGCCAAGGAAGAGGTGTCCGAGCTGGTCGATTTCCTGCGCGACCCCTCCAAATTCCAGAACCTCGGCGGGCGCATCCCGCGCGGCGTGCTGATGGTGGGCAGCCCTGGTACCGGCAAGACGTTGCTGGCCAAGGCCATCGCCGGCGAAGCCAAGGTGCCGTTCTTCTCCATCTCCGGTTCGGACTTCGTCGAGATGTTCGTCGGCGTCGGTGCGGCACGCGTGCGCGACATGTTCGAGCAGGCAAAGAAGCAATCGCCCTGCATCATCTTCATCGACGAGATCGATGCGGTCGGCCGTCAGCGCGGCGCGGGTCTGGGCGGCGGCAACGATGAACGCGAGCAGACATTGAATGCGCTGCTGGTGGAGATGGATGGCTTCGAAGGTTCGTCCGGTGTGATCGTGATCGCTGCCACCAACCGTCCGGATGTGCTGGATGCCGCGTTGTTGCGTCCGGGGCGTTTCGACCGCCAAGTGGTGGTGCCGTTGCCGGACATCCGTGGTCGCGAACAGATCCTGAAAGTGCACATGCGCAAGGTACCCTGCGCGGAAGACGTGAAGGCGGACATCCTGGCACGCGGCACGCCCGGCATGTCCGGCGCCGACCTGGCCAACCTTGTGAACGAGGCGGCGTTGTTCGCCGCCCGCCGGGGCAAGCGTTTCGTCGAGATGGACGATTTCGAGTCGGCCAAGGACAAGATATTCATGGGCGCTGAACGTAAGTCCATGGTGATGCCGGAAGAGGAGCGTCGCAATACCGCCTATCACGAGGCGGGCCATGCGCTGGTCGCCAAGCTGATGCCGAAGACCGATCCGGTGCACAAGGTCACTATCATCCCGCGCGGCCGCGCGCTTGGTCTGACCATGCAGTTGCCGTCCGAGGACCGCTACAGCATGGACAAGGTGCGCATCCTGTCCACCATCGCCGTGCTGTTCGGCGGGCGCATCGCGGAAGAGATATTCATGGGGCAGATGACTACCGGGGCGTCCAACGATTTCGAGCGTGCCACCGACATGGCGCGCAAGATGGTGACGCAGTGGGGCATGTCCGAGGCATTGGGTACCATGGTGTATGGCGAGAACGAGGGCGAGGTGTTCCTCGGCCGTTCGGTGACCACGCACAAGAACATCTCCGAGGCCAGCATGCAGAAGGTCGATGCCGAAATCCGTCGTATCCTCGACGAGCAATACGCGCTGGCGCGCAAACTGATCGAGGAGAACCGCGACAAGATGGAGGCGATGGCCAAGGCCTTGCTCGAATGGGAGACCATCGACGCTGACCAGATCGACGACATCATGGCGGGCAAGCCGCCGCGTCCGCCCAAACCGGCTACGGTCACCCCGCCGGCGGAACCACCCAAGGATGAAGCGCCCACTGCGCCTGCAACCGGCGAACCGGCGCAGGAGACCTGAAACGGTGATGAGAGAGGCTAGTCGACTAGCCTCTCTTTCTTTTCCTCCAGAATATCCCGATGCAACTCCACTGCGGTCCTTACACACTCGACCTTTCGTGCCCGAAAGTGATGGGCATCGTCAATGTCACGCCCGATTCGTTCTCGGACGGCGGCCGCTATGTATCGCTCTCCGGCGCTGTCGATCATGCCTATCGGCTGGTTGAGGACGGTGCCGCCATACTCGATATCGGCGGCGAATCGACGCGCCCTGGGGCTGCCGAGGTGGGGGAGCAGGAAGAACTGGACCGCGTGTTGCCGGTCATCGAGGGACTGCGCGGTATCGCGGTGCCGATCTCCATCGACACCTGGAAACCGGCGGTGATGCGCGCGGCGCTCGAGGCGGGAGCGACGATGGTCAACGATGTGAACGCCTTGCAGGCCGACGGCGCACTGCAGGTCGTGGCGGCGAGCGATGCTGCGGTGTGCCTGATGCACAAGCAGGGGACGCCGCAGTCGATGCAGCTTCGGCCGCACTATGATGATGTCGTACTGGAAGTGGCCGACTTCATGCGGCAACGGATAAGCACCGTGCTGGCGACCGGAATTGGACGGGACCATATCGTCATCGACCCCGGCTTTGGTTTCGGCAAGTCGCAGGCGCATAATCTCGCCCTGTTGCGCGAGCTGGGGTCATTTTCAGAACTTGGGCTGCCGCTGCTGGCTGGCCTGTCGCGCAAATCGATGCTGGGGGCGATCACCGGCCGCGATGTGAATGAACGGCTGGCCGCCAGCGTGGCGGCTGCACTGTTGGCTGTGCAACGCGGTGCGGCCATCGTGCGTGTGCATGATGTGCGCGAGACGGCGGATGCCTTGAAGATCTTGAATGCAATGAACGGGGATTGAGATGAGCAGAAAGTATTTCGGCACCGACGGCGTGCGTGGCAAAGTGGGCGAGCATCCCATCACGCCGCAGTTCGTGATGCATCTGGGCTATGCCGCCGGCAAGGTGCTGGCCAAGGCGGAACACTCGCGCGGTGAGCGTCCGGCGGTGCTGATCGGCAAGGACACGCGCATCTCGGGGTACATGCTGGAATCAGCGCTGGAAGCCGGTCTGATCGCGGCGGGTATCGATGTGTATCTGGCCGGTCCGGTGCCGACTCCCGCAGTGGCCTATCTGACGCGCGCACTGCGCTTGCAGGCCGGAGTGGTCATCTCGGCTTCGCACAATCCTTTTGAAGATAACGGCATCAAGTTCTTCTCCGGCAGCGGCACGAAGCTGCCGGACGAGGTCGAGCATGCCATCGAGGCGGCGCTGGACGAACCGATGCAGACCAATGCCTCCGAGGCATTGGGCAAGGCCAAGCGGCTCGACGATGCGGTCGGACGCTATATCGAATTCTGCAAGAGCACCTTCCCCAACGAGATGGATCTGCGTGGCATGAAGATCGTGGTGGACTGCGCGCACGGCGCGACGTATCACATCGCCCGCCACGTGTTCCACGAATTGGGGGCGGAAGTCGTCGCGATCGGCGCGGAGCCGAACGGCCTGAACATCAACGACGGTTACGGGGCGACAAAACCGCAGGCTCTGCAGAAGGCCGTGGTCGAACACAAGGCCGACATCGGTATCGCGCTGGACGGCGACGGCGACCGGCTGGTGATGGTCGATGCATCGGGCAAGTTATACGACGGTGACCAGCTGCTGTATGTCATCGCCAGACAGCACCATGCCGAAGGCACGATGAAGGGAGGCGTGGTCGGCACCCTGATGACCAACCTCGCCTTCGAGCATGCCATGCAGCATCTGGGTATCCCGTTCATGCGTGCCAAGGTTGGCGACCGCTATGTGATGGAGCTGTTGCAGCAGCAGGGCTGGCAGTTGGGCGGCGAGAACTCCGGCCATATCATCTGTCTGGACAAGCACAGCACAGGCGACGGCATCGTCTCCGCCCTGCAGGTATTGCATGCGTTGCGCATGAAGAAGCAGACGCTGGCCGAAGCGGCAGGCGACCTGCATATGTATCCGCAAGTGCTGATCAATGTGAAGATGACCAAGAAAGAAGATATCTCCAACCATTCCAAGGTGAGACATGCGGTGGAGACGGCCGAGATCATGCTGGACGGCAAGGGGCGGGTGCTGCTGCGTCCGTCTGGTACAGAACCCTTGTTGCGCGTGATGGTAGAGGGCGAGGACGGTGCGAAAGTGAAGCTCTGTGCGGAGAAGATCGCGGAGGCGGTCAAAGCCGCAGCAGCTTAGCCGTGGCTTGCAACGCTTGAAATGAACAACGCCGGGCACAGCCCGGCGTTGTTGTTTCAGAGGTGGTAATGGCCATGACTAACCTGAAGGTAAGGCGTAGCCGCTACATCACAGGTCGCTCAACCGAAGCGACCTGTGATGTAGTCCTCAGTCTCCTTGCGCTTAGGATTGGTGAATACGGTGCTGGTGTCGCCGAACTCGATCAGGTCCCCCAGGTACATATAGGCGGTGAAGTCGGAGATGCGCGCCGCCTGTTGCATGTTGTGCGTCACGATGACGATGGTGAAATCCTTCTTCAGTTCGTCGATCAGTTTTTCGATGTGTGCGGTGGATATGGGGTCGAGCGCGGAGGTCGGCTCGTCCAGCAGCAGTACCTGCGGTTTGACGGCGATGGCACGGGCGATGCACAGGCGTTGCTGCTGACCGCCGGACAGGCTGGTGCCGCTTTGCTTCAGCTTGTTGCTGACCTCGCCCCACAGGGCGGCTTTTTTCAAAGCCCATTCCACGCGTTCATCCATCTCGTTGCGGCTGAGCCGTTCGTACAGCTTCACACCGAAAGCGATGTTGTCATAGATGGACATCGGGAACGGCGTCGGCTTCTGGAACACCATGCCGATCTTGGCGCGCAGCATGTTCAGGTCCTGTTTGGGATCGAGCACGTTGCTGCCGTCCAGCATGATCTGGCCGGTGGCCTTCTGCTTGGGATAGAGCTGGTACATGCGGTTGAAGGTGCGCAGCAGTGTCGACTTGCCGCAACCGGACGGGCCGATGAACGCGGTCACCATCTTTTCCGCGATATCCAGGTTGATGTCCTTGAGCGCGCGGTAGTTGCCGTAGAAGAAGTTGAGGTCGCGTACGATGACCTTGGGTGTGTGGACTGTTTCAGATTTCATGAGTAGTGATTCCCGGTATCAATGTGTGGTTGCACTTTGGCGGAAGAGGATGCGCGCCAGGATGTTGAGCGTGAGCACGCTGAGCGTGATCAGCAGCGCACCGGCCCAGGCCAGATGCTGCCAGTCTTCGTAGGGGCTCATGGCGAACTGGAAGATGACCACCGGCAGGTTGGCCAGCGGACTGTTCATGTCTGCACTCCAGAACTGGTTGTTCAGTGCGGTGAACAGCAGCGGGGCGGTCTCGCCGCTGATGCGCGCGATGGCAAGCATGATGCCGGTGATGATGCCGGCCCTTGCCGCGCGCAGGGTGACGAAGCTGACGATCTTCCATTGCGGCGCGCCGAGCGCGGCGGCTGCTTCACGCAGCGTGTTGGGGATCAGGCGCAGCATGTTCTCGGTGGTGCGGATCACGACCGGGATGACGATGATGGCCAGCGCCAGCGCACCCGCCCAGCCGGAGAAGTGCCCGACGCGGATGACATAAGCCTCATAGACGAACAGGCCGATGACGATGGACGGTGCGGACAGCAGGATGTCGTTGATGAAGCGCGTCACCGGGGCCAGCCAGCCGCGCTGGCCGAATTCCGCAAGGTAGGTGCCGGCCATGATACCGATGGGGGTGCCGATCAGCGTACCGAGCAAACTCATGATCAGCGTGCCGGCGATGGCATTGAGCAGGCCGCCATCGCTGCCCGGGGGAGGTGTCATTTGCGCGAATACGGCGGGGGTGAGCGCGGTCAGACCGTGGGTGAGCAGGGTGAGCAATATCCAGCACAGCCAGAACAGGCCGAAAGCCATGGCCAGCATGGAGACCAGCAGGCCGGTGACGTTGATGATGCGACGGCGAGTATAGAGTGTCAGCATGGCGTTCAGGTGGTCTGCCCCTCGCCCTTGCCCAGCTTGTACAGCATCAGGCGCGCGAGCGACAGGACGACGAAAGTGATGAAGAAAAGGATCAAGCCCAGCTCGATCAGTGCCGAGGTGTACAGGTCTCCGACGGCTTCGGTGAATTCGTTGGCCAGCGCGGAGGAGATGCTGTTGCCGGGCATCAGCAGGGATTTACTCAGTTCATGCGCATTGCCGATGACGAAGGTGACAGCCATGGTCTCGCCCAAGGCGCGACCCAGGCCGAGCATGATGCCGCCGACCACGCCGATGCGCGTGTAGGGCAACACGATCTTCATCACCACTTCCCAGGTCGTGGCACCGACGCCATAGGCGGATTCCTTGAGCATGGGCGGCACGACCTCGAACACGTCGCGCATGACCGAGGCGATGAAGGGAATGATCATGATGGCCAGGATGATGCCGGCGGTGAGTACGCCTATGCCCATCGGTGGGCCGGAGAAGAACGGTCCGAGCATCGGCAGGGTGCCGATGTGGTCGTTGATCCAGGGCTCGAAGTGATCGGCGAACAATGGTGCGAACACGAACAGCCCCCACATGCCATAGATGATGCTGGGAATACCCGCCAGCAGTTCGATAGCGATACCGAGTGGTCGGCGCAGCACGCGCGGTGACAACTCGGTCAGAAAAATGGCGATACCGAAGCTGACCGGGATGCCGATCAGCAGCGCTATTGCGGACGTAACCAGGGTGCCGACGATGGGAACAAGCGCGCCGAACTCATCGGTGACTGGATTCCATTCGGTGCTGGTCAGGAAGCCGAAACCGAACGCATTGATGGCCGGCATGCTGCCGATGACCAGAGAAACGATGATGGCAACCAGCAGTACAAGCACTCCAAAGGCCGAGGTGCGCGTCAGACCGCGGAACAGCATGTCCAGCCATATCTGCTGTTTGAGCCGGGCTTGGTGCAGGAGTGTCGATTTCATAGTTATTGATTGCAGTTTTTTAGTGTAATCGGGGGGCATGTCGCCCCCCGAATTATAACTTGAGCGCGTCCTAAGGCGTGCTCAAACCCGCTCGCTTACTTCCAGATCGCGTTGCCTTTGCTGTCCTTGATCTGTTTTTTCCATGCGTCGCTGATCATCTTGACCACGTTGTCCGGCATCGGGATGTAGTCCAGTTCGGCTGCCATCTTGTCGCCGTTCGCGTATGCCCAGTCGAAGAACTTCAGGACTTCCTTGGCAGATTCCGCGTTGTCCTGGTTCTTGTAGACCAGGATGAAGGTGGCACCGGTGATGGGCCAGCTGTCCTTGCCCGGTTCGTTGGTCAGGATCTCGTAGAAGCCCTTGTCGGCATCCCACTTGGCGTTGGCTGCTGCTGCCATGAAGTTGTCGGCATCCGGCTTGACGAAGTTGCCTTCGCGGTTCTTCAGCAGGGCATAGGACATCTTGTTCTGCTTCGCATAGGCATACTCGACATAGCCAATGGAACCCTTGATGCGCTGCACGTAGGAGGCGACACCTTCGTTACCCTTGCCGCCGGTACCGACTGGCCATTGCACGGCAGAACCCGCACCCACGCTACGCATCCACTCGGTGCTGACCTGAGACAGATAGGTCACGAAGATGAAAGTGGTGCCGGAACCGTCGGAACGGTGTACGACGGTGATCGCTTGGTCTGGCAGCGCGAGGCCCTTGTTGTCAGCCGCGATACGGGGGTCGTTCCACTTGGTGATCTTGCCCAGATAGATGGCGGACAGGGTGTCGGCAGTCAGTTTCAGTTCGCCAGGGGCCACGCCCTCTACATTGACCACCGGCACCACGCCGCCGATCACGGTCGGGAACTGGGTCAGGCCGTTGAAATCCAGATCCTCAGGCTTCAGCGGCGCGTCGGAGGCGCCGAAATCCACGGTCTTGGCTTTGATCTGCTTGATGCCGCCGCCGGAGCCGATGGACTGGTAGTTCATGCCCACGCCGGTCTGGTTCTTGTAGGCTTCTGCCCACTTGGCGTAGATGGGGTAGGGGAAGGTCGCGCCGGCCCCGGTGATGTTGCCGGCATGGGCCACGCTGGCACCCAGCAGGGTCAGGGACAGGCCGAGCCCGCTCAAGATTCGATTCAGTTTGCTCATTATGAAGATTCTCCGAAGGATTGATCGTTGTGCTCGACTTATGTCAGCGGGATGCATCCTAGGTGCGAATTGTTACACGATTATTACACAGGCCGTTCCTGTCTGGCATCAGCAGAGGAACTTCTGGCTTTCGGGGAGGGTAAGTTGCGCTGATTGACCGAAGTTCGTTTCGCCGTTACTATCGCCGACCTTAAAACGTCGGAAGAATGGTCTGATGCGACGCAAATTGGTGGTTGGGAACTGGAAGATGCACGGCAATCTGGCAAGCAACAAGGTCTTGCTGGAAGGGGTGTTGGCAGGGGTCAAGGCGCTGGGTGCGGCTGATTATGGGGTGTGTGTACCTTACCCATATATGGCCCAGGCACAATCCATGCTGCAGGGCAGTAATGTCGCCTGGGGTGCGCAGAATCTGAGCCAGCACGAGAAGGGCGCATTCACTGGTGCGGTTGCGCCAGGCATGCTGGTGGATTTCGGTTGTCGTTACGTCATCATCGGCCACAGCGAGCGTCGCGCGTTGTTCCATGAGAGCAACGACATCGCGGCAGCCAAGTTCGATACGGCGATCAAATTCGGTCTGACTCCGATCTTCTGCGTCGGCGAGACGCTGGACGAGCGCGAGAGTGGCGTGACCGAACAGGTGGTGGGGCGGCAACTGGAGGTGGTGCTCAATCATGTCGGCGCGCAGGCGTTGGCGAAAGCCGTCATTGCCTATGAGCCGGTGTGGGCGATCGGCACCGGCAAGACCGCGACGCCGGAGCAGGCGCAGGCAGTGCATGCCTTCATCCGTCAACGTGTGGCGCAACTGGATGCCGGGGTGGCGCAAGGGCTGCGCATCCTGTATGGCGGCAGCATGAAGCCGGGCAATGCCGCAGAATTGATGGGCATGCCGGATATCGATGGTGGTCTGATAGGCGGTGCATCATTGGTGGCGGAAGAATTCGTGGCGATCTGTAGCGCCGCGCAACAATAGATATAAAAGCTGGGGTTAACGTGGAAACATTGGTTTGGGTGGTGCATGTGATAACTGCGGTGGTGCTGGTCGGCCTGGTGTTGATCCAGCACGGCAAGGGTGCCGACATGGGGGCTGCTTTCGGTACCGGTTCGGCGGGTAGCCTGTTCGGCTCCAGCGGCTCTGCCAATTTCCTGAGCCGCAGTACGGCAGTGGCGGCAACAGTTTTCTTCATCACCAGCCTGACGCTGACGGCGATGTATGCGCAGCCCGAGGAAAAAACGGGTGTGATGGATCGTGTGGATGTGAATACGCTGCAGGTGGATGCCCCGGCAGCGACCGACGCGCCTGATTCCAAAGCGAAGGAAATCCCGCGATAATCTATACAAGTAGTATGCGGAGTTGGCGGAATTGGTAGACGCGCAGCCTTGAGGTGGCTGTGTCCGAAAGGACGTGTGGGTTCGAGTCCCATGCCCCGCACCAGACAATATAAAAGAAGAGCCTGGCTGATTCAGCGAGAGGCCGAAACATAAAACTAGAGCATTGCTTTGCACTCCGCTATATTGCGGTTTCACAGAGGGAGGGGACTCAAGCATGTTGGAAAATTATTTTCCGGTACTGTTGTTTATCGGCATCGCTTTGGTGATGGGTATCGCACCCTTGGTTCTCGGCATCATCACCGGCCCGAACCGTCCTGACGAAAAAAAACTGTCTCCATACGAATGCGGCTTCGAGGCATTCGAAGACGCGCGCATGAAGTTCGATGTGCGCTTCTATCTGGTCGCCATCCTCTTCATCCTGTTCGATCTCGAGATCGCGTTCCTGTTCCCGTGGGCGATCGTCCTGAAAGAGATCGGCACCTTCGGTTTTGTTTCCATGATGGTCTTCCTGGCCATTCTTGTAGTTGGCTTCGTTTATGAATGGATGAAGGGCGCGCTGGAGTGGGAATAGCGGCGCGAGCGGTGCGCGCGGTGGGCGACTTCCGCGCGCATCGTCATGCATGATGAAAAGGGGAAGTTAATGGGTATTGAAGGAATTCTGGAAAAAGGCGTGATCACCACCACCGCCGATACCATCATCAACTATGCGCGCACCGGCTCCCTGTGGCCGATGACCTTCGGTCTGGCGTGTTGCGCGGTCGAGATGATGCATGCCGCCTTGCCGCGTTATGACCTGGACCGCTTCGGTGCGGGGGCTTTTCGCCCCAGTCCGCGGCAGTCCGACGTGATGATCGTGGCCGGTACGCTGTGCAACAAGATGGCACCCGCCTTGCGCAAGGTCTATGACCAGATGGCAGAGCCGCGCTGGGTGATCTCCATGGGATCGTGCGCCAACGGCGGTGGCTACTATCACTACTCCTATTCGGTGGTGCGCGGTTGTGACCGCATCGTCCCCGTGGACATCTATGTTCCCGGCTGTCCGCCGACGGCTGAAGCGTTGCTGTATGGCGTGATCCAGCTGCAGAACAAGATCAAGCGCACCAACACCATCGCGCGAGGCTGATATGTCCACCGACCTCAATATCCTGAAATCCAATCTGACCGAGGCGTTCGGTTCCAAAGTGGTGAGCCTGCAGGAGCGCCTGGGGGAAGTGACGCTGGTGGTGAAGGCGGCAGACATGATCGGCGTGTTCACCCGCCTGCGTGACGATGCCGATCTGCGCTTCGAGGAGTTGATCGACCTGTGCGGCATCGATTACTCCACCTGGGGCAGCGAAAGCAGCGAAGATGGTCGCTATCTGGCCGACCAGCCGCATGAGGGCCCTCGCTTCGCTACCATCTACCACCTGCTTTCCATCACCCACAACATCCGTTTGCGCGTGCGCGTGTTCGCCGAAGACGACGCGATGCCGATGATGGATTCCGTGATCGGCGTGTGGCCGGTGGCGAACTGGTACGAGCGCGAGGCGTTCGACCTGTACGGCATCATCTTCAAGGGTCATCCCGACCTGCGCCGTATCCTGACCGACTACGGTTTCGTCGGCAATCCGTTCCGCAAGGACTTCCCGCTCTCCGGTACCGTGGAGATGCGCTATGACGCTGATCAGAAGCGGGTGATCTACGAGCCGGTGTCGGTGGAGCCGCGCGAGATTACGCCGCGCACCCTGCGCGAAGAGCAGTACGGTCGAAACTAAAGGCAGAGAGACGGTAATGGCTGAGATAAAGAATTACACCCTGAACTTCGGGCCGCAACACCCGGCCGCCCACGGCGTATTGCGCCTGGTGCTGGAGCTGGACGGCGAAGTGGTCGAGCGTGCCGACCCGCACATCGGTCTGCTGCATCGCGGCACCGAGAAGCTGGCCGAGCACAAGACCTTCCTGCAGGCCATGCCCTACATGGACCGCCTCGATTACGTGTCGCCGATGTGCAACGAGCATGCCTACGTGATGGCGGTGGAGAAGCTGGCCGGTATCGAAGTGCCGCTCCGCGCGCAATATATCCGAGTCATGTACGACGAGATCACGCGCATCCTGAACCACCTGCTGTGGCTGGGTGCGGTGGGCATCGACCTGGGTGCGATGACCATGTTCTTCTACGCCTTCCGCGATCGCGAGGATCTGGTGGACGCCTACGAGGCGGTCGCCGGTGCGCGTCTGCATGCCGCATACTATCGTCCGGGCGGTGTCTATCGCGATCTGCCGGAAGTCATGCCTCACTACAAAGAGAGCAAGATCCACAACGCTGCGGATGTGAAGCGCATGAACGAGAACCGTCAGGGTTCGCTGCTCGACTTCATCGAAGATTTCACCGTGCGTTTCCCCAAGCATATCGACGAGTTCGAGACCCTGCTCACCGACAACCGCATCTGGAAACAGCGCACCGTCGGCATCGGCGTGGTCACACCGGAACGCGCCATGGCGCTGGGCTTCACAGGTCCGATGCTGCGCGGCTCGGGCATCGCCTGGGACCTGCGCAAGAAGCAGCCCTACGAGGTGTACGACAAGCTGGACTTCGACATCCCGGTGGGTGTGGAGGGCGATTGCTACGACCGCTATCTGGTGCGCGTGGAAGAGATGCGCCAGTCCTTGCGCATCATCCGCCAATGTATCGATTGGCTGCGCAAGAACCCCGGCCCGGTCATGGCCGACGACCTGAAATACGCACCGCCCAAGCGCGAGGCGATGAAGCAGAACATGGAAGAGCTGATCCACCACTTCAAGTTCTTCACCGAAGGTATGCACGTGCTGGCCGGCGAGGTGTATTCCGCCGTCGAGCATCCCAAGGGCGAGTTCGGTATCTATCTGGCATCGGACGGTGCCAACAAGCCTTATCGCATGAAGATCCGCGCGCCGGGCTTCACGCATCTGTCGAGCCTGGATGAGATGACGCGCGGCCACATGATCGCCGACGTGGTCGCCATCATCGGTACGCAGGATATCGTTTTCGGGGAGGTAGACCGCTGATGTTGTCGCAACAGATCACGACGCTCATCGACAAAGAGCTGAAAAAATACCCCGCCGACCAGCGCCAGTCCGCCGTGATGGCCGCCTTGCGCTTCGTGCAGGACGAAAAGGGCTGGATCGCGCCGGAAGACATGGCCGATGTGGCGCAATATCTGGGCATGCCGCAGATGGCCGTTTACGAAGTGGCGACCTTCTATCACATGTACAACCTCAAGCCGATGGGCAAGCACACGCTGACCGTGTGTACCAACCTCTCCTGCACGCTGTGCGGTGCTGGCGACACGGTGGGTTATCTGGAACAGAAGCTCGGTATCAAGATGAACGAAGTCACGCCGGACGGCAAGTTCGGTCTGCGCGAAGGCGAGTGCATGGGCGCCTGCATCGATGCGCCGCTGCTGAACGTCAACAACAAGAAGATGTGCGGCAAGCTGACGCCGGAGAAGATCGACCGCATCCTCGCCGACCTGGAAGGAGGCAAGGCATGAGCAAGCCCATCATCCTCGCCACCGCCGCAGACGGACTGGCGGATCTCGACAACTATGTGAAGGCGGGCGGCTATCAGGCACTGCGCAAAGTACTGACCGAGAAGATGTCACCCGAACTCATCATCTCCGAGGTGAAGACATCCAATCTGCGCGGCCGCGGCGGTGCGGGTTTCCCCACCGGCCTGAAGTGGAGCTTCATGCCGCGCAACTACGAGGGCGACAAGTACATCGTCTGCAACTCGGACGAAGGCGAGCCCGGCACCTGCAAGGACTGGGACATCCTGCGCTACAACCCGCATATGCTGATCGAAGGCATGGCCATAGCCGCGTATGCGATGGGTGTGAAAGCCGGTTACAACTATGTGCATGGCGAGATCTTCGAAGCCTATGAAGTGATGGAGCGGGCCTGCGAGGACGCGCGCAAGGCGGGCTATCTGGGCAAGAACATCCTCGGCACCGGTTTCGAGTTCGATCTGCACAACCACATGGGCTACGGTGCCTACGTGTGCGGCGAAGAGACCGCGCTGCTCGAATCCATCGAAGGCAAGAAAGGGCAGCCGCGCTTCAAGCCGCCGTTCCCGGCCAGCTTCGGCCTGTACGGCAAGCCGACCACCATCAACAACACCGAGACCTTCGCCAGCATCCCCTGGATCATCGCCAACGGCGGCAAGAAGTTCGCCGACCTCGGCGTGCCGAACAGCGGCGGCATCAAGCTGTTCTCGGTGTCCGGCCATGTGAACAACCCCGGCAACTTCGAAGTGCCGATGGGCACGCCGTTCCGCGACCTGCTGGCGATGGCCGGCGGCGTACGCCATGGTCACAAGCTGAAGGCGGTCATCCCCGGCGGTTCTTCCATGCCGGTGCTGCCGGGCGACATCATGATGGACGTCAACATGGATTACGACTCGCTGCAGAAGGCCGGCTCCTATCTCGGTTCCGGTGCGGTGATCGTGATGGACGACACGACCTGCATGGTGCGTGCGCTGGAGCGCCTGTCCTACTTCTATTTCGAAGAGTCCTGCGGTCAGTGCACGCCTTGCCGTGAAGGTACGGGCTGGCTGTACCGCATCGTGCATCGCATCGAGAAGGGCGAAGGCAAGCCGGAAGACCTGGATCTGTTGCTCGAGCTCTGCGACAACATCGCCGGCCGCACCATCTGCGCGCTGGGAGATGCCGCCGCATGGCCGGTGCAGGGCATGCTCAAGCACTATCGCAAGGAATTCGAATATCACATCGAGCACAAGCGTTGCCTCGTGTGAATCTGAATGGAACAGGTGAGCAATGATCAATATCGAAATCGACGGTAAGCAGATCCAGACGGAGAACGGTTCCACCGTGATCGAAGCCGCGCATCAGGCCGGCATCGCCATCCCGCACTTCTGCTACCACAAGAAACTCTCCATCGCCGCCAACTGCCGCATGTGTCTGGTGCAGGTGGAGAAGGCGCCCAAGCCCTTGCCCGCCTGCGCCACGCCGGTGAGCGAAGGCATGAAGGTGCATACCCATTCCGAGATGGCGGTGAAGGCGCAAAAGGGTGTGATGGAGTTCCTGCTCATCAATCACCCGCTGGATTGCCCGATCTGCGATCAGGGCGGCGAGTGCATGCTGCAGGACATGTCGGTCGGTTACGGCAACGGTCATTCGCGCTATCACGAAGAGAAGCGCATGGTGCTGGGCAAGGACCTCGGTCCGCTGGTTTCGGCGGAAGAGATGAGCCGCTGCATCAATTGCACGCGCTGCGTGCGTTTCGGTCAGGAGATCGCCGGCCAGATGGAACTGGGCCAGGCTTTCCGGGGCGAGCATGCCGAGATCATGTCCTTCGTCTCCGGTGCCGTGGATTCCGAACTGTCCGGCAACATGATCGATCTGTGCCCGGTCGGCGCGTTGACCAGCAAGCCTTTCCGCTACAAGGCGCGCAGCTGGGAGCTGTCGCGCCGCCGCTCGGTGAGTGCGCACGACAGTCTGGGTTCCGGCCTTGCCGTGCACACCAAGAACAACCGCGTGTTGCGCGTGCTGCCCATCGAGAATGATGAAATCAACGAATGCTGGCTGTCCGACCGTGACCGTTTCGCCTATGAAGGGCTGAACAGCGATCAGCGTCTGACCAAGCCTATGATCAAGCAGGGCGGTCAATGGCAGGAAGTGGACTGGCAAGCCGCGCTGGAATTCTGCGCCAATGGTCTGCGCCAGATCGCAGGTGGTGCGGCTGCCGAGCAGATCGGCGCGCTGGCCACCGGCAATTCGACGCTGGAAGAGATGTACCTGCTGCAGAAACTGCTGCGCGGCATCGGCAGCGACAACATCGACTTCCGTCTGCGCCAGAGCGATTTCTCCGCCGACGGCAAACAGCAGGGTGCACCCTGGCTGGGCATGTCCATCGCCGACATCGGCAAAGCGGATCGCATCCTGCTCGTCGGCAGCTTCCTGCGCAAGGACCATCCGCTGCTCGCCGCGCGTATCCGCCAGGCGGTGAAGCGCGGTGCGCAAATCAATGTGATCCATGCCGCCGATGACGACTTGTTGATGAAGGTCGCCAACAAGACCATCGTCGCCCCGTCGGCACTGGTCGATGCATTGAGCAAGGTCGCGCAAGGCGTTGCCGCCAAGCAGGCCGAAGGCATCGCCGGCAGCCTCGCCAGCGGCGAACGCGTGGTCGTGCTGCTGGGCAATTTCGCACAACAGCATCCGCAGGCAGCGCAGCTGCAGGCGCTCGCCCAGCAGATCGCCCAGGCGACTCACGGCAAGTTCGGTTTCATCGGCGAGACAGCGAACAGCGTCGGCGGTTATCTGGCGCATGCTGTCCCATCCGGCAAAGGGCTGAACGCAGCCGCCATGCTGGCGAAGCCGCGCAAGGCCTATGTGCTGCTCAACGTGGAGCCGGAACTGGATTGCGCTGATCCGCAACAGGCGATGGCCGCGATGCAGGCTGCCGATCTGGTGATCGCCCTGTCCGCCTATAGACACGGTGCGACGGAATACGCCGACGTGTTGTTGCCGATCGCGCCATACACCGAGACTTCCGGCACCTTCGTCAGCAGCGAAGGTCGCGTGCAAAGCTTCAATGGGTCCGTGAAACCGCTGGGCGAGGCACGTCCGGCGTGGAAGGTGCTGCGCGTGCTGGGTAATCTGCTCAAGGTCGATGGCTTCGCATACGAGACTTCGCAGGCCGTGCGCGACGAAGCGTTGCAGGGAGTCAATGTCGCGGCCAGCCTCAACAACGCGATCACCGGCGTGGAGAACAAGACGTTCGCCGCGAGCGGACTGCAGCGTGTGGCCGACGTGCCGATCTATGCGACCGATGCCGTGGTGCGTCGTTCGGCACCACTGCAAGCCACCGCCGATGCAGCCCGTCCGCGCGCCTGGCTGAACGCCGGGGAATTGGCCAAGCTGGGTCTGCAGGCCGGCGCGCAAGCCCGCGTGGCGCAGGGCGCTGGCAGTGTGGTGCTGGAGGTCGCACTGGACGGCGGTTTGCCTGAGGGGGTGGTGCGCGTTGCGGCCGGCCATCCGGCGACCGCGACGCTGGGTGCGATGTTTGGAACGATCACAGTGGAGCGAGCATGATGGAATTGCTGCAAACCGTACATCAGATGGGCGAAGGCCTGCTCGGCGCGGCCTGGTTGCCGGTGTGGACTGTCGTGAAGATCATGGCCATCATCTTGCCGATCATGGGGGGCGTGGCCTATTACACACTGGCCGAACGCAAGGTGTTGGGCTTCATGCAGGTGCGACCTGGTCCGAACCGGGTGGGCTACTGGGGTCTGCTGCAACCCGTCGCTGACGGCATCAAGTTGCTGCTCAAGGAATTCATCATCCCGTCCGGCGCGAACAAGTTCCTGTTCCTGGCCGCGCCGGTGATGGCGCTCGCACCTGCACTGGCGGCCTGGGCGGTGATCCCCTTCTTCGAAGGTGGGGCATTGGCCAATGTGAATGCAGGCCTGCTCTATCTGCTGGCGATGACCTCGCTCGGTGTGTACGGCATCATAATCGCCGGATGGGCGTCCAACTCCAAGTACGCCTTCCTCGGCGCGCTGCGTTCCGCCGCGCAGATCGTGTCCTACGAACTGGCGATGGGCTTCGCGCTGGTGTGCGTGCTGCTCGCCGCGCAGAGCATGAACATGGGAGAGATCGTGCAAGGCCAGCAAAGCAACTACGGCTTGTTCGGCTGGTACTGGGTGCCGCTGTTCCCGATGTTCATCGTCTACTTCCTGGCCGGCGTGGCGGAGACCAACCGCGCGCCGTTCGACCTGGCCGAAGACGAATCCGCCATCGTGGCCGGTTTCCACACCGAATACTCGGGCATGGGCTTCGCACTGTTCTTCCTGGCCGAATACGCCAACATGATCCTGATCGCGGCGCTGACCGTGGTGTTCTTCCTCGGCGGTTATCTGAACCCCTTCCACGGCTGGGGTGCGCTGGGCGAATTGACTGATCAGGTGCCGGGGCTGTTCTGGATGCTGGCCAAGATGTCCATCTTCCTGTTCCTGTTCCTGTGGTTGCGCGCGACCTTCCCGCGTTATCGCTATGACCAGTTGATGCGTCTGGGCTGGAAAGTGTTCATCCCGCTGACGCTGATCTGGGTGGTGGTCGTGGCCGCCTGGATGCAGACATCGTTGTGGGTATGGTGAGAGACAAGGGATAGCACATGAATAACCTCATCAATTTCTTCAAGCGTTTCCTGATGCTGGAACTGTTCCAGGGTCTGTCCGTGACCGGCAAGTACTTCTTCGCTCGTCACATCACCGTCGAGTATCCGGACGAGAAGACACCGCAGGGTTCGCGTTTCCGCGGCCTGCATGCACAACGCCGTTATCCGAACGGCGAAGAGCGCTGCATCGCCTGCAAACTGTGCGAAGCGGTCTGCCCGGCACTGGCGATCAAGATCGAAGTGGCGGAACGCGAGGATGGTTCGCGCCGCACCACGCAATACGACATCGATTTGACCAAGTGCATCTTCTGCGGCTTCTGCGAAGAGTCCTGCCCGGTCGACGCCATCGTCGAGACGCGCATCTTCGAATACCACGGCGAGAACCGTGGCGACCTGTACTACACCAAGGACCGCCTGCTGGCCGTGGGCGATGCGAACGAGGCGCAGATCGCCCGCGATCGTGCAGCCGACGCGAAATATCGGTAAGGGAAGGCAAACATGAATTTCGAAACCATATTGTTCTACTTCTTTGCCGCATCCACCGTGTTCTCGGCGCTGCGTGTGATCACAGCCCGCAACCCGCTGCACTCGGTCATGTTCCTGGTGCTGGCCTTCGTCAGCAGTGCCGGTATCTGGCTGCTGCTGGAAGCCGAGTTCCTGGCCATCGCATTGGTGCTGGTCTATGTCGGCGCGGTGATGGTGCTGTTCCTGTTCGTGGTGATGATGCTGGACATCAACATCGAGAAGCTGCGCAAGGACTTCCTGCAATGGCTGCCGGCCGGCGCGTTGCTGGCGACCCTGATCGTGGTGCAGATGACCTTTGTGCTGGGCGACAAGTCAGTCTCCACGGGTTTGACCGCTGCGAAGCACGCCGCTGATTACAGTAACACCAAGGAGATCGGACGTCTGATCTACACCGATTACGTCTATCCGTTCGAGCTGGCCGCCGTGCTGCTGCTGGTGGCCATGGTCGCAGCCATCGCGCTGACCTTCCGCCGCCGGCGCGATTCCAAGCGTCAGGATGTGAGCTGGCAGGTCAATGTCAAACGTAACGACCGCGTGCGCATCATTTCCATGCCCGCCACCAAGAAGAACAACGGTAACGGGGCGGATGAAGCCCACGCTGCCGATTAAGAGAGGGAGTAGTCATGACGAGTAGTCTGGATCTTTCGCATTTCCTGGTGCTGGGGGCAGTTCTGTTCGCGATCAGCATCGTGGGCATCTTCCTCAACCGCAAGAATCTGATCGTGCTGCTGATGGCCATCGAGCTGATGCTGCTGGCGGTGAACACCAACTTCATTGCGTTCTCGCATTATCTGAACGATGTGCACGGACAGATCTTCGTGTTCTTCATCCTCACCGTGGCTGCCGCCGAAGCGGCCATCGGTCTGGCCATCCTGGTGGTGCTGTTCCGCAATCTGCGCACCATCGATGTGGATGATCTCGGCACACTGAAAGGTTGATGCACATGGACATGCATACTCTGTATCTGATCGTTCCCCTGGCACCGCTGGTCGGTGCCATCGCGGCGGGCCTGTTCGGCAAGTGGCTGGGACGCACCTGGTCGCACCGCATCACCATCGCGCTGGTCGGCGTCTCCTTCGCCGCCTCGGTCGCCATCTTCCAGGACGTGATGGCCGGCAACACCTTCAACGGTCCGGTCTACACCTGGCTGACCTCCGGCGACACCAGCTTCCAGGTCGGTTTCCTAATCGACAGACTGACCGTGATGATGATGCTGGTGGTTACCTTCGTGTCGCTGATGGTGCATATCTACACCATCGGTTACATGGAAGAGGACCCGGGTTACCAGCGCTTCTTCAGCTACATCTCGCTGTTCACCTTCTCCATGCTGATGCTGGTGATGGCCAACAACTTCATGCAACTGTTCTTCGGCTGGGAAGCCGTGGGTCTGGTGTCCTACCTGCTGATCGGCTTCTGGTACACCAAACCGACCGCGATCTACGCCAACCTGAAAGCCTTCCTGGTCAACCGCGTCGGCGACTTCGGCTTCCTGCTCGGTATCGGTCTGGTGCTGATGGTGTTCGGCACGCTGGATTACGCCTCCGTGTTCGCCAATGCGCAGAACTATGCCAATGACATCGCGCCCATCCCCGGCGTGAGCTGGAACCTGCTTACCGCCATCTGTATCCTGCTGTTCATCGGCGCGATGGGCAAGTCGGCGCAGTTCCCGCTGCACGTGTGGCTGCCTGATTCGATGGAAGGTCCGACCCCGATCTCCGCGCTGATCCACGCCGCGACCATGGTGACCGCCGGCATCTTCATGGTGGCGCGCATGTCGCCGCTGTTCGAACTGTCCGACACGGCCTTGTCCTTCGTCATGGTGATCGGTGCCATCACCGCACTGTTCATGGGGTTCCTCGGCATCATCCAGAACGACATCAAGCGCGTGGTGGCCTATTCCACCCTGTCGCAGCTGGGTTACATGACGGTCGCGCTGGGCGCATCCGCCTACTCGGTGGCGGTGTTCCACCTGATGACGCACGCCTTCTTCAAGGCGCTGCTGTTCCTTGCCGCAGGTTCAGTGATCATCGCCATGCACCACGACCAGGACATCCGCAACATGGGTGGCCTGAAGAAATACATGCCGATCACCTGGATCACCTCGCTGATCGGTTCGCTGGCTTTGATCGGCACGCCGTTCTTCTCCGGCTTCTATTCCAAGGACAGCATCATCGAGGCGGTCTCGCTGTCGCATCTGCCGGGCTCCGGTTTCGCCTATGCCGCAGTGGTACTGGGCGTGTTCGTCACCGCCTTCTACTCCTTCCGCATGTACTTCCTCGTGTTCCACGGCGAGGAGCGTTTCGGCAAGGCGCATCACGGCCATGACGACCACGGCCACGATGCGCACCATCACGGTCTGGCACCGGGACAGAAACCGCACGAGACATCGTGGGTGGTGACACTGCCGCTGGTTCTGCTGGCCATCCCGTCGGTGCTGATCGGCTATGTCGCCATCGAACCGATGCTCTACGGTGGTTTCTTCGGCGATGCGGTGTTCATCGCGGAGAATCATCCAGTCATGCACGAGCTGCAGCAAGAGTTCCACGGCGCGTTCGCCATGGTGCTGCATGCCTTCTTCACCCTGCCGTTCTGGTTCGCGCTGGGCGGCGTAGTGGCGGCCTGGTACTTCTACATGAAGAACCCGGCCATCCCGGAGATGATCAAGAAGCAGTTCGGTTTCCTCTACACCTTGCTGGATCAGAAATACTACTTCGACCGCTTCAACGACTGGTTCTTCGCCGGCGGCGCGCGCGGTGCCAGCCGCACGCTGTGGAAGTTCGGCGACGTGAAGCTGATCGACGGCTTCTTCGTCAACGGTGCTGCGAAGATGATAGGGATGTTCTCCGGCGTGCTGCGCGGCTTCCAGACCGGCTACGTCTACCATTACGCGTTTTGGATGATCCTCGGTGTGTCGCTGCTGCTGACCGTGCGCACCTGGTTCTAATGAGGCACCACTAGAGAAGAACAGAAGGAACAAGCATGATTTTCGGATACCCACTGTTAAGCGTCGTCATCTGGCTGCCCATCATCTTCGGCGTGCTGGTGCTGGCCACAGGCAACGACCGCAACGCCCCGCTGGCGCGCATCATCGCGCTGGTCGGTGCCGTGCTCGGATTCCTCGTTACCCTGCCGCTATACACCGGCTTCGACCGCATGACCAGCGCCATGCAGTTCGTCGAGATGAAGAACTGGATCACCCAGTTCAACATCCATTACCATCTCGGCGTGGACGGCATCTCCATGCTGCTGATCCTGCTCAATGCCTTCTTCACCGTAATCGTGGTGATCGCCGGCTGGCAGGTGATCGAGAAGCGCGTGGCGCAGTACATGGCCTGTTTCCTAATCATGTCGGGTCTCATCAACGGCGTGTTCGCCGCACTGGATGCCGTGCTGTTCTATGTGTTCTGGGAGGCGATGCTGATCCCGATGTTCCTCATCATCGGCGTGTGGGGCGGTCCCAACCGCGTGTATGCGGCGGTCAAGTTCTTCCTCTACACCCTGCTCGGTTCGCTGTTGATGCTGGTGGCGCTGCTGTACCTGTACTTCCAGTCCGGCAGCTTCGAGATCCTCGACTACCACCAGCTGCCGCTGGGCATGACTGCGCAGATCCTGATCTTCCTCGCCTTCTTCATGGCCTTCGCCGTGAAGGTGCCGATGTTCCCGGTGCACACCTGGTTGCCGGATGCGCACGTGGAAGCGCCCACCGGCGGTTCCGTGGTGCTGGCCGCGATCATGCTGAAGGTGGGTGCCTACGGCTTTCTGAGATTCTCCATGCCCATCGCGCCGGATGCCAGCCATGAACTGGCGTGGCTGATGATCGCGCTGTCGCTGATCGCGGTGGTGTACATCGGTCTGGTCGCGCTGACCCAGTCCGACATGAAGAAGCTGGTGGCCTATTCCTCCATCTCGCACATGGGCTTCGTCACGCTCGGCTTCTTCATCTTCAATGCCTACGGCATGGAAGGCGCGCTGCTGCAGATGATCTCGCACGGTTTCGTGTCCGGCGCGCTGTTCCTGTGTATCGGTGTGATGTATGACCGCGTGCACTCGCGCCAGATCGTGGATTACGGTGGCGTGGCCAACACCATGCCGGTGTTCGCTGCATTCTTCATGCTGTTCGCCATGGCCAACAGCGGGCTGCCGGGCACTTCCGGCTTCGTGGGCGAATTCATGGTCATCCTGGGCGCGGTCAAGGTGAACTTCTGGTACGGCTTCGCCGCCGCCACCACGCTGGTGTTCGGTGCGGCCTACACGCTGTGGATGTACAAGCGCGTGGTGTTCGGCGCGGTCGCCAACGACCATGTGCGCCATCTGCACGACATCGGTGCGCGCGAGAAGCTGGTCATGCTGGTGCTGGCGGTCGCCGTGCTGGTGATGGGTCTGTATCCGCTGCCCCTGTCCGAGATCATGCACGCCTCGGTGAACGACCTGCTGGTGCACGTGGCACGCTCCAAACTATAAGAGGAAGTTATGAGCTACATCTCCACCCTGTTCCCTGCCTACGCCGAGATCTTCCTGCTGTGCATGATCGCCGTCATCATGATCGCCGACCTGCTGCTTCCCAGCCAGACACGCACCGTCACCTATCTGCTGACCCAGGTCGCGCTGCTCGGCTGCTCGCTGATCACCGTTGCCACCCACACCACCGGCGTCGCCCACCTGTTCACCGGCATGTTCGTGGATGATTTGATGTCCGACGTGCTCAAGCTGCTGACCTATCTGTCGGTGTCCATGATGCTGGTCTATTCGCGCAGCTATCTGATCGTGCGCGGCCTGTTCACCGGCGAGTTCCTGTCGCTGACCCTGACCTCCACGCTGGGCATGATGGTGATGATCTCGGCCAGCAATTTCGTCACGCTCTATATCGGCCTGGAAGTGCTGGCGCTGAGCATGTACGCGCTGGTCGCCTTGCAGCGCGACTCCGCCGTGGCGACCGAATCCGCCATGAAATACTTCATCCTCGGCGCGATGGCTTCCGGCTTCCTGCTCTATGGCATGTCCATGATCTATGGTGGCACCGGTTCGCTCGACGTGCAGACCATCTCCAATGTTATCAAGGCAGGACAGGCCAACGACATGCTGCTGGTGTTCGGTCTGGCTTTCCTCGTTGCCGGTCTGGCTTTCAAGCTGGGTGCCGTACCCTTCCACATGTGGGTGCCGGACGTGTACCACGGCGCACCGACCGCGATGACGCTGTTCATCGGCTCCGCGCCGAAGCTGGCTGCCTTCGCCTTCGTGATGCGCATCCTGGTCGAATCGCTGCAACCGCTGATGATCCACTGGGCGGGCATGCTGGCCGTGCTGGCCGTGCTGTCGATGGGCGTGGGCAACATCACCGCCATCGCGCAGACCAACCTCAAGCGCATGTTCGCCTACTCGACCATCGCGCACATGGGCTTCCTGCTGCTCGGTGTACTGAGCGGCACGCTGGACGGTTACAGCTCCGCCATGTTCTATGCCGTGGTCTATGTGCTGATGACGCTGGGCGGCTTCGGCATGATCATGCTGCTGTCGCGCGAGGGTTTCGAGGCCGACAACCTGAACGACTTCAAGGGCCTGAACCAGCGCAGCCCGTGGCTCGCTTTCATGATGCTGTTGCTGATGTTCTCCATGGCCGGTGTGCCGCCGACCGTGGGCTTCTACGCCAAGTTCGCCGTGCTGAACGCCGCCTTGCAGGCCGGTCACCTGACGCTGGTCATCGCCGCGGTCATGTTCTCGCTGATCGGTGCGTTCTACTATCTGCGCATCGTCAAGCTGATGTACTTCGATGCACCGGAGAGCCACGAGAAGGTGTACATGCAGCCGGACAGCACGCTGCTCGTCTCCATCAACGGCCTGGCCGTGCTGTTGCTCGGCATCATGCCCAATACCCTGATGGCGGTGTGTGCGGCCTCGGTGCAGCAATCCTTGCTGCTGCCCTGATCGGGGAATCGATCGACGGACACTCCCGCTGCGGCGGGAGTTTTCATTTGTGCGGGACGTGAACGAAGGTGGACGAAAAATGGACCTGACCGAAAAGCAACTGGACAGCCGTGTGGTATATGCGGGAGGCTTCCTTGAAGTATTGAAAGACACGGTGCGATTGCCGGACGGCAGCACCAGCACGCGCGAATACCTCACCCATCCCGGCGCGGTCGCCATGCTGGCCATCCTTGACAACGGCAAGCTGTTGATGGAGCGCCAGCACCGTTACCCATGGCACTGCGATTTCATCGAACTGCCTGCAGGAAAGATCGATGCGGGCGAGGACATCCTCGTCACCGCGCAGCGCGAGCTGCTGGAGGAGACCGGCTACGTCGCCCGCGAGTGGACGCATCTCACGACGGCAGCGCCCTGCATAGGCTACTCGGATGAACGCATGGAATACTTCATCGCGCGCGGATTGACCCATCAAGGCAGCAAGCTGGACGAGGGAGAATTCCTCGAAGTGTTCGAATTGTCGCTTGATGAAGCGATGGAATGGATACGCCAGGGCAGGATCACCGACAGCAAGACCATCGTCGGTCTGTTCTGGCTGGAAAAGGTGCAGAAGGAAGGCTGGCTTGCACCAGAATAAGGCATTGCTTTGGTGCGCCATGCACTGTAATGGTGTGCTGCGCGCCATTCAGGGGACTTGCCATCCGATAAATCGCTTATAAATCAGTACGTGATAGTGCTGGCACAGTGCTTGCATGCAGGATTGCGTTTTGCACAATCTCGGAGAATGACATGGAAGAACTCAAGGTCAGTAGTGATGCACTATTCATCCTGCTCGGTGCCATCATGGTGCTCGCGATGCATGCAGGTTTCGCCTTTCTGGAACTCGGCACCGTGCGCAAGAAGAACCAGGTCAACGCGCTGGTGAAGATCCTCAGCGATTTCTCGGTCTCCACCATCGCCTACTTCTTCATCGGTTACGGCATCGCCTACGGCATGCACTTCTTCGACGGTGCCGAGACGCTGGCGCAGAAGAACGGCTACGACCTGGTCAAGTTCTTCTTCCTGCTCACCTTCGCCGCCGCCATCCCCGCCATCGTCTCCGGCGGCATCGCCGAGCGCGCAAAATTCAATCCGCAACTGGCCGCCACGTTCCTGCTGGTCGGTTTCGTCTATCCCTTCTTCGAGGGCATCGCCTGGAACGGTGCTTACGGCGTGCAGGACTGGCTGGCCGCCAGCTTCGGTGCCGGCTTCCATGACTTCGCCGGTTCCGTGGTCGTGCATGCCGTGGGCGGCTGGATCGGCCTCGCCGCTGTGTTGCTGCTCGGTGCGCGCCATGGCCGTTACACCAAGGAAGGTCGCATCTCCGCGCACCCGCCTTCCAGCATCCCCTTCCTTGCGCTCGGTGCGTGGATCCTCACCGTCGGCTGGTTCGGTTTCAACGTCATGAGCGCGCAGACCATCACCGGCATCAGCGGCCTCGTTGCCGTCAACTCTCTCATGGCCATGGTCGGCGGCACGCTCACTGCGCTGTGGATGGGCAAGAACGACCCCGGCTTCGTGCATAACGGACCGCTGGCGGGCTTGGTCGCTGTGTGTGCCGGCTCCGACCTCATGCACCCCATCGGCGCACTCGTTGTCGGCGGCGTCGCCGGTGCGCTGTTCGTCGTCATGTTCACCCTCACCCAGAACCGCTGGAAGATCGATGATGTGCTCGGTGTGTGGCCGTTGCACGGCCTGTGCGGCGCCTGGGGCGGCATCGCCGCCGGCATCTTCGGCCTGCAGGCACTGGGCGGTCGCGGCGGCGTCAGCTTCATGTCGCAACTCGTCGGCACGCTGATGGGCGTAGGCATCGCGCTGATCGGCGGATTCATCGTCTACGGCGTCATCAAGAAGATCGTCGGTTTGCGCCTGGACCAGGAAGAAGAGTTCAACGGCGCCGATCTCTCCATCCACAAGATATCGGCAACCCCGGAGCGCGAATCGGGCTGGTGATCGCGCGGCACATCGTGGTCTGTATCCATGGACGGCACCCCGCTTGGGGTGCCGTCCTGCTTTGTGGCCGGCGCTACACATCCGGCAACCTTCCCCGCGCAACTGGGTAGAATGGCCGGGTCCTAACAACCCAATATGACATTCCCGAACATGATCCGAGGCAAGATCGACTTCAAGAGCGTGCCGGTGCAGGCGGGTGTCATCTCGGACATCATCAATCTCGATATCGAAGCCAGTGATTACTTCCAGCGGCTGGACGATCTGATCGGTGCCGATCAGGGCGTGGCGTCGCTGGTGCTACGGGTCGTCAATTCACCGCTCTACAGTCGCGGCAACAAGGTCGGCACCATCCCGCTGGCCATCAGCCTTCTCGGTTACAGCGTGTTGCGTTCGCTCGCACTGCTGGCCTTCAGTCGCTCCCTGTTCTCCGAGACCCGGCATGAGGCGTTCCGCCTGCACATCTGGCAGCACTCCTTGCTGACCGCGATCGCCAGCCAGCGAATCTGCCAGAGCCTGGGTGAGAGCGGGAATGGCGACGAGGCTTTCATCGCCGGGCTGATGCACGACATCGGCAAGGTGCTGATGTTCACGCAACATCCGAAGTTGTATCAGCAAGTGTTCGACCACATGTTCGCCAGCGACTGCAGCAGTGCCGAGGCGGAGCAGAGGTTCTTCGGCTTCGATCACTATCAGGTGGGGGCCGAGGCGGTCAGGGAATGGCGCTTGCCGGATCGTTTCAATGCCTACATGGGCGCGGCGCTGTCGCACGCCGTGGAGGCGAACGCCATCTCGACCAGCCTGATGGCGGCCAATGTCCTGCTCAAGTCGGCGGGCATAGGAGCCAGGGCGGTCGAGACGCCCGAAGCCAGAAGGTCAGGCCTGCAAGCATGCGGGCTGGACGATGCGTTGTGCGACAGTCTGTTGCAGGACGCATTCATCGACAGTCTCAGAGAGTCCGAGATATACAAGCTATGCATGAGCAGCTGACATGAATGACTCGGCAGTCCACACCACATCGGTCACTTCGCTGGAACACAGCATCTGGCCCGGCCTGAAGGCGGAGCTGGAACCGTCGCTGCAACGCCTGGGACTGTCGCGACTGGCGATACCGGTCATGTTGCTGCTGCACGATGCGGTCGACCTCGCGGTGCGGGCGATGCACTTCGATGCATTCCGGCGCTTGGCAGAGGACGAGTTCGGCATGCTCGCGGGCGACAACGCTGCAGACCTGGAAGCCCTGTTCAACGCCGAGGTGGGCGAACACGGTTCGCAGAACATCGCGCAATACTGCAAGGAGAACGCGCAGCAGGTGGTGGTCGGCTTCCCGCAGCAGGGGGGCGACATCCTGTCGGTCACCGTGCCCGTGGCGTGGGATGTCTCGCAGTGCGGGACACAGGGGCTGGTGGATGCGCTGGGCCTGCGCTGGCGACAGTTGCCGCCGCAGCAGGGGTCGACCGTGTGCTCCTACGCGCTCCAACCGGCCGTCCCTGACCCGTCCTCGGCGCGTAAGGGCGTGTTGCTGGATGATGCGGACAGTCGCAACAGCATGCAGCACATATGCGACAAGCTCGGCTACGGACTCATCCGCTTCTCCAGCGCGGGCGAGGTCATCGCCGTGTCGCGCGCCATGCTGGACAGCCTGCGTCTGCCTGCCGAGGCGACCGCCATCGGTGATCTGTGCACGGCCATCCCGTTCAACTTCTACAACGACGTGATCTGGGGGTTGGCGCTGAGCAGCAAGGGCGGCGTGTTCGAGAACTATCGCACGCGCGTCTATCTGCACGGCGAGGCGGGCGTGACAGCCCTGTTCAACGTCAGCGGCTATCGCGACCATGATGCGACCATCCACTCCCTGTGGCAGATCGTCTCGCTGGACGAAGGCACGACCCACCTCGGAGAAGGCTCCATCCTCAGTGAAGCGCGCATCCACAATATCACGCGCAACTATGTGCCGCAGATGGTGGAAGAAAAAGCGCGCGAGGCGGTGAAGCTGGGAAAATCGAAACTCATCAACGAGGAATGCGAGATCGCCGTGCTGTTCTGTGACATCGTCGGTTTCACCTCCTTCGTGGAAAGCAACGCCAGCAGCGAATCGATCATCAACACGCTCAACACCATCCTGCGTCGCGTATCAGGTTCGGTGCGGCGGCATCGCGGCTATATCGACAAGTTCATGGGCGACAGCGTGATGGCCATCTTCATGGAACCGGCGGACGCCATCGCCGCCGCCATCGACATGCAGAAGCATGCTGCCGACATCAACGGTCTGCGCTCGCGCGCCGGACAGGATTCGCTCAGTCTGCGCATCGGGATACATTGGGGCGAGGTCGTCATCGGCAACGTGGGCACGCCGGAACGTCTGGACTGGACGGCGATAGGTGATGTGGTCAACACCGCCTCGCGCATCGAGAAGAACTGCAACCCCGGCGCCATACTGGTCAGCCAGACCTTGAAGGATGCGGTCGATGTGGCGCAGCATCCCGAGCTCGCCTTCGGTGAGCTCTTCACCATCCACGTCAAAGGGAAACGGCAGGGCTTGTCGGTCTGCCATGTCGCGGCGACCGAGATCAAGACAAATGAACGGTGAGCTGCAATGCGTGACACTGGAACGAGGTTGAATCCACTCGACCTGCTGGCCAGCCTGTTCGATAGCGGTCGCGGTGCGTATGCGCTGGACGAGGCGGCATGGCGGGCGGCGCTGGCGTTGCCGGTGTTCGCGGGGCTGGATGCGGAGGAGCTGTCGCGCTTGCGCGGTCTGGCGCAGGGACTGTTGGCGGACAAGGCGTTCTCGGGCGCGGGCGGGCTGGAGATGGATGCGGCGATGGCGACGACCATCGCGGCGTTCGCCGTGCTGCCGGTGTTGGAGCTGGAGGAAAACTGGTACGCGGGCTGGGTCGAGGTGGTGGTCTACCCTGGCGAGTTCATATTCGACGGCGAGCAGATGGACGAGACGGGTGTGGTGCATCATGTGCGCCATGCGCGTAGCGGGGAGGCGATGGCGGGCGGGCCGCTGGTGCTTTCCTGGCAGGATGTGGAGTGGTCCGGGCGGGGCGAGGGCTTCAACGTGGTGATCCACGAGTTCACGCACAAGCTGGACATGCGCAACGGCGAGGCGAACGGCAGGCCGCCGCTGCATGCGGGGATGGATCCGGCTGCGTGGGCGCTCGCGTGGCAGGCGGCTTACGATGATCTTTGCCGCCGCGTGGACGGCGGCGAGGATACGCAGATCGACCCCTATGCCAGTGAGAGTCCGGCCGAGTTCTTTGCGGTGCTGTCGGAGTATTTCTTCGAGGCACCGCATGTGCTGCATGCCGAGTATCCGGCGGTGTACCGGCAGCTGGCGCAGTTCTACCGGCAGGACACGCTGGCGCGGCGGGGGCAGGCGGGTATCGGGGATAATGCTGCGCAGCCACAACAAGGGATGGGATATGAACGAACATAACAGCGACATCGCCGAATTGACCGCGGCGCTCACCCGTTTCCGCGACGAGCGCGACTGGGCGCAGTTCCATAACCCCAAAGATTTGGCGGCTGCGCTGTCCATCGAGGCGGGCGAGCTGCTGGAATGCTTCCTGTGGAAGGCGCACGGCGAGGCGGATGTTGGGCGCGTGAAGGAGGAGCTGGCCGATGTGCTTGCCTATGCCCTGTTGCTGGCGGAGCATTACAAGCTGGATGTGAAGCAGGTGTTGCAGGAGAAGATCGCGAAGAACGCGGAGAAATATCCCGCGCATAAGGCAAAAGGCAGCGCGAAGAAGTACAACGAACTTTAGCCTGTCAGCCGCTGCCCAGCGTGCGCCCTGAACCGGGCATGTTGGTCTTGCCTTTGGGGTCGTAAAGTCCGGCGGTCTGTTCCGACGCACCGAGCAGGGCCTGCACGGCCTGCTGGTTGTAGCGCATGCGCACCTGTATCAGATCGCCGTTGGTCTTGTTCATCTGTTGCGCCTGTTTGCCAAACTTCTGGATGTCCTTCCAGACATCGAGGGCGACGGCGGCGTTGCTGCGTAGCCAAGCCTCGACCTTGCCCGGTCCGGCGGCAATGTATTGCGCACGCTGCTTCACGAGTGCGGTTAGGGCTTCGGCGGCGCGGGTCTTTTCGTTCGAGAGGTCGAGCAGGGGTTCGGTGTCGGGGGAGAGCAGGATCTGCTGTTCGCGTTCGAGCAGGCTGATAAAGGCCTGCAGCGCGGCGCGCTCTTCGGTCAGTCTGGTCTTTATCTCGGCTGCGTTCAACGCTGGCTCGCGCTGATCAGGTCGTTCACGGTCTTGAGCAGGCCGTCGGCGACCGCCCCGGCGTTGACCTGGAAGCGCCCCTCGCTGATGGCTTGTTTGATCTCGGCGACCTTCTGCGCATCCACCACCGGTGCGCTGGCGACGCTGCTCTCCAGGCTGCGCAGCTGGGCGGTGGAGGTGCCCAGATGCACACTGGTGCCTTCAGCCCCTGTCGAGGCGGGGCGGTTGCCGGTGCGGGCTGCCGGATTGCGGGTGGTGGTATCACCCACGCTGCCGGTGACCGCTTTGGTGTTGTCGATCTTCATGATGGGACTCCAACTGTTCTGGTTCGATTGTCTGTTGTATCGGTGCCGAATGCAAAAACTTTAGCGTTTTTTGAAAATATTTCTTGGGAACGCGTCATGGCTGCCCCTCCGCCATGCCTTCGGCCACCGTGATGCCGGTGATGACCTGCGAACTGGAGGTGCGGATGCGCACCATCTCACCCGCCCCGGTGTCGTTCAAGGCGATCCCTTGCTGACTGACGACGAAACCGTTGCCGCGCGCGCGCAGGGTGACGGTCTGTCCCTGGCGGATGAGTAGCGGGGCGCGCATCATGTCCTGGCGCAGCACCTGACCCGCGCCGATCGCGAACTTGAGGGTCTTGCCGATGGCTTGTGCCGGGTCGGTGATGAGGCCGGGCCGTCCCAGTTCGCCGCGTTGCGGACTGAGGTCGGCGGCGCTCAATACAGTGCCCTGTGCCAGGGGGCGGCTGGCGACCAGCAGATCGGCGGCGACTTTTATGTCGGCTTGCAGGAACACGCTCCAGCCGGGCTGGGCGGTGCAGCGTACCCCGATGCTGGTCTTGCCGATCAGTTTGGCACCGGCCGGCAGGAAGGCTTGCAGGGTGGCGCAGGGTTCGAGTTTGAGACGGCGGTCGATGGGAGTGACTTCGATGCGGACTTCACCCGGCAGGTCCTTGCTTTGCGCCTGCGCGTAGGCGAGGGCGGCGGCACGGATGGCGGCATGGCTCTGCTGCGGCGCAGCCAGCGCCGTGCCGCCCCACAGGCAGCCGATCAGCAGGAATGAAGAAGCCAGCTGTATGTTCATGGCAGCATTGTCATCTTTTGGTGGCGGGGCGAAGGGGGGAAATAAAGCGGGTTTTTGCCGTTAATCGTCCGATTGGATGGAAAACCCCGGGACTAGTATGCGAGCCATCACAAAAGTATCGACGAAAGGCAGGGTGCTCATCATGGGCGGCAGAATAGACGAGATGTTCCAGTTCCATCAAGTGGCGCTGAATCTGCGCGCCGCGAGGCAGGAGCTGATCGCGTCCAACATCGCCAATGCGGACACGCCGAACTACAAGGCGAAGGACATCGATTTCTCCAGCGCGCTGAAAGGGGCGCTGGGGGGGGCGAGTGCCACGCTGCAACTGGAGGCGACCGCCGCCAAGCATCTGTCCGGTGGCGATGCGGGCGAGACGGTGATGGGCGCGCCGGTGCAGTACCGCGTGCCGGTGCAGCCGAGCGCGGACGGCAACACGGTGGATATGGATGTGGAGCGCGCGCAGTTCGCTGACAACGCGCTGCGCTATGAGGCGAGCGTGCGTTTCGTCAGCGGCAAGGCCAAGGACGTGCTGGCCGCGCTGCAGAATTAGGAGGATTGATCATGTCATTGTTCAATGTGTTCAACATCGCCGGTTCCGCCATGTCGGCGCAGGCGCAACGGCTCAACGTGGTGGCCAGTAATCTGGCCAACGCGGATAGCACCACCGGGCCGGACGGCCAGCCTTACAAGGCCAAGCAGGTGGTGTTCGAGACCGCGCAGCAGGCGGGGCAGGTGGGGGCGGGCGTGAAGGTTTCCGCCGTGGTGGAGGACAACTCGCCGATGAGAAAGGTGTACGATCCCAAACACCCGATGGCGGACCAGCAGGGCTATGTCACGCTGCCCAATGTGAACCCGGTGGACGAGATGGTGAACATGATCTCTGCCTCGCGTTCCTACCAGAACAACGTGGATGTGATGAACACTTCAAAATCCATGTTGATGAAGACACTCACCATCGGCCAATAAGGAGATAGATCATGGTTGATTCCGTAAACAGCAGCACGGCAGGCGCGGCAGCCACGAAGTCGCTGACCTCATCCTCGGCCGACATCGGCGCGACGCAAGACCGCTTCCTCAAACTGCTGGTCACGCAGATGAAGAACCAGGATCCGCTCAACCCGCTGGACAACGCCCAGGTCACTTCGCAGATGGCGCAATTGTCCACGGTGACCGGTATCGACAAACTCAACGCGACCGTGCAGGCCCTGAGCAGCAGCATGATGGCCAGCCAGTCGCTGCAGGCCGTCTCCATGATCGGCCATGTGGCGCTCACCGACGGCGACAGCATGGAGCTGACCAAGGGCAATGCCTACGGCGGCGTCGAATTGAAGGATCCGGCAGACAAGGTCACGGTACAGATCGCCGATGCATCCGGCGGATTGGTGCGTACCCTGCATCTGGGCGCGCAGGAGAGCGGCATCGTCGATTTCAATTGGGATGGCATGACCGATAGCGGTGACACGGCAGCGGACGGGAAATACACCTTCACCGCCGTTTCGGAACTGAGCGGCAAGAAGACCGACGTCACCACGCTGTCCTACGGGCTGGTCAACAGCGTGGCGCAGTCGAGCGGCGGCGTCACGGTCAACATCGGCAATCAGGGCGAAGTCGGCCTGAACGCCATCAGAAAAATCTTGTAAAGGGAGGACGTCATGAGTTTTCAACAAGGATTGAGTGGCCTGAACGCATCTGCCAAGCATCTGGACACGATCGGCAACAACGTGGCCAACTCCAACACCATCGGTTTCAAGCAGTCGCAAGCGCAGTTCGCCGATCTGTACGCGACCTCGCTGGCCGGTTCGGGCGCGGTGCAGGTGGGAACCGGGGTGAAGATCGCCAACGTGGCGCAGCAGTTCACCCAGGGCAACATCACCAACACCTCCAACAGCATGGATACGGCGATCAGCGGTCAGGGTTTCTTCCGCATGGTGGACCAGAACGGTGCGATCTCCTATACACGCAACGGCCAGTTCCAGCTCGACAAGACCGGCTACATCGTGAATAGCCAGGGGCATCAGTTGTCAGGCTATATGGCAACCAATGGCGTGATCACTGCAGCCCAGCCCGTGCCGCTGCAGATCGTCGCGGCCGACCTGACGCCGAATGCGACTGCCAATATCGCTGTCGGTCTCAATCTGGATTCGCGCATGGCCTTGCCGACCATCACGCCGTTCGATCCGAACAACCCGCAGACCTATAACAGTTCTACCTCGCTGACGGTGTATGACAGTCAGGGTTCAAGTCATGTGGCGTCCATGTTTTTCGCCAAGACTGCCGCCAACAATTGGAGTGCCTATCTGACCGTGGATGGCAACAAGGTCCCCGCAGCCGGTACTGCGCTGACCACGATGACCTTCAATACCAGCGGTGCGCTGACTTCACCGACGTTGCCGGTGACCTCTGCCGCCTTCAGTCCGGTGCCTGCGCCCATCTCGGTGGTGGGGGCCACCGTGGCGGCGGCGAGCACCTCCATCACCGGACCTTCCACCACCGGCTTGCTGGTGGGGGCGACGGTCACCGGTGGTGACTTGCCTGCCGGCACTACCATCACGGCGATCACCGGCCCCAACACCTTTACGGTATCCAACCCCAGCCCGGCCGGCTTTACTGCCACTAC
>DYJI01000003.1 GCA_020723185.1 Sideroxydans lithotrophicus | reverse complement strand
GCACCGCGTTCACCAGATGGCTGGAGGTCTGGCTGGCCTGCACCGCCTCCAGCACACCGGGACGATTGAAAGCGGGATTGGCGGCAGTACGCGCGCGCTCGTTGAGCAGCGCATCGTTGTCTTTCAGGAACTGCGCTTCCTGCGCATCCTGCAGCGGGATGAAGATCATCGGGTCGCCGCTGGACGAGACCATGCGCCGCGTCAGGCCGACCACCGTGTATTCGTGGCGGCGGATGTTGACCCGGTCACCTAGCGCCAGACCGGTCTTGATGTCCGCCACCGCCTCGTAATGCGAGCGGGTGACCGGACGACCCGCCACCAGATAGCCCGGCGCGCCCGGCTTGCCGGTTTCGAAACCGACCACCATCACACGGATATCCTTGCCGGCATGGTTCATCTGCATGGTCAGGTAAGTCACGTTGCCGGCCTCGCGTATGCCCGGCAGCCCCAGCAGATCGCGCGCCACATCGTCGCGCACACTGGACGGCTCGGCATAAGGCCCCAGCGTGTCTTGCTGCACCACCCACAGGTCGGCACCCGCGTTCTCGATCAGCACACGCGCATCGTCCACCATGCCGCGGTAGACCCCGGCCATGGTCAGCGTCACGCCGATCAGCAGACCAAGCCCCACGCCGGTGAAGACGAACTTCCCCCAGCCGTGCAGGATGTCGCGACTCGCCAGATTGATCACGGATCAGCCCCGCACCAGCGCAGGGACTACCTTCACCGGCAAGCCCGCGCGCAGGGATTGCTGACTGTGCACGATCACTGTCTCGCCGTCATCCAGCCCCTCCAGGATCTGACTGCGTCCGTCGAGCGTGGCGAGACCGATACGCACCGGCTTGAAGCGCACTTCACCGTCTTGCAGGACCCACACGCCGGTCTGGCCGCTCACCGTCTTCACGGCGGCGCTCTGGATGCTGCGCACCTGTTTCATGACCGGCAACGCGATGGTGACTTCCGCATATTCGCCGAGGCTGGCATCCGGCATATCGAGCGTGACGTTGACGATGCGCTCCTCGGTCACCGCGTCGCTCACCCGGTCCACGCGCCCGACCTTGCCTGCGACCGGCGCATGCGGGCGGGAACGCAGCACGATCTGCGCCATCTGTCCGGCATGCACCTGTCCGGCCTGTTGCTGCGCGATGCGCGTCTCGACCCACAATCGGGATGTATCGACCACCTGCAACGCGAGCTGCCCACCGGCCACTGTGCTGCCCGGCTCGATGCGGCGCAGCGTGACCACGCCGTTGATCGGGCTGATCAACTGCATCTGCGCACGTGCCTTGCCGATGCCGCGCAGTTCGGCTTGCGCCCGTGCATTTTCATCGCGTGCTGAGGCCAGATTGGCGACGGCCGCGACAGCCGCAGCCTGTGCCGCGCTCTGTTCGTGCAGCTTGGCATCGAACATCTCCTTGCTAACGAAGCCGCCGCTGCGCAACTCCTGATAGCGAACCATGGTGGCCTCCACGGTCTTGAGCCGGCTCTGTGCCTCGCTCAACTGCGCCTCCGCCACCCGGATCGCATTGAGCGACTTGTCGACCATGCGCCGCCCGCCAGCCAGCTTGTCGTCCAAATCGACCGGGTCCATCTCTGCTAGCACCTGCCCTGCCTTGACCGTATCGCCCTGATCGACGCGCACGCTCTTCACCCTGCCGGTCATGGTCGGCGCCAGATCGTGGCGGTGCCGCGCCTGCACCGTACCCACGCCGAACACGCTGTTCGTCAGATCGCCAGTCTGCACCTGCTCGACCGTGACCTTGACCGATGCCAGCGGCCCCTGCGTCATGACGACCCACACGAACAGCGCCAGCACAGCGCCACCCACCACCAGAAGTTTGATCTTTTGCCCGGACATGTCAGCCACCAAATAAGTAATCAGTTACTATCTTAGTCGGATAAATGGCAACACACAAGATGCAACGATCTTCAGTCGAGCAAAGCCTCGATATAGGGGAACAGTTCGCGCTCCTCGAAACGCACATGCGCATGCAACAACCTGGAAAACTCAGCCAGTGCCGCCCCATCGCGATGTTGCAAACCTGCGCGCAGTTCGCGCAAGACGCGATGATCCGCCTGCGTACGCTGCACCAGAGTCAGACCCGCATCCGTATGCAAGTTCGGCAACAGCTCGCGCTCCTCGACCTGGAAATGCGGCTCCAGCTCCGTTGCAAACGCTTTCAAGGCGGCTTCGCAAGCCTGCGCGATCTGCTCCGCATCGCCCGTTGCGGCCGCGCGCGCGCATCGTTTCGCCAGCTTCAGCGCCTGATGATGTTCACGCGACAACGGCTGCAGCAAGGGACTCCGTTGCATCATTCAGCCCGGTTGCCCGTCCGCGCGCGGCCGCCAGTAGGCGGGCAGGTAGCGCCGTACCCACGGGCCGAAGCAGGCCAGCCACAGCAGGGTGGCGGCGAGATAGAGCCAGCTTGACTGTGACGGCAGCAGGTCGGCCGCGATGCGCAGCAGCGCGGTGAGCTGGATGCCGGCGAACATCAGCTGGACCGGCGTGTCGATGGCGAACGGCAGACCGGAATGCCCCAGCGTGACGCGCGTGCCCATGCCGATCACCAGCGTGGCGTAGCAACCTATGGTCAGCGCGTGCAGGGGTGCCAGCCCGAGGATGAAGCCGCTGCCGTCGTGCGTGAGCAGCCACAGGCTTTGCACTGCGTACAGCAGCATGGCGATGCCCAGCCAGACGAAGCCCACATGCAGCACGGCCAGCAGCGGATTCTTGAAACTGCGCCGGAAGCCCCACAGCCAGCTCAACGTGAGGGCGGCGAACGCCAGCGGCAGGTCTGCCAGCCACAGCCACGCAGACAAGTTGAAGAACTCCAGCAGGCCGTGCACGAGACTGGCCGCCAGCATGGTCCACCACGGCCAGAACGGGCGCGGCACTTCCTTTTGCTGCAGCGCGCTGGCGGTGAAGAACGGGATCATGCGGTGCGCCACGGTGGCGAACACCGGCAGCACGAAACCCCACAACCCGGCGCGCAGCGCGAGCTGCAGCGCTTCGTGCCTGCCGGTCACTTGCCAATACAGGAAGGCTGCCAGCGCCAGCCAGCCGATGCTGAAGGCGGCGAACAGCACACTGGTATGACGCTTGTCGCCGGGCCGCGTATCGCGCAGCACACGCCATAGTGCGTACAGTCCAACGCCCCAGCCGACCAGCATGGATGCGCTCGCCAGTATCAGCAGCACCGGCGAAAAGAACAGCCCGGCATAGAACAGCGACACACCGGCGAACATGAAGACGAAGGCCGGCACGTAGCGCGACGCCGGGATCTCGTTCCCAGCCATCCAGCGCGGGAAGGTGGTCATCAGGAAACCGAAGAAGAAGAACGGCAGCATGCCGAACAGCAGCAGCCAGATATGGGCGGCAGTCGGGAACAGCGGCCAGCTCACGCTGTATTGCGGGAACAGATAACGGGTACACAGTTCGAACAGCCACCACGACATGGCGAGCAGGGTCTGCACGGCCCCGCCGAAGAACATGACTCGATGGGGTGCGGCGATGAAGCTTTTCAACATGATTACCTTCCAGTGGTTCAGTACGTAAAGCGAAGTTCGGCGCTCAGCGTGCGGCGCGGCAACAGGAAATAGGCATAGGCCTTGCGGTCGAACAGATTGTTGATGGCCAGGCTGGCGCGGAGCTGTTTCGAGAACGCATAACCGGCACCGACATCGACCAGGGTGTGCGCGTCATAACTGCCCGGCACGCCCTCCACCACGTCGGTGTTCTGCGCCGTCCAGTACACATGACTGACATGCCGCATCTCCAGCCGTCCGTCCCATGTGCCTTGCTGCGCCTTCAGCATGAGGCCGGCGATGCGCTCCGGCACATCGGTGAGACGTTTGCCGACGCTGGCCGGATCGGCCGTGTTCTCCAGCATGCGGGTGTCGATGCGCGCATAGTTCGCGCCCAGCGTGAGCCAGTTCGCCAGCCGCGTCTCCAGTGCGAGCTCGACACCGTTCACCCGAGCCCGACCGGCATTGATACGCAGCGACTGCGTGGCGGACAACTGTTGCAGATAGATCAGGTCGCGCAACTCGGTCGAATACAGCGTCGCACTCAGTTTGCGCGCCGCGCGGGGCCGCCAGTCCCCGCCGATCTCCCAGGTCGTGCCCTGCTCCGGCTGCAAGTCCGGATCGCCGGAGGTGGTGCGGCCACGGCTGGTGGAGGTGGTGTACAGATCCTGATGGGTGGGCGCGCGGAAGGATCGGCCATATGAAGTGCGCAGTGTCAGCGCCGTATCGGGGCGATAGACGGCCGACAGTTTGGGGCTGAGAGCGTCCACTGTGCGTTCCGCGTAGACGTTGCTCACCGGCGTCGTGCCGTTGCTGAAATTGTCGCCGCGCGTGCGCCATGAATCCCAGCGCCCGCCGAGATAGAGCGTGAGCTTGTCCGTCGCGCCATACTCGTCCTGCGCATAGAGCGACCAGGTGGTGGAACGGCCGTGATATCCGCCGTTCACGGCGGTGACCGAGGAAGGGTCGCGCCATGCGGAGAGCGCGAGCAGATTCTGGCCCACCGCATCCTGATGCACCGCTACACCGCTCACCATGAAATGGCGTTCAGCCAGCGGGAAGCTGAGTTGCACATTGCCATCCAGCGCATGGTTGGGCGTATCGGCAAGCGTGCCGTTGCCGCTGTCCCAGGTGGCGGTCGGGCTGGCCAGGGCATAGCGGTATGCGCGCACCATGCTCGCCAGTTCGGCTTTCAACAACATATCGTCGCCCAGCGTGCCGTCGTAGCCGAGCCGATACTGCGTGCTGGCTTCGTGCAGCGGCTGGAAGGAGAACAAGGTGAAATCATAGTTGCTCAGCACAACGCGCTGACCATTGATGTCCAGCGTGCCGCTGCTGACCGTCGCGCCCGTCGCATCG
Organism: Sideroxydans lithotrophicus; assembly: GCA_020723185.1. Classification (GTDB taxonomy): domain Bacteria; phylum Pseudomonadota; class Gammaproteobacteria; order Burkholderiales; family Gallionellaceae; genus Sideroxyarcus; species Sideroxyarcus lithotrophicus_A. The sequence goes on along the minus strand of DYJI01000003.1, from coordinate 295,992 downwards.
CGCAGCCAGGAATTGAACGGCGTCTGGTGCTGGTCGGTCTGCTGGTGGCTGATGGCAGCGTACAGCGTCGAGCGCGCATCCAGTTCGTGGAACAGTTTGGCCGTGGTGTTCAGGGTGCGCCACGGCGTCCTGCCGAGGTCGCCCACCACATAACCCGGCGTGCCGTCACGCGTGGTGATCGCCTGTGCACCGCTGACCGGGATACCCGGCGTGCAGGGAGCAGGCGGTGGCGGGCACGAGGGCGACTTCACCACGAACTCGTTCACATAACTGGCGCGGTCCTGATAGCCCAGACCGGCGACGATGCCCCAGCTTTCGTCCAGTCTGTCGCGCAGATACAGACTCGCATCCGTGCCCTGCGCATCGCCCCATCCCTGGCGGATGCGTACACTGCGTTCCACGCGGTCCGGACGCTTGCTGATGATGTTGATCACGCCGCCTATGGCATTGCTGCCATACAGGGCCGAGTAAGCACCGGGCACCACTTCGATACGTTCGATGTCGTCGACGAAAGGCACACGCCAGCTCACCTTTCCCGAGCCGGCATCCTGCAGCGGCTGCCCGTCCAGCAGCACCAGCGTGCGCGACTGGTCGATGCCGCGCAGCGACATGCTGCTGGTGCCCTGTGTGCCCTGCGATTGCCCGAGCGCCCCGCCGCGCAGGTACAGGCTGGGCACCTGCTCCAGCGCATCGCCCAGCCGCGTCACGTCACGTTCCGCGGTAGCTTCCGCTTCCACCACTGTCACCGCCGCCGGCACACGCTCCGCCGCACTGCTGCTGCGGGTCGCCGTCACCACCAGCTCGGGCAGCATCTGCGTCTCCTGCTCCTGCGCCTGCGCCGCTGTGCAGCACACGACAGGCAGCAGGCCGCAAAGGGCGATTCGTATTCGGGGGATGCGCATGGCGGTCTGCCTCATAAAAAAGGGCGGGGATCCCCCGCCCTTCGGTTTGCTTCAGGGCGGCTCAGTAGATGTCTTCCTGCGTGTTCCAGATGTTGAACTTGCCGGTCGGCGTGACCAGACGCGGGTCGGTGATGACAGTCTTCACCTTGCGCGTCTTGTCGTCCATCACCACGATGGCCGACTGCTCGTCCTTTCCGGCCCACAGCGAGAACCACACTTCGTCACCGGCCTGGTTGTACTCGGCATGCACCACCCGCTTCACCAGCTTGCTCTCCGGCAGACCGGAAAGCTTGACCAGGTTGAGTACCTCAGGAGCCTTACTCAGATCGGCGATGTCGTAGATGGAGACCGACTCGGACAATTCCTTGTCCGGGTTCAGCGGCGCATCCGCCCACAGGTTCTTCGACTTGGGATGCGTCTTCACGAACAAGGAACCGGCACCATGGTTCTTCAGCTCCTGCACCACTTTCCAGGCATATTTCTTGTGCTTCACCGGATCGGTGCCGATCAGCGTGATGACATCCGAACCGAGGTGCGAAGTCGCCCACACCGGACCGAACTTTGGATGCACGAAGTTCGCCCCGCGCCCAGGATGCGGCTTGGGTGAGGTCTCCACCAGCGCGGCCAGCTTGCCCAGCTTGGTATCCACCACCGCCACTTTGTTGGAAGCGTTGGCCGCCACCAGGAAATAGCGCTTGGTCGAATCCCAGCCACCATCATGCAGGAACTTGGCCGACTCGATGGTGGTGGTCTTCAGGTTCTTGATGTCGGAATAATCCACCAGCTGGATCATGCCGGTCTCTTTCAGGTTGATCACCCACTCCGGCTTGTGCGGCGAAGCCACGATGGACGCGACGCGCGGCTCCGGGTGATATTCGCCATCGACGGTCATGCCGCGCGAGGACACGATCTTAAGCGGCTTGAGCGTATCGCCCTCGGTGATCACGTATTGCGGCGGCCAGTAGGAGCCGGCAACGGCATACTTATCCTCGAACCCTTTGAACTTGGAGGTCTCGACCGAACGCGCCTCGATGCCGACCTTGAGCGTGGCCACCACGGTGGGTTTCTGGAACCACATATCGATCAAATCCAGTTTCCCGTCACGGCCGATCACATACACATAACGACCCGAGGCGGAGACGCGCGAGATATGCACGGCGTAACCGGTCTTGACGATGCCCCAGATCTTCTTGGTATCACCGTCGATGAGCGCGACCTCGCCCGCGTCACGCAGGGTCACCGAGAACACGTTCTTCAGGTTGACCTTGTTCGTCTGCTTCTTCGGGCGGTCCTGCGGTTTGACCACCAGCTTCCAGCTCTCGGTCATCTCCTTCATGCCCCACTCCGGCGGGATAGGCGGCTCCTGTTGCAGATAGCGCGCCATCAGGTCCACTTCCTTCTCGTTGAAATCGCCCGAGGTGAGGAAGTTCGGCATGCCACCGGGCGAACCATAGCCGATGAAGGCCTTGAGATATTCCGTGCCCTGGTTCAGCGTGGTCTCCGGCGTCAATGCCTTGCCGGTCGCGCCCTTGCGCAACACGCCGTGACATCCCGCGCAGCGCTCGAAATAGAGCTGGCGCGCCTGATCGAACTCGGCCGCCGTCATCGGCGGCGCCTCCGGGTTCGCATCCTTGTGCATCAGCACAGAACCGACCGGCGAGGTACCGGTGTGGTGTGCGGCGTCTTCTGCCGCGACGCGCGGTGCGGCCTGCGCCAGGAACGGCAGTGCGGTCAGCACCGCCAGTGCCGCGAGTGTCTTGCCTGTGTACGTTCTCATCATCATCTCCCGAAGTTGAACCGGTATGCATTGTCCGCGCCAGCTGCCCGCACCGCGTGCGGGAAGCGGGCGCGACCGTTTAGGTTTCCGACGTCGCAGGAACCAGAGTGCGCTTCTCACCGCGACCTATGGTCACCAGGTCCCACACCAGCAACACGAAACCGACTGCGAACATCACGCCGAACAGTTCCCGCCACCACATGCCCTGTGTGAACCACGGATGCGCCTGCGCGGCGAAGTAGCCTATCCAGCTGGAGCCTTCGATAGCGCGCTCGATCTGCGACTGCACGTAGCCGGACACCAGCATGGAGACGGTCATGCCGACCATGCCAAGGTTGAGCAGGCCCAGCGACCACTTCCATTTCCAGCCGTTGCCCGGCAGCTCGCCCGACATCCACACGTCGCCGCGCCACTTCTGCACCGCGAGGTAGAACATGGCGATGATGATGGTGGCGTAGGCACCGAAGAAAGCGAGGTGGCCGTGCGAAGCCGACCATTGCGTGCCGTGGGTGTACAGGTTGATCTGCGGCAGGGTGTGCATGAAGCCCCACACGCCCGCGCCGAAGAAGTTGCCGAAAGCGTGCGCGATCAGCCAGGCCATGGTCGGATGGTTGGAGTTCTTGGCATGGCGCGCGCCCGCGTCGAACACCGCATGCACCACCATCGCCACCAGCGGGATCGGTTCCAGCGCGGAGAAGAAGCCGCCGATGCTGAACCAGTATTCCGGCGTGCCGATCCAGAAGTAGTGGTGGCCGAGTCCGAGGATGCCGGAGCCGAACATCAGCGCCACCTCGATGTACAACCAGGTCTCGACGATCTTGCGGCGCACACCCAGCACCTTCATCAGACCGTAGGCCATGATGCAGGCGACCATCACTTCCCAGGTCGCTTCCACCCACAGATGGATCACCCACCACCACCAGTACTGGTCGATGGAGATGTTGGTGGTATAGAACATGCCGGCCAGATAGATGCCGAACAAGGCCAGCATATCCAGCACCAGCACCCCGGCGATGCCGGTGTAGCGGCCTTTGGAGAAGGTGGCGGCGACGTTGTAGAACACCACCAGCACGCTGACCACGATACCGATGTCCGCCCAGCGCGGTGCCTCGATGTATTCGCGACCTTCGTTGATCAGCCAGATGGTGGATTCCTTGCCCGGCCCGACCTGCACCAGCAGGTAGACCAGCACGACCACGGTGACCGCCGAGGTCAGCACCCAGAAGATCAGGTTGCCGAGTTTCAGGCCGACCACCTCATGCTGCGACTCCTCCTCCAGCAGCCAGTACACCGAGCCGAGGAAACCATACAGCATCCACACCACCAGCGCGTTGATATGCACCATGCGGTTGACGCTGAAATCGAGCACACCGTACAGGAAGTCCGGCATCAGATATTGCAGTCCGGCCAGCAGGCCGAACAGCACCTGTGCACCGAACAGCGTGATGGCGACGGTGAAATACTTCACCGCCAGTTTTTGCCCACCGTTCAGGTTGGCGCTGTCGCATATTCCTGGCGTAGCCATGATCAATTCTCCTGTTCGATGGATTTGAAGTTATAGGGGAAACCGTTGGTGTCGATGCTGGACATCCATTTCAGGAAGGCCACCACACCGCGCGCTTCCTCGTCGGTGATGCCCAGCTTGGGCATGCGACGCCCCATGCTGTTGTGCAGCTTGTCGGAAGGGTCCTTGATGAACTCGACCATCTGCACCTCGCGGATCTCGGAGGTCCCCCAGTACTGGTCCAGCCAGGACTTGGTCAGGTCGGGTGCGTAGTAGGCACCGTTGCCGAGCAGGGTGTGGCAGTTCATGCAGTTCTTGGCCTGCGTGGTCAGTTTGCCCAGCTTGACCAGCGCCTCGGCCTCCTCTTCGCTCAGCTCCTTGCCGAACAGCGGCTCCTTGACGCCGATCACCGGCACCTGCACACGGCGCTGCTCGTCGAACTTGTACTCGATGCGATGATTGATCACCGAATACGCCGGGACGCGCGTCGTTCCCGTGCTGATCTGCGACAGCGTATCCATCGTCAGCAGCATGAGCACGACGAACGAACCGCCGGTCACCCATATCGCCGTCTTGCGCCAGAAAGATTCCGACGCCCACCATTGATTCGTCGCCATTTACGCCTCCTTAGTCATTGATTCAGGGATCACTTCCGTTACTGCATCTTTCTCTGTGCCAGCCGCATGCGTCCCCACACACAGATGCCAGATACCGTGCGGCGCCAGCAGATAGCCCAGCAGCATGCACGCCACCACCGTCGCCCACAGCGGGTGCGACAACAGGTTGGCGGCTTGCGCCAGGAACAGCGTGGAGATGGACAGGCCGGCATAGGCCAGATAGGCCAGCGGCATCAGCACAGGCATGGAGCGGATGCGCGCGTAGGCGAACAGCAGCGCGTACAGCGCGCCGAGCAGGATGACCATGGCCGAGGAAAAGAAGATGGTGAAGAAATCGGCAAGACCGGCCGGCTCTATCATGTTGCCCCCTTGTGCGGCGGATCGGACTACCCGCCCCGCTTCATTCAAAGATTCATTGCGAGTCAATGTATTCCTGTTTTTTTAATTATGCAAGCTTTATGAATGTATTAATATTCAGCGCCACTAACCACAGCCGCCCGCCTATAATCGCGCCGACAGAAAAGGAGTGACCCGGCATGCAACTCAACCTTTCCACCGACATCGCGCTACGCACGCTGATCTATCTGGGCCAGAAGGATGCGCCCGCCACCATCGCCGAAGTGTCCGCCGCATTCGGCATCGCCAAGACCCATTTGATGAAGGTGGCGATGACACTGGTCGCACAGGGACTGGTGACCAGCGAGCGCGGCCGCAATGGCGGCATCCGCCTCGCGCGCGACGCCGCCAAGATACGCATCGGAGATGTGGTGCAGACCATGGAGCCCAGCATGGCGCTGGTGTATTGCATGCGGCCGGACGCGACCGAGACGGATTGCCCGCTGTTGCCGGGCTGCAAACTGAAGAAGACCTTCGGCAAGGCACAGAAGGCGTTCCTGGCCTCGCTCAACGAAAGCACCCTGAGCGATCTGTTGCCAAGCAAACCCATCAAGGTGAAGCCATGAACATCCCCACCTTGCTGAGATCGTTCGCCCCGCACCGCTCCCCTGCCCCGTTCGCCGAACGCCTGCGCAGCGGCTTCGCCGGTGGACTGGGCATCTTCCTGCTGGCTTGGGCGCTGCACCTGTTGCCGCAGCCCGAACTTCCCCTGTTGCTATTGGGCTCGATGGCGGCATCGGCAGTGTTGCTGTACGCGGTCCCGCACAGTCCGCTGGCACAGCCGTGGAACCTGATCGGCGGCCACCTGATCTCGGCACTGGCCGGCTGGCTCACCATCAGCTTCGTGCATGACCCGCTGGCTGCGGCCGGACTCGCGGTCGGCTGCGCCATCTTCCTGATGTATGTGCTGGATTGTCTGCATCCGCCCGGCGCGGCCACCGCACTGACGCTGGTGCTTGGCGCAACGCAGTTCCTGCAGATGGGCGCGGGGTGGACACTGACCATCGTGGGTGCCAATGCCTTCCTCTCGCTGCTGCTGGCGTTGACCATCAACAATGCCCTGCCGCGCCGCCACTATCCGCAGGCACCTGCTGCCCCCGCCCCGCCCCCGCCGGCGATACGCGTGCTGCCCGAACAGCAGGACATCGAATGGGCACTGGCGCAGGAAGACAGCATGCTGGACATCAGCGCGGAAGACCTGACCGGCTTGTACAACGCGGCACAACGTCGCGCGCAGTTCCGTTTCGAGGCTGCGACACGCAAGGGCTGAGCATGGTCACGCTCAAACTCATCCACATCAGCGCGGTGGTCATCAGCTTCACGCTGTTCTTCCTGCGCGGCGTCTGGCTGTTGCGCGCCTCGCCCGTCATGCGGCAGCGCTGGGTGAAGATCGCCCCGCACAGCGTGGATACCGTCCTGCTCGTCAGCGCCATCGCGCTCGCCTGGCAACTCGGTGTCACACCGTTCAATTCCCCCTGGCTGGCTGCAAAGATCGTCGCACTTCTGGTGTATATAGCGTTAGGCATGCTGGCGTTCCGCTTCGCGCGCACGACTGCGCAGCGCCTCACCGCATGGTTGGGTGCGTTGCTCGTGTTCGGCTACATCGTGGCCGCCGCGATCACGCACGACCCGCTACTCTCGCTGTAATACGCCGATCATGAGTGATCCTTTCAACACCCCGGCCGCGCCTGGCTTCGACGATCCGCTGGAGATGCTGCAAGCCTGTCATGGTCGCATCACGGCACAGTGCGACACCCTGCAGCGACTGGTTGCACACTTGCAGACGCACGGCAACGACGAACAAGCCGGACAGGCAGCGCGCGCCATCCTGCGCTACTTCGATACGGCAGGCCAGTATCACCATCAGGATGAGGAACAGGACCTGTTCCCCGCGCTGCTCGCCAGCGGTAACCCGTCTGCCAGCGAATACGTCGCCCGCCTGCTGGCCGAACACAAGGTGATGAATGCCGCCTGGCAGGCTTTGCGCCCTTTGCTGATCGCCATCGCGGAAGATAATGCCAACACGCTGGATGCAGACGTCGCCGCACATTTCATCGACAGCTACGCGCGACACATCGCATTCGAGAACAGCCTGTTGCTGCCGCTGGCGACAACTTTGCTGGATACGCAGCAACTGCAGCTGCTGGGGCGCTGCATGGCCGAGCGTCGCGGGGTGGCGGATTGAAGCATGTGGCGGTGATCGGCGCCGGCCCGGCCGGTTTGATGGCCGCCGAGGTGCTGTCGCAACGCGGCCTGCGAGTCGATGTATATGACGCCATGCCCAGCGCGGCGCGCAAGTTCCTGATGGCGGGTAAAGGCGGCATGAACATCACCCACGCCGAACCGTTCGAGGATTTCCTGATGCGCTACGGCGCGCGGCGTGAACAGATCGCACCGCTGCTGCAAGCCTTTCCGCCGCAGGCGCTGCGCGACTGGATACACGGCCTCGGCGTCGAAACCTTCGTCGGCACTTCCGGCCGCGTGTTCCCCAAGGAGATGAAAGCCGCACCGCTGCTGCGCGCCTGGCTACACCGGCTGCGCGAACACGGCGTGCGCTTCCACATGCGCCATCGCTGGCTGGGCTGGGATGTGGCGGGCGCGCTGCGCTTCGCCACCGTGGACGGCGAACACAGTATTTCAGCCGAGGCCGTGGTGCTCGCGCTGGGTGGCGCAAGCTGGCCGCAGCTCGGTTCAGACGGCGCATGGACGGCGCTGCTGGCTCAGCGCGGCATCGCCATCGCCCCGATGCGCCCGAGCAACTGCGGCTTCGAGATCGCATGGAGTCCACACTTCCGTGATCGCCATGCGGGCGAGCCGCTGAAATCGGTGGTCGCCGAATTCGGTGCGATACGCAAACAGGGCGAATGCATGATCGATGCGCACGGCATCGAGGGCGGATTGATCTACGCGCTGTCGGCCGCGCTGCGCGACGAGATCGAAGCCAACGGCCATGCCATGCTGTATCTGGACCTGTTGCCGGACTGGACACCGGAGCGCATAGCAAAAGAGGTCGTGCATCCGCGAGGTTCGCGTTCACTCTCCAGCCATCTGCAAAGCCGCCTAGGATTGAAAGGCGCGAAGGCCAATCTGCTGCGCGAAGTGTTGAGTGCCGAACAGGTGCAGGATGCGAAACTGCTGAGCCAGACCATCAAGAGATTGCCGCTGCGCCTCACCGCGACGCGCCCGCTGGCCGAAGCGATCAGCACCGCAGGCGGTGTGCGTTTCGAGGAAGTGGATGCGAAGCTGATGTTGAACAGACTGCCTGGCGTGTTCGTGTGCGGCGAGATGCTGGACTGGGAGGCACCCACCGGCGGTTACCTGCTGACGGCCTGTTTCGCCAGCGGACATGCCGCAGGGAACGGCGTGTCGCAATGGCTGCTAAAGCCCTGATCACTACAGGGCTGTAACAGCTTCCGGGGAATTGCTGCGCTACAATGCGCGCCGTCTTCTTCACCACATCAAGGATCGATAATGAAGCAATACAGCAAACGCATCGCACTGTTCCACTGGATCATCTTCGCACTGGTGTGCATCGCCTTCTATCTGGGCCACGAGGTGCATGAATCACAGAACGGGGCGGAAAAACTCTCCATGTACCCGATGCATTTCCTGATCGGCGACCTGGTCCTGCTGCTCACCCTGATCCGTCTCTACTTCCGCAAGAAGGACGGCGAACCCGCCCCGGCCAACGCCAACCCGCTGCTGAACAAGGTCGCTGACGCGACCCACAAGCTGCTCAACCTGTCGCTGATCGCCGTGGTCGTCTCCGGCATCGCCACCGCCGCCACCTCGGGCGTGATCGAAGCGCTGAAGACCGGCAACGCGGAACTGATCCCCGATTTCAAGACGGTGGCCGCCAAAGAGTTCCACGAGATGTTCATCGCCGTCATGCTGCTGCTGATCGCCTTCCACGTCGCGGCCGCGCTGTATCACCAGTTCATCGTCAAGGACAACCTGCTGCGCCGCATCATGGTGAGACGCTTCGAAGACTGAGCGTACACACGCCTCTCAACAATAAAGCCCGGCATTCCGGGCTTTTTTGTTTCCAGTCGCTGCGCCAATCTTACGGTTGCAGCGGATTGATACGCGGATGCGTCTCCTCTCCGAACAGCAAGAGAAAACCTCCCGACAGGAACATCGAGATCGCCACGAACCAGAACGCCGCCTCCACCGAACCGCTGAAATGCGCAGCGAGGCCGAGACCGAGTGCGCCGATGCCGTAACCCAGATCGCGCCAGAAGCGGTAGATGCCGATGGCCGAGCCGCGCCAGTTGGGATGGGAGATGTCCGCGATGGCGGCCGACAGGTTGGGATACAGCAGCGCCATGCCGATACCGGAGACGGCGGCGGAGAACGACCACCACACCATGCCTTCGCCGAACAGCATCATCGCCACGCCCGCACCGCAGATCCACATGCCGAGGACATTGGGAATATGACGGCCGATGTGGTCGGACAGTTTGCCGGTGAAGAATTGCGAACCGCCCCAGACGAAACCGTACACGCCGACGATCCAGCCGATGTCGGGCAGGCTGATGCCGCGCTGGTAGAGGAACACCGGATAGAACACCCACACCAGCGCATCGACGAACTTCTCCACCAGCCCGGCCTGGCTGATGGCAGCGAGGCGCTTGTCGCGCCACGACACCAGCGTGAACACTTCCCACGTGGTCGGCTGTGCGCTGATATTGGTCGGGTAACGTGCCAGCGGGCCGCTACTCAAACCGGCCTTATCCTTGGCCGCCTCATGCCTCGCCCAAGGCAGCGTGTCCTTGACCCACAACAGGGTGAGCAGGATGGCGAGCAGGATGGTGGTCATGCCGAACAACAGCAGACCGCTGCGCGGCCCCAGCATGGTCGCCAAATAGGCGGTGATGATGCCCGCCAGCGCCAGCCCGACATAGCCGGAGAACTCATTGAGACCGATGGTCAGACCGCGCTGGTCGGCCCGGGTGATGTCGAGTTTGGAAGTCTGCGTCATCGACCAGGTCAAGCCTTGGTTGATGCCGAGCAGCACCGTGGCCGCGACGATCCAGTTCCACGACGGCGCAAAGTAAACCAGCAGGGGAATGGGCAGTGCCGCCGCCCAGCCCAGCAGCAACACCTGCTTTCGGCCGATGCGTTCGGACAGGCGACCCGCCACAAAATTGAGCGTGCCCTTGACCAGCCCGAACGCCACCACGAAAGCGGTGAGCAGCATGAAGGAATCCTTCGGCACGCCGAATTCGGATTCGGACAGCGCGGGCACCACCGTGCGCATCATGCCGATGGTGAAACCCACCAGCATGACTTGCAGCAGTTGGTGCAGGAACTGGCCCAGGTTGTCGCGGATGCCGTGGGTCAGTGTGACGTGCGTCATCATCAGCCCGCGATGTTGGCGGCGACCATCTTGTCCATCTCGGCGGGGCGCGGCGGGATCTCCTGCAACAGCGATTCGACGAACGCTTCCTTGCTGCCCGCCAGGGCTGAGTTCCAGCGTTTCTCGAAACCGATGGTCGAACTCGGCTTGCCGGACAAACCGGCACCGCAGACGCTGCCTGCCTGATGGCCGGGATAGATCTCGACCTCGTTAGGCAGGGTCAGCAATTTGGCATGGATGCTGTCGTAGAGCTGCGCTGCCATCTCCTTCTCGCGACCGAGCAAGTCGGGGCGACCGATGGCACCGACGAACAGCGTGTCGCCGGTGATGACGAACCAGGGCAGTTCGCCGCGACGCATGTCGGTCACCAGCAGACAGACACTATCCGGCGTGTGGCCCGGCGTGTGCAGCACTTCGACGTTGACGTTGCCGAGGTTGAGCGATTGTCCGTCGGTCAGGGGTTCGAAGTCGAATTTGACCCGGCCTTTGTCCGATTCATGCAGGCAATAAGGCGCACCCACCATCTGTGCCAGCTTGCGGCCGCCGGAGTAGTGGTCGGCATGCACGTGGGTGTCGATCACATAATTGATGGTGACGCCCGCTTTCTTCGCCTCTTCGATATACCACGCCTCGTCGCCCGCGACCACGTCCACCGCCATGGACTTGCCCTTGGTGCCGCAGCCGAAGAAATACGACAGTGAAGACTCCTTTGTTGCCAGTTGCTTGAAGAACATCGCTCTCTCCCTGAAGTTAAAACACCAGAACCTTGTCGGCCCAGATGGTCCATTCGGCCAGTTCGGCCAATGTGCTACGACGGGTGCCGTCGGCGATCCCGTTCTCGTTTATGCCGCGCGCATCCATGCAGGTGCCGCAGACGCCGATCTCGCCGCCGTGGCGTACCACATTGCCGATCATCACTTCGGCGTTGTAGAAACCCTGCGGGACCTTTTGCCCCTTGTTCGCGGCTGCGGCGGCATCGCCGATCAGGAACACGCGCACCGTGTTACCTTCCACTTTAGAGACCGCGCCCGCCAGGCGCAGTGCGTTATAGGTTCGTTCGCTGCCGTATGGGGCGTCGTTGAGGATGTACAGGTGATTCATGATGACCTCCCGAATTATCATTCTAGTGTTTGCTGGAATGATTAGAGCATCGCTTGTTCGCACGTGTCAATCTGTATTACAGTGGCCGCCATACATTCTGCAAATCAATGGATTGATAAAATGAAAGACGCCCGCAAGATCAAGGATCTGTTGTACGAACAGGTCGCCCGCATCGGCAAGGTGTTCTCCAGCCCCAAACGGCTGGAGCTGATCGAATTGCTCTGTCAGGGTGAGAAGACGGTGGAGACCCTCGCGCGCGAAGCATCGATCAGCGTGAAGCTGACCAGTTCGCATCTGCGCGAATTGCGCATGGCGCAACTGGTCGAGACCGAGCGGCAGGGAAAGAACATCCTCTACCGTCTGGCCAACAGATCGGTGGCCGACCTGTGGGTGCAGATGCACACGCTGGCCGAAGACCGACTGGTCGAGCTGCAACTGGCATTGCAAAAGATCGCCACCCGGCCGGACGACCTGATCGCCAGTGACCGCGACAGCCTGATAAAGGCGGCACGCAAAGGCGAAGTGGTGGTGCTCGATGTGCGCCCGTCCGAGGAATATCTGAACGCGCACCTGCCCTTTGCCAGATCGATCCCGCTGGAAGAGTTGCGTCAGCGCCTGAGCGAACTTCCCAAAGACCGCTCTGTGGTCGCCTACTGCCGGGGCCCGTATTGCTTGATGGCGGCGGATGCCGTCGCCTTGCTCAAAGACGAAGGGTTCACCGCATTCCATCTGCGTGAGGGCGTGGCGGAGTGGGCCATCAGCAAATGACACGGATACAAGCTATAGTGCGACCGCCGTTCTTCACGTTCGCTGAATAACCGACAGGGTGCACCCGCTCTATGGCTTCTGATCAAACCAGCACACCCAAGACTGATGCCGACCCCTTGCTCACGGAAGGACTGCTGCGGGCATCGTTCGCCGCCATGTCCGAAGGGATGGCGATCCATCGATTGGTCCGCGATGCCGACGGGAAGGTAGTCGATTATCTGATCCTCGATGTGAACGATTCATTCGAGCGGCAGACGGGTTTGCACAAGGAGACAGTCAAGGGAAAACGGGCCTCTGCGGCCTACGGCGCTGGCACGGCTCCGTTTCTGGACGTCTATGCCAGAGTGGCGGAGACACAGCAACCGGCCAAGTTCGAGCAGTACTTCCCGCCGCTGCGTAAACATTTCCTGATCAACGCGTTCTCGCCCGAAAAGGAATGCTTCGTCACCATCTTCGAAGACATCACCAACCGGAAAGAAGCCGAGAAGACCCTGTATGAAAGCAAGGAGCATTTCCGTCGCCTGGCCGAGGATATGCCGCTGTTCGTCGTGACCTTCCTGCCGGACGGGACCCTGACCTTCGCCAACTCGGCCATCGCCAAATCAGTCAACATCGCGCCGATGAAGCTGGTCGGCATGAACTTCTATGACTTCCTGTCTGAAGACGACCGGCACATGGTCCGCGCTCGGCTGAATGCGCTCACGCCGGAATGCCCCATCGAGACCCACCTGCAGCAATATCAGGGCGAGGACGGCGCAACGCTCTACCATCAGTGGACCAATCGCGCCTTCTTCGACGCGCACGGCAAGGTGACCAGCTTCCAGGCGGTGGGCGAAGACATCACCCAGCGCAAGGAATCCGAGCAGGCACTCGCGACCTTGATGAACAAGCTGGAGCAGAAGGAGTTCGCCAAATCCCGCTTCCTTGCCGCCGCGAGTCACGATCTGCGCCAGCCGCTGGCTGCCGCCAATCTGTTCATCGACGCGCTCAAGCTTTCCAAACCGACTGCGGAACAGGAGCGCGTCCTCCAGCGTTTGGCGCAAACCATGTCCAGCTTCAACGAGCTGCTGGATGCCCTGCTCAATGTCTCCAGACTGGATGCGGGCATGATCAAGCCGGTCTTCGCACCGATCAGCCTGGCCGACATCTTTGCCTGGCTGGAGCAGAGCTTCGAGCCGCTGGCGCGCGACAAGGGACTGGGCTTCAGGCTGTTCTTCCCCACCGCGAAACCGGTAATGGTCCGTGCCGATTTCGACTTGCTCAAATCGGTACTGATGAACCTTGTTTCCAATGCGATCAAGTTCACGCCCGCAGGGACGATTCTGATCGGCGCCCGCAAGCGCGGTGGCAGTATGCTGTTCCAGGTATGGGACACGGGTGTTGGCATACCGAACGACCAGTTGGCGCACATCTTCGACGAGTTCTATCAAGTCGACAATCCGCAGCGTGACCGCACACGCGGAGTTGGACTGGGATTGGCGATCGCCAAGCGGGCGCTGGCGCTGTTCGACGGCGCGATCACCTGCCGCTCCATCCCGGAACGCGGCTCGGTCTTCGAATTCAGCCTGCCGCTGACCGGTGCCTCGGTTGTTGTGAGCAAGCATGTCGAGATCGTCCCGACCGAGATCAGAAGCAGCGACGAATCGTTCGCCCACGGCAAGCAGTTCATTGTGATCGAGGACGAAGGCATGGTCGCGGAAGCGCTCAAGGGCATACTGGAAAACCTGGGCGGGAAAGTGCGCTGCTTTGCCAGCGCGGAAGAAGCGCTCATCGATCCAGATGCCGGCCGAGCCGATTATTACATCGTGGATTTCATGCTGGCTGGAAAGCTCAACGGCATCGAGTTCCTGAACCAGTTGCGGCCGCAACTCGCCAGACCCATCCGGGCCGTGCTGATGACCGGCGACACCTCCAGCAGCTTCATCCGGAGCGCAGTCGATTGCGACTGGCCCATCCTGCACAAGCCGGTGCACCTGTCCAAACTGGTCTCCAGCCTCAAGGCGCAAGCACACTGAAGCTATCGCCCTCCTGACAACCGCTCGACCCATTTGAATGTTGGAAGCAAGGAAAGCGCAACAATGAAGATACCCGCCCGCTATAGCCACATCCTGTTCGGCGCCCTGCTCTCACTCATCATGGTGAGCATCATCTCGGCCACCGTGGTACTCATCAATCAGGGCTACGACGCGGAGTTCTTCGCGCGCTGGTTCAAAGGCTTCGCCACCGCCTGGCCCATCGCCTTCCCTACCGTGCTGTTCGTTGCGCCGTTCGTGAGGAGGGTGGTAGCAAAAGTCACGGCATGAATCGAACAGGGCGCCGTTCGGCGCCCTGTTCGATTCAGAGTGAACCGCCTGCGGGCGGTTTTTTCATGGCGATGTAGATGGCCCACACGCCGAGCAGCACGTACCAGATGAGCGACCACTCGGGGATGCCAAGGGTGAGGAAGGTCCAGCCTTTCTCGGCGCATTCGCCGGAGCCGTGCATGAGTTCCTGCCACACTTCGGCCAGCGGGAAGTTCTGCAGCATGTAGTCGAGACCCGGTCCGCAGGCAGGCACCTGGTCCTTGGGCAGATTCTGCAGCCAGATGTGGCGCGAGGCGGTGGCGATACCGCCCAGAGCGAACAGGGCGATCAGGCTGGAATAGATGCGGCGACCGATGCGGCCGGCATCGTGCACAGCGGCGATGAGGAACAGCACACCGATGACGACGAAGATGACGCGCTGCAACATGCACAGCGGACAAGGTTCTTCGCGCAGCACGTATTGCAGGTAGAGCGCAGCGCCGAACAACACGGCGACGATGAGCGCGCCGGCGAGGTAGAGCCCGCGCGGCGACAGGGCAAGCAGGCGTTGCAGCATCATTCCGCCTCTTCGATCCACGTCGCCTGGATGGCTTCCAGCACCTTTTCGCCACCACGGCTGTGGTCATCGTCGAAACCGTCCAGTTCGACCACGTAGTTATGCAGGTCGACGAAGTTCACCTTGAGCGGGTCGACATCGGGATGTTTTTCGGCCAGTGCGATCGCGATATCTCGCACGTCTATCCATTTCATTTTGAGTGCCCTTCCTTCGCCATATTGATGGAGTACTTGGGAATCTCGACCACCAGCGGCGTGTCAGCCACAATGGCCTGGCAGCTCAAACGCGAGTTGCCTTCCAGGCCCCAGGCTTTGTCCAGCATGTCCTCTTCCAGATCGGACGCTTCTTCCAGGCTGTCGAATCCTTCGCGCACGATGACGTGACAGGTGGTGCAGGCACAGGATTTCTCGCAGGCATGCTCGATCTCGATGTCGTGCTCCAGCAATGCGTCGCAGATGGAGGTGCCAGGCGCGGCGTCGAACAGCGCACCCTTGGGGCAGAGTTCTTCGTGAGGCAATACGATGATCTGAGTCATATCAACTTTCCAGGTCCGACATCTTGTGTCCTTTTAACGCACCCGACACGCTCTTGTCCATGCGTGCCTGTGCGAACGGCAAGGTCGCCTGATTCAAGGCTTCCACCGCGCGCTTGATCGCGGCCTGGTCTTCACCTTCCAGCAGGAAACGCACGCCTTCCATGCTGGCACGGATGACGGCCTTGCCGTCGGCATCGAGCAGATCGCCATCCTCCTGCAAGGCGGCTTCGACCGCTTCCAGCAACTGGCGCGCTTCGACCTGCTGTTCGCGCAGGGCACGCGCCTGCATGTCGTCTTTCGCATGCTGGGCGGAATCTTTCAGCATCTGCGTGATCTCTTCGTCGGTGAGGCCGTAGGAAGGTTTCACAGCGATGCTGGATTCGTGCCCCGTCGTCATCTCGCGCGCGGACACGCTCAGCAAGCCGTCGGCATCCACCTGGAAGGTGACACGGATGCGCGCCGCCCCAGCCACCATGGGCGGGATGCCGCGCAGCTCGAAGCGCGCCAGCGAACGGCAATCGCTCACCAGTTCGCGCTCGCCCTGCACCACGTGGATGCTCATGGCGGTCTGGCCGTCCTTGTAGGTGGTGAACTCCTGCGCGCGCGCGGTCGGGATGGTGCTGTTGCGCGGGATGACCTTCTCGGTGAGTCCGCCCATGGTCTCGAGGCCGAGCGACAGCGGGATCACATCCAGCAGCAACCAGTCGTCGGCACTGCGGTTGCCCGCCAGCACGTTGGCCTGGATGGCCGCGCCCAGCGCCACCACCTTGTCCGGGTCGAGATTGGTGAGCGGTGTCTGCTTGAAGTATTCGGCGACGGCGCGTTGCACCTGCGGCATGCGCGTGGAGCCGCCCACCATCACCACGCCCTGCACTTCATCCACACTCAGCCCGGCGTCGCGCAAAGCCTTGCGCGTCGGCTGCAGGGTGCGCGCCAGCAGGTTCCTGGTCATGTCGTAGAACGTTTCGCGCGTCAGCGTCACGTCCACCAGCTCGCCACCACTCAACACGGCTGTGATCTGCGCCTGCAGGTTGTCGGTCAGTTGTTCCTTGGCGGTGCGCGCATGGGTCAGCAACAGGCGCACGTCGTTCACGCCGAGCTGCGACAGTCCGGCCTGTTCCAGTATCCAGCAATAGATGCGCTGATCGAAATCGTCGCCGCCCAAAGCTGAATCGCCATTGGTCGCCAGCACTTCGAACACGCCTTTGGACAAGCGCAGGATGGAGATATCGAAGGTGCCGCCGCCAAGGTCGTACACCGCGTACACACCTTCCGAGGCGTTATCCAGCCCGTAGGCGATGGCGGCTGCGGTCGGTTCGTTGAGCAGGCGCAACACATTCAGACCGGCCAGCCGGGCGGCATCCTTGGTGGCTTGACGCTGCGCATCGTCGAAATAGGCAGGCACGGTGATGACCGCACCGACCAGCTCACCGCCCAACGAACGCTCGGCGCGGTCGCGCAACACTTTCAGGATCTCGGCGGAGACTTCGACCGGGCTCTTCACGCCGGCCGCCGTGCGCAGTTGCAACATGCCGGGCGTATCCACGAAACGATAGGGCAGGTCCACCACGTCGCCGACATCCTTCAGGCCGCGCCCCATGAATCGCTTCACGGACACGATGGTGTTCTGCGGGTCTTCGCTCTGCACGGCCTGCGCGGCCAGACCGACCTGCGTCGAACCATCAGCCAGATAGCGCACGACCGAGGGCAGCAAGGCGCTGCCATCGTCTTCGTTGAGCACCACGCTGATGCCGTTGCGCACGGTGGCGACCAGTGAGTTGGTGGTGCCGAGGTCTATGCCGATCGCCAGCCTGTGCTGGTGCGGTGCGGCGGAAAGACCCGGCTCGGAGATTTGCAGCAATGCCATGTTCAGGAGTCCAGCTCGTCGTAGGCGTCAGCGATCTCTTCCGCCAGTTTTTCAAGGAAGCGCAATTTTCGCACAGTGCCGGCAGCCGCGACGAACTCATGTGTGGTGTCGAGTTGTTCGGCCAGCTGCTGCTGCAGGCTGCGCGTCTCGTGGCGCGCCGTGTCGGCCAATGCATCCAGCGCGTCAAGGTCGCGGACGGAGATGGCATCCTGCAGGCCTTCGCGCCACTCCATCTGCTGCATCAGGAAATCCATCGGCATCGCCATGTTGTTCTCTTCCTGCGTGTCGACTCCGTGCAGCGTGAGCAGGTAGCGGCCTCGCTTGAGCGGATCGCGCAGGGTCTGGTAGCCCTCGTTGACGCGGGTCGCCCATTGCATGGACAGACGCTGCTCGGCATCGGAGAGGTGGGAGAACTTGTCGGGATGGACTTGCGATTGCAGCTCGCGATAACGCTGGTCGAGCGCGGCGCTGTCGAGCTGGAAGCTGCGGGGAAGATTGAAAACGGTGAAGAAGTCTTGCTGAAGATCGACAGCCGGAGAGGTCATCACACTTTGAAGCTTTCTCCGCAGCCGCACGAATCCTTCACGTTCGGATTGTTGAACTTGAAACCTTCGTTGAGGCCTTCGCGCGTGTAGTCCAGTTCCATGCCGTCGATGTACGGCAGGCTTTGCGGGTCGACCAGCACGGTCACGCCGTGGCTTTCGAACTTCAGGTCTTCGTTCTCCGCTGCGTCGGCGAATTCCAGCTTGTAGGCCATGCCGGAACAGCCGCTGGTACGCACACCGATGCGCAGGCCCACGCCCTTGCCGCGCTTGACCAGGAAATTCTGCACATGCCTGGCCGCGTTCTCAGTCAACGAGATGCTCATCTTCGCCCCTACTTGTTCGCGTTGCAGGCCGCTGCTTCGACGTTCGCGCCGTGTTTGGCCTTGTAGTCGGCCACGGCCGCCTTGATCGCGTCTTCCGCGAGGATGGAGCAGTGGATCTTCACCGGCGGCAATGCCAGTTCTTCGGCGATATGCGTGTTCTTGATCGCCAGTGCCTGATCGACGGTCTTGCCCTTCACCCATTCGGTGACCAGCGAGCTCGAGGCGATGGCCGAACCGCAACCGTAGGTCTTGAACTTCGCGTCTTCGATCACGCCGTCCTTGCCCACCTTGATCTGCAACTTCATCACGTCGCCGCAAGCCGGCGCACCGACCATGCCAGTGCCGACCATCTCGTCGTCCTTGTTCATGGACCCGACGTTGCGCGGGTTCTCGTAGTGATCCAGTACTTTTTCGCTGTATGCCATGATGTCCTCCTTAGTGCGCGGCCCATTGTATCGAGTTCAGATCGATACCGTCCTTGTACATATCCCACAATGGGGACAGGTCACGTAGTTTGCCGATCTTTTCATGCAACAGTTTCACGGCGTAATCCACTTCCTCTACGGTGGTGAATCGTCCCACCGTGAAACGGATGGAACTGTGCGCCAGTTCGTCGTTGCGGCCCAGCGCGCGCAACACATAGGACGGCTCCAGACTGGCCGAGGTACAGGCCGAACCGCTGGACACGGCGATGTCCTTCACCGCCATGATCAGCGACTCGCCTTCGACGAAGTTGAAGCTGACGTTCAGGTTGTGCGGCACACGGTGTTCCATGTCGCCGTTCAGATAGACCTCTTCCATGCTGGACAGGCCAGCCCAGAGGCGGTCACGCAGCATGCGGATGCGTTCGTTCTCGCTCGCCATCTCTTCTTTTGCGATGCGGAACGCTTCGCCCATGCCGACGATCTGGTGCGTGGCCAGCGTGCCGGAACGGAAGCCGCGCTCGTGACCGCCGCCGTGCATCTGCGCTTCCAGGCGCACGCGCGGCTTGCGGCGCACGTACAGCGCGCCGATGCCCTTGGGTCCGTAGGTCTTGTGCGCGGAGAAACTCATCAGGTCGACCTTCAGCTTCTGCAGGTCGATGCCGACCTTGCCGGTGGCCTGCGCGGCATCGACATGGAACAGGATGCCCTTGCCGCGGCAGATCTCGCCGATCGCCTCGATGTCCTGCACCACTCCGATCTCGTTGTTGACCATCATCACCGACACGATGATGGTATCGGGACGCAGCGCTGCTTTCAGCTTGTCCAGATCGATCAGCCCGTTCGGCTCGGGATCGAGATAGGTTGCGGAGAAACCCTGCCGCTCCAGTTCGCGCACGGTGTCGAGCACGGCCTTGTGCTCGGTCATCACGGTCACGATATGCTTGCCCTTGTCCTTGTAGAAATGCGCCGCACCCTTGATGGCGAGGTTGTTCGACTCGGTCGCGCCCGAAGTCCACACGATCTCTTTCGGATCGGCGTTCACCAGTGCAGCCACCTGTTCGCGCGCACGCTCCACCGCCTCGTCAGCAACCCAGCCGAAGGAGTGCGAACGCGACGCCGGATTGCCGAACTTCTCGGTCAGGTACGGGATCATGGCCTCAGCCACACGCGGGTCTACCGGTGTGGTGGCCGAGTAATCCATGTAGATAGGCAGTTGCATGGGTTTCACTTCCTTTTCTAGATCAGACCGCAGCAGTCGCCGAAGCCGCGCCGCGCGTCATGCGCACCGGGGAAACTTCGTCTTTCTTGCCCAGCTCGCCGTCCGCCAGCTGTTGCAGATTGACCTGCTGCAGGTATTCATAGATGCGCTCGCTCAGACCGTACCACAGGTCGTGCGTGGAGCACGGCTTGCCGTCCTTGCAATTACCCTGGCGGTCACAGTTGGTGGCATCCAGCGGCTCATCCACGGCCACCACGATGTCGGCGATGGTGATCTTGTTGGCGGGACGTGCCAGACAGTAGCCACCGCCGGGGCCGCGCACGCTGGCGACCACATTGTTCTTACGCAGCTTGGCGAACAATTGTTCCAGATACGACAAAGAAATCTGTTGACGCTCACTGATCGCCGCCAGCGTGACCGGGCCTTTACCGCCGCGCTGGGTCAGATCGACCATTGCCGTCACTGCGAAACGTCCTTTGGTTGTCAGGCGCATTTTACTAATCTCCTCAGAATGTCAGACCTACTCGCTCAAGCCATCCCACCACGATGAAATGACCCCCTCTGGAAAAGGATCATAGGATACCCGAGAGTTTTAATCAACTATCTTGTTCAGGTAGTTCGGATCGAACTTGTCGGCGGTCGCCTGCTCGTCTTCCACTCTTACGCCAAGCTTCTCTAATTGTTGAAGAATATGCTCGATGCGCTGGTCTACCGTGACGCTGTGCCCGATCAGGCCGTGCAGGGCTTTGGCGACCGGGTCGTTCTGGTCGTTGCTGATGCCGTAAGCGTTAAAACCTGTTGATTTCTTTGCATCATCCAGGACTCTGGCGGGGATACCCGCCGCTGTCGCCCCGGCCGGCACGTCCTTCACCACCACCGCATTGGAACCGATCTTGGCATTGTCCCCGATATGGATAGGGCCAAGTATCTTGGCCCCCGCGCCCACCACCACGCCATTGCCCAGCGTCGGATGGCGCTTGCCTTCCTTCCACGATGTGCCGCCCAGCGTCACACCGTGGTACAGCGTCACATCGTCACCGATGTCTGCCGTCTCACCGATCACCACCCCCATGCCATGGTCGATGAAGAAGCGGCGGCCGATGGTCGCACCGGGATGGATCTCGATACCGGTGAACCAGCGCGCGAAGTGCGAGACAAAGCGCGCCATCCATTTCAGGCCGGCATGCCACAAGGTATTGGAAAGACGATGGAAGATGCGCGCGTGCAGCCCCGGATAGCAGGTCAGCACCTCGAACGTGGTGCGCGCGGCGGGATCGCGGGCGAATACGCTGGCGATGTCTTCACGGATATTCTTAAACATCTGGATGCTCTTCCTGGTAACGCTTCCTGAGGCGGGCATTGTACTCGGTCGTCACGCTCAGGATACCGCGCAGCAGGTTGACCTCCTCATCCTCCAGCCGCGTACGCGAGAACAGGCGGCGCAAGCGGCGCATCAAGCGCTCCGGGTTCTGCGTGGTGAAGAAACCGATCTCGCCCAGCGTCTTCTCCAGATGTTCGTACAGCCCTTCCACGCGTTCATGCGCCGCCGGGTTGATCTCCGGCAGGGCGGGCTGGAATGAAGATGCAGCCACGCTCAACTCATAAGCCATCAACTGCACGGCGGAAGCCACATTCAGGGATGAGAACTCGGGATTGGCCGGGATGTTCACGCCCAGTTGGGCCTTGCCCATCTCCTCATTGGTCAAGCCAGACATCTCGGTGCCGAACAGCAAGGCCACCGGCCCGGCCGATGCTTCCTGCATCACCAGTGGTGCCGCCGCGCGCGGCGTCTGCACCTCGATGGAGATGTCGCGCAGCCGCGCCGTCATCGCCACGGTGTACACCACGCCCTGCAACGCCTCGTCGATGGAGCTGCAAACCACTGCACTGGCAAGGATGTCATCCGCCCCGGCAGCCATGGCATTGGCCTGCGCATCGGGAAAATGACGGGGGTTGATCAGGTACAGACGGCTCAAACCCATCACCTTCATCGCCCGCGCCGCCGCACCGATATTGCCCGGATGGGAAGTGTGGCTGAGCACCACGCGTACATTATTCAAAGGATCAGGTTTATTCAAAGGGCAATACCGATTAAAATACGAGCCGGTTACTTCAACAATTTCGAAACTTCGGGTGACCGCAACCGGCTCGTCGAAGTTTCTCGCTCATTAACACAAGGTTCTCTGACTATGCACCCCATGCTCAACATCGCGGTGAAGGCCGCGCGTCGCGCCGGCAATCTGATCCACCGCGCCGCCGACAACATCGACCACCTCACCGTGACCAAGAAATCCCATGCGGATTACGTCAGCGAAGTGGATCGCGCCGCCGAGCGCACCATCGTCGAGACCTTGTTACAGGCTTATCCGACCCATGCGATTCTAGCAGAGGAAGGCGGCGCCCAAGGCGAGTCGGAATACCTGTGGATCATCGATCCGCTCGACGGCACCACCAACTTCCTGCATGGCGTGCCGCAGTACGCCGTATCCATCGCGCTGCAACACAACGGCATGCTGACCCAGGCTGTGATCTACGACCCGACCAAGAACGACCTGTTCACCGCCACGCGCGGACGCGGCGCGTTCCTCAACGACAAACGCATCCGCGTCAGCAAGCGCAAGGAACTGGCCGACAGCCTGATCGGCACCGGCTTCCCCTACACCCGCTTCGAACACATGGACGCCTACCTCGCCATCTTCAAGGATGTGATGCAGCACACCGCCGGCCTGCGCCGTCCCGGTGCCGCATCGCTCGACCTGGCCTGGACTGCAGCCGGTCGTTTCGACGGCTTCTTCGAGACCGGCCTCAAGCCCTGGGATCTGGCAGCGGGTGCGCTGCTGATCTCGGAAGCGGGCGGCATCGTCAGCGACCTCGCGGGCAACCAGAACCAACTGGAAAGCGGCCACATCTGCGCCGGCAATCCGCACATCCACGAGCAACTGCTGAAACTGATCGCGCCGCATCTCACCGACGGCCTGAAGGGCTAACTCTCCGAACAGGCGGCACGATGGATACCTCCCTGCTCGTCCTCGCCATCACGACCATCGTCATCGTGCTGGTGTTCGAGTACACCAACGGTTTCCACGACGCCGCCAACATCATCGCCACCGTCATCGCCTCGCGCGCGATGACGCCGGTGCAGGCCGTACTGCTGGTCGCCTTCTTCGAATTCCTCGGTCCACTGCTGGGCGGCACCGCCGTCGCCAACACCATCGGCACCTTCGTCACGCTGGACGACCTGGACGCGGTACTCGGTCTGGTGGTGGTGCTGTGCGGGCTGATCGGTGCCATCGCGTGGAACCTCGTCACCTGGTGGTTCGGCATCCCCTCCTCTTCCTCGCACGCGCTGGTGGGCGGACTGGCCGGCGTGGTGATCGTGGCGGCCGGTGCCAACCATGTGGAATGGGGCTTTGCCGATCTGCTGCATGGCGAGTTCCACGGCGTCGCCAAGGTCATCGCTGCCCTCATCCTGTCGCCCATCATCGGTTTCTGGGTCGGCTTTGTGCTGCACCGCGTCATGCTCACACTGCTGCGCGGCGCACGCCCTTCCATCAATCGTGACCTGCGCCACCTGCAATATGTCACCTCAGCGGGCCTCGCCTTCGCCCACGGCGCGAACGACGCGCAGAAGAGCATGGGCATGCTGACGCTGGTGCTGGTGCTGGGCGGATTCATCCCCTCATTCGAGGTGCCGTTCTGGGTGATGCTGGCCTGCTCCCTCGCCATCACGCTGGGCATCCTGTCCGGCGGCTGGCAGATCGTGCGCACGCTGGGCTTCTCCATCTACAAGATCCGTCCCCTGCACGCGCTCGATTCGCAGATGACCGCCGCCAGCGTGATCTTCGCCTCGTCGCTGGGCGGCGCGCCGGTCTCCACGACGCACGTGGTCGCTTCCTCCATCATGGGCATCGGGGCATCCGAGCGTCCCAAGGCGGTACGCTGGGGCAAGGCGGCCGAGATCGTCGCCACCTGGGTCATCACCATCCCCGGTGCAGCATTGATGGCGATAGGGTGTTATCTTGTCGTCCAGTTGTTCGTCTGAGATATCGAGACCATGACCCCTCCCATAGATGCCTCCAAAACCTTGCTGGCCCGCATCCTTGACCGGGTGTTCCCCAAGGTACCGGATTTCTTCCACATGCTCACCGAGCAGACCATAGAGGTCGCGCTCACCGTCAACCTGCTGGTCGACTACATGGAGCACGGCGATCCGGCCATCGCCGAAGCGCTGAAAGAAAACGTGCACCAGGCCGACCTGATCAAGGTGCGCAACCTGCATGAGCTGAACGACGCCTTCTCCACCCCCATCGACCGCGAAGACATCTACCGCGCCATCATGGCGCTGGACGACATCGTGATGTACTGCAAGACCACGGTGCACGAGATGGACGTGCTCGCCGTCGCGCCAGACAAATTCATGCGCGACATCTCGCTGCGCATCAAGGAAGGCGTTGATGCGCTGGCCAACGGATTCGCCAAGCTGGGCACTACCCCCGCTACCGCCGCGCTGGACGCCGACATCGCGCGCAAGGCCGAGCGCCACGCCGAAAAACTCTACCGCTTCGCACTGCCCGAACTGTTCGCGGGCGACGACTACATCAACATGTTCAAGCGGCGCGAGATCTACCGCCACCTCACCAACGCCGCCGAACACATGGCCCAGTGCGCGAACACGCTGCACGACATCGTGGTCAAGATCAGCTGAAAGACCGATGAGCGCGACTGACACCCTCACCCGCTTCCTGCACGAACACATCCCGCTCACCGGCGCGATGCAGTTGCAAGCGAGCGCCTATGACGGCGAACGACTGGAACTGAATGCCCCGCTCGCACCCAACATCAACGACAAGGGCACCGCGTTCGGCGGCAGTCTGTACAACATCGCCGTGCTGTGCGGCTGGAGCCTGCTGCGCCTCAAGCTGAACGAAGCCGGACTGAACGAGAAGAACATCGTCATCCACGAGGCGAACACGCGCTACCTGCTGCCGGTCACCGGCGAACTGCGCGCCTCATGCACCCTCACCACCGACGCGCTGACCGAGTTCATGCAGCCGCTGAAAAAGAAAGGCCGCGCGCGCATCACGCTGACCGTCGCCATCCATCAACAAGACCAGACCGCCGTGGAATTCACCGGCAATTACGTCGTACTCGATTAGACGCATGAAAGACACCGCCCTCGAAAAACAAACCCCCATGATGCAGCAGTACCTGCGGCTGAAGGCCGACCATCTGGACAAGCTGCTGTTCTACCGCATGGGCGATTTCTACGAACTGTTCCATGACGACGCCGTGCGCGTCGCCAAGCTGCTCGACATCACGCTCACCCAGCGCGGCGCCTCCAATGGCCAGCCGATCAAGATGGCGGGCGTGCCCTATCATGCCGCCGAGCAATATCTGGCGCGCCTGGTGAAGATGGGCGAATCGGTCGCCATCTGCGAACAGATCGGCGACCCCGCCACCAGCAAAGGCCCGGTCGAACGCAAAGTGGTGCGCATCGTCACCCCCGGCACCGTCACCGATTCCGCATTGCTGGAAGAGAAGCGCGACAACCTGCTGCTCGCGCTACACCAGAGCCGTAATGAAGTCGGCCTCGCCTGGCTCAACCTCGCCTCCGGTCAATTCACCTTGGCCGAAGTGGATGCCAAACAACTGCCCGCCGAACTGGAACGTTTGCAGCCTTCCGAGATCCTCTATGCCGAAAGCTCCCTCTCCCCCCGGGAGAGGGCTGGGGTAAGGGAAAGCCTTTGCTGCAAATCCCTCCCCGACTGGCACTTCGAGCGCGACACCGCGCACCGCGCGCTGTGCCAGCAGTTCGGCACACGCGACCTGGCCGGCTTCGGTTGCGAAGAATTCACGCTGGGCCTCTCCGCCGCCGGCGCCCTGCTCGGCTACGCCAAGCTCACGCAAGGCCAGAGCATCGCCCACATCCGCGGTGCACAGGTGTACCACGCCGACCAGTTCGTGCGCATGGACGCCGCCACCCGCCGCAACCTGGAGATCACCCAGACCCTGCGCGGCGAACCCGCGCCCACCTTGCTCTCGCTGCTCGACACCTGCGCCACCAACATGGGCAGCCGCCTGCTCGCGCACTGGCTGCATCACCCGCTGCGCAACCGCGATGTGTTGCGTGCGCGACTGGATGCGGTGGATGAACTGGATGAGAAGCACAGCACTGTGCACCAGCAACTCAAACCCAGCGTGGATGTGGAACGCATCACCGCCCGCATCGCGCTGAAGTCGGCCAGACCGCGCGACCTTTCCGGCCTGCGCGACACGCTCAAGCAACTGCCGGAACTGCACCGCACATTGGCAGGCATCAGCGCACCGCGTTTGCAGCAACTGAGCAACGAGCTTCAAGCCGATAGCGCACTGGTCGAACTGCTGCAAAACACCATCAAGGAAGAACCCTCCTCCGTGCTGCGCGAAGGCGGCGTGATCGCCGACGGGTACGACGCCGAGCTGGACGAGCTACGCGGCATCCAGACCAACTGCGGCGACTTCCTGCTGGCACTGGAGAAACGCGAACGCGAACGCACCGGCATCGACAAACTGAAAGTCGAATACAACCGTGTACACGGTTTCTACATCGAGGTGAGCACTGCCAATGCCGACAAGGTTCCGGACGACTACCGCCGCCGCCAGACGCTGAAGAACGTCGAGCGTTACATCACGCCGGAACTGAAAGCCTTCGAAGACAAGGCGCTATCCGCCAACGACCGCGCACTGGCGCGCGAGAAACACCTGTACGACCAGTTGCTGGACGCGCTCGCCCCATCCATCCCGCAACTGCAGCGCATCGCCGCCGCCATCGCCGAGCTGGACGTGCTCGCCACCTTCGCCGAACGCGCCGCCACGCTCAACTTCAGCGCGCCGCGTTTCAGCGATGACGCACAACTCGTCATCAGGCAAGGCCGCCATCCGGTGGTCGAAGCACAGGTGGAAACCTTCACCCCGAACGACACGCAGCTCGGCGACGCACGCCGCATGCTGCTGATCACCGGCCCCAACATGGGTGGTAAATCGACCTACATGCGCCAGGTCGCCATCATCGCGCTGCTCGCGCATGTCGGCTGCTTCGTCCCCGCACAGGAAGCCGTGCTCGGCGAGATCGACCAGATCTTCACCCGCATCGGCGCATCGGACGACTTGGCCAGTGGTCGTTCCACCTTCATGGTCGAGATGACCGAGGCCGCCAACATCCTGCACAACGCCACCGACAAGAGCCTGGTGCTGGTGGACGAGATCGGCCGCGGCACCAGCACCTTCGACGGCCTCGCCCTCGCCTACGCCATCGCGCGCCACCTGCTGGAACTCAACCGCAGCTACACATTGTTTGCCACGCACTATTTCGAACTCACGCGGCTGGCCGAAGAATTCAAGCAACTCGCCAACGTCCACCTCGCCGCCGTCGAGCACCAGCACACCATCGTGTTCCTGCACAGCGTCAACGAAGGCGCGGCCAGCCAAAGCTACGGCCTGCAAGTGGCTGCATTAGCAGGCGTGCCGAACAGCGTCATCCGCAATGCCAAGAAACAGTTAGTGAAACTGGAACAGAACAGCGCCGCGCAGAACCCGCAGGGCGACCTGTTCGCCGCCGTGCCGGAAGCTCCGGAACCGGAAGAACATCCGCTGCTGTCGGCATTGCGCGATCTGCAACCGGATGAGATGAGTCCGAAGGAAGCGCTGGAGAGGATTTATCAGTTGAAGAAGTTGGTGTAATTCCACGCATTACACCCGCATCAGGCCGCTGAGCGCCTCATGATATGCTGGTGCGCATTGGGGAAACATAACATCGTCAATTAATTGCAGGATTGGAGTTTCAATGACAGCAGATGAATACCTCGCTTCACTCCTTTCAAAATATACCGTTGACATTTCTGGAGCAAAATCAGCAGGCAATTTAATTTACCCTGTTCTTCAACAATGGGGTAACGGCTATCTACTCAGTGCTGAATTTTCAGGTTCACTTGCAAAAGGCACGGGGATATCAATTTCCACTGACGCCGATATATTCCTATCAATCTCATCGTCAACTCCTGGCACACTCGCCGACATCTACAATTCTCTTGCAAATGCAGTTGCCGCAGTCGGCTACCCACCGCGATTACAGAATGTTTCCATCGGGGTGCGAGTTAACGGTCATTCAATCGATTTAGTCCCAGGCCGAAGACAATCTCAATGGGGGGACGACCACAGCCTCTATCGAAGAAAGTCACAAAGCTGGATTCAATCGAATGTTGCAAAACACATTTCGTATGTAAACAGCAGCGGAAGAATCAATGAGATTCGAATTCTCAAACTATGGCGCACCCGACATCAGCTTGAATTCCCCTCATTCTTCCTTGAAATGGCCACGATTGACGCACTGACAAACTCAAGACATGGAAACCTTGCTGCTAATGTATGGAAAGTACTTGAGCATTTGAGGGACAATATTCTGACAGTTCGTTATGTAGATCCGGCAAACACAAATAATGTAATTTCTGACGACTGCACAATCCACGAAAAAGCTGCCATCTCTACCAAAGCTGCCTCTTCGCTCAAAGAACCCGTCTGGGAGAAAATTGTATGGTGAATGTAGCAAAGCGTCAGTCTGAAACTGATGGGAAAGCATTTCTTCGCTCCGCCTTTGACGCTGAACAAAATGTACTCGCTGTCCAGCTCAAACTATCGTCACAATCCATTACTCATGATGGAACAATGGGACAGGTTAATGAGCAACACTTCATCAATGTATTAAGAAAATATCTTCCTAACCGATATGCTGTTTCTCAAGGAATTGTAATTGACTCAAACGGCAAAACCAGCGACCAAATTGACATAGTGCTTTTTGACCAGCAATACACACCGACTCTTCTCGATCAACAGGATCATAGGTTTATTCCTGCCGAGGCAGTTTATGGCATCTTTGAGGTGAAGCCCACAATCAATAAGACATATCTTGAATATGCCGCTGACAAAGCCAAGTCCGTGCGTGAACTTGAACGTACTAGCATTGCAATTCCGTTCGCAGCCGGAACATACCCTCCCAAGCCGCTACATCCCATCTTCGCCGGCATAGTTGCTCCAGATATTGAGTGGATTGATGGCTTTAAGTCGAGTTCATTTAATGCGAATCTCACTGCCCTAACAAATGAGCGCTCAATTGACTGCGGACTTGCTTTAACCGATACGTCATTTGATAGATTTGATGGAAAGGTAACACTAAGCGATAAGGATTGCGGCCTCGCATTTTTTCTTTTCCGTTTACTTCAGAAGCTACAATCACTTGGCACTGTGCCTGCCATTGACTGGAACAAGTATGCTTCGTCTCTTGGAAAAAATTAAAATTAGCTTCGGAGTCGGGTTCGGATTGTTCTGCACACCACAAAGGTAAGCAATGGAAATTCTAGTCTGGGCTTTCATCGGTGGCATCGTCGGTGCCGTGCTGATGGATGTCACCGAGACTTACGCCGCCAAATTTGGCATCACCAGTGGCGTCAACATCGCCTTGGTGGGGCGCTGGTTTCTGGGCTTGCTGCGCGGGCGCTTCACTTATTCCAACATTCTAGATTCCGCCCCGCTTCCCAATGAAGTGAAAGCTGGGTGGGCGTTTCATTTTCTGGTCGGTGGCGGCGGGGTGGCGTTGCTGTATCCGCTCTTTTTCCAAATCACAGGCTTGCCTTTTCCCGGCAATCATCTGTTTGGCGGGGCGCTGTTTGGCTTTGCCACTTCAGCTCTGCCTTGGTTCATTCTGCTGCCCTCGTTCGGCTGGGGAATGTTCGGGCGGCGCGGCCCGCGTGGCTCGAATGCCTTGCTGGCCAGTACGCTTTCTCACTTGCCCTACGGGCTGGGAGTCGGTGTGGTGATCGCATTGGGGGCTGGGGGGTAAGATCACTAAAGGGGGCAGCTTCCCACCGTCTTGCACCTTCGTCCGGCTAAGCGCATAGTAGTCCGCCGCTTGACCATACGAAAAGGAGTGCATCATGTTTATACGAACGATTGCAATCTCACTATTTGCAGGTGCTTTGGCAGTTTCAGCGGGGCCGCTGTTTGCGGCGGATCAGGTCCGCGACCAGAAGCAGGATCAGATGAAGGATCAGGATCAGGAGCGCATCTACGGCAGTCAGTTGATGACGCAGAAGGAGCGGAACGCGTATCGCGCCAAGATGCGGGCTGCCAAGACCGCCGAGGAGCGTGAACGCATCCGTAACGAGCATCATGAACAAATGAAGATGCGTGCGAAAGAACGCGGCGTGACATTACCGGATATGCCGCCAGCCGCAGGCGGCGGCATGATGGGCCCCGGCGGCGGGATGCGTCAGGGTGGTGGCATGGGTTCTGGCGGCGGCATGCGCCAGGGCGGAGGGAACTGACCTTCAGATCGTCTCCGATACCAGCATCACAGGAGGGCCTGCGGAACAGCGGCCACCGCAGCGCCCTCCTGATTCAATACTGGCAGTGTCTGTATCTCCCTTGTAGCAGAACTCAATCCAGCGACAGCTCCAGCTTGTCCAGCGCGGGTGGCGCTTTCGGCTTCACGGCTTCGGCGGCTTGCTGTGCCAGTTTCTCCTGCTGTTCCTTGGCGAGCTTTTCCGCTTCGAACTGGCGTTTCTTCTCTTCCTGCGCGGCCAGTTCTTTCTTGCGTTCTTCTTCCAGTTCTTCCTCGCTCTTGTGCACATGCAAGGAGAGTTCGATGCCTGATGCGTCGCCCGGCTCGCCGCGCTGGCTCTTGAGCTTGATGTTCAGGCGCAGCTCGTTGGCGGAGTCGGCGTTGCGGATGGCTTCCTCGTAGGAGATGTGGCCGTCGTTGTAGAGCTCGAACAGCGACCAGTCGAAGGTGCGCATGCCGAGTTCGCGCGACTTCTCCATGATGCCTTTGATCTCGTGGAATTCGCCCTTGAATATCTTGTCGGCGATGATGGGCGTGTTGAGCAATATCTCGATGGCGGCCTTGCGGCCCTTGCCGTCCAGTGTGCGGACGAGGCGCTGCGAGATGAGCGCGCGCATGTTGGCGGAGAGGTCCATCAGCAACTGATTGCGTCGCTCTTCCGGAAAGAAGTTGATGATGCGGTCTATGGTCTGGTTTGTGCTGTTGGCGTGCAGCGTGCCCAGGCACAGGTGGCCGGTCTCGGCGAAGGCGATGGCGTGTTCCATGGTCTCGGCATCGCGGATCTCGCCGATGAGGATCACGTCCGGCGCCTGACGCAGGGTGTTCTTCAGCGCGTGGTGCCAGCTATGCGTATCCACACCGACCTCGCGGTGGGTGATCAGCGATTGCTTGGACTGGTGCACATATTCCACCGGGTCTTCGACGGTGATGATGTGGCCTTTGGAGGTGCTGTTGCGGTGGTCGATCATGGCGGCCAGCGAGGTGGATTTGCCGGAGCCTGTGCCGCCGACCACCAACACCAGACCGCGCTTGTGCATGATGACCTCTTTCAGCACTTCGGGCAGACCTAGCTTCTCGAAGTTGGGGATCTCGGCGGCGATGGTGCGGATGACCATGCCGACGTTCTGCTGCTGCACGAACACGTTGACGCGGAAGCGCGACACGCCGGGAACGGAGATGGCGAAGTTGCACTCCATCTCCTTGTCGAATTCGGCGCGCTGGGTCTCGTTCATCAGCGCATAGGCGAGCTGGCGGGTGATCTTGCCGTTGAGCTTTTGCGAGGTCATCGGCTGCATCTCGCCGTGCGACTTCATGCTGGGCGGAAAGTCGTTGGAGATGAACAGGTCGGAACCGCCTGCACGGCTCATGGCGGTGAGCAGCTTGATGATGTATTCGTATGCTTGCTGATCGGTCAGGCCTGTCGACATCTTTTTTCCCCGTTACGTTTAACGCTGCAAATTGAATCGGCGACGCATTCTAGCAGCAGCTTGATAGGCTTTGGACAGCCGGATAATCTGCTGCCCACCCCCTTTCTTCAATGCTAGACTGCGCGCCCCATGGACATAGACCTCATCGCCCAGGAGCTGGAACAGACCGGCTATATCGTGCTGGCCAATGCGTTGCCGGCCGAGCTATTGCATGGCCTGCAAAAACGCTGTGAGGATGACGGTTCAGAGCGGTTCCAGCCGGCTCATGTGGGGCGCGGGGCGGCCAAGCAGCAGATCAGGTCGCTGCGCGGCGATGTCATCAGCTGGATCGAGGCGGACGACCCGGTCGATCGTTCCTTTCTGGAACAGATGGAAACCCTGCGCCGTGAATTGAATGCCCGGCTGTTCCTGGGCATGTTCGATTATGAGAGCCACTACGCCATCTACAACAGCGGCCAAGGCTATGCGAAACATTCCGATGTGCTGCAGGGCAAGAAGAACCGCATCCTGACCACCGTGTTGTACCTGAACGAGGATTGGCAACCCGAGCATGGCGGCGAACTGGTGGTCTACGACCCGTCCGGCGAGTCGGAACTGCTCAGGGTGCAACCGACCTTCGGCACGATGATCATCTTCCTGAGCGAATCGTTTCCGCACGAAGTGCTCGTCTCGAACACCACGCGGCGCAGTATCGCGGGTTGGTTCCGCGTCAGCGGAAGTTAGGCCTCTTCCTCCTCATCCATGATGCGGTACGGCTCCATGGAGACCGATTCGATGCGCGCACCCAGCATCACCACTTCCCCTTCCCGCCGGGTGTTGCCGGTCTCGGTGAATTCGAACCGATAGGTGCGGCGCAGGGCACGGCGTCCGTTGCTGTCGCGTGCCAGTTGCAGTTTGGTGCTGGCGACAGTGTCGTCGAGGAACTGCACACCGGTCTGTTTGCATATCAATCGCCCCGCTTCGCGAGCGATCTCCAGGATGCGGAGGCTGTGCAGCCAGAACCACACTGCCAAGCCCAATACAGCCAGAACAAATAAGCTCGCGAAGTCCATCGCCATTTCAGTCCAGCGGTGCGAAACGCGGCACGGTCTGCCCTTCGTGCTGCACCGTCTCGAAGAACACTTCCTTGGGCCGCGCCCAGATCATGCCTTCGTCCGACCTGTAGATCATCAGCGTGACGTTCGGGTCCGCTTCCAGCTTCGCCTCGCATACGATCTCGTAGAGACCGCCCTTGTAGTGTCTGTATCTCATCTTGCTTACCTTTGTGATCCGTTCCGGCGCGAATCTTATACTGTACGAATGCACTAGCAGTTAACATCCGCATCATTCGATCATGACTTTTCCTTCTTCATGCGCCAAAACCTTGCCGCCGATGTGAACCGCCGCGAAGCCTGGGCCTGGGCGATGTATGACTTCGCCAATTCGGGCTACACCACCATCGTCATCACGGCGATCTTCAATGCCTACTTCGTCTCGGTGGTGGCGGGCGGCGCAGCGTGGGCGACCTTGGTGTGGACCTTGTCGCTTGCGGCCTCTTATCTGCTGATCATGCTGACCGCGCCGCTGCTGGGCGCGTATGCGGATGCCTATGCGGCGAAGAAGCGTTTGCTGCTGTTCACGACTGCGGGCTGCGTGCTGTTCACAGCCGCGCTCTACTTCGCCGGGCCGGGCATGCTGTGGCTGGCGATCCCGTTGATCGTGCTGTCCAATTTCTTCTACGGCAGCGGCGAGAACCTGATCGCGGCCTTCCTGCCGGAGCTGGCGCGCGAGGGTTCGCTGGGCAAGGTATCGGGCTGGGGCTGGAGTCTGGGTTATGTGGGCGGCCTGCTCAGTCTGGGCATCTGCCTCGCCTATGTGAGCTGGGCGCAGGCGCGCGGTGACACGGCGGCTGATTTCGTGCCGGTGACCATGCTGATCACGGCGGCGCTGTTCGCGCTGGCCAGCCTGCCGACCTTCCTGCTATTGAAGGAACGCGCGCAGCCGCAGCCACATCTGGTCGGCAAGAACATGCTGCAGGAATCGTTCGCGCGTCTGCTGCAGACCGTGCGCCATGCGCGGCAATACCGCGACCTGCGCCGCTTCCTGATCTGTACCGTGTTCTATCAGGCAGGCATCCAGACCGTGATCTCGCTGGCCGCCATCTACGCGCAGCAGGCGATGCATTTCACCATGCAGCAGACGCTGGGCTTGATCTTCCTGGTCAACATCACGGCCGCTATCGGCGCGTTCAGTTTCGGCTATCTGCAGGATCGCATCGGCCATGTGCCGGCCATCGCCCTGACGCTGGTCGGCTGGATCGTGATGGTGCTGCTGGCCTGGGCATCCGAAGGGCCGGGGCTGTTCTGGGCTGCCGCGAATCTGGCGGGGCTTTGCATGGGTGCCAGCCAGTCGGCTGGGCGTGCGCTGGTGGGCGCGTTCTCGCCGGCGGCACGGCGCGCCGAGTTCTTCGGCCTGTGGGGACTGGCAGTGAAGCTGTCCGCCATCCTCGGCCCGGTGACCTACGGCATGGTGAGCTGGCTGACGGCAGGCGACCACCGCACAGCCATCCTCTTCACCGGCGCGTTCTTTGTGGCGGGCTTGCTGATCTTGCGCGGTGTGGATGCCGCGCGCGGACAGCAGGCGGCGCTGCAGGAACAAACCTGATCACGACTCGAAATCGAATTGTTCTAGAATCACGGCACTCATTCCTCTGCAGGTGAATGCCATGTCAGACCGCTACTTCAGCAAGCAGACTTTCGCTTTCCTCTCCGCTCTGGAGCAGAACAACAACCGCGAGTGGTTCGAGCAGCATCAACAAGAATACGAAGATCTGGTGCGCACGCCCGCGCTGGATCTCATCAGCGATATGTCGGAGGAGATGCCGGCGATCTCTCGCCACTTTCTGGCGCAGCCGAAGAAGGTGGGCGGTTCCTTGATGCGCGTGTATCGCGATACGCGTTTCAGCAAAGACAAGACGCCGTACAAGACCAACATCGGCATCCAGTTCCGGCACGAGCTGGGCAAGGACATCCATGCGCCGGGCTATTACCTGCACATCTCGCCGGGCGAGTGTTTCGTGGGCGTGGGGCTGTGGCATCCGGATGCGGATGCCTTGTTCAAGATACGCTCGGCCATCGTGAAGAAACCGGAGGCATGGCTGGCGGCGCGCGACGATGCGTCATTCCGCGAGCAGTACGAACTGGTCGGCGATACGCTGGCCAACGCACCGCGCGGTTTCGCCAAGGATCATCCGCAGGTGGCAGACCTCAAGCGCAAGGACTTCATCGCTCTGGCCAACCTCACCGAAGCCACGGTCACGTCGGCCAAACTGCGTCCGCTGGTGGTGGAGCGTTACCGGCAGGCGGCACCTTTGATGCGCTTCCTGTGCCAGGCGGTGGAACCGCGCTTCTGACCCGAACAACCCTGTTGCGTGTAGCCATTTTTATCAGCTTGCCAAAGGCGTAGCATGGTCTGCACGCGCGGGGGAAATCCCGCACTTCCTGTTCTTTCATCACTGAAGGAGACGATCATGCATACAGCCGACATGTTGATCTATGTGCATCCCGAGCTGGAAGCACAAACGAGAAAAAATCTGGAAAGGAAGATCATGGGGCGCATCGGCGTGGATTGCGCCGAGTTCGAGCACAAGCCGCATCCGCATTCCTTGCTGGTGAGATATGACCCCGAAGAAGTCGAAGGTATCGAGTTGTTGCATATGGTGCGCAAAGTCGATCCCGCCGCTTCGATGGTCGGGATGTGACCTCCCCGTACAACAGATAGAATCCTGAAGCCCGCCTGTGCGGGCTTCCTGTT
The DNA here is from genome assembly GCA_020723185.1 of Sideroxydans lithotrophicus. Classification (GTDB taxonomy): domain Bacteria; phylum Pseudomonadota; class Gammaproteobacteria; order Burkholderiales; family Gallionellaceae; genus Sideroxyarcus; species Sideroxyarcus lithotrophicus_A. The sequence continues at coordinate 260,204 of DYJI01000003.1, read as the reverse complement.
TTCTGCCCACACAACAATGGAGGCACCTATGAAACGATTGTTTATCTCCCTCGCCCTGCTCTGTCTGACCGTGCCTGCCTTGGCGGCTGTCGAGGGTGAAGAGGTCAGCTACTCTGCGAACGGCACCACGCTGAAAGGCTGGCTGGCTTACGAAGGGCATGCCATGGGCAAGCGCCCGGCGGTACTGGTGGTACATGAGTGGTGGGGACACAATGCCTATGCGCGCAAGCGGGCGAACATGCTGGCCGGGCTGGGCTATGTGGCACTGGCCGTGGATATGTACGGTGACGGCAAGCAAGCACTGCATCCTTCCGATGCCGGGAAGTTCTCCGGCGAGGTGTCAAAGAACCGTCCCCTGACAAAGGCCCGTTTCGAGGCGGCGATGAAAGTGCTGCGCGATGATCCGCGCGTGGACAGCAGCAAGCTGGCCGCCATCGGTTATTGCTTCGGCGGCTCGGTGGTGCTGAACATGGCGCGCGAGGGCGAGCCTTTGCTCGGCGTGGCGAGCTTCCACGGCGGGCTGGCGACCGATACGCCCGCACAGAAAGGCAAGGTCAAAGCCAGGATACGTTCCTTCACCGGCGCGGATGACAAGATGATCCCGGCTGCGCAAGTGCAAGCGTTCGAGCAGGAGATGAAAGCAGCCGGTGTGGACTACAAGGCGGTGGTGTACCCCGGTGCGATGCACAGCTTCACCAACCCGGATGCGGATGCCTACGGCAAGCAGTTCAACCTGCCGCTGGCCTATGACGCGGCAGCGGACAAAGATTCATGGCTGCAATTGCAAAGATTCCTGGCGGAAGTGCTGCAGCAGGGACCATCCAGGCGCTGATCAGTCGCTCGCATGCACAGCCGATGTCGCCTCGACCGGACGCTGCATCGCTTCAGACGAGATCGCGGCTGGCACGGCCGGCCTGACAGGTGCAGAAAGGGGTTTAGCCGCCGACGGAACAGGCTGGACCACCACAACAGGGGCCGAAACGCCGGACACGCCGACCGGGGCGCGCGGCAAGGGATTGGCCGCCACCGGAGCGGAGGTTACCGGCAACTGCGACGCCGTATCGCTTGTGTGGGGCACTATCCTGGGTTTGACAGGAGTCGCGACGCGCACCGACTTCTGCACATCGGGCACGACGACCTCAACGGCAGGCTTGGGCGCTGCGACATGAACGATCGCGGGCTGGCGTGCCGCTTCGCTTACCAGCCACACCGCGGCGACTATCAAACCCATGGCCAGCAGCGTCCAGCGCAATGTGCCGCGCACCTCGTCTTTCTGGCGATATACGCGCACCTTGGCCTTGCCGAATATCGAATACTCCACCTCCGCATCGCCGATGTCGGTCCACACCTGCGCTTTCGGCTGTGTCTCGTCCACCAGCGGCTGATCGAATCTTGCCATGTCGTATTGCATGCTTCTCCCCCTGATCGGTGCAGCGCGGGCAGATGATAACAAGCGGCGATCCATGATGGTCGGCAACATGATCTGCGAACACGGGGGCACTTCGATCTATGATGGCGACCTGAACAACCATACCGGGGACACTGAATGAAACTGCGCGTACTTATCCTGGGATACGGCGAGATGGGCCACGCCATGGAATCCCTGCTGGCGGAACGCCATGACGTGCACATCTGGAACATGGGCGAAGTGGTGAAGGGCAAGTTCACCACGCTGGAAGAGGAAGTGTCCGTGGCGCAGGTGGTTCTGTTCTGCCTGCCGGTGAACCCGCATCAGGAGATCGCACAGCGCATCGCTCCCTTCCTCACTCCGGACAGCGTCTGCCTCACCATCGCCAAGGGACTGGATGAGTCCGGCCGTACGGCGGCACAGGTGTTCGACCATGTGTTCGAAGGACGACACCACTTCGGCGTGATCTATGGCCCGATGATCTCGGAAGAGCTGCGCGCGGGTCGGCTGGGGTTCGCCGATGCGGTGCTGTCCGATGCGGCGGATTTCGGGGTGATGCGCAGCCTGTTCCGTGGCAGCGGCCTGGTTTGCCAGCAGGCGAGCGATCTGCACGGGCGCAGCTGGTCGGTGATCCTGAAGAACGTGTACGCCATCCTGTTCGGCATGGCGGATGAATTGAAGCTGGGAGACAACATGCGCGGCCATCTGGTGGCGGCGTCCATCGCGGAACTCTCAGGCATCGTGCAGGCCTTCGGCGGGCAGGCGCATACCCCTTACAGCTATGCCGGGCTGGGTGATCTGATCACGACCGCGACCAGCGAGGATTCGCACCACCATGAACTGGGCCGCAAGCTGGCGCGCGGCGAGTGGGATGACATCTCCGGTGAAGGGGTGCACACCTTGCGCATGGTGGAGAAATTCGGGGTGTTCGACTGGCGCGCCTATCCGCTGTTCGCCTTGTCGCATGACATCGTGACAGCCCCGCAGCACCTGCGTGAACGACTGGATGAATATCTGCAGTTCCTGCGCGGCACGGAGAGCTGCCCGATCTGACGCGGGCAGCGGAAGTTATGGCTTGCCGACCAGCTTGGCGGCTTCGGCGATGCTGATGATCTTGCTCAACACACCGCCCATATCCTGCAGCCTGGCCTTCAGGTCGGCCAGTTCCTTGTCCTTGGCTTCCAGCAAGCGGCTATGGTCCGGCATATTGGACAGCTTGTCCTGCTCCTGCTTGAGCTGTGCCTGCAGTTCCTTGCACTTGTTCTCGGCATCAACCGCACGCTTCATCTCGGCTTCGAGCTGCGCATCCTTGCGCGCAAGCTCGCTGGCGCTGGAGGCAGTGACCTGCTTCAATCCGGATTCCAGTTCGTTGACGCGCTTGCTGGCTTCCGCCGTTCTGGCCTGCTCCTGCTTCAGCGATTCTCGCAGTTGCACGATGGTCTTGAGCTGTTCCAGCGACTTCTTGCGCTCGTCTTCCAGCTGCGCTTCACGCGCGGCAAGCTCGATGTCTTGCTCCTTTTGCTTGGATGCCTGTTGCCCCGATGCAGGGTCGGTGTAAGCGCGAATCTTGACGGTCTTGTCCATGATGTCGTTTCCGTTATCTCGGGTTGTCGGCAAGGAAGCACCGAAACTGTGGCCTGCGGGCGATTCTAACAACAAAATCATTCGCTCAGCAGGCGGACAAACGCATAGTTCCCCCTTCGGGTGATTGCCAGCGGTCCCTGCCGGCGGCACCATGTCGACCTTCCCGGCACATGGACGCCCCGCATGATCGAATATATCTTCTTTTCTACCGAACTGCGTGACCGCTTCGTAGACTTTGTGCGGCAGCATGGATCGAGCTGCGAGTGCAGCGACGATCCGCTGGGCCTGGTGGTCGCCGTCCCCGAAGACATCCCGGAAGCGCTATCGGATGAGATCGAGGCCTTCTACGAGTCACTGGAAGACGAGCAGGAGGATATGAGCGCTGCCGACGGTGATCTGCACCGGCTGGCCGGCTTCGGCTTCAAACTCCCCTCGGGCGAGGCGCGTCTGCTGCCGATCGAGCCGGACATGGCGAACCGCCTCATGGCGCACTTCTCGCTGGAAGAGATACAGGCGCTACTTAACGACGTCGCCCGCTATACACTGGAGCCGGCGGATGAACACTTGTGCCACATCCTGGCGGGAAGAAAAGCCGAACAAGGCGATTGAACCGATCGGGTCTTGCACGGAAAAAAGCCCGCTCAAGCGGGCTTTTTTCACTCGGCCTTAATGCTCAGTGGTGGTGGCCACCGTCGCCGTGCACATGGCCGTGTTCCAGCTCCTCGGCCGTGGCGGCGCGCACGCCGGTGACGACGCCGGAGAATGTCAGCGTCTTGCCGGCCAGCGGATGGTTGCCATCAACAGTGACTTCCTTGTCGGTGACTTCGGTGACGGTGTACAGCATGAAATCTTCGTCATCGTCGCCTTCCGCACCGCCCTCGAACTGCATGCCTACAGCGACTTCTGGCGGGAACATGTCGCGTGACTCGACGCGCACCAGGTCGTGCTCATATTCGCCGAAGGCTTCATCGGGCGTCATGCTGACGGTGAACTTGTCGCCCACATCCTTGCCGTGCAACGCTTCCTCGACCGCGGGGAAGATGCCATCGAAACCGCCGTGCAGGTAGCTGATGGGGTCGTTCGTTTGCTCGATCAATGCGCCGCTGGCGTCATTCAGTGCATAGGTCAGCGAGACGACAGCGTTCTTTTCGATCTTCATTTCATTTCCTTTATCAGTGTGAGTATCTCTTGTGCATGCCCGTGGGCGTGTACGGCATAGAGGGCGTGGCGCAGCGTGCCGGTCTTGTCGATGATGAATGTCGAGCGCTGGATGGAGAGCTTCTTGTGACCATCCACTTCCTTCTCGTACATAACACCGTATTTCCTGCAGACCCGCGCTTCGGGATCGGACAGCAGCAGCACCGAGAGACCGTATTTGTCGCGGAAGCAGGCGTGACTGATGCAGTCGTCACGACTGATACCGACGATGATGGTGTCCAGCTTCGCGAACGCATCCTCCAGATCGGTGAATTCGTTCGCTTCCATCGTGCAACCCGGCGTGTCGTCCCTCGGGTAGAAGTACAACACGACGTTGTGCTTGCCTTGTTGCGCGACCAGCCTGAACGTCTCCATGTCGGCATCCGGCAACTCGAAGTGCGGTGCCTCCATTCCAGCTTGTAGTGGTACAGCTTGTGTGGGCATAACGTCCTCCTGTCCGCATTCTATCGAAATTCGCGCGTGGTGCACCCCGGAATTTTCCATCTACCGCACTTTTCAATGCATGTGGCAGGACTATAATCGCCGTATGGAAAATACCCTGCTCGGCGGACTGACTCCGCAAAGATTCCTGCGTGATTACTGGCAAAAGAAACCGTTGCTGATCCGTCAGGCGGTGCCTGGATTCGCTGGCCTGCTCGATCCTGAGCAGTTGATTGCATTGGCCTGTGACGAGGATGCGCAGGCAAGACTGGTCACGCAGCAGCACGGCAAGTTCGGGCTGCGTCACTCGCCTTTCGTCGCAAAGGATTTCTCCGGTCTGTCGAAGAAAGGCCAATGGTCGGTGCTGGTGCAAGGCGTGAACCATTTCCTGCCCGAAGCAACCGAACTGCTGAAACGTTTCGACTTCATCCCGCATGCGCGTCTGGACGACCTGATGGTGAGCTATGCGCCCAAAGGCGGCGGCGTCGGCCCGCACTTCGACGCCTACGACGTGTTCCTGCTGCAAGGATACGGCCACCGCCGCTGGCAGATCTCCACCCAGGAAGACCAGACACTGGTCGAAGGCGCACCGCTGCGCATCCTGAAGGATTTCAAGGTGGAACAGGAGTGGGTACTGGAACCGGGGGATATGCTCTACCTGCCACCACACTGCGCCCACAACGGCATCGCGGAACACGATTGCATGACCTACTCCATCGGCTTCCGCACCCCCTGGTATCAGGAATTGGCAGAGCAGTTCCTCGTATATCTGCAGGACCGCATCGAGATCGAAGGCACCTATTCCGATCCCGATCTGAAGCTGCAGAAGCATCCTTCCGAACTCGGCCCGGCGATGCTGAAACAGGTCGGTTCCGCGATCCGCAAGATACGCTGGGACGACGAGGATATCGCCAACTTTCTGGGTAGCTATCTCTCCGAGCCCAAGCCGCATATCTTCTTCGATGGCCCCGCACGACCGCTGTCCGAGACTCGGTTTGCCGACACGGTGCATAAGCACGGGGTGGCGCTGGATATGAAGACGCTTATGCTGTGCCAGGAATGCACGGTGTTCGTCAATGGAGAGGCGCACAAGGTGCGCAAGAGCGACTATCGCGTGCTGCGTGAATTGGCCGATGCGCGCATGCTCCCCGCCGGGACCGCATTGACGCAGGACGCGCTGGAATTGTTGTATGAATGGTATCTGGACGGATACCTTGCCCCCGCCACCCGGAGACGCCGACCATGAACGATGAGCCCCTGCAGCACACCACTTTCGACGGCGTTGCCGATTACATAGCGGCGCTGGATACGGTCTGCGCTTCGGCGCAGCATTCGCTGAATATCTTCGAGAAGGATTTCTCCGACATCGGCTTCAACTCGGAAGCGCGCTACGATGCGCTGCGTCATTACCTGCTGCTCAGCAGTAACAATCGCCTGCAGTTGTTGGCACATGACACGCAACATCTGATCCGCTTCTGCCCGCGCATGATGATGCTGTTGCGCGAATTCAGCCACAGCATGTCCATCTTCCAAACGCCATCGCACCTGCACGGCGTGACAGAACCGTTCGCCGTTGCCGACGGTCACCATTTCGTTCGCCGTTATCACTTCGACGATACACGCGGACTGTTGGCGATGAACGACCCGGAGGGTGCGCACGAATTGAATTCGCGCTTCCAGGAGATGTGGCTGGCATCCCACTCCGGGGCGACGCCGACGCGGCTCGGGCTTTGATGGCTTGCAAGTCTTGCTAGAATCGAAGCGCTGCACGCCGGCATTTTATCCTGTAAACATCCAACGATAGGAAATCGAAAATGAAATTCCCCATTCTGATTGCCGCATTGCTCTCCCTCTCCCTGACGGCCTGCGGCGAACAAGCCGCCGAGTCTCTGGACGCAGCCAAGAAAGCGGCCGTAGAAGCCGCCGACAAAGCCAAGGATGCCGCAGCAGAAACCGCGAAGGAGGTAGGTGACGCAGCCAAGAGCGCTGCCGAAGACGCCGCACAGGCTGCGGCTGACAAAGCAAAGGAAGTCGCCGATGACGCGACCGCAGCTGCCAAGGATGCCGCCAAGAAAGTAGTCAACGAGGCCGCCGATGCCGTCAACAAGTAAGTCCTTTTGCCCTACCGGTGAGCCGGGCAAGCCCGGCTCACCGCCCTCGCCGGAATTACCAGACAATCGCAACAATTACATGCTTTTGACAGCGCCTTGCACGAGCTCTTTCAGCTTGAAATAAAAGGGGTTTTCCGCCACAGCATCCCTCTTGTATTTCCCTTTGGAAGCGCTAGAATGCGCCGCCTTTTCTTTGGGAAGGTTGCAGAAAGGGCAACTCAATACAAACCTTCACTTAAAGTCTAGTAGCACCTACCTATCGATTGGAAATTGAAAATGAAACGCTCTGCATTGATCGCCGCTCTGTTGGCTCTGTCCTTGTCTGCTTGTGGTGAAAAAGCTGCTGAAACCGCAGCTCCTGCAACTGAAGCTGCTGCTCCTGTCGCTGCTCCTGCAACTGAAGCGGCTGCACCGGTTGCCGCTTCCGCAACCGAAGCGGCTGCACCGGCTACAGAAGCTCCAGCTGCTGCCAAGTAATACCCGCACGATCAAAAAAGCCGGCGCAAGCCGGCTTTTTTCTTTGCAACACAACACATCAACCTATCACTATCCAGTCCAGCCCCTCGGCCTGCGACGCGATCGCGATCTCATCCTGCCGGCAAGACAGCACCTCGCTCAGCGCCAGCGCGGCCAGCCCGGGCTGGTTGTTCTGCTTGCTCAGGTGCGCGGCTACGATGCATTTCAGAAGACTGGTATCCATGCCCGCCAGCAACCCCGCCGCCTGACGGTTGCTCAGATGGCCGAAGCGACCGCCGACGCGCTGCTTGAGCACGGGCGGATAACGCCCGCTGCGCAGCATCTCTTCGTCATGATTGCATTCCAGCACCAGCGCGTGACACCCTGCCAATGATGCTGTGATGTGCGGCGTGATATGGCCGGTGTCGGTCAGCACGCCGAGACGACATGCACCGTCGCTGAACACATATTGCACCGGCTCGCGCGCGTCGTGCGGCACCAGGAAAGGCTGCACCTCGATATCGCCGATGGCGATGCAGTGATGGGGATTGAGTTCGGTGACACTGATATCCGCGAACGAGGTCTGCTGAGTCAGCAGGGTACCGTGCGTCATCCACACCGGCAGTTTGAACTTGCGTGCCAGCCGCGCGACACCGCCGATATGGTCACTGTGTTCGTGGGTGACGAGGATGCCGTCGAGCTGTTCGGCTTGCAGGCCGAGACGCGCCAGACGCGCCACCGTCTCGTTGACGGAGAACCCGCAATCCAGCATGAGAGTGGTGTTGCCGGCCTGCACCAGCAGCGAGTTGCCTTCGCTGCCGCTGCCGAGGAACGCGAAACGCATCACTGCGCGTTATTTCTCCAGTCGCTGGTACAGCAGGTCGAGGATACGCGCAGTCTCGGCCTCGGCTGCTGCATCCGCAACCACCGTCACCACACTTACGCCCTTGGTCTCTTGTACCAGCACACGCACTTCAGCCGGTTGTTTGTCCGTGCCCTTCAAATAGAACACGCCCTTGCTGCGATTCACATCGCCCGCGACAAGGCCGGCACGTTCCAGCGCCAGACCGACCTTGCGCCAGGCGCGGTCGAACGGCTCGGACAGCAACACGAAGCGCTGGCCTTCCACCGAAATCAGGCGCGCCGGTTCTTCTTCCACCGCAGCAACGGGTGTCGGCACCGGAGCCACGGGAGGTTGATCGGCATTCTTCACATCACGCGAATAATCCGAGTAACTGGCCACCTGCGTGCCGTCCGCAGCCGGGATGGCATAGCGCTGGCTGCTTCCCGGCAGCGTCAGATCCGGTGGAACTTCCAGCGCGGGGGCCGGCGTTCCGCCGTTCTTGTAGTCCACCGGCTTGCGCTCGGGGATGAGACCGCACCCGGCCAGCAGGCTGAGGACGAGGACGGCAGTGATCGCATTGCTTGTTTTCATAGTGATTCCAGTGGGTTCAAATGACGCCGGCCTGACGCATCGCATCCTCCACCTCGGGCTGGGAGGTGGCTGTGAGCGGTGTGAGCGGCAATCGCAGTATGTTGTTCATCCTGCCCATGCGCGCGACCGCCCATTTGACCGGGATCGGGTTCGCTTCGATGAACAGTTTGCGGTGCAGGCCGAGCAGGCGGAAGTTGATCGCGCGCGCGGTGGCGACATCGCCTTTGAGCGCGGCTGCACACATCTCGTGCATCAGGCGCGGGGCGACGTTGGCCGTCACCGAGATGGTGCCATGGCCGCCGAGCAGCATCAGCGCCAGCGTGCTGGCATCATCACCGCTGTAGATGGCGAAGTCCTTTGGTGCGCGTTGCAGCAGGTCGCTGCCGCGCTCGATATTGCCGGTCGCATCCTTGATGCCGATGATGTTAGGTATCTGCGCCAGACGCAGCACGGTGTCGTTGCCCATGTCCGCACCGGTGCGTCCCGGCACGTTGTACAGGATGTGCGGCATATCCACCGCTTCGGCGATGGCCTTGAAGTGCAGGTACAGGCCTTCCTGCGTCGGCTTGTTGTAGTAAGGCACCACGGTCAGCGAGGCATCCGCCCCGACCTTCTTCGAGAAGGTGGCCAGCTCGATGGCTTCCTTCGTGGAATTTGCGCCGGTACCTGCGATGATGGGCACGCGCTTCGAGGCATGCTTCACCGCTTCGGCGATGAGCAGCTCATGCTCCTCCACATCGACGGTAGGGGATTCGCCGGTGGTACCGACCACCACGATGGCATCGGTGCCTTCGGCGATATGGAAATCGATCAGTGCGCGGAATGCTTCGAGGTCGAGACTGCCATCCTCATGCATGGGCGTGACGATTGCTACAAGACTGCCAGTGATCATGATCTTTTTGAACCGTTTCGGGAGCGCGCATTCTACCTTAATCACACCGGCTTACGCGACAGGAGCGAGGCGGCTGTGGAATAATGCCGCGACCATGTCAGCTTCCACCCTAGCCACCCTGCAACAAGGCGATATCGCCACCATCGTTGCCATCCATGCCGAGCAGGCGCTGCACCAGCGCCTGCTCGCGTTGGGCTTCCGCAAGGGAAAGCAGGTCGAGCTGGTTCGCATCGCCGCTTTCTCCGGCCCGCTGCAGGTACGGCTGGGCACCACCGATGTCGTCTTGCGCCGCAACGAAGCCGGCAAGATAGAAGTGTGCAAAGGAGCCGGCTGCGCATGAAACGCATCGCTCTGCTGGGCATGCCCAACACCGGCAAGTCCACCCTCTTCAACCGCATGACCGGCGGCGCCGCGCGCGTCGGCAACTGGCCCGGCATCACCGTGGAGCTGCTGTCCGGCAAGATCCTGCTCGGCGGCGACATGGTGGAGATCATCGACCTGCCGGGCATCTACGACCTGCACGGTTTCTCCGACGACGAACAGGTGGTGCGCCACTTCCTGCACGACAACGTACCCGACCTGGCGCTGGTGATCCTGAATGCCACGCAGATCGAACGCCAGATGAGCCTGTTGCTGCAACTCAAACAGCTCAACATGAACGTGGTGGTGCTGCTCAACATGTCGGACGAGGCGCGCAAATACGGCATCACCATCGACAGCGCCAGGATGTCCGAGATGCTGGGATTGCCCATCTATCTGCTCAGCGGCAAATACGGTGCGGGCTACCAGGACGCGCTGCAGGCCGTCACCAAAGCCCTGCGCTACCCCACCCCGGGCATGGCCGAGCAGCTGCGCTCGCAACTGGAGCAGGACGAGCACATCGAATCCGAGATGGCGCGCGTGCTGAAACATGCGGTGCAGGTACCGGTTCAGATGCCGGAACACCTGACCGACAAGCTCGATCGCGTCATGCTGCACCCGTGGCTCGGTCTGCCCATCTTCTTCGGCATCATGTATCTGCTGTTCCAGGGCATTTTCCTGCTCGGCCAGCCCCTGCAGGGCGGCGTAGCCGAAGCACTGAGCTGGCTGCGCAGCAACGCGCTGGAGGCAGCCGTGGCCGGTACGCCGCCCTGGCTGTCCGGCCTGCTGCTGGACGGCATCTACAACGGCGTGGCGACAGTGGCTGCCTTCGTGCCCATCATCGTGCTGTTCTTCCTGTTCATGGCCATGGTGGAAGACAGCGGCTATCTGTCGCGCGCCGCCTTCCTGATGGACGCACTGATGGCAAAGATGGGACTGGATGGACGCGGCTTCGTGATGCTGCTGATGGGTTTCGGTTGTAACGTCCCCGCGCTGATGGGCACACGTGTGATGCGTTCACGTGGCATGCGACTGCTGACCATGCTGGTGATCCCCTTCTCGCTATGCTCGGCACGCCTGCAAGTGTTCGTGTTCATCACCGCCGCGCTGTTCTCACCGCAGCACGCACCGCTGGTGCTGTTCAGCCTGTACCTGTTCAGCTTCGCCGCTGCCATCCTCACCGCGCTGCTGTTCCGCAACAAGTTCCAGAGTAGCGAGCCGTTCGTGCTCGAACTTCCGCCCTACCGCTTCCCCACCCTGCGCCAGATGCTGCTACGCGGCTGGATCGAAGTGCGCCATTTCCTGAGCCGCGCCACGCAGTTCATCATCGCCGGCGTGGTGCTGGTCTGGCTGCTCACCAACCTGCCGTCCACAGCTGCGCCGGGCAGCGTCGACACGCTGGCCGGCATGATCGGCAGCGCCCTGCACCCGATCTTCGCGCCCATAGGCATCAATGAACAGCTGACCATCGCGCTGATCTTCGGCTTCGTCGCCAAGGAGATCGTGATCGGTTCGCTGGCAGTGATCTACGGCATGAGCGGCGATGCCCTGAGCAGCGCACTGGGACAACAACTGGACTGGGTGCAAGCCTACAGCTTCATGCTGTTCACCCTGGTCTACACACCCTGCCTGTCCGCCATCGCGACTTTGCGCACCGAAGCCAAGGACATGCGCTATACGCTGTTCACCCTGGGCTGGTCACTGGTACTGGCCTGGTCCATCAGCTTCGTGTTCTACCAATCGGCCCGGGCACTCGGGTACTGAAACAATCCCCCCACACCAAAGCGAACGCCCCGGCATGCCGGGGCGTTTCGTTTACAGCAGTACAACGGATGCGGTCAGAAGGAGAGACGCACACCGATATGGCCACCGTTATCCACACGTCCTTCCGGGAAACCGTTCTTCATGATGAACTTGCTGGAACGGTAGCCGAGGTAGGCCTGCGTCAGCGGAGACATGGCGAACTCGAAACGCGCCATGCCCTGCGTGAAATGATCCACGTCGCCGAAGCTGATGATGCGCGGCGCATAGTTGTACTCGCCCACGAGCGCGAAGCGGCGGTCGTTGGGCAACTCGAATCGGATCTGCGCGCCCAGCGCCACGCCGGACACCAGCTTGCGCGTCGACGCCACCTTGCTCAGCGAAGCCGCCACCGCCTTGGCACCGATGCCCAGCGACAGACCTGACACACTGCCTTCTTCGTTCAGCACCAGCAGGCCGGCATCGACCATGATGTCGTTCACATCGTTGTAGGCCAGCGAGGCGAACAGGTCGGACTTGCCGGCGATACCGCTAGGGATCGTGTATTTGAACTGGGCGGTGCTGTTGCTCAGATTGATATCCAGCGTGTCGGCAAAGGCCGTCGAACCGACCATGATCAGTGCAGCAGCAGTTATACGACGCAACATACAGGACTCCTTAAATCAGTGGGGAATTGGCGGAAGCGGTGAGATTCGAACTCACGAACGACTCACATCGTTGCCGGTTTTCAAGACCGGTGCCTTCAACCACTCGGCCACGCTTCCAAATTGTTATTACTACGAAATCATATTGCCGGTTTTGGCTACGGCATAACCTGAAGGTTCACCCTTCGGGTACAAGAGCCTGCGCCGCCACAAACCGCTTCGCGGTGTGTGGTCAAGACCGGTGCCTTCAACCGCTCGGCCACGCTTCCTTGAACTTCAATCACTTGCAGCAAACGACGGATGACCGCAGGCAAGCAACGCCGCGCATGATACCCGAATTCATCCTGCCTTCCAAAACCGCCTTGCATGCACGGTTGCAACTTTTATGCTGCTTGGGTAGTCTCATGCTCGCCGTGCGCAAAGTCGCACTTTATTTGAACGGAGCAGAAATGAACTACCAGACCCAGACCGCCCCCATCGGAACACTACCCGTCGAACGAAACAAGGTCCTGCGCAACACCTACATGATGCTGTCGCTGACCATGATCCCCACCGTGATCGGCGCTTTCATCGGCACCTCCTTGAACCTGTCGTTCATGGCCGCCAGCCCCATCATCTCCTCGCTGGTGATGTTCGCCGTGATGCTGGGCATGCTGTTCGCCGTGTCCGCATTGCGCAACAGCATATGGGGCATCGCCGCACTGCTCGGCTTCACCTTCGTCGCGGGCGTGTTCCTCGGCCCCATCCTGCAAGTCGCCCTGCACCTGAAGAACGGCGCACAACTGATCGGCATGGCCGCCGCCGGCACCGGCATCATCTTCTTCTCGCTGGCCACCATCGCCACCGTGACCAAGAAGGATTTCAGTTTCATGGGCAAGTTCCTGTTCATCGGGCTGATCCTGCTCATCGTCGCTTCGCTGGCCAACCTGTTCTTCCAGATCCCGGCACTGAGCCTGACCATCTCCGCCATCGCGGTGCTGATCTTCTCCGCCTACATCCTGTATGACGTGAGCCAGATCGTGAACGGCGGCGAGACCAACTATGTGATGGCGACGCTGGGTCTGTATCTGAACATCTACAACCTGTTCATCAACCTGCTGCAACTGCTGATGGCCTTCACCGGCGAACGCGAATAAGCTTCCCGCAGCAACGACAAGGCGGCCGAACGGCCGCCTTTTGTTTTCCACGGAGACGATATGCAACTGAATGACTTCCTGAAAAAACTGGCCGACGCGCCGGACAGCATCTGCTTCAACGACACCATCGCTCTGATCGACGCGCACTACGATTTCACCCCGACCGCTTTCCGCAACGGCGCGACCCGCAACGAGGCCGGACAGAACAACGGCTCATGCAAACTGTTCTCGTTCGCGAAGCTGAACGGGTTGACGCCGCAACAGACTTTGACTTGTTTCGGGGACTATTACCGCAAGGATGTGCTCGGCAACCCGGCCGGGACCGACCACGCCAACATCCGCAACTTCATGAAGACCGGCTGGGAAGGTATCGCATTCGAGGGCGAGGCGCTGACGCCCAAAGCCGCCTGATCACTTGGGCTTGCGCTGTTCCGGTTTCACGCGCGAAGCCAGCAGTTCGTCACCCGCGTCCGCATCCACCACATTGCCGCCCGCGTCTTCCATGGGCAACTCGGCATCGTTCCAGCCGCGGATACCGAGCTTGAGCGAAACGACATTGGAAAACCCCATCTGCTGCATCACATCCGCCGCCAGCACGGAGCGCTTGCCCGAGCGGCAGATCACCACGATCTCGCGCTCGCGCCCCTGCACCAGCTCCGGCACGGTCTCGTCGTAATCCCACTCGCAGGACTGCTCCAATATGCCGCGCGGCACATTGATCGAACCGGGGATGTGCAAGGCCGCGAATTCGGACGGTTCACGGATATCCAGCAACAGCGGCACATCGCCCGACTGGTAGCGCCGCCCGAAATCCCAGGGCGTGACTTCCTTCACACGTGCAAGCGCCTCTTCAACCAGATCGTCATAGCGTTTCATCGCTTCACTCCTTGCTGAACACCGCGATGGACTCCACATGCGCCGTCTGCGGGAACATGTTCATCACACCCGCCCCCTTCAACGTATAGCCCTTCACATGCACCAGCACTTCCGCATCGCGCGCCAGCGTGGCCGGGTTGCAGCTCACATAGACGATGCGTTGCGGCGCGGTGTCCGGCGTGATGGCCTTGATCAGTTCGATGGCGCCGTCGCGCGGTGGATCGACCAGCCATTTGTCGAACCTGCCTAATCCTGCGAGTGTCTCTTCGTTCATCTCGAACAGGTTCATGTCCATGAAGCGCGTGTTGGCAGTCAGGCCGTTATGTTCAGCGCCCTGCACAGCGCGTTTCACCAGCGCGGCACTGCCTTCGATACCCAGCACCTGCGCGCCGCTGCGCGCGATGGGCAGGGTGAAGTTGCCCAGGCCGCAGAAGAAGTCGGCGATGTTCTCATGCGGCTGCGGATCGAGCAGGCGCAGGGCACGGTGCACCATCACGCGGTTGAGCTGGTGATTGACCTGGGTGAATTCGGTCGGTGCGAACGGCATCTCGATGCCGAACTCGGGCAGGCTGTAGCTGAGCTGCGGCGCGACCGGTGGATGGAAAGGCGCGGCCGTGTCCGGCCCTTTGGGTTGCAGCCAGAACTGGATGTCGTGCGTATCGGCAAAGGCGCGCAGCTTGTCTTCGTCCTTCCCGGTCAGCGGCTCCATGATGCGCAGCACCAGCACATCGACGTTGTCACCGCAGGCGATCTCGACCTGCGGGATGCGGTCGCGGATGGACAGGCCGTCGATCAATTCGGACAGTTTGGGGATCAGCGCGGAGATCTTGGGTGACAGGATCTCGCAGCGCGACAGGTCGGCGATGAAACTGCTGCGCTTCTCGTGGAAGCCGACCAGCGTGCGTCCCTTCTTCAGTACATGACGTACGCCGATGCGTGCCCGCTGGCGATAGCCCCAGTAGATACCATGGATGGGCGACAGGATGTTCTCCGGCGTCACCTTGCCGATACGTGCCAGCCCCTCTTCGAGGATGCGCTGTTTGATGGCGACCTGCGCGCCGGAATCCATATGCTGCATGGCGCAGCCGCCGCACACGCCGAAGTGGATACACTTCGGTTGCACGCGCATGTAGGAATGGTTGGCGACGCTGGTCGCCTGGGCCATCTCGAAACTGGGTTTCTTGCGGTACGAGGCATAGGTCGCCCGCTCGCCCGGCAATGCCCCCTCGATGAAGATCACCTTGCCCTCGTGATGCGCGATGCCGCGCCCTTCCTGATCGATGGATTCGATCACCACTGTCTGTTCAATGTCTGCCATCTCGTTCCAACTGAATAATCATGCGCCCCATGCGGGTATGCGCCAATGCCCATCCGACCGACACGCCGACGCTGTTCGCCAGCATGTCGGTGTATTCAAAATATCGGTAGCCGCCCATGCCCTGCAATATCTCGATCGCTACGCCCAGCGCCACCAAACCCAGCAACAGGCCGATGCGCGCGGCACGCGAGACATACACCTGACAGAACCACAGCATCAGCCCGGCATAGGCCAGCAGATGCTCGATCTTGTCGACTCCGTCGAAGGAGACCGGTTCGGGCGGGTGCGGCACCAACGACAGATAGCACACCAGTGCGACCCACAACCAGCCCAGCCCCAGCCAGACCTTGCGCAATCCCGGCATGCTCACTTCCAGGCAGCCAGATACTCCGACCAATGCGCCTCGCTGGATTTCGCCAGTGTGCCGCGCACCAGTTCCAGTTCCTGCTCGTAGCGCGCCCGGGTGAACTGGCCGCGCATCAGCTGGAAGCGCGCGAACACCAGCCAGGTATTCACCACGTCGGTCTCGCAATAGTTTCGGATCTCGACCAGCCGGCCCTGCTGATATGCATCCCACACCTTGCTGCCGTCCATGCCCAGCTTGCCGGGGAAGCCGATCAGCTTCGCCAGCTCGTCCAGCGGCGCATTGGCGCGGCCGGTGTACATCGCCAGCAGGTCCATCAGGTCGAGATGGCGCGAGTGGTAGCGGCTGATGTAGTTGTTCCACTTGAAATCCTTGTCGTCCTCGCCCTGGTCCCAGTAGCGCGGGCACTGGATGCCGTGGATCAGGCCACGGTAGTGCAACACCGGCAGGTCGAAACCACCGCCGTTCCAGGACACGATCTGCGGCGTGTATTTTTCGATGCCGTCGAAGAAGCGCTTGATGATGCTGGCCTCGTCCTCGTCCGGCTCGCCCAGCGACCATACCTTGAAGTTGTCGCCCTCGCGCAGCACGCAGGAGATGGCCGCGACCTTGTGCAGATGGTGCGGCAGGAAATCGCTGCCGGTCTTCTGGCGGCGCATCTGGAACGCCATCTCGGCCACTTCGGCGTCGCTGACGGCGGCATCCAGGTCATGCAGCGTGCGCAGCCCGGCGATGTCGGGGATGGTCTCGATGTCGAAGACGAGTGTAGGGTTCATGATGGTCGCCGCGATTTCCGGAAGGGCGTGCATGATACCTGAGGCCGCCCGGCCTTCCTATCCGCCCGCTTGACGCCCTTGTCTGCAAGGTAAACAATCCACCGCGTCTTCTCCTATCACCAACCCCTTGTCGGAGGCTGCCATGCGCAAACTGTCCTGCCTGCTGCTCGTATCGTCACTTATCCCCTCCCTCGCCCTCGCCGCCGCCGGCGAAACGTGGGAAGTCACCAGCAAAACCGAGATGGCCGGCATGCCTTACGCCATGCCCGAGACCGTCATCACCGTGTGTCAGGGCAAGGACGGAAAGCCCGACCCGCAGCAGATGATGCAGGACGAAGGCAACTGCAAGGTCAGCGACGTGAAGGCCTCCGGCAACAAGGTCACCTGGAAGGTGCGCTGCAAGGGCGACGGCCAGGACATGAAGGGCGGCGGCGAGATAACCCACAGCAAGAGCAGCTATCAGGGCAGCATGCAGATGAGCGGCACCGCCGACGGCGAGAAGGTGGACATGAAGGCCAGCTACCGTGGCAAGCGCATCGGCACGGCCTGCGACACCTCCGCCCCGATGGTGGTGGGCGGCAAGGGCATGGAAGACATGAACGAGATGATGGGCATGGCGAAGGCGCAGATGGCCGCCGGCATGGCCGAGCAGTGCGAAGTGGGACGCTATGAAGCGGAACAGTTGATGAGCAACCAGTTCTTCGGCCCGAACGCGATGTGCGCCAAGAACCAGAAATACGCCTGCAAGGTGATCAGCAAGGACGTGATGAAAAAACCGGAGGTCTATCTCGCGCTGGTGAAGCACGACGACACCTCCGACATCTCCATCGCCGCCGCCTGCAAGATCGACATGAAGGCCGCCACCAAAGCCGCCTGCAAGAAAGTCGACGACAACAACTACGAAGACTTCGAGGACGCCTGCCCGGCGGAATACAAGAAATTCTCTGCCATGGCCGCCGCCGGCCGCAGCTACACCAGCTCGTCCCGCTCCAGCGACATGGTCACCGACAACCCGGTGGGTAACGCCATCGACGGCGCGAAACAGCTGAAGGGCCTGTTCGGCTTCTGAACGCATGCGCCAGCTGATCGGGTTGTGGCTGCTGTGCCACGTCACACTGGCCGCCGCCCTGCCCGATCTGTTCCCCGATGTCGCGCGCGCCTATCGTGTCGAGATCGACGGCATACCGACCTGGGAACGCAAGGCGCATGAACACCTGCCGCCCGCCAGCCTGACCAAGCTGATGACTGCCCTGCTCGCCATCGAGCACGGCGACCTGCAAAGCACCGTCACCATCTCCCCCGCCGCCGCGCGCGAGACCGGTGCCCGCCTGAAACTCAAACCCGGCGAACGCTACCGCCTGCACGACCTGCTCGCCGCCACATTGATGGCCTCGGCCAACGACGCCTGCCACGCGCTGGCCGATGCGATCGCCGGCAGCGAACACGCATTCGTGAAACGCATGAACCAGCGCGCCGCCGAACTCGGTATGCACGACACGCAGTTCGCCAACGCCTGCGGCCACGATGCCAAGGGTCACCTTTCCAGCACGCACGACCTCTCCCTGCTTGCGCACCACGTCATCCGCCAGCCGGAACTGCTGCGACTCACCTCGCGCATCGAACAGGACATCCAGAGCGTGGACGGCACACGCCGCATCCGCTTCGAGAACAAGAACGCGCTGGTCGGCCGCTATCGCGGTGCGTTCGGTCTCAAGACCGGCTACACCGCCCGCGCCGGAAAATGCCTGATCGCCTACGTCAAGCGTGGCGACACCACCGTGCTGCTGGTGCTGCTGCACGGCAACGACCGCTGGTGGGACGCGGTGGACATCCTCGATGTGGCCTTCGCCGAAGCCCAGCGAAAACAGTGACCCGCGCGCCTTCGCCTGGCTGGCGCTGGCCGTCTGCCTCGCCTATGCCAACGTGCTCGGCGCACCGTTCCAGTTCGATGACTACAAGGTCATCGTCCACAACCCCGAAGTGCATAGCTGGGGAAACTGGCTGGCCGGTCTAGGCCACGGCATCCGCGCCCTGCTGAAAGCCAGCTACACCCTGGACTGGACGCTGGGTCTGGGCACGACCGGCTTCCACCTCAGCAACCTCCTCATCCACCTGCTCAACGGCTGGCTGGTCTATCGCCTCAGCCAGCACTACTACGTGCGCCACGGCGGACTGCCCGCCACGCTGCCGCTGTTCGTCGCCCTGCTGTTCGTGCTGCATCCCGCGCACAGCGAAGCGGTGAGCTACATCAGCGGCCGCTCCGCCTCGCTGATGACGCTGTGCTATCTGGCCGGCCTGCTCGCCTATACCCACGGCCGCCAGCACGCGAGCGCACTGCACCTGCATCTGCTTACGCCGCTGTGCTTCCTCGCCGCGCTGCTGTGCAAAGAGACCGCCATCACCTTCCCCTTCGCCCTGCTGCTGTGGGAACGCTATGCGCTGGCCGAACAACGCAACTCCTTTAAAGCGCAATGGACGAGCTGGGCACTGCTGCTGGCGGCCGTGCTGCTGTTCCTGTTCAGCACCGCCTATCAATCCCACATGGCGCGCAGCGCCCACTTCAACACACTGGGCGGCAACCTCGCCACGCAGGCGAACGGCATGCTGTGGCTGTTGCAGCAATGGGCGCTGCCGCTATGGCTCAACATCGACCCCGACCTGCCGCTGTATCGCCATCTCTTCGAGGCCCCGTCGGCATTGCTGCTCACGCTGGCACTGCTAGTCACCGCATGGTGGCTGCGCAAGCTGCGCCCGTGGTGGTCCTTCGCGCTGGCCTGGGCCGTGCTGCAACTACTGCCCCTCTACGTTCTGCTGCCGCGCCTCGACATTGCCAACGAACGCCAGCTCTACCTCGTCGGCTGGCCGCTCGCACTGGCCCTGTGCATCGAAATTTTCCAGCAGCTGAGGGCCGACCACGTGCGCATCGCCCTGCTCACCTTGCTGCTCGCAGCCGCACTGCTCACCGCCCAACGCAACCTCGACTACCGCAGCGAGATCGCCCTGTGGCAAGCCACAGTGGAACAGTCGCCCAACAAAGCGCGCGTACACAACAACCTCGGCTTCGCCTGGCTTCTGGCAGGAACCGAAGATGAAGCGCGCCGCGAATTCGAACGCGCATTGCAGCTTGATCCGCAGCATGCGGAAGCAGCGGGTAATCTGCGGGGGCTAGAAAACACAACGCCCGGCGCGAAGCCGGGCGTGGAGTGAGTCTTCAAAGAGGCCGCTCTTCGGCCAAAGCGGAAATTCGGGAAAGGGCAGGTAGTTTCTGCTGTCGGCCCGCAGCGGCCACTCGACGCCAGAACGATCAGAGGATAATCTGCGCAATGCCAACTCTATTGGAGATCGCGCCTTGAGTGAATGTTGTTCTTCCAACGATTGCAATGTCGCCCATCCGAAAAAACAGCGATGCCCCATCAATGGGCATGAGTGTTCTGAGGTATCAGTGCGAACCATAACCCATCACATCAAGGAAGCATGGAGTTGGCAGCCAACTGGGCATCGGTACTTCTTCTGCGATGATCCTGCTTGCGAGGTTGTCTATTTCAGCGAAGACGGTTCGACAATTCTCAAGTCGCAGTTACGGACGCAGGTTGGGGTGAAAGAGACGCAAGACGACATGCCATTGTGTTACTGCTTCGGCATCTCCCGGCTGGACTTTATGAACAATCCCGCTACGCGGGACTTCGTGGTTACCCAGACCAAGACCGCACAATGCTCATGCGACACAAGCAATCCATCGGGGCGTTGTTGTCTAAAGGACTTTCCAAAGTCTGACAGCTAAATATCCGCTTAGGGGCAGGAACTGACTAAATCAACAGATCGTCCCGACGACCTACCAGGACGGCAGTTCGGCCAAAGCCGACTTTCTGCAAATATTGAAATTTATTCCGCTACACAACGCATAGCAGACACTTGTGTCTAGTTAACAATGGTCGATTCACATAGCCAAACTTAGATTGTCGCTTTCGAAATCAATCGTCGTATCTCCGGCACACACGAACCACAACCTGTACCAGCCTTGAGGTGCGCTCCGACTTCTTCGACACTGGTCAAACCTTGCGTCTTGATTGCGTTCACTAGCGACTTCTCCCCCACGCTAAAGCAGGCACACACAATACGCCCGGTTTCCGATGCTTCTCCTTTGGGGGGACGCGCGGACAGCAACCCCGCCAACTCAGCGGTAGACAGATCGCGCTTGGCAAACAAACTGCCCAACCACTCACGTTCCGGCAACCTGTGATCGGCAGCGATGAAAAACACACTTTCCAACCGTCCGTCCTGCACACGAGCGGCCCGGTAACGCCCCATCGCCGCATCGTGAAATTCCATCCATTCGCCGGCACCTGCTTGAGACGCCCTTGCCCATGCGCGCCAGTCTTCCGGCAGCATGTCGCCCGCAAGTTCATGCCGCCAATAGCCGTCACCCTGAGAACAGGCGCAATAACCGGCTCCAGACAGTTCCAGCCTGTTGCGGCTCAGCACGAATCCTTGCCAGGCGGGCAGATAGGGCTCGACCCGCACCGGCGTATGTTTGGATTCCGGTTGTCCGGAGATCGGGTCGGTGATGGGAGCGACCAGCGAATCCACCCGCGACGATTTTGCATACGTTTCGCTCCAGTGCATGGGTGCGAACACCGAACCGATCCGCTGGTCCTGACTGAGCTGGACCCGGGCCAACATCGAACCATGTCGACTGCTAAGTCGCGCCAGCCCGCCATCCTGCAGCCGACAGGCTTCCGCATCCTGCGCGTGGACCTGCACGAAGGGTTCGAACTGATGCGCATTCAGGCGCGGCACTTTGCCGGTGCGTGTCATGGTGTGCCACTGGTCGCGTATACGGCCGGTGTTCAGTACCAGTGGGAAATCGGCATCGGTCGCGACGGCTGGCAGTCGCGGTGCGATAGCGGTCATGCGCGCCTTGCCGTTGGGCGTATAGAACCTTCCGTCAACGAGCAGGCGCTGTGTTCCATTTGGTGATCGCTCATTGAACGGCCACTGCAGCGGCTGCAATGTTTCGTAGTGCGTATCGTCCAGATCAGCCAATGCACTGATATCGAAGGCGCGCTTGCCCGGATTCTCGAAACCGGACAGACGCGCATGTTCGCGGAATATCTGCGCCGGTCTCGTGTATGCGAACGCAGCGGCGAAACCCATGCGCTGCGCCACCTGCGTGATGATCCACCAGTCCGGTCGCGCTTCCCCTGCCGCCGGCTGAAAGGATCGCTGACGCGAGATGCGCCGTTCGGAATTGGTCACTGCACCATCCTTCTCTCCCCAGCCTGCAGCCGGCAACAGTATGTCGGCACAGGCAGTGGTGTCGGTCTGCTGCGCGCAATCGGAGACCACCACCAGCTCGCATCCCATCAGGGCGGCGCGCACGCGATCCGCATCCGGCATGCTCACCACCGGATTGGTGCCCATGATCCACACCGCCTTGATCTTGCCGTCGGCGATGGCCTGGAACATGTCCACCGCTTTCAAGCCAGGATCTTGTGCGATGTTCGGCGCATCCCAGAAGCGCCGCACCAGATCGACACTCGCCGCATCGGAGAAATCCAGATGCGCCGCGAGCTGATTGGCCAGCCCGCCCACCTCGCGCCCGCCCATCGCATTCGGCTGTCCGGTGACCGAGAACGGCCCCATGCCGGGACGGCCGATGCGCCCGGTAGCCAGATGCACGTTGATGATCGAGTTGGCCTTGTCCACGCCGCTGGAGGATTGGTTGACGCCTTGCGAGAAGATAGTCACGCAACGTTCGGTGCGCGCGAACAAGCGGAAGAACTCGCCGACATCGGTTTCGGGCACGCCGCAAGCTTGCGCCACTGCGGGGATCGAATCGACGGCACGCGCCGCCTCGAAAGCGGCGGCGAATCCCTCCACATGTTGCTCGACATAAGCCAGGTCGAGTGCATCCTCGCGCCGCAGGTGATGCAGCAGGCCGTTGAACAGGTAGGCATCGCTTCCCGGCGCGATGGCCAGATGCAGATCGGCGATGTCGCAGGTCGCCGTACGGCGCGGGTCGACCACCACCACGCGCATATCCGGGCGCGATTTTTTCGCCGCGACCAGTCGCTGGTAAAGCACCGGATGCGCCCATGCATAATTGGAACCGACGATTACCACCAAGTCAGCGGCCTCGACATCCTCATAACAGACCGGCACCGCATCGGCACCGAAGGCGCGCTTGTGCGCCGCCACCGCCGTGGACATGCACAGGCGCGAGTTGGTGTCGATGTTCGCGCTGCCGATGAAGCCCTTCATCAGTTTGTTGGCAACGTAGTAATCCTCGGTCAGCAACTGCCCCGAGACATAGAACGCCACCGCATTCCGGCCATGCTCAGCGATGACCTTATTGAAGCCATCGGCCACGCGATCCAGCGCCGTCTCCCAGGTGACTTGCGCACCGTCCACAACGGGATGCAGCAGACGCCCTTCGCTGCCCAACGTCTCGGCCAGCGCGGCGCCCTTGGAACACAAGCGCCCGAAATTGGCTGGATGCAGCGGATCGCCCGACACTTTCACTTCGCCGCTCTCCGCCACCGTGGCCAGCACGCCGCAACCCACGCCGCAATACGGGCAGGTGGTGCGTATGGCCTGCGGCGCAGTCATGCTTTGCATACTCCCGCCTCGGCTTCGAGAAACAGTTCGCCGTGGGCGACGCGCACTTCAAGCCGATGTGCGCATCCGATGTCCGGTGAGATGGCCTCGCCACTCTCCAGATCTATCACCCAGCTGTGCAACGGGCAGGTGACACGCTTGCCATGCACGATGCCTTGCGACAGCGGCCCGCCTTTGTGCGGGCAGCGGTTGTTGAGTGCGAACACCTGATCGTCCACGCTGCGGAACAGCGCGATCTCGCCTGTTGCGGTCTTGACCACCCGCGAACCCTGACGCGGGATGTCTTCCAGATTGCCGACTTGTATCCAGTTCATTCCAGTTCTCCTTATACGATGGTGGCGAGTGCGGTGAACTCATGCGCTTCTTTGCCTTCGGCGCGCTCTTTCCACGGGTCGTCCTGCGAATATTGCTGCGACTTGAGGAAGCGCGCGTACAACTCGGCACGGCCCTCCGCGTCATCGACGATGTGGCGCTTGACGAAAGGCAGGCCGACGCGTTCTATCCACGGTGCGGTGCGGTCCAGGTAATGGGCGTCCTCGCGGTACAGCTGCATGAAGGCGCCGCAATATTCCAGCACCTCGGCTTCACTTGACACCTTGCACAGGAAATCGGTGACGCGCACCTTGACGCCGCCGTTGCCGCCGACATGTATCTCGTAACCCGAGTCCACGCAGACAATGCCGAAATCCTTGATGGTGGCTTCGGCGCAGTTGCGCGGGCAGCCGGACACCGCGATCTTGAACTTGTGCGGCGTCCACGAACCCCAAGTCATCTGCTCCACCTTGATGCCCAACCCGGTCGAATCCTGCGTGCCGAAGCGACACCACTCCGAACCGACGCAGGTCTTCACCGTGCGCAGCGATTTGCCGTAGGCATGGCCGGAGACGAAGCCCGCCTCGACCAGCTCCGCCCACATCTTGGGCAGATTCTCCTTGGTGATGCCGTACAAGCCAATACGCTGTCCACCGGTGATGTGCACGGTGGGCACTTCATGGCGCTCGGCGATCTCGGCGATGGCGCGCAACTGCGCAGGCGAAGTGACGCCACCCCAGATGCGCGGGATCACCGAATAGGTGCCGTCCTTCTGGATGTTGGCATGCACGCGCTCGTTGATGAAACGCGAGCGGCTATCGTCCACATACTCGCCCGGCCAGGCGGCCAACAGGTAGTAGTTGAGAGCGGGGCGGCAGACATGGCAACCGTCCTCAGTCTTCCACTCCAGCGCTTTCATTACTTCGGGGATGGTCTTCAGGCTGCGCTCGCGTATCGTCTTGTGCATATCCTGATGCGCGTATTCGGTGCAGCCGCAGATCGGCTTCTTGCTCGGCTTGGCGGAATAATCGCCGCCCACGGTGTTCGCCAGGATTGCCTCCACCAGCCCGGTGCACGAACCGCACGAGGCGGAAGCCTTGGTATGGGCGCGCACCTCGTCCAGCGTGAACAGCTTCTTGTCTATGATGGTGTTGACGATGGTGCCCTTGCATACGCCGTTGCAGCCGCAGATCTCGGCCGTGTCCGGCATATCCATCACGCCAGCCTTGGCGCCGTGGCCGGAATCGCCGAGGTGCATCTGGCCGAACAGCAGGTGCTCGCGCATCTCCGACACATCGGTGCCGTCGCGCATCATCTGGAAATACCATGGACCGTCCACCGTGTCGCCGTACATCACCGCACCGCGCAGCTTGTTGTCGCGCAGCACTAGTTTCTTGTACACGCCGCGCGCCGCATCCTGCAGCAACAACTCGTCATCCCCCGCCACCGGATTGAAATCGCCAGCCGAGAACAGGTCGATACCGGTCACCTTGAGTTTGGTCGAGACGGATGAACCTTCGTAGCGCATCCTGCCGTATTGGGCGAGATGGTTCGCCGCCACCTTGGCCTGCTCGAACAGCGGCGCGACCAGGCCGTAGGTCTGGCCGCGATGCTGCACGCATTCGCCCACCGAGTAGATCTTCGGGTCGTAGGTCTGCATGGTGTCGCTCACCATGATGCCGCGCTCGCAATGGATGCCGGCCGACTTGGCCAGCGCGATGTTGGGGCGGATACCCGCCGACATCACGACCAGGTCGGCCGCAATCTCTTCACCGTCCTTGAAACGCAGTCCGGTGACCGCCGTCTCGCCGAGAATGGCGTCGGTCTGGCGCGACAGATAGAACTTCAGGCCGCGTTTCTCCAGCGCCTCTTTCAGTAGCCCGCCGCCGACCTTGTCCAGCTGGCGCTCCATCGGCCATTCGCACAGATGCACCACGGACACCTGCATGCCGCGCAGCGACAGACCATTCGCCGCTTCCAGCCCGAGCAGGCCACCGCCGATCACCACGGCGCGCTTGCCCGGCTGCGCTGCTGCCAGCATCTGCTCCACATCGGCGATGCTGCGATAGCCGATCACGCCGGGCAGATCGATGCCGGGGACCGGCAGCATGATGGGATTGGATCCGGTGGCGATCAGCAGGCGATCGTAGGGCACGACGATGCCGTCATCCGTTTCCACCGTGCAGCGCATGCGGTCGATCTTCGTCACCGTCTTGCCCGTGTGCAGGGTGATATGGTTCTCCTCGTACCAGCTCCAGTCGTTCAGTACGGTGTCCTGGAACGGCATCTCGCCGGACAGCACGGGCGAGAGCAGGATGCGGTTGTAGTTGGGCTGCGGCTCGGCACCGAACACGGTGATGTTGAATTCATCCGCCGACATCTTGAGCAATTCCTCGATGGTGCGTATGCCCGCCATGCCGTTGCCGACCACCACCAGCCGCTTCTTTTTTTGTTCCATCTTGCACTCCTCTCAATAAAAAAACGTCGTCCGATCCCTACCCGTCCGGGTGGGCCGAAACGACGCCTTTGTCGTTATTACCTGCCGGATCGCGCCCGCCGTTGGGTGTGATCCTTCGCCTGCCGTACTGCCGTTCAATTCAACCGTTCCGCTGCGACGCACTACGCCTCGAAGATGGACTTGCGCGAATAGATGCCGATCTCGTCTCCCGCCGCGAGGGGTGCCGACGCGACAGCGGGGACCCGGTTGACCGTGCACATCACATGCCGTTCATCCAGTTCGTAGGCCCAGCGCGCGCCGCGCGCCCGCAAGCTGCCCAGCACCTGCTGCAGCGTGGGGGCCGCATCCGGCACTTCCAGCCGTTCCGAGGTCGTCAGCAGGAACTCGCTGGGACGCCCGATGTACAGGATGTCGACGCAGGTCATGTTCATTCCCATCGCATCAGGCCGCTTTCCTGGCCTGCTTCTGATACAGGAACTCCAGCACCGCGCCGCGCAGGCTGTGGTACTTCGCATCGTTGGCCAAGGCCAGGCGATTGCGCGGTTTGGGCAGGTCCACCATCAATATCTCGCCGATGGTGGCGGCCGGGCCGTTGGTCATCATCACGATGCGGTCGGACAGCAGCACCGCCTCGTCCACATCGTGCGTCACCATCACCACGGTGCTCTTGGTGTCGGCCACGATCTTCATCAGTTCGTCCTGCAGGTGGGCGCGGGTCAGCGCATCCAGCGCCCCGAACGGCTCGTCCATCAGCAGCACTTTGGGTTGCATGGACAGCGCGCGCGCGATGCCGACGCGCTGCTTCATGCCGCCGGATATCTCGTGCGGCAATTTCTGCGCCGCATGCGACAGATGCACCAGCTCCAGCGCATCGTTGGTGCGCTGCGCGAGTTGCGCCTTGCTCTCCGTTTGCCCGAACACGCGCTCGACCGCGAGATGCACGTTCTCGAAACAGGTCAGCCAGGGCAGCAGCGAATGGTTCTGGAACACCACGCCGCGATCCGGGCCGGGCCCGGTGATCTCGCGATTGGCACACAGCATCACCCCCTCGCTGGGCAGCAACAGCCCGGCGATCAGGTTGAGCAAGGTGGACTTGCCGCAGCCGGAGTGGCCGATCAGCGTGATGAATTCGCCCGGATCGATCTTCAGGTCGATGTCCCTGAGCGCGATGAACGGTCCCTGCTTGGTGCCGAACACCATCTGCACATTCTCGATTTGCACGTATTTTTTCATGGCATCCCCGCTCAGTAACTGAATCGCTTGGCGATCTGAATCAGCATCATCTCCAGCAGTAGGCCGACGATGCCGACCACAAAGATGGCGATGATGATGTGTTCGACGTTCAGGTTGTTCCACTCATCCCACACCCAGAAGCCGATGCCCACGCCGCCGGTCAGCATCTCCGCCGCGACGATCACCAGCCACGCTGTGCCTATGGCCAGACGGATGCCGGTCAGCATGTAGGGCAGCGTTGCGGGCAACAGGATCTTGGCGAACACCTTCCATTCGGACAGGTTCAGTACGCGCGCCACATTGAGGTAATCCTGCGGCAGCTGGCGCACGCCCATCGCGGTGTTGATGATCATCGGCCAGATGCTGGAGATGAAGATCACCCAGATGGCGGCCGGGTTCGATGCGTTGAACACCAGCAGGCCGATTGGCAGCCACGCCAGCGGCGACACCGGCCGCAGCATGCTCACCACCGGCGCGCTCATCTTGTTGAGGAAGTCGACGCGCCCGATCAGGAAGCCCAGCGGTATCCCGACCAGCGCTGCCAGACCGAAGCCGATACCGACACGCCCCAGCGAAGCGAGCACGTTCCAGCCGATGCCCTGGTCGTTCGGTCCGTTCTGGTAGAACGGATCGCTGAACAGGATCACCGCTGAGTCCCAGGTTTTGAGCGGCCCCGGCAGGTTGTCGCCGGTCTGCGCGATCAGGCTCCACACCAGGATGAACACGCCGATGCCGATGGCCGGCGGAAGCAGATGCTCCGCAAAGAAGCTTCTGATCTTCATCATGCCCGCACCTTGAAACTGGCCGCGTACTGCTTGGGATCCTTGCCATCCCATACCTTGCCGTCGATCAGTTTGGAGGAGCGCATCACGTCCTTGGGCACGGCTACCTTGACCTGCGACGCGGCCTGTTTGTACAACTCGATCTTGTTGATCTGCTTGGCGACGCCCAGATAGTCCGGATCATCCTTGAGCAGGCCCCAGCGCTTGTGCTGGGTGAGGAACCACATGCCGTCGGACAGGTAGGGGAACGGCACCTTGCCGTCGTTGAAGAACTTCATGTGGTTGGGGTCGTGCCACTTCTTGCCCAGACCGTCTTCATAGTTGCCCAGGAAGCGCCCCTCGATGACATCGACCGGCGCATTGACGTAGGACTTGGCGGAGATAATCTGCGCCACCTTGGCGCGGTTCGACTCGGCATCGATGAACTTCGCCGCATCCAGCATCGCCATGACCAGCGCGCGCGCGGTGTTGGGATATTTCTGCACGAACTCGTCCGTGGCACCCAGCACCTTTTCCGGATGGTCCGGCCAGACATCCTGCGACGACGCCACCGAGAAGCTGACGTTGTCGTAGATGCCGCGCGCGTTCCACGGCTCGCCCACGCAAAAACCGTCCATGCTGCCGACGCGCGCGTTGGCCACCATCTGCGGCGGCGGCACGGTGATGGTCTTCACTTCGGAGATCGGATTGATGCCGTAGTTCGCCAGCCAGTAATACAGCCACATGGCGTGCGTGCCGGTCGGGAAGGTGTGGGCGAAGGTATATTCGCGCGGCTGCGCCTTGATCAGCTTCGCCAGCGAAGGGCCGTCGGTGACGCCCTTGTCCTTGAGCTGGTTGGCCAGCGAGATACCCTGGCCGTTGTTGTCGATGGTCATCAGCACGGCCATGTCTTTCTGGTTGCCGCCGATGCCCAGATGCACGCCGTACACCATGCCGTACAGGATGTGCGCGGCGTGCAGTTCGCCGTTGACTACCTTGTCGCGCACCGCCGCCCAGGATGCCTCCTTGGAGGGGATGATCTTGATGCCGTATTTCTCGTCGAACTTCATCAGCGAGGCGATCACCACCGACGCGCAATCGGTCAACGGAATGAAGCCGACCTTCACTTCCTTCAACTCGGGCGCATCCGAGCCCGCAGCCCAGGCCGCAGCCCGTGTTCCCATGGGGACCATCGACATGATCCCCGCCGCACCCAGTACCGCACCTGTCTTTTTCATGAATTCCCTCCGACTGTTCTGTTCTGGCGCTTGCGCTTGCGCGCTCGCAACGACCGTTTCCAGTTTTGACTTGTCCATCTTCAAATCTCCTTATAGAAAACCTTTGGCTCGAAAATAAAAAAGGCGTCCGACTGCGCTGTACGCAGTGGGACGCCTTTGTCCTTTGTTGCAAATCCTTCGAATCGCCGTTGATCCGTTGATGCCTGCTTATAAGCAACAGCCGTGCCAGCAAATCCGGTTAGCTATTACTCGTTGTTATCTATGGGAATATCGATTTCGCTTCCCACTTGAGCCTGCACAGCAGATGCCTCTGCCGTCCCATTCTGGTGCACCACTCATGCCATAACGGTGCGCTTGCACACTGCATGCCGCCCGTCAGGCACTCAGCTCCTTGGCCAGGATGATCGCCTCGGCGATCTCCGCCATGCGCTTGCCTTTGCTCATCGCCATGCTGCGCATGCGCTTGTAGGCATCCGCCTCGCTGTAGCCGTTATCAGCCATCAGGATGCCCTTGGCGCGGTCCACCGTCTTGCGCTCGACCAGTTCGTTCCGGGCTTCCTTCAATTCGTCGCGCAGCCGCTTGTGTTCCAGGAAGCGCGCCGCCGCCACATGGATGATCCCGCTCAGGTCCTCGCCCTGTATGGTGTGCGCCACGTACGCGCTGACGCCGGCGCGCATCGCTTCCTGAATGCTTTGCTGGTCCTTCTGACCGCCCAGCACGACCACCGGTTTTTCCAGCGTGGTGGACATCAGGCTGATCTGCTCCAGCGTGTCCCGTCCCGGCGCATCGGCATCCACGATAATCACGTCGGCCGAGGCCGCCTGTATCGCGTGCTCGTCCACCTGCTCCCATGTCAGCACCCCGGCCACGTGGAAGTCGGCCAGCTCCAGACTGGCCTTCAGCCATGCCGCACGGTCCCTTACATCATCGATGATCAGAATTTTTTTCAACTTAGCTCCCGGCTCCCAATAAACTGAGTTGGAGCAATAAGCGCGCCAGCCTAATAGATTCCTAATGAATGAACGTTTTATAAGCGCAGCCATGCTATTCGTGCTCCAATTAAGTGCCATCGAGCTTCAAAATGGTGCAACGCTAAGGAGGCGGCAAAAAAGATGCCGAAAAGATTTGTCGATTGCGCGCATTTGCACTAGTCCTGTGTATTAAGCCGCCTTTGCTCAGGAAGGCGGCCACACAGAAAGGCATGTGTGGCCGCAACCCCCCTAGATTTCTGTTTGCTCTGAAATCTCCAATGCATCATCAACTTCGATTCCTAGATAACGAACAGTGCTTTCCAACTTGGTGTGTCCAAGCAATAGCTGAACAGCCCGCAGATTCTTCGTCCGCTTGTAGATAAGCGTTGCCTTGGTACGACGCATGGAGTGCGTACCGTATGAAGAGGTATCCAATCCCGCTGTCTCGATCCATTTGTGAACTAGCCGAGCATA
Organism: Sideroxydans lithotrophicus; assembly: GCA_020723185.1. Lineage (GTDB taxonomy): Bacteria > Pseudomonadota > Gammaproteobacteria > Burkholderiales > Gallionellaceae > Sideroxyarcus > Sideroxyarcus lithotrophicus_A. The sequence continues at coordinate 229,379 of DYJI01000003.1, read as the reverse complement.
CTGTCGCGTAGAGATATGGGTTGACCCTGCGATTCGGCTTGGAAATAGACTTTGATCACTGCAGAGGTGTGCTTTCTCAATCCAAGCCGCTACAGCCGTCCGGGTTGGTTCCGTCAGTTCAAACTGCACGGGGCGTTGCGTTTTCCGCTGGATAACCATAGCCCGAGGGAGTATCTGGTTTCCGTGAGTAACGTCTCGAACATGCAGGCTGACAAGATCACAGCCACGCAGTTTGCTATCGATTGCCAAGTTGAACATGGCTAGATCACGAATGGCTTGTCTATTTTGTAAATGAAAGCGGATAGCCCATATGTCCTTTGGCTTTAGCGGCGGCTTCTGGCCGATGAGCTTGCCCTTGTTCCACGCTTCAGGATTTTGAATGGTTTCCATGACAGACTCCTTGAGTGTTGATCGGAGACAGATTGTTCGACGAATACAGAATCAGCGAAAGAGATCGCACCTGTACTTGGTGAGGGTATTAAGTCGACTTTTATATACCGATCCGGTGTGATTGCCATGATTGCTGAGGGATTCGTAACGCAGTTTCAAGTTTGAAGTGCAACGAACTGACGTGAAGAGTACCTGACTGGATGTCCGGTATCTAAGTCACTTTCTATCGTCCGTTAATTAACTGCGTTTCGGACATTCATATTCAGGATTACGTCGTCCGCTTCGGCTGATGACCTGCTAGGACGGCAGCCTGGCTATTGCGACAGTGAAATTCCGATTCGTTACGTCCGGTATCAAACTTCACGAGTCATAAGTTAGATTGCTGGGCGGCAAAATGCATGAATGTTGAGCATTTAGCATGGTTGTCATTCCCTACATCAAGGAGTAATGTCCACTTAACAATAAAATACATAAATAATCGTGGCATTTGATCGTGGCATTTGAACTCGATAAAAATAACAAATCTAGGAGGAAGTCGGCGGTTTTACTATGCCTCGCTCCTTGGTTAGTCTTAATCACCTCTATCATTTTCACTGTGATGTTCTGGCAAGCCGAATATCGCAATGCTGAACAATCCCTCGAAAATGAATTCGAGATTGTCTCGGCAGAATTAGCCAACTCCGTTCAGCGTCACATTGACCACTACGAACTTGCCCTGCTTGGCGCACGAGCACATATTCATTCGTCTGGCTTCTCGAATGCACGATCATTTGGCGAGTACGTAGATTCAATTTCGCTTGCCGAGCATTATTCGGGTATTCAATGCATCGGATTGGTAGAGGTGCAATCGAATAGACTCAATCAGTTGCGTACAAAAGTCGTAGCTATTGAGCCGAATACCAAAGAAAACGCCTTTGGTTTGGGGGCGGATTTGTATGCAGTTCCGATTAAGCGTGCAGCCATGGATAGGGCACGTGATATGGATGCTGCAGTTCTAACAGATTTGCGAGAAAAGCCGCATTTGCAGTTGGCGGACAAGATGGCCATTAGCTTCATGATGTTTGTGCCAATTTTTGAGCAGAACAAACAACATGAGACCGCATCCGAGAGGCGTAACAATATATCCGGTTGGATATATGCATCAATTGACATAAAGCGACTGATGGAAGAGATGCTTGCGTCTGAGCATAAAGATGTCGACATCGAAATATTTGGTGGCAAGGAACTAACTGCAGATTCGCTAATGTTCGACCGTGACAACGTCTTGTCACTTGAGCGAAATGATTCGCACTATCAGTTGGTCAGGAAACTGATAGTCGCAGGGCAAACATGGACGGTACTTACTCGTTCTTTGCAGAAATATGAAGAAAAATTAAATCCTTCGCGTTCGATTGCAGTGTTAGCCGCTGGCATTTTCGTCAGTCTCGTTCTTTGGCTATTTACATGGCTGCTTACGCATAGTCGAAAAGAGGCCATAAAACTGGCTGAGTTGTTATCTGAAAGTCAGTTACGTCTACAGGAGATGTTTGAAAACATGAGTAGCGGCGTAGCTGTCTACCGTGTTTCGGAAGACGGGCAGAAGTTTCATTTCTCAGCTTTCAATAAAGCTGCCGAAAGAATGAATGAAATTCCCCGTCAACAAATATTGGGCAAGGAGGTCACTGAAGTTTTCCCGGGCATTAGTCGAATGGGGTTGATCGATGTGTTTCGTCGTGTAAATGAGACAGGAAATGCAGAACATTTTCCGGCAGTGCTGTATGAAGATGGTCGAATTTCAGGCTGGGTAGAAAACTTCGTATATAAATTGCCTGGGGGCGAGATTGTCGCAATCTTTGACGACATCACTGCTCAGAAAAGCTACGAGGAAAAGATGCACAATCTGGCACATTCCGACGCGTTGACCGGACTGCCCAATCGAAGATTATTCATGGATCGAATGCAGCAGGCAATTAATTCCGCAAAACGAACAAACTCCATCCTTGCAATCATGTTTATTGATTTGGATAAATTCAAGCCTATTAACGATGAACTCGGACATGAAGTTGGTGATTTGATACTGAAGGAGGTTGCACTACGCTTGAAAAGCTCGTTGCGCGAATCTGACACGGCTGCACGTATTGGCGGTGATGAGTTTGTCGTATTGCTTCCCGCGCTAGAAACCAGCGAGTATGTATTAGCGGTTGCTGAAAAAATCCGACTCGCTCTTGAGAAGCCTTTTGAAGCAGTTGGCAAGCAACTATCAATTTCATGCAGTATAGGCATAGCCTTATATCCAGAGCATGGAACGGATACCCAGATTCTAGTTAAGAATGCTGATGCAGCGATGTATCAAGCAAAGAGTGAAGGCCGAAATACCATTAGGATTTTCACCAACTAAACTTGATTTACTAGATGCATCCGTCTGGTAAGTGGGACGTCGGGGGCGTTTGTAACCAAACCTATCATTTTCGCTAAGGCCGAGGACCTGCTAGGACGGCAACCAGCCATAACGGCCATCACTGGTGTGTTTGAGATACTTCCGCCAAGGCCAACTAATCAGCCTCGTGTGTTTAAATGTAAGTCGTGATCAAAACCTCAACTCTATATTTATTAGGACGAAATCCAAACGCGCGCGAGGAGAATCATGAGCAAAGTATTCGTCAATATTGGGCTTAGCCTTGACGGCTACATGGCACCGGATGGAATGACCATGGACGATCCTGAGTACAAGAACTGGGGGGCCAAGTGGGGTGCGCTGATGGCCTGGATCATCAACCAACAGTACTTCCGCGAGAAGCTCAAATTTGGCCCTGGGGGAGAGACTGGCCCGGTCAACGACATGGTCCGCCACACCTTCGAGCGCACCGGCGCCAACATCATGGGCAAGCGCATGTTCGACCAAGGTGAGGTTAGCTGGCCAGAGGAAGCTCCGTTTCACACGCCGGTGTACGTTCTTACCCACGAGAAACGAGACCCTTGGGTGCGTCCTGGAGGTACGACATTTTACTTCCTCAATGAAGGGCCTGAGCGTGCGCTGACGCTGGCACGGGAGGCAGCAGGGAGTCGTGACGTTCGCATTTCAGGAGGCGCAGATGTGATTCAGCAGTACCTGAACCTCGGTGTTGTTGATGAGTTGGAAATTGCTTTGGCACCCGTGTTCTTCGGTGCTGGGCGGCGACTGTTCGAAAACCTGAGCGAGCCGGGGCCGCAGTTTCGCATTGATAATGTTCTGAATGGTTCAGCCGCCACACACTTGCGATATGTGCGTCAGTAAGGGCGGCCTAACAACCGATTGCAACGCACGATCTGCTGCGCGGTCTGCCGCTGAACCGGAGCGTAGATGACCGCTCTGGTCAGCTAAGCTGTCAAATTTCGAAACACTCTGATTCGGCCGCTATGGCCGATCAACTGCCTTTAGCTCCTCAGCCCATCCCCCAAAACAAAAGGCACCCACCGGCTGCCTTTCATCTTTCCTGCTAACTGATCCGTGCCAAGCACGAATGAGATTACGCGAAGTTCTTTTCTGCGAACTCCCAGTTCTGCAGATTGTTGAGGAAGGTCTCAACACTTGGGATGCAGGTTGCCGTCTTGATCACGGTGAAACCACCATACTTGTTACAAATCCGGAAAGTTATATTTCTTCCTCGATATCCATGGGGTCGCCAAACCACGGGGATACTGCGATTGCAAATTGGATCGTGCCTTCTTCAATGTTGGCAATGATCCAATAGCCACCGACCCCGAGCACTTCAACCCATTTGCTCCAGAGCAGATCCACATTCGAATTTCCAGCAGCCAGAGATTGTTGAACAGCCAGATAAACCTTTTCATTCTCTCTTGCCAGCGCGCGCATATTTTTCAGGATGGCATCCACATGCCCTCGTTCCAGATTTAATCCTCGATCCGTATGGGGGATCTCTGACGGATCTTTGGCGCTGGGCTTGTTTGCCACGATATACCTAGCGGCTGCGATCACTTCATTTTTGTCATATAGAATTTTCATGGCTAAACCTTATGACTGTGAATGCATCTTGATTCCAGCAGCTTTCCCGGTCTCGCAGCTCGGTCTATTTCACAGGTGAAACAGACGATCTACTTTTGCCGCGCAGATGAAATCATTTTCCGACAGCCCGTTGACTGAATGAGTGGAGTATTCGACTTGGCAGCGATTGAATCCGACACTCAGGTCCGGATGATGATCTTCCCGGTGAGATAGCCAGGCCACTGCGTTTACAAATGCCATGGTCTGGTAATAGTTCTTGAACTCGAAGGTTTTGCGGATCACCTTATCTTGCAACGCCCAGCCATCAAGTTGACTTAAGAGCTTGTTGCTCACTTCCTGTGACAGGGGCGGCATGCCGCCTTCGCAAGGCTTGCACTTCCTGTTGGACAGCTCGCATAGATCACTCATGATGTCCTCCTCACTCGCTGTTCTAGGGCAGCTTGCGCCAAGTCGGCAATTTGAAAGCTTGGACCCAGTGCGTCGAGAATGAAGACCGCCCGTCGATACTGTCGGCACACGGCAGGCTTATATCGGTTGTGCCACGTGGTACTTCGTCGGCAGCAGGTCGATGATCTCTCTCTGCACCATGATGTTGTGCTCTTCGTACAGCGGCTCACCACACTGCGCCAACACCTCTTCCACGTTATCCAGCACCTTTTCGCCCTGCCACACCCACTCCACCGGCAGGCAAACCTCGGTCGGGACTTTCATCGGGTAACTCGACTGCACTACGCCTATCGCCTTGATATGCAGGCTGGATAGCGGCGAACATTGCTTGATGAAGACGATATCCGAGTTCTGGATGGGCGAAACGATGCTGTGTAGTGCGTATTTCCCATCGAGAGTATGGGGCAGGCAGAAAACGCCGTTGTCGATGAAGCCTTCGGCGTTGTGCTCATCTATTCCGAAAAATGCGGACATGGCACCCTCCATTCGCTAGTGATTCTCATCACAACCGCATGGTGTGAACTGGCAGCGGGATTTGCCGGGTATACCGTCATGGATACTGCGCAACTCGCGTTGAAACAGTGAGTTGTGAGAGGCATGGCAGTCAGAACGCCATTGCGGGAAGTACGCCTCCACTATACATAACCAAGATGTTCAGTCAAGTATTTAATTGGATGTCGGGCGCGCCATGTCGGCCGCAACAACCCAGCGTTCGTAGTCTTCCGGCGTCACGTAACCCAAGGCAAGTGCGGCCTCCTTGAGCGCACAGCCGTCGCGTTGGGCGCGCTGCGAAATCTCAGCGGCACGGTCGTAGCCGATGTGCGGCACCAGCGCCGTCACCAACATCAGTGATTGCGCCATCAGCTCATTCAGGCGCTTGTGATTGGCAGCAATGCCCTGCACGCAATTTCGATCGAAGCTCGCCATGCCATCGGCCAGCAAGCGCATGCTTTGCACGAAGTTATGGGCGATGAGCGGCTTGAAAACGTTCAACTCGAAATTGCCGGAGGCACCGCCCATTGTGATCGCCGTGTCGTTGCCGATTACCTGGCAGCACAACATGGTCAGCGCTTCGCATTGGGTGGGATTTACTTTGCCCGGCATGATGGAACTGCCAGGCTCGTTCTCGGGAATGCTGATCTCGCCCAGCCCCGAGCGCGGCCCGGAAGCCATCCAGCGGATGTCGTTGGCGATCTTGAATAGCGCAACGGCGAGCGTTTTGAGCGCGCCGTGCGCATTGACCAGCGCATCATGCGCGGCCAGTGTGGCGAATTTGTTCTGCGCACTCTTAAACGGCAGCTTGAGGCGCTGGCCCAATTCATCCGCCACGCGCTGCCCGAATTCAGCATGGGTATTCAACCCGGTGCCCACCGCTGTCCCGCCGACGGCCAATTCGAATACTGCCTGCAAGGTAGCGGTGATCGCTGATTCGGCATGGTTCAATTGCGCGACATAACCGGAGAATTCCTGCCCCAGCGTGAGCGGGGTCGCATCCTGCAAATGCGTGCGCCCGATCTTGAGGATATCCGCGAATTCCTGCGACTTGCCGGTGAGCGTGTTGCGCAAATCGGTCAGGGCCGGAAGCACATCACGAATGATGCCGAGCGCTGCGGCAACATGCATGGCCGTGGGGAAAATGTCGTTAGACGATTGCCCCAGATTGACGTCGTCATTCGGGTGCACCAGCCGTTTGCGGCCACGCTCACCGCCCATCAATTCTGAAGCGCGATTGGCCAACACCTCGTTCATGTTCATGTTGCTCTGGGTGCCCGAGCCGGTCTGCCAGACAGACAACGGGAATTCATTCATGTGCAAGCCATGCAGCACTTCGTCTGCAGCGCGGACGATGGCCTGCATTTTTTCGGAGGGCAGAATGCCAAGGTCGCAATTGACGCGGGCACAGGCGCGTTTGGTTTCTGCCAGTGCGAGGATGATCTCGTCCGGCATGCGTTCATTCGAGATTTTGAAATGCAGCAGAGAGCGCTGTGTCTGCGCGCCCCAGAGCTTTTGACTGGGCACCTCGATGTCACCGAATGAATCGTGCTCTATCCTGTAATCCATCAGATCCTCCTAAGCGCGCAGGATATGGATACCCCGAAATCAGGCTACAGAGAACAGGGGCATACCCTTGTGGTTTCCCTTAAGCGATCACCAGGACATGCTTAACGCATCGTCAATATCGAAGTGATGGCCGGTACTGCAAGGTCGCTTCGGCGACATCTGGAAATCGGCGGGCCAGGTGAGGCATTCTTGCTAGCGTTGTTATCTGCCGAACAAATGTGCTTCCAGGTCTCTTTCAAACTCCTCGACCCATCTGGAACCATCGCCAATCGGGTATTGAGCTTTCAGCTTGGTGGACTTACGTGTAATGACGACAAAGCCGGACAGCGCAAGAATCTCATCCGTCTTCGGGTCTGTCGTATCGGTCTCCACCAGGACAAAATCATCCTCGGATAGCTTGAATCGCTTCAAAACCGCAAGGAAATCGTCTTTCTCATCTTGTTCAATAAGTCTCATCGAGCTCGCCCTTGATTCCTCAGACGTGGTTATCGTGCGACTACTCACACCAAATAACAAGCAGGAAATTTCCTTATCGGTCAAACCGTTGGGTTTTCATGTCAATAGCGGATCTGAAAATTCCGAGTCGGAAGCACCGCAGGCAGTTGGAAATTCCGGCTCCTATGACCATTGATGGTTCCATAGTTGCCGCAAACTATGCCGCCCACTGTTCGATTTGGCCGCTCCAAAACCTTTCGCGATGCATCGCATCGCTGCAAAAACAAAAGGCACCCTCCCGGGTGCCTTTCATCTTTCCTGCTAACTGATCCGTGCCAGGCACGGCAGGGGATTACGCGAAGTTCTTTTCCGCGAATTGCCAGTTCACGAGGTTGTTGAGGAAAGTCTCGACGAACTTGGGACGCAGGTTGCGGTAGTCGATGTAGTAGGCGTGCTCCCAGACGTCGATGCACAGCAAAGCCTTGTCGCCGGTGGTCAGCGGGGTGCCGGCGGCGCCCATGTTGACGATGTCGACCGAGCCGTCGGCCTTCTTGACCAGCCAGGTCCAGCCCGAGCCGAAGTTGCCGACGGCGGAAGTCTGGAAGGCCTTCTTGAATTCGTCCAGCGAACCCCACTTCTTGTTGATCGCGTCGGCCAGTGCGCCGCTCGGTGCGCCGCCGCCGTTCGGCTTCATGCAGTTCCAGAAGAAGGTGTGGTTCCACACCTGCGCGGAGTTGTTGTAGATGCCGCCGGCCGGTGCCTTCTTGATGATGGCTTCCAGATCGAGATTCTCGTATTCGGTACCCTTGATCAGGTTGTTCAGGTTGGTCACATACGCCTGGTGGTGCTTGCTGTAGTGATAGTCGAAGGTCTCGGCCGACATGTGCGGCGCGAGGGCATCTTTGGCATAGGGAAGCGCTGGCAGTTGGTGTTCCATGAGAGTCTCCTTGTGATGAATTCGATGAGCGGAAATGGCTACGCTACGGGGCAGAAATATACCATACTTTTATACTTGGGTATTTCGGATGCTTTACAATCCGTCCCATGAACGACACCACCAAACAGACCGGTGCGGCCAAAACCGCACGCAACCCGATCAAGATCATCCCCTTGCAGGAACGCCTGCGCAAGCCGCAATGGATACGCGTGAAATCAGGCAGCGGCGCGGGGTATAACGAAGTGAAGCGCATGCTGCGCGAGCACAGCCTGCACACGGTATGCGAGGAAGCCTCCTGCCCCAACATCGGCGAATGCTTCGGCAAGGGCACGGCCAGCTTCATGATCCTGGGCGATATCTGCACCCGCCGCTGCCCGTTCTGCGACGTGGCACACGGCAAACCGTTGCCGCCCGATGCTGACGAACCCAAGAACCTCGCCCACTCGATCGGCCTGCTCAAGCTGCGCTATGCGGTGATCACCAGCGTGGACCGCGACGACCTGCGCGACGGCGGCGCGGCGCACTTCTCCGCCTGCCTGCGCGCGATACGCGCCGCCTCGCCCACCACCAAGCTGGAGACGCTGGTACCGGACTTCCGTGGCCGTCTCAACGTGGCGCTGGATGCCATGGCCGACGAGCTGCCCGATGTGCTGAACCACAATCTGGAGACCGTGCCGCGCTTGTATCCCATGGCACGTCCCGGGGCCGACTATGCGCACTCGCTCAAACTGCTGAAAGAGTTCAAAACGCGCTTCCCGCAGGTGACCACCAAGTCCGGCCTGATGCTGGGACTGGGTGAGACCGACGAGGAGGTGCTGCAAGTGATGCGCGACCTGCGTGCGCATGATGTGGAGATGCTGACCCTGGGCCAGTACCTGCAACCGTCGAACGGCCATCTGCCGGTGCTGCGCTATGTCACGCCGGAGACTTTCAAGTGGTTCGAGCAAGAAGCGAAGAAGATGGGCTTTTCGCACGCCGCCTGCGCGCCGATGGTGCGCAGCAGCTATTTCGCCGACATCCAGGCGGAGGAAGCCGGCATCACCTTGTAAGACAGCCGCTGTAGCCAAGACCCGGCAACCTTGCCAAGCGATCAGCCTTGAGCCCGGCACACCCTTCGGTTGTAACCTTCCGGCGCGCCTGCTAACCTCGCTCGCCATTCGATAACAAAAATACATATCAGGGAGATCGCGTATGAGAAAGATACTGCTGGCAGCGGGATTTGGGTTGGCGCTCACGACGGCTTGGGCAGCGGATGAGGTTACCGATGCCGATCCAGCCACGACGACTAGCGAGACAGTCGAACAGCCAACCGCCACACCCGCCACCAGCGATATCCCTGACGCCCCGCCCATCGCCGAGGTCACACTCGTCCCCGTTGCAGCCGAGCCGGAGCCCGACAGTGCAACATTGGCTGCCCTGCATCAAAGACTCGCCCCCCGGAAGCTGGAGTTGTTACGGCTTGCGGTCAAGGCCACCGAAGTGAAGAAGAACATGTTCGCGCGATTGCTCACGTCATCGCAGAACCCGATCGACGCGGAGCTGTTGGCCGAGATGCGCCGCTTTGCCGAGCGCCACCCGGAACTTCCGGAGACTGCCGAGGCATACCTGCTGATGGCACAGGTGCATCAACGCATCGGCGAATATCCGGCTGCAGCGATAGATCTGCTCCTGTTGCGCGCTGCCTACCCCGGCACGCCTTTCGAGCAGGAAGCCATCAAGCGACTGCAGGCAATGGCTGGCGATGAGCTGAAGAAACAGGCTGACTTGCTGAAAAGCCTGGGCGAGAAGATCGGCAGCCTGCAAGGGGAACGCGAAGCGCGTACGGCCGGATTACTTCGCCTTCTGGGCGAGAACCCGGAAAAGGATTGGGCCCGCCCGATAGCCGAAGCTTGCGACTCCTTCCTGTCAGCCAATCAGGGCTGGCTGCAGGAAGACCAGATCGAGCATGTCTGGGCACGCCAGGCTGCCTTGCTGGATGCACAGTCCGGGATCCATCACTTCGACAAATTGATCGCCCTGTATCCGGAAAGCCCGCTGCACGCGCACAGCCTGCTGGCCAAAGCAACGTTACAGCGCAAGAGCATGCACGCCTATCCCCAGGCTGTAGCAAGCTATAACCAGCTGATAAGCAAATTCCCCGATTCCGCCGAAACCAAACAGGGTTATGAAGCGCTCGCGGCGATGTATGACGAGGACATGCAGGATTACCCCAATGCGATCAAGACCAACGAGGCCATCGTCGCACGCTACAAGGATGACCAGATCGTCCTGCGCGCCCTGCGCGCTATGGCCGCCATCCAGCAAAACAAGACCAGACAGCCTGCACAGGCGATAGAAAGCCATCTCAAGCTGGCCGAACTATTCAAGGGCGATGAAGGTATGGAAGCTTTGCTGGCTGCCGAGCGGCTCGCGTTGTTCAGCACGCGCGACTGGGCCAAAGCGATAGACATCAACCTGCGGATCATGGCGCTCTCCCCGCAACACGAAGAAGCAGTGAAAGCCGAATACAAGAACGGAGAGATCACCGAAGAGAAACTCGGCGACAAGACAGCAGCGCGCGCCCTGTATGCCGAATTCCTCACCCGTCATCCGGACCACAGCCTGAGCAAGAACGCCCAGAAACGCATCGAGGCGATCGACAAAGCCGGCGCTGCCCGATGATCACGTACCCGGATGAGCCGGGTTCTGCAGGCAGAAAAAAGGCGCACCCAAGCGGGTGCGCCTCGCGAACCTGACGGCTCCGACCGGGTCAGGCCTGCACGTTGATGACGGAACCCACCGTCTGGCCTTGCGTGTTCACGGTCGGTTTCGGTGTCTCTGTCACCTGAGCGGCGGCAGCCGCCTTGGCTGCAGCGTCATCGCGAACCTTCAACGCTTCCCGTTCATCGCGCGGTTGCGGTTGGGGCTGCACTTGCGATACATAGTTACTGCTTGAATCTACAGGGTTTATTGCCATGATAGACCTCCTTGTATGTGTTCGAAGGACGCTTTACCGCTCATCCATGAACGTTTTATCGGCACGACTGGCAGATACTTTAGGCTTTTTTTTCGTTTTTCTAGAACTCACCCTGCACACCGAAGGAGATCGGCAGCTCGAAGGTGTAGACCTCTTCGCGCGTGGAGTAATCCGCATTGTAGGTATACCCCGCGATGTTCTTGCGCCGGTAGACGTTGTTCAGCTCGAAGTAGGCATTCAACTTCCAGCGGTCCATCACCATGTAACGGTCCGCCCGCAGGTCGAGCTTGTGGTACACCGGCAAGGTGCCTGAATTGATGCCTGCGTAGCGGGGGATGAAGCGGCCATCCGGATAGTTGCCGCTGGTGCCGATGACCGGGGTATAGGGACTGCCGGAATGATAGTTCCACTTCAACCCGAAACTCCAGTCCTCATCCAGCTTGTATCTGCCGACCAGTGTCGTGTTCACCGGTTCGTCATACTCGAAACGGAAGGCTTCACCGGTCACATCGTTGCGCCGCTGCGACTTGGCGAGATTGAGCACGAACCAGCCCGAAAGCTTGTCGGTCTCTTCTTTCTTGAGCAGGAACTCCAGACCATAGGCCTTGCCGCTGGCCGCGTTGATGTAATTGAGTGTCCGGTCGCTGACCACCAGATTGCTGAATCTCTTGTAATAGGCCTCGCTCTTCCAGTTCCAGTCCGCATCCAGTCTCTGCGCGATGCCGACCACGCGATGGTCGGCGCGGATATGGTCCAGACCTGGGTTGCCGAACACGCGCACGATCTGCTGGCCGGTCGGCATCTGGTTGTGTCTGCCCCATCCTGCCGTGAGCAGGGTGTCGCGACTCCACTCCCATTCCACCCCTACGCGCGGCTCTGTGTAGCTACGATCCAGATAATCCTCCTTCGAATAACGCACGCCACCGACCAGCGTCAGATCATCCCGCACACGCTTCCTGTCTTGCACCGACATCGCCAGCAAGCGGCTCGTAAAAGCATCTCTCAATTGCTCCCTCGTCCCGGTGGTGAGGTCACAGTTGGCGTCGAACTGCGTGCAGGGGGTGTTGTTCAGATCGGCATCCACCGTGACCTTGGTCTGACCCAATTCCGCTCCCAGTGTCAGCTCATGCCCCGCAGACAGCTCCAACCGGACCTGGTCGCGCAACAGCAGACTTTCCTGGGTGAGATCCAAAGTGCCTGCCTGTGCGATGCGGTTGCTCGCATCGCGCGTGCGGTGTTGCAGGGTAAGGGTATTGAGGGTCGTATCCGACAGCACGCTGTCCAGTATCACAGCCTGTGATGCCCCCGAATCGGACAAAGACAGATCCCCGGCCAGCACAGGTTCGCGGATCGCCGCATTGGACGTCGCCGAAAAATTCAGCGCGAGCTGGTCGCCAGCGCCGTGCAGATGGAAACTGAGCTTGTTCGCATCGTTCAGGTTCCACAGATACTTGCCCTGATAATCCCAGTAACGCGGGATCTGGATGGTCACGCCCTTGTCTTCGATCTGTTTGATGAACAGGTCGATATAACTGCGGCGGGCAGCGAAATAGAACGACTGGTCATCGTTGCGTGGCCCTTCCACCAGAAAGTCCGCACCCATCAGACTGACATTGACCTTGCCGCCGAGGCGGTCGGTGCGCGGCTTGCGCAGGGCGACATCGATCACCGCGCCGGTCACATCGCCATAGTGGGGACTGAACGCCGCACTGTACAGATTGAAGTCCTCGATCAGGTCGGCGTTGAACACGCTGAGACTACCGTAATGGAACAACTTGCCGATCACCAGACCATCCACGTAATACACGTTGTCGCCGGGGCCGGAGCCGCGTACCGCCGGGGCACTGCTGCCGTTGACCGCGACCACGCCCGGCATGGCCTGCAGCCCGGCCAGCGGATCGCCGCCCGAACCGGCGATGCTGCTCAAGGTCTTGCCGCTGATGACGCTCTTGCTCACCCGGTCCGGTGAACGCGGCGCCGTCACCACCATCTCGCGCAAGGTCTCCGGAAGTCGAACATAAAAAGTCTGCACAGGGACTTGTCCCCCCGGCTCAAGATGCACCGCCCGCACGAGCGGAACACCCGCATAACGAAGCTCCAGCTCAAAATCTCCGTAACCCGGCAAGTCGATCTCGAAACTGCCACTCGCATCGCTCTCGGCAGCACTACCCGGCAAGTCCCGCACCGTGACCTGCGCCCCCTGCAGTGACCGTCCAGTCCCTTTCTCGAACACTTGGCCGCTGACCTTGAATCCGTCGGCCTGCGAGGACATCGCGATCAGACATAACGCTACACACCACCATACCTTCCTCATGACGACTCCCGATTTGAATCGGATGCATTGTATCCGCCCATTCTCCTGCGGCAGCAATATAACCCTCGCAGCAGGATATAGCCTCCGCCAGCGAGTGATTGCAGCAAACCATCCCTGACACCATAATTGCGCCCCATCCAGACTGCCGGCCCAGGCAGGACAACTCAAACCTTTCAAGGATACGCATGACCGCCCCACTGCTCATCGCCAAGAACGACCAGCACGAACTGCTATTGCTGCCGCAGATGGCCAACCGCCACGGCCTGATCACCGGCGCGACCGGCACCGGCAAGACGGTGACGCTGCAATCGCTCGCCGAAAGTTTCAGCCGCATCGGCGTGCCGGTGTTCCTGTCCGACATCAAGGGCGACCTTTCCGGCGTGGCCAAACAGGGCGGCGGCAACGCCAAGGTACAGGCGCGCGTCGAGCAACTCAAACTGGATGACTTCGAGCACCGCAGCTACCCGGTGACGTTCTGGGACGTGGAAGGCAAGCTCGGCCATCCGGTGCGCGCCACCGTGTCGGACATGGGGCCGTTGCTGCTGGGCCGCATGCTGAACCTGAACGACACGCAGCAAGGCGTGCTCACACTGGTATTCAAGATCGCCGACGACAACGGCATGCTGCTGCTGGATTTCAAGGACCTGCGCGCCATGGTGCAGTACGTGGGCGAGCACGCGAAGGAATTCACCACCGAGTACGGCAACATCTCCGCCGCCAGCATAGGCGCCATCCAGCGCGGCCTGCTACAGCTCGACCACGAGGGAGGCGAGCAACTGTTCGGCGAGCCGATGCTGGACATCCACGACCTGATGCAGACCGACCGCGGCGCGGGAGTGATCAACATCCTTGCCGCCGACAAGCTGATGCAGTCGCCCAAGGTTTATTCGACGCTATTGCTGTGGCTGCTCTCGGAACTGTATGAGAACCTGCCCGAGGCGGGCGACCTGGAGAAACCCAAACTGGTGTTCTTCTTCGATGAAGCGCACCTGCTGTTCAACGACGCGCCCGCCGCGCTGGTCGACAAGATCGAGCAGGTGGTGCGCCTGATCCGTTCCAAGGGCGTGGGCGTGTATTTCGTCACGCAGAACCCGGCCGATGTGCCGGACAAGATCCTCGGCCAGCTCGGCAACCGTGTGCAGCACGCGCTGCGCGCCTTCTCCGCACGCGACCAGAAGGCGGTGCGCGCCGCCGCCCAGACCATGCGCGACAACGCGGCACTGGACGAGGAAGCCGTCATCACCGAACTCGGCGTGGGCGAGGCGCTGGTCTCCACGCTGAACGAGAAGGGCACGCCCGGCATCGTGGAGCGCGCGCTGATCGTGCCACCGCGCGCGCAGATCGGTCCGCTCAGCGAAACCGAGCGCAAGGACATCATCGCCAACTCCATCGTCGCCGGCGTGTATGAGAAGGCGGTGGACCGCGAATCGGCCTACGAGATGCTGAAAGGACGCGCCGCCGAACAGCAGGCGGCAGAAGCGAAGACGGAGAGCACCACGCCCGCAGCCTCCGGCGGCGGACTGCTGGGCGGACTCCTCGGAGGCGGCAGTTCGCGCCGTCAGGGTGTGGGCGAGGCCATGGTGAAGAGTGTGGTGCGCACCGTCGGTGCCGAACTCGGGCGTCAACTGATACGCGGCGTACTGGGGTCGCTGATGGGCGGCAGTACGTCCGCCCGTCGCCGTCGTTGACATGGAACAGGTGAGACGGGATTTCGAGGGCGTCGCCTCGCGCTGGGACAGCAATCCCACGCGGCTGAAGATCGCGCAGGATGTGGGTGACGCCATCCTTCGCATGGTGCAACTCACGCCGCAGATGGATGTGCTCGATTACGGCTGCGGCACCGGTCTCATCGCCATGCGCCTGCAGCCGCAGGTGCGCTCGGTGTGCGGGGCGGACAGTTCGCCCGCGATGATCGCGGTATTGCAGGACAAGATCACCACACTCAAGCCCGGCAACGTCAGCGCGCAGCTGGTCGATTTCGAACATGGCGCGCATGCCGCAGGCGAATACGACCTGATCGTGAGCAGCATGGTGACGCACCACATCCCCGACACCGCCGCGCTGTTGCGCGAATGGAAGCGGCTACTCAGGCCGCGCGGCCAGATCGCTTTCGCCGACCTCGACACCGAGGACGGCGCATTCCACGGCGACAACACCGGCGTGTTCCATCTCGGTTTCGACCGCGCCGCCTTGCGCCGGCTGCTGCTCGCCGAAGGTTACACCGACGTGCGCGATACCACCGCAACGGTGGTGCGCAAGGAAGTAGCGGGCAATACGCGCGAGTTCCCCATCTTCCTCATCGCAGCCCGCCTCGCCTGAGATGGCCGCCCTGCTCCCTATCCAGAGACAACTGCGCGCCCTCGCCTCGCCCGAGATCGCGCGCATCCAGCAAGGCTTCTTCAAGACCGGTCCGGGACAATACGGCGAGGGCGATGTGTTCATAGGCATCAAAGTGCCGGTGCTGCGCAGTCTGGCGAAGCGGCAGCGCGATGCCGGACTGGATGAGGTGCAGACCCTGCTCGACTCGAAATACCACGAGGAGCGCGTGTTCGCGCTACTGCAGCTGATGCAATACTATGCACGTGCCGGCGATACCGGGAGGCAAGCTGCCTTCGACCTCTACCTCGCCAACACGCATCGCATCAACAACTGGGACCTGGTCGACATCTCCGCGCCGCACATCGTCGGCAGACATCTGCAGGACAGGCCGCGCAAGCTGCTGCACAAGCTGGCGAAGTCGGCCTCGCTGTGGGAGCGGCGTATCGCCATCATCGCCACCTTCCACTTCATCCGCCGCGACGATTTCAGCGACACGCTGCGCATCGCCGCAACCTTGCTGAGCGACGAGCACGACCTGATGCACAAGGCGGTGGGCTGGATGCTGCGCGAAGTGGGCAAACGAGACCAGCCATTGCTGGAGACTTTCCTGCGGCAGCATTACCCGCGCCTGCCGCGCACTGCCCTGCGCTATGCGATCGAGCGCTTCGACCCGGCACTGCGCCAGCAATATCTGAAAAGAACCTTCCCTATCGCTTGATTCCAACCCACTGTTTCTATAAAGTTCGCCAATCTTCAACGCCCGCAAGCCAGCATGACACGGTTCAGCGTCCTTCAATTCAACATGCAATTCGGTCAGGTATGGGATGACGCCTATCCGGATCACGCCCCGGTTGACCTTGAACAGACCATCGCCGAGATAAAAAGCCAGAACGCGGACATCGTTCTGCTGCAGGAAGTGGAACACGCCGAGCCCGGCGGCAAGCAACTCGACCCGCCCCCCAACTACACGAGACTGAAGGCTGCGCTAACCGGATACGACAGTTACTTCAGCTACCCGAAAGCCGACGTACGCGAGCTGCCCTTCGGTATCGGCCTCGCCATCTTCTCGCGCAGCAAGCTGTTCGATACCACACGGCTGGACCTGCCCTCGCCGCCCATCGAATTCAACTTCAACGGCGAGACCAAGACGCCGACCGACCGCCTGCTGATCGGCGCCAAGACCCAGATCGGCGGCAAGACCGTGCAGCTGTTCAACACACACCTGCTGGCCTTCTTCATGCTCAAGACCTCCAGCTCGAACCATCCCGAACAACGCCAGATGGTCGTCGACCGGTTGCGGCGCTCCGACCTGCCGACGCTGCTGGGAGGGGATTTCAACGTCAGCGGCCATGAGACGCTGGTGGAACAGTTCGAGGAAGCGGGCTTCAGCACCGCCCAATGGTCGGAGATCACCTGGCGGCGCATGCCGCTGGTGCTGGACCACGTGTTCTTCAACCAGCAATTGCGCTGCGTGGACCAGAAGGTCATCCCGACCCCGAGTTCCGACCACCACCTGTTGCGGGTGGAGCTGGAACTGAAAGACTGATTCAGTCGCTGACCTTGCCGCGCAGGGCCTTCACCCGGCCGCGCAACACTTTCCCTTCGACCCGTTTCTTCTTCGCCGAGCGCGATGGCTTGGTCGCGATGCGCGGCTTGGGCTTTTCCGCTGCAGATTGCAGCAATGCCTTGAGACGACGCAAAGCCTCGTTGCGGTTCTGTTCCTGATTGCGGAACTCCTGCGCCTTGATGACGACCACGCCGTCCTTGGTGATGCGCTGGTCGTTGACCTGCAACAAGCGCGCTTTCATCTCATCCGGCAAGGACGAGGCATGGATATCGAAGCGCAGATGCATCGCACTCGACACCTTGTTCACGTTCTGCCCACCCGCGCCCTGCGCGCGCACCGCAGTCAGTTCGATCTCTCGCTCCGGGATGACGACGTTGTGGGCGATGTACAGCATGGATCAGGCAAACACCCGTATTCGCACACCGGTCAGTGCCACCACCTGCCCGGCGCGTATCTTGGCGGTCTTGCGCAACTCCACCTGCCCGTCGACCGATACCACCCCGTCCGCCACCAGCGCCTTGGCCGCGCCGCCGCTGTCACTCACGCCGGTCAGCTTGAGCAGGTCGTTCAGCGCGATGAATTCGCCGCGCAACTGGAAATCGATTGTTTGCATCAGAGCTTTACCGCGTGTTCGCGCGTGGTATGGAACACCACCTTCGGCCAGCGTTCCTGAGTGAGTTTCAGGTTGACGTTGTTCGGTGCCAGATAAGCCAGATTGCCCGCCGCATCGATGGCAAGGTTGTGCGACAGCGCCTTCTGGAAATCGCCGAACACCTTGGCATCGTCGCAGGTCACCCAGCGCGCAGTGCTCACGCTGGCGCTCTCGAACAAAGCGTCCACCCCGTACTCGCCCTGCAGACGGCTGGCCACCACGTCGAACTGCAGCATACCGACCGCGCCCAGGATGAGGTCGCCGCCGTCCATAGGTTTGAAAACCTGCACTGCACCCTCCTCACCCAGCTGCTGCAGCCCTTTGTGCAACTGCTTCACCTTGATCGGGTTGCGGATGCGCACCGAACGGAAGAAGTCCGGCGCAAAATACGGGATGCCGGTGAACTGCAGCGCCTCGCCTTCGGAGAAACTATCGCCGATCTGCATGTTGCCGTGGTTGGGCAGGCCGATGATGTCGCCGGCGTAGGCCTCCTCCACCTGCTCGCGGCTGGAGGCCATGAAGGTCACCACGCTCGACACGCGTATCTCCTTGCCGATGCGCAGATGCTTCATCTTCATGCCCCGCTCGAAATGGCCGGAACACACGCGCAAGAAGGCGATGCGGTCACGGTGGTTGGCATCCATGTTGGCCTGGATCTTGAACACGAATCCAGAGAACTTCTGCTCGCTCGGATCGACCTTGCGCAGCGTGGCATCGCGTTCGCGCGGCGCGGGTGCCCAGTCCAGCAAGGCGTTCAAGATCTCACGCACACCGAAGTTGTTGATGGCAGAACCGAAGAACACCGGTGTCTGCTTGCCGGCGAGGAAGGCCTGGATGTCGAACGGGTGCGACGCACCGTGCACCAGCTCCACTTCCATCTTCAATTGCTCGATCTCCAGCGGAAAGCGCTCCACCAGCACGGGATTGTCGATACCTTTGATGACCTCCACCTCGCCGTCGGCGCGTTCCTCGCCCGGCGTGAACAGCAGGATCTCGTCCTTCAGCAAGTGATACACACCGCGAAAGGTCTTGCCCATGCCCAGCGGCCAAGTGACCGGCGCACACTGTATCTTCAGCACCGACTCCACCTCGTCCAGCAGTTCCAGCGGGTCGCGCACCTCGCGGTCCATCTTGTTCATGAAGGTGACGATGGGCGTGTCGCGCATGCGGCACACGTCCAGCAGTTTGATGGTCTGTGCTTCCACCCCCTTGGCCGCGTCGATCACCATCAGCGCCGAGTCCACGGCAGTGAGCACGCGGTAGGTGTCTTCGGAGAAATCCTGGTGGCCCGGCGTATCCAGCAGATTAACCACATGGTCGCGATACTCGAACTGCATCACCGAAGAAGCGACCGAGATACCGCGCTGCTTCTCGATCTCGAGGAAGTCTGAGGTGGCATGACGCCCGCTCTTGCGCGCCTTCACCGCGCCGGCCAGCTGGATCGCGCCGGAGAACAGCAACAGCTTTTCGGTCAGTGTAGTCTTGCCCGCGTCCGGGTGGGAGATGATGCCGAAGGTGCGGCGGCGCTCGACTTCGCGCGCGATCTGCGACCTGGTCGGGAGTGCGCTGGATGGGCTTACTTCCTGATTCATGGGGAAAACCTTGAGGCTGCGTTGCAAAGGGGCGCAAGTCTAAAGGCTTGCAGCTTGAATGTCTAACCACCTACCTCTGCTGCCATGCCCTGCTATATCATCCCCCTGTCGACACACACGAGGCCGCGTACATCATGTTCAAACTGTTCGGCGAAAGACCGGATCACCCCTTGTACGACCTGAGCGAGACCCAGCGCCTCCTCGGCGAACTGCCTGAAGAAGACCCGCGCAAAGCGCTGGAGGACATCACCTTCTGGCTGGAATCGATCAAGGATGCCACCGGCTTCACACCCGAGCTGCGCACGGACGTGATCATGCGCATCGACGAGGCCGGCCAGAAACTGCAGACCGAACTGCTGCATCGCTACCTCGAAGCGCCCCATCTGCGCGACTTCCACGGACTGCACCAGTGGCAAGGCATGCGCGCTTTCGCGCAGGCGCTCGCCGCCGCCTACAGCGCCAGTCTCGACGAATACCGGAAGACAGCCAAACCATCCCGTGAGCTCGTCGAGCGCATGCCTTTGATCTGCGTGCGGCAGTTGCAAGCAGTGGCCGCGCAGATGAAGCTGGAACTGATGCGCTATCTCGACATAGGCACCGCCACCTGGGGCATGCTGTATGCGGGATACCGTTTCGCCGAACAGACGCAATGCAGCGAGACGATGGTGCTGGCCTATCCCGGCCATGTCATCCACACCAGCCCGCAGCGCGAATTGCTGCATGCGCTGGTGATGTTCATCTCCTCGCCAGAGACGCTGGCCGCCGACCAGCTCGAAGTCAGCTACCGCATCGCCGGACGCATGAACAGTTTCTTCGAGATCGCCAGCACGGGCGAGAACGACTTCCCCTACCAGTTCGACCTCGCCGGATCGGCCCCGCCGCACCGCGCCGAGCGCGATAAACCCCTAACCGAAAGTGTTCGATTCTTCAGCGCCGCAAAAGCCGTGTCCGCGTTGCAGAAGATCGTCGAACAGAACGAGAACGACCCCATCTGGCGCGAGCGCCGCTTCGGCAGCGAATTCACCCCGGCGGGCAAACTCACCGTGCTCAAACACCTGATGACCTACTGGGCCGCCGAGCCGCCGAAGCGCCACATGGAACGGCGCGCGATCCACGCCGACATAGAGGTCGCGCACAGCTTCCGCATAATCAGCCAGCTGGTCACCCATATCGATGCCGGACACGATACCGAGCAGGACGCTGACGACGCGCGCAAACGCGCGAAGATAGACCTGGTCGCACAGGAAGAGATCGCCTATACCACCGAGACCTGGAGCATCACCGACATGAGCGGTACCGGGCTGGGCGCGATACTCGGCGGCACACAAGGGGCATGGATCAAGATCGGCGACCTGTGCGCGCTCAAACCGGCGAACGCACAGCAATGGTGGGTCGGCATGATCCGCCGACTGCACACCGACAGCGCAGGCAAAGTCCATGTCGGCATCGAGATCCTCACCAAGAAACCGGCCTCTGTGTGGATACGCGTGCTCGGCAAAGGTGCGGAACGCGTCTCCAACTGGGAAAGCAGCTCAGGCTCGTTCTCCTATGACTATCTGCCCGTCATCCTGCTGCCGGACGAACACAACAGCTACCTGCACGCCACCCTGCTGATGGAGTCCGGCAAGTTCGTTGTCGACACCCACCACCAGATGATGATGGGCGAGAAGAGCCGCGACATCAAACTCACGGCCTTGCTGGCGGAGGGAGAGGATTTCGAGCAGGCGGGATTCGAGTGGTTGTGAATCGATTGGTTTGGACTGCTGCTCGGCCATAACTGCCGGTGGTGAACTTCCTGTTTGGCGTCTGCTATGGACAACCGGCCTCCCCCTCCACAAAAATCACCGCCCTGCTTTATGCAAGCGCAGCGATCAGCCCCGCACTGGCTCCAGCGTCGCGTCCAGATTCAGGCTGTCACAGTAGTCGAGGAAATCGCCGCGCAGGGTGGCGATGTGCATATTGGCGGGGATGCCGACGGTCATCACCACGGACAGTGAGGTGGATCCGGTATGCGGCGCGGGGTAGGTGCTGGACTGCAGGTCTTCGATGTTGATGCCGCTACGCGTGAAGAATGCCGCGAGGTTGCGCACGACGCCGGGACGGTCCGCTGTGATGAGCTCGACGCTGTAGGGGATGGCGGGGGCAGCGCGCTTGCCGGTGCGTTCGTGATGCAGCGTCAGCCCGAGCGATGTGCCGAGTGCATCCAGTTGCCCTTCCAGTTTGGAGAGTGCATGCCAGGGGCCGGCGGCGAGCACGGCAATGGTGCATTGTCCGGCCAGCGCTGACATGCGGCTCTCTTCGATGCTGCATCCGCTGTCGGCGATGCAACCGCTAAGCCGCTCGACCAATCCGGGCCGGTCAGGGCCGCAGGCGGTGATGATCAGGTGGGTGTTGTCTATCTCGGTTCTCATGGTTGGGTGACCTTGGTTATGCGCGGAATCTGCAGGCATTCTAGCGCCTGACTGTGGCGGGATGGCTGTCCTGAATGTCCCCGTCCAGATAGAACCACTGCCCCGCCTCCTTCACGAATCGGCTCACTTCATGCAGACGATGCGCCCGCCCGTTCACCTTGTAACGCGCGACGAATTCGACGATGGCATGCGTCGCGTCCTGCTGTTCATGGCGTTTCACTTCGAGTCCGATCCATTTGGTCGGCGCTTCTTCTGCCAAGCCCAGTGCGGCGGGTCGTGTGGAGGGATGCCAGCTTGCCAGCAGGTAGTCTTCCTTGAGCAGGGTGTAAGCGCTGTAGCGCGAACGCATGAGTGCTTCGGCAGCGGGCGCGGGTTGGCCTGCTTCGATGTAGCGGGCGCAGCAGGAGGTGTAGGGTTTGTTGCTGCCGCAGGGACAGGCGTTCAGTTTTGCCACAGCGGCGGTTCTTCCATCAGGGCGATCTGCTCGCGCAGTTCGAGGATGCGGTTCTGCCAGTAGTGCTGGGTGTTGAACCAGGGGAAGGCCTGCTTGAAGGCTACATCCTCCCAGCGGCGGGCGAGCCATGCGGAGTAATGGATGAGACGCAGGGTGCGCAGTCCTTCGATGAGGTGCAGTTCGCGTGCGTCGAACTCGCAGAAGTCTTCATAGCCGGCCAGCACATCGCCCATCTGCTTCACGCGTTCTTCGCGTTCGCCGGAGAGCAGCATCCACAGGTCTTGCACGGCCGGCCCCATGCGGCTGTCGTCGAAATCGACGAAGTGCGGGCCGTCGTCCGTCCACAGCACGTTGCCCGCGTGGCAATCGCCATGCAGGCGCAAGGTCTGCACCTTGCCCGCGCGATCGAAACAATGGCGCACGCCATCCAGCGCCTGATCGATCACGCTGCGATAGGCCGCTTCGATGTCAGTGGGGATGAAGTTGTTGGCCAACAGATAATCGCGCGGCTCGACGCCGAAGGTCTCGATGTTCAATTCCGGTCGATGTTCAAACGCCTTGGTCTCCCCCACCGCATGGATGCGCCCGAGGAAACGCCCCAGCCATTCCAGCGTGTCACGATCTTCCAGTTCCGGCGCCCGCCCGCCCTTCTTCTCGAACACCGAGAAGCGGAAGCCGTCGAAGTGGTGCAGCGTGTTGCCGTCGATGCTCAGCGCAGGCACCACCGGGATCTCGCGCTCCACCAGCTCCTGCACAAAACCATGCTCTTCGAGGATGGCCGCATCGGTCCAACGCGCCGGGCGATAGAACTTGGCGACCAGCGGCGCGCCCTCATCCATGCCCACCTGATACACGCGATTCTCGTAGCTGTTGAGCGCGAGCAGACGCCCGTCGCAACGCAGGCCGATACTCTCCAGCGCGTTGAGGACGCAGTCGGGTGTCAGTTGCGAATAGTCAGGTGTGGTCATGGATCTAGGATACAGTCATTCACTCGTCACAACTCCGAAATCACCCTCTCCATCGGAAAGCGCGATTTCGGCAACTTGGCATTGAAGTCGTCCGCACTGCGATAGCCCAGCGCGGCGATGACCACGCTGGTCAGGCCCTGTTCGCGCAGGCCGAGTTCTTCGTTGAGGATGCGCGGGTCGAAGCCTTCGATGGGGGTGGCGTCGATCTCCAGTGCGGCAGCGCCCAGCAGCAGGGTGCCTAGGGCGAGGTACACCTGTTTTTCCATCCAGTGCTGCGTGTCTTTGTAATCGTAGCGGTGCAGGCCGGTGTAGAAACTGCGGCCCTTGCTTTGCGCGGCTTTGCTCTCCGGCGTGGGGTAGCGGCCGTCTGCATCTTCCTGCGCAAGCAGGCTGGCGAGGTGGGTGTCGTCCATGGTGGTGCGGGCGCAGAATACGACTACGTGGGAGGCGTTGAGTATCTTGGTGCCGTTGGCGGCGTAGGGGCCTTGCTGCGCGGCCTTGGCGATGCGCGCTTTGCCCTCATCGCTGGCGGCGATGATGAAGTGCCAGGGCTGCGAGTTGATCGAAGAAGGCGAGAAGCGCAACAGTGTCTTGAGTTGTTCGACCTGCGCGGCGGGGATCTTGCGGGCAGGGTCGTAGGCTTTGCAGGTGTGGCGGTTCAGGGCGATGCGGGCGATGTCCATGTGTGTCTCCGGGTTCAAGAAAATCTGATAGCTTGAGGCCGGGCAGGATTATGCCTGAATCACTTTTTGCTTCTTTGCACTTCCGCCAGACCCAGCGCATCCCATCCCTCGTGGCCCAGCTTGCGCATGGTCTCCATGTTCTTCTCGAAGATCATCTCGGCCTCGGGGAAAGCGGCCACGGCTTCGTCGATACTGTCCTCGCGGATCAGGTGCAGCGTGGGATAGGGCGAGCGGTTGGTGTAGTTGGTGATGTCGTCCGCTTCGGTATCGGCGAACTGGTAGTCGGGGTGCATGCTGGCGACCTGCAACTCGC
The DNA here is from genome assembly GCA_020723185.1 of Sideroxydans lithotrophicus. Lineage (GTDB taxonomy): Bacteria > Pseudomonadota > Gammaproteobacteria > Burkholderiales > Gallionellaceae > Sideroxyarcus > Sideroxyarcus lithotrophicus_A. The sequence goes on along the minus strand of DYJI01000003.1, from coordinate 204,898 downwards.
CCGCCAGATCCACCTCTTCCAGCGCAGCATCCACCACGGCGAGGAAGTCGTTGTAATCGAGGAAGTCGGTCAGCACGTGCGGGTGGATCAGCAGCGTGGTGTCGACCTTGGTGCGCGGGGTCTCGGCCAGCAGCTCCAGTTCGCGCAACACATCGGCCAGCAGTTCATCCGGCGTCGTCGCGGTGCTCACGAAATAGCGTATCTGGCCTTTGACATGCACGCCCTTGGCGAACGGACACAGGTTGAGGCCGATGACGGCCTTCTCCAGCCACAGTTTGGTGTCGGCGATAGCTTGTTCGTCGGTTACGGTTGAGTTCATTTTTATCAGCCCTTTCCAGCAAGCGTCATTCCGGCCTTCGCCGGAATGACGACCACCTTAACGACCGCGTCCACCCGAACGGTGTTGCGCACCGCTCGGTGCCGCACCGCGACCCGCGCCACCTGCCGGTTTGGCGGCACCGGGGCGCGGCGCGCTACGGCCTTGTCCGCCGCCTGTGCGCGGCTGACCGCCGCGTCCCTGACCTTGGCGCTGTCCTCCACCGCGATTGGAACCGTTCAGGATGGGCTCGGCCTTGATGCGCGGGTCGACATCGAAGCCCGGCACGTTCACCACGGGGATCTCGCGCTTGATGAGGCGCTCGATGTCGTTCAGCAATTTCTTTTCGTCGATGCACACCAGCGAGCTTGCTTCGCCTTCGCTGCCCGCGCGGCCGGTGCGACCGATACGGTGCACATAGTCTTCTGGCACGTTGGGCAGTTCGAAGTTGACTACATGCGGCAGTTCGCTGATGTCGATGCCGCGCGCGGCGATGTCGGTGGCGACCAGTACTTGCAACTTGCCGGTCTTGAATTCGGCCAGCGCGCGCGTGCGGGCAGCCTGACTCTTGTTGCCGTGGATCGCCATGGCGGGAATGCCGTCCTTGTCGAGCTGTTCGGCCAGACGATTGGCACCGTGCTTGGTGCGCGTGAACACCAGCACCTGGAACCAGTTATGTTCCTTGATGAGGTGGGTGAGCAGTTCGCGCTTGCGTTCGCGGTCCACCGGGTACACGCGCTGTTCGATCAGTTCGTTGGCCTGATTGCGGCGTGCCACTTCGATCAGCGCCGGATTGGTCAGCAGGCCGTCGGCCAGCAGCTTGATCTCGTCGGAGAAGGTGGCGGAGAACAGCAGGTTCTGACGCTGTTTCGGCAGCACGGCGAGGATCTTCTTGATGTCGCGGATGAAGCCCATGTCCAGCATGCGGTCGGCCTCGTCCAGCACCAGGATCTCGACGTGCGACAGGTCGACCGTCTTCTGTTGCAGGTGGTCGAGCAGGCGACCCGGTGTCGCGACGAGAATATCGACGCGGCCGTGCAGCTGCTTGATCTGCGGATTGATGTTGACACCACCGAACATCATCATCGACTTGAGCGGCAGGTGTTTGCCGTACAGGCGCACGCTCTCTTCCACTTGCGCGGCGAGTTCGCGGGTCGGGGTCAGTACCAGTGCGCGGATGAAATGTTTTCCGCTGACGGGCTTTTCCATCAGGCGTTGCAGCAGCGGCAGGGTGAAGCCGGCGGTCTTGCCGGTGCCGGTCTGCGCGCCGCCCATGAGGTCGCCACCTTTGAGGATGACAGGGATGGCTTGGGCTTGAATAGGGGTGGGTTCGGTATAACCGCGCTCGGTGACGGCGCGAACGATTTCTTCGGACAAGCCGAGGGATGCGAATGACATATTCTTGTTCTTTCTTGGATTTTACAAACGGCCTGTCGCTCGGATGAGCGCCAGTCTGAGGCTGAATGAGGTGGGTGTTGCGAACCGGGATCGGCGGCGATCACCAGACTGAAACGTGATTGCGGCGCGCAGTGTAACAGAACATAAACACACCGCATGCATCATTTCCAAACAGCATATCTATACCTTGGTCTATATATTTCGGCATATATGAAAAACGCCGAAACTTATGCATCATGCGGCACAGCGCATCAACCATGCAGACACAGGACACACGATGAATTCTGAATTGACCCTCTCCGCCACCGAACAGACGCTCAACGGAATCTTTATCCCGCCCTGCCCGGCCACGCTGACCGAACTCATGCGCGAGATCAAACACCCGGAAGCCGATCTGGACAGGATCGCGCAGTTGATCAGCAGGGATGCGGGCATCCTCGCACCATTGCTGAAACTGGCCAACTCGCCGTTCGTCGGCCTGCGCACCAAGGTGTCATCGGTGTTCCACGCGGCCAGCATACTCGGCCTCAAGAACATCATGAATCTGGTGCACAACATCGCATTGCGGCAAAGCCTGGGCGGAGACGGCCAGAGCTTCGACAAATTCTGGGAGCGCTCCAGCATCGCAGCCAGCGTCGCCGAAAGGATGGCAGCCAGATTCCCGACGGTCTCGCGCGAGGAAAGCTATATCGCCGCACTGTTCCACGATTGCGGCATCCCTGTACTGATGCAGAAATACCCGGACTACCGGACCACGGTAATGACGGAGGGCAAGCTGGGCATCCCGCTCTGCGCAACGGAGGACAAGCACTACTCCACCAATCATGCCGTGGTCGGCAACATGCTGACCCGCTCCTGGGCATTGCCGGCCCGGGTCAGCATGGCCATCCTCTTCCATCATGACGAGACGGTCTTCACCTCACCGGACGACCGTGCCGGTGCGGACGTGCGCGACCTGATCGGACTGATCCACATGGCGGAGAATGTCACGGACGAACATCTGCATGTGCGCGACAAGGAATGGGACAAGCATGGCGAGCTGGTGCTGGCACACTTCGAGATGTCCGAGCAGGAATACTCGGAACTGAAATGGGACATGCTGGCATTCCTGAACGGCGAGTGAGCGCAACGGACTCTCCATGAATGCAAGAAGGCCAAGCCGGCTTCCCGGCTTGGCCTTCTTGTATGGATCCCGACTTAGACGTTGAACAGGAAGTTCATCACGTCGCCGTCCTGCACGACGTACTCTTTTCCTTCGACACGCATCTTGCCCTTCTCCTTCGCACCGGCTTCACCGCCACAGGCGATGAAATCCTCGTAGGAGATGGTCTGCGCGCGGATGAAACCTTTCTCGAAGTCGGTGTGGATCACACCGGCCGCCTGCGGGGCGGTGTCGCCCTTGTGGATGGTCCAGGCGCGCACTTCCTTCACCCCTGCGGTGAAATAGGTCTGCAGGCCGAGCAGGTCATAACCGACGCGGATCAGGCGGTTCAGGCCAGGCTCTTCCAGGCCGAGGTCGGCCAGGAATTCCTTCTTGTCGGCATCGTCGAGATCGGCCAGTTCCTGCTCGATCTTGGCACACAGCGCGACGACGGGTGCCCCCTCTTTCGCGGCGTGCTCGCGCAAACGGTCCAGATAGGGGTTGTTCTCGAAGCCGTCCTCCAGCACGTTGCCGACATACATCGCAGGCTTGATGGTGAGCAGGCACAGCGGCTTGAGCAATTGCACCTCTTCTTCGCTCAGCCCGAAGGTGCGCGCCGGCTTGCCTTCGTTCAGGTGCGGCAGCAGTTTCTCCAGCAGCGCCACCAGCTTCTGCGCGTCCTTGTCGCCGGACTTGGCCTTCTTGCCGTCGCGCTGGATGGTGCGTTCCACCACGGCGAGGTCGGCCAGAGCCAGTTCGGTGAGGATGACCTCGATGTCGGAGATAGGATCGACCTTGCCCGCCACGTGCACCACGTTCTCGTCGTCGAAACAGCGCACCACGTTGACGATGGCATCCGTCTCGCGGATGTTGGCGAGGAACTGGTTGCCCAGACCTTCACCCTTGGACGCGCCCGCCACCAACCCCGCGATGTCGACGAACTCGACGATGGCATACTGCATGCGCTGCGGCTTGACGATCTTGGCCAGCTCTTCCATGCGCGGATCGGGCACTTCGACGATGCCTACATTGGGCTCGATGGTGCAGAAAGGATAGTTCTCCGCTGCGATGCCGGCCTTGGTCAGCGCATTGAACATGGTGGATTTGCCCACGTTGGGCAGACCGACGATACCGCATTTGAGACTCATGTTTGTTTCCTTCTTAGTTGCTATGCAGCTTCAACATCGCCGCTTCCAGCTTGCCTTCGATGATAAGCGATGCGACATCCTGTGCGCGTTGCGATGCTTCATCGATCAAACCCTGTTCTTCCTTGCGCGGCGCGTTCAGCACGAAATTCACCACTTGCGCGCGGTCGCCCGGATGGCCTACACCGATACGCAGACGCCAGAAATCTTTGCTGCCGAGATGCGCGATGATGTCCTTCAGACCGTTGTGTCCGCCGTGCCCACCACCCAGCTTCAGCTTGGCGCTGCCCGGCGGCAGGTCGAGCTCGTCATGCACGACCAGCAGCTGTGACGGCGTGAACTTGTAGAACTGCGCCAGCGCACCCACAGCTCGACCGCTCACGTTCATGAAGGTCTGCGGCTTGAGCAGATGTACTTCGTGTCCGTGCAGCACGGCTTTGGCGACCAAACCGTGGAACCTGTTCTCGGTCTTGAAACTGGCGTTGTGTGCGCGCGCGAGTTCATCCACCCACCAGAAACCTGCATTGTGGCGCGTGGCTTCATATTCCTTGCCGGGATTGCCCAGTCCGACGATGAGTTTGATCGGTTCGCTCACGCTGGATGCCTTTAAAAATTCAGAGTTCGCCCAAATGCAAGGCGCGGGAAAAATCTAGCCGCGCCGCATATGGAGAATATGCAAGCAAGAGATTTTTTCCGCAACGCAGCAGTTGGGATGAAATCTGGATTTTTAGAGGCATCCATAATGAAAAAACCCGCCATGCACCGTAGATGACATGGCGGGTTGTTCCTGTTGCGTATTACTTCTTGGCGGCAGGTGCGGCGGCAGCGGCTGAAGCAGCAGACGCGTCAGCTGCAGCTGCAGCTTCGGCAGCAGCTTCAACGTGGCCGCGCGGCACTGTGACCGTCGCCACGGCATCACCAGCATGGTGATGAGTCGCAACTTCCACTCCCTTGGGCAGCTTGACGTCGGAAATGTGGATGGAATGGCCCAGTTCCAGACCAGACAGATCGATCTCGATCGATGTCGGCAGATCTTTCGCCAGACAGACGATATCCAGTTCGTTCAGCACGTGGGTGATGATGCCGCCACCTTGCTTCACACCCGGCGCGATCTCGGCGTTCACGAAGTGCAGAGGCACCTTCATGTGCACCTTCTTCTTCGCATCGACGCGCTGGAAGTCGATGTGCATCACTTGCTGGCGGAACGGGTGCATCTGGAAGTCGCGCAGCAGCACGGATTCCTTCTTGCCTTCCAGGTCCAGCGACAGCACGGAAGCGTGGAACGCTTCGTTCTTCAGTGCGAAATAGACGTTGTTGTGATCGAGTTCGATCATGACTGCGTCGCCAGAGCCGTATACGACGCCGGGTACGCGGTTCGCTTTACGCAGACGGCGGCTCGCACCCGTTCCTTGCGCTTGGCGTTTTGTTGCGCTGATTTCGATTGCCATTGTTACTTCTCCACTTCAATTGGAAGGCTCCGCGACCAGAGCTTCCGGGTTACGCGATGACCGACATGGCCACCGCAATTTCGTCAGTCCACGAACAGCGAACTGACAGATTCTTCCGCGTTGATACGGCGCAGGGTCTCCGCCATCAGTTCGGCGACGCTGAGCTGGCGGATGCGTTTGCAGTTGCGCGCGTTCTCCTGCAGCGGGATGGTGTCCGTCACCACCAGCTCGTCGATGGAGGACTTCTCGATGCGTTCGATGGCCGGGCCGGACAACACGCCGTGGGTACAGTAGGCCAGCACGCGGGTCGCACCCTTCTCTTTCAGCGCATTGGCGGCCTCGCACAGGGTGTTGGCGGTATCGACCATGTCGTCCATGATCAGGCAGGTGCGACCGGCCACGTCGCCGATGATGTTCATCACCTTGGCCACGTTCGGCTTGGGGCGGCGTTTGTCGATGATGGCGAGGTCCGCATCCAGCTGCTTGGCCAATGCCCGCGCGCGCACCACGCCGCCGACGTCTGGCGACACCACGATCAGGTTCTCGTAATTCTGCTTCCACACATCTGACAGCAGGATGGGACTGGCATAGATGTTGTCCACCGGGATATCGAAGAAACCCTGGATCTGGTCGGAGTGCAGGTCCATGGTCAGCACGCGGTCGACGCCGACACCGGACAGCATGTTGGCGACGACCTTGGCGGTGATCGCCACGCGCGCCGAACGCGGACGGCGATCCTGGCGTGCATAGCCGAAATACGGGATGGCGGCGGTGATGCGTGCTGCCGACGCGCGGCGCAAGGCATCGACCATCACCATTATCTCCATCAGATTGTCATTGGTGGGGGCGCAGGTGGACTGCAGGATGAACACGTCTTTGCCGCGCACATGTTCCAGGATCTCCACCATCACTTCGCCGTCGGAGAAACGGCTGACGGTTGCGCGACCCAGATGGATGCCCAGATGCCGCGCCACGCTTTCGGCCAGCTTGGGATTGGCATTGCCGGTGAAAACCATCATGTCGCCGGACATCGTGTGCACCTCTTTAGAAAAATGAAAAGGGCGCGAACGCCCATCGATCCTTGAAGAAACTGGCTGGGGAGGTAGGGATCGAACCTACGAATGTCGGAATCAAAATCCGATGCCTTACCACTTGGCGACTCCCCAAAAACTCTATGCAGCGAATGCCCTGAGAGGGTGCTGTTGCAGGCCGTGCGCGACATATCCGCGCATATCCGGCGGCAACTGCTGCAATACCGCTATTGCTTCCGCTTCCGTTGCGAACTCGGCGAACACGCATGCGCCGGAGCCTGTCATCATCGCCGGGGCAAAGTTCGCCAGCCAGGCAAGATGTTCGGCCACTTCGGGGTACAAGCTGCACGCTACCGCCTGCAGATCGTTGCGCAGACCGGCTTGCCGGCCCGCCCGAAAAGACAGCCCCTTCGGAAGGGCGCGCATTGTCATCGAAATCGTATTTCGTGTCAATTCCGGATGCGTAAATATCTTCGCCGTCGGCACATGCACTGGCGGGCACAGCACCACATACCAAGCGTCCGGCAGTTCGTATGCCTGCAGACGTTCCCCCACGCCTTCCGCGAATGCGTTATCGCCGAACACGAACACCGGCACATCCGCCCCCAGCGTCAGGCCCAGCGCCATCAGTCGTTCACGGCTTAAACCCAATCCCCACAGCTTGTTCAGGGCCAGCAAAGTGGTGGCCGCATCCGAGCTGCCGCCCCCCAGGCCGCCGCCCATGGGGATGCGTTTCTCCACTTCGATATCCACGCCGAGCGTACAAGCGGCCTCCCGCTGCAGCAGACGCGCGGCGCGCACGCACAGGTCCTGCTCTGGCGGCACACCTTCCAGCGCATTCAGACGCCGCACCTGGCCATCTTCGCGCAGGGTGAAATGCAGGGTGTCGTGCAGGTCGATGAAGCGGAACAATGTCTGCAGCAGGTGATAGCCGTCGTCGCGGCGGCCCACCACATGCAGGAACAGGTTCAGTTTGGCCGGTGCGCTACAGACCAGCGTGTTCATCGCGTTTCCCATTCGTCTATCAGCACGCGCACCTCCATGCCCTCCCGCTGCAGGCTCAGACGCAGCGGCAATGCGTCACGCCCTTCCCCCGCATAGCGCGTGTAGCGGATGGTCCAGCCCTGTTGATACAACACGGACAGCCTGCCCGTTTCGTCCTGCTCACTGCGGTATTCCCCGTCCGGAGCGGGCAATGCCGCAACCCAGTAGCGCAAGCCGGAAAGCGGCAGCTGCCAGCCCAGCAAGTCTTGGGTGAGTGTCTCTGCGTCCGGCGCCATATGCTTCTCTCCGTCCGCCTCCAGCGTCACCCCCTGTACATCGGAAGTGATGCGCGCAAAGACCTGTCCAAGCGGGGCCAGCAACAACACCTCGTCCGTGGCTGCGTCATGCGTCCAGCGCAGACCGGCACTGTCGCGCCGCTCGGGCTGGATGATGGCGATACGGCCATTGATGGTGAACGGCGCTTCGTCAGCAGCCGGGCGCTGCACGACGGGCGGCGTCGTGGCACATGCGGACAACAGCAGGGACAGCAAAACTATGCGGCGCATCGGATCAGGGCAGGAACTTGTGGATCACATCGCGCAACAGTGTGTTGTCGGGATGCGCCTGCTCGCTGGCGCGCCAGACCTTCTGCGCGGCTTCACGCTCGCCCTTCACCCACAGCACCTCTCCCAGATGGGCGGCGATCTCGGGGTCGGGATTGGCCGCATAGGCACGGCGCAGGAATTCCAGACTCTTCTCCAGTTGCCCGGAGCGGTAATAGCCCCATCCCATGCTGTCGATGATGGCCGCATCGTCCGGTGCCAGCCGATAGGCTTGCTCGACCAGTTGCATGGCTTCCGAGATGCGGATGTTGCGCGCCAGCCAGCCGTAGCCCAGCGCGTTGTAGGCGTGCGCGTTGTCCGGCTCGATCTCGATCAGTCTGCGGATCAGGCGTTCGAAGTCTGCGTGCTTGTCCAGCCGGTCGGCCAGCAGCGCGGCCTGGTACAGCAATTCCGCCTGATCGGGAAAGCGCTTCAATCCGCGCGACAGCACCTGGAAGCCTTCGGCATGGTGGCCGGCCTCGCGCAGGAACTGCGCCTCCACCATCAGCAGCTGCACACGCTGCGCATCGTCCTTCGCCACGATCTTCGCCAGCGTCTCGCGCGCGGCCTGCAACTCGCCCTGTTTGTTCTGCAGATAGGCGATGCGCAAGCGCGCGGCATACAGCCTGTCGCCGCCCTGTATCTCGCGGTAATGCTGCATCGCGGACGACCAGTCTTCCCTCGCCTCGTACAGTTGACCGAGATAGAAACGTAGCGTGTCGTTGTCGCTGCCCTTGCTGGACAGCGCTTGACGCAGTTCCTGTTCCGCCCGGTCCAGCTCGCCCAGCTGCAGCGAGATCATGGCGATGGCGAATGCCAGCTCCGCGCTGCCCGGGCGTTGCTTCAGCAATTCGCTGAACTGCTCGCGTGCCGGCTGGTATTGCTTCTGTTCCAGCAGCATGCGCGCGTAGAACAGCCGCACCTCGTGGCGTTCCGGATAAGTGTCCAGGAAGCGCGACAGCATGGTGGTCGCACGTTGCGGTTCGTTGCGCTGCGTCTGCTGCGCGGCGAGCATCACCGCCAGGTCCCAGTCCGGCTTGAGCGCGAGCGACCTGTTCGCTTCCGCCAGCGCCAGCTCCTGCTTGCCGGCCGTGATGGCGGTCTGTGCCAGCACCCAGTGCGCCTCGGCCACATCCGGATAGGGCTGCGCCACGACGGTCAGCCAGTCCAGCGCGGCCGCCTTGTCCTGCACGCGCGCCAGCAAGCCATACAGGCTCATGAAGGCGCGCCCCTTCTGTTGTTCCGCAGCCAGCATCTCGGTGACCAGCGGGCGCGCCTCTTCCAGCTTGCCGCCGGAGAGCAGCAGCGAGACCAGCATCTGCTTGGCCAGCGGCGAGGCGGGTTCCAGTTCCTGCCACAGTTTGAACGCCTCCAGCGACTGGTCGTACTGGTGCGCCTCGAAGGTCAGTTGCGCGGCGCGGCGCGCCACACGCGGATCGCGGGTGGTGCGCGCCAAGTCGAGATAGGCTTGCGCAGCCAGCTCCGGGCGACCGCGCTGTGCCGCGATGTCTCCCAGCAGGAATCCGTACATCAGGCGATCCGTGAGTTCGACATCGGGCAGATCCAGCTTGGGCTCGGGAGCGATCTGCTCCAGACGGCCATGCGGCGAGCCATCGCCGGCTGGCTCGTCTGCCGCCGGTTTCTGCGGCGTGCTCGCGCAGGCTGCCAACATGAGGACCAGCGGCAGCGCAAGGATTCGTGACGGAAAGTTCATCTAGGGCCCGAGTGTTTTGATGCGAGCCGACAGTTTAGGTTATATTCGCCGCAACTCAAAACCGCGCGACACCCACCCTCCATGCCCGCCCCAACTACGCTTTCCGCCCGGAATCTGGTGTGCTCACACGGCAGACACCGGGTCGTGGACGATGTGTCCCTGGAGCTGCGGCGGGGCGAGGTGCTGGGTTTGCTGGGCCACAACGGTGCCGGAAAAAGCACCACGCTGATGATGTTGTCCGGCGCGCTGCAACCCGACAGCGGCAAGGTCGAGGTCTGCGATTTCGACCTGTCTCGACGCCCGGACCTGGGCAAGGCCTGCCTCGGCTTCCTGCCCGAGCATCCCCCGCTCTATCGCGACATGCGCGTGGACGACCAGTTGCTGTTCGCCGCCCGCCTGCACAAGCTGGACAAGACACATTTGTCCGAACATCTGGAACTGGCGAAAAGACGTTGCGGCCTGCTTGATCACGGACGCCGCCTGATAGGTGACCTTTCCAAAGGCTACCAGCAGCGCGTGGGCATCGCCCAAGCGATCATCCACCGACCGGCAGTGGTCATCCTGGACGAACCCACGGTCGGCCTCGACCCGGCGCAGATCCGCGACATCCGCGACCTGATATGCGAACTTGGGGATTCCAGCAGCGTGATCCTGTCCACCCACCTGCTGCACGAGGTCGAGCAAGTCTGCGACCGCGCCGTGATCCTGCGCGAGGGGCGCGCGATCTTCAACGGCACGCTGGACGAGTTGCGCGCACAGAGCGATATCGAATCGAGCTTCCTGCGCCTGAACGCCGATGCGGGAAGTACGCCGACATGATCCGCATCCTCGCCCGCAAAGACCTGCACACCCTGTTCAGTGCGCCATCGACCTGGATGATGCTGGCGCTGCTGCAGTTCATCCTCGGCTGGTTCTTCCTGGCGCGCCTGGACGATTACCTGCAAGTACAAACGCAGCTGGCACAGATGGACGACGCGCCGGGCGCGACCATCTCCATCGCCGCGCCGCTCGCCAATCTGCTCGCACTGCTGCTCATGATGCTGACGCCCCTGTTCAGCATGCGCCTGATCGCGGAAGAGCGGCGCAACCAGACCTGGCTGCTGCTGTCGACCTCCCCGCTCTCTTCCGCACAGATCGTGCTCGGCAAGTTCGCCGGTCTGCTGGCGCTGCTATCCCTCGTCATCCTGGCTGCCGTGGCGATGATGGCACTGCTGGCGCTGGGCACAGCTGCCGATGCCGGGCTGATCCTGTGCAACCTGCTCGGCCTGTGGCTGCTCGCCGCCGCCTATGCCGCACTCGGCCTGTATTTTTCCGCCATCAGCCGCCAGCCGGTGGTTGCGGCCTTCACCGCACTGGCTGTCTCGGTCGCGCTGTGGCTGCTGGAGATGGCGGGCGGCACCTTGCGCGCGCTGTCGCCCAACACGCATTTCCAGAATCTGAACTCGGGCTTGCTCAGCAGCGCGGACATCGTCTACTTCATCCTGTTCTGCGTCTTCTTCCTGCTGCTGACCATCCATCATCTGCGCCGCGAACGGGGAGGCCATTGATGAACCGTCCGCTGGTCTATCGCAGCCTGTTCTACATCGTCCTGCTCGCGGCCTGCGTCGCACTGTTCCAGTTGGCCGCACGCTTCCCCTTGCAGCACGACTTCACGCAGAACGCGCTGAACAGCCTGGAAGAAGGCAGCGTGCATATCCTGGCCCAGCTCGACCAGCCGCTGGACATCACCGTCTTCGCCACCGGGCAGGATGCTCAGCAAGGCGATGTGCGCAAGCTGGTGAGCGATTTCGTCGCGCTGTACCAGCGCTATAAATCCGACATCCACCTCACTTTCATCGACCCCTTGAAGGAACCAGAAGCGCTGCGAAAATCCGGCATACGCGGCAACGGCGAGATGGTGGTGCATTACGCCGGCCGCAGCGAGCACCTGACTACGCTCAACGAGCAGACGCTGACCAGCGCCCTGATGCGCCTGGCCCGCAACCGCGAACAATGGGTGATGTATGTGACCGGCCATGGCGAACGCAAGCTGGACGGCAACGCCAACCATGATCTGGGCGAGTTCGGGCGCAGACTGGTGCAGAACGGTTACCGCGTCTCCCCGCTCAATCTGACCGTCGCGCCGGAGGTGCCCGACAACATCAGCCTGCTGGTGATCACCCAGCCACAGCACAAACTGTTCAAGGGTGAGAGCGCCAAACTGCTGCGCTTCGTGGAACGCGGCGGCAACCTGCTGTGGCTGCTGGATGCCGAGCCTCTGCGCGGCCTGGAGAGTCTGGCCGAACGACTGCATATCGACCCGCTGCCGGGCATGATCGTCGACCCCGCAGCGCAGCAACTGAACGCCCCTTCGGACTGGACGCTGGGTGGCGGCTACCCGCCGCACGCCGTCACGCGCGATTTCGACCTGATCACCGCATTCCCGTATGCCACCGCGCTGAACGCGGAAGACAATCCGGACTGGGTGCGCCACACCCTGGTTGAAGGCGCGACCAACGGCTGGGTGAGCCAGCGGCGCGACCTGCGCTTCGATGCGACGCAGGATGTCCCCGGCCCGTTCAGTCTCGCTGTCTCCCTGCAGCGCGGTGACCCCGGACATGAGCAGCGCATCGTGGTGGTCGGCAGCGGTGCCTTCCTGTCGAACGCATATTCGGGCAACGGCGGCAACCTGGATCTGGGCATGAACATGGTGAACTGGCTGGCGGGCGACGAACAGTTCATCACGCTCGCCCCGCATACGGCCAAGGACGGTGCCCTCACCTTCAGCAAGCTCCAATTGACCGTGTTCACCTACAGTCTGCTGCTCGCGCTGCCGCTGCTGATGGTCGCCATCGGCGGCTTGCTGTGGTGGCGCAGACATCGCGCCGCCTGATGCCCGAGTTACCCGAAGTCGAGACCACGCTGCGCGGCATCGCGCCGCACCTGCAAGGGGCACTCGTGCAAGACGTGATCGTGCGCAATGCGCAACTGCGCTGGCCGATACCCGCCGCATTGCCTTCGCTGTTGCGAGGCCGCGCGATCCTCGGTTTGCAGCGCCGCGCGAAATATCTGCTGATTGCATTCGAACACGGCACGCTGATCCTGCATCTGGGCATGAGCGGCAGCCTGCGCATCCTGCCGCACGGCACTCCGCCGGAAAGACACGACCATTTCGACCTCGTGCTGGACAACGGCAAACTGATGCGCCTGCGCGACCCGCGACGCTTCGGTGCCGTGTTGTGGCACAAAGGGGACATCCTTGAACATCCATTGCTGGTGACGCTCGGACCGGAGCCATTGGGCGAGGCTTTCGACGCAGACTATCTGTACCGCGCCACCCGCTCGCGCAGCGCCGCGATCAAACTGGCACTGATGGACAACCACCTGGTGGTCGGCGTGGGCAACATCTACGCCAACGAGGCGCTGTTCCGTGCCGGCATCCGCCCGCAACTTCCGGCAAAGCGGCTGTCGCGAGCCCGTTGCGCGATATTGGTGCAGACCGTGCAGGAGGTGTTGCGCGCCGCCATCGACAAGGGGGGCAGTTCGCTACGCGACTTCATCCACAGCGACGGTTCGAGCGGCTACTTCCAGCAGCATTACTTCGTCTACGGGCGCGGCGGCGAAGTTTGCCACCGCTGCAGGACGCCGGTCCGCGTCATCAGGCAAGGACAACGCTCGACCTTCTATTGCCCGCACTGCCAGCATTGACCCGGCCGCCACACCCGCATAAGCCATACTTTCTTGTTAAGATGCGCGACATGACACCAGCCACTCCCCAGCGACGCATCGTGCTCGGCATCACCGGCGGCATCGCGGCCTACAAGGCCGCCGAACTGGCTCGCCTGCTGATCAAACAGGGTGTCACGGTGCAGGTGGCGATGACCGACGCCGCGACACACTTCATCACCCCCGCCACCCTGCAGGCGCTCACTGGCCAGCCCGTCCTGCTCGACCAATGGCAGGATGACAAAGGCATGTCGCACATCCACAGCAGTCGCATGGCCGATGCGATCGTGATCGCTCCGGCCACGGCCGACTTCATCTCCAAGCTGGCGCATGGCCTGGCGGACGATCTGCTGTCCACGCTTTGCCTGGCGCGCGATTGCCCGCTACTGGTCGCACCGGCCATGAACAGGCAGATGTGGTCGAATGCCGTGACACAGCGCAACGTGCGGCAACTGGCCACGGACGGCGTGACGCTGCTCGGCCCGGTCAGCGGCGTGCAGGCCTGCGGCGAGGAAGGCATGGGACGCATGCTGGAAGCGGAAGCTCTGGCACAGGACATCCTGGACGCCTTGTCGACTGAACGCTCCGGTGAGCTTGCAGGCGTGCGCCTGCTCGTCACCGCCGGCCCGACCTATGAAGCCATCGACGCGGTGCGCGGCATCACCAATCGCAGCAGCGGCAAGATGGGCTATGCCATCGCGCAGGCCGCCATAGAGATGGGCGCACAGGTCACACTCGTTTCAGGACCTGTTGCGCTTGCACCGCCTCCCGGCGCGCAAGTGCGGAATGTCACTTCCGCAGCGGAGATGTTCGAGGCAGTGCAGCAGGCTGTGCCGCAGAGCGACATGTTCATCGGCGTCGCCGCCGTAGCCGATTATCGTGCGGCGCAACCGAGTACACAGAAGATCAAGAAGAGCGATGCCAACCTGCATCTGGAACTGATACCTAATCCCGACATCCTCGGCTGGGTCGCCAGCCAGACCCCTCCCCCTTTCTGCGTGGGCTTCGCCGCCGAAAGCGAGAGACTGCGCGAGCACGCGACGGCCAAGCGCAAGAAGAAGAACATCCCGCTGCTGGCCGCCAATCTGGCTCAGGATGCCATCGGTGCAGAGGATAACGAACTCGTGCTGTTCGACGATGCGGGTGAACATGTATTGCCGCGCACCGACAAATTGTCACTGGCACGCGCCCTGTTGCGGCATGCCGCCATGCTTTACAAGAAAGGGAAATCGCAATGAAGAAAGTGGACGTCAAGATACTCGACCCGCGCCTGCACGATCATCCGCCGCTGTACGCCACACCGGGCTCTGCCGGCATCGATCTGCGCGCTTGCATAGACCATGCCGTCACCATTCGGCCGGGGCAATGCGAGTTGGTTCCCAGCGGCGTTGCGCTGCACCTCAACGACCCGCACTACGCCGCGATGATCCTGCCCCGTTCCGGCCTCGGCCACAAACATGGCATCGTGCTCGGCAATCTGGTCGGCCTGATCGACTCGGACTATCAGGGACAGATCTTCATCTCGGTCTGGAACCGCGGTTCTCACCCGTTCGAACTGATGCCGATGGAACGTATCGCACAGATGGTGATCGTGCCTGTGGCACAGGTGCAGTTCAATATCGTGGAAGAATTCCCCATCAGCCATCGCGGCGCAGGGGGTTTCGGCAGCACCGGCAAGCACTGACCCCTGTCCCAATGAAAAAGCCCGCATCACGCGGGCTTTTTTTCTGGCCGGCCCATACTCACCGGTGTAGCTTGACCTTCAGTTCGGTGCGGTCACCGCTGCGCACCGATACCTTCTCGCTGCTCTTGCCATAGCCATCGAGTTCGAAACGCAACTGATATATGCCTGCGGGCATCTCGGCATCGAGCGGCGTCAGGCCGTAATAGACATCGTCGACATAGACTTTGACGTTGGCAGGCTCGGAAGTCAGTGCCAGCACGCCTGTCGCGGCTACCGGCCCGGTAGCCACGGCTGGCGGGGCTGCGATGGTCGGCGGTGCGCCCGTATAGACCGTCACACCCGGCACAACCTTGGCCACACCCGCCACACCGAACAGCTCGGGACGCGTCGCCATCAGCACGGACAGGATGGACTCGCTGGTCTTGTGCGCGACCGCATCCAATCCGGCTTTCAGGAAGTTGGCGACGTCTCCTTTGCTGTTACCCATGACCCCGGCATAACGCTCCTTCTTCTCGGTCACCACGCCCGACCAGACGACCCGCCCGCTGCCGGTCTCAGTCAAGGTAGATTCGATGGCGATGCTCAGTTGATCACGATCCTTGATGTCCACCGCCAGCGTCTTGACCACACCGCCCAACTGGTACTGCGCCTGGTCGGCCTCGACGAATTGCAATCCATCGTCGCTGAGGCGTTTCTTCATGCTGGCACCGACCGCTGCCGCCACCTCGCTATCCAGCATGATGTCCTTGCCCGTCATGCCCAGCACGCGGGTCGTCGCAACGCCCAGCAGGTGCGGATCGGATACATCGCGCGCATCCTGATACGCCGCCAGTCGCACCATCACCGGATATTTCTGCTGGCGGGCGTTGGGGGAAGGTTTGTCGCCGATATGCATATAGATGGCATTACCCGGCTCCTGCGTCCCCGCACAGCCTGCAAGCATTGCAACCAGAAACAATCCGGGGAATAGCCACTGCGATTTCAACATTGAGCGTTCCTTATACTTTGCTGACACAAGCCCGGAAAGCGGGCGAGCGATGTTAACTCTGGGCGATGACCGCTTCGATCTCGGCAAAAGTGCTTGCCAGCTCGAAGTTCTGCACTTGTGCACCCAGCTGGCGGGCGATCTGGGTGATGGAGAACAGGCCGCATATGGTCTGCGTTCCGTCGGGCGCCGTCGAAGCCACCATCGAGTGTTGGCGATGGGCCGCCTTCAGCGTCATCACCACGTCACCGACCTTGGCCTTCTTCACGTCCTCGATGTTCAGCACTTCCATCTCGCGCTGCGTGGTCATGATGTCGCGCACCATGATGTCGGCATGGGTGCCGCCCATGTTCTGCAGGAAGCGCATCGGCTTCTCGCCCAGCACGTCGGTGGCGGTGATCAGGCCGGCGATCTGCTCGTTGTCGTCCAGCACCAGCAGCATGCGCACGCCGTACTTGATCATCTTGGCATTGGCCTTGTCCATCGAGGTCTTGGCACGCACGCTGACCACCGAGACCTTGGACAGGTCGGTCATGACGTCCGTGGCAGGATTGCTGAGCTTGACACGCTCGGGCAAGGACTGGGTCGGGCGCACGAAGGAAGAACCGGTTTTCAATACTGCAGATGTCAACGGCTTGTACTGGGTGATCATGATTCCTCCTGTGTGAAGTGGACGAGTGCTATTTTTGTGTTGCCAGATGTTCCTGTCCGCGCAAGGCGGGCAGGAAACGCACCAGTTCGTTGAGTGCCGAACGATATACATCCCGCTTGAAATCGATCACGGTGTCCAACTCTATCCAGTATTCGGTCCAGCGCCAGGCGTCGAACTCGGGATGTCCTGACGCGCGCAAGGACACATCACAGTCCCGTCCGGTCAGACGCAACAGGAACCAAATCTGCTTTTGACCCTTATAATGCGAGCGCGACTTGCCCCAACTTTGCGGCACATCGTAACGCATCCAGTCCCGGGTCCGGCCCAGTATCTTCACATGGCAGGCTTGCAGGCCCACTTCCTCGTGCAGCTCACGGTACATCGCCTGTTCCGGCGTCTCACCGTGCTGGATACCCCCCTGCGGGAACTGCCATGCGTCCTGCCTGATTCGTTTGCCCCAGAATACCTGATTCTTTGCGTTGGTCAGAATGATGCCGACGTTCGGGCGATAACCTTCTCGGTCTATCATGATTCGCCCCATACATTTTTCGATGGCCCGATTGTTCCACATTTCAGCCCTGCGGGAAAGACGGGGCTGGCAGCTTGCAGTAGAATCGCGCCCTCTTACTTACGCCCCACGAGTCGATAACATGCGCGTTTCAAAATTCTTCATCTCCACTCTCAAGGAAGCCCCTGCCGAGGCCGAACTGCCCAGCCACCGCCTGATGCTGCGCGCGGGCTACATCCGCAAGCTCGCCAGTGGCTTATACACCTGGATGCCTCTTGGCCTGCGCGTGCTGCGCAAAGTCGAGGCCGTGGTGCGCGAAGAGATGGACAACAGCGGCGGCATCGAACTGCTGATGCCGGCCGTGCAGCCCGCCGAACTGTGGCAGGAGACGGGACGCTGGGATGTGTTCGGCCCGCAGATGTTGAAGATCCGCGACCGGCATGATCACCAGTTCTGCTTCGGCCCCACCCACGAGGAAGTCATCACCGACATCGCGCGACGCGAAGTGAAGAGTTATCGCCAGCTACCCTTGAACTTCTACCAGATACAGACCAAGTTCCGCGACGAGGTGCGTCCGCGTTTCGGCGTGATGCGCGCGCGCGAGTTCGTGATGAAGGACGCCTATTCCTTCCATGCGGATTTCAGTAGTCTGGAGCAGACCTATCAGGTGATGTACGACACCTATTCGCGCATCTTCACGCGCCTCGGCCTGCAGTTCCGCGCCGTGGCGGCGGACACCGGCGCCATCGGCGGTTCCGGCTCGCACGAGTTCCACGTGCTGGCCGATTCCGGCGAGGACGGCCTGGCTTTCTGCCCGGACTCGGATTACGCCGCCAACGTGGAGCTGGCCGAAGCGCTGGCGCCGACTGCGCCTCGTGCAGCTGCCTGCGAGACCATGCGCGAAGTCGACACGCCGCGCCAGACCACCTGCGAAGAAGTGGCCGAACTGCTTGGCATCCCCTTGCAACGCACGGTGAAACTGCTGGCCATCGTTGCGGAAGAAAAGCTGGTTATCCTGCTGCTGCGCGGCGACCACAGCCTGAACGAGATCAAGGTCAACAAATTGCCCGGCCTGTCCGAATTCCGCTTCGCGCGCGAGGACGAGATCCGCGCCTTCTTCAGCTGCCCGCCCGGTTTCCTCGGCCCGGTCGGCATCGACCGCAGCCAGGCGCGCGTGATCGCGGACCGCACCGTCGCCGCGATGAGCGACTTCGTGGCCGGCAGCAACAAGCCCAAGTTCCACACCGCCGGCATCAACTGGGGCCGTGACCTGCCCGAACCGGATCTGGTCGCGGACATCCGCAACGTGGTGGCGGGCGATCCGTCACCGGACGGCAAAGGCACGCTGGAACTGTGCCGAGGAATCGAAGTCGGCCACATCTTCCAGCTGCGCACCAAGTATTCCGAAGCACTGCAAGCCACTTATCTGGACGAGAACGGCAAGACACAGGTCATGGAGATGGGTTGCTACGGTATCGGCGTATCGCGCATCGTGGCCGCGGCCATCGAACAGAACTTCGATGCACGCGGCATCGCGCTGCCGGCCGGCATGGCACCTTTCCAGGTCGCCATCGCGCCGATCGGCTACAAGAAGAGCGAGGCGGTGAAAGCCGCCGCCGACCAGCTCTATTCCGAGTTACAAACAGCCGGTATAGAAGTGTTGCTGGACGATCGCGACGAGCGTCCCGGCGTGATGTTCGCCGATCTGGAGCTGATCGGCATCCCGCACCGCATCGTGATCGGCGACCGCAGCTTGAAGGAAAAAAACGTGGAATATCAGGGCCGCAAGGACGATGCCGCACAAGTCGTCGCCTTGCAAGATGTGCTCAAGCTCGTACAATCAAAACTATGAAAACAGGATTCAGGATTCAGGATTCGGGATTCGGGGACGCCAATACGCCGCCCCGCGGCTTCGCATCTCCCGGAATCCTGAATCCCGTACCCTTGGTCCTTGCTTTCGCGCTCTGCCTGCCGCTCGCCGCGCACGCCGGCGCTCAGAAACAGGAAAAACTGTCCGCCAGCGTACGAGCCATGTTGCAGCGCGCCGTGTCCGACCAGGCCGCGCCCAAACTGGCCTTTGCGTCGCAGCAGGAGGCGCAGACCTGGCTGGACGAGATGTCGCGGCGTCTGGAGAAACGCATGCCTGACGCGGACTTCCGGTTCGATTTCCTCAGTACCGTGCATTACGAGGCGACGCGCGCCGGACTGGACCCGCATATGGTGCTGGGTCTGATCGAAGTGGAGAGTGGCTTCAAGAAATATGCGGTTTCGAAAGTCGGCGCGCGCGGTTACATGCAGGTGATGCCCTTCTGGACCAAAGCTATCGGTTCCAGCGAACACAATCTGTTCCACCTGCGCACCAACCTGCGCTACGGCTGCACCATCCTGCGCCACTATCTGGATATCGAGAAAGGCAATCTGTACCGCGCGCTCGGGCGTTACAACGGCAGCCTCGGAAAGTCCAAATATCCCAATCTGGTCAAATCAGCTTGGCAAAAACACTGGCATTCGCCGTTCGCTTCGCCGCGCCATGAGGGCTGATCACGGACGGCGTTTGATGTAGGACTCGACGCTGCTGCGCGTCAACAGGCCTTCCTGATAACTGACCAACTCGCCTTGGGGATCGTAGAGATACGAAGTGGGTAACACGTTCACTTCGCCCACCTGCGCCGCCTGGTCATAGTCACTGACGGCCACCGGATAACTGATAGCGAAGCGCGTCACGAACTCGCGTACCGATTTCTCGGTGGAGTCGAGGGCCACGCCGATCACCACCAGATCCTTGCGCCGATGGGCTTCATGAAGGTCGACCAGATCGGGGATCTCTTCCAGACAGGGCGGACACCAGGTCGCCCAGAAGTTGACCAGCACCCATTTGCCCTTGTAATCGGACAGGCGCTGTGTCTTTCCCTGCAGG
Source organism: Sideroxydans lithotrophicus (assembly GCA_020723185.1). GTDB lineage: Bacteria > Pseudomonadota > Gammaproteobacteria > Burkholderiales > Gallionellaceae > Sideroxyarcus > Sideroxyarcus lithotrophicus_A. The sequence continues at coordinate 184,668 of DYJI01000003.1, read as the reverse complement.
TCCTTGAAACTGAAGCTGCCGGCCGCGACCGGGGTCGCGACCAGCAGGAACAGCAACAGCGAAAACAGACGACGCATCAGTGACCGCTTTTCCGGTCGTCATGTCCGATGTCAGTCGCGTCCGCATCATGCCCGCCAGAATGCCCGTCCGCAGCGTGCGTCAGGTACAGCGCCAGCGAGATCAGCGCGATGGCGGCACCGAAATACACCAGATCGAGCGGACTCTCGACATGCATGGTGATCGCTTCCTCGAACAGCGTAACGATCATGATCATCAGGATCACCTTGGCCAGTTTGGACTTCAGGTCGTCCAGATTGTTGATCACCAGTATCTTGCTGGATGCCTTGCTGCCGTGAGCCTGGTCGATGTCGCTGATGAACAGCTCGTACAGTCCCAGCGAGAAGATGAACATCACCGTCCCCAGCAGATAACCGTCCACCACTTCCACGATGTGCGACACGATGCTGTCGTGCAGGGCCTTGCGCGCCTCGTCGCTCAGCGAAGCATCACCATAATGCAAGGCATGCTGGAACAGGTTTATCACGTCGACCGTGGCCATGTAGAAGATGGCGAAGCCCGCCAGCAGACTGCCGACCACCGCGGCCATGATGACGAAGCGGCTGTTCCACAGCGCGCCCTCGAACAGTTGTTCAAAGAATTTCATTGCATCTCTCCTGATCAGTACATGTTACGGGATTCGAACGGCGCGCATTAGAACCGAAATGCCTCCCGGCGGCAACCGCTCAGAGCCGCGTCTCCCAAAGGTCGCGCAGCGTCTGTTGCTCGGACTGGAACAAGCGCTGTTCCAGCACCTTGAACCAGGCATCGATATGCGGATCGCTGGCCTGCTTGGGCAAGCTGGAGGTATCCAGCAGGAACATGCGCATCAGTTCGGACACCATGACATATTCCGGCGCACGCACCATTCCCCAGCCCTGATCCGACAATTTGCCCACGATCTTCGCGTCGCTCAGTCTTTGCAGGATGCGCTCGACCTCTTCGTAACCGATACGTAGCCTGCGAGACAGCCCTTGCAACACCTGCACTTCCCCGCTCTTCAGCCCTTCATCCATGAATTTGAGCATGTGCAGCGCGAAATACAGCTGGGTCACCTGATCTTTCCTGACGGCATGCTCGCTGCGCCAGTGCGGGATCGCCGCCGAGATGATGGCCCCGAACAGCAGCATCAGCCAGGACAGGTATATCCACAACAGGAAGATCGGGAGGCTGGCAAAAGCCCCGTACACCAGCTTGTATGTCGGGAAATGGGTGATGTAGTAGGCGAACGCCATGTTCATGGACTCAAAGGCGACCGCAGCGATCACACCACCGATGAGCGCATGACGGATCGGGACATAGCGATTGGGCACGACACTGAACAACATGGTGAACGCCGCAGCCGTCAGTATCACGGGGAACACCTTCAAGACCGCGAGCCCGCCCGGCGGCACATGTTTGGCATAGCCGACGGACAGGCCGGTCAGCCAGGAAGTCAACGACAGGCTGGCCCCGACCAGCAGCGGGGCGAGCGTGATGACCGCCCAGTACACCAGGATGCGCTGCAACAGCTTGCGCTGCCTGGATACGCGGAAGATGCGATGGAACGCGTTGTCTATCGTCATCATCAGCATCATCGCGGCGATACCGAGGAAGGCGATACCCATCGCGGTGAGGCGCGATGCACTTTCCGCGAACTGCTCGACGTAGCGCGTGATCATCTTGCCACCGGTCTCGGGCAGCATGTTCGACAGGAAGAAGGATTTGATCTCGGCCGCCATGTCCGAAAAGACCGGGAAGGCGGAGAACACCGTCAGCATGATGGTGATCAGCGGGACCAGCGACAGCAGCGTGGTGAAAGTCAGACTGGCCGCCATCTCCATACAGCGGTCATCGCGCAGTCGCAGGGCGACGAAGCGCAAGAAACGCAGTGCATCCAGCACATCCTGTTTTAGACGTTCCATATTCCAGCCAGACTCCATACAATGCGCGCATGATAACCGACAAAACCGCACAACAAGACCACGGCAGCATGGCGCGCCGCTTGTTGCGTGCCCACCGCTACGGCGCACTCGGCACGCTTTCAAAAAAATTCGACGGCCACCCCTTCACCTCCATCACGCCCTATCTGGTCGACCATGATGGCAGCCTGCTGATCCTGATCAGCGGACTGGCGGAACACACCAAAAACATCCTCGGCGATTCGCGCGTCAGCCTGATCACCCACAATCAGGATGATCCGCACATCCAGACACAGGGACGTGTCACCGTGGTCGGGCACGCTGTGTTCCAGCAGGACAGGGAGCGTTGCGGCAAACGCTATCTGCGTTACTTCCCGGAAGCGCAGACCTATTACGACATGGCAGACTTCAATTTCTACCGCATCACACCACTGGCGATCCGCTACATCGGCGGTTTCGGCGACATCCACTGGGTCAAGGGCGAACGCTATCTGGTTTCCAGATACCCGCTGATGGATGAAGAGGATGGCTTGCTCGCGGAACTGAACAGCCACAGCCAGAATGCCGACAGCTTGTGGATAGGGGTCGATTGCGACGGTTGCGACCTGATGCAGGCCGGCAAAACACGACGCCAGGATTTCAAAGAGATTGCGCTCAGCTCGGCTGACGCCCTCAGCGCCATCCGCACTGCATCTGCTTAACCGCGCACGCCTTTCAACTCCAGCGGCGGCGGTTCGCTGACTGTCGGCGGAAGCGCTTCAGCCGGAAACTGCCTGGCCTTCCGCGCTTTCAAGGCTTTCTGATCCTGCGGGTGAGTTTCCGGGATATTCTCGATGTAGAGCACCGCTTTCCCTTTCGAAGGCGGGACTGCCTGAGTCTGGACGGCTGCTTCAGCCAAAGGCGCGGCCGATGAAGATGCCGCGAACACAGCCAGCATCCACCCGAGCATCAGGGTCGGATACCGGCTCCGTTCACGCACCGGCCTCATCCCGCTTCACACCTGCGGATGCGCACGCTCGGTCCCGGCGTGCAACTTGTTCAGAGCGTTCAGATAGGACTTCGCTGAAGCGACCACAATGTCGGTATCGGCCCCCTGCCCGTTCACCACACGCCCTCCTTTGGACAGACGCACGGTCACCTCGCCCTGTGCATCGGTGCCGCTGGTGATGTTGTTCACCGAGTACAGCAACAACTCGGTGCCGCTCTGCACGATCTGTTCGATCGCCTTGAACGTGGCATCCACCGGTCCACCGCCCTGCGCATCGGCATGCTGTTCTTTCCCGCCGACATTGAGCACGACCCGCGCCACCGGCAGGGCACCGGTCTCTGAATGGGCTCCCATCGCTACCAGCCGGTAATGCTCGCTCACTTGCGTCACTTCCTCGTCGCTCACCAGTGCCTGGATATCCTCGTCGAAGATCTCGCTCTTACGGTCGGCCAGATCCTTGAAGCGGGCGAACGCGGCATTCAAGGCGTCCTCGCTCTCCAGCACGATACCCAGTTCCTGCAAGCGGGTACGGAAGGCATTGCGCCCGGACAGTTTGCCGAGGGTCAACTTGTTGGTACTCCAGCCCACATCTTCGGCGCGCATGATCTCGTAGGTCTCACGGTGCTTGAGCACGCCATCCTGATGGATGCCGGATTCGTGCGCGAAGGCGTTGGCCCCCACGATGGCCTTGTTCGGCTGCACCGGATAACCGGTGATGCTGGACACCAGCTTGGAAGTCGGCACGATCTGCGTGGCATCGATGCGGCAATCGCAAGAGAAAACGTCGCGACGGGTACGCACCGCCATCACGATCTCTTCCAGCGAGGCGTTGCCCGCGCGCTCGCCCAGACCGTTGATGGTGCACTCCACCTGGCGTGCGCCGTTCAACACGGCAGAGAGCGAGTTGGCGGAAGCCATACCCAGGTCGTTATGACAATGGGTGGACCAGATCACCTTGTCACTGTTCGGCACGCGCGCGATCAGCTCCTTGAAACGCTCGCCCCACAGGGCCGGGATGCTGTAACCCACAGTATCCGGCACGTTCAATGTCTTCGCGCCCGCCTTGATCACCGCATCGAACACACGCACCAGGAAATCCATCTCCGAGCGCACCGCGTCCTCTGCGGAGAACTCCACATCATCGGTGTATTCCAGCGCCCACTTCACGGCCTGCACCGCGCGTTCCACCACATGGTCCTCGGTCATGCGCAACTTGTGCTGCATGTGGATGGGCGAGGTGGCGATGAAGGTGTGGATGCGCCCGCGTTTGGCCGGTTTGATCGCCTCGCCTGCCGCGCGCACATCCTTCTCGTTGGCGCGTGCCAGCGAACAGACCGTGGAATCCTTGATGACTTCGGCGATGGACTTGATCGCATCGAAGTCGCCGGGACTGGCCGCGGCGAAACCGGCTTCGATCACATCCACGCCCAGCTTCTCCAGCTGGCGCGCGATGCGCATCTTCTCTTCTTTGGTCATGGAAGCGCCCGGACTCTGTTCGCCGTCGCGCAAGGTGGTATCGAATATGATCAGTTTGTCAGTCATTTTGTGTAGCTCCATCGCAATTGTTCATCCACGGCTCTCACCGACCGAGCCGCCTGCTTTGATACATGTGGGGGTGGGTTCAGTTTGCGCGCGGGCGCAGCTTCAGCGCGGCCAGCAGGCTGAAGGTGGAATGCAAAAGCGAGATGTGGCGGGAGAAATGCATGGCCCGCAATATAGCGGCTTTTATTGGGGGCCGCAACCGTGCTTACTTGAACTGCTGCAGCATGATCGCCCACTGCTGCGGCCACTGTTCCAGCGGCAGTCGCTTGTAGCCACTCTTGCCGAACTGCTGCCAGCGCCCGACCACGTAGCACAGCAACAGGTTGGCATGTGCGCCGACGTCGGCATCCGCCGACAATCCGCCCTGCGAGGAGGCGATGCGCAGCGATTGCTTGAGCGTGGTCTCGACACGGTCGAGGAACTGGTTGATACGCTGCTGCAGGCGCTCGTCCTCGTTCACCAGCGCGTCGCCGATCAGCACGCGCGTCATGCCGCGGTTCTTCTGCGCGAAGCCCAGCAGCAGTGCCAGAATACCCTCCACCTGCCGTAACCCGTCCTGTTCTTCAGTGGCGATCTTGTTGATCAGGCCGAACACGGTCTGCTCGATGAAATCGATCAGCCCCTGGTACATCATGAACTTGCTGGCGAAATGGCGGTACAGCGCCGCCTCGGACAATTGCAGGCGCGCCGCCAAAGCGGCGGTGGTGATCTTCTCGCCCTTGGGTTGCTCCAGCATCTCGGCAATGGTCTGCAAGATCTGCAATTTCCGTTCGCCCGTCTGTTTGGTCGCCATCCTTATTCCTTTCCTATAACTTGCTCGCGATGCGCGGCAAATCCAGCACATCACCTATCTTCACATCCACAAAGCGCGGCGTACGCGGCGCACGACTCACCCATACGGTATGCATGCCCAATCGTTTCGCGGTGCGCAGGTTCTCCGCGCTGTCTTCCACCATCACACACTGCGCGGCACTCAGCCCGTGCTTGCGCAACAGGCGGCGAAAACCGGCCGCCTCCGGTTTGGGGCGGTAGCGCGCGTTCTCGATGGCGAACACGTCATCGAACAGATCGTCCACCTGCATCAGTTTCAGCACCGCCCGCGCATAATGCGCCGGGGCGTTCGAATAGACCAGCTTGCGCCCCGGCAGACGTTTCAATGCCCAGCGCAGGCGCGGCTCGCGCAACACCATCTCGGGCAGTTCCGGGAACTGGTGGGTATGCCACAGGAAATGGTCAGGGTCGGTGCCGTGATGCTTCATCAGGCCGGTCAGCGTCGCACCGTAGCGTTGCCAGTAATCGATGCGTAACGCGTTCGCCTCCTTCACATCCAACTTGAGGTGCTCCTGCAAGTAGGCCGTCATGCTGCGGTTGATGTGCGGAAAGATATGCGGCGTCGCATCATGCAACGTATTGTCCAGATCGAAGACCCAAACGCGCCCGTTCACTTGCTCTTGATCAGCGTGCCGACGCCTTCGTCGGTCAGGATCTCCAGCAGCAGCGCATGCGCCACGCGTCCGTCGATGATGTGCACCGCCTTGACGCCGCTGCGTGCAGCATCCAGCGCAGAACCGATCTTGGGCAGCATGCCGCCGGACAAGGTGCCGTCCGCCACCAGTTCGTCGACCAGCTTGGGCGTCAGACCGGTGAGCAGCTTGCCGTCCTTGTCCAGCACGCCCGGCGTGTTGGTCATCAGCACCAGTTTCTCGGCACGCAACACTTCGGCCAGCTTGCCCGCCACCAGGTCGGCGTTGATGTTCATCGTCTCGCCGTCCGGTGCGACGCCTATGGGTGCGATCACCGGGATGAAGTCGCCGGAATCGAGGAAAGTGATGATGGACGGGTCAATCTTGCTGATCTCGCCCACCTGGCCGATGTCCAGCATCTTGCCCGGCTCATCGTGGCTCTCCAGCATCATCTTGTCAGCGCGGATGAAGGCACCGTCCTGCCCGGTCAGGCCGACCGCCTTGCCGCCGTAGCGGTTGATGAGGTTGACGATGTCCTTGTTGACCTTGCCCAGCACCATTTCGACCACGTCCATGGTTTCGTCATCGGTGACGCGCATGCCCTGGATGAACTCGCCCTTCTTGCCCACCTTCTGCAGCAGCTCGTTGATCTGCGGGCCGCCGCCATGCACCACCACCGGGTTCATGCCGACCAGTTTGAGCAGCACTACGTCGCGCGCGAAACCTTCCTGCAGCTTCGGGTCGGTCATGGCATTGCCGCCGTACTTGATGACGATGGTCTTGTCGAAGAAGCGCTGGATATAGGGCAGCGCTTCAGACAGGGTGTGGGCTTTTTGCGCAGCGGTGGCGGCAGATAGAGGCATGGCAGCTCCTGAAGAAATTGCCGCGGATTCTACTCCAGACAGAATGAAAACGGGCGGCAAAGCGCCGCCCGCATGCATGTTGCCAGCTGATGCCTACTGGATGACCAGCTTCTTCGCGCTGACCGCCACCTTCTTGGGCAGCGTCAGTTCCAGCACGCCGTCCTGGTATTTCGCCTGCGCCGCGTTCTCGTCCACATCCTGCGCCAATGTGAAGGCGCGCGACACGCTGCCGTAATAACGTTCGCTGCGCAGCAGCTTCTCGCCTTCCTTCACTTCCTTCTCGTTCTTGACCTCGGCACTGATGGAAACCTGGTTGCCGTCGATATGCACATGTATATCGTCCTTCTTCACGCCGGGGATCTCGGCGTGTACTTTGTATGCCTTGTCGTCCTCGCTGACGTCCATCCTGATCTGCACTTCCTGCTGTCCCTCCAGGCGCACAGGCTGCATGAAGAACCCCCGGAACAGGTCGTCCAGGGCATCGCGGGTCGGGTTGTATCTGCTGATGTTGGCCATTTCGTTCTCCTTCGGTTGCGTTCACGGACTGGCGGGCAACCCCGCCTGACAGCAATCTATGGTCGCCCGCATGAATTTCAAGGGCATGAAAAAAGGCGGCTGACAGCCGCCTTTTTCCTTTGCAGGCATATGCTTCACTGGTGATCCATCACCGCCGGATCGTTATAATGCTTGTAGCTCAACTCCAATGCGCGAACAGTCGCTTCGACTTCGACATCGCGCGTCTTTCCGCCAATCCTGAGTGACAGGGTCACCGGCACCTTGTCACCCACGCCGAGCGGCTGCTTCAGCCCGTTCAGCATCAGGTACAGGCCGCGTTCTCCGAACAGCGTGTTGCTGTGCCCCGCGAGTTTCAGGTCGCGCAAAGTGCGCTGCTGCATCTTGCCCCCGCGCTTCATGACGTGGCGTATCTCGCCGGTGCCCGCCAGCGGGCTGCTGACGCCCAGCAGTGTCGCATCCCGGGTCACATACAGATTGAGTTGCACGGTGGCGGCTGTCTGCCCCGGAACGCTCTCGCGCATCCATGCCTTGTCCACGATCACATCCCTGGCCGCGAACACTTGCGGCGCAACCAGCAATGCCAGGACAATGAACAGGGATCTGAGCATGCCGCCCTCCGTTATCAATGCTGCATATGTTTGTGCATGTTACCCATGTCATGCCCACCGGCGGCTGGCATGTCGTGCATGGGTTTGCTTGAACTTGCGTCCAGGGCCCTGGCCGGTGCCTGGAACTTCACTTTTCCGCTCTTGCCGTTCTTGTAGCGCAGGGTCAGAGTCAGCTCGATCTTCTTGCCTTCCCGGATCTGTTGCTTCAAACCCAGCAGCATCAGGTGGTAGCCAGCCGCCCCCAGGTCGACCGCGGTACCGGCAGGCAGTTCGATGGACTCGACCTGGCGCATCCTCATCATGCCGCCTTCGTGCACCATGCTGTGCAACTCGGCAGTCTCGGCGCAGGAACAGGTGACACCGACCAGCTCGGCTGCCTGACGGCTGGTGATGACAGCCTGCACCATCGCACTGTTCTGCCCCGGCGCGGTGGCGCGTGTCCAGGCTTCTGAGACTTCCACATCGGCCGCCTGCGCCGCGAACGACAGACCGAACAAGACCGCTAAAATAACCTTACGCATTTGACACTCCTTATCAATGAGGTGCCGCATCGCGGCGGCACACTATTCTAGCTCCGATCCCGCCTTAAAAAGCGAAATCCCCTTTCAGCCACAGATTGCGTCCCATCTCGTTCACGCGCGTGGTCTGCGTGTAGCCTGTCACCATCGCACCGGCACGGCTGATGTGCTCGGCATAGGTCTTGTTGAACAGGTTATCCACGCCCGCACTCACCTTGAACGCCGTATTCGCATGCCAGCCGCCGTTCAGCGAGAACACGCTGAAACCGCCAGACGCCGCGATGTCCTGCCCGGCGATATTGCCCTGGTTCACCGCCACGCGATCCTGCGCGGCAACCGCACGCAGCAAGGCGCCGAACGACCAGACATTGTCGTCGTAGTTCAGACCGATACGCGCTTCCAGCGGCGGCATCTGCCCCAGCGCGGTAGCGTCGGTATCGTTGCTGCCATGGACATAGGCCAGGCTGCCGTCCACCTTCCAGTCATCCATCAAAGCATAGGCAACACCCGCCTCGGCACCATAGGTCGTCGCGTCGACATTGCGCGTCACGGTGACGGCCGTCATACCCTTCATCACGTTCGACTGGATCAGGTTGAAGTCGGTGATCTTGCTGTAGAACGCGGATACCGAGCCGGACAGATAGTCACCCGCGCGGTAGTTCATGCCGACGTCGAGTTGCGTGGTCTTCTCGCTGCGGGTGTTGAACGAACTGGCCGTGGTCAGGCTTTCCTTGTTGAACAGTTCCCAGTAATCCGGCGCGCGCGAAGTGCGCCCCGCCCCGACATACCAGGTGTGCGTCGCGGAAGTATCCTGCTCGTAGCGCAGGAATCCGCTGGACAGCGTTTCCTTTCGCGTCTGATTGGCGGTGGGGTTCATCACCGAGGTCATGCCGCGCATGATCATGGTTCGATAGTCGGTCGCCTGCCAACTGTCTGCACGCAGACCGGCGATCACGCGGCGCGTGTCGCTCATGTCCTGACGCCACTCGCCGAACACGCCGAGGTTCTTGAACTCGGCATCCCTGGTGCGCGCTTTCAGCGTGTAGTCGCCCGTGTAACCCGGTGCCGCACCGCTACGGTTGGTATGCACATTGTTCTGCGTATCAAGCCCCAGTTTGAGCTGGCTGTCGTCCGCCAGTTGCAGCGTGCCGACGGCACGTCCGCCAGTGGTCTTTCGGTCCGGGTTCATCGCCGCCATCATCGAAGCGGGATTGCCACTGCGCAGGGTGTAAACGTCCATCACATGATCGACATAGTTGTAATACGCCTGTGCCTCCACTGCTTCCAGCATGCCGCCCAGATTGCGCTTCTCGAACTTCGCACCGAAGTTGTCGCGTGCGAACTTGGTGCCGTCCACGCTGCGATCCGCATAGGCCGCTTCGCCGTCGCTCTTGGCCAGTGTCATTTCCAGCCGCGTATCGTCATCCGGCGTCCAGCCCAGCGCCGCGTTGCCGCTCCAGCGTGTGTAGGAAGAATGCACGGCCACGCCGTTGCCGTCCTGGTAATCGTTGGCATCCGAGCGCGTCGCGTCGGCGCGCACGTAATATTCTTCGTTGCCGGAGGTGACGCTCAACATCTCGTCGTTGCGGCCGTAGCTGCCCAACATCAACGATGCCTGACCATGCGTACCGACCTGTGCATCGCGGTCCATGCTGCGCTCGAACAACACCGTGCCCGCCGAGTTTCCGGCACCGTACAACACGGTCTGCGGGCCTTTGAGCACGGTGATGCGGTCATACGCACCAGGGAACACATAGGCCGTCGGCGGATCCATACGGCCGCCGCATCCGCCCAGGATCTGTTCACCGTCGAGCAGGATGTTCAGGCGCGAACCGGCCATGCCGCGCAGTACCGGATCGCCGTCGGTGCCGCCTTTGCGGATCACCGAGAAACCGGGGATGGTCTTGAGATAATCTGCCCCGTCGTGGGCCGGCACCGGCTGGCGCGGTTTGCGCGGATCAGTCTGCACCGTCAGCGGCGCGCTGCTCTGCGGCGCGGTCACCACCACTTCATCCAGCACCTCGTCTGCGGCCATGACCGGGTTGCCCAACGCCAGTGCGACGCTTGCCGCGATCAACTTCAACTTCATCTCAATCTCCTCCGGTTTATAGAAATACAAGCGAAAAAGATTGTAGGGAATTCAAGCTGCGCACCCCTGCGTCATTTTGTCGCACGCCCGCCACCACGGGCTTCCGGTAGAATCCGCGCCATGCATTCCTCCCTGCTCGCCACCCAGACCGGACACTCGCATCTGCGCCGCCTGTTCATGTTGCGCAACTGGGCCATCCTCGCGCAGCTCGCCACGCTGCTGCTGGTATATCGCTTCCTCAGCACGGAACTCGCCTGGCTGCCGATGCTGTCCACGGTCGGTGTGCTGGCGCTGGCGAACGGCCTGACCTGGTGGCGACTGTCGCGCGACTATCCGGTCAGCCACCTGGAGCTGTTCGTGCAGTTGACACTGGACGTGACCATACTCAGCGTCTTGCTCTATCACGCGGGCGGTTCCACCAACCCCTTCATCTCGCTCTACCTGCTCCCGCTGGTGCTGGCCGCCGCTATCCTGCCGCGCCGCTACACCTGGGGCATGGCGGGCCTGACGCTGGCCTGCTACAGCTTGTTGATGGTGTGGTATGTGCCGCTCCCGACCGGGGATGCCCATGCACAACACGCATCCCCAATATCGCAGATCGCCCCCGACCAGCACACCGGGCATGACGACCCCGACTTCTGCCGCACCGAGCCCCCCTCCGCCTCCGAACCCGATGCCTCGCCGCTGGGCGATGCCTTCAATACGCATGTGATAGGCATGTGGCTGGGCTTCCTCATCAGTGCGGCGGTGATCGCCTATTTCGCGGTGGAGATGGCGGCGGCGGTGCGCCTGCGAGATGCGCAGCTGAACCGCGTGCGCGAGGAGACGCTACGCAATGAACGCATCGTGGCGCTCGGCACGCTGGCGGCCAGCGCCGCGCACGAGATGGGCACGCCGCTGTCCACCATGGCGGTGGTGATCGGCGAGATGCGCGATGAATGCGACAACCCGGAGCAGCAGGAGAACCTCGGCCTGCTCGAAGACCAGGTGAAGAACTGCAAACGCATCCTAGACACGCTGATCCGACATGCACAGGAGACACCGGGCGAGGCGGACGTGGCGACCTTCCTGCACGACGTGCTGGACGAATGGCAGTTGCTGCGCCCCACCGTGCATTACCGCTACCAGACCGACGGTGCACAGCCCGCGCCGCAGATCAGCGCCGATCCGGCGCTGCGCGCCGCCCTGCTGAACCTGCTCAACAACGCCGCCGACGCTTCGCCGGACGAGATGGACATCCTGCTGCACTGGGACGATCAGCACACCGTACTGGAGATACGCGACCATGGCCCCGGCCTCACGCCGGAAGCGGCGGAACGTGCCGGTGCCGCCTTCTTCACCACCAAGGCGGAAGGTCGCGGACTCGGCCTGTTCCTCGCCAATGCCACACTGGAACGGCTGGGCGGCAGCGTGCAACTCTCCAACCGCGAGGGCGGCGGCGCGACCACCGAAGTGGTGCTGCCGCGCAGCAAGGTGAACGCATGAGCGACCTGCCCACCCTGTTGCTGGTGGACGACGACGACACCTTTCGCGGCGTGTTGAAACGGGCACTGGAAAAACGCGGCTATGCCGTGAGCGCCGCGAACAGCGTGGAAAGCGCCTTGCCGCTGGCGGAAGAGAATCCGCCCGAATTCGCGGTGATCGACCTCAAGATGAACGGTGCGTCGGGACTGGTGCTGGTGCAGCGTCTGCACGAGCTCGATCCCAACACGCGCATCGTCATGCTCACCGGCTATGCCAGCATCGCCACCGCCGTGGAGGCGATCAAACTGGGGGCCACGCAATACCTTTCCAAACCGGCCAACGCCGATGAGATCGTGGCTGCCTTCGGCCACAGTGCAGACCCGGACAAGGCGGTGGAAGCCCAGCCCGCCACCGTCGACCGACTGGAATGGGAACACATCAATCGCGTGCTACTGGAACAGAACGGCAACATCTCCGCCACCGCGCGCCTGCTCAACATGCACCGCCGCACCCTGCAGCGCAAGCTGGCGAAAAGACACGTGGTGGATTGATCAGCGCGCCGACCGGCGCAACGTTCAGAGCGAGCTGACGAACTGCACTGCCTGGTCTGCCTGCTCGATGGCCTGTGCGGCGATCTCTTCTGACTGACCGGGATCGATACCCAAAGCCAGCCATTCCTCATCGTCGATATGGACACCGACGAATTCGCGCAGCCCCACGGACGGGATCAGTTTTTCTGTGATATGGATGATGCGCGCCAGCGGCAACCCTGCCGCAGCCTCGGGCGCACCGGGTGTATGGTGATAGCGGATCACGGCGACCAGTTCATCCGGCAGGTTCCAGTACTTTGCCAGTTCGGCCCCCAGCTCGTCATGCGTCGCCTCCAGCAGTTCCCGTTCGATCTCGATGGAAGGCCGCTCCGGCTCGATGGCGATCCGCGTGTGCAGATCGTCGCTGAGCTGTGCATCCAGATGCGCAAGCGCCAGATAGCCGATATCGTGCAACATGCCGGCGAGGAAGATCAGGTCGTCCTGCGGACGTGATTTGTAAGGCATGGCGCGCACCACCGGCAGCATGGCGAACGCGACACTCAGGTTGTGCAGCCATAACTCCTGCGGGTCGAAACGACCGATGGATTTGCTCACCAGCGACATCACGGCAATGCCGGTCGCCACCGATTTGACGCGGTTCAGACCGAGCAGCATGGCCGCTTCCTTGACCGAGCCCGCCTTGCGTGAAGTACCGAGCAACGGCGAGTTCGACAGGCCGATGATCTTGGCCGAGATCAGCGGGTCCTGTGAGATCAGCAACATCATCTGCTGCTCGCCCTCGTCGCTATCCAGATTCAGCGACATGAGCTTTTGCGCGATGACGGGCATGGCAGGGAGAGAATCCAGATGGCGTATGCCTTGCCGCAGGTCAACGGATCTGTTCGTTTCCTGGGTGAAATCCAGGGTGCGGGAGTTATCGACTGTCATAGTGGAGAGGAGGATACGTGCAGATCGCCGGCAACTCAAGTTCGCCGCGGACGATCGACCCGCCATGGCACTGTATAATCCGCGCCCGTCTCTGCCATGATCGATATGCGACTTCCCCTCTTCCTGCTGTGTGTGCTGTCCGGCTGGTGCAATGCAGCCCATGCACTCCCTCCTGCCCCGACCCTGGCGGCGAAGCACTATGCGCTGTATGACGCCAGCAGCGGACAGATGCTGGTGTCCGAAGCGGCGGATGCGCATATCGCCCCCGCCTCCCTGACCAAGCTGATGACCGCGTATGTCGTGTTCGGCGCGATCGAACGCGGCGAACTGTCTCCCGTGCGACGCCTGACCCCCACACCCTATGCGCTACGGTTACAGAAAGAGGAGCCGCGCATGTTCCTGGAGGCGGACAAGGAAGTGACCGTCGAAGTGTTGCTGCGCGGGATGATCGTGCAATCGGCCAACGATGCCGCGCGGGTACTGGCTGAAGCTGTCGCGAACCATGAGATCGCCTTTGCGGATCGCATGAACAGCGAAGCAAAACGGCTGGGGCTGCGCGACACGCATTTCACCAACGCGACCGGCGAGGCCGACCCGCAGCATTACAGCAGCGCGCATGACCTGGCGCTGATCGCGGCGGCGCTGGTGCGCGACTTTCCGCAGTACTACAGCCTGTATGCCCTGCGCGAATACAGCTACAACGGCATCAACCAGTTCAACCGCAACCGTCTGTTGTGGCTGGATCCCCATGTTGACGGGATGCAGACCGCCTGGAGCGAAGAGACCGGCTTCTCGATGGTCGCGTCCGCATTGCGCGAACCGCGCCGCCTGATCGCTGTATTGATCGGTGCCGACAAGGAGATGTTTCGCACCTCCGAGACGCAGCGCCTGCTCAACCACGGTTTCCGCGAATATGAATCGCTGCGTCTGTATCAAAAGCAGCAGGCCATGCGCAGCATGCCGGTGTGGAAAGGCACCGAGGACCGGCTCGACATCGGTTTCCGCGAGGATCGCTACATCACCATTCCGGCAGGACAACGAGAAGGATTGAGCGCACGACTGGAAACCATGCAGCCCCTGCTCGCGCCAGTGAATGCGGGGCAACAGGTCGGCACGCTGCATCTGTCCCTGAACGGCGAGCCGTTCCTGGATCTGCCCGTGATGGCGTTGCATACCGTCCCGCTGGCCAATGTGTTCTCGCGCGGGGTGGATGCGATACGATTGCTGTTCCAATAGGAGGCGACGATGGATGTCTATCTGAACGGGGAATACATGCCCATGGAAGAAGCCCGCATCCCGGTGCTGGATCGCGGCTTCATGTTCGGTGATGGCGTGTACGAGGTCATCCCGGTGTATGCGCGCCGCCCGTTCCGCATGCGCGACCATCTGCAGCGCCTGCAACACAGCCTGGACGGCATCCGCCTGCCCAATCCGCATAGCGTCGAAGAGTGGGAAGCCATATTGGAGACCATGATCGCGCCACTGTCGCTTGACGACCATTACCTCTACCTGCACATCACGCGCGGCGTCGCCAGGCGTGATCATCCCTTTCCGAACCCGCCGGTGCCACCCACCGTGTTCGTGATGAGCAGCCCGCTCACGCATCCGTCGGCAGAACAAGTCACGCAAGGCGTAGCCTGCATCACGGTGCAGGACAACCGCTGGTTGCGCTGCGACATCAAGGCCATCTCACTGCTGCCCAACGTACTGATGCGACAGGCGTCGGTCGATGCCGGCTGCGGCGAAGCCATCCTCATCCGCGACGACAGCTTCCTGACCGAAGGTTCGGCCAGCAACATCTTCCTGGTGAAGGACGGCGTGCTGCTCGCCCCGCCCAAGGACCACCTGATGCTGCCCGGCATCACCTACGATGTGATGCTGGAACTCGCCGCCAGCCACGGCATTCCATCGCAGATCCGCAAGATAATGAAAGAAGAACTGTTCAGCGCCGACGAACTGCTGCTCACCTCCTCCACCCGCGAGGTGATGGCCATCACCTCGGTGGACGGCCGACCCATCGGCAACGGCAAGCCGGGGCCGATATTCGAACAGTTGTACGGGCTGTACCAGACATTCAAACGAGAGGTCATGCGTAAATGAGCGAACCCAAAGATACCCTGATCGATTTCCCCTGCGACTTCCCCATCAAGGTGTTCGGCGTCGCACAGCACGGCTTCGCACAGGCCGTGGCCGAGGCCGTGCAGATCCATGCACCGGACTTCGATGCCGCCAGCATCGAGATGCGTGCCAGCAGTGGTGCGAAGTATCTCAGCCTGACCTGCACCGTACGCGTCACTTCCAAGGATCAACTGGACGACGTCTATCGCACCCTTAGCGGCCACCCGATGGTGAAGATGGTGCTATGACACCGCCCTTCCACATCCGCGCCATGGGACTGGTCGACTACGAGCCGACCTGGCGTGCCATGCAGCAGTTCACCAATGAGCGCACTGCCGACACCGTGGACGAGATCTGGCTGGTGCAGCACCCACCCACCTACACACAAGGACAGGCAGGCAAGCCCGAGCACCTGCTCAACCCGACCGACATCCCGGTGGTCAAGATAGACCGCGGCGGCCAGATCACCTACCACGGCCCCGGCCAGATCGTGCTCTATCTATTGCTCGACCTGCGCCGCTGGAAGATCAACGTGCGCGACCTGGTGCGCCTGATCGAGCAGGCCGTGATCGACCTGCTGGCGGAACACGGTGTGCAGGCGGAAGGACGGACGGACGCGCCCGGCGTGTACGTGAACGGTGCCAAGATCTCCGCGCTCGGGCTGAAGATCAAGAACGGCTGCTGCTACCACGGCCTGTCGTTCAATGTAGCCATGGACCTTACACCGTTCGACAACATCAACCCCTGCGGTTATCAGGGGCTGCGCGTGACGCAATGCCTGGAACTGGGTATCGCACCGGAATTCGAGGAGTTGCAAGCGGAATTGACGCAGAACCTCGTGCACGGCCTGCAGCGGCATCTGCAGGTAAAGGGATCAGTTCTCGCTGGTTGAGATCGCCGCTTCGGGCGGTGGCGCCAGCACGGTGACCGTCACGCGGCGGTTGCGCGCCCGGCCTTCGTTGCTGTCGTTCGATGCCACCGGATCGTTGTCCGCATGGCCGATGGCCTTGAGTCGTTCTGCAGCCAAGCCTTGCTCGATGAACAGGCGTACCACGCTGCTGGCGCGGGCGGAGGACAGTTCCCAGTTGGAAGGGAATTTCACGGTCGCTATGGGCAGGTTGTCGGTATAGCCTTCCACCTCAACAGGCGCGCTCTCTTCGGCCAGTATCTTTGCGACATCCGTCAGGGTCGCTACCGCCTCGGCTTGCAGCGTCGCATCGCCCTGCAGGAACAGCAGGCTGGCATTGATGTCCAGCGTGACGCCGCGCTCGGTCTGAGTGACGCTCATCGCGCCCTTGTTGACGAAGTTCGCCAGCTTGCCGTTGAGCGCCTCGCTCAGGCGTTTCATGCGTTCCTGCTGTTTGATGTATTTCTCCGCCAGGCGGGCGTTGCGGCGCTCGATCAGCGCCTTGAAGTACATCTCCTCTTCGCTCATGCCGGTTCCGGCATCTGTGCCTTCCTTGGCACCGAAGGCCTTGGTCATGGAACCACTGAACACCTTGTACTTGCCCTCATTGACCGAGGAGATGCCGTACATCACCACGAAGAAGGCGAACAGCAGGGTGATGAAGTCCGCGTAGGAGACCATCCAGCGGTCATGGTTGTCCGGCCCCTGTCTTTTCGCCCGGCGCGCCATGTCAGTTCAGGTAACCCCTGAGTTTGTTCTCGATGAAGTGAGGGTTCTCCGCATTGGCGATCATGCACAGGCCGTCGATCACCATCTCGCGCGTGTTCACCTGGCGCTGGATGAGGATCTTGAGTTTGCCTGAGATGGGCAGGAACACCAGATTGGCGAAGCCCACGCCGTAGATGGTGGCGATGAAGGCGACCGCGATACCCGCCCCCAGTTTGGCCGGTTCGCCCAGACTCTGCATCACATGCACCAGGCCCAGCACCGCGCCCAGGATGCCGATGGTGGGCGAATAACCTGCCGCCGCTTCCCACACGCGCGCACTCTGCCAGTGCAGCGTCTCGTAACTGTTCAGGTCGATATCCAGCACCTCGCGGATCTTCTCCGCGCTGTGGCCGTCCACCAGCAGCTGCAAGCCCTTCTGCACGAAGGGATCGTTCACGGTCTTGATCTGGCTTTCCAGGGAGAGGATGCCGTCCTTGCGCGCGGCATTGCCCCATGCGGTGAGACGATAAGACAGTTGCTGGGCTTCGCTCTTGGGGGTGACGAACACCCACTTCGCCATCTTCACGCCATTCAGGAATATCTTCATCGGATGCTGCACCATCACCGCGCCCAGCGTGCCGCCGAACACGATGAGGAAAGCCGCCAATTGCAGCAGCACATCGATCGCCCCACCCTCGAGGAACTGGCCGCCGAGTATGCCGGCGACGGCGACGACCAGTCCGAACAGGCTGAGGATGTCCATCAGTGTCCCCGCAAAGACGTGCGCAGGCGCGCCACGGCCTGGCTATGCAACTGGCACACGCGCGATTCGGACACGCCCATCACTTCGCCGATCTCGCGCAAGTTCATCTCCTGTTCGTAGTGCATACCCATCAATAGTCTCTCGCGCTCCGGCAGGCGTTCGATGGCTTGCACCAGAGCGGCACGAAAACGCTCGTCCTGCAACAGTTCCATCGGGTTGGCTTCGGTGCTGTAATCGTGCCGGTCGAAGAAGCTTTCTTCGTCCTCGTTGTGGAAATCCTCGTAATAGACCAGCTGCGCGCCGCGTGCCTCCTGCAGCAACTGCTGGTATTCGGTCAGACCCACCCCCAGCTCCTTGGCGATCTCGGTCTCGCTCGGTGCACGCCCCAGCCGCTGCTGCAGCCTGCTGATGGCGTTCTCGATACGGCGCGTGTCGCGGCGCATGCTGCGCGGCAGCCAGTCGGCCCCGCGCAACTCGTCCAGCATGGCACCGCGGATGCGCTGCGCCGCATAGGTCTCGAACTGCGCGCCGCGCAGTTCGTCGTAGCGGCTTGCCGCATCCAGCAGGCCGATCATGCCGGCCTGGATCAGGTCGTCCACATCCACGCTGCCCGGCAGTTTCAGCATCATATGGTGAGCGATGCGCTTCACCAGCGCCGCATGTTCCTGCAGGCATTGGTTCTTGTCGTTCAGTCCATTGGGCGTGTACATTTTCTTCACTCTTCCGATCTTGCCAGCAGCGGACTGTGCCTGGCGCGTCACCGGCGCCTCGGCGACGGCGACGGGACTCATGTCAGCGCCGCCATGCCGCCGGCATGCGACCGCACGCCCCTGAGGGCTCGCGGCTGCGACATGCGCATCAGTCTTTGCATGACGCTTCCCAGTCGGTCCTGCACATGCTCGTTGACAGCGGGCGCGCGCAACAGTCCCTGTGCGATCTCGCGCATCGCCATCGACGATGCGGCCGAGGGGAACGCTTCCACCACCGGACGGCACAATTGTGTCGCACGATGCAACTTCTCATCAACCGGAATATAGCCCAGATACGAAAGGCTTACCTGCAAATGATGACGTGCGACCTTGTCCATATTGTCGAACACCGCCAGCGCCTCGCGCTCGCTGCCGACGCGGTTGACCACGATATCGAAAGCCTGGCGACCGTTGTGTACCGCCATCTTCTTCAGCAATGCGTAACTTTCAGTGATGCCGCTGGCGGTCGCGTTCAGCACCAGCAGCAAGGGCTCGTCGCCGGACAGGCTGGCACAGACGGAATGACCGTCGCGTGCCGCATCCACCAGCACCACATCGCGCCCGACCGCCGCCCCCAGCAGCGCTTCCAGCAGACGTTCGCGTTCGTCCTCCTGCATCTTGGGCAAGGATTGCATCGCTCGCGCCACCGGCAACACACCGGGACCGGCCACGCCCTGCAGCAGCACCTCCTGCCAGGTCTTGTCGCCGCGTGCGGCATGCAACAGGTCGTAACGCGGACGCAGCGCCAGCGTGTTGGCCACGTTGTCGTGCGACAGGTTCTCGTCCAGCACCAGCACATCCTTGCCGCCATGGGCGAACACCGCCGCCAGGTTAGTGACGATGCTGGTCGCGCCCAGTCCGTCGCGCGCGCCCAGCACGGTGATCACCTGGGCATTGCCCCGCGCCAGCAGTTTGCGCAATCCGGCGGCCTGGTCGCCGAAACCGAAGTGGGAGGTCTTAGTGGGCATATTCCCTCCCCGCGGTCGCGCCGCTGGTCAGTCCGGCCATGAAGGCCGGGAAATCCATCTCCGGCAGGGCGAAGTTCGAGGCCTTGCCGATATCCTTGAAGGTGCGGTGCAGCAGATAGTCCAGCTTCACCTCATGCAGGTCCTCCGGCACACGCTGGCCGCTGGCGATGTAGTGCATGGCCAGCTTGTGGCGTGCCACCACATCGAGCACCGTGCCCAGCGTCACCGCCTCGTCCAGTTTGGTCGGGATGCAACCGATCACCCCCGGCCCGCCGTACATCTTCACCACGTCGTCCAGCGTGCCGC
Organism: Sideroxydans lithotrophicus; assembly: GCA_020723185.1. Taxonomy (GTDB): domain Bacteria; phylum Pseudomonadota; class Gammaproteobacteria; order Burkholderiales; family Gallionellaceae; genus Sideroxyarcus; species Sideroxyarcus lithotrophicus_A. The sequence goes on along the minus strand of DYJI01000003.1, from coordinate 164,662 downwards.
CGGCGCTGGTGGCGTTCAACAGCAGCAGGCGTTTGATGCCCGCCTCGTCGAACATGCGGGTCTGCTCGGCCACGCGGCTGTCGCGCTGGCCCACACCCATGGTGTCGATCAGCACCAGATGCTTGTGTTTGAGGCCGGACAGGGTGAGCTTGAGGTCGTTGGCATCGCGCACCGCATGCACGCTGACGCCGAGGATCTTGGCGTAGATGCGCAGTTGTTCGTAAGCGCCGACACGGTAGCTGTCGGTGGTGACCAGCGCCACCTTGTCCGCGCCGTAGCGCACCACGGCGCGAGCGGCCAGTTTGGCGGTGGTGGTGGTCTTGCCGACACCGGTGGGGCCGACCAATGCATACACACCGCCGCGCGTCACCACATCGTCCTGCACACCGGCCACGCGCAGGTTGTGCGCAAGGACGCGCTTGACCCAGTTCAGGTCGGCATCGGCAGGCATCTTGTCCAGCAGACGACGCGAGAGCGCGGGGCTAAAGCCGACATTGACCATGTCACGCATCAGACTGGAGCGCTTCGGATCCTGTTGCTGGATGTTGCCCCAGGCCAGCGTGGCCATCTGTTCCTGCATCTGCTTGTGCATGGCCTTGAGTTCGCTCAACAGGCGCTGCTGCTCGGCGGGTTCTTCCGACTGCCCGACTTGGACGAGGGCAGGAGCCGGCGTCACGGCACGTTGCGTGTCGGCCGCGAGCACTTTCGCACCCAGTGTGGCGGCCTGGTTCTGCGCCCGGTCGGATAGCGAGGAACGGGGTGCTGTGCGCTGCGCCAGGGGCGGCCTGGAAGAGGCGCGCGATTCGACCACGCGCGTCTCGTTCAGATGTGCCAGCTCGCTGCCCGGGATGGCGACGATCTCCACCCCCTCGGCCACTTTGCGATTGGACAGGATGACTGCGTCTTCGCCCAGTTCGATACGTACCAGTTTCAGGGCCTCGCGCGAGCTGCCTGCGATGAATTTCCTTGCGTTCATGCTCTACCTCCTACCATGGCTGTCACCCGGATGGTCTTGAAGCCGGGTACCTCTTCTTGTGAAATGACTTTGAGTTGCGGCACGGCGCGTTTCAGGAAGCGCGCCAACAGGTCGCGCAGACCGCCGGGCACCAGCAGCACGGTGGGCAGACCCAGCCGTTCCTGTGCCTCGGTGGCGGCGCGCGCCTCGTTCAGCAGGGTGTTGGCCAGCCCGGGCTCGATGGCGGAACCACCGGCCTGCAAGGCCTGGCCGAGCACGTATTCGAGTTCCTTGTCCATGCCGATGACCTGCAGTTCCTGCGACGACGGATAGTATTGCTGCACGATGGCGGCCCCCAGTCCGACACGCACCAGCGAGGTGAGCACCGTGGCATCCTGCGTGCGCGGCGCATGCTCGGCCAGCGTCTCGAGGATGGTGCGCATGTCGCGGATATGCATGCCCTCGTCGAGCAGGTTCTGCAGCACCTTCTGCACGGTGGTGAACGGCAGCAGGTTGGGGATCAGGTCCTCGGTCAGCTTGGGCGCGATCTTGCCCAGATGATCCAGCAGCTGTTGCAGTTCCTGACGGCCCAGCAGCTCGGCGGCATTGCTCTGGATCAGGTGGCTCATGTGGGTCGCCACCACGGTGCCGGCATCGACCACGGTGTAGCCCATGGCCTGCGCCTGGTCGCGCAGGTTCTGCTCGATCCAGACGGCGGGCAGACCGAAGGCCGGATCCTTGGTCGGGGTGCCGGGCAATACGCCGCTCACGTTACCGGGATTGATCGCCAGCAACTGTTGCGCATAGGCTTCGCCGCTACCGATCTCGGCTCCTTTGAGGGTGATGCGGTAGCTGTTGGGCGACAGATCGAGGTTGTCACGGATATGCACCGGCGGCGGCAGGAAGCCCATGTCCTGTGTGAATTTCTTGCGGATGCCCTTGATGCGGCGCAGCAGGTCACCGTCCTGCGCCTTGTCCACCAGCGCAATCAGGCGATAGCCCACTTCCAGCCCCAGCACATCCACCTGCGACACATCTTCCCAGCTCGCTTCCGCCGCTTCCGGGATCACCACTTCCTGCGTCTCGGTCTGCTGCGCCTGCACTTCGGCCCGTTTGCCCTTCTGCATCAGGAAGTAGGCGAACCAGCCCATCGCACCGGCCAGCATCAGGAAGGCGAAATGCGGCATGCCGGGGATCATGCCCAGCATGCCGATGATGGCAGCGGTCAGAACGATCACATGCGGATTGGAGATCAGCTGCTTGCTCAGCTGCTGGCCGATGTTGTCCTCGGATGCGACGCGGCTGACCACCATACCGGCCGCCGTGGAGATCACCAATGCCGGGATCTGCGCCACCAGCCCGTCGCCGATGGTCAACAGGGTGTAGTACTTGGCGGCGGTCGCCAGATCCAGATCATGTTGCAGCATGCCGACCACCAGACCGCCGATCACGTTGATCAACATGATCATGATGCCGGCCACCGCGTCGCCGCGCACGAACTTGGAGGCACCGTCCATGGCCCCGTAGAATTCGGCTTCCTGCGCGATCTCGGCGCGGCGTTTGCGCGCCACATCCTCGCCGATCAGGCCGGCGTTGAGATCGGCGTCGATGGCCATCTGCTTGCCCGGCATCGCGTCCAGCGTGAAGCGCGCGCCGACTTCGGCGATACGGCCCGCGCCCTTGGTGATGACCACGAAGTTGATGATGACCAGGATGATGAACACCACCAGTCCGACGGCGTAATTGCCGCCGACGAGGAAGTGGCCGAACGATTCGATGACCTTGCCGGCAGCAGCCGGGCCGGTGTGACCTTCCAGCAGCACCACCCGCGTGGAGGCGACGTTGAGCGACAGGCGCAGCAGCGTGGAGATCAGCAGCACTGCCGGGAACACCGCGAAATCCAGCGGCTTGGTGGTGTTCATCGCCACCAGCAGCACCATGATGGCCAGCGCGATATTGAATGTGAACAGGATGTCGAGCAGCAGCGGCGGCAGCGGCAACACCATCATCGACAGGATCATCACGATCAGCAACGGCCCGGCCAGGCCGCGCACGCCGGTGCTGGTCAGTGATGCTTTCAATGTGCCCAAGAAATCGTTCATGTCGCGCCCCGTTATCCGTTCCGTTTTGCCGCCCCGTGCAGAGGTTCATGGCTCATGCGTATTATCTGGAGCGCGCGTCAAATCAAAGGTGGGAATAGAAGGGGAATTGTGCGGCTATTAATCGCAGTGCCCGGACACTGCATCAATCCGCCGCCGCTTCGGCCGGCTCCTTGTTCAGCGGGTCGAGCTCTTTGGGCACGGGCAGTTCACCCGGCATCACCGGCTTGGCACCGCCCAGCTTCTTGTAGCGGCGCAGCTGATAGACATAGGCCAGCACTTCGGCGACGGCGGTGTACAACGCCTCGGGGATGGGTGCCCCCAGTTCGCCGTGCTTGTGCAGGGCTCGCGCCAGCGGCGGCGCTTCGAGGATGGGCACGTTGTGTTCCTTGGCGATCTCCTTGATCTTCGCCGCCAGCAGATGCGAGCCTTTGGCGACCACGATGGGCGCGCGCATCTTGTCCTCGCTGTATTTGAGTGCCACCGAGTAGTGGGTCGGGTTGGTCACCACCACGTCGGCGGTCGGGATTTCGGACATCATGCGGCGGCGGGCGATCTCGCGCTGCATGCTGCGGATGCGTCCCTTGACGTGCGGATCGCCTTCCGTCTCCTTGCCTTCCTGCCGCACCTCTTCCTTGGTCATCTTCAGCTTCTTGGTGTGTTCGTACAGCTGGAACGGCACGTCCAGTACGACGATCAGCACCATGCCAGCCATGATGGCGGCGTAACTCCACCAGATCATGTCGTTCAGGTGCGGGATGGCGCGCACCGCCGGCTCGCTCACCAGCTGCATCACCTCGTCGCGATTGGCCCAGACCACCCAGGCTCCGATGCCGCCGACCAGGATAGCCTTGCCCAGTGCCTTGACCAGCTCGATCAGACTATGGGCGGAGAACATCCGCTTGATGCCGCTGAGCGGGTTGAGCTTGCCGAATTTCGGTTGTAGCGCCTTGGTCGAGAACAGCCAGCCGCTCATCAGCATCGGCGAGAACAGTGCCACCAGCAACAGCAGCCCGAGCAAAGGCACGAAGGTGAGCAGGATGTCCATGAACAGGTCGTGCAGTCTGGGCACCATCAGCTCGATGTTGAAGGCGAGCGCGCGGTCCAGCGTGAGGCCGTTCTGCAGCAGGCGCAACATGCCCTGTCCCAGCGCCTCCCCCATCATCCACAACCCGGCCCCGCCCGCCACCAGCCCCAGGAAAGTGGATAGCTCGCGCGAGCGCGCGACCTGCCCCTCCTCGCGCGCCTTGTCAAGTTTGCGTTGCGAGGGGAGTTCTGTCTTTTCTAGGTCGCTGTCCTGCTCGGCCATGTCTTCCGTCCTGTATCGGTGCGGCGATTATGGACGTGGCCGCGCGCGGCCAAGTGTCCGAAATGAAGGGGTTTTCCCACGCTATTGCACAGATTCCCGTGCACCGGGCAGGCATAAGATGGCATCATTAGCGGCAGGCGTCTCAAGCAAACACGGAAGTCGCCGATAAGACAGACATAATGCATCAGGGGGAAGCATGAAAAGGGATATCACACCGACCACGTTCGAGCGCGTGATGCGGGACGACGACTTCATCGTCTCCATGACCGACACCAAAGGCCGCATCACCTACGGCAACCGCATCTTCATCGAGTTCTCAGGCTACCAGGAAGAAGAATTGCTGGGTACCCAGCACAACATCATCCGACACCCGGACATGCCGCGCGCAGTGTTCCAGCTATTGTGGGACAAGATCCAGAAGAAAGAGGAATGCTTCGCCTATGTGAAGAACATGTCCAAGGACGGCGGCTTCTACTGGGTATTCACCAACGTGACGCCGACCTTCGATTCTTCCGGCAACATCAACGGATATTTCTCGGTACGACGCAAACCCAGGCGCAGCGGCATCGACGCGGTGACCCCGCTGTATGCCGCCATGCTGGAAGCCGAGCGCAAGGCCGGACCGGCCAATGCCATCGCCGCCTCCACCAAGATCCTGGTGGATCTGCTGAACGAAAAAGGAATGAGCTATGACGAACTGGTCCTTGCAATCTAGATTCTCCGCCCTGTTGTGGGCGTTCTCCTTCGGTACGCTGGTCATCATCCTGACCAGCTTCGCGCGCCACGGGTTCGATGCGTTCATGATCACCTTCCTGGTGGTCGGCATCGCTGTCTCTGCCGCAGGACAGATGCTGGCCAGACGCTGGTTGTCCCCACTGAAAAAAGTGGAAGAGGTGGTGCATGCCGTCGCGGCGGGCAAGTTCAATTCCCGCGTCACCGGCATCGGCCATGCGCGCGACGAGATCAGCCTGCTGTGCTGGGACGTGAACGACATGCTGGACCAGCTGGCCACCTTCTTCCGTGAGCAGGAGACCAGCTTCCGCGCCAACCTCGCGGGCAACTTCGAGCGCCAGGCCATGAGCGGCGGCGTGCACGGCGGCTTCAAGAAAGGGCTGACCAACCAGAACATCCTGCTGGAAGGCATGGCCGAGCAGAAACGCAGCGCCATGCGCACGCACATGTTGTCGCGCGCCCACCATCTGAACACCGACAATCTGCTGAAGAACCTGGTCTCCAACCAGAGCGACCTGAAGACCATCACCGACAACATGGAAGAGCTGGCACGCCTGTCGCGCCGCACGCGCGAGGATGCCGAGGAGAGCCGCGAATCGGTGAAGGATGTGGTGCAGCGCCTGTCCGGCATCGTGGCGCGGGTGAACCACGCCAACGAGGCGATCACCAACCTGAATGCGCGCAGCAGCGAGATCACCAAGGCGGTCGGCCTGATCACATCCATCGCCGACCAGACCAACCTGCTCGCCCTGAACGCCGCCATCGAGGCGGCCCGAGCGGGCGAGGCCGGACGCGGTTTTGCCGTGGTCGCGGACGAGGTGCGCAAGCTGGCGGAGAACACCAAGAACGCTTCCGAATCCATCGGCCGCATCATGCTGATGCTGCAGAGCGAATCGGCCAAGATGCTGACCGATTCGCAGGAGATGCACGAGATCGCCAATTCCTCGCAGAGCGTCATCGGAAAACTGGAACACAAGTTCGGCCAGTTCTACGAATCGGCGGTGACCTCGCTGGCCAGCGCCCGCTATGCACAGGACCTGAGCTTCGCCTCGCTGGTGAAGGTCGATCACGTCATCTACAAACAGCGCGCCTATGTGCTGGTCAACGACTGGGACAACGAGGAATACAAGACCGCAGTCGGCGTCGACCACCACAACTGCCGTCTGGGCAAGTGGTATGAAGGTGCCGGCAAGGACGTGTTCGGCGAGATGCCCTCGTTCCGCAAACTGGACGTGCCGCACGGCAAGGTGCACGGTTCCGTGCATCGCATGCTGTCACTGATGGAGATGAACTGGGCACACGACGAGTCGCTGCAGGATCAGATCCTGGCACAACTTAAAGTGGCGGAAGACGCCAGCCTGGAAGTGATGGCCGTCATCGACCAGATGGTTGCCGACAAGCACCCGCATGTAGCGAAGCGCGGCTGACCGTCGGCAGGCGGCGCGGTCCGCGCGTCCGCCCCCGCTCAGCGTTCCCTGCTGCGCAGGATCGCCCGCTCGGCGATCCTTTCCAGCGGCAACACCTCATCCACCGCGCCCAGTTCGATCGCCGCGCGCGGCATGCCGAACACCACACAACTGTCCTCGTCCTGCGCCAGGTTGATGGCACCGGCCTGCTTCATCTCCCGCATCGCGACCGCCCCGTCCTTGCCCATGCCGGTCAGCATCACGCCGAGTGCGCGCGCCCCCAGTACCGTGGCGGCGGAGCGGAACAGCATCTCCACCGACGGGCGGTGGAAGTTCACCGGCGGTCCATCGTTCAGCTGGATGCGGTAACCCGCGCCATATCTTGCGATCTGCAGATGGGCATTGCCCGGGGAGAGATATACCGTGCCACCACGGACGTCCTCTCCCTGCTCGGCCAGTTTGACACGCAACTTGCACAGCCCGTCCAGACGCTCGGCAAAAGAAGGCACGAAGTTCTCCGGCATATGCTGCGCAATGAGGATGGGCGGCGCATCGGCCGGCATCTGCGACAGGAACACACGCAAGGCATCCGTCCCGCCGGTGGAGGAACCGACGACGATGATGCGCCCGTCAGGCATGTCCGGCCAACTCGTAGACGGTCTGGCCGCGCAGCCTGAAATAGGCGGCGGCATGATAGAAACTCTCCGAATGTCCCGCGAACAACAGTCCGTGCGGGTGCAGCAAGGGTGCGAACTTCTTCAGGATGCCGAGCTGGGTATCCTTGTCGAAATAGATCATCACATTGCGACAGAAGATGCCGTCCAGTTTCTGCCGGATCGGGTAGCTGGCATCGAGCAGGTTGATGCGTTTGAACTCGATGCACTGCTGCAATTCCGGGCGCACCTTGAAATATCCGTCCCCATCCGCCACAAAGAAGCGGGCCACCCGCTCCGTTCCCAGCTTGAGGACGGCTTCGGCCTTGTAACGACCGGCTTTGGCGGTCACCAGCACATGGCTGTCCAGATCCGAAGCGATGATGCGGACCGGGTGGTCGAAACCGCCGAACGTCTCGGCGGCGGTGATCGCCATCGAATAGGCCTCCTCGCCGGTGGAGCAGGCGGAACACCAAAGATGTATCGGACGCGACGGGCCGAGCTTCTTCAGGTGCTCCGACAATAATTTGAAGTGATGCGCCTCACGGAAGAACGAGGTGAGATTGGTCGTCAGGGAATTTACGAACGCCTCCCATTCCTGTTCGTTACCTTTCTGCAGCAGCGACAGGTATTCGGCAAAGGTCTTGATGCCGGTCGCACGCAGCCTTCTTGCCAACCGGCTGTATACCAGTTCCTGTTTGCTGTCTGTCAGGGCGATACCGGCATGGCGATGGATCAGGGCGCGGATCTTCTCGAAGTCCTGATCGGTAAAAACGAATTCACGGTTCATCATGAAGTCACAACCACTGACTCCGGCTGCCGCGCACAGCACAGCCGGAACCCGGTGCATCCATTATTTCGTGGAAGCGCACAACAGGCTGTTGTCCCCTTCTCCGGCGATAGCGATACGCTCCAGTGCGGACAGGACGGCCATGCTGTCCGCCTCCATCTTGGCCACCAGTTCCATGCCGCGCAACGGATCGTTCGCATGGAACGCCGCCACCGCATCTTTGCCGTTGTGATGGAAGCTCTGGTGCGGCGCTGCCACCGCCTGATAGCCATCCAGTTTGGAGAAACAATCCTTGCCTTCGCCCTCGAAATACCATTTACCCAGACGGCAGGCGGTGTGCGAGGCGAAGCTGTCCGGAGCTCGGTCGGAGATACCCATGAACACCTTGTAGATCTCGAACTTGTACAGGATGTGATCGATCTTGGCGACTTCGACGAAACTGCGCAGCGCGGCGGCGGAGATGGTGCCTTCCATGGTATGCGACAGATCCAGCAGATGCTTCATGTTCTCCATCACCGTGCCCACATCGCTGCTGAACACCCTGGACTTCTCCGCCCATTCTTCCATCTGGGTACGGGCATGCTGCGTCTCGTCCTGGATGGCGGTGACGATGACCGAGATCTCGCTGGTCGCCTTGGCGGTACGCTCCGCCAGTTTGCGCACCTCATCCGCCACCACCGCGAAACCGCGCCCCTGCTCGCCGGCACGGGCTGCCTCGATGGCCGCATTCAGCGCCAGCAGATTGGTCTGGTCCGCGATCTCCTTGATGAGTTGCACGATACTGCCGATCTGCGCCGCACGTTCGGTCAGTCCCTGCACGTTCTTCGATGTGCGCAGCGTGTCGCCGGACAACGATTCCAGACTGGAGGCGATGTTGAGCACCGCTTCGCGGTTGTTCACCGAGACGTTCGCCGCCTCGATGGCATGCTGCTTCTCTGCGCCCAAAGAGGTCGCCGCCTCGACCTGCGAGGTTTGCAGGGCGATGAAAGACTCGCCGAATCCCTGCATGTTGGCGAATATCCGGTCGGCCACCTCGCATTTCAGTTTCGCCTGCTCGGCCTCCTGCCGGTACGACTCGCGCTGGCTTTCCAGCCTGGACAGTTCGTCGCGAAGATTGCCGATGTCACGTTCCGTCTCTACCAGACGGCGTTGCGCCGCCTGGTAGTCCTGCTTGATCTTTCCGCCAAACATGACTTCCTCCAGATTTGATGATGTTGTTTTATTCGTAACCGGGTCAGACCTTGAACACTTCCACCGACTGCCTGACTTCCCTTGATTTCATTTCCAGCGAGTTCGCCAGATCGAGCAGGCCTTTTGCTGCGCCCGCATTCTCTTCCGACATCTGCGACACTCGCTCGGTGCTCTTGGCCAGCTCGGTGGCGGCGGCGTTCTGCTCCTCCAGCGCCACCGCGATGTCGTCGATCACACCGGCGACCTCGCCGAAACTGCTCTGTATCTGCTTGATGGAAGTCTGCGCCGTCTCGGCATCCGCCACCCCCAGCCGCGTGGTATTGACCACCTTGTCCATCCCCTCCAGGGCATTCGCCGCCACGGCACCGATCTTGCCCGACATCTGGCTGATCTCGTTGGTCGCCCCGGCGGTGCGCTCGGCCAGCTTGCGCACCTCGTCCGCCACCACGGCGAAACCCCGCCCCTGCTCGCCCGCCCTTGCCGCCTCGATGGCCGCATTCAACGCCAGCAGGTTGGTCTGGTCGGCGATCTCCTTGATCACCTTCACCACATCGCTGATGCGCGACGCATCCTCGCCGAGCCGCGAGACTTCACCCGAGGCGCTCTCGATCTCGCCCGCGATCTCCAGCAGGCCGGCGACCGTCTTGTTGACGACCTGCGCCCCTTTTTCGGCACTGGCACGGGAGCTGTTGGCGATCTGTTTGGCATTGCCGCCCCGGTCGCTGATATGCGTCGTGGAGACGCTCAATTCCTCGATCGCGGCGGCCATACCCGACACGGAATCCGACTCATGATTGACGTTCTGTGCGATCTGGTTGGCCGAGGTCGCGAGGTTATGGGCCATATCCCCTACATGGTAGGCTTGTGACTTGACCTGACCGATCATGTCGCGCAGGCTGTTCTGCATGAGGTAGGCGTTCGCCAGCAGGCTGCCCGGCATGGGCTGGGCAGCAGGCTGCCGCGAGAAGTCACCCTGCGCCATCGTATTCACGACCGCCGCGACATCGCGCGGATCGCCACCCAACTGGCGCATGACCTGGCGGATGATGGCGGTTGCCAGCAGGAATGAGATGGCCAGCGAGACCAGAACCCAGGTGATGATCACGTTGCGCCGGTGTTGATAATCCTGCTGCGCCAGCAATATCTTCTCGGACGCTTTCTGTTCGGTGAAGGACACGAAACTTTCGCGCAACTCCCTGACATGTGCCAGCACGGGACGGTCTATCCCTTCCACTTTCGCATCCGAAGCCATGCCGTCCCCGCGGTGCGCATCGATCTGGGCGAGGTACTGGTCACTCACATCCCTGTGCTCATCACCCAGCGCGTCCAGTTTTCCGATGAAACCGGCGAATTCCTGTTCATGACCTGCAGCGAGCTGCTTCAGCCCGGCACTGGCCGCTTGCAGACTGCGTTCGAAACGTTCGCGCTCTTCGATGAAACCGGCCCGGTATTTCTTTTTCTTGTCCGCATCATCGCCGCGCATCCACACGTTCTTGGCATGCTTGGTCTGCTTCAGGAACGCGATGTCCATGGTGCTGATATGTTCCATCACCGTGATGTCGGACTTCAGTCTTTCCACCTCGTGTTGCTCCGCGTCCACTGCCCCCTTGAGCATGACCAGCGCGAACACCGCCATCGCCACGAACATGGCGAACGACGTCGCTTCCAGGGCAAGGAATTTTTTCTTCAACGAAAGTGCTGCAAACATCTAATCCTCCGGTTGTTGCTGTTCTTGTTATCGGTTCAGTTGCCGCGCACGTCGCTCAGCAGTTCCTTGATGTCCAGGATCAGCACGATATCGCCCTCGCTGGACATGGTGACACCCGCCACGCCCTTGGGGCGGAAGGTATCCAGCGACTTGATAACCACATCCTCATGGCCGACGAAACCGTCCGCAGTCAGGATGAAGCTGTTGCTGCCGAACTGCATCAGCACCCCGACCTCGGACCGCTCATTGCTGCCCCAGCCGATGAGCTGGGTGAGCGGCAGCACCGGCAACACCTCGCCGCGCACGATCATGGTCGCCTTGCCGGAAACCTGTTGCAGCGCGTCTCGCGTGACCGGCAGGATCTCGCGCACCATGGACAACGGCACTGCGAAAGACTGGTCGCCCAGGCGCAGCACCAGCACCGGCAGGATGGCCAGCGTCAGCGGCAGCGAGATGGAGAAGGTGGAACCCTTGCCGACTTCGGACTGGATCTGGATGCTGCCGTTCAGCTTCTGGATATTGGTCTTCACCACGTCCATGCCGACGCCGCGTCCCGATACACTGGATATCTCGTCCTTGGTGGAGAAGCCGGGCAGGAACACCAGCTCCAGACACTGGTTCTCGTCCAGCGTGTTGGCCACCTCGTTGGTGATGAGCCCCTTCTCCACCGCTTTGTTGCGTATCACTTCGGGGCGCATCCCCTTGCCGTCATCGGTGATGGTGATCAGGATGTGATCACCCTCCTGCCGGGCGGAAAGTTCGACCACGCTCTTTTCCGGCTTGCCAGCAGCGCGGCGCTCCTCCACCGTCTCCACGCCGTGGTCGACCGCGTTGCGCACCAAGTGCACCAGCGGGTCGTTCAGGTCCTCGATCATGGTCTTGTCCATCTCGGTCTCTTCGCCGGACAGTACCAGCTCCACATCCTTGCCCAGCGAGCGTGCCAGATCGCGTGCGAGGCGCGGATATTTCTTGAACAGTCGGCCGATCGGCTGCATGCGCGTCTTCATCACCGCGTTCTGCAGGTTGACCACCAGCATGTCGAGTTGTGTCACGGACAGGTCCAGTTCTCGCAGGATATCGGCGTCCGTGCGGCCCTGCAGGATGTCCGAGCGCAGGTGCGTCAACCGGTTCTTGGTCAGACCGATCTCGCCCGACAGGTTGAGCACCTGGTCCAGACGCTCGGTATCCACCCGGATGGTGGTCTCCTTGGCTTCGGTTGCCGGCACATCGCCGCCGCGCCGGCCGACCGTGCTGCCCGGCACGTCGGTGGAACGTCTGCCGAACGCTTTGCGTGTGGATTCTTCTTCGTTGATCGCCTGCTTGATCACTTCCGGATCGCGCTTGGCACCGACCTGCTCGACGATATCGCTGCCGGTGAGCGCCTTGTACAAGGCGTCCCAGTCGACGTTCTCCGCCTCGATGGTCGGCAGGGCCGCCGGTGCGGGTGCTGCCGCAGGTGCTGCGGCAGAAGGGGCGGCGGCAGATTTGATCGCAGCGACCGCCTTGCCTTCCAGCGCATCCTTCAGGGCTCGGATGATGTCGGCGGGTGCCGCCTGCGGCTGCACGCTCTGCTGCAGGGCACCGAACATATGGCGCACTTCCGCCGTGGCGGCGAAGATCACATCCATCAGTTCCGCACTGAGCTTCAGCTCCTTGTTGCGCAGTTTGTCGAACAGGTTCTCGGTCAGATGACACAAGGTGACCAGTTCCGTTGCATTCAGGAATCCGGCCCCGCCCTTGATGGTGTGGAAACCGCGGAATATCTCGTTCAGCAAACCACTGTCGTCGGGCGCTTTCTCAAGCTCCATCAGTTTGCTGTCCACATCGGACAACATGTCTCCCGCTTCCATCAGGAAATCGCTCAACAGGTCTTCCATTCCGGCAAAATCGTTCATGTTCTTCTCCTGGTTAGGGAAGCTGGCTCTGCGGGCCGGATCGGACCTCCGCTCGCAACGCCACTTCTCTCTTCGCCTTTTGACCTTCTCGTTCTAGAACCCCAAGCTCTCCAGCAGGTAGCCATTCCGACACGGTGCGGCGTAGCCGTCTGGTGCGGGAGGTGTGGCAGACCTGCTGTTCATACACGTCATGGTTAAAATCCCAAACTTTCCAGCAGGTCGTCCACCTGATCCTGGCTGGTGACCACATCGTTCCTGCCGGTAGCGTTGATAACCGGACCGTTCAGCAGACCCGAGTTCTCGGCACGCACCGCAGGCGGCGCGTTCTCCAGCAACAGTTCTACCAGTTGCTTCTCCATCTCCTGCGTCAACTGGATGATCTTCTTGATGACCTGCCCGGTCAGATCCTGGAAGTCCTGCGCCATCATGATCTCGAGCAGATAGGCGTTCACTTCCTTGCCCTGTCTGGGGGCCTCGTGCAGATGGGCATGTGTCTGCGTGACCAGTTCCTTGAACTGCTGCACATCCAGTTTCTTCTGGAACAGCAGATCCCACTGCGAGGCCAGGCGCTGCGATTCGTCGGAGAGTTTGTCGACCAGCGGCTGCGCCGCTTCCGTGGCGGTCAGCACGCGCTCGGCGGCCTGCTGCGTCAGGGTCGCGACATAGTTGAGGCGGTCGCGCGCATCGGGGATGGAAGAGGTCGCCTTCTCGATCTCCTTGTGCAGGCCCAGCTCGCGCAGCGTGTCATGCAGCTTGCGCGCCATCTGTCCGACCTGGTTGATGACTTTCGCGGGCTCGGCATCGGCGTTCAGCTGGATCACCTTGGCCGGCGCCTTGGGCTCGTCGGTATTGGCGGAAATGATGCTGTCGAACAGTGCTTCGAGATCGTCCGAGTCTTGATTTGCAGGATTAGCCATGATTCACCTCACTTGTTCAGATGCGGGTTAGCCGCGAATATCTTCTTCAGTTTCTCATCCAGCGTCGCGGCAGTGAACGGCTTGACCACGTAACCGGACGCGCCCGCTTGTGCCGCCTCGATGATGTTCTCCTTCTTCGCTTCTGCCGTCACCATCAATACCGGCAGATGCTTGAGTGACGCATCGGCGCGGATGGCGCGCAGCAGTTCGATGCCGGTCATGTTCGGCATGTTCCAGTCCGACACCACGAACTCGAACTGCTCGCTGCGGAGTTTGTTCAGCGCATCGACACCGTCCTCGGCTTCCTGCACGTTGACGAAACCCAGCTCTTTCAGGAGATTGCGCACGATGCGTCGCATCGTGGAGAAATCATCCACCACCAGAAATTTTGTGTTCTCTATTCCCATCTCAATCTCCTCGTTACACCTTCCATACAGCTTGTTATGTCAGCAACGGTCGCAAGGTCGACGACAACACCATCGAGTCGAACTTGGGCACGTAATAGTCGACGCCCACACGCTTGCCCATCGCGCGGTTGGCATCGGACGACAGCGACGAGTGCATCACCACCGGGATACCCTCGAAGCGTCGGTCGTTCTTCACATACTGGGTCAGCACATAGCCGTCCATGGCCGGCATCTCGGCATCGGTCAGGATGACCTGGATCTGGTCATGCAGGTTCTGTCCGCTGCTCTGGGCGGCATCCGCCATCGCGCGCAAACGGTCCCACGCCTCCTGCCCGTTGTTGGACTGGATGTGCTTGACACCCATGCGGTCCAGCACCTCGACGATCTTGCGCCGCGCGACCATCGAATCATCCGCGAAGAACACGCACAGGTCATGCGCGGACTCGATGCGTTCGACGTTGCCGACAATGGCCTCGCCGAACGCGTTGGACAGGATCTGCTCCACATCCAGGATGGACACCAGCGAGCCGTCATCCAGATTGGTGATGGCGGTGATCAGCGCGTCCTTGTCGGACAGCATGCCCTCGGTCGGCCGCACCTTGTCCCAATCGACGCGGATGATGCGATCCACATCCTTCACCAGGAAGCCGAGGATATGGTTGTTGTATTCGGCCACCATCATGGTCTGGTGCGGCTGTTCCTCGCGGATCGCCATGAACTTCGCCAGGTTCAGCACCGGCATCACATGACCGCGCAGGCTGACGATGCCGTCCACGCCCTGCGGCATATTGGGGGTGCGCGTGATCTTGCCGGCCTGCGACACCTCCTTCACCTTGAACACGTTGATGCCGAACTTCTCTTCCGTGCCCAGATTGAACAACAGGATCTCCATCTTGTTGGTGCCCGCAAGATTGGTGCGCGCATCGATATGATCGAGCAGCCCGTCGTGTTCTGATGCCAGCATGTCTTCGTTGTATGCCATGTCGTGCCCCCTTATCCCAGCAGACGCGCCAGCGTCTGCGACAATTTCTGCGGTTCGAACTTGGGTACATATTCATCCACGCCGACCGCCTTACCCAACTGCTGGTTGGAGCTGCTGGACAGCGAGGAATGCATCAGCACCGGGATCCCGTTGAAGCGCTTGTCCGCCTTGATCTTGCGGGTCAGCATGTAGCCGTCCATCTCCGGCATCTCCACGTCGGTCAGGATCACCTGCACCATCTCTTTCAACGGCGTGTTGGAAGACTCGGCATAGTCCGCCATGCGTGCCAGCTCCTCCCAAGCCTTGCGCCCGTTGATGGCGGAGATGGATTTGACGCCCATCGCCTCGAGGGTACGCGCGATCTGGTTGCGGGCGACAGACGAATCGTCGGCGAAGAACACGGTGCGGTTCTCCTTGTTGATGGGCTGGACCGCCTTGAAGATCATCTCGTCGGAGCCGAAGTGACCGGTCTCCGCCAGCACCTTCTCCACATCCAGCATCATCACCAGCCGCTTGTCCTTCAGCTCGGTGATGGCAGTCACCAGTCCGCCCATCTCGGCCACCAGCATCTCGGGCGGAACGCGCATCGCAGACCAGTCCAGACGCAGGATGTTATCCACCGACTTCACCAGGAAGCCCTGCGTGTGACCGTTGTACTCGGTCACGATCATGATGCCCGGCTTGGTGTCGGACTCCATGCCGATATATTTCGCCAGATCGATCACCGGCACCAGTGCACCGCGCAGGCTCACCATGCCCTCGACCGACGGGGGCATCTCTGGCGCGCGTGTGATCTCTGGTATGCGCATCACTTCGCGCACCTTGAACACGTTGATGCCGAAGGTCTCCTCGCGACCGGTGCGCAGGTCCTTGCCGAGGGAGAACATCAATATCTCCAGTTTGTTGGTACCCGCAAGCTTGGTGCGCGCGTCGATATTCTTTAACAGTTCTGACATTGCTTCCTCCTTGCTCAGCCCTGGTTCCGCATGCCACATTTGGTCAGCGGATAACCGGCCTTGCTCAATTCATCGGCCGACTTCGCCAGTTCTACCGCCGCATCGCGCGTCTGCTGCGAAGACCGGGCATTCTCGTCCACCAGACTGGTGATGTGTTCCAGACTCTTGGCCACGTTCTCACCTGCCACCGATTGTTCCTTCGACGACAGCGTGATGTGATCGATGCGCTGCGACATGCTCACGGTAGCCTCCATCACTTCTTTCAGCTGCTCGCCATTGGTGCGGATGAGGGTTATACCACTCTCCACCTCGGTCACCGCCTCGCCCATGGATTTGACCGCCTCCTCGGAGATGGCCGTGATCTCGGCGATGGTCCTGGTGATGTCCTTGGTGCTTGAGGCCGTGCGTTCAGCCAGCTTGCGCACCTCGTCCGCCACCACCGCGAACCCGCGCCCCTGCTCGCCGGCACGTGCCGCTTCGATCGCGGCATTCAGCGCCAGCAGGTTGGTCTGGTCGGCGATCTCCTTGATCGAGTTTGCTATTTTACCGATTCTTTCTATGGAAGCCCCCAGATCGGAAATGGTCTTGCTGGAGCGCTGCACGGTCTCGGCCACCTTGGTGGTCGCGTCGATACTGAGCCCCATATTCGCATTGTTCTGCTCCACGATGCTCTGGGTACGCTTCATCTCGGTCAGTGAGTCGGACGCCATGTTCGCCACTTCGGCGATGGACTGGCTGAACTGCTCCATGGTCGCCGCGATACTTTGTATCTGCGCCTGTTCCGTCACGGCATTGCTCGCCACCATGCCCACCTTCTCGTCCACGGAGCGTACCTTGTCGCGCATCTTGCCGACCGGCGTGACGATCTCGTCCACCATGGTGCGCAGATAGGTCTGCATGGTCTGGATCGCGCACAACAGTTTGCCCATCTCGTCCTGGATGGTGATATCCAGTTCGGTATCGAGGTTGCCTTCCATGATGTTGCGGAATTCTCTTTCGACCTGGGACAGCGGACGATGGATGAAGCGGTCCACGCAGTAGCCGATGAAGAAGAACAGGAACAGTTGCAGCACGATCTGTCCTGCCAATACCTTCATCTCCATCAGATGGATGCGGTCGAAATCGTCCTTGAGGTCGATGGTGATGTCGGATGCACCCGTCACCCAGTTATCCGGCCCGGCATGGCACAGCGTGCAATCCGTGCCGTGGAAGTCCTTGCTGGCGGGATAGGGGGTGACGATACGCAGGATCGGTGAACCGGCACGGTCTTCGCCATAGCTCACTTTAGCCTTGCCGGAAGTCAGGACATCGCGCTGCACGTCGTCCCTGGCCTTCTGCTCGGGCGTGCCGGCACCGTACTGGGATGCCAGATGATCCGAACGCAGGATGACCGCGGATTTCACATGACCCGATGAGGTGACCTTCTCGATCAGCAGCTTGCGGTTCTCCTCGATACCGATCTGGCCGGTCACCATCAGCATGTTGGCGTTGTCGATGATCTGCGTGGCGATCTGTGCGCCTTTGGATTCCGCCTGCAGCTTCGCCTCGTCCTGCATGCTGCCGGTCAGATACATCTGCGCCACGGTCAGGATGAGCAACAGCGGGATCTGGATCGCTGCCTGCAGCTTGGCTTTCAGCGACCAGTTCTTGATCTTGAACTTCTCATAGCGGGAGACGACCTCGCCACCGCCCTGATTGAGTTCGCGATACTTTGATTCTGCCCTGGCGATCTGCGCACGCGTGGGCGGCCGTCGCACCGAGACATAGCCGATGATATTGCCGCCTTCCAGGATGGGGGCGACCGTGGCACGCACCCAATAGTGGTCGCCGTTCTTGCAGCGGTTCTTCACCAGCCCGCGCCACGGACGTTCTGATTTCAGGGTATCCCACAACCATTTGAATGCCTGCGGCGGCATGTCGGGGTGGCGCACGATGTTGTGGCTCTTGCCGATCAGTTCTGCACGCGAGTAACCCGACAAGCGCTCGAAGGCGTCATTGCAATAGGTGATGATGCCCTTGGTGTCGGTCTTGGAGATCAGCACCTCCCCCTCCGGGAAAGTGACCTCCTTCTGCGACACATATGCGTTCTTGTTTTGCATGATCTTCCTCCTGGTGCTACCTGCTCATCAGATCTTGAATTTGCCCACCGTGGATTTCAGACTTTCCGCGACTTGCTCCATGGTTTGCGCAGATGCCACGGTGCGTTGCACCACGGCATTGCTCTGCTCGGCCATGGCGGCGATGTTCTCGACGTTGCGCGCGATCTCCTGTGCCGCGTCACGCTGTGAATTGATGGAACGGGATATCTCCTCCAGTCCTTCATTCACGCCGCCGACCGACTGGTTCGATTCGATCAGGATCTTGGTCACATCACCCACATGTGCCTGGCTGGTCTGCAAGGCGCTCATGCCGGTCTGCACCGTGCGCTCCACCTGCTCGGACTGACTGCCCAGCGACTGCGTCACTTCGTCGATCTGGGTGGCGGACTGGGCGGACTTCTCCGCCAGCTTGCGCACTTCATCGGCCACCACCGCGAAGCCTCGGCCCTGCTCGCCCGCGCGCGCCGCCTCGATCGCGGCATTCAGTGCCAGCAGATTGGTCTGCTCGGCGATGTCGCGCACCTGCTGCGTCATGCTGGTGATGCTCTGCGTGTTGGCCACGAACTGGTTGACCGAATTGGCGATCTCGCCCACCGCACGCTCGACGTTGCTCAGTTCCTGCACCATCTCCTGCAAACTCTCCTGTCCGCGATTGGCGCGTTCCAGACTCTCGTGGGAGAGTTTGGCCACGCGGCTGGTACTTTCCGCGACCTGGCCGATACTGCTGCTCACTTGCGAGACTGCGCTCGCCACGACGGCCGCCGCATCGCTTTGCTTCTGCACACTGGTCGCCAGTGTGGCGGCATCGCCAGACAGGGAATGCGAGGCGCTCGCCACTTGCGAAGCTTGTCCGTCGACCTGTGATACGATGACCTGGAAATTGTTGGCCAGTGCGTTGAACGCCTGCACGGTCTGCCCGACCTCATCCTCGGTGCTCACCGGGGCACGCTTGGACAGGTCGCCGGTAGCCTGCATCGTCAGCATGGCTTGCTGCAGCGTCCGGGTCGGCCCGGTGACGAATCCGATCAGCCAGCCGATCATGAAATAGAGGAATATCTGGATCGCGATCTGGATGCCCCACAACACGGTATTGGCACGCGCCATCAGATCGAACTCCTCGGAAACGTCCAGCGTGATGCTGGCCGCACCGTTGACGGAACCTTCAGGAACGATGTGGCACATCAGGCAATTGGTGCCGCGGAAATCCGCCTGCGCGATGAACGGCACGACGACGCGCAAGGTGTGCAACTCGCCCTGCTTCTCCACCCGCGTCTGCTGCTTGCCGGTGGACAAGGCCTCCCTGTCCATCTCATCCTTGGCCTGTTCGGAAGACAATCCGGCACCGAATTGTTCGATGACGGGGGTGTGGCGCATCACGCGCAGATTGACCACCTTGTTCGAAGCCCCCATCTTCTCCACATACAGCTTGCGCTGCTCGGCATCGCTGATGATGCCGTTCAGCATCAGCATGTTGAGCCCGTTCAGCACGCCGTCGGCAGAGACCTCGGCTTTTTGCCGCGCCTCTTCCAGGATGCGCTCCTCGAACGTACTCAGCGCCGAGCGTTGCGCCAGCACCATGATGGCCAGCAGGATCAGCTGGATCGGGATCTGAAGTTTGCTCTTCAGCGAAAGTTTGCTCCACCATTTGTTCATGTTCATTCCCCCTGCGTAAATTGCCGCTTATGACTGGCTAACGGCCGTTTTTCAAGCTTCTTTAATGCAACCCTGCCGGCAAAGCCCCTTGTGGCGCGGTTTCCGTCACCTCGTTCGCGGCAGCCGCCCCTTCCGGCGAGGAGGCTGCCACACCGGAAACACCCAACGCCTCTGCCGCATCGCCGTCCTCGGCATCGATCTGCACCGTGCCGCCATCCTGCTGCGCCGCCTCTTCTGCCTTCTTGTTCATCACGATGATACTGATGCGTCGATTGATCGGGTTCAGCGGTTCCGCCTTGTCGAACAAGACCGCAGAAGAAAGTCCCACCACGCGCACGATCTTGTCATCCGCCAGACCGCCGGAGATCAATTCGCGACGTGATGCGTTGGCACGGTCGGCCGACAGCTCCCAGTTGCTGTACCGCCCGCCCTTGATCCCGAAAGGCTGCGCATCGGTGTGGCCCGACAGGCTGACCTTGTTCGGCATATCGTTCAAGGTCTTGCCGATCTCGCGCAGGATGTCGCGCGTGTAATCCTCCAGTTGCGCACTGCCGCTCTGGAACATGGGCCGGTTCTTCTCGTCCACGATCTGGATGCGCAATCCTTCCGTGGTCAGGTCGAGCAATATCTGGTCCTTGAACTTCTCGAGCTTCTTGTTGTTCTCTATCGCCGCCTCGATGTTCTTCTTCAGCTGGCGCAATGCATCGATCTCTTTCTTTGCCTCCAGTCGCAGGAACTCCTGCTTGGCGGCCTTGAGGTTGATGACCTTCTTCTCGGCCTCGATCTCCCCCTTCTTCACCTGACCTTCCGTGCGGGTCAGGTCCTGCCCGCCGCCCTTGATGATGCTGGAACTGTCGCCGCTGCCTTCGCCGCCCATCAGCGCAACTTTCAGGGGGGTCTTGAAATACTCCGCGATCCCCTGCAGATCCCCTTTGGCGGTGGAGCCCAGCAACCACATCAACAAGAAGAACGCCATCATCGCCGTCACGAAGTCCGCGTAAGCGATCTTCCATGCACCGCCATGATGGCCGCCCGCCACCTTCTTGATGCGCTTGATGACGATGGGGCGTTTGTTCTTGTCTTCAGCCATGATTCATCGCTTCGTCCTAGCGCTTCTGCTTGACGTGTTCTTCAAGCTCGGCGAATCCGGGGCGGTCTGTGGAGTTGAGCACCTTGCGCCCGAACTCGACCGCCATCGCCGGCGCATAACCGTTCAGGTTGGCCAACAGCACCACCTTGGCCGCCTGATAGATCTTGCTCTCCTCGTCCGCTTTCTGCTCCAGCAGTCCCGCCAGCGGGCCGACGAAACCATAGGCCAGCAAGATACCGAGGAAAGTACCGACCAGCGCGTGCGCGATGAGGATACCGAGCTCTGCCGGCGGGATCCCCACCGACTCCATGGTGTGCACCACGCCCATCACGGCGGCGACGATACCGAAAGCCGGCATGCCGTCGCCCAGTTTTGCGATGACATGCGACGGCACCAGGGCCTCATGGTGATGCGTCTCGATCTCCACATCCATCAGGTTCTCGATCTCCATCGCGTTCAGGTTGCCGCTGACCATGATGCGCAGATAGTCGGTGATGAACTCGACCACATGATGGTCGTTCAATATCTTGGGATACTTGGCGAAAATGGCACTCTCGTTGGGGTTCTCGACATCGCCCTCGATGGACATCATGCCTTCCTTGCGCACCTTGCCCAGCAACTCGTACATGAGCGCCATCAGCTCCATGTAGGTCTCTTTGTTGTATTTGGAGCCCTTGAAAATGAGCGGGATCGCCTTGAAGGTCGCCTTGATGGCACCCATGCTGTTGCCCACGAAGAATGCGCCCAGCGCACCGCCACCGATCATCAACAACTCAAGAGGCTGGTACAAACCGCCCAGATGGCCGCCCGCCAACGCGTAGCCGCCAAAGACCGAGCCCAGCACCACAACATATCCAACGATTACCAGCATGGTTCACCTCTACTTATGCCTATCCAAGGCTCAATCGTATCCTAGCAGGCTCTTTTTGGCTTCATTACGCGAACAAACCGGCATATACAGGGCAATTCGAGCCTTTCAGTTCCCGAAAAACCAATCGCCGCCACACCCGATCATGCTCCGGACGTGGCGGCGATGAGAACTGGACATCATCGTTCAACTGCAGGCGATCATGCCATTGCCGCAGCAAGCTGGGCTGCCTTGCGGGTCTTGCCCGCGCGCGAGGGCGGGCGGCAGATGCCGCAACTGTATTCATCGCACAATTCGTTGGTGTGCACCACGAAATGGCCGCCGCATTCCTTGCAGCGCGTCAGTTGCATCATGCCGGCCTCGAAGAATCGGATCAGGAACCAGGCGCGGGTGATGCTCAGGGTCGGCTCGTCTTCGCCGACCTCGGCCTGTTCCAGATACAGACGGTAACTCTTGATGAGCGCCTCGACACCGGAGACGTTCGCATTCTTAACCAGGAACTGGTGGATTCCCATGAACAGCGAAGAGTGGATGTTCGGCAACCAGCTCATGAACCAGTCGGTGGAATAAGGCAGCATGCCCTTGGAGGGCGATTCGCCCTTTACTTCCTTGTAGAGCTTGAGCAGACGCTCACGGCTCAGATTGGTCTCCTCTTGCAGCAGCTGCAAGCGCGCGCCCAGATTGATCAGGTCCACCGCGATCTGGATCTCGCGCGCCTCGTTCACCACACTCTTGTTGCGCATGATCGGCTCCTTAAGCGGCCAAGGCTTCGACTTGCTGGCCGGCCATCAGGATGGTGGCATGCGCATGGGACATCATGCGGTCCTTGTTGTAGTCGGTGATCATGTTCAACAACAGTTGCTCGTCGAAGCGGAAACGGCACAACAACATGTTGGATCCCGTCATCTTCAGCATCTGCGCCGGCGACAAGCCGTCGATCAACTCGGCCAGCTCCTCGCTGATGCCGAGACGGAATATCGCGCTGGCCTTGTCGCTGCGGATCATCTGCTGTGCCAGCATCATGTAGGAAAGATTGATCTCGCGGATCTCTTCGTGAACCTGATTGGTATTCATAGCCGTCCCCTCGCAAAAATCATTGTTGTCTTGATTCGACGGTTGCATTTTGCGGGGACCACGGGTGTAAGAAAATCGGAGGTTTTCCGATTTTTCGGTAGGAAGAGTTCCTACAAGGATTGGGGGTTGCCTTTATCTAACTGGATGACCCAGCAATGAACAAGCTGACATGAGTGCACCCATGAGGTGAGTCAACAACTCACAGACGCTAGCCTATGGGATGCATTATAGAATCAACCTTCTCACATCAAATCACTGAATAGCGGAAGATATCGCCCCCTATCCAGTTCACGGCGCGTCATCTTGACTTGGAAAGATTTATCGCGGCACAGGAAAAAGTGTAGCCAAGCTCGCAACTTCGCTGCAGATCCTGTGACGCTGCTACGGTATCACCCAGCGCCTTATATGACACAGACCTCCTGAAGAAGGCCTCACCATCATTCCGATTCAGCTCGATCATGCGTGTTAGCTCATCAGCCGCCTCACGGTATCTTCCTGACTGATAAAGGGATTTCGCCAGCATCATATGAACCTTGTCGTTACTCGGGTCAAAACCGAGCGACTTCCTGAAGTCTGCTATCGCTTTCTCATAATCCTGCTTTTCACCGGATGCAAACGCACGGCCATAATATATGCGCTGAGCTCCGACCTTATCCTCACCATGCAGCAATTGAACCGCATCATCCCACAAACGATAGTTATCAGACATCACCCACAATCTATTCCAGGAAAACGGCAAATGCGCGAGAAAAACCATAGCGCTCAGCCAGAATAATCTGACTGTCGGCAATAGCGACACAAGCAACACCCATAGCAGCATGAATCCGGGCAGCCACAAGTAGGCTCGATACAGAACAAATATCTCTTGCGTCCTTATAGCCGTGAATTCGATCGGGAACAACATCCATGGATACAGCATCGCCAATCCCAACAGCGCCAATCGCCCTTGCTTCAACAACAAAGCCAAAGCCCCCCCTCCGTAACCCACATAGGCAAGCAAGCCCAGCCAGGCAGAGAATTCTGTGTAACTCACAAAGAAACTCTCTCGCATATCTATCGACATCCAGGCAGGGTTGGGAAATAACATCAAGGCGCAGTATTTGAAAAACAATTTGGCTTGAGTCAGCAGACTAAGGACATGCAGACTGAAAGCGTCCTGTGGAGCGCCCTGCAAACTGAGTAATTGCGCAGCCTGAAACTCATAAGGTTCGCCCAATATCCCAACGCTCTTCATCACCACGATGGCCCCAATCAGGATCATGGCTCCCCATACCGAAGTCAAAGCACCACGTGAAATCATGATGCGCGTTCTCAATATCCAAGTGAGCGGGAGCAAGATCGCTGGTGCCAGCAAGGCATGTTCTTTGCTGAATACAGTTACAAAATAGCCTGCCACGGCAATAACCATCATGCGCCGACTCCCCTCCAGCAATCCTTTCAGATAGGCGATCTGCATCACCAGCATAAAGAACGTTGCCATGAGAATGCTGCGTTGCACCAGATACCCCGTGCCATATACAGCCAGCGGGTGACTGGCGAATACCAGAGCCCCGACCCATGCACCGACCATGCATTTTTTCAACAGGATCGGTTCAGTAACAAATAGACCTATCCATAAGCGCAGCAACAGCAAGATGAGCAGGACATTGGCCCCATGAAGAAGCAGATTCTGGATCCGATATACCCAAGGAGTGTCACCGGCAAAGACCCAGGTGACCCCCATCGTTGTATAGGGGAACCAGCGCAGGTTGAAATCAAAATGGGCGTTTGCATAAAACGAGATGGCGCGATCAAAAAATGAGACGTCATCGAACACCAGCGGATTGTTCAAAAATGGGACATAGACTATCGCTGTCAGCAACAGAAGTATGAACGCACGAGGCCTGTCGCCCGCAAAGAATAGCTGCATCCCCATCTTGACTTTACCCAAAGCAAATCCAAAAAAGCAAAAGTCCCCAATCAAGGGGACTTTTGCATCAGCCGACTACAGGCAAACTGCTGCTATCACTTCCATTTGGCAACAAGTGCAGGGGCGGGAGCAGCACAATTGGTCGTAACAGTCCAAACGATGTTCGTGCTGCCCATCGTCGGTGTCCAGCGGACATAACCACACGATCCAGATCCTATCACGCCGGGGGCAACAGTAGCCTCAATGACACCGTCCACACTGACACTGATGGCCGACACTTCAGCCGAGGTCGTAGGTGCACCGCTCAAGCCCAAGGAGGTCCAGCTATCCGCAGCGGTGAAGGCACCGGTGAATGTAGTCAAACCATTGTCCTGTGCATACATTGCCAAGGCTGTCTTTACCGAAGCAGTTGTCGTAGCGATCTTCGAGAATTTAGCCTTTGTGACATAGTCTTGATAGGACGGGATCGCCACAGCAGCCAGAATACCGATGATCGCGACCACGATCATCAGTTCGATCAGGGTGAAACCTTTTTGAACTTGCTTCATTGTTTATCTCCTTAGCGGGTTAGGAAGTTGCCCTTGCGGGCACACACGGGGTGTGCAAACGCATAGTAGCAGGTTGCGTGCCATCGTCAAATGCTGAATCGGATGGCTTTCACAGGGCCGGACCGATAAAAACTGCCCCAATTCATCCGGGATGTGACGTTTTTTGTCAGTTATGCCTGATAGCCGGGGATTCTTGCTTCGTCCACAACATCGATCTGTTCCGGCGCAAGGAACTGGCGCGCGTATTCGAGATAGACCTTCTCCCGGATGAAGGCATCGAACAGTTCGGGGTCGATATGGCCGTTGATTTTGAAGTTGCCGAGGATGTTCAGCGATTCGGTCAGCGTCTTGCCGGGCTTGTAAGGACGATCCTTGGCGGTGAGCGCCTCGAAGATGTCCGCGATGCCCATCAACCTCGCCTGGATGGACATCTGCTCTCGGGTCAACCCTTTCGGATAGCCCTTGCCGTCCATGCGTTCGTGATGGCCGCCGGCATATTCGGGCACGCGCTTGAGGTGCTTGGGCCAGGGCAGCGATTCGAGCATCTTGATGGTCACCACGATGTGGTGGTTGATGATCTCGCGCTCCTCGGCAGTGAGTGTACCGGCGCGGATAGTCAGGTTCTCGGTCTCGTCTGCCGACAGGAAATCGCGCATCGTGCCGTCCACATCTCGCCAGCGATATGACGCGATCGCGCGCACCCTCTCGATGTCCGCATCCGACATCTTCTCGCCGCCTATGTTGGTGCGGCGCAGGAACGCCCGGTCATCCTCCAGTTGATTCAGGCGGGCTTGATATCCCTCCTTGCCCAGTTCACCGCGCAGCATCGCGATCTCGGCATCGCGCTTGAGTACCTCGAAACGCGTGTCGATCAGCTGTATGCGGTCGAACAGGGTGTGCAGCTTGGTCGCCTTGTCCACCACATGAACGGGTGTGGTGATCTTGCCACAGTCGTGCAACAGGCCGGCCATCTTGAGCTCATACCTGTCCTGGTCGGTCAGTTTGAATTCCTTCAGCCCGCCCCTGTCGCTGCGGCTGGCTGCCTCGGCCAGCATCATGGTCAGCGCCGGCACACGGGCACAGTGTCCGCCGGTGTAGGGGGATTTATCGTCGATCGCGGTGTTGATGAGCTTGATGAAGGATTCGAACAGTTCTTCCATCTGCAGGATCAGTCTGCGATTGCTGATCGCGATGGCGGCTTGCGAAGCGAGCGATTCGAGCAGCTTCTGGTCGTCCAGGGAGAATTGCTGCACGCCTCCCTTGTCGTCCAATGCATTGATGAGCTGCAGCACGCCGATCACTTCGTGCTCGTGGTCACGCATCGGCACGGCCAGGAAGGAGCGGGAGCGATAGCCGGTCTTGGCGTCGAAATGCTTGGTGCCGGAAAAGTCGAAGCCCTCGGCGATATACGCGTCCGGGATATTGACCGTCTCCCCGCTCAAGGCGGCATGACTGACCACCATGGCATGGTTGGGCGCCCCATCCTTGCCGATCATGTGGATGGGGTAGAAAGGGATGGATTCGCCGGATGTTCCGCCCATGCTGATGCCAAGGGAACGGTTGCGCAGTATCTCGAAAGTCAGCGTCTGATTCTCTGCATCGAGCAGATACAGCGTGCCCGCATCGGCATTGGTGATCTTCATCGCGGCGCTCAGGATGCTCTCCAGCAGCTTGTCGATGTTGCGCTCACTGGAGAGAGACGCGCCGATCGCGTTGAGGTCGTTCAGGCGATTGAGCAGGCTCTCCAGCATGGTGCGTTGCGCCTGCTCCTGCGCCATGTAGGCTTTGACCTTGGTCGTGTCCACTTTAACCTTTCATGCCTGGTCGGCGAACCGGAACAAGCGCCCCCCAGCCGACCGGGAATCAGCTTCTACTTGATACAGACGGCCCGGACCTGATGGATGTCGGTGATGCCTTGCAGCACTTTCTCGATACCATCCTGCTTCAAGGTGCGCATCCCTTCTTCCAGCGCGATGGCGAACAACTCGGCGACCCGCGCGTGTTCCTGGATGGCTTTCTTCACCGGGTCGGTACCGATCAGCAGTTCATGCAGACCGACGCGGCCGGCATAGCCGGTGTTGGAGCATTTCTCGCAGCCGACCTTCTCATACAACGTGATCTGCCCCTTGTCGTCCCCGAACAGTTTCAGCCACTCTGCGTACAAGGCCTTGCTTGCAGCGGCGGCATCCTTCTTCCATGTCTCCGTGCTTCGCAACTCTTCCGCATACTCGGTCAGCAGGGACTTGATGTCTTCCTGGGTCGCGACATGCGGCTTCTTGCAATGCTTGCACAGGCGTTTCGCCAGACGTTGCGCCAGGATGCCCAGCAGCGCATCGGCGAAGTTGAACGGGTCCATGCCCATATCCAGCAAGCGGATGATGGATTCCGGAGCACTGTTGGTGTGCAGGGTGGCGAACACCAGGTGACCGGTGAGCGAAGCCTCGATACCGGTGGACACCGTCTCCTTGTCGCGCATTTCGCCGACCATGATCACATCCGGGTCGGCACGCAGGAAAGCGCGCATGACGGTGGCGAAATCCAGTCCGGCCTTCTTGTTGATCTGCACCTGGCGCAGACCTTTCTGGGTGATCTCGACCGGATCTTCCGCCGTCCATATCTTGGTGTCGGGCGTGTTGATGTGCTTGAGGATGGAGTGCAGCGTGGTCGTCTTACCGGAACCGGTCGGGCCGCACACGAAGAACAGGCCATAGGGCTTGGACACCGTCTTCTTGATGAGGTCCAGATTGCGGTCGGAGAAGCCCATCTTGTCCAGCGGGATCGGTTCACCCGATGCAAGGATACGCATCACAACGTCTTCCACACCGCCCTGAGAGGGAATGGTCGCCACACGCAATTCGATATCCAGCGGACCGAATTTCTTGAACTTGATCTTGCCGTCCTGCGGCCTGCGCTTCTCGGAGATGTCGAGGTCG
Source organism: Sideroxydans lithotrophicus (assembly GCA_020723185.1). Taxonomy (GTDB): domain Bacteria; phylum Pseudomonadota; class Gammaproteobacteria; order Burkholderiales; family Gallionellaceae; genus Sideroxyarcus; species Sideroxyarcus lithotrophicus_A. The sequence continues at coordinate 136,488 of DYJI01000003.1, read as the reverse complement.
CACATGATCTTGAGGCGGGTGACCAGTGCATTGCGGTAGGTGGACGGGATCTCGATGTAGTTCAACAGTGAACCGTCCTTGCGCACGCGGATCTGCGTCTTCATCTTGCCAGGACCGGGCTCGATGTGGATGTCGGATGCGCCCATCTTGTAGGCATCGACGATGATCTTGTTGACCAGCTTGACCAGCTCGTTATCGGCGGCAGCATTCAGGTCGTCCTGATTGACACCACTCACCTCTTCGTCGTCTTCGCCGCCCAGCGACGTGAGCAGGTCGTCGACCGATGAATCGTCCATGGCACCGAAGACACCCGTGCCCTCTCCGGCCGTACTTCCTCCGCCGTAGAAGTGATCCAGCGTCATCTTGAATTCGCGCTGGGAACAGACTTTGTAGATCAGGCGGTTCTTGGGGAAGATGTTGTTGACGACGCGGGAAGCCTGGATCCGCTCTGGATCGGTCGTCAGGATGACCAGCCCTTCGGGGGTGTCGTCTATGGGGACCCAGTGGCTGCTCTCCACGTATTCCCGGCGCAGGTTGCGCAGCAGCTCGCTGGGTTTGACCCGGTCCGCCTGGAACGGCTCGTACGGCACTCCGAAGAATTTTGACAGTGCATTGCCCAGCGCGTCCAGCTTGATCTGGAACTCGTCGATCAGCACGTTCTCGACGTCCACGCCTTTGCGGCGCGCGGTACGCGTGGCCAGTTCAAATTCCGCGGCAGACATGACGGCATCGGCTACCAGATAGTCGTACTTGGTCTTGATGGCCCCGCTCTGTTGTTGACGCTGGCGCAAAGCGACGGCCAGGGTCTGCGCCAGTTCCTTCACGCCTTCCTCGACCATGGCCGGGAACGGCAATCCTGCCTTGTTGTTGATGACCTGCATCACACCGACCAGTTCACCACCTTCGTCCACGATGGGAGCGACCAGCATGTGCTTGGTGCGATAACCGGTGCGTTTGTCCACATCCTGCAGGAAACGCAGGGTCGGGCTATGTGCCGCCAGCTCCTGCTGGTCATACACATCCTTGATGTTGAGCAACTTCTTGTGTACGGCGCTGAAGCCCGCGATGCTTTGCTCTGCGATGGGCAGTTTCAGGTCCTTGAAAGAGTTCAGACCCGTTTTGACTTTGGAAACCAGCGAAGCCTTGTCATCGCCGACGACATAGATGGTCAGACGATCCGCATTGAACAGTGCGCAGATATCCTTGCTGACATCGAGCATGATCTCGTCGATGTTGCTGGTCGCATGGATCTTGTTGGTGACGTGGTTGAGGTTCTTGGTGAACTCAAGGCGCACGCTCATTTCATTCGGATTGCCTTGCACAGGACTATTCATCTTCTCTCCCCTTACTGCTGAAGTGCCTTGGGCACCGACCAGAGGCCGTTCTCCAGCACATATACGTCATATCCGGCCTGCGCCAGGATGAAAGCCGCGGCGGCACTGCGGCGGCCGCTCTGGCAATAGGCGATATACGGCGTCACCTTGCTCAACACGCCGATGGCATTGCGGATGTCGTTGAGTGGCACATTGATGGCACCGGGCAATTTGTCATAGCGATATTCGGGCGGGTGGCGCACATCCAGCCATATGGCACCCCGCTTCACTTTTTCTTTGGCCTCCCCGAAGGAGATCCGGTGCAGCAGGGGCTCCTGCATCAACTCGAGGAAGTCCTGCTTCTTCAGGCGGAGCAGCACACCGTTGCTGCGCATCGTCACCGTGGCGTTGCGTTTGGTATCCGAGATCAGCGCCTCTTCGCCGAACACATCCCCCGCTTTCAGCTCCGCCAGTACCAGATTGGCACCGCCCACCAGGCGTGTGACCTGGGCGCGACCGCTTTCCACCAGGTAATAGTAATCTCCCTCTTCACCCTCGCGGATGATCACATCCTTCTCCCACACCGCGATGGCCTCGACGCGATTGAGCAACTTCCCGATATTGGCGGGAGGCAGATGGGCGAACGGCCCATGGTTCAGGTTCTCGGCACTGAACATGCCGGAATTGAGCAACCTTCTTACAGCCGCATCCGTGCCGCCTTTGTCTATCCTCGGCTTGATGTCGTCATGACTGGCGAACTGATCCCAGGTCACCATGCGATCGAGCAAGTCATCGTCCACACGCAACAACATCACGTTGCTCAAAGCTTTGGCACTGCGGATCTCCGGCTGTCTTTTGCCTATCGGATGACGCGCCCACTCGGAGTCTGCGCGCATCGTCACCCTGTTGTCGTCCGCAAAGTCCAGCTCGATCTCTCCGCGCAGCAGATATACGGATTGGCCCTTCAGCGGCCGGCTCTCGAATGGATTCTCTCCCGGTGCCACGTTCTCCACATGGCAATAATCCAGCAGCTCGCGCAACCGCGCAGGACTGAAACTGGAGATGGGCTCCAATGCGGCGAGTACACGAATATCCAGTATGTCGTTCATATCTTCAATCGATCAAAATTCGAACGTCTGTCCGTTCTGCAATATCCTGGGGGCCGTGGCTTGAACCCTCTCGCCGATCTCGCGCATGGTCAACTCGACCTCACCCGGCTTCAAGTGCGTGATGAATATCTCGGGATGCAGTTTCAGCTTCTTCAATTCTTCCGCTAGCATGCTTGGACACAGGTGTTTGGATAACACCGCCAACTCCTTTTCCGCATCGGAGAATGCTGTCTCGACGATCAGATAACGCAGATTCGGTATCCGGTTCACCGCGTCCCAAAGTGCATCACAAGTCGTGGTATCTCCGCTGAATGCCAGACTGGCTTGGCCGCTATCGATGCGGAAGCCGACCGCAGGTACCACATGATTGACGGGAAGAGGGGTCAGTTTGCGCCCCCCGACATCGACCGTTTCGCCTACCCTGATCTCTTCGTAGCGCATCACGGGCTGGTGAAGGTTGGGGATCTCCGCAAAATCAGGCCATATCTCCCAGTTGAATACATGCTCCTGCAGGATCGCCAAGGTCTCTGCCGTCGCATGGATCACCAAAGGCTTGTCGCGCATGAAGCCCACGCTATCGACCAGCAATGGCAGACAGGCGATGTGATCCAGGTGCGAATGCGTGATGAATATATGGTCGATGACACTCATCTCGGCCAGGCTCAGATCACCCAGTCCGGTACCGGCATCGATCAGGACATCATGATCGAGCAGCAGCGATGTGGTGCGAAAATTGCCACCGACCCCGCCACTACATCCAAGCACACGCAGTCTCATCGTTCGTCAGCTCATTTCGTTTTGAAAGTGAACACGCCGTCCCAGCCCTCTCCGGGGGGATTGTTGCGGTAGTACGTTACACGCTCTGCGTAGACGCGGTACAGCTTGCAATCCGGTGACATGTTCTGCAGGCTCAAGAACTCCAGATCGGCCTTGTCCCAATCCTGTTTGCGGTAGGTGCGCAATGCCTGGTGGAACAGCTTGATCTCGTCGAGCTTCTCTTTGGCGACCTCTCCGGCCAGGCCATGAGGCTCAAAGATCGCCACGGGCTGTTCCTTGCCCTTGACCCGCACCATATCCACCTCGCGGTAGACGATCTGCGGCGTCGCCTGTTTGGTCGCCTCACCCACCAGCATCACGACCCCGTATTCCTTGGTGATCCCTTCGAGTCGTGAAGCGAGGTTCACAGCATCTCCCATCACTGTATAGGCCACGCGCACTTCCGATCCCATGTTGCCGACGCTCACCCGCCCGGTATTGACACCGACACCGATATGTATCTCTGGCCAACCCCGGGATTTGAAATGCGGCTGCAACTCGTCCAGTGCGCGCTGCATCTCCATGCCGGCCAATACCGCGTGTTGCGCATGATCCTGATCAGGCAGGGGCGCACCCCAGAATGCCATGATACAGTCGCCCATGTATTTATCAATCGTGCCGCGCTGCTTGTAAATGACGCGCGACAGCGGGGTGAGGAACTCGTTCATCAGTTGCGAGAGCTCCTTCGGATCCAGCCCCTCAGAAATGGTGGTGAAACTGCGCACATCGGAGAACAGGATGGTCATTTCCCGGCTATCGCCCTCCATCGACACGCTTTCCGGGCGCTTGGCCATCTCGTCGACCAACTCCCCTGGCACATACTGGCCGAACAAGCCGGTGATCTGGCGCTTCGCGCGCGATTCCACGAAATAGCCAAAGCTCATGTTCAACGCGAACAGTGTCAGGATGACCAGTATCCCGCCCGCCATCGGCATGGCGAGATCGGCATAGTTCCAGAGCGCAAGGTTCAGCGCGACATCGCCCGACAGGAACAGTAATGACAGCAGCATGCCGCGTATCGGACTCAACAGCGGCAACAGGACGCCCAGACTGATACCGATGAGCAGCATCAAGACCACATTGGCCCCAAGCATGTAGGGCGGATGCTGTTTGATTTCCTGATTGAGGATGCCGCTGATCATGTTCGCGTGCACCTCCACACCGGGATAGACCTCTCCGACCGGTGTACTGCGCATATCCATCAGGCCCGGGGCGGACGTTCCCACAAGGACGATCTTGTTCTGCAATGCACTCTGCTCGGCCTTGCCGTGCAATACATCGGTCGCGGAGATGTACCGGAACGTGTTGCGCTTGCCGCTGTAGGGGATCAAAGCACTGACCTCGGCATCGACCGGTATGGTCAAACCGCCTTGGGCCGACTCCACCGTCAGCCATTCCAGACCGCCATAGCCCTGCGCCTGTTCGCCCGCGAAACCTGGCACCAGCCTGGGCATATCCAGCACGCTACGCACGACCGCAAGGGAAAGGGATTCGTAGATTTGACCTTCGTGCTCGACCAGCATGGGGATGCGCCGCACCACGCCGTCGAAATCCACCAGGGGATTGAAGTGCCCCGCCGAAGCGGCACTGGACTGCAACGTTTGCAGATTGGCTCCATAGCCATCCCAAACGCTCAACCCCACTGCGCGCCCACGAAAAATCTCTGCCGGGAATACGGGTGCGGGCAGACCACCCGATCTGCTCGCAGGCTCCCCGTTCTCGCTATTGCTGAAGTAGTAGCCCAAGACCACCTTGCGCCCTTTCAGTCTTTCCGCGAACAGGGCATCGTATTGCAGTGCAGGCCGGATCTGGTTCAGAACGGAATGGAATTGCTCGACATCGCGAAATTGTTTTTCGCCCAGGGCTTGCAGGACGTTCAGGCCGGAACTGTTGTCCGGCTCGGCGAACACCACGTCGAAGCCGACGGTCGCCACCCCGTATCTGTCGAAAAGCGCATCGACCAGTCCTGCCATCTTGTCCCGGCCCCAGGGCCAGCGGCCTTCCTGCTTCAGGCTCTTCTCATCGATATCGAGGATCACGATGCGGTCATCGCCCTGATTGGGCAATGAAAGGCGCAGACGGTAATCATACAGTTGCGCATCGCCATAGCGGACGAAGCCCAGACGATAGATACCTGCTGCATCGCCAAGGAACAGCAACACCGCCAGCATGCCCAATACGATCAGCAGGGCATGCTTCTTCATGTTTCGCTCTCAGGGCAGGCGATGATGAAAGATTCGGGCGACAAGGTCATATCAGCCCCTGTCAGTTCTTGAGGTAGAACTCCATCTTGATACCAGCCAGCTCGATCACATCATGGTCGTTCAACTGATGCGGCTGCTCTCCGATGGAAGAACCATTCACCAGCGGGAAGCTGCCCCCCTCGACGTGCGTGATGAAGTAGCCATGCGGTCGGCGTGCCAGGACTGCCACCTGCACGCCTGGCTTGCCCAGCGTGGTCAGGTTCTTGCTGAGTTCCAGTTCTTTGCCCAGATTCGGACCGTTCAGGATCTGGATCACCGCAACAGGTGTCGGGGTCGGCGCAGTTGCCGGAGCGGCGGCAGACGTCGGCTTGGGAGCTGTCGCATTGTATTGCGTGGTCGACTCGAACTTTGCTCCCGACTCGGCCACCGGCACCACCGATGCGGCCGACGGTTTGACGGGGGCGCGCAACACCATGGTCTTCTCGAAGTCCGCAGCCGAGGTCTGGGTGGGCTGGTCGTTCAGGTACTTGAGCTTGTACTTGCCGATCTCGATCACATCGTTGTTCTGCAGGAAGTGCTTTTGCGTCGGCGCGCCGTTGACCATCGATCCGTTGGTGCTGTTCAGATCTTCGAAGAACGAGTCGTTGAGGATGGTGATGACCGCAGCATGCTCGCTGCTGACAGCCAGATTGTCGATGACGATATCGTTGTGCGGTTTGCGCCCGATGGTGGTCCGCTCCTTGGTCAGCGGATAATCCTTGATCACCGAACCGTCCATGCTGAGTATCAATTTTGCCGGCATTTTATTTCCCCGTATTAGCTTTTATTCAATTCCTGAACCAGGATACCAACTTCGCCCACAAGCCTCGCGGCACCGCGTAGCCGCCCTTGATCTTGACCAGGATGACCGACACATTGTCACGCCCCCCATTGTCATTGGCCTGCTCGATCAACTGATTGGCAGCCAATGGCAGATTCCCCTGCAGCATCTGCAACGTTGCACCGATATCTTCATCCTCCACCATGTCATTCAGACCATCGGAGCAGAAAAGATAGATATCACCCACCTCGACGTCATATACATGGACTTCTGGCACGACCTCCGCGTCGATACCGACCGCACGGGTCACAAGATTCTTGTTCTGCGAGAGCCGCGCCAATTCCTTGCTGATGACACCGCTGTCTATCTGTTCCTGCAGCAATGAATGGTCGCGCGTGATCGTCTCGAATGCCTCGCCGCGCAGACGGTACATGCGCGAGTCCCCGACATGTGCCACGGCGACCCGATCATCGTAGAACAATCCGGCGACGATGGTGGTTCCCATGCCGGCATATTGCGGCTGGCTCTGGGCCGCATTGAAGATGGACAGGTTCGCCTTCTTCACATTGTCCCGCAACAGCGCCACACCGACCTCTTCATCGCTGCCGGACTCTTTCTGCTCGGGGCTGACCGTCTCCAGACGGTGGCGTATCTCGCTCGCCAACACTGAGACCGCGATCCCGCTGGCGACCTCGCCGGCGTTATAGCCACCCATGCCATCGGCCAGTACAGCCAGACCATATTCTGCATCGAAGGTGATGCTGTCCTCGTTATGGGAACGCACCATGCCGGGGTTGGTTTGCCCGACGATTTCCAACGCTTGGTTAAGGTTCACTCGTTCCCCCTGCCGATCACTTCAACGAGGATGCACACTGGCGGATGGCTTCTGCCATCGCGGCACCGTTCTCGAAACGTTCTTCGACCTTCTTCGCCAATGCCTTGTTGATGATGGCGACCACACATGGCGGGATGTCCGGCTTGATACTCAGGATATCCTTGGGCGGCTCATTGGCGATCCTGAACATCAGTTGCGCCATGGAATCCCCTTCGAACGGCAGCTTACCACAGGCCAATTGATACAGACTCACGCCCAGCGAGAACAGGTCGGAATGCCCCTCGATCTTGGCACCCGACAACTGTTCCGGTGACATATACGACGGTGTGCCCAACACCATGCCTGTCTTGGTCTTGGAAGAGTCGGTGATGCGCGCGATACCGAAGTCTGTCACCTTCACCGTATCGCTCTCCGTGTCATACATGATGTTGGCAGGTTTGATATCGCGGTGCACCACATTCAGACTATGCGCATATCCCAGTGCATCCGCCACGCGAGCCGTGATCGAGAGGACTTGGGACAATGGCAGCAGCGCGTCCGGCTTGGTATATGACACCAGATCCTTGCCCTTGAGGAATTCCATCGCGATATAGGCCAGGTCGTGTTCCTCGCCCGCGTCATACATGGTGACGATATTCGGATGGTTCAGGCGGCCTGCCGTCTCGGCCTCGCGGAAGAAACGAGCCTTCACATCTTCCAGCTCATCCGGCTCGAACTCCTGCGCCAGCGCCATGGTCTTGATCGCAACGATGCGGCTGATCTTTGGGTCCTTGCCCAGATACACCACGCCCATCGCGCCTTTGCCCAGCTCCTTCTCGATCTGGTATCGCCCCAGCATGGGCTTGGCGATACCTGCCTGATCGAGTTTCATCGTACTGTCGTTGCTGCGCCCCGAACTGCCGCCCAGGATGATGGTCTCCGACATCGTCTTGGCCTGATTCATGCGCTGCTCCAGATCGCGGAACTTGGGATCGTGTCCGGACATATACTTGAACACGGCCTCTGCCTTGTTGAACTGACGCTTGCGCTCGAAATCCAGACCCAGGTTGTACAGCACATCCATCAGGCTATCGTCCAGCGGCACCTTGCGGAACTTGTCGAACGCCATATCCAGTTGACCCTGCCCCTGGAAAGCCAGCCCCAGCATGCGGTTGCTCTCGGCAGAATCGGCGTCCGACTTTTCCTTGCCCTTCTCGGTCACCAGGAAGCGCTTGGTCGTCAACAGCAAGTGTCCAACCAACAGCAAGACTGCGGGCAGCATCAGCTGCAGCCACATCGCCTGCGTCGTCATCAAGGCGAAGTGCACCCCCAGCAAGGTCAGGAACAACACAGCAGTGATCGCCGCCCCCAATCCCGCACCCAGGCGCGGCAACAAGACGATCAGATAGATGGCGATCACGGAGAACGCACCGATCTCTGCCCACAAACCCCATGTCGGTGCAACGAAGAAGTCCTGCTTCAGGATACTGGAGACCGAATGCGCCAAGGTCACTACCGGCGGCGTCACTGCCGACACCGGCGTAACCTGCGATGAGCCCACCCCCGCAGCGGTAGCACCGATCAGCACGATCTTGTCGCGGTATTTTTCGGCGGGGATCTTGCCGGTCAGTACGTCATAGAATGAATCCACCTGGAACGCCGGACGCCCCACCTGATCGGCGTAGAAATAGGTGTTCATGCGCAGTGCCGGATCAGTCGCGATCTTTAGGTTGCCCACCCGCACCCCTTCTCCCAGTGTGACCTGGATATCCTGCACACCGAGATTCAGACTTTTGGCTGCCAGCACCAGCGACAAGGAAGGGTAGAACTGGTCATAGTGACTCAGCACCAGTGGTTCAGTGCGGATCGCACCGTCCACATCGGGAGTGGCATTCAAATGCCCCAATGCCAATGCCTGCTGGCCCAACACCGGGATAGGTACCAATGCATTGAATGACGGGATAGGGAAAGCACCCTCCGCACCACCCTGCACATTCATCAGATTGTTCTTCAGGACATAATCCGGCAACGGCGCATCGGGGTTGCCTTGCGGCTCGCCCAACTCGAAATACATGCCCAGCAGCACGTTGTGGATCTGCCCCATGCTCTCGGCCAGCTTCTGGTCGTTGTCCAGGTGCAGCAAAGCTTCCTGCATCAAACCTTGCAGTTCAAGCCACTGTTCCGGGTTCGTCTCGGCAAGCTTGGTCTGCTCGAGTACGGCTGCGATGTTCAGGATGTAATCCAGCCCCGCGTCGACCTGGGGCTCGAAGAACAGCGCGGTGTGCCCGATCACTTTGGGTTTGCCTTCCGCCAGCACATCCAGCAGCTTGGCCTGTATCTCGCGCGGCCACGGCCAACGCCCGAGGTTGGCGATGCTCGCATCATCGATCGCGATGACGGCGACCTTGTCACTCGGCTGACGTGTTGAAGCCACCACACCCCAGTCATAGGCCTTGCGCTCCAGACTCTGGATCAGATCGGTGCTGGCACTGAACAGAAAGACCACCACCACCACTGACGCAGTGAACCAGTCGGTCTTCCAAAACGCGGTTTTTCTCATGTTCGCCCTGAGCTTTTATTCAATTTTTTATGAACTGCCGGGCAGATACTAAAACAAATTTGAATGTCAATCCATACCTGATTGATTTATCAGCGCTTTGCCTCAGCGCACGACCGTCACCGGGAGCGCGGTGGTTTCCAACACTTGGGCCACGATCGAGCCTAGCAATCGTTTCCCCAATCCTCCCTCGCCGTGTGCGCCGATGACGATGTGCGACACCCCGTGCTTTGCCGCGTACTGCGCGATCGCTTCAGCCGGATGGCCGACACTCAGGTGATACTGATAGGCGATCCCGCGTTGGTCCAGCACGTGACGCGCCGTCTCCAGCGCGGCCATGCCCTGCTCTCGCTGGTAGTCGTCTATGGTCTGCGCATCGATCAGCAGTTTGACGTTACCCTGCGCCACACTGCGCTGGACATTGAGCAACACCAACTCCGGCACAGCCTTCAGAGAATCGTGCAGCACCAACGCATGCCGCACGGCGTGCAAGGAATGCTCGGAGCCATCCACCGGAACCAGAATCTTCATCATGCTTCTCCCTTCCGCGTCATCCCTCTTGCCGGCACTTCACCATCGGCCAGGTCGCGCACAGTGGCCACCGCCGCCTTGCGTGCCGCCAGCCACCTGCCTGTACCCAACACCAGCAGCGCACATACGGCAGGCACAATCCAATGCAAGACATGGTGCGCCTCTACCAACGGCTTCAACAAGGCCTCGCCCAGCAGCATCTCGCCCGCCACATAGCCGAGCAAGGCTCCACCTGCGTAGATGATGACCGGATAACGATCGATCAGCTTGAGCACCAACTGGCTGCTCCAGGCGATCATCGGGATGCTGACCAACAGACCGAACACCAGTAACCAGACGTTATCCTTAGCTACCGCCGCCACGCCCAGTACATTGTCGAGACTCATCACAAAATCGGCGACGATGATGGTCTTCACCGCGCCCCACAGATGAGCCTCGGCCTTGATGCTGCCCTCGCCATGCGCCTCGTCTTCCGGCAGGATCAGCTTGATGCCGATCCACAACAACAGCAGCGCGCCGACCAGTTTCAGATAAGGCAGCGCCAGTAAACCGACCGCGAAAAAGGTCAGCAAGATGCGCAGGCCGATCGCCCCGCCCACCCCGTACAGGATGCCTTTCTTGCGCTGCGCCTCCGGCAGGTTGCGGCAGGCCAGCGCGATGACCACCGCGTTGTCGCCCGACAGCAGCAGGTCGATCATGATGATCTTGAACACGTCCACCCAGAACTGGGGGGTTTGCAACATTTCCAGCATCGATTAACCCTTCAAAACCTTCTGCATCGTGCGCCCCATCTCTGCCGGGTTGCGCGTGATGTGGATGCCGCATTCTTCCATCACCGCCAGCTTCTGGTCGGCACCGCCCTCGCCGCCGGAGATGATTGCCCCGGCATGACCCATACGCTTGCCGGGCGGCGCGGTGATGCCGGCGATGAAACCGACCACCGGTTTCTTCATGTTCTGCTTGATCCAGCGCGCACAGGCTTCCTCGTCGCTGCCGCCGATCTCGCCCACCATGATCACCGCATCGGTCTCCGGATCGTCGTTGAACATGCGCATCACGTCGATGTGCTTGAGGCCGTTGATCGGGTCGCCGCCGATGCCGACGCAGGACGACTGGCCGTAGCCCAGCGCAGTGAGCTGGCCCACGGCCTCATATGTCAGCGTGCCGGAGCGCGACACCACACCGATGCGGCCCTTCTTGTGGATGTGGCCCGGCATGATGCCGATCTTGATCTCGTCCGGCGTGATCAGGCCGGGGCAATTGGGGCCGATCAGGATGGTCTTCTTGCCCTGCATCCTGTAGCGCGTCCTGATCATGTCGTGCACCGGGATGCCCTCGGTGATACAGATGACCAGATCGAGATCTGCCTCGACCGCCTCGTCGATGGCCGCCGCCGCACCTGCAGGCGGGACGTAGATCACCGACACCGTTGCACCGGTCGCCGCTTTCGCATCACGCACTGAGGCGTACACCGGGATGCCCTCGAAATCCTCACCCGCCTTCTTGGGATTCACGCCTGCCACAAAACAGTTCGCCCCGTTCGCGTAGGCCTTGCATTGCTGGGTGTGGAACTGGCCGACCTTGCCGGTCATGCCCTGGGTGATGACTTTGGTGTCTTTATTGATGAGTATGGACATGATTAACCTTTCGCCGCCGCGACGACCTTTTGCGCCGCGTCCGCCATGTCGTTGCCGGAGATGATGGGCAGGCCAGAGTCGGCCAGTATCTTCTTGCCCAGATCGACGTTGGTACCTTCCAGTCGCACCACCAGCGGCACGGCAAGATGCACCTCGCGCGCTGCCGCCACCACGCCCTCTGCGATCACATCGCACTTCATGATGCCGCCGAAGATGTTCACCAGGATCGCCTTCAAGTGCGGATTCTTCAGCATCAGCTTGAATGCTTCCGTGACCTTTTCTTTCGAGGCACCGCCGCCCACATCGAGGAAGTTGGCCGGTCTGCCGCCGTAGAGTTTGATGATGTCCATGGTCGCCATCGCCAGACCCGCACCGTTCACCAGACAGCCGATGTCGCCATCGAGCGAGATATAGGAGAGATCGAACTTCGACGCCTCGATCTCCGCCGGATCTTCCTCGTCCAGGTCGCGCATGGCGACGATCTCGGGATGACGGTACAGCGCGTTCGAATCGAAATTGAACTTGGCGTCCAATGCAATGACGTGATTGTCTGCGGTCAGGATCAGCGGGTTGATCTCTGCCAGCATCGCATCCTTTTCGACGAAGGCGCGATACAGCCCTTGCAATACCTGCACCGCCTCGGCATTCGCCACATCGGGGATGCCGATGGCGCGCGCGACTTGGGCAGCTTCCTTGGCATCCAGCCCTACGACGGGGTCGATGCGCACAGTACGGATCTTCTCCGGCGAGTGCTTCGCCACCTCTTCGATCTCCATGCCGCCTTCGCTGGAGGCCAGCAGTGCCACGCGCTGCGCGCCGCGATCCACCACCATGCCTACGTAGAATTCCTTGACGATGGCCGCGCCCTCTTCGACCAGCAGGCGGCGCACCTTCTGGCCCTCGGGCCCGGTCTGGTGCGTCACCAGTTGCATGCCGAGAATTTGTTGAGCGTAGCTCTTCACCTCGTCGAGTGACTTCGCCACCTTGACGCCACCGCCCTTGCCGCGACCGCCCGCGTGGATCTGCGCCTTCACCACCCAGACCTTGCCGCCCAGTCGCTGCGCGGCTGCAACGGCATCGTCGACGTTGAAACACGCCGCGCCACGCGGGGTGGGCACGCCGAATTCGCGCAAGATCTCTTTGCCCTGATATTCATGGATTTTCATTAAAGTCCCCCTGACCAGACGAGCACGCAATTTACCAGAGCGCGGCAGCTCCTGTCGTTATGATCACTATAAAAAAGGCTGCCGGATCGCTCCGGCAGCCTTCTAACAAGATCTCTACCGGCTCTAGAAGTCCCAGCGCAAACCAGCCGAGCCGAAGATGCGCATGATCTTGGTCGTCACTTGAGTACCCTCGCTCTTGGTGCTTTCAAATCCCAGGTCAGCATCGAAAGTGAGCTGCTCCTTCAGGCGATAAGAACCACGCACCGTCGGGGAGAAACGGGTCGTCACAGCGTTGAACTGGTCGGTCTGTTTGTAAAACTGAACGGAGCTGTCCAAACCCCAGCCGTATTGCATATCCATGTGGTTGTACACAAAGAAGGAATTCCCTTTAACGGTGCTGCTGGTGTTCAAGGTTGCGCTGAACGACCAGATATCGCCAGCCTTGTACAAGCCGGTACCGATCAGCTGTCCCGTCACACTCTTCTCCGTCCCGCGGCTTGGATTCGCCGCCAGATACCCCTGGACACTGTCCAGCACACCGCTTGCAGCCGTACTCGTAGTATTGGTCAGGCGCACATCACCGCCGACTTGCCATTTCTCACTCAAAGGTTTGGTGATACCGACCTGCCCCATGTTGCTGGTAGCGGTTCGCTGCAGTGCAAGGTCGCGCAACGCACTGGCCGACAAAGCCTGCTCAAGCACGCTGATAGATGAGGTGGTGGCACCATACAAGGCATTGCGTATGCTCAACGAAGGTGTCTTGCGATGATCCAGCATGAAATTCCATGAGGCATCGAACGCATTCATGGTGCCTACCACTTGGGCCGCATTCAATGCCTTGAAATTAACGTCGTAATCGATCAGCGCAAAGAGGGAATCCTTATCCTCGTAATAGCGCCATTCGCCACCGACTGCACGGCGATCCAGCACACCGTCCACCGTCTGATTGATACCATACGCCGTGAATGCACCGCTATCGACACTGGCCCCGAAGAAAGAAGGCGAAGTGCTGTCACTATAGTCGGCCAGTCTTCCGACCACACCATTCACCCGCATATCTGCCGCATCGCCATACGAACCGGACAAACCATCGAAACGGCCCAGCACCCCAGCACCGTTGGATGATTGACGGCCGACACGCAACAGATAATCCTGTTTGCGGCCTTTGACTTCGCCATAAAAAGAGCTGATGCGGTTCTGGCTGGACTTGTTGGACAGGAAATTCTGCGTGTTATTGCCACGGAACACCACGCGACCGTCCAGATCATCGCTCGTGTAGCGAGCGGTTGCGTCCTCTGTCGTGATCAGCATGGATTGATCAGTCATCGTCAGAGATTGCGTCTCTGTCGCCGCATTGAATGTCGTCGTTGAATCGATCTTGCTGGAGCCGAAATAATAATGGCCTGAGATGCTACCGAAGGCCGTCCAGCGCGCCTCACGCTTCTTCTCTGTCGCCTCTACGATGCCCGGGCCACTTGCAGTACCCGACAAACCTGCCAGTCGCTGCATCACGCGCGGCACACCTTCGCCCTGCGGGTACAGGTTCAGATACAGGTCATACTCCGTCTTTGCCTTGTCATATTGGCCCGCACGCTCACGTGCCACACCGACCCACTCCTGTGCATCTTCGGTGTAATCGTTGGGGGGCAACATCAGCAGTTTGTTAAAAGCGCCAACCGCCTCTTCGTCTTTCTTTGCAGCCAAGGCAGCGCGCGCCTGCCCCATCAGCTCTGCCGCCTGTTTGTTGTACTCTGCAAGATTCGCATCGCCCGGAGTGGCACGCAGCGCTTTGACTGCCGGCAGGAATGGCAACGACACTTCCCCTCCGGAGCGGTCCGGGCGGATTGTGATCAGGATGCTACGCTGATCCTTTCCCGCTGAGACGCTGAATTGCGCCTCGCGCGAAAATTCAACGACCAGCTTGGGCTTGGTCGCCGTATCCCGCGTCGTGACCCGAAAGGAGGGAATCAATCCAGAAGGAGGGGAATTACGGGTCTCATTGTCCACCCACTTCTCATCCACTGCGACGCCAGGCACGCGCTCAAAAAAGATGTCCAGCGTCTTGCCATTGCTCGCGGGAAAGTGACGTACATAACGAACCGGCGCAGTCGTGCGTATGGTCGCGACGATACCGTCGGTCTGGTATTCGAGTGTCACATCATCAAGTGGCTGCGCTACAACGAAACCAGGAACAAATGCCAAGCACGCCATGCCAAGCATCCACTTGGCCGCACTCATCAGTTTGGGGCTATTCATGCCTCTTCTCCTCAATACAATTCTTGTCTTTACCCCTCTCAGGGCGGGACTTATGGATAATCGTTTGGCGGGGCAAGCAACCTGCCTGCCCCACCAAAGGCTTTTAATCCCAATTTACGTAGGCGGAACCTTTGCTGCCGGCGGGTGCATGACACCCGGATTTCGAGCAGTCATCACCGGACTTCATGCCTTCATGACCGATTGACTTGGTATCCTGCCCCCAGCGCGTGTAGGCATTTCCCTTCAAATGGCACGTCACACATGTATAGGTCGAGACATGTGTATGCATTGACGCGCCACGCAAGACAGAGCCATTCACATGGCAACTGGAACAAGACGCACTTGCATTGTAAGGAATGTGATCGGAAGGTTTGGCACCCAACGCCCCCGACCATGTCGTGGTGGTCGTATGGCACTGGTTACACTCATCCGTCGTCGCAACGTGGCCGGCACTCTTGCCAACCGCCAATGTCCCATTGTGGCAGCTCGAGCACGCTGCAGCCGAGGTGTGTTTATAGCGGTTTGGAGACCAAGCAGTGTAATTATGGCAAGAGTCACACTCGAGCTGGCCTTTCAATGCTGCGGGAGTATGTCCAGCAGGCTTGCGATTCTCAGCACTGACATCCGCTCCGCTCACGTGGCAGGTGGAGCAGACACCCGCCGCACCTGCATGGTTCCAGCTTGCGGGCAACCAGGCAAAAGTGCGATGGCAGCTATCACAGGATTTTGTAGCTTTATTGCCTGTGCTGTGACTGCCAGCCTTGCCACTTGCCTGCCGTCCGTTATGGCAAGTCTTGCACTGGCCTGTGACTGCCGACCCGTGGTTGTAACGCACCCCCAGCCAAGTCGCGGTATTGAAGTGACACGACTCGCAAGGCGCATCGGTCACGATGTGCCTGTCGTTCTTGGGAGTCGCAACCACTCGCCTGCCGACGGCATGACAGCCGTCGCAGGCACGCGGCGTGCCCTTGAACACACCGCCTACATGGCATGACTCGCAAGCCGCTGCAGCATGACCGCCCGAAAGCGGGAAACCGGTCGTCATGTGATTGAAATCACGCCCGATCTGCTGGGCAGCCCCCGCATGCAGCGACGTCACCGCCAGCAGCGCGGCGAACATCGCACCGATAAATCCAGTTCTTCTCTCCATGACAACCTCCTCGATAGTTCACTCACTATTCTTTCAGTTTGCCCCGACTGACGGCGAAAGCAAACTTGACTTTTCCTGCTATTTCTTCTGCGGCACTACCACGCCCATCTTCACCGTTTTCCAGTCGTTGCCTTCATGGCAGCGCTCGCAACGGTCGCCGAAGTTGCCGTTGTGCACGTCGTCTCGCTCATGGCAGCTGCCGCACGCCGTGGAAGTCACCACCTTCTTGCCCATCGGCTTGCTGTGGCAGGCGTAACACTTGTTGGCGGTCTTCTTGTGCGGGCCGTCCAGCTTGAAGTTGGTCTTGTTGTGATCGAAGTCCCATGCCTCCCACGAACGCGTGGAGTGGCAAAGCTGGCATTCGGTTCCCAGCCTGCGGCGGTGGACCTTGTCATCATCCTTCTCATGGCATGACCAGCAGTCGGACTTGGCATCCTTGAAGGTCGGTTTTTCGTGGCACTTCTTGCAAGCGACCAGCGCATGGCGTCCCAGTAACGGGAAGGTGGACATGCGGTTGTGGTTGAACTTATCGGTTTTCTTCCAGTCGTCCTCTACGTGGCAGGTCTCACACTTCTTGCCTTCCTGTCCTTTGTGCGACTTGTCATCATCCTTCTGGTGGCAGCTGATGCAATCTTTCTGCAGCTTGTCCTTGTATAAGTCGCCCTTGTGGCAATCGGTACACTTCGTTTTCTTATGCTTGCCGAGCAAGGGGTATTTGGTCTCCTTGTCGTGGTCGAACTTGATGTCCTTCCATTCGTTCGCGGTATGGCAGGTCTCGCATTTGACACCGAAGTTACCCTTGTGCGCCTTGTCGTCGTCCTTCTTGTGGCAAGAGACACAAGTCATCTTGAGCTTGTCCTTGTACAGGTCGCCCTTGTGGCAGTCCGTACACTTGGTCTTCTTGTGCTTGCCGAGCAGATCGAATTTTGTCTCTTTGTCGTGATCGAACTTGATGTCCTTCCACTCTTTTTCGGTGTGACAGGTCTCGCACTTGGGACCGAATTTACCCTTGTGCGCCTTGTCGTCGTCCTTCTTGTGGCACTCGTTGCACTTCTTCGGCGTGCCCTTGTATTTCTTGTCGATGTGGCACTTGTCGCACTTCACTTCTTGGTGCTTGCCCAGTAGCTTGAACTCGGTCTTGTCGTGGTCGAACTTGGTGTCCTTCCAGTCCTTGGCCGTATGGCAGCTCTCGCACTTCTTGCCCAGTTTGCCCTTGTGCGCCTTATCATCGTCCTTCTTGTGGCAGGCGACGCAGGCCATCGGCGTGTCTTTGTATTTGTGGTCGACGTGGCACTTCAGACATTTTACGTCGACATGCTTGCCTTCCAGCTTGAACTTGGTCTTGCCGTGGTCGAAATTGGTAGTCTTCCAATCCTTGTCCACGTGACACTTGGCACAATCCTGCCCGAGGCCGCCCTTGTGCTTGTCATCTTTCTTGTGACAGGTGTAGCAAAGCTGCGGCGCTTCGCGAAACTTGGTACCCGGCTTGTGACAGCTTTCGCACTTGACCTTTTCCTGTTTCTGGTTGACCAGGTGACCACCCTTCAGCTCGAAATCGGTCAACTTGTGGTCGAACTTGTCGTGATCGAACTCGGCCGCCTTGAAGTCACGTCCCTTGTGCTCTGCGTGGCACTCCTTGCAGTCCTTCTCCATGTCGATGCGCCCGTGGTACCCCTTCTTTTCGGCAACATCCTTGCCCACATCCTTGTGGCAATCCATACAGAGACGGTTCTGCGCCTTCTTGTCGAACTTCTTGTGGCAAAGCTCGCACTTCTCCTCTTCCTTGGCGTGCCCCTTGATCACATCGCCGGGCATCAACAGTTTGTTGGCGTTCGCCTGCATGGGCAGCGCGAACAGGAAGAGGGTAAGGACTAAGGTACGTAGCAGCATGGTCGATTCTGTTCAATCAGTAAGCGTGGACCGCATAGACGTGATAGATGGCGCTGAACACCATCATGAACACCAGCGGGATATGGAAGATGTGCCACCACGAGAACAGGCGCTCGTAAGTGTGGAACTGGGCGGCATCGCGAACAGCATGCAAGTAGGTGGTGATCTTGTCCTTGTATTCCTCGAACAGCTTCTCCATGCCCTTGCTCTGGTCGGCATTGAATTGTTTCTCGACGCCCTGCGCATGCATCACCTGGTACAGCTCGGCAGGCAGACGGCGGGACAGCACTGCCGACCGGAATCCCATCTTGGCAAAACTGATGAATCCGTATCCGGTCTCCTTGGCATACTTTTCCGCTTCATCGTGGAACGCCTGCAGTTGCTGCTCGATATGCGGCGCGAAG
Source organism: Sideroxydans lithotrophicus (assembly GCA_020723185.1). GTDB lineage: Bacteria > Pseudomonadota > Gammaproteobacteria > Burkholderiales > Gallionellaceae > Sideroxyarcus > Sideroxyarcus lithotrophicus_A. The sequence continues at coordinate 117,821 of DYJI01000003.1, read as the reverse complement.
CCGAACATCGACTTGATATCACCGGTCTGCTCCATCTCGGCACGCAACTCGTTCACCGTCGCCTGCCGACCGTAGAGGCCATGGTGGATCTTGGTGTAGAAGAAACGGCCAAAGGTGCCGCTGCCAGACACCAACAGCATGCAGTACATCGCCACCGCCGCATTGATCGATCCGGTCGGATGGATGAACGGGATGTATACGTGGTAAGTGGAGTGGAAGATGATGAACAACGGGCCCAAAATACCGAGCACCATGTGCCATTTGAACCAGGTCGGCAGGAACCCAAGGTTCTCGATGGGTTTCCATCGTTTGCGCAATGGGTACAGCAGCAGCAACAGCATCATCGTGCCGCCGATCAGCCCCAAGTTGTAGCCGAAATCGAACAGCTCTTCGCCAGGCTTGTAATAAGTCTGCGGATAAACAATGAAATAGCCAGCGATCGTGATGACACCGACGATACTGATGAAGATCATCCACATCAGATGTTCTGATTGTTTTTTTGTTCTCATAATTTCCAAATCCAGGAGATTCCCTCAAGCGCGGAAATTTTAACTGCGATCACCGAACCTGTCTTAATAAATTTGTCTTAATTACGCGACAACCCTAGAATGCCGGTGCCTGCGACAATGCCTTGTACAATAAAGTTCGATATCTGTTTGAAATAGTCCGACAGGCGGCCGGGTCATCCAGACCAGTGGCCCCCCCTCAGTCAACAACCATTAAAGACGACAAGCTATGGACCTCATCGACCTATCCGTATACCTGATCCCCCTGATCATCATCATGTTCTTCTATCTGGGCAGCCGGAAAAAGAAGGAAGCCAGTTCTGTCGAGCAGATGAAGGAGGCGATCACCCAGGGCTTGACCGAGCCATCCTCCCTGCACCCCGTGATCGACCCGCGTTTGTGCCTGGGCTCCGGCAGTTGCATCAAAGCCTGCCCTGAAGGCGCACTGGGAATGATCAAGGGCAAGGCGGTGCTCATCAACCCGACCTATTGCATCGGCCACGGTGCCTGCGCCGCCGCCTGTCCTCACGATGCCATCACGCTGGTATTCGGCACCGAGAAACGCGGCATGGACATCCCCCAGGTCGACCCGACCTTCGAGACCAACGTCAAGGGCATCTTCATCGCCGGCGAACTGGGGGGCATGGGACTGATCCGCAAGGCCGCCAGTCAGGGCTCGCAGGCCATAGACTCCATAGCAAAATTGAAAGGCACACACAATTTCGACCATGACGTGATCATCGTCGGTGCCGGCCCGGCCGGCCTTGGCGCTGCGCTGGGAGCCATCCAGCACAAGCTGAACTACCTGATCCTGGAACAGGAAGTCTCGCTTGGCGGTGCCATCTTCCAGTATCCTCGCAACAAGATCGCCATGACCGCCCCCGTCAAGCTGCCGGTCGTCGGCGAGATGCAATTCAAGGAAGTCAGCAAGGAGCGTCTGCTGGAATGGTGGCAGGGCATCATCGCCAAGACCGGCATCCATATCAGCTACAACGAACGCATGGAGAACGTGACCCCGGTCGACAACGGATTCGTGGTCAAGACCAGCAAGGGGGAATACAAGACGCGCACCGTGCTGCTGGCCATCGGCCGACGCGGCACGCCGCGCAAACTCGGTGTGCCCGGTGAAGAGTTGCCAAAAGTGGTGTATCGCCTGATCGATCCCGAGCAATATCGCAACATGCACGTGATCGTGGTCGGCGGCGGCGACAGCGCGGTCGAGGCCGCCATGGCGGTCGCGGAGGAGCAAGGCACCACGGTATCACTGCTTGCGCGCGGCGAGGACTTCGGCAAGGCATTCGGCGGAGCCAAGCCGAAGAACCGCGACAAGCTGAAGGCCATGTCCGATGCGGGCAAACTGAAAATCTACCTGAAGTCCGGCGTCAAGCAGATCAACCCGACCACGGCAGTCATCAAATTCGGAGACGAGGAGGCAGAGATTCCGAATGACGGCGTGATCGTTTGTGCCGGCGGTACGTTGCCCACCCCCTTCCTGAAGCAGATCGGCGTGATGGTCGACACCAAGTTCGGCACGGCTTGATACAAGCCGCAAATGCAAAAGGCCTGCAGGATCTGCAGGCCTTTTTTATTGGTGCCGCTTGTCGGATTCGAACTGACGACCTACCGCTTACAAGTCTGACGTTCGGCACATTTTGCAGCATTGATTGCCATTCACAAAATAATCAATTTTCTTTGTTTTCATGGATATGTAACACATTGCCCCCTTGCCTTGTATTGATATGTATTCAGGAATATACTGCCATCGTGGTTACATACTGGTTACATTTAAAGGCAGCAAGGGGGCGGCATGGCAAAGATAGTCAAAGCGGTAAAGGTGAAATTCACGGCGGGGCGCATTGCTGACTTTCAATGCGCCGAAGGTAAGGCGCAGTCCTTTCTGTGGTGCGATGATCCGCTGGGGCTTGCCGTCCGTGCGACTGCTGCCGGTTCCAAGTCCTACATTTTCCAAGCCAAGGTAAACGGGCAAACCATGCGCGTGACCATCGGCAATGTGGGCGCGTGGAGCATTGCCGATGCGCAAAAGGAAGCCCGCCGCCTTCAAACCGTCATAGATCAAGGCAACGACCCGCGCCAAGTGAAGGCCGAACAGGAAGCCGCCAAGGAAGCCAAAGCCGCCGCCCTGACAGCACAGCAAGCCCGCGAATCGCTAACTGTGGACGAAGCATGGCAAACCTATGTGGCCGAGCGTAGCGCCGCCATGAAAGACGGCAAGCCGGAATGGGGCGATAAGCACAAAGCCCACCATGCCTACTTTGTGCAAGCCGGTGGAGTGAAGCGTAAGCGCGGCACCCGCCCCGGCGAATCCAAAAAGACGCGCCCCGGCGTATTGGTGCCGCTGATGACTATGCGCCTTGCCGACCTTGACGCAAAAGTGATTGCGGCATGGCTGGATAAAGAATCGAAGCAAGCCCCCACCACTGCCGCGCAAGCCTTCCGCGCCCTTCGCGCCTTCCTGACGTGGTGCGCCAAGCATGAAACCTACAGCGCAGCCGTTCAAGCTGGCGCGTGCCAGTCCGATGACGTGAAGCGCAAAGTCCCAACAGTTAAGCCGAAGCCGAACGACAGCCTGCGCCGGGCGCAGATCAAGCCGTGGTTTGAAGCCGTGCAGAAAATTGGCAATCCGGTTATCAGCGCATACCTGCAAGGCTTGCTGCTGACCGGCGCAAGGCGCAACGAACTGGCCGGGCTGCGCTGGGCGGATGTGGATTTTCAATGGAAGAGCCTGACCATCCGCGACAAGGTGGAAGGCGAGCGCACCATTCCGCTGACCCCATACCTCGAACACCTGATAGCCGCGCTGCCGCGCCGCAATGAGTTTGTTTTCTCAAGCCCGACAGCCGCATCAGGAAGGCTTGAAGAGCCGCGCAAGCAGCACAACACGGCACTGACCGCCGCCGCTCTTCCTGCGCTGTCCCTGCATGGCCTGCGCCGTTCCTTTGGCACCTTGTCGGAATGGGTGGAAGTCCCCGCCGGTATCGTCGCGCAAATAATGGGGCACAAGCCGAGCGCGATAGCCGAGAAGCACTATATCCAGCGTGAACTAGACTTGCTGCACCTGTGGCACGTCAAAATTGAAGCCTGGATTCTGGAGCAGGCAGGAATCGAGTTTGTGCCAGTGCAAGCGGGTTTGCGTGTGGTGGCATAGAGCAACCCGAAGCCTGACGGTATCAGGCAAGTTTCAAATTTTAATTAAAAGGGAAATGATAATGACTCAAATTATGAAACTCACAGCAATGATGACAATCGTTTTACTGGCAGGGTGTGCCGGGCCAACTATCTACGGAAAAACTGGAACCAGCGCAGAAGATGAACGTAAAGACTTCGCCGATTGTCGGTACGAGGCCGCAAAGGCTACCGGAAGCGCGCCAAGCGGGTCAATTACCGAAAACACCAGCACCACGATTGCCAATGATATTAATACAGGCATGCGGCAAGGTGAGATTATGAGGATGTGTCTGGAATCGAAAGGTTACCGCCCGCAGTGAACGTTGACTAGCCGCATAACGAGTATTGCCGCACCTAGCCCGACGGGGCGAATCGCCGGACACTTTCACCGGCATGGTGCGGCACCCAAACGAAAGAGCATTGAGAAAGGATGCAAAATGGAAAAACGGAAAATTGAGAGCTTGCGGGATTTAGCGATTGCACACTATCCGAAGGCACGCGAACAGAGAGCACATGCCATGAAGTATCAAGGGGGGGTGTGGGCCGACTCTGCGCTGAATGGCGCGACAATGTTTGAAGATTACGCCGCAACCGCTATCGAAAAACAAGCACGCGAACTGCTACAACTCACCTTCATGCACCCCGATGCACAGCCGCTAGACCCGCACACTTGGGACGCGGAGACAGACGCGGAGACAATCGCCATTAAAGCGAACACGCTGGAAACTGCTGTAGAAATGCGCCCACAAATTGAAGCCGCAATGCTGGACGCTGCCCGCCTGTTGTGTGAACTTTCAGGCGCTACGCTGCCCCCATGGGTTGACCCTGCACCTGTGGCCACACGCGCCCCTGCTGCGAAGGTGGAAGCCACGCCCATGGTAACGCCGGACGATGTTTGGAAAAGGCCAGCCCGCGCCATTGCTGAAAGCATCCACACGAAAAACCCCCGCCTAAATGTGGAGCAACTCGCCACTAAAACCCATACGGAAATGACCAAGAAAAAGGCGGAAGGCGAACCCGGCATGACAGGGCGAGGCGGCAAGGTTCCTAGCCCTGCAACCATAAAACGCCATGCGCTGGCGGGCATTAAATCTTAAAGCATTCGGGCATTGCCCCGAATTGCCCCGTGCGCAAAGCCTTATCCAGAAAGGCTTTCAATAGTATTTGGAACACCAATAAACGCCAATTGCGGGCGTTTAACGCCCCTATGTAATAGAACCGTCTTCTACAACGCCGAAAGGCTAAAGGTGGTTCCAAATGCAAACCGTTCAACAAACACCCGCCGCGCATAACCTGCCGACATTCCCTCCGCTGGAACAAGTAACACGTCCCACCGTTCCAACTGATGCCGCCGCGTACTACCTAAACAGACAGCCGCAAACCTTGCGCGCTTGGGCTTGTTTGGAAAACGGCGCACTTCGCCCCGTCCGCATATCTGGCCGCCTTGCATGGCCTGTGGCCGCGATCCGCGAACTGCTGGAAGGCGGCGCAAAGACCCCGACCACTCCAACACACACCCAAACAGCAACAGCTTAAACACTGACCCGCAAGCTAGCCGCTTGCGCCCAACATCGCGCCGAGAGGCAGCCGCGAAAGGACTCGAAATGACAAACTATCCACCACGACTATTGCCAGCATCGCACGCTGGCCTGTCCCCCACAGATTTTATAGTCTGTCCGATAATCACCAGCAGCAACACCCCGCAAAATTGTTTGGGCAGTAAATGTGCCGCATGGGCACCCGCAGCAGACCCCAGCATAGGCTTTTGCAAGATCATCGAAAGAGGGGCGCGCTATGAATAACGCCCTCGAATCTCTAGAATCATTCGATCAGTTCATCCTGTACCGCGCACAGCCAAGCACAACGCGCCCCGGCAAAACCGACAAGATACCGTGCGGGGTTGCGGGCACCCCATGCGATGCGCACAATCCGTCGAACTGGTGCAGTGCTGTGACTGCCCGTGCCGCTGCGGCAGCACTTGGGCACGGATACGGCGTTGGGTTCGTGCTGACGGACAATGATTCGGTGTTCTGTCTCGACATAGACGGCTGCCTGTTGCCTGACGGTTCGGGCTGGTCGCCCCAAGCGCTCGAACTGGTCGCACGTTTTCCCGGCGCAGCATGTGAGGCCAGCATCTCATCCACGGGGTTGCATGTGTGGGGAACATATACAGGGGCGGCACCTGCTCACGGATGCCGAAACGGTGCGTTATCCGCCGAACTCTATACGTCAAAGCGTTTCATCGCATTAGGCCATCCCGGCGCAACAGGGAACGCGGCGACAGACTGCACCGATGCCCTGTTGCGCCTCATTGCCGACCTGTTCCCGCCGACAACTGCGCCCACAGGTGACACGCCGACAACCTGGACGGACTACGGCACGCCGCCCGCCGATGATGTGGCACTGATAGCCAAGCTGCTGGGTATGCGCAGCGCCGCCGCTGCATTCGGCAGTCGCGCATCGTTTGCAGACCTGTGGAACGCCGACGAAGCCGCGCTGGCTATGGCTTTCCCTGACACTTCCGGCGCAGGCCGCCAGTACGATGCAAGCCGAGCCGATGCAGCCCTCGCACAGCACCTCGCATGGTCGACGGGCGGGGACTGTGAACGCATCCGCCGCCTGATGCTGCAATCCGGCCTGCACCGTGGCAAATACGACCGCGACGATTATCTGGTGCGCACCATCACTGCGGCCTGTGCCCGGCAAACCAGCTACATGCAGCAACCCCGCATCGCTTCCAAACCTGTGGCCGCATCCGCGCAGTGGCACATCGCACCCTTCGCTGATGATGTAGCGCCCGACCTCTCGCACGATCAAATTGCGCTCGATCTATCCCGCGCAGGATGGGCACAGGATGCGCGCTTCGTGCCGGTGTGGGGCTGCTGGCTGTTCTTCGACGGCGTGCGCTGGGTACGCGATGATAAGCTGCACCACATGACGGCAATCCGTGACTACCTGCGCGGCAAGTCTGCGCAGTTGGTCGCATGGGCGGAACGTCGCGCCGCCACGCTGCCGAATCCTGACGACCGCGAAAAACAGCTGGCGGCCACACGGCGCAAGGCCACAGATATGCGGCAGGCTGCGAACCGTGCCGCCGTAGAGCAGACGGCGCGCAGCAATGCCGACCTTGTGGCCACGGTTGAACAGTTCGATGCCGACTTGAACATGCTGGGCACGCCGTCCGGTGTCGTTGACCTGCGCACGGGCGAAACGCTCGCGCCAGAGCGTGCCGCCTTCATCACGAAATCATCCGCCGTTGATCCCGCACCTGTGGGCACCCCTGCGCCGCAATGGGAAGCCTTCCTATATCGGATATTCGCAGGCGATGCCGAACTGATTGGATTCGTACAGCGTGCGGCAGGGTATGCCCTGACCGGATACACGCGGGAACAGCGCCTGCTGTTCCTGTATGGCAACGGCGCAAACGGTAAGAGTGTGTTCCTCAATACGCTGCAATGGCTGTTGCACGAATACGCCAAGCGCGCCCCCGCCGATGTGTTCCTCGAATCCCGCAACGAACAGCACCCCACCAGTCTGGCCGGGCTGCACGGTGCGCGGCTGGTAGTGAGTAGCGAACTTCCGGCGGGCAAGTCATGGAACGAGGCGATCATCAAAGACCTGACGGGCGGCGACGTTATAACTGCGCGCCGGATGCGTCAGGACTTCTTCGAGTACGTCCCGCAATTCTCGCTGATGGTTTGCGGCAATCACCAGCCGACCTTCCGTGGCATAGATGAAGCGATCCGCCGCCGTGTGTTGCTGGTGCCCTTCACTGTGACCATTCCGAAAGAAGAAAGGGATCACCAACTGGCCGAAAAGCTCAAGGCGGAAGGCGCGGCGATCCTGCGCTGGTGCATCACGGGCGCAGTTGAGTGGTATCGGCAAGGGTTGAACCCGCCCGCAAGTGTGGAAGCCGCCAGTGCCGACTATCTGGACGGTGAAGACCTGCTGGGCGAATTCCTCGCAGATTGCACCATCAGCACACCCGGCGCGGGCGAACGTATCGCGGCGATTTACCAGCGCTTTGCCATGTGGTCGCAACAGCGTGGACTGCATTCGCCGTGGTCGCAACACGCCCTGACCCGCTCACTTGGGGAACGCAGCCTGACGATCACGCGGCGCAATGATGGGCGTTACCTCATGGGCTACCAGTTGAAAGGCTGGACAACACCATGACACCCGCCGACCGCATAACCGCAGCACTGCTTGAATCACGGGTGAAGGTATCGCCTGCCCTTGTGGACGCAATCGCCACAGCTGGAAGCGTGCAGGAGGTCGCCGCAGCGTTCAAGGTTTACGCCGCCGCCCGTATCGCAACAGCACTACGCAAGCGAGAACTAGAACGGGCGCTGCACGCCGATGGATGGAGCCGCACCGCTGCGAAAGTCGAAGCCAGCCACAGATTAGCAACACCCGCCACAGCACGGCCTGCTGTAATCGTAAGGAGAAACCGCCATGAAGAAAATTGATACAACCCTCGAACGTGACCGCACCTATGTGGAAGCATCGGAACGCTTTGTTGAATTGCAGGTTGAATTGTCCAACCTTGAGAAACAGCGTTCCGAAATCCTAAGCGGCCTCGAATCGCTGGCCTCGAATCGCCAGCGAGTGATCCAAGATGAAGCCGCCGCGCTGTTGTCAGGTGCCACGCTTGATGCTGGAAAAGTAGCGAGGCGCGACGCGCTGACGCGCAACCTGGAGGAACTGTCGCACCGCATCGCTGTGTTGCGCGAAGCTGAAACGATGCAGCGCTCAATCGTGGCGAACGAACGCACAAGGGTATCGCGTGAGGTATGCGCCGAACTGGCCCCGCGTCATGCCGCGAACGTTGCAGCCGTAGCCCGTGCAGCGCTGGCACTGGCCGAAGCTGTGGCAGCCGAGGCAGCGCTGCGCGACGAACTGACCGAGCACGGCATTGCATTCGCCGGACACCTGCGTGCGATGCCCATCAACGGCTTCAAGCTGCGAGACAGTCAAAGCCGCCTGACGCGCTATTTGCTGGAGTGTCACGAGTACGGCTTCCTCACAGCCAGCGAACTGCCGGACGTAGTGCGCAAGCACATCCCACCCAAGGCAAAGCCCGCAAGTTTGGCGCAGGCCGCAACAGCAGCGATGGACGGCTGGACGGGTCGCTAAATGATTTAGCCACAGGGGCTAGCCGTGCCGGTGCGGTTCACCGGACATTCAAGGAAAGGAAACATCATGGCAATCGAACACGCATCACGCAAAAGCCGCGATCTTGAAACGTCGCACCGTGGACTGCCCCGCCTCTTCGAGCAACATCTGCGCCGCACGGGCCAGACACTCGAACAATGGGAAGCCCGCCAGAACGCCCCAGACATGGAGGGCGAGGTTCTACGGCTGCAAGCCCGACGCTTGCGATTGAAACGGCACTGATGAGAAAGGACACCACGCCCAGCAGGTAGCAGCACAGCTTGCCGGGCGTGGCGGGGTAGGTACGGCAATTCGTCCCCGCTCTCGCTACCTATACCGATTCCCGCCCCTCATTTCACCCGTAACGGTTCGCACCTATCGCATGTAACGAAAACAGATTGAGCGGGGCAGCGCCCGACCGTGCGGCGATAGCGCCTCACATTGCACGGATGCAAGAATGCTTCGGTAACGTAACGGATTGAACGCGGCGCGCTGCTGCTGCAACCTGTGGCAGGGGTAGGGTGGAGCAATTCCCTGACACCCTAGCGCCCCTGGACCGATCTCGCCCGCATACGCATTGAACATTTCGCCTCGCACTTTTTCGTACGAGGTGTGGTTCGAGGTACGAAACTCGCACTCGAAACGGGCAAACGCGCAGCGATGAAACGCCCTATCAACGGCGAACCGCGCCCCCGCTGCACGTCATATTGTCACATGCTGCCTCGTACCACTAACAGCGAGGGGCGCGCTCAATCACTCTTTTTCCCCGGTTCCCACGAGTGGCCGCACTGCATACAAGAGACCATGATTTTTCTTGAACCGATAAACCCGCCAAGCAACCCGACCCCGCCCAGCAGCACGCCGCCGACCACGGCTTTTCCCAGACCAAACCCTTTTTTGTCTCCGGTGAGGTATGGCGACCCACACTTCGGACAAGTGAATTCTGGCTGGTTATTTGCAACAGGCGGCGCACCTTGTGGCGCAACAGGTTCAGGCAACTCGCCGAAACAATACGGGCACGCGGTACGATCCATCAAGGTGAAGAATTTGTGGCAATGGGGGCATTCTGTGGCACTCATGCACTGTCTCCTATTTAACGTCTCGAACGCCTCCGCGTCTATGACAACAGCAGGCTAGCAGCTTTGGGGTGTTTTCGATATACCCGCGCCCTCCCCCTCTGTCACAGTTGCAGCCGCACAATATTGGGCGAGTGTATGTTTGTGACTGTTTTCTTCTTATGATCCGTCAGACATAAAAACTCTAAATTCACATATACGTCGGATATAGAGGAAACAGTCACAAACATACACTCGCCCCCTGTGGCCGCCATCGCGGCACCGATCAGGCGAAAGCCATCTGGTGAAAATTGATACCCCGGAAAAGTGGGCGGCGGTTCGGCAGTACGAGCAGCCTCGCCAGCACATGGCTGCTGCGGCATTGAGCAAACGTGGTTACAAATTGGTTACACGCCGAACAATTCAAGACAAAGAAAAAGCCCCGCATCGCTGCGAGGCTTGATTTAATTGGTGCCGCTTGTCGGATTCGAACTGACGACCTACCGCTTACAAGGCGGTTGCTCTACCAACTGAGCTAAAGCGGCGGTAAATCACGAAACTGGTGGGTCGGCCGAGATTCGAACTCGGGACCAACGGATTAAAAGTCCGCTGCTCTACCGGCTGAGCTACCGACCCGGTAAAAAAGAGCGCGCATTATACGGGTTTGATTGCGCGAGTCAAAGCAACAAATGCGATTTATGTATTTTGATAGCGAGTCGGGTCCGCCACTTGCGCCGCCCGGAAGCCTTCTTGCCGCAGACGGCATGAATCACAACGGCCACAGGCCCGGCCCGACTCGTCCGCCTGATAGCACGATACAGTCATCGCGTAATCGACCCCAAGCTGCATACCGGCCCGAATGATCTCAGCCTTGCTCAGGTGCAATAACGGCGCATGCACCGTCAAGGCCCTGCCCTCGACTGCAGCCTTGGTCGCAAGATTCGCCATGCGCTCGAACGCCGCCACGAACTCCGGCCGACAATCCGGATAGCCGGAGTAATCCACGGCGTTCACACCGATGAATATATCCTGCGCCTGCAGCACCTCGGCCCAAGCCAGCGCCAATGACAGCATGATGGTGTTCCGCGCCGGCACGTAGGTCAGAGGGATTCCGCTGGTGGCCGTCTCCGGCACTGCGATGCTGGCATCGGTCAAAGCCGAGCCTCCGAATGCCGTCAGATCGATGTTGATGACCCTGTGCGCATGGGCCCCGAGGCTGGAGGCCACACGCTGCGCTGCCGCAAGCTCCGCATGATGGCGCTGGCCATAATCGACACTCAGGGCGTGGCACTGGAAACCCTGCGCGCGCGCCTGCGCCAGCACCGTGGCAGAATCCAGCCCGCCCGACAACAACACGACCGCTCGTTTATCGCTCAACGCCCCACCTCGTTACCCCACAAGATCTTGTGCAGTTGCACTTGCATGCGCACCGGCAAACGGTCGCGCAATATCCATTCAGCCAGATCGCGCGCCGCCAGTGCATCATGGACTGGAGATAACAGAACCTCGCAGCGCCGCGCCAGATCGCGCTCCATCACCACCTGTTTCGCCCACTGATAATCCGCCTCGTCGCACAGCACGAATTTGATCTCATCATGCTCCGAAAGATGATCAAGGTTCTGCCAGAGGTTCCTGCGCACCTCGCCGGAGCCAGGTGTCTTGATATCCAGCACCTTCATCACGCGCGCATCCACAGCACCGACATCCAGCGCCCCGCTGGTCTCGAGCGAGACCGCATAACCCGCATCGCACAATGCACGGAGCATTAGCAGACTGTTCTTCTGCGCCAGCGGCTCACCGCCGGTGACGCAGACATGGTGCGCACCGAATCCTGCTACCGTATCCAGGATCTCCTGTATGGACATACTCTGCCCGCCGCTGAATGCGTGAGCACTATCACAGTATCCGCAGCGCAATGGACACCCCGTAAGCCGCACGAACACGGTCGGCAAGCCGATGCGTGAACTCTCGCCTTGCAAGGAGAAGAATATCTCGCTGATGCGCAGCGTACTTTCCGAATCAGGGTTCATGAAGCACTACGGTTTACTTGAGGGTAGCCAGACGTTTCTTGGCCTTGTCCGAAGCATCGCTGCCGGGGAACTGGGAGATGAGTTTCTTCAAGGTGCTACGGGCTGCGGTTTTCTTTTTCAGCGACAGCTGGCATTCCGCCATGTTCAGCATGGCTTCGGGCGCGCGCGGATGGTCCGGATACTTGTCCAGCAGGCTGCGATATGCCGCAAAGCTTCCGGCGTACTCGCGCACGAGGAAATTGGCATTCCCCAGCCAGTAATAGACATTGGCCTCATGCGCCGATTGCGGGTACTGACGCAGGAAATCGCGGAAGGCCAGTGCCGCCTCGCGATAACTCTCCGCACGGTAGAAACCGTAAGCCGTCTCGAACGCACGGTTCTCTCCAGCCTGACCCTCAACAGCATCTCCGGCCGCCGGCGCAACCCGCGATGCTCCACCTGTCTCCATCTGCCTCAAGCGTGTATCCAGATCGACATAGAAGTCCTTCTGCCGTTTCTCCGCCTCTTGTTGCGCATGCCCGAACTCTTCGAACAGGCCGCGCTGCTTGCGCATCTCGCTCGACTGCATCTCAAGCTGCATCTGCAGGTTGAGCAGAGAGCGCACCGCAAGCTTGTTCTGCAGTTCTATTTCAACGAGCTGCTTCTCCAACACTGCCACTCGCGTCTCCAGTTGCTGGATCTTCTTCCGAGCGTCGTCATCAGCGAACAGCCCCGCATAAGCGGGGCTGCACACCAGCAACAGACCACCCAGCAAACGGGAGGCTGCAACCTTCATGGTTACTGCGCGCTGTAGTTGATGTCGGCGCGGCGGTTCTGTGCCCAGCAAGCTTCGTTATGGTCGCTGCAACGCGGCTTCTCTTCACCGTAGCTGACAGTCTCGATCTGGGAATCCGATGCACCGCCCAGTACCAATGCACGCTTGGTGTTGTTGGCACGACGCTGGCCCAGACCAAGGTTGTACTCGCTGCTGCCACGCTCATCGGCATTGCCTTCGACACGCACCTTCACATCGGGATGGCTCGCCAGGTATTCAGCATGGTTCATGATGGTCTCGCGGTCCGCATCCTGCACGGCATCCACATCGAACGGGAAGTACACGCTGTTCTTCTCCATCAGGGCAGCCTGTGCGTCGGCTGCAGCTTGGGCGTCGGCAGCCCGAGTATCGGCAGCGGCAGTTTCCTGCGCAGCAGCGCCAGGCGCTTCACTCGCAGCCGAGGCGGAAGTGGCTGCAGGCTCCGCGACCTCTTCTTTCGGTGGATTGCTACTACATGCAGCCAGCAGATTCAACAACAACACACTGAGGATCAGTTTATTCATCGCACAACTCCTTCTCGATTATCTATTTCAGGAACGGGCCCCACATCGGCTCGCGGATATCTCCGCGCTGGGCGACCATCTTCTGCTTCACGCGGCCATCACTTGAAACGGTTGCCAATATACCACGACCCTGCACCTCGGTTGCAAACAGGATCATCTTGCCATTGGGCGCGAAGCTGGGTTTCTTCTCCCACCCGCCTGCAGTGAGGACCTGAGTCTGCCTGCTTTCCAGATCGTGCACGGCGATATGGAAGACCCCGTCGTTGAAATGGGCGAACACGAAACTGTTGCCATCCGGGTGGTAACGGGGAGAGAAAGCGTTCCCTGATTCAAAGGTAAGGCGCTGCACATCATTGTCCTCTATCGACACGCGGTATATCTGCGGACTGCCGCCGCGGTCGGAGGTGAACAACAGCGACTTTCCGTCCGGCGAGAATGATGGCTCGGTATCGATCGCATCGCTGTGGGTGATGCGGCGCAACTGACCGCCATTGCTGCTGGCAAGATATATCTGCGATTCGCCGTCGCGCGTCAGCACCATGGCAATCTGCCTGCCATCCGGCGACCAGGCGGGTGCACTGTTGCTACCCGGGAAGTCGGCGATCAGGGTGCGTTTGCGCGAGGACAGCGATTGCACGTAGACCATGGCGCGCCGCTTCTCGAAACTCACATAGGCGATCTGCCTGCCATCCGGCGACCAGGAGGGTGACATGATGGGCTCCTGCGAAGTGAGCAGTGCCTGTTCGTTGTCACCGTCGCTATCTGCCACGACCAGTCGATACACTCCCTCATCCCGGCTGACATAGGCGATGCGAGTACTGAATACACCCGGACTTCCCGTCATACGCTCGTACACCAGGTCTGCGATGCGATGCCCTATCGCGCGCACCTGGTCTTCGCGGGCCGTCACCACTTGCGACAACAGTTCTGCATTGCGCACCAGATCGAACAAGCGGAACTTGACCGCGACCTTCCCTTCGGGCTGCGACTCTATGCTTCCGATCAGCACCGCCTCCACACCTACCCACTCGGATGGCCGGATATCGCGCGGCTCATGCGGGGTCTTTCCCGCCGGATCGACCAGTTTGAACAAGCCGGTACGGTTCAAGTCGCTCCCCACGATGTCCAGCAGGTTCTGCGCGATCGCGGCATCACCGGCAAACCGCACCAGCGAGACCGGGGTCTGATGCTCACCCGCACCGGTGATCTCGATGTTCAGCACGGCATGCGCCGGCACCGCAAACGACAGCAAGCACGACAATATCCAGCGTCTCATTCTTTACTTATCCTCCGGCCTGATCGTCAGGCGTAATTCTCGAAAGCGCTTCTTCAGCACGGGATCGGACGGTATCGGCAACGGTTGCGACTTGTAGATGGCTCGCTCGGTCGCCTCGTCATACGCGGCATTGCCGCTGCTCTTCAGCAACACCGCATCCAGCACCGAACCATCCGGCAACAAAGTCACCTTGAATTCAGCCGCCGCTGACGGCAGGACGTCCGGCGGCATCACGATGTTGTGTCTGATCTTGCTGCGTATCATGTCCTGGTAACGCCCCATCTCGGCCGACGTGGCTGCCATCACCTCCGCCCGCACCCGCTCGCGTTCGGCCAGACGTTGCTTCTCGACATACGCTTCCATCATGCGCTGCTCTTCGCGCAACTTCTTCTGACGCAGTGCCTTGGCGTCCGGCTGCGGCGTGGTGGGCTTGCTCACCTTCTTGTCTCGCAGCTCGATGTCAGCCTTTTTCGGCGCAGCCGGACGACTCGAAGTTTGCTCGGCCGCCTGCCTGGGCTCGACCGCCTCCTGAGCAGACTCCTCCGCCGGCTGCTGGATCGGCAGACTATCCCACAATTCGACCGAGAAACGATCCGGCTGATGGCTCTGCCAGCGCACGCCCATCACCAGCAAGGCAAAGAACGCCACATGCACTCCCATCGCCAACAGCCCGGCGGAGTAGCGATAGGGCTCGCGATAACGGAGTGTCGCGCTCATCGCACCTTGGTGAGCAGACCGACTTTCTTGACGTTCTGCTGCTGCAGCATATCCATCACATTGACGACTTCCTCGTAACGGATCTTCTTGTCCGCGGAGATCACCACCGACTGTTCGGGATTCTTTTCCAGCTTCTGCTTGATCAGCGCAGCCAACTCTGTCGCCGACACCGGCGTCTCGACACCGCCCTGCGTATGGTCGCGCAGCACCAGCGTGGAGTCCTTCTTGATCATCACCTCCAGCGGCGCAACAGGAGGTGCCAGCGACTTGCCCACGCTGGGCAGATCGATCTGCCCGGGATTCATCATCGGCGCAGTGACCATGAAGATCACCAGCAGCACCAGCATCACGTCGATGTAGGGCACCACATTGATCTGGCTCAACGGACGGTGGGATGCTCGTCTGGTGTAACTCACGGCTGTACCTCCGTTACGTTCGACGGGCAATCATAAAAGTGCAGTTGGAGTTGTACCGCAGCCATTGGTTTCGGCATAACGCGCTTCGCGCATGAGCCTGCACCGCAACCGGGTTGTCCCGCACCCACCGCTTGCGCGCACCGTGTCATGGCTGCCTCTGCAACACGTTGGAGAATTCTTCGATGAAGCTTTCGAAACGCGACGAGAGGCGCGCCACGTCATGCACATAACGGTTGTACGCCACCACTGCCGGGATCGCGGCGAACAAACCCATCGCCGTCGCCACCAGCGCCTCGGCGATACCGGGCGCCACTTGCGCCAAGGTCGCCTGTCCCACGCTGGACAAACCCCGGAACGCGTTCATGATGCCCCACACCGTGCCCAGCAATCCGACATAAGGACTGACCGAACCGACCGTCGCCAGGAATGACAGATGCGATTCCAGATGATCCATCTCGCGCTGATAGCGCGCGCGCATCGCCCGGCGCGTGCCTTCCATCAGCGCCGCGCTGTCCACGCCGTGCGTCTTCTTCAATTTGACGAACTCGGCGAAACCGGCGGCGAAGATATGCTCCAGCGCGCCCTGATCATGGCGCAATTTGCTTCCTGCCTGCTGATACAAGGCCACCAGATTCGGATTGCCCCAGAAAGCGTCTTCGAATTCGCGTGTATGCGACTTCGCCGCGCGCACGGCGAACATCTTGAGGAAGATGTACCACCACGACATCAGCGACACTCCCAACAGCAAGCCCATCACCAGCTGTACCAGCAGACTGGCATTGCCGACAAGTTGCACCAGAGACAAATCCCGTATCAGATCCATGAGTTCAATCCCATTGTTTGCGTAATATTTCCGGCACGCTCACCGGCTTGAAACTGTCCTTGCCCACACACACCAGATGCACATCGGCTTGTGTCAGCACCTCTTCCCCGCGTATAACCTCCTGCGCCAACGTAATCTGGCTGCGGCCGACCTTGGTGAGATGCGCCGTCACTGAAAGCATATCGTCCAGCAAGGCAGGCTTGAGGTAGTCGATCTTGATCGAGCGCACCACGAACATCACACCCAGTTCTTTCATCAAGCCGGCGTTGCTGTGACCGAAGCTGCGCAACCACTCTGTCCGCGCGCGCTCCATAAAGTTCACATAATTGGTGTGATACACCACGCCGCCCGCATCGGTATCCTGATAATACACACGCACCGGCAAGGTGAAAGGCTTGTGCGACCTACTCATCCCACAGATCCTTGTTGCCGCCCGCAGCGCGCGATTGCACCAGTCCGAAATGTTCATATGCGTTCGCCGTCGCCATGCGGCCGCGCGGTGTGCGCTGCAGATAGCCCTGCTGGATCAGATACGGCTCCAGCACATCTTCGATGGTGTCGCGCTCTTCACCGATGGCGGCGGCGAGGTTATCCACCCCCACCGGCCCGCCCATGAACTTCTCGATCACGGTCTGCAGCAGCTTTCTGTCCATCACGTCCAGCCCGCGCGCATCCACGTCCAGCATGGTCAGCGCGGCATCCGCCACTTCGCGCGTGGCATTGCCGTCGGCGCGCACATCGGCATAGTCGCGCACGCGGCGCAGCAAACGGTTGGCGATACGCGGCGTGCCGCGCGAACGGTTGGCGATCTCCAGCGCGCCGTCCGGCGAGATGGGCAATTCCAGCAGACCGGACGAGCGCGTCACGATGCGCTGCAATTCCTGCGGCGAATAGAACTCCAGTCGCGCCACGATGCCGAAGCGGTCGCGCAGCGGGTTGGTGAGCATGCCGGCGCGCGTGGTCGCGCCCACCAGCGTGAACGGCGGCAGATCGATCTTCACCGAACGCGCGCCCGGCCCTTCGCCGATCATGATGTCGATCTGGTAATCCTCCAGCGCGGGGTACAGGATCTCTTCCACTACCGGCGACAAGCGATGGATCTCGTCGATGAACAACACATCGTGCGGCTCAAGATTGGTCAGCAACGCGGCCAGGTCACCGGCGCGCTCCAGCACCGGGCCGGATGTGTGGCGGATATTGACGCCCATCTCGCGCGCGATGATCTGCGCCAGCGTGGTCTTGCCCAGTCCGGGCGGGCCGAACAACAGCACATGATCGAGCGGTTCTTTGCGCTTCTTCGCTGCCTGGATGAATATCTCCAGTTGCCCGCGTATCTTTTCCTGCCCGACATACTCGTCGAGTTGTTTGGGACGCAGCGCGCGTTCCAGCGCCTCCTCCTGCGGAGAGGCCGGCGCAGCGGAGATGATACGCGGTGCTGCGGTAAGGTCGTCGTGCTGGATCATGCCTTGGATAATAACTTAAGCGCCTGGCGGATGCCGTCCGAGAGTCCGACATCCTTGGGCAATTGCCTGGCCGCCCATTCCGCCTCTTTGTCCTTGTAGCCCAAACCGAGCAAGGCATTGAAGATGTCATTGCCCGCGGATTCCATCGCTACCGAAGTAGTCGCACCGGCAGCACTCGCCACGAATTTTCCTTGCAGTTCCAGCAACAAGCGCTCGGCGGTCTTCTTGCCCACGCCGGGGATCTTGGTCAGGCGCGCCGCATCCTTGTTCGCCACCGCCAGCGCCAGATCGCTCATGCTCAAGCCGGACAGCACCGACAAAGCCAGCTTGGGGCCGACGCCGCTGATCTTCAGCAGTTGGCGAAAAGCGATGCGTTCTTCCTGCGTCAGGAAACCGAACAGCAGATGCGCATCCTCGCGCACGATGAATTCGGTATGCAGCACCACCTTCTCGTTCAGCGCGGGCAGGTTGTAGAACGTGCTCATCGGCACGTCCACCTCGTAGCCGACGCCCTGTACATCCAGCAATATCTGCGGCGGGTTCTTCTCCAGCAGCGTGCCGCTCAGTCTTCCGATCATGTGTTCCCTTCACTGAATATCAATGCCAGCGACAGCAGCGCACCATGCGCCATCATCGCCGCGATGGTGAGTTTGATCGCCCCGGCCAGTCGTTGCGGTTGCGCGGCGTGGCGCAGCAACTCTCGTGCGGCCTTGATGCTCAACGGCACAGCGAGCAGCGCCAGCAACGACAACGCGGGCAACCATCCGGCCAGCACACTCACCACCAGCCAACTATAAGCCAGCACCACAATCAGCACATAGCCCCAGCGCGCCTTGCTCACATCCAGCCGGGCCACCCAGTGCAACTTGCCTGCCGAGGTATCGGCGGCACGATCCGGAAACTGGTTGATATAGAGCAGATTGGCCGTCAATAAAGCGTAGGAAAGTCCGGCAATGAATGGTGCCGCGTCGAAACCTTTGCGCTGCACGAAATCCGCGCCGACCGTGATCGACAGGATGCCGGCCGTCACGCACAACTCCCCCAGACCGCGACCGACCAATTTGAACGGCGGCGCGGAATACGCCCAGCCGATGAACAGACCCGCCAGACCGACGTACATCAGTTGCGCATCGGTGCGCGCCATCAGCCACAGCCCGGCAGCAATCACACCCGCCATCAGCGCAAAACCGAAATTGCGCGTCTGCGTCAGGCTCAACACACCGTTCTGGATGAAACGGCTGCCGCCGGTGAATGGAAAGATACGTTCGGTGTTCTGCGCATCGGTACCGTTGAGCGCATCATAGTAATCGTTGAGCACGTTCACCCCGGCGTGCGCCAACAGGGCGAAAAGCAGGGTGACCAGTGCCAGCGGGATATCGAAAGCAAGGCCGCCATGCCAGGCGATGGCCAAACCGATCAGGCATGACATCAAACTGGCAGACAGGAATGCAGGGCGGGTCGCGGCGAAATAACGGGCCGCAGGGTTGGGGAACAATTCCAGTGTCGGTTCCAGCGGCTGTGTCATACCAGTCTTCCTCCACGCACTTTGTATCCCTTGGTCGCTTGCGTGCCCAATCCACCCAAACCACCGTGTGCATGACAGATGGCACACGCCAGCGCATCCGCCGCATCCGGGCTCGGCGTGCCGGACAGGTTCAGCAAGCGCTGCACCATGGCCTGCACCTGCTCCTTGTCGGCATGACCGTTTCCGACCACGGCCTGCTTGATCTGTAGTGCCGTGTATTCCGACACCGGTAGCCCCGCCTGCACTGCCGCACAGATCGCCGCACCGCGCGCCTGCCCGAGCAACAGTGTCGATTGCGGGTTCACGTTCACGAACACCTTCTCCACCACCGCCAGCTCCGGCAGATGCTGCGCGATGACTTCGCCCAGCGAGGACAGGATGACTTTCAATCTTTCCGGCAACTCTCCGGCTGGCGTCTTGATGCAACCGCTGGCGACGTAATGCAGCTTCTGACCTTCTTTATCGATGACACCAAAACCCGTCACTCTCAAACCTGGATCGATACCCAATATTCGAACCATCATCGCCCAACCACCGAAGCGAAGAACTGGCAACGGGTTTCAGTGGAGACTAACTTGCGCAGGCAAGTTATGTCGCAACTAAACCCGGTGATGCGCAGGCCGGGATCGATGCCGAGGATGCGCATCAGTCCTCGATCACCGCATTGGTGTAGACCTGCTGCACGTCGCCCACGTCTTCCAGCGCATCCAGCAGCTTCTGCATCTTCACCGCATCGTCGCCGGTGAAACTCACCTCGTTCTCGGGCTTCATGGTGACCTCGCCCATCTCCGGCTTGAATCCCGCGCTTTCCAGGCGCTGTTTCACTGCCACGAAATCGTTGGGGGAGGTGATGACCTCGATACTGCCATCGTCGTTGTTGATGATGTCTTCCGCGCCCGCGTCCAGCGCCACTTCCATCAACGCGTTCTCATCTGTGCCGGGCGCGAACACCATCTGGCCGCAATGTTTGAACAGGAACGCCACCGATCCGTCAGTGCCGAGGTTGCCTCCGTACTTGGTGAAGGCATGGCGCACATCGGCCACGGTGCGCGTCTTGTTGTCGGTCATGCAATCGACCATAACCGCCGCGCCGTTGATGCCGTAGCCCTCGTAGCGCAGTTCCATGTAGTCCACGCCCTCCAGCTCACCCGCACCGCGCTTGATGGCGCGCTCGACGTTATCCTTGGGCATGTTCTGGTCATAAGCCTTTTCCATAGCCAGCCGCAGACGGGGGTTGGTATCCGGGTCGCTGCCGCCCAGCTTGGCCGCCACGGTGATCTCCTTGATCAGACGCGTGAATATCTGACCGCGCTTGGCATCCTGACGCCCTTTGCGGTGCTGGATGTTCGCCCATTTACTGTGTCCTGCCATGTTGCTTCCTCATGCTGAATTTGCCGCGAGCATGGTAACACCTGCGCCTTGTCCGACCCAAATGCTGCGCTATTCGCAATAGTGCTTTCCCGCCGAAAAAAATCGGGAGTAGAATGCCCGCAACAGTTTTGTTAACCACCCGAAGGAGTTGATCATGAAAGTCCAACACGCACTGATGCTGACCGCTGGTTTGATGTTGTCGGCACCGGTCCTGGCCGATGACGGCGCCGCACTGATGAAGACGCACAACTGTGGCACCTGCCATCAGCTCGACAAGAAGACGGTCGGCCCGTCGATCAAGGCGATCGCGGAAAAGTACGCGGGCGATGCCGGCGCGGCCGCCAAGCTGGAGAAGAAGGTGCGCGTGGGTGGTGCGGGCAGCTTCGGCACCATGCCTATGCCGGCCACACCGGCCAAGGCCTCCGATGCGGACATCAAGGCCATGGTGGCACACATCCTCGCCGCCAAATAAGTCTTTAGCCGCACAAAACAAAAGGGCCGGTTCTTACCGGCCCTTTTGTTTTGTGCGAGTGGATCGGGATCAGTTGCCCATCATGCCCGGCCCGCGCATGGGACGCGCATCGCGCATCACTTCATCCTTGGTGATCTTGCCGTCCTTGTTGGCATCGTTCTCGTCGAAACGCGCGAACAGGATAGGCATGCCCTTTTCAGCTTCTTCCTTGCTCAAGGCACCGTCATGGTCGGTATCGGCCGCATCGAAATGCTGCTCCATGCTCATGTGACGCATGCTCTTCATCTGGCTGCGCATCCCCTGATGCAAGCCGTCCAACTCCTCGGCGGAGATCTTGCCGTCCTTGTTGGTATCCATGTCCTTGAACCGCTCCGCATGGAAGGCATTGAATTCCTTCTTGCTGACTGCTCCGTCGCCGTCCTTGTCCATCTGCTGCACCATGCCGCCGCCTTTCGGACAGGCATCGCTCTGGCCGTGCGCCTTGCCGGGACAGGCCGAGGCTTGCTGGGTGATCGCCAGCAGTCCGCCCGCCGCGATCAATGCCATTAACTTGTTCATACCGTTCTCCTGATGTGATTGGTGGATACGCCGCGCCTGCGGACGCCGGGTGCATGGACAGACGAACAGGATGGAAGTTCGCCGCCGGACGGCAGGTTATAATCGCCGCAATCCTTTCTGTAATCCCCCATGAACATATTCTACGAAGAAGACGGCAGTTTCAAGGTCGGCAGCATCATGGCCGATAACACTTCCTCCCTGCAGGTCGAGAACCTCCACGGAAAACGTTGCAAGATCAAAGCCGCCAACGTCATGCTGCGCTTCGCCCAGCCTGGGCTGAGTGAATTCATCGCTCAGGCGGAACAGGCCGCCGACGATATCGATCTGGATTTCCTGTGGGAAGCGTGTCCGCCGGAAGAGTTCGCCTTCGAGGAGCTGGCACAGGATTACTACGGCCACTCCCCCACGCCCGTCGAAGCCGCCGGTGCACTGATCCGCCTGCATGGCTCGCCCATGCATTTCTACAAAAAGGGCAAGGGGCGCTACAAAGCCGCACCGGCCGATGCGCTGAAAGCGGCCCTGGCCAGCGTGGAGAAGAAACGCCTGCAGGCCGAATTGCAGGCACGCTACACGGAAGAACTCACGCAATTCAAGCTGCCTGCCGAGTTCGCCGACAAGCTCAAAGCGATCCTGTACCAGCCGGACCGCAACACCCTCGAGGTCAAAGCGCTGGAAGCAGCCTGTGCCGCCACGCATCTCTCGGTCCCGCACCTGCTGGAGAAGTGCGGCGCGCTGCCCTCATCGCACGATTTCCACCTGAACAAGTTCCTGTTCGAGAACTTCCCGCGCGGCACCGGCTTCCCCGAGGTGACTGTTGAAGAGCATCCCGAGCTGCCCAAAGCGACCGTGAACGCCTTCAGCATCGACGATTCCGCCACAACCGAGATCGACGATGCCTTCTCGATCGAGACGCTGGCAAACGGCAACCGCCGCATCGGCATCCACATCGCCGCCCCCGCACTCGGCATCGCGCCGGGCTCGGACATCGACGCCATCGCCGCACAGCGCATGTCTACCGTGTACATGCCGGGCGACAAGATCACCATGCTGCCGGACAACGTGGTGCAAGCGTTCACGCTATGCGCCGACAAGGTCTGCCCCGCGCTCTCGCTGTATGTGGAAGTCAATGACGCGCTGGAGATCGTGGCCAGCGAGAGCCGCATCGAGCGCCTGCACATCGCCGCCAACCTGCGACACGATACGCTGGAGCCGCTGTTCAACGACGAATCCGTAGCCGCACGCCAGTTCGACTTTGCCTATGGCCCCGAACTGGAACTGCTGTGGGACTTCGCCAACAAGCTGGAAGCCGGACGCGGCAAATCGTCCGACACCAATCAGCAGCAGATCGACTACATCTTCAATGTCGAGGATGACCGTATCAGCATCGGCCACCGCCTGCGCGGTTCGCCCATCGACAAGGTGGTATCGGAGCTGATGATCCTCGCCAACAGCACATGGGGGAAACTGCTGTATGACAACAGCGTCGCCGGTATTTACCGCACACAGAACAACGGTAAAGTGAAGATGAGCACTGTCGCCGCGCCGCATCAGGGCCTGGGCGTGACACACTATGCATGGTCCAGCTCGCCGCTGCGCCGCTATGTCGATCTGGTGAACCAGCGCCAGATCATGAGCGTGCTGCGCGGTGAAGCGCCCGCCTACGCCAAGAACGACACCACGTTGTTCGCCATCCTGCGCGACTTCGATGCTGCCTACACCACCTACAACGAGTTCCAGCGCAACATCGAACGCTACTGGTGCCTGCGCTGGCTGCAGCAGGAACAGGTGGAACAGGCAGCTGCCGTGGTACTGCGCGAGAACCTGGTCAAGTTCGTCGACATCCCGCTGGTCGGCCGCGTACCCGCCCTGCCCGAGACCGAAGCCAACACGCAGGTGACACTGGAGATCGTTTCCGTCGACCTGCTCGACCTCAACTTCGAAGCGCGGCCCGTCGCGGTCGCTGCCGGTGGGGCATGAAGCGGTATCTGCTCATGGCTTTGCTGCGCGAACGCCTCTCGTTCGCGACAGGTTTCTCCTTGCTGCTGCACGCCTTTGTGCTGTTCGGCATCACCTTCACCGTGCCGGACGCAAGGTCACTGGCGAAACGGCTGGAGCCGCTGGAAGTCACGCTGGTCAACAGCCAGTCGCGCCACAAGCCGACCAAGGCTAACGCCTACGCGCAAAGCAATCTGGACGGCGGCGGCAACACCCCGGAAGACCTGCGTGCGGGCACACCGTTCCCGGTGGTCAGCAACGATACGCGCTACACGCCGGAACAGGCCGCCAAACGGGTCAAGGCACTGGAGCAGGAAGTGCAGTCGCTGCTCACGCGCAGCAAGGGCGACTATCGTGTCGAACAACCCAAGCAGGCACCCAGGCCCCAAGACAGCAGCAAGAGCGGCGAGGATCTGGTGCAACGCTCGCTGGAGATCGCGCGACTGGAAGCCGAGATCAGCAAGAACATCTCGCTGTACGAGAAACTGCCCAAACGCAAGTTCATCGGCGCGCGCACCGAGGAGTACAAATATGCGCAATATGTCGAAGACTGGCGCGCCAAGGTCGAGCGTATCGGCAACCTGAACTATCCGGAAGCGGCACGCCGCCAGAAACTCTACGGCAGCCTCACGCTGACGGTGAACATCCGCGCAGACGGCAGCGTGGAGAGCATCGAGATCAATCGCACTTCCGGACATCGCATCCTCGATGCCGCCGCCCAGCGCATCGTCAAACTGGCAGGCCCTTACGCTCCCTTCCCGCCCAACATCCGCAACGAAGTCGACGTGCTCGGCATCACCCGCACCTGGACGTTCACCACCAGCGACCGGCTTGAAGCCAGATAAACGAGGCGTTCACGCTTCGGCATAGACCCGGTTGCGTCCCGCCTCCTTGGCGCAGTACATCGCCGTATCGGCCTGCTGGAGCAACTCGTCCGCGCCCGTACCGTGATCACCGAACAGCAGCAGACCGATGCTGGACGTGCAGGGATGTTCGACCTCCCGCATCTCGCCCGAAGGCAGTCGCATCTGCAAACGGTAGGGCTCTGCCAGTGAGGCGCGGATCTTTTCCGCCACCTGCAAAGCCTGCTGGCGGGCGGATGGACGGTCTCCCTCCAGTTCGCTCAGCACCACCACGAACTCGTCGCCGCCCAGCCTGGCGACGGTGTCCGTCTTGCGCACACACGCAGTGATGCGCCGTGCCACTTCGCCCAGCAGCAGATCACCCATGTCATGGCCGTGTCGGTCGTTGAGCGGCTTGAAGTTATCCAGGTCGAGGAACATCAGCGCGCCATAGCGCCCGCTGCGCGCACTGGCCGCCATCGCCTGCTGCAAGCGGTCATTCAGCAAACGCCGGTTGGGCAAGCGTGTCAGCGCGTCATAGAACGCCATCTGCCGGATCAGCGCCTCCATCTCGTGGCGGTCGCTTATATCCAGACAGGAGCCGATGAAGCCGATGAAGTTGCCTGCCGCATCGTGGTTAGGCACGCCATGGTCGATGATCCAGCGATACTCTCCATCGTGTCGGCGAAGACGATATTCCATGGTGAACGCCTGCCGCGCCCCGAAGGCCGCCGCATAGGTATCGAGGCAACGCTGCCTGTCCTCCGCATGCACGCTCTCCAGCCAGCCGCCACCCAGTTCCTGCGCTAGCGGGCGTCCCGTGAATGCCAGCCAGACCTGGTTGAAATAGGTGCATCCCCGATCCGTACCGGCGATCCAGATCATCACCGGCACGCTGTCGGCCAGGGTGCGGAAGCGGTTCTCGCTCTCACGCAGGGCGTTCTGCGCTTCCACCATCGGCGTCACGTCGCGGCTGATGCCGAAGATGCCGATCACCGTCTTGCCGTCCTCATCGAACAGCGGCCACTTGTTGGTCAGCACCCACCCTTTCCCGCCGGACGCATCGTAATAGGGGGCGATCTTGTTATGCAACGCTTTGCCGGCACGGAACACCGGCTGCTCTTCCTCGATGTAGATCCGCGCGGTGTCCGGCGGGAACACTTCGCGGTCATGCTTGCCGATCATGTCGCGCCAGCTCGCATGGCCGGTGATATTCGCCAGTGTCTGGCTGCAGAAGCGGAAGCGGCTGTCCTTGTCCTTGAAATAGACGAAGTCTGTGGTGTGCTCCAGGAACGACACGAAATCGTGGTTCAGTTCGCGCAGTTGCGCCTCGGCCTGCTTGCGCTGGGTGACATCCTGCTTCACCGCGATGAAATGCGAGATAACCCCGTTCGCCCCGGACACCGGCGTTATGGTCATCTCTTCGTCGTACAGCTCGCCGTCCTTGCGCCGGTTGACCAGTTCGCCATGCCAGACGCGCCCGGCGAGGATGGTCTGCCACATCCGTTCATAGAACGCCAGGTCCTGCCGCCCCGAACGCAGCAGCTCCCTGGGCAGACGACCGACCGCTTCGTCCATGCCGTACCCGCTCAGCGTCTCGAAAGCATGGTTCGCCCATTCGATGCGCCCGTCCCGGTCAGTGATGAGCACCGCGTTCGCCGCCGCATTCAGCGACAGATCCTTGATGCGCAGCGCTGCAGTCAACTCGGCCGCGATGTGCGCTGCATTGCGCCGCGTGTTGAACCAGGACAGCGCGAGGAAGAACATCAGCAGGCTCATCCCCAGCCCGAACCACAGATAGCCCCAGGCCTTGCTGTAATCCAGCCCGGCCACCTCCCCGCCATGCTGCTCGAAATGCAGCGTCCACACCCTGCCACCGAATACGATGTGTTGCGCCACGCTGAACAGCGGCTGCGGATTGGGGCGACCGGGACGGCTGTCATACAGCAGCACATCGGGTTCCACCGCCGCGCCGTCGTAGACCTGCATATGGATGTGCTGGATGGTGTGGTCGGCCCAGCGTGCCAGCACACCGTCCATCAGGTCATTCATGCGGAAAGGGCTGTACACCCAGCCGCGCAGTGCGGCACGGCGCTGCTGCACCGTATCGAGCAGCGCGCCCCTGCGATACACCGGCGCATACATCAGCGTCCCGGCCTGTACATCCTTGCCGGTCTCCTGCACCAGGGTCACCTTTCCGGTCAGCGCAACCGTATTCTCGTCGCGCGCCTGCGCCATCGCCGCACGGCGCACCGGTTCGGAATACATGTCATAGCCGAAGGCGCGCAGGTTCCGTCCCAGGAACGGCTCGAGGTAGAGGATGGAGGAATAGAGTTCCCGCTCACCCGGCGGATGAATGCGGTATTGCGGGAATCCCTGTTTGCGGATGGCAGCCACGTGGGCCTGCAATTGCGCCGGCTGGATGAGCTGCGCGTAGCCCAGCCCCTGGATACCGTTGAAGTGTTCGTCGATGCGCACCCGCTTGGCATAGGCATGCCACTCTTCGCGCGACACGAAGTCCGATGCATCGAACATCGCCGCCCCGCCCAGCAGTACCTGCTTGTGCGCCTGCAGGCGTGCTTCGACCTTCAGCCTGACCTCTTCCGCCTCGGCGGCGAAATCGCGCATCGCCGCCTGTTCGATATCGTCTTTGGCGACATAGACGGCATACGCGGTCGCCACCAGTCCCACCAGCAACAGCAGCCAGGAAATGACGGAATGCCGGGCCATGGTGCGCATGCCCAGTTCCCGCTCGATCGACTGTGTGTCGTAAGATACGCTCACTGCCATCCCTTCCGCGACGCATGGCCCTGCGCCTTCATGAATGCTGCATGGAAATTGAATCTTTGCAGCCGATTCTATGCCACCTTATGCACCCTGCCATCACTTTTGTGCCGCATTGCAGCGCCATCGCCTATTTGCTAAGGTGTCGCCTGTCATGCGCATCGTCCGTCTGCTGAGTCCTCTGCTCCTCGCCCTCGTCCTGCTGTTCGTCCAGCAAGGCGCGGCCACGCACGCGATCGCCCACACACTGGCCGATCAATCCCATGACCAGTCGCTGCCGCATGACCAGCAATGCGAGTTGTGTGCCGGTTATGCGCAGATCGGCAGTGCGGTCGTCAGTAGCGGGGTGTATTTAGATTTCTCCACATCGTTCATCGCATCATACGAGTGCAGCCGCAACGATCCTCGCCCCCGCACCATTGCGGCTTTTGCCGCCCGCGCCCCGCCCCGCTCCGCCTGAATCCAGATCCGATCCTGCCGCACGATGCGGCGAGGTATGTCTATCCATTCTCAGGAGTGAACCATGTTCAGAACCATCAGTCTGTGCGGCGCGATGCTGCTATGCCAATCCAGCTACGCCGCCGGCAACGAATCCGCTTTCAATCCGGCGTTCTCACTCATCCTGTCCGGCAGCTACGGCAGTCTGCAACAAGACCCAGCCACGCCCGCCACCGGCTTCGCCATGAATCCCTACCCCGGCCACGAACAGGGCTTCAACCTCGGCGAATCGGAGATGGGTATCTCCGCCAACATCGATCCGCAGTTCCGCGGTGCCGCCACACTGGCGCTCGATCCGGCCGGCGGCGTCAGCGTGGAGAACGCCTTTGTGCAGACCACCGCATTCGGCGACGGCCTCAATCTCAAGTTCGGCCGCTTCTTCTCCGGCCTGGGTTACCTGAACGAGCAGCACGCCCATGCGTGGGACTTCACCGACCAGCCACTGGTTTATGCGGTGTTATGGGAGAACCAGTTGGGCGAGGACGGCGTTCAACTGAAATGGCTGGCACCGACAGAGATGTTCCTGGAGTTTGGTGCTGAAGCCGGCAAAGGTCGTGGCTTCCCCGGTAGCGCCCGCGCCAAGAACGGCAGCGGCGCAGGCGTGCTGTTCGTGCATGTAGGCGACGACATCGGCATCGAACAGAGCTGGCGCGCGGGCCTTTCCTTGCACCGCACGCGTGCCGTCGAGCGCGAAAGCGACGATGTGCCCGACCTGCTCGGCAACAGCGTGAGCACCGCCTTCACTGGCGACAGCCGCACCACTGGATTGGACGTCGTGTGGAAATACGCGCCCAACGGCAACCTCAAGGAACGCTATCTGAAACTGCAAGGGGAATACTTCCGCCGCAGCGAGAACGGCGATCTGAGGTATGACACCGCCGGCGCAAACATCAGCGACAGCTATGCCGTCATACAAAGCGGCTGGTATGCGCAGGCCGTGTACCAATTCATGCCGCGCTGGCGCACGGCGCTGCGCTACGACCGTCTCGACCCCGGCATCGCCAGCGTAGGTGCGGCGAACGCCGCCAACGTCATCGCCGACTACGCCTTCAAACCCAGCCGCACCACTTTGATGCTGGACTACAGCCCCAGCGAGTTCTCGCGCATCCGCCTGCAACTGGCGCACGACAACTCACGCCAAGGATTGCCGGACAACCAGTTTTTCGTGCAATACATCATGAGCCTGGGCGCGCACGGCGCGCACAGCTACTAGGAGATGAACATGTATAGGATGATCCTCTCACTCATTTTGCTTTCTCTCAGCAGTCTTTCGCACGCTGCCATCAACGTGTTCGCCTGCGAACCGGAATGGGCGGCGCTCACAAAAGAACTGGCCGGTGAACACGCCGTCATCTACACCGCGACCGGCGCCTTGCAGGACCCGCACCGCGTCGAGGCGCGCCCCAGCCTGATCGCCAGGGCGCGCCGTGCCGATCTGGTGGTGTGTACCGGCGCGGAACTGGAGATGGCCTGGCTGCCGCTGGTGCTGCGCGAGTCGGGCAACGCCAAGGTACAGCCCGGCGGCGAGGGCTATTTCGAAGCCGCCTCGGCCGTGCGCATGCTGGAAGTGCCGCCCCGTCTGGATCGCGGCGACGGCGATGTGCACGCACAGGGCAACCCGCATATCCAGACCGACGCGCGCAACTTCCTGCCCATCGCCCATGCGCTCGCGCAAAAGATGATGCAGCGCGACCCCGCCAACAAGTCGCATTACCAGCAGCGACTGACCACCTTTGAACAGCGATGGCGTGCCGCACTCGCGCGCTGGGAACAGCAGGCCGACCCGCTCAAGGGCGTCGCCGTCGTCGTGCAGCACCAGGGGTTTCCCTACTTGTCAGACTGGCTAGGACTGAAAGAGATCGCGGTGCTGGAACCAAAACCGGGCATGGAGCCCAGCGCGTCATGGCTGTCACAGGTGCTGGACACTTTGCAGCGGCAACCCGCCCGCATGGTGTTGCGCGCCGCCTATCAGAGCGAACGGCCCTCGCAATGGATCACGCAGCGCGCACATATCAACGCCATAGAACTGCCCTACACCGTGGGTGGCAGCGATGCGGCACAAGACTTGTACGGGCTGTTCGACGATACCGTCGCGCGCTTGCTGAAAGGACTGCGATGAACCTCGAACCCGACATCCTGCTGCCCGCTTGCATCGCCGGCCTGCTGGTTCTGGCCACGCACATCCCGTTCGGTATGCGGGTATTGCAACGCGGCGTGATCTTTGCCGATCTGGCGGTGGCGCAGATCGCCGGGCTGGGTGTGGTCGCAGCCGGAATGCTGGATCTCACCGGACAGCCTCTGCTGGTGCAAGTCATCGCTGCCGGCAGTGCGCTGGGCGGCGCGGCGCTGCTCGCCTGGATAGAACGTCGCCTGCCGGAAGTGAAAGAGGCATGCATCGGCCTCACCTTCGTGCTGGCTGCCAGTCTGGGCATGCTGTTACTGAGCCGCGACGTGCATGCCGGTGAACGCCTGCAGGATCTGCTGGTCGGACAGGTATTGTGGGTGAACGATGCACAGTTGCTCGCCACCGCCACACTCAGCGCCCTATTGCTGGCGGTCTGGTACGGCTTGCGCCGACGCTTGGGCGACCTCGGCTTCTATGCTTTGTTCGCCCTCGCCATCACCGCCTCGGTGCAACTGGTCGGCATCTATCTGGTGTTCGCCAGCCTCATCATTCCCGCGCTCGCCACCCACCGCCTGCAGCACCGGCGAATATCGACCGCCTTCTTCATCGGCATCATCGGCTACGCACTGGGATTGCTGCTGTCGGTCTGGCTCGACCTGCCGGCGGGCGCAGCCATCGTGTGGGCGATGGCGCTGACCGGGATACCGTTCACACTTCTGAAGCGTGCGGCTTAAACGGCTATAATCCGTCCCCGTTCAGACGCCTCTCGCACCCGCATGACCGACCGTTACGCCGTCATCGGCAACCCCATCTCGCACAGCAAGTCACCGCTGATCCATCGCATGTTCGCCGAGCAGACCGGGCAGGACATCAGCTATGAGGCTATCGAGGCGCCGCTGGACGGGTTCGCCGCGACCATCGCAAGGCTACGCAAGGAAGGGTACAAAGGCTGTAACGTTACAGTACCTTTCAAATTCGAAGCTTTCGAACTGTGTGACGAGATCGGGGCGCGCGCCCGCAATGCCAAGGCTGTGAACACCCTATTGTTCCGCGAAGACAAGATACTTGGCACCAATACCGATGGCGCAGGGTTGCTTATCGACATCGAGCAGAATCTGGATTTCAAATTGATGTGGAAGGATGCTTTGTTGCTGGGGGCAGGTGGTGCCGCAGCCGGGGTTCTTTGGCCTTTGTTCAACGCAGGTGCCGGGGTGACCATCGCCAACCGCACCTTGGAGAAAGCCCTCGCACTCGCCTCAGACTTTGAAGATTGCTCAGTGTTCGCCAGAAGCTTCGATCAACTATCAGGCAGAAGATTCGACTTGGTCATCAATGCCACCTCCAGTGGATTGCAGGATGAGAAACTGCCTCTGCCAGCGGGGCTATTCAAGCCCGGCGCACTCGCCTACGACATGATGTATGGCCGAGAGACGCCGTTCATGACATTCGCAAGAGAACACGGGGCCAGGGTGGCGGACGGTCTCGGCATGCTGGTGGAACAGGCAGCCGAAGCGTTCTTCATCTGGCGCGGCGTGCGCCCGGACACTCGCCCCGTACTAGCCGCCCTGCGCAAGTGAAACCCGTACGCAGCCTTCTCTGGCGCTTCCTGCTGGCGCTGTTCCTGATATTCGTGCTGTACCAACTGTGGCTGTTCGCCCATATCTGCTGGTGGGTCAAGTTCGACCCATCGACCAGCGCGTTCATGACCGACCGGCTGGAAGTGATGCAGGACCAGAATCCGAAGGCCAGGCTCAAGCATAAATGGGTGCCCTACAAGAACATCTCCGCCAATCTGAAACGTGCACTCATCGCCGCCGAGGATGCGAAGTTCGTCGACCATGAAGGGTTCGACTGGGAAGGCATCCAGAAGGCATACGAAAAGAACCTAAAAAAAGGCAAGATCGTCGCCGGCGGCTCCACCATCAGCCAGCAACTGGCAAAGAACCTGTTCCTGTCCACCAAACGCACGCCATGGCGCAAGGCAGAAGAGACCATCATCACGCTGATGCTGGAGGCGGTGATGGACAAGCAGCGAATCTTCGAGATATATCTGAACGTGATCGAGTGGGGGAATGGCGTGTTCGGTGCCGAGGCCGCGGCTCGTCACTATTTCGGCGTCAGCGCGGCAAAGCTCTCCGCCGAGCAGGCGGCTCGACTGGCAGCCATGGTGCCCAACCCGCGCTACTACGACCGCCACCGTCAGGCGCGCGGCATGCTGCGCAAGACGCTGATCATCCTCGAACGCATGCCGGATGCCGATATTCCCTGACGCCGCGGGATTAATTTCCTTACAATAGCGCGCAATTTTTCGAGGTGCGCCATGACCGAGAACCACGAACACCACTACACCGACAACGTGCAGGAACATCTGCACCAGGTCCAGCATCTGCTCGAGAAACAGGCACTGGTGGAAACCGTGGTCCACAACCAGGCGCTGCCGCGCGACGAGCGCCACGAGTTGCTGGACAAGATGCTGCACAAAAGGCATCTGGCCGAACTGAGCGACAAACTGGAAGAGTTGCATCCCGCCGACATCGCCTACATCCTGGAGGCGCTACCTATCGAGCACCGTTTGCTGGTATGGAACCTGGTCAAGGCCGACCGCGACGGCGAGATCCTGATCGAGGTCTCCGATGCGGTCCGCGAGTCGCTGATCGCCAACATGAGCCGCGACGAACTGCGCGAAGCGGCCGAGCAACTCGACACCGACGAGATCGCCGACCTGGCACCCGACTTGCCGCAGCATGTGATCCGCGATGTGTTCAAGGCGCTGCCGATCGAAGAGCGCGAACAACTGCGTGCCGCGATGTCCTACCCGGAGGATTCGGTCGGTGCTCTGATGGACTTCAACATGGTGCATGTGCGCCAGGATGTCACGCTGGAGACGGTCTCCCGTTACTTGCGCCGATTCGACGAACTGCCCGACCATACCGACCAGGTATTCGTGGTCGACCGTGAAGAACGGCTCGTGGGCGTGCTGCCGATCAATCTGATCGTGGTCAACGAACCCGAGACCGAAGTCGGGGCATTGATGATCACCGACGTCATCCAGCTGCACCCGGATGAAAAAGCGGAACATGCGGCGCAGGCGTTCGAGCGCTACGATCTGGTGTCGGCTCCGGTCGTGGATGAGGACGGAAAACTGTTCGGCCGCGTGACCGTGAACGTGGTGCTCGATTACATCCGCGAGGAATCGGATACGGAACTGCTGAACCAGGCCGGTCTGCTCGAAGAGGAAGACATCTTCGCTTCGGTATGGAAATCCGCCCAGAACCGCTGGGCTTGGCTGGCATTGAACCTGGTGACCGCCTTCTTCGCCTCGCGCGTGATCGGCGAGTTCGAGCAGACCATAGCACAGATGGTCGCCCTCGCCACCTTGATGCCTATCGTTGCCGGCATCGCGGGCAACTCTGCCAACCAGACGACGACCATCATCATCCGCTCGCTCGCGCTGGGACAGATCAATCAGGGCAATGCAAGACGCCTGATGCTGAAAGAACTGGCGATCAGCGGACTGAATGGTCTGGTGTGGGGAGGCTTTGCTGGCTTGTTCGCATACTTCCTGTACCACAGCATACCGCTCGGAGTAGTGATGACTGCAGCCATGATGCTCAACCTCACCTTGGGCGCACTGGTCGGCATCGGCATACCGCTTATGATGCAGCGGCTAGGTCGCGACCCGGCTATCGGGGCCAGCGTCCTGCTCACTGCCATCACAGACAGTGGCGGCTTCTTCATCTTCCTTGGACTGGCGACCATCTTCCTGATCTGACCAGATCGCACAGCATCAGACAGCCGCGACGATGCAGCTGCACGCCCGGCAGCACACTCTGCATTTCCGTTTAGCAAGGGTAATCAAAAAGGGAGCGAACGCGAATGGTTCGCGTGAATATCAACGACAACCGTTGAAACAGGGAAGGTAGAAAGGGCGAAACGCAACAACTCGGCGCCCGCCCCAATCTACCAAGCTCAGGCGCCGAGAATGCCTTTTCCTGCCACTTTCTTGACTGCAGGCTTCTTGGCCACAGCTTTTTTCGCTACCGGCTTCTTGGCGGCGGCTTTCTTGACTGCGGGCTTCTTGGCAACTGCCTTCTTCGCTACCGGCTTCTTGGCAGCGACTTTCTTGACTGCGGGCTTCTTGGCAACTGCCTTCTTCGCTACCGGCTTCTTGGCAGCGACTTTCTTGACTGCGGGCTTCTTGGCAACTGCCTTCTTCGCTACCGGCTTCTTGGCGGCGACTTTTTTAACAGCAGGTTTCTTTGCGGCAACAGCTTTCTTTGCTGCAGGTTTCTTTGCTGCCACTTTCTTGGTTGCGGGACTTTTCGCTTTGGATTTTGCAGTTGCCATTTTCATTCCTTATTAAAGTTTGATGGACTAGATTGGTGCAATTTCTTACGTGCTACCACTGCACTCCCGATGCGCTTTCAACCTGAAGAAACCTCCCAATACGCACGGTGATTGCATTCTATGCGCGAATATTTTTTTTACGCAATAGATTTGTGCACTTATGTGCAAAAAAATCAATCGAAGATCTTTTCGGATGCGTACAGCCGATCCACTTTTTCACGCTCACGAACAAGATGCACGCGCTCGCCATCGACCATCACTTCTGCCGCGCGCGGTCGCGTGTTGTAGTTGGAACTCATGCTCATGCCATACGCACCTGCCGACATGACCGCCAGCACATCGCCCGCCGCCACGGCCATTTCACGGCCATGCCCGATGAAATCACCCGTCTCGCAGACAGGACCGACCACTTCGTAGACGAGCTCCGGCGCCACGCTTTTCTTCACCGGACGGATCGCATGGAAGGCATCGTAGAGCGCAGGGCGCATCAAGTCGTTCATCGCCGCATCGACGATGGCGAAGTTCTTCTCTTCGCCGTGCTTCAGATATTCGATACGCGTCAGCAGGATACCGGCATTGCCCACCAAAACCCTGCCCGGCTCCACGATCAGTGCTTCCGCCCGTCCATGCAAAGCCTGCAACAAGGCTTGCGCATACTCGGCAATGGCGGGGGGGGTCTCGTCGTCGTAACGGATCCCCAGCCCGCCACCGAGGTCGATGTGTTCCAGCGTGATGCCTTCTGCTTTCAAGCTATCCACCAGCGCCAGCACCTTCTCGGCCGCCGCGATGAACGGGCTGACTTCGGTGAGCTGCGAGCCGATGTGGCAGTCTATCCCGGTCACACGCAGATGCGGCATCGCTGCCGCCTTGCGATAGAGTGCCAGCGCCTCCGTGTAAGCGACACCGAACTTGTTCTGCTTGAGACCGGTGGAGATATAGGGATGCGTCTTGGCATCGACATCCGGATTCACGCGCAGGCTGATCGGCGCGACCTTGCCCATGCTGCCCGCCACTTCGTTCAGCCTTTCCAATTCCGGAGCCGACTCGACATTGAAGCAACGGATGCCCGCCGACAGCGCCAGACGCATCTCGGCTTCGCTTTTTCCGACACCGGAGAACACCACCTTGTCGGCCGCACCGCCCGCGGCCAGCACGCGCTGCAATTCACCGCCGGAAACGATATCGAAGCCCGCGCCCAGTTTTGCAAAAACATTGAGGATCGCCAGATTCGGGTTGGCCTTCACCGCGTAACAGATCAGATGCTCGCGTCCTTTGAGCGCATCGGCGAACTGATGGTAGGCATCGGTCAAGGCAGCACGCGAATAGACATAGCATGGCGTACCGAAATGTTGCGCGATGTCGGTCAGCGACACTTGCTCGGCATGGAGCGTGTCGTCGCGATAGTTGAAATATTCACTCATGTTGAAGTTCTAAAGATTGGGATTGATGGGGGACGGCCGAGAATTGGGATTGCGCCGGCGGCAGATAAAGCGGTCCTTTGCGTCCGCATCCTTGCAAGCCGACAAGTAACAGCAACATAATGCACACTGTACGCATCTGTATCTTCTTCCTTAATTCGAAACGAGCGGATTATATGACGGAAAGCGCCAGCGACGCTGCGGGAGACGCCTTGTTTGCCCGCATCCGGCAGATGGTGACGGCACGCGGCGTGGACATCCGCCTGCAACAGGATGCGACGACGCTGAAACTTGTGTTTGCCGACGGCCAGCGCATCCTGATCAACCTTGATCGACAATCCGGGCGCGTGTGGCTGGCGGCTGCGGCGGGCGGCAGCGAGTTCCTGCCACAGGGGTCCGGTTGGCACTCGCCACAACATGGCGAATTGCTCGACCGACTCGGCGAGTTGCTGGAGCAGACCATCGCCAGCGACCCGCGCAATTCGCGTGTACCACAGCCCGAAGTCACCACGCGATCGCCCGTCATCATCCAGCATGTCCCGTCCGGCGGGCACGGACTTCGCAACACGGCGATCATTGTCTTGCTGGCTGCTGTGGCTTACTTGCTGACACAGCAGCCAGGCCAGCCCAGGCGCACAGGGGAACCTGCCGCGATCCAGACTGGATCTGCATCAGTCGCAGATAGTGGACGCCGCTGCGAAAGCCGTTTCCCGGACAATGGCAGCACGACGGTCTTTGCCGAGAGCGGCCTGCGACCCGGCGGTACCGAACTCACCCTGAACAACGAGCACGCCCACCCGCTGCTACTGATACTGACTGCCCCGCACACCCTCATCCCTTCCATTTCGGTGATGGTGCATGCGCGGCAGCAGGCCAGCGTGCGCATACCGCCGGGGCAATACGACCTGATGTTCGCCGCCGGCACACGCTGGTGTGATGCACGAAGCGGGTTCTCCGATGGACGCATGCTGAAGTTCAGCGAACCACTGTCGGTGCCGCACGACACACCGGTGCGAATCGCCATGCAATCCTCCGGTGCCGGGCCGGAGGATTTCCGCGCGCTGATCTCCAGCTTCGTACCCGCCGCACCGCCGCCCGCGCCATCATTCAGCGGCGACGGCAGCATGACTGTCAAACGGCATGGCAATGGACACTTCTACCTGCCCGGCAGCATCGCGGGCGTGCCGGTCACCTTCATGCTGGATACCGGCGCTTCGGTGACCTCCATCACCAGCGAGATCGCGCGCGAAGCCGACGTGCGCAACTGCAAGGATATCCAGGTGCAGACCGCCAACGGCAGCACGACAGGCTGCATCGCGCTGGTCCCGCAGATGACGCTGGGCAACTTCACACTGAAGAACATCACGGTGGCAGTGATGCCGAACATGGACACCAATCTGCTCGGCGCGAACGTGCTGCGCAACTTCCGTGTCGGCCAGGATGGGGACACCCTGCTGATCGGACGCAACTGAATAACGGAGGGATCATGACAGAGAGCGAATTCAACACCCTGGCCGACCAGGTCTTCCAGCGCATCGAGCACGCGCTGGACGCGACCGACATCGACTATGACAGCAACGGCATGGTGATGGAGATCGAGTTCGACGACGGCAGCAAGGTCATCATCAACCGTCACGTCCCCAATCGCGAGATATGGCTGGCTGCCCGTTCGGGCGGTTTCCATTTCGGCTGGCAGAACGGGCGCTGGGCCAGCCAGCGCGACGGCGACGAGCTGTACGCCAAATTGTCCGACCTGATAAGCAGCGGGGCTGGCAGAACGTTTGGATTCTGAGAGGTTGCCAGATGCCCGGCGGTGCGATCCGCAAGGAGGGGGCCTTTTGTTTCGGGCATCTGACGGAAGGAATGTAACCCAGCACACCCAGCGATGGAATGCGGCATATTGTCGCATCCCGCCGGTACGGATACTCAGCCGCCCCGGATATCGCGCAACGCAACCCTGTGTTCAAGGTAGTCCGGACACACGGACGCCACGACACGCCAGAATGCGGCGGAATGGTTCATCTCTTTCAGGTGCGCCAGTTCGTGTATCACCACGTAATCGATCAGGGGCAGCGGCAGCTTCACCAGCTGCCAGTTCAGGCTGATCACACCGCGCGCACTGCAACTGCCCCACTGGGTGCGTGCCGAAGACAAGCGGATGGTGCGGGGCGCGACCTCCATCAACGGCGCGAAATGCGCCACACATTCCTCGAACACCTGCAGCGCCTGCTCTCGGTACCATTGGCTGACGAGCTGCTCGATACGCTGCGGGGTGACGATGCCAGCCGGTCGCAGCAGCAGTTTCCCGCCCTGCAAACACGGCGGCGCGCCGAACAGGTCTGGCACGACACGCAGAGCGACCGTTTCACCGCGGAACGGGATGTTCGCCCCATCCTGCCAGACGACAGGCGGCGCCTTGCCGACCTGCCAGCTCTCCAGTCTGTCCAACACCCAGCCCGCCTTGTCCTGCAACACACTGTGCAGCCACTGCTCCGATGCGCGCAACGGCATGCTCACCGTCAGCCCGCGCTCATCGATGCGCAGGCCGATGCTGCGGCGCTTGCCGCTGCGTTTCAGTGTGTAGGTGATGTGCTGGTCGGAGAGTCGCAGCGTGCGCTGTTCGACAGCGGGCGGGACCGGTCTGGCGCGGGAAAGCAGGGACATCATCCCAAGCGCGTCATCTCATCTTCGATCCACGCCTCGGTGCGGGCATTGATCTCCTCCGCCTTCAGCCCCGTGGTGTCGATGGCCGGGCCGATCACCATGACGATGGTCCCCGGCTTCTTGATGAAGGCGTTGCGCCCCCAGAACTTTCCTGCATTGTGCGCCACCGGCAATACCGGCACGCCCGCATGGGATGCCAGCAAGGCACCGCCTATCTTGTATTTGCCGCGCTCACCGTATGGCATGCGCGTGCCTTCCGGGAACAACACGATGCTGAAGCCCTGTTGCAGCTTCTCCTTGCCCTTCGTCAGCAATTCTTTCATCGCCGCCTTGCCTTTGCTGCGATCCAGCGCGATAGGACTGGACAAGGCCAGCAGCCAGCCGAAGAAAGGGATCCACAACAACTCGCGCTTGGCCACCCAGGCATGCGGCGGCAGCACCAATTGCAGCGACAGCGTCTCCCAGGCGGACTGATGCTTGCTCAATACCACGCATGCCTGCTTGGGGATGTTCTCAAGACCGCGCACTTCCATGCGGATGCCGCAGATCACCTTCAGCATCCACAACATCCCGGGAGCGAAACCGGACAGCAGGCGGTGCCGCATATGCTGGCCGAACGGGAAGATGAACGGCGAGAACAGCGCATAGCCCAAGGTGTACACCGCCTGTGCCAGCGCGAAGAGGATGGAGCGGATCAGGGTCATAACAGGCTGGCGGTCACCGCAGCGAGATCAGGATAGACCAGCGTACCTTCCGGCAGCCCGCCCTTCTCTTTCGTTCTATTCCCCTTGCCGGTCAGCACCAGATAGGGAACAGCTCCCAAACGTGCAGCCGATTCCAGGTCGCGCAGGGAATCGCCCACTGCCGGAACGCCCGCCAGTCCGACGCCGTAGCGCGCGGAAATCTCCAGCATCATGCCGCTTTTGGGTTTGCGGCAACTGCAATCGGCTTCGCTGGTATGCGGACAGAAGAAGATCGCATCGATACGGCCGCCCACCAGCGCCAGCGACTTGTGCATCTTGTCGTGGATGGCATTCAAGGTCGGCATATCGAACAGACCGCGCCCGATGCCGGACTGGTTAGTAGCCACCACCACCCGGTAACCATTCTGGTTCAGACGCGCGATGGCTTCCAGACTGCCGGGAATGGGCTTCCACTCCTCCGGGCTCTTGATGAACTGGTCGGAGTCGTAATTGATGACGCCGTCGCGGTCGAGGATGATGAGTTTCATGCCGCCAGCTTGGAGATATCAGCCGACTGGTTCATCAGTCGACTCAGTTGTTGCAGCAGCAAGGCGCGGTTGATGCGCAGCGCCTTGTCCTCGCACATCACCATCACTTTGTCGAAGAAATCGTCGACGAATGGTTTCAGCGTGACCAATGTCTTCAGGTTGTTGCTGTAATCGCCGCGCTCGAAATAGCCGCGCGCCATCGGTGTGATGTCCAGCATGGCCTGATACAACTCGCGTTCGGCCTCGTCCTCGAACAGCGTCACATCGATGGAGGTCGGTAGTTCGCCCAACTCCTCGGCGTTCTTGCGCATGATGTTCTGCACGCGCTTGTTGGCCGCCGCCAGGTCTTTCGCCGCAGCCATGCCGGCGAATGCACGCACCCCCTGCAAGCGCGGCAAAGCTTCGTGCAGACGCCCGCCCAGCACCGCCAGCACCGCCTCGATATGCGCGCCTTCAAAACTCTGGTCGCGCAGATAGCCACGCAAACGGTCCGTCATGAAACCTTCCACATCTGCCGCCACGGTCGCGCTCAACATACCCTGCGGGAAGTTGTCGGCGGTGGCCTTGAGCAATGCAGGCAGGGACAGGTCGAGCGGCGTCTCGATCAGGATGCGCAGGATACCCAGCGCCTGACGGCGCAGGCCGAACGGATCCTTGTCGCCGGTCGGCACCTGACCGATGCCGTAGATGCCGACCAGCGTCTCCAGCTTGTCGGCCAGCGCCACGGCACAGGCCAGCGCCCCCTGCGGCAGCGTGTCACCGGCGAAGCGCGGGTGATAATGCGCTTCGATGGTGCTCGCCACGTCTGGCTTCTCGCCGTCGTGCAGCGCGTAGTAATGGCCGATGATGCCTTGCAGCTCGGGGAATTCGCCGACCATGTCAGTGATCAGATCCGCCTTGCTCAGGCGCGCGGCCAGTTCGGCATCCGCCTTGTCCGCACCGAGCAGGCGCGCGATGGTGCCGGCCAGCGTGGTGATACGTTCCACGCGCTGCAACTGCGAACCGAGCTTGTTGTGGTACACCACGTTGCCCAGCTTCTCGACACGGGTCTCCAGCTTCTGCTTGCGGTCCTGGTTGAAGAAGAACCGCGCATCGGCCAGACGCGGACGCACCACGCGCTGGTTACCCTCGATGATGTGATGCGGATCGGCGATCTGCATGTTCGACACGATGAGGAACTTGTTCAGCAACTTGCCCGTCTTTGCATCCAGCAGCGGGAAATATTTCTGGTTCTGCTGCATGGTGAGGATCAGGCACTCCTGCGGCACTTCCAGATATTCCGCCTCGAACTCGCCGACATACACTTCCGGCCACTCCACCAGTGCCGTCACTTCGTCCAACAGGGAAGAGAGCAGGCTGCGCTCTTCGTTCGACATGGACATCAGCTTGGACTGGTCGAAGTTGGCATGACCGATCCAGATCGCTTTGTGCTGCTCTGCCAATTGATCCAGTCGGGCGGCGATACTCTCGCGGCGGTTAGCGAAACTCGCCACCACGCGCCCGTCGCGCGCCAAAGTTGCTTCGTAGTCGTCGGCGTGTTCGATGCTGATGCGCTCGCCACACAGGAAGCGGTGACCGCTGGTGACATTGCCGCTGGCCAGACCCAGCACTTCGGCGGGCACCACGCTGTTGCCGTGCAGCACGGTCAAACCGTGCACCGGACGCACGAACTGATGTTCCAGATCGCCCCAGCGCATCAGCTTGGGCACGGGCAACTTCTTCAGTGACTGCATGATGATGGTCGAGAGATATTCTTCCAGCGGCTTGCCCGCCTGCTCGATGCGCGCCGCAAAATATTCCGCCTTGCCGTCGCCCACGCGTTGCAACTGCGCCAGCGCCACACCTGCCGAACGCATGAAGCCTTCCAGCGCCTTGGTCGGTTTGCCTTCCGCATCCAGAGCGGAGGCGACAGCCGGGCCCTTGCGTTCGATGATGCGGTCAGGCTGCTGCGCCTCGACATTGGTGATGCTCACTGCCAGACGACGTGGCGTGCAATACGGGGTACAG
The DNA here is from genome assembly GCA_020723185.1 of Sideroxydans lithotrophicus. Lineage (GTDB taxonomy): Bacteria > Pseudomonadota > Gammaproteobacteria > Burkholderiales > Gallionellaceae > Sideroxyarcus > Sideroxyarcus lithotrophicus_A. The sequence continues at coordinate 76,041 of DYJI01000003.1, read as the reverse complement.
GCGCTGTCGTCTCCCAGCAGCGCCTGCTCCTTCAGCGCGGCGAACACTTCGTTGGCGAAGGTGGTGGAGAGTTTTTCCAGCACCTTGGGCGGCAGCTCTTCAGTGAGCAGTTCGATCAGCAGTGTCTGTTTCATTTATTTTCCCTCCCCTTGCTTGCACATGGGGAAGCCTAGCGCCTCGCGCGAATCGTGGTAAGCCTGCGCCACCTGACGCGACAATGCACGCACACGGCCGATGTAGGCGGCACGCTCGGTCACCGAGATCGCGCCGCGCGCATCCAGCAGATTGAAGGTGTGCGAGCACTTCATCACCATCTCGAAGCCCGGCAATGCCAAGCCGGCTTCCATAAGCCGCTTGGCCTCGCCTTCATATTCGTTGAAGTGACGGAACAGCATCTCGACGTTGGAGTGTTCGAAGTTGTATTTAGACTGCTCCACTTCGTTCTGGTGGAAGACATCGCCGTAGGTGACTACCGTATCGCCATTCCTGGTCCACACCAGATCGAACATGTTCTCCACGCCTTGCAAATACATGGCAAGGCGCTCCAGGCCATAAGTGATCTCGCCCAGCACCGGCTTGCAGGTGAGCGAGCCGACTTCCTGGAAATAGGTGAACTGGGTGACTTCCATACCGTCCAGCCACACTTCCCAGCCCAGACCCCATGCGCCCAGCGTCGGCGACTCCCAGTCATCTTCGACGAAGCGGATGTCGTGCTGGTTGGTATCGATGCCCAGCGCACGCAGGCTATCCAGATACATATCCTGGATGTTATCCGGGGACGGCTTCATCACTACCTGGTACTGGTAATAGTGTTGCCCCCGGTTCGGATTCTCGCCATATCTGCCATCCTTGGGACGGCGCGAAGGCTGGACATAGGCGGCACGCCAGGGCTCGGGACCGACCGCACGCAGGAATGTCGCCGTATGGAAGGTGCCGGCACCGACCTCGATGTCGTAGGGCTGCAGCAGCGCACAGCCGTGCTTGTCCCAGAAATTCTGCAGCGTCAGGATGATCTGCTGGAAGGTTGGCCCTTGCCCTGCTTCGGGCATATTGTCAGAACCAGAAGTGCTCATATGGATAAATACCGGCTGATTTTTTTCAAAGGTGCGCATTTTACGGGTTTTCGGGTGATTGCGTCACCCCGCATAAGGCCAGTTTCGCACCTCTTGGCAGGCTTTTGACCGCCCGTTCGCGCCTGGATGCCTGAGAACGATCGACACATGATTCGCTATAAACGAGCGTCACCGGCAAACGACTGCGTGTGTATTTCGCCCCTTCGCCCGCGTTATGGACAGCGATGCGTTTTTCAAGATCATTGGTGATACCGCAATAGAGCGTGTCATCCGCACAGCGCAGGAGGTAGCAGAACCAGGTCATCGTCGCGAAAACTTGCCTGCCGCACCCAGCATCAACGCCAGAAGGGTCAGGACTGCAACATTGCCCCAGCGCACATAGGGCGTGCTCCCCTCATACCCCCGCACCTCCGCGGTGAGCACGCCCTCTTCATGCTGCGGCAATTGCCCCAACACACGACCATCGGTACCGATGATGGAGGTGACTCCGGTATTGGTCGCGCGCAACATCATGCGCCCGGTCTCCAACGCGCGCATCTGTGACATTTGGTTGTGCTGCACGGCGGCGTTCGACTCTCCATACCAGGCATCGTTGGTGACATTCACCAGCAGTGTGGCTTGCGGCAACTGCCGGATGATCTCCTCGCCGAACGCATCCTCATAGCAGATGTTCACCGCCACGCGCTGTCCCGCCACAGCGAGCGGTACTTGCGCATCCCCGCCACTGGCCAGATCTCCCATCGGTATCTGCAGCACTTCGTTGATGAACCAGCCCAGCGCACCTCGCATGGGAATGAACTCACCGAAAGGTACGAGGTGATCCTTGCGGTAATGCTGGCTCTCGGCGCTGCCGAGCGAGTACACGCTGTTGAAATAGCGTCCTCCCTCTTTCTCGAAAACGCCGATCAGGATATCGCCGCCGTTCTGCCGCATGTGCTCACGCAGTATCTCCTGATAATAGGGCGGCACGTTGTGGCGCAACATCGGGAATGCCGTTTCGGGCATGACGATCAGGCGTGCGTCGCTACCCTGCGCCAGACGCCGGTAGGTCTCCAGCGAACCGACCAGCATCTCCTGCGAGAATTTCTCCTCCTGAGGGATGTTGCCCTGCAACAGACTCACCTTGAGCGGATCGCCATACGGCTGCGTCCATGCGACATGCTGCAATGCCCAGCCGGACAGCCACAGTGCGCACAAACTGCCGAGTGCGATCTTGCCTGACGTGCTCCAGCGCACCTGCGAAACAAAAAGCAGGACGGCAGCACTCACTGCCACCGCAAGCGATACCCCATAGACACCCAGCAACGGCGCATATCCAGCCAATGGACTGTCCGGCACTTGCGAATAACCCGAGGCCAGCCAGGGAAAGCCCGTGAACATCAGGCCGCGCAGCCACTCGGCGGACACCAACAATGCAGGCATGAGCAACAACAAACGAACGTTCGCCGATGTACGGACACGCATCATCAGATATCCCGCCAGCGCCAGCGGGGTCGAGACCAGCGCGGCGAACAGCAACGTCGCCGCGATCGCCAGCAACGGGTGCATATAGCCGTAATCATGCAACGCGACATAGACCCAGCCAACACCGAAGCTGAACAGCCCCATACCGAAAGTGAAGCCGGCCCGGGCGGCCTGCGCCGCACTCCCGCTGCGAAGCCAAACCCGGAACAGGACAAGCAGCGCAAGCACGCTCAGGGGAAACATGCCGAACGGCGCAAAGCCGAACACTGCCAGCACACCGGCGAGCAAAGTCTGCATGGAAGGGGAAGCGATGAGTCTGTTCACATGAGCGGTCGATCAGGTTGATTCGCGGGATTATACGGTGTAACTTCCGCCGCACTTCAACCCATGCCTTGCGCACCATGTCCGTCCAATCCGCCCTGTACGACGAGATCAGCTCCATGCTGGTCGAAAGCGATCTGTTCAATCACCTGCCGCCGGCAGAACTGCGCGCTGCTACGCACTATTTCAGCGTCACCCATCTCGCCGCCGACGAAGTGATCTTCAACGAGGGCGAGATCGGCAATTTCATGTGTATCGTGCATGAAGGCAGCGTGCATGTGATCAAGACCAACCAGAACAACGACCAGGTGGAAGTGGTGAAACTGGGTAACGGGCGGGCCTTCGGCGAGATGGCCGTGCTGGACGGGGAACGCCGCTCGGCCACCTGCAAGGCAGCCGAAGACAGTGTGGTACTGACCCTTTCCAAGGAAGCGCTGGACAAGATGCTGGAAGAGCATCCGCGCATGGCTGCCCGCATCATCCGCGCCATCGCTGTCAGCCTGTCGCGCCGCCTGCGCATGGCGGTGGGGCAACTGGTCGATTACATCGATTAAGCTGCCGATGCTCGAATTCACCGAATACACCAAGATATTCATCAGCCTGTTCGCGATCATCGATCCGGTCGGCATCATCCCGCTCATCATCGCTTTCACCGCCGGCATGAGCGACCAGAAGCGCGAACGCGTGGGGCGCATCGCGTCGATCACGATGTTCGGCCTCCTGCTCGCGGCACTGTTGCTTGGCGAGGCCATCCTGTCCTTCTTCGGCATCAGTATCCACTCCTTCCGCACGGCGGGTGGCATCCTGTTGCTGCTGATGGCGGTCAACATGCTGATCGGCCACAAGGCAGCACCGCCGCCCGACGACAACAGCGACACCGATTCGACGCAATCCATCGCCATCGTGCCGCTGTCCACGCCGTTGCTGGCCGGCCCCGGAGCCATCAGCACGGTGATCGTCGATGCGCACAAAGCTGACAGCGCCGGCCACTACGGCATGATGACGCTGGTACTCATCGCATTGGGCCTGACCGTATGGCTGACCTTCCTGGCCGCCCCCTGGGTCTCGCAACGGCTGGGCAAGATCGGCAGCACCATCGTCACCCGCCTGATGGGCCTGCTGCTGGCCGCCATCGCGGTCGAATTCATCGCGGGTGGCCTGCGCGGGCTGTTCCCGGCACTGGGTTGAACATGGAAAAGATACGACTCTCGAAATTGATGTCCGAACAGGGACTCTGCTCGCGCCGCGAAGCAGATGACTACATCGCCAAAGGCTGGGTGCTGGTGGACGGCGAAGTGGTAAGCGAACTCGGCACGAAGATTCTGCCGACACAAAAGATCACCCTGAAGAAAGCAGCACAGTCGAAGCAGCAGGAACAAGTGACCGTGATCCTGCACAAGCCGGTGGGATACGTCTCCGGTCAAGCCGAGGATGGCTACCAGCCCGCCGTGGTACTGGTGAAACCGGAGAAGCACTGGAAGCTCGATCCGTCATCGCAGCGCTTCGAGCCGCGCCATCTTAAGAGTCTGGTCCCGGCCGGCAGGCTGGACATCGACTCCACCGGCCTGCTGGTGCTGACACAGGACGGCCGCATCGCCAAGCAACTGATCGGCGAAGACTCGGACATCGAGAAGGAATACCTGGTGCGCGTCTCCGGCCGCATCGCCGCGGACGGCCTGGACAAGCTCAACTTCGGCCTGTCGCTGGACGGCAAGAAACTCAAACCCGCCAAAGTGACCTGGCAGAACGAGGACCAGCTGAGGTTCATCCTCAAGGAAGGAAAGAAGCGCCAGATCCGCCGCATGTGCGAACTGGTCGGCCTGAAAGTCACCGGACTGAAGCGCGTGCGAATCGGTAACGTGAAGCTGGAGAAACTGCCGCTGGGGCAGTGGCGCTATCTGCGCGAGGACGAGAAGTTCTAGGCAGTTTCCGCGCTGTCCGGCTGCGATGCAGGCGCTTTCGCCACCAGCAAGACATACAGGCGGCGACTATCCGCATGCAACACGGTGAACTGCCAACCATCGATCACGAAGATGCTGCCGCGCTTGGGGAGCTGGCCGGCGGCCTTGAGCACCAGCCCGCCGACGGTGTCACATTCCTCGTCGCTGAATTCCGCCCCCACCTGTTCGTTGAAGTCTGCGATCTCCGTATCGGCTTTGACGCGCCAGTGGCTGTCATCCTGACGGATGATGTTGTCCTCATCCTCATCGAAATCATATTCGTCGGAGATATCGCCCACGATCTGCTCCAGCACATCCTCGATGGTGGCCATGCCGCACACACCGCCGTATTCGTCCACCACCAGCGCAAGATGGTTGTGGTTGCTGCGGAAGTCGCGCAACAGCACGTTGAGGCGTTTCGATTCCGGCACGAACACGGCGGGACGCAGCATGTCGCGCACATTGAATTCCTCGCCGCCGGCGTAATAGCGCAGCAGATCCTTGGCCAGCAGGATGCCGATGATATTGTCCTTGTCTCCATCCACGACCGGGAAGCGCGAGTGGGCAGTCTCGATCACGAAGGGAATGAACTGTTCGGGCGGCTGGCTGATGTCGATGACATCCATCTGCGCACGCGGGATCATGATCTCGCGCACCTGGCGCTCGGACACCTGGAGCACCCCCTCCATCATGGAAAGCGCGTCGGCATCCAGCAGGTTGCGCTGATAGGCGCTGTACAACAAAGCGATGAGTTGTTCGCTGTCTTCCGGCTCACGCAGCAACATCGTGGAGAGCCGTTCAAAAAAGGTAGGCTTGCTACTACTGTCTGAACCGTCCATTACCTGACTACTTGCTAACTAGATAGGGCGCAGGATACCGCAATTTGAGCATCAATGCAGTCTCGCGGGCCTCCATCCGCTCGGCTTCCTTTTTCTTTTCATGGTCATACCCCTGCAGGTGCAGCACGGCATGCAGCGTGAGATGGGCGTAATGCGCGAACAGATCCTTGCCCTGTTCCTGTGCCTCGCGGGCCACCACCGGTGCGCAGATGACCACATCGCCATACAGCGGATCGGTGTCATCGTAGACGAAGGTCAGCACATTGGTGGCGTAATCCTTTCCGCGATAACTCTGGTTCAGCGCGCGTCCCTCGATCTCGTCCACAATGCGCAACGCCATCTGCACATCCTGCTCCAGCGCCGCCTTGACCCAGCGCCGGAACTGCTGACGGCTCGGCACTTCCCTTGCATTGCTGGCGTATTGCACCGACAGCGAGAGTTTGTGCACATCACTCATTGCTTTTTTCACCGTACTTTTCATAGGCCGTGACGATCTTCTGCACCAGCGGATGGCGCACCACATCCTCGGCAAGGAACTGCTGGAACGCGATGCCGCGCACGTCCTTCAGGACCTTGCGCGCATCGTTGAGACCGCTCTTCTGCCCGCGCGCCAAGTCGATCTGCGTCACGTCGCCTGTGATGACCGCCTTGCTGCCGAAACCGATGCGGGTGAGGAACATCTTCATCTGCTCCGGCGTGGTGTTCTGCGCCTCGTCGAGGATGATGAAGGAATGGTTCAGGGTGCGGCCGCGCATATAGGCCAGCGGCGCGATCTCGATGGCACCGCGCTCGAAAGCCTTGGCCACCTTGTCCAGCCCCATCAGGTCATACAATGCATCATACAAAGGCCGCAGGTAAGGGTCGACCTTCTGCGCCAGATCCCCCGGCAGGAAACCGAGACGCTCGCCAGCCTCCACCGCCGGGCGCACCAGCACCAGCCGCTTAACGTTCTCGCGCTGCAAGGCATCCACCGCCGAGGCCACCGCCAAATAGGTCTTGCCGGTACCGGCGGGTCCGACACCGAAGGTGATGTCGTGTTCCTGTATGGCTTGCAGGTATTCGTTCTGGCGCACCGTCCGCCCGCGCACCTCGGCCTTGCGCGTCATCAGCAACGGCACCGATTCGCTGCCCGCATCCGGCAGGTCGCGTTTCATCGATTCGATCAGGCCCAGCTGCAGACGCTCCAGCGAGATGTCGTGATTCGCTTCCAGGTAGAAGCGCTCCAGTACAGCACGCGCCAGTTCCGCCTGCTCGCCGCTGATGCTGAAGCGCTCGCCGCGCCGCGCGATGTTCACCTCCAGCGCGGTCTCTATCTGACGCAGGTTCTCGTCGAACGCACCGCACAACTTGGCCAGTCGATCGTTATCCACCGGCTCGAATGAGATGTTCGCACGTTCGCTCATGCCGCCTCCAACACCTCGCCGCGCAGGGTGTGGTTGGACACTGCGGTGATACGCACATCGAGATAGCGGCCCAGCATGCCGGGCGAGCCCTCGAAATTCACCACGCGGTTGTTCTCGGTACGCCCGGCCAGTTCGCCCGGATTCTTCTTCGAGACGCTCTCCACCACCACGCGCTGCACCGTCCCCACCATGCGCTGACTATATTCCTGTTCCAGCTCATTGATGCGCGCCTGCAAACGATGCAGTCGTTGCATCTTCACCTCATCCGGCGTGTCGTCCTGCATCTCGGCCGCAGGCGTGCCGGGACGCGGGCTGAACATGAAGCTGTAACTGGCATCGAACTGCACGTCCTCGATCAGCTTCATGGTCGCCTCGAAATCGGCCTCGGTCTCGCCGGGGAAGCCGACGATGAAGTCAGATGCGATGGCGATGTCAGGACGCGCGGTGCGCAACCTGCGCACGACGGACTTGTATTCCAGTGCGGTATAACCGCGCTTCATCGCGGCCAGCACACGATCCGATCCGGACTGCACCGGCAGGTGCAGATGGCTCACCAGCTTGGGCGTATCGGCGTAGACATCGATCACGCGTTGCGACATCTCGCGCGGATGCGAAGTGGTGTACCGCAGTCGCTGCACCCCGTCCAGCGCCGCAATGGCACGCAGCAGGAATGCGAAATCCACCGTGTCGCCGTCGTCCGCCTCCCCCTGATAAGCGTTCACGTTCTGTCCCAGAAGCGTGATCTCGCCCACACCCTGCGAGATCAACTTTTCGACTTCGCGCATCACATCCTCGAACGGGCGCGACACTTCCTCGCCGCGCGTGAACGGCACCACACAGAAAGTGCAGTACTTGCTGCACCCTTCCATGATGGAGACGAAAGCCGTGCCGTGCGCAGTCTGCGAAGCAGGCAGATGGTCGAACTTCTCGATCTCGGGGAAGCTGACATCGATCTGCGGCCTGCCGCTGCTGCGGCGCGCCTCGATCAGCTCGGGCAGACGGTGCAGCGTCTGCGGCCCGAACACCACATCCACATAAGGCGCGCGTTTGATGATGGCCTCGCCTTCCTGGCTGGCCACGCAACCGCCAACACCGATCAGCAACCCAGGATTGGAATCTTTCAAAACCCGCGCACGGCCCAAGTCCGAGAACACCTTGTTCTCCGCTTTTTCGCGGATGGAACAGGTATTGAACAGGATGATGTCCGCCTCCTCCTGTCTGTCCGTCTGCTCCAGCTGCGCACCGGCCAACATCACATCCGCCATCTTGTCCGAGTCATACTCGTTCATCTGGCAGCCATACGTCTTGATATACAGTTTCTTCAAAGTACCACGTCCTCTTTCCTCATCCGACACCCAATGCCCCTGAAAATAACAGCCTTTTCAAATAGGGGCTATTCCTGAGTATTTCGCTAATATAATCCGTTTCGGCTTCCGGTGAGCGATTTGCATGCCTTCGGAACCACCGTTAAATCAACATAAAGATAAAAGGGAAAAACATGTCATTCGTAGCAGACTTCTCCTCCATCGGCGTTGCAATCTTCTCGGTCGGTTTCTCCATCTGGATGGTGATGCAACTCTTCAGCAAAGAGTAATACGCATCCGTTGCGGCCGGGTCACCGGCCGCTGAAATACACAGGATCCATACTTTTCTGCCTGCGCAAAGTGCGCCGGGCTGGTATTTCTATGCATAAAGCACTTGTCAGCCGTAGGGTTTGTGCTAGCATTACTCCCGTTGTTTGTCGGTATGTTCAACTTAACTTTGGGAGGGGTAAACCATGTCATTCATCGCTGATATTTCTTCGATCGGTACCGCAATTCTGGCAGTCGGCTTCTCGCTGTGGATGCTGAAGCAGCTGTTCACCGATTCCGAGTAAGCAGACCGGTACCCCGGAAATGAAAAACTCCAGCCGTGAGGCTGGAGTTTTTTTATGGGCGGAAAAAGCCGAGCCCATAATTGAATCCGTGGTGGTGATAGGTGGACTTGAACCACCGACCCCAGCATTATGAGTGCTGTGCTCTAACCAGCTGAGCTATATCACCGTCAAGTTTTCTTCGGCAGTAAAAATGTTACGTTGCCAAAAAGAGGGCGGCATTTTGCTGATTTAGTCGCGCCCTGTCAATTGCAGTCTGACATTTTCAGCTCGCTGTCCGGGAAATCTTTCAGAAAACCGCGCACTTTCGACTCGATCTCCGCTTCCGCCTCCGAGATCACGAACTGGGTGAACCTGAGCGTACTCTTGCGCTCCCCAACCTTGGCGGTGCGCACGCCCTGCTTGCGCAGGCTGGCCAGATAGTTCTCCGCTGCGCGCTCGGTGCGGAACACGCCCAGCGAGATGGCGCGCTGCCATTCCCCCGCTTCCTGCACGACGAAATAATCGTTCACACCGAGTTTCTTCAGCTGTCCGATCTTCTTCTGTACCTCGGCCTGGTTCTTCAGCGGCGACATATACACCCAGTATCCGCTCGCGTGCTCCACGCTACGCGTCTGCAGCCGTGCGCCAAGGTTCAGCGCGGTCAGTCGCTGACGGGCGTCTGCGAGGCCGCTGCCGGAGAACTCGCCCCAGAACAGGCATTGTTCGATCTGTGGCGGGTTGGCCAACTCATCACTCAGACGCGGGGCGGGCGCGGGAACAGCCTCGACCACTTCCACCGCCGACACCACCGCAGACTCAGGCAATGTGGCCGCAGGTGAGGATTCCACGTTCACCGGGTTCGTCTCTTTCAGCAGCACGACCTTGTCCGCGTGCAACGGCGGCTGCGCTGCCAACACATCAGGATCGACCGTCAGCACCTCTCCCCAACGCATCCATGCAAACAACAGCACATTGGCCAGCAGCAACCCCCATACCCATTTCTTGTTCATGCTCCCTCTTCTCCCAAAATCTGCAATCCGCGCAACACCATGTATTCGTCATGCTCGCACGGTATGGACGATCCCTGCATCACCTTGCCCGCCGCACCGCCGCTGATCAGACAGCGCACACTGCCCTCGCGTTGTTGCAGCAATCCGAACTGATGCAGGATAGCGCCCTGCGTCGCCCGCACCGCGCCGCTCGACATGGCGGCTGCGGTGTCACGGGGAAAGTCCTGCAAGTCACCCTCTTGGGCGGTCAGCAGCGCCGTGTTGGCGCTCAGACTGTCCAGCATCAGCGACAATCCTGGCAATATCAGCCCCCCCAGGAACTCGCCTTGCGCCGAGAGCGCATCGACCGTGGTCGCCGTCCCGCAATTGACGACCAGCCAGGCACCGGGGGCGCGATGACGCGCCGCGATCAGCGCTGCCCATCGATCACTGCCGAGTCTTTGCGGTTCGCGATAACCGTTGCGCACACCGCAGCGCTCCGCCTCGGCCAGGATGAACGTCAGTTCACCCTGCAATGCCGCAAGATATTCTCGCAAGCTGGCCCCGGCCGCCTCGCCCGCCACATTGGACACCAGTATGCGGGAACCCGCCGGTAGCCCCCCCACCAGCTCCGGTAGCCGTGCCAGGTCGCGATTCTCCAGCACGCCCTGGCGCAGCCAGGCACCGTTCTGCACCAGCGTCCATTTGCAGCGACTGTTCCCGACATCCAGCAACAGCATCCTATCTCCCCCTCAGACTGACTTCGCCGGAATGGAATTCACGCACGCCCTCCGCCGTTCGCACGCGCAATGCCCCTTCATCCGTCACGCCCAGCGCGATACCCTGGATGCGTTTCCCATCCGGCATCAGCATCTCGACCGGCCGGTCGGCATGCATATGTGCACTTTCCCATTCCTTGTGCAACGCAGTGAAACCGTGCGCGGAGAACTCGCGCAGCACGGACACCAGATGCTTGAGCAAAATGGCGAAAACCCGGTTGCGCTGGCCTGGAGGCACCCCGCATGCCGACAGATCCCCCACCGCCTGCCCGATCCTGTCTGCATCCGCTGGTGCCACCAGATTCAATCCGATGCCGATCACCACCGTGCTGGGACCCAGCATATCGCCCTGCGCTTCCAGCAGGATACCGGCCAGTTTGCCCGACGGCAGCATCACATCGTTCGGCCACTTCAGGCCCGCGTCCCTGACGCCCAGTTCGCGCAAGCCGCGCATCATGGCGACACCCACCGCCAGACTCAGCCCCGACAGCGCCGCCAACCCGCATTCGAAACGCCATAGCAACGAGAAGGTGAGCGCCTCGCCCAGTCCGGCATGCCAGGTGCGCCCCAGTCGTCCGCGTCCGGCGCTCTGCCATTCCACCGCCAGCACGCGGCCGCTGGCTGCGCCTTGCGCCGCAGCTTGCAGCAACAAGGCATTGCTTGAGGTCGCGTGTTCGAGGATCTCGATATCCAGGACGCTACGCGCATCCCCGGCTTCGGCCAGTATCCGCTCCTTGTCCAGCCAGCACAGCGGATGGGCCAGACGATAGCCGCGCCCGCGTACGCTATGCAGCAAGACACCGTATTGCGCCACATCCTGCAACGCGTTGTGCACGCTGGCACGAGACATCCCCAACCGCCCCGCCATGTCCTCGCCGGAATGGAATTCCCCGTCCGCCAGCAAGCGCAGCAAAGTGAAGGTCAGCGACTTGTGGGAATGTGGCGCGGCGTTGATCATTGCGCCAGATCATGACAGGGCGGTTCACCGCCTTGCTGCAGGAACGCGATGATCTCCTCGCGGCGCTTGAGCGCATCTTGGTAGCCCAGTTCGATCAGCGCACGGCAGTAATGCTTGTCGAACAGCAGATAGCTGACCAGATTCGCGCCGCTGCCACGCATCACGCCTGCCAGACGCAGCAGCAAGCGGATGGTCCAGGGCAGGTTATGGATGTAGCGCTCGGCGATCTTTTCCAGCGGCTGGCTGGGCGAGATCACCAGCGCTTCCACATGGCGCAGGTCGAGGGTGTGATGCAACTCTTCGGGAACAGCGTCCAGGGTCCTGTTGATACGTTGCAGGCGCTCCAGATCGACCTCCAGCCCGTCGATGAAGATGCTGTCCAGTGCATGGCCGGCGATCTCCGCCAGCGCGGGATAGTGCTCGATCTTGGGACGCTTCTCGTCATCCGTGATCGCGCTGTGGCCGACACCTACCACCAGCACACGCTCGGCCCCCAGATGCAGCGCGGAACTGATCGGTGCGATCTGGCGCATCGAACCGTCGCCGAAGAACTCACGGTTCACATGCACGGCCGGGAACATGAAAGGGATGGCGGAAGACGCCATCAGGTGCTGGATATCGAGCTGGGTCGGCACTCCGACACGCCGGGTACGCTTCCACGGCTCGATATCCGGTGCCCCCTGATAGAACGTCACCGAATGGCCGGAACCATAGCCCGAAGCGGTGACACTCACCGCATGCACCAGCCCGTCGTCGATATGCCGCTGGATAAGATCGCACGGCAAAGCCCGCTCCAGGAAAGTGCGCAGCGGGCTGTTGTCCAGCAACGACACGCGATTGAGCCAGTTGCTGCCCAGCACGCTCAGCAACAGACCGAACACCCAGCGCAGACTGTTGTTCAGAACCCCGAGCACATCCGCGCGGTAGATGTCGGTCACCTGGGCATTGTTCCAGATGTTCAGCAGGTAGCGCACCCCCTTGCGGAAATGGCGCGCGTTCACCGCCAGCGTGATGGCGTTGAGCGCGCCCGCCGAAGTGCCGCTGATCACTTTGAAGGGCACCCGCGCCCGGTATGGCAGGAATTCGGCAACGGCCTTCAGCACGCCGACCTGGTAGGCCGCGCGAGCGCCGCCGCCGGTGAGGATCAGCCCGATCGTCTCCTTTTGCATGGATTCAAGCCGCCGAATGCGCCTTAACGGATTCCAGTGCGTCCTGCAAAGTCTCCTCGGGAAGCGCGTTGAGCATCTCGGATAGCACTTCGGCAGCATCTACCGCCTGCGGCTGCAAGCGCATCGCATCCGCATTCGCCACCAGCACCGCCGCCGCGCCCACCACGCGCAACAGACGGGTACGTTCGGCCATCAACAATTCGACCTCTTTGCTCAGCAGTTCAACTTCCTGTTTGTCCATCATTCACTCCTGGTTTTCACGCCGGCGACAGTCAGCGCACTCATGTTCACGATACGGCGCGTGGTCGCAGTCGCCGTGAGGATATGTGCGGATTTGTCAGCACCCAACAAGATGCTGCCGATGGTGATGCCGTCGCCCGCAGTCATCTTGAGCAGATTGTAGGCGATATTGGCCGCATCCAGATTGGGCATCACCAGCAGATTGGCCTGTCCCTTCAGTTTCGCCTCGGGGAACAGCTGCGCGCGTATCTTTTCCGACAGGGCCGTATCGCCGTGCATCTCGCCCTCCACCTCCAGTTCCGGTGCCAACTTCGCCAGCAAGGTGCGCGTGTGCGCCATCTTGCGCGCCGAGGCATCGTCGTGGCTGCCGAAATTGGAATGCGAAAGCAGCGCCACCCTGGGCGTCAGTCCGAAGTAACTCACCTCTTCCGCCGCCAGCATGGTCAACTCCGCCAGTTGCTCGGCGGTCGGATCCAGGTTCACGTGCGTATCGCAGATGAACAGCGTGTGCTTGGGCAACAGCAGGATGTTCATCGCGCCATACACGCTGCTGCCGGGGCGATGGCCGATCACCTCGTCGATGAAACGCAGATGGTAGAGCGGCTGGTCCACCGTGCCGCACAGCATGGCATCCGCCGCCCCCATATGCACCAGCATGGCGGCGATCAGCGTGCTGCGCCGGTGCATCTCGCGCTTGGCGACCTCGGGCGTCACACCGTCGCGCGCGCGCAGACGGTGGTATTCCGTCCAGTATTCGCGGTAGCGCGGATCGTCGTTCGGATCGACCAGCTCGAAATCCTGTCCGGCGCGGATGCGCAACCCCAGCCGCTCGATGCGCGCGGCGATCACGTCCGGCCTGCCGACCAGTATCGGCTGTGCCAGCCCCTCGTCCACCACGGTCTGCACCGCATGCAGCACGCGCTCGTCCTCGCCTTCGGCATATGCCAGGCGATGCCTGGTCTTCTTCGCCAGATCGAACACCGGCTTCATCAACAGGGTCGAGTGATAGACGAACCCCGACAGATGTTCGATATAGGCGCGCATATCCGCGATGGGGCGCGTCGCCACGCCGCTCTCCATCGCCGCCTGCGCCACCGCCGGCGCGACCTTGTAGATCAGGCGCGGATCGAACGGCTTGGGGATCAGGTAATGCTCACCGAAACACAGATTCTCGTCGCCGTACACCGCCGCCACTTCGTCTGACTGTTCGGCCCGTGCCAGCTCGGCGATGGCATGCACCGCAGCCAGTTTCATCGCCTCATTGATGGCCGTCGCACCCACATCCAGCGCGCCCCGGAAAATGTAGGGGAAGCACAGCACATTGTTGACCTGGTTCGGATAGTCGGAGCGGCCGGTCGCCAGGATCGCGTCCGGACGCGCCTCCAGCGCCAGCGCAGGCAATATCTCCGGGGTCGGATTGGCCAGCGCGAAGATCAGCGGTCGCACCGCCATCTGCTGCACCATCTCCGGCTTGAGCACACCGCCCGCCGACAGCCCGAGGAACACATCCGCCCCGGCGATGACTTCGGCCAGTTTGCGCTGCGGGATGTCGCGCGCATAACGTGCCTTGTTGTCGTCCATCTCCTCGATGCGCCCCTGATACACCACGCCCTTGATATCGGTGACGATGATGTTCTCCATCTTCACGCCCAGGCTGACCAGCATGTCCAGACAGGCCAGCGCCGCCGCACCCGCGCCGCTCGCCACCAGCTTCACCTCCTCGATCTTCTTGCCCACCACCGCCAGGCCGTTCAGCAGCGCTGCGCCGACGATGATGGCCGTGCCGTGCTGGTCGTCGTGGAATACCGGGATGTGCATGCGCTCGCGCAACTTGCGCTCGATGTAGAAACACTCGGGCGCCTTGATGTCTTCCAGATTGATGCCGCCGAAGGTGGGTTCCAGCGCGGCGATGATGTCGACCAGCTTGTCCGGGTCGTTCTCGGCGATCTCGATATCGAACACATCTATACCGGCGAACTTCTTGAACAGCACGCCCTTGCCTTCCATCACCGGCTTGGAGGCCAGCGGCCCGATGTTGCCCAGCCCCAGCACAGCCGTACCGTTGCTGATGACCGCCACCAGGTTGCCGCGCGCGGTGAGGCTGCGCACCTCGGCCGGGTCGCGCACGATCTCTTCGCAGGCCGCCGCCACACCGGGCGAATAGGCCAGCGCCAGATCGCGCGCCGTATGCAAGGGCTTGCTGGCTTGCACGGTGATCTTGCCCGCCGGAGACTGGCGATGGTATTTCAATGCGGCTTCGCGTATCTGCTCATCCATACTGACCTCGCTATTCAGGCACCTCACCGGGGTCGTCCCGCCCCCGCCGTACTAACCCATGCGCTCCAGCCGCAAAGTCTCCAGCGTGCGCTTGCGCACTGCATGCAGCAGCGGCACATCGTCATCCAGCGAAACACCATAGGACGGGATCATCTCGCGCATCTTGCATTGCCATTCTGCGCTCTTCATGCGCGCTTTGAAACAACGCTCGATCACTTCGATCATGGCCTGCACCGAGGTCGAGGCACCGGGCGAAGCCCCCAACAAGGTGGCCAGCGTGCCGTCCTTGGCCGTCACGATCTCGGTGCCGAACTCCAGCCTGCCGCCTTTCTTGTCGCAGTTCTTGATGATCTGCACGCGCTGCCCGGCCGAGGCCAGCTCCCAGCCGTTCTCGCGCGCATTGCCGAAGAAATCGCGCAAGGCCTCGACGCGATCCTTGTGCGATTTCAGCGCCTCGCCGATCAGGTAGCGCATCAGCGGCAAGTTGTCGCGCGCCACCGACAGCATGGGTTTGAAGTTGCCCGACTTGAGCGAACCGAACAGGTCAAAGATCGAACCTTCCTTGAGGAACTTGGTGGTGATGCTGGCGAACGGCCCGAACAGCAACACCGATTCACCGCCCAGGATGCGCGCATCCAGATGCGGCACCGACATCGGCGGCGCGCCCACCGCCGCCTTGCCATACACCTTGGTCGTATGCTGGCGCACGATCTTCGGGTCGTGGCAGATCAGCCACTGGCCGCTGACCGGGAAACCGCCGTAGCCCCTGGCCTCAGGGATGCCGGATTTCTGCAGCAGCGGCAGCGCGCCGCCGCCCGCGCCGAGGAACACGAAGCCCGCCTCGACGGTGCGCGTCTTTTCGTCGTGCGTATCCTTCACGCGCACATGCCAGCGCCCGTCGTCTTGCTGCTTGAGACCGGTGATGGTGTTGTTCAGCTTCAGCTCGAAGTTGGGCAGCTTGAGCAGCGCCTTCACCAGCTTGCGCGTGAGGAAGCCGAAATCCACATCGGTTCCATGCTTCACCTGCGTCGCCGCCACCGGCTCCTTGTCGTCGCGCCCCTGCATCACCAGCGGCATCCACTCGCGCAGCACCGCCGGATCGTCGCTGAACTCCATCTCCTCGAACAAGTGGTGCGTGTGCAGCGCTGCATAGCGCTTGCGCAGGAATTCGACATCCGCCTTGCCGCGCACGAAACTCTGGTGATACACGGGATTGATGAACTTCTCCGGCGTCGGCAACAAACCCTGGTCGACCAGATAAGACCAGAACTGCAACGACACCTCGTATGCCGCATTGATCTCCAGCGCGCGCCTGATGCTGACGCTGCCGTCCGCCTGCTGCGGCGTGTAGTTCAGCTCGCAATAGCCGGCGTGCCCGGTGCCCGCGTTGTTCAGTCCGTGCGAACTCTCGTTCGCCACCTTGGACAAGCGCTCCACCATCATGATCTTGAGCGAAGGATCGAGCTGCGCCAGCAACTTGCCCAGCGTTGCGCTCATCACCCCCGCCCCGACCAGCAACACATCCACTTTCTTGTTCGACATCTTCAGACTTTCCAGCACCGTTACCCGGCGCACATTCTACCCGTTCAGCACTACGAACATCACTCTGACTATACTTGCAGCACAAGGGAAAGCACGCCCCGCTCTTGCTACAGGAGAGGGCCGGTGTGAGAGGCTAGGCAGCCCCGCAATATTTCAAAAATAAGCCGGACGCGCCAGATCACGCGACCTTGGCGGATCGAACTCGATATCGCCTGCGTCCATCGTATCCATCAGCACACGCCTGAAACAACGATTCATCTCATCGAGCAAGTCTGCAGAAACAGGCCGTTTCGGCATCGCTGAGGCCACTGACTCCAGCCGTGCGATCTCCCGCACCAGAAATTCGTGGACGGCAGGCATGCGCGGCCCGTTTTCAAGTTCTGCTGCCGACCTTTTCAGTTCGATCAAATGCGCAATGGCAGCCTTCAACTCAGCTTCATCCACCACACCTTCGACCAGCTCATCGAACACCATAGGCACCACTCCCAGGCCGCGCTCGATCCACAAACAAGCCAGCACCGGTCGCAGCACATAAAAATACTTCTTCAGCCACACCGTCTCACCTTGCAGATATTCGCGGAAGTTGCCCTTCGCCATGTGCAGATAGTGATGCAGGCAGGCTGTCGGCTGGTAGAAATCGCGAGCCAGTGCGCGCAACGCGGAAACAGATGCCTCATCCTCCCGATACACAATGGGCGAAGACAGCCACTCCAGCAGCACCGGGTTCGACTTCTTCATCAAACGCAGCGCCTTGCGCAAATCCCAGCCGTTCACATCCAGCAGATCATCGATGGGCAACTCGATCACATCGCGTCCCTCCTCCACCGACAGATACCAGTCGCGCGGATGGCAGTAGATGAAGCGCACATCCCAATCGCTATCCGCCGAAGCGAAGCCCCAGCCGCGACTGCCGGATTCGCAGGCGTAAAGGATGCGGACGTTATGATCGGATTCGATACCGTCCAATGCTTGCTGTATCGCAGATTCCATAACCCCTCCAAATGGAACGCCTCCACTGTAGGGCGTCAATAAGCGAAGCGCATTGCGCCGTATGGCTGAAAACATCCGGCGCATTACGCGCTTAATGCGCCCTACCACCAGCGCACTGCCCTAACAAAATAAATCAGCAAAACACCCGCAACCAGCAACTGCAATACCGGGTTGTAAGTCAGCAGTTCCAGCGCCCTGTAGAACCACTCGTTCATCATCAACATCACACCACCTCATCAATTATTGGAGTGGTGAAAGTCTCCGCATTTCATCAGGACAAAAACAGGCCGGATTATGTCTTAATCTCAATCCGCGTAAGGTGGCCCTTGTAGGGCGTCAATATGCGAAGCGCATTGCGCCGTATAGAAAACCTGAAAACAACCGGCGCTCTGACAATCAACCTCTGTTGGCAATGTGTTTTATGATAACTGCTGGCTTACCCATTTCCAGCAATAGTGGCGTAATTGCATTCGCCATCTTTCCTAAAAACTCAATAAATTGCCCCGAGACTGCCATAAGCCATAGGCTGTCAATCTTTCGCATGATTTCAAGTTGCCTCAGTGAATCATGATCTCGATGAGCTGCAACGAAATTCCTAATCTCAGCAATCTGAGTGTGATTTTCTTTCCGAATGCAGCTCAATATTTTCAACACTTCAGAAATCCTCTGAAGGTAATCATCGCCATTAGGCAAAGAAGCTGCCACATTACGAAATGAGCCACCAAACACCTTTGGTATATCGTCCAGCGCTTCGTGCATAAGTAAGCAAAGCTGACGTGCATATAAATTTTGCTTCCGCTCATCCGCTTCGGCTGCATGGTCATATGCCAACACCGCCAAATCATAGTGAAGTAATAGTAGAAATGACATCGAGTTGTAAAGCGTTAAGTATTTCGCAAGTTCAAGTTCATTGGCCTGATACCACTGCCTTTCAATAACCGGGAGGATTTCCTCGATATGAGCAATCGCTTTAGCCGTATTCTTTCGAAAACGTCTAGCAGGAAAAAACCAAATAGCTTTCTTGATAAACCTCGCAATGCTCTGCTTTACTGACATGCGGCACCTAACGCTGCAGATTCAACGCCAGCAACCGCCGCAAAATCTCCTCATCAGCCATCTCCGCCGTGTAGTCGTTCCAGCCGTAGGCCTTGGCGACTGCGGCGTCCAGCGTCTTGTGCGCGTTGTCCAGCCAGGCGGGGCGGGCGTTGTAGAGGTTGGTGAGGGTGCGTTTCTTGAGGTCGGCCTCGTGGCCGGGCTTGGCGACGGGGCGCGCGGGGAAACCGGCTTTCTCTTCCTCGGGTGTGCACACCCAGTCTTTCCATTCGGGCGGGTTGAGCCAGTTGTTACGGAGTTCGTTCAGCTTCTGTACAGCGAGGACGATGTCGGCAACAGCGGCATTTGCGTAATCGGATGGAGCGAGATTGGGTGTCAAGCCTTCAGGAAATGGGAATGTCTCAAAGGTAGTGGTTGGGGTATAGCGAGGATCGTTCCCTACTCCCATCCAAGTACACATACGCAATGCCCACAGTTCATGCATCCGAGAATGAAGGACACCGAATGTCACTTCGTCAGCACGAGCGATGGCTAAAGTTGCCTGATCTGGCAATACAGCTGAATCCAAAAATACGAAAAGTCGATGTTTAGAAACTGCAGGGGTAGCAATAAAACGCTTAAGTGGCTCAAGAGCGGTACGCATCTCCACTCGTGGCCGTGCGTGTCGCCACCAGTTACGTGCTACCACTCGATCTCGATTATTTTCACTAACCGGTTTGACGTGCTCAACTACATAAGCAAATGGCGCTTCAAACAACGCAGCGTCTTGCTCGCTCATTTTCGTACCGAAATCCACGATCCATGTATCCGATGGCCGACGAGTTATATTCATTGCGTTGCACAGCGGCCGCACGACCTCGCTGTTCGGTTTGCCGTTCGGGTTTGGCAACCTTAGCCATTGCCGCGCAAGCTCGCCGTCAATATCAAATGGGGCTTTCTTCGAAGCTCCCATGAAGCAGACACCCATATTTTCCTGTAGTGATTTAGCCCGAGTTAAATCGTTGTAGTTACCGACAAACTCTCTAAAAGGACTATTAACGGAGCTGTTTACAGTCCATTCGATTACACCTGTCAAATCAGCGTGAATGATGTTTACATCCCGTCCATTCAAACGCAAACAATACCTTGATTTCTTGTTTTCAAAGCACACGAGCGAGACTCGCACCGCTGCTCCTTCATTGATCCATTCTTCGTCGCCCCAAGCATCGAATATCTGTGCCGTTTCCAGGACCCTATCCAACACCTTGCGATTCGCACCACCTCGTATCGAATTTGTTGTGACCAATCCAGCTCGCTGGCACTTGCCGGCTTCGATTTGCGCCCGCGCTTTCTCGAACCAGTAGGTGACAAGGTCTGCCCCACCCGGCACACGGCCTTCGTAGAGCTTGCGTAGGCTGTCGGTGTATTGATTGCCCAGTTCGCCGCGCATCTTTGAACCACCCAGGAAGGGCGGGTTGCCGACGATGGCATCGACAGTAGGCCAACCGGCTTCGATCACAGCATCCGGCGAAGGCGGCGCATCCAGCGGCATCGCCATCTCCATCAGCGCGTCGCGGTTCTCGATATGGTTGAGAGGTTGCAGGATGGGATCGCGGCGGATGGGGTAGCCGTTCTTGAGCATCCACTGTATCTCGCCGATCCACACGGTGACGCGCGCAAGTTCGGCGGCATACACGTTGAGTTCGATGCCATGGATGTTGGCGGGCGAGACTTCGATGCTGACCTGACGATGCAGGCCGAGTTGTTCGGCTTCGAGGTTGGCTTTGTGTTCCAGGTCTTTCAGCGCGCGCAGGGCGAGGTAGAGAAAGTTGCCGCTGCCGCAGGCAGGGTCGAGCACCTTGAAGTTCTTGAGCCGTTCCAGATAGGTGTAGAAAACAGCCTGCGCTTCGCGCTCTGCTTTGTCGTTGTGCTTCTTGCTTTTGGCGAGATGCTTTTCTATCTGCACCTTAGCCGCATTCCATTCCTGCGTGAGCGGTTCGACGATGACGGGATCGATGATGCGCAGGATGGAGCGCTGGTCGGTGTAATGCGCGCCGAGCTGGCTGCGTTTCTTCGGGTCAAGGCCGCGCTCGAACAGCGTGCCGAAGATGGAAGGCTCGATACCGCTCCAGTCGAGGCGCGAGGCTTCGATCAGGGTCTGTATCTCCTGTGCTTCCAACGGCAGCGCTTCGACCTGCTCGAACAGTCCACCGTTGAAATATGCGATGTCTTCCAGCGCGAAGTCGCCACCTTTACGCATGGCGCGGAACAGTTCTTCGAAGCGGCTGGAGAGTTTGGCCGGGTCGGTTTGGCTCTTGTCGAGCAGGCGCTCGAACAGCTTGCCGGGCAGCAGGCCAGCGTCTTCGGCGAACAGGCAGAACAGGCATTGGTTGAGGAAGTGCGCCACGGCCTGCGGTGCATGACCGCGCGCATTCAGAGATTGCGCGAGGTCGGAGAACTTGCCCGCCGCTTCTTCGGTGATCTGCGAGATGGTGCGCTTGGGGTGGAACTTGTCGGGGTCGGTGAACAGCCAGCGCAGCTTGTCGAGGTTGGCGGGTTCGCTGATGTCCTGCAGCGCGATGGTGTGCACTTCGCTGGGCGCGTTGGTGAAGTGGGTGTGTATCTGGATGATCTGCGTGTCACACACCACCAGCAGCGGCGGATTGTCCAGCGCCAGCGCGTAAGTCATCAGTTGCTTGAGCGCGGCATCGAGATTGCGGTCCGGCGCTTTGTATTCGATGGCGAAGTGGCCGCGCTTCCACACGTCCGCCCAGCCATGCTTGCTGCCGGTCTTGCTGACACCGCGTTCGTAACAGTAGTTATCCGCACTGGCTGGGGTGGGTGTCTCGGCACCAACCAGCGCGCACAAGTCGGCGAAATGCGCCTGATAACTCTGTCGTTCGTTGAGTGTGCTGCCTTGCCACTTCGCTATGAATTCGCGCGGGGTCATTGTTCGCTTCCGGGTAAAGTTGCCGAATCTTGCTGGAAAACATCGCACTGAACAAGCACGCAGAATATATAGATATTCGTCTCCGGCTACGTTTCAGTTTTCCCTTTCTCCCACCCCTCCCCCGTTTGGAGAGGGAGTAAAACCGATCAGAGACTTTCGAGTATCTTCTGCAGCCGCTTGGCCGACACGATCACCGGCGTCTTCAGCTCCTGTGCGAACAGCGACACGCGCAGTTCCTGCATCATCCAGCCGAAGTCTTCCAGTCGCTCGTCGCGCGTGCCTTGCTGCGCCTGCAGGCGGCGCTGCCATTGCTGCTGCAGCGGCAACAACTGGGCGAGATTGGTGGCGTCGCGTGGCGGGTTGCTGCGCAGCTTTTCCAGCCGCACGTTGATGGCTTTCAGGTAGCGCGGCATGTGTTGCATGCGCTCATAGGGCGTGCGGGCGATCCAGTCTTTGCCGAGCAAGCCGTCGAGTTGCTGGCGGATGTCCTGCGTGGCCTGACCATGCGCCTTGAAGCCAGGCAATGCTTTTTGCACTGCCTGATGTTCGGTCAGCACCGTGCCAACCAGCCGCGCGATCTCCTGACCGACCAGATTGAGGCGCGACTTGGCATCCTTGCAGCGTGCATTGAATGACTTTTCGCTGTCCGGCAGCGGGTCGTTCAGGCAGCAGCGGTCGAAGGTGACGCTGAGTATCTGTTGCTGTAATTCCTGCTGGCTACCGAAGGGCAGGAACAACATCGCCATCTTCTGCAGGTCGGGCAGGTTCTTCTCGAGGAACTTCACCTGCTCCTTAAGCGCCAGCATGAACAGGCGGCGCAGACCGGCGCGATGCACAGCCTGCGCTTCGTCTGCAGTATCGAAGGCTTGCAGCGTCACCGCATCGCCTTCGTCATGTAATGCATTGAACACCGTTACCTGTTGGCCGGCGCGGGGGACTTTTGAGGTCTCGGCGAAGTCGCCGAAAGTCCATGCCGTGTAGCGCTCCTTGCTGGTAGCAACCACGGCCTGCGCCTGCTTCACCGGCGCGCTGGCGATCTGCGCCGTCTTGGGAGCCCACTCACCGCGCAGCTGCATGAAATTGCGCCCCATGCCCAACTGCCTCCCGTGTTCGTCGATCACGCGGAAGTTCATCAGCAGGTGGGGCGGCAGTTGCTCCAGCCGGAAGGCATCCAGCGGAACATCGACCTGCTTCTGTTCCCGCAAGTATCTGGCGATGGCCTGCAGCAGCGGCGTGTCGGACGACTTCACCTCTGCGCAGAATGAGGCGGCGAACTCCGGTACCGGCACGCAATGGCGGCGCAATCGCTGCGGCAGGGATTTCACCAGTTGCGCCACCTTCTCCGCCAGGATGCCCGGCACCAGCCATTCGCAGCGCGCGGGTTGCACCTGATTGATGAGCGCCTGCGGCACGGTCAGCGTGACGCCGTCGTCGTTCTTGCCCGGAGCGAAGTTGTAGGCCAGCGCGTAGCTGACGTTGTTCATCTGCAACTGCGGCGGGAATTGCTCGGTGGTGATTCCGGCCGCCTCGTGCCGCATCAGGTCGTCCTTTTTCAGGAACAGCAATTTAGGATGCTCGCGCTCGGCTTCCTTGCGCCACTTCTCGAAATCCGCCCCGTTGTGCATGCCGGCCGGGATCCGCGCATCATAGAAGGCATAGATGAGCTCGTCGTCCACCAGCACGTCGGGGCGGCGAGATTTGTGTTCCAGCGCCTCGATGTCGGCGATGAGCTTCTGGTTGTGCACAAAGAACGGCGCCTGCGTGTTGAACTCGCCTTCCACCAGCGCAGTGCGGATGAACACGGCGCGCGACTCTTCCGGGTTCATGGGGCCGTAGTGCACGCGCTTCTTAGGGTTGATGAGCAGGCCGAACAGTGTGCTGCGTTCCCACGCCGCCACCTGTGCAGCTTTTTTCTCCCAGTGTGGATCGAAGTAGCTGCGCTTCAACAGATGCGCGCCGACCTCCTCCAGCCATTCCGGTTCGATACGTGCCACGCAGCGCGCATACAGGCGCGTGGTCTCCATCAGCTCCGCCGCCAGCACCCACTTCGCACCCTTCTTCGCCAGCACCGAGTTGGGCGCGATGAAGAACTTCGTCTCGCGCGCTCCCAGGTAGTGCGGCTCGTTCACCGCGCGCGTGCCGACGTTTCCGATCAGGCCGGTGAGCAGCGCCTTGTGGATCTGCTCGTAGCTGGCGGGCTGCTCGTTGAAGCGCATGTTCATCTCTGCCATCTGCGCATGCAGTTGCTGGTGCAGCTCGTGCCATTCACGCAGGCGCAGCGGCGACAGGAAATGACTGCGACATTCGTTCGCCCAAGACTTGTTGCTCTTCTTGTGCTGCACGCCCTTCTTGAACCAGTCCCACAACTTGAGATAGGCGAGGAAATCCGAGCGCTCGTCGTTGAAGCGCTGGTGCGCCGCATCGGCCGCCTCGCGCCGTTCCGCCGGCCGGTCGCGTGGGTCCTGCAGCGACAAGGCACTGGCGATGATGACGATCTCGGTCAGACACTGGTATTGCTTGCCCGCCAGCAGCAGGCGCGCGATCTTGGGATCGAGCGGCAGTCTGGCCAGTTCGTGGCCGAGCTTGGTCAACTGCCGTTGCTCGTCGATGGCGTTCAGTTCATGCAACAACTGGTAACCGTCGGTGATGGCGCGCGAACCGGGCGGTTCGATGAAGGGGAACTCCGCCACATCGCCCAGCCCCAGCGCGCTCATGCGCAGGATCACGGTCGCCAATGAAACGCGGAATATCTCCGGGTCGGAGAACTCGGGTCGTTGCGCGAACTCTTCTTCGTCATACAGGCGGATGCAGATGCCGCTCATCACACGACCGCATCGGCCGGCACGCTGGTTGGCGGCCGAGCGGGCGATCTTCTCGATATGCAACTGCTCCACCTTCTGGCGGATGCTGTAACGGTTGATGCGCGCCACGCCGGTGTCGATCACGTAGCCGATGTTGGGCACGGTGAGCGAGGTCTCTGCCACGTTGGTGGCCAGCACCACGCGGCGCTGGTTGCCGACCTTGAACACGCGATCCTGCTCGGCCGTGGACAGGCGCGAGAACAGCGGCAAGATCTCGATGCCTTTGTGCTGGTGCTTGCGCAAGGCCTCGGCCGCTTCGCGTATCTCGCGCTCGCCGGGCAGGAACACCAGCACGTCGCCGCGCAGGCCGCCGATGGAAAGTTCATCGAGTGCGGAACAGATCGCCTGCGGCACATCCTGCATCTCGCCCTCTTCATCCTGCTGCGGTGGACGGTAGCGTATCTCGACCGGGTAGGTGCGGCCGGAGACCTGCAACACCGGCGCACCCGAGAAATGTCTGGAGAAACGCTCAGCATCCAGCGTGGCCGAGGTGATAATGAGCTTGAGGTCTGGCCGTCTTGGCAACAGTTGCTTGAAGTAACCAAGCAGGAAGTCGATGTTCAGAGAACGCTCATGCGCTTCATCGATGATCAGCGTGTCGTAATGTTTGAGCAGCGGGTCGCTGTGGATCTCGGCCAGCAGGATGCCGTCGGTCATCAGCTTGATTGCGGAATCCGGTGATACCTGATCGTTGAAGCGCACCTTGTAACCGACCAGTCCGCCGAGTTCGCTCTTCAGTTCCTGCGCGATGCGCGCCGCCACAGAACGTGCCGCCACTCTTCTGGGTTGCGTGTGGCCGATGACGCCCTGCACACCGCGCCCGATGCTCAAACATAACTTGGGCAACTGCGTGGTCTTGCCGGAGCCGGTCTCGCCGCACACGATGATGACCTGATGTTTTTCGATGGCCTGCGCCAGTTCCTCGCGCCGCGCCACCACCGGCAGGTCGGCCGGATATTCGATGGCGGTGAGCTGCTGGATGCGCGCGAGGCGGCGCTGGGCGATGGCGGACAGTGGTTTCATGGCTGCTCCACACACAACTTCGGACACGGGATGCCGTCACCGTCCGCATCCAGTGATGTCTCGCCGCAACGTGTCAGGTAGAAGTGCGCTTCGTCGCAGGCGCTCATCTGCGCGCAGTGTCGCTTCTTGCCGCAGGCCAGATCATAGGGTTCTAACACCGGCGGACTGATAACCGATGCAGACTGCCGGTAGTAGGCAGGATGCTGCTTGCGCCACTGCCACGGCGCTTGCGGACTGGTTTGCGCCCACAGACCACGCTTGGCCTGCTGCGCCTCATTTTGCAGTGCGATGAACGATCTGTCGGCGTGATGGAAGGAATATTCCCAGGCCATGCCCTGACGCACTTGCTCCTGATTCAGATCCACACCGTCCAGTTTGAGTGTGGCGATGGTGCGCCCGTACTGGTCGATGGCCCGGCTCTCCACCTGCACCACTTTCTTGAGCACGCGCGACTTCAGATGTTCGCGGGATTCCCGGCCGAACGCCTGTGCCTTCTCGGGCGCATCGATATCGGCCAGCCGCAGCTTGATCTTCTGCTGGCCGTGCAGCGCCAGCACGGTGTCGCCGTCGATCACGGCGATCACATACGCATCGAACGTCTCGGCTTGTGCCGCCCAGCCCAGGCAACACAATAGAACGCCCCACCACCTCATATCAGGATGCTTTTGATGATCGCCAGACAGAACAGCGCGTAGCCCGCTGCCAGCAGGTCGTCGAACATCACACCGAGACCACCGTGCCAGTGGCTGTCGAAATGGCGGATGGGCTGCGGTTTGACGATGTCGAAGAAACGGAACAACGAGAACGCCAGCAACTGCCAGATCAGGCCGTCCGGCGTGAAGAACAGCACCAGCAGGAAGGCCACCACCTCGTCCCACACGATGCCGCCGTAATCGGCGTCGCCCAGCGCCTTGCCGGTGATGTCGCACACCCACACACCGATGGCGAACATCCAGATCAGCACGAACAGGAACATGGCATCGGACAGGCGCGGCGACAGGTACCAGAAGAATGGGAAAGCGAGCAGGGTGCCAGCGGTGCCGGGCGAGCGCGGCACCAGCCCCAGCCCCAGCCCGAAGGAGAGCATGTGCGCCGGATGGCTGAGCAGGAAGCGCCAGTCCGGTTTGACCTTCAGTACCTCATGCGAAGTGGTCATACCCCTCCTTTTCGACCTTCATCACACTGCCGTCTGCAGCGCGCAATTTGCAACCCTGCCCGGAGACGATCTTGCCGACGCGTGTCAGCGGCAGGTGCAAAGGGGCGGCCAAGGCCATGATCTGTTCGCGCCGCGCAAGTGGTGCGGTGAAACACAGTTCGTAGTCGTCGCCGCCGGAGAGCACGCAATCCTGCGCCAGCACGGCCATCTCCACGCCTGAGGCAGTGAGAAAAGAGCATTTCGGCAAGCGCTCGTAGCGGAGTTCGGCGGCGACCCCGGAACTGTCGAGGATGTGTTTCAGATCGGCCAGCAGTCCGTCCGATATGTCGATGGCACTGTGCGCAAAATCGCGTAGCGCCAGCCCCAGTGCCACACGAGGTTGCGGCTGCTGCAAGGCGGCGAGACAAGTCTGGCGTTCGCTCTCCGGTAGCTGCACCCGATCCTGCAACTGCGCCAACCCCAGCGCGGCCTCGCCCAGCACACCCGACACCCAGATGTCGTCGCCGACCTGCGCGCCGGAACGTCGCAGAGCCTGCCCCTGCGGTACTTCGCCCATGATGGTCACGCACAGGTTGAGTGGTCCGCGCGTGGTGTCGCCGCCCACCAATTCGACGCCGTGCGCGTTGGCCAGCGCAAAGAACCCCTCGCTGAATGCCTGCAGCCAGTCGTCGTGCGCCTGCGGCAACGACAGCGACAGCGTCGCCCAGCGCGGTTGCGCGCCCATCGCCGCCAGATCGGACAGATTCACCGCCAGCGTCTTGTGGCCCAGTTGCCGGGGATCGGTATCGAGATAGAAATGGGTGCCACCGACCAGCATGTCGGTGGAGACTGCCAACTCCATGCCCGGGCTGACAGTCATCAGTGCTGCATCGTCGCCCACGCCCAGATTCGTGTTCGGGGTGGGGCGCGTGAAGTAACGCCTGATGAGATCGAATTCTGACATCAGGACGGCTTGCCCTTACTTGGCCGAGACTTCGATCGCTCGCGCCTGCGCCGCCAGCTTGTCCAGCACGCCATTGACGAACTTGTGGCCGTCGCTGCCGCCAAAGGTCTTGGCCAGCTCGACGGCTTCGTTGATGACCACGCGATAAGGCACTTCAGGCTGATGGAACAATTCGTAAGCGCCGAGCAACAGCACCGAATATTCGACAGGGCTCAACTCGTCCAGCGCGCGATCGAGCTGCGGGGTGATCTGTGCATCCAGCGCTTCGTGCTGGGCGATGGCACCGCGCAACAGTTGCTGGTACAGCTCGCTGTCATAGCGGCCGAGGCTCTTGTCGTCGCCCGTGCTGCGGCCGATCTGTGTCGCGCTGCTGCCTGAGATCTTCCATTCATAGATACCCTGCAGCGCCAGTTCACGCGCGCGGTGGCGCGGGCTGACGGCGACTTTCTTGGTGTCGGTCATGCCAGTTCCCGTGCAAGATTGACCATCTCGATGGCGACCAATGCGGCTTCCGCGCCTTTGACACTCATGCGCACTTCAGCCTGCTCATCGGTGTCGGTGGTGAGGATGGCGTTGGCGATGGGCATACCTGTCGCCAGCTGCACTTCGCCCACACCACGTGCGGATTCGTTGGACACGATCTCGAAGTGATAGGTGTCGCCGCGGATCACCGCGCCCAGCGCAATCAGCGCGTCGTAGTCGTGGCTCTCGGCCATCTGCCACAGTACCAGCGGGATCTCCAGCGCGCCCGGCACGGTGGCCAGCACGATGTCGTCGTCCGCCACGCCGCTCTTGAGCAGTTGCGCATGACAAGCCGCCAGCAAACCGTCGCACACGACATCATTGAAACGGCTCTGCACGATGCCGATGCGCATGCCTGTGCCGTCCAGGTTCTTTTTTATCTCTCTCATTTCGCTTCCTTGGAAGAACAATAACCCACTATCTCCAGGCCGAAGCCCGCCATGCTCGGCATCTTGCGTGCCGTGCCGATCAGACACATCTTGCCCACGCCGATGTCGCGCAGGATCTGCGCGCCGATGCCGTAACTCTTGGGATCCCACTTGCTCGCCGGATGCTCGGCATGGTTCTCCAGCGCGCGGTGCAACAGCGTCTGCGAGGTCTCGTCCTGGTGCATCAGCACCAGCACTCCGCTGGAAGCCTGACTGATCTTCTTCAACGCCTCGTGCACGCTGGTGCTCTTCTCGTAGCTGGCCTGCTCCATGAAGTCCATCACCGACAATGGTTCATGCACGCGCACCAGCGTTTCGAACTCCGGCTGGATATCGCCCTTGGCCAGCGCCAGATGCGTGCGCTGCGTGCTCTTGTCGGTGTAGGCATACAGCTCGAATTCGCCGTAGGCGGTCTGCACCGTGCGTTTGCCCGCGCGCTGCACCAGCGTCTCGTTGTGCGCGCGGTATTCGATCAGGTCGGCGATGGTGCCGATCTTCAGGCCGTGCTGCTTGGCGAACGGGATCAGGTCGGGCAGACGCGCCATCTCGCCGTCCTCTTTCAGGATCTCGCAGATCACCGAAGCGGGCGTCAACCCGGCCAGCTGCGCCAGGTCGCAACCGGCCTCGGTGTGGCCGGCACGCACCAGCACGCCGCCGTCGCGCGCCATCAGCGGGAAGATGTGGCCGGGCTGCACGATGTCTTGCGGCTTGGCATCCTTGTTCGCGGCAGCAAGGATGGTGCGCGCACGGTCGGCGGCGGAGATGCCGGTGGTGACACCGGTCGCCGCTTCGATGCTCAAGGTGAAGTTGGTCGCCAGCGGCAGTCCGTTCTCGCGCACCATCAGCGGCAGGTCGAGCTGCTTGCAATGCTGTTGCGTCAGCGTCAGGCAGATCAGACCGCGCCCGTGCTTGGCCATGAAGTTGACCATCTCCGGCGTGGCGAACTCGGCAGCGAACACCAGATCGCCCTCGTTCTCGCGGTCTTCCTCGTCCACCAGCACGACCATGCGGCCGGCACGTATCTCTTCGATGATCTCGTGGATCGGTGCAACATCTGTCATGGGTTCTGTTCTTTCTCTGCCTGCATCATGCGTTCCACATAGCGCGCGATCAGATCGATCTCCAGATTCACGCGCTTACCTTTTTCCAGCTCGTTCAATGTCGTCACTTCCAGCGTGTGCGGGATCAGGTTCACCTCGAACTCGTTGCCCGACACATGGTTCACGGTCAGGCTCACGCCGTTGATGGTGATGGAGCCTTTCACCGCGATGTACTTGGACAATGCCTGCGGCGCGCGCACCACCAGACGCCAGCTCTCGCCGATGTCGTTGAACGCCACCACCTCGCCCACACCGTCCACATGGCCGCTGACCAGATGGCCGCCGATGCGATCGGACAGGCGCATCGCTTTTTCCAGATTGACGTGCGCCCCCTGCTGCTCCAGACCGGTGGTGCAATCCAGCGTCTCGCGCGAGACATCGACGGTGAAATCGTTGCCGTCGATCCCGACCACGGTCAGACACACGCCGTTCACCGCGATGCTGTCGCCCAGCGCCACATCGTCCATCCCCAGCAGCTCGGTCGCCACCGTCAGGCGCAGTCCGCCTTCGCGGTCAGCCACCTTCTTTATCATCCCTGCGTCTGCAATGATCCCGCTAAACATGCTTCACCTCCGCTGTGATTCGTAGATCGTCCCCGACCCGGCGCACGTCGCGCCAAGCCAGTTCCACGCGTTGTTCCAGCCGCAACAGTTCGCCCAGGTCCGCCATGCCGCGTGCGGCATCGCCCAACATTTGCGGTGCCAGATACAGCAGCAGTTCATCCACCAGTCCTGCCTGCAGCAATGCGCCGTTCAACTCGCGTCCAGCCTCCACCAACACTTCATTGATGCCGCGTCGTGCCAGTTCATGCAGCACGGCTGCCAGATCGACCCGCCCTGCCGCATCGGCCAGCAGCAACACTTCCGCCCCTTGCCGTTCCAATGCGGCGCGCTTGCCCGCATCCTGCGATGCCGTGCAGATGAGAGCACCGCCGCTTTGCAACATGCGCGCCGAAGGCGGCATGCGCAGCGTGCTATCCAGCACCACACGCAACGGTTGCCGTTCCGTATCGATACGCACGTTCAACTGCGGATCGTCCGCCAGCACCGTGCCGATCCCGGTCAGCACCGCACAGGAACGTGCCCGCCAATGCTGCACATCCTGTCTTGCCGCCGCGCCGGTGATCCACTGGCTGGTACCGTTCGCCAGCGCGGTACGACCGTCCAGGCTGGCGGCGATCTTGCTGCGCACCCAGGACCTGCCGCGCGTCATGCGCGAGACGAAACCGATGTTCAGTTCGCGCGCCGCCGCTTCCATCAGCCCGCATTCGACTGCGATACCGGCTGCACCCAGACGGGCGATGCCTTGCCCGGCCACTTGCGGGTTGGGGTCCTGCATGGCACACACCACGCGCGCCACACCCGCATCGATCAGGGCATCCGCACAGGGCGGTGTACGCCCGTGGTGGCTGCACGGCTCCAGTGTCACATAAACGGTGGCACCGCGTGCTTCAGTCCCGGCTGCCCGCAAGGCATGCACTTCGGCATGCGGCTCGCCGGCGCGTCTGTGCCAACCTTCACCGACGATCCCGTCACCCTTGACCAGCACGCAGCCGACGCGCGGATTGGGCGTGGTCGTGTCCAGCCCCTGCGCCGCCAGTTGCAGCGCCCGCGCCATCCAGTGGCTGTCGGTCGCCTGCATCACTTCAGTCGGTCTTGCGCCGACGTTGCGAGGGTTTGCGCATGGCATCCACCGCATCGGTGAAGTCATCCACATCCTGGAAACTCTTGTACACCGAGGCGAAACGGATGTAGGCCACCTTGTCCAGCTTGAGCAGCTCCTTCATCACCAGCTCGCCGATCTGGCGCGACGGGATCTCGCGCTCGCCGAAGGCGAATATCTTCTGCGTGACATGCTCGATCGCCGCTTCCACCAGATCGGTCGGCACCGGCCGCTTGTGCAAGGCCCGTGTGAAACTGTTACGCAGGCGTTCATCATCGAACTCGCTACGCATGCCGTTCTGCTTCACCACCTGCGGCATGCGCAGCTCCACCATCTCGTGCGTGGTGAAACGCTTGTCGCACGACAGGCAGCGGCGACGGCGGCGGATGCTGTCGCCCTCCTCGCTCAAGCGCGTATCGACGACCTGCGTCTCGGGGTGTTTACAGAACGGGCATTTCATCGTTTACCCGCCTACCCGGTTTACGCGCCGTAGACCGGGAAAGCCG
Organism: Sideroxydans lithotrophicus; assembly: GCA_020723185.1. Classification (GTDB taxonomy): domain Bacteria; phylum Pseudomonadota; class Gammaproteobacteria; order Burkholderiales; family Gallionellaceae; genus Sideroxyarcus; species Sideroxyarcus lithotrophicus_A. Next base: position 44,019 of record DYJI01000003.1, on the reverse strand, counting down.
AAGTCAGCTTCTTCACCTCGCCCGCCACGCGCGCGATCACCGCTTCGTCGTTGGGCGCGTCCAGCACGTCGGCGATCAGGTTGGCCAGCTTCTCGGCTTCCAGCTCCTTGAAGCCGCGCGTGGTCATCGCCGGCGAACCGATGCGGATGCCTGAAGTCACGAACGGCTTCTCGGGATCGTTCGGGATGGCGTTCTTGTTGACGGTGATGTGCGCACGACCCAGCGCCTCTTCGGCGGCCTTGCCGGTCAGCTGCTTGGCGCGCAGGTCGACCAGGAACACATGACTGTCGGTGCGGCCGGACACGATGCGCACGCCGCGTTCGGTCAGCACCTTGGCCATCACGCGCGCGTTGTCGATCACCTGCATCTGGTATGTCTTGAACTCCTTGCTCGCAGCTTCCTTGAACGCCACCGCCTTGGCGGCGATCACGTGCATCAGCGGACCGCCCTGCAACTGCGGGAAGATGGCCGAGTTCAGCGCCTTCTCGTGTTCCGCCTTGGCCAGGATCAGGCCGCCGCGCGGACCGCGCAGGGTCTTGTGGGTGGTGGTGGTGACGAAGTCGGCGATGCCGACCGGGCTGGGGTAGCAACCCGCCGCGATCAGGCCGGCGTAGTGCGCCATGTCCACGAACAGGTAGGCGCCGACGGAATCGGCAATCTGGCGGAAACGCTTCCAGTCGATGACCAGAGCGTAAGCGGAAGCACCGGCCACGATCATCTTCGGCTTGTGCTCGTTGGCCAGACGCTGCACTTCGTCGTAATCGATCTCTTCCTTGTCGTTCAGGCCGTACTGCACTGCCTTGTACAGCTTGCCGCTGATGTTCACGGTGGCACCGTGGGTGAGGTGGCCGCCGTGCGCCAGGCTCATGCCGAGGATGGTGTCGCCGGGTTTGAGCACCGAGACGTACACGCCCTGGTTGGCCTGCGAGCCGGAGTGCGGTTGCACATTGGCGTATTCGGCACCGAACAGCGCCTTGGCGCGGTCGATCGCCAGTTGCTCGGCGATGTCCACGTACTCGCAACCGCCGTAGTAGCGCTTGGCGGGATAGCCCTCGGCGTACTTGTTGGTTAGCTGACTGCCCTGCGCTTCCATCACCGCCGGGCTGGTGTAGTTTTCCGACGCGATCAGCTCGATGTGCTCTTCCTGACGGGCGGTTTCTTTCTGGATCGCATCCCACAGATCGGGATCGACGACGGCGAGGGTGTTTTTGCGCGAGAACATGGATAGCCTTCCAAAATTAAGGGAGTTTGAGAAAGGCGCGCATTTTATCACGCCCGGAAACCAAAACGCCGCCCATCAGGGCGGCGTCTGCTGGGGTGCATCGGCGGCTCAGGGGGCGTCGAACATCATCGGCACATCCCAAGCACCTGCCTGCCCGCCGGCGAATATCTGGCGCACGCGCAGGAAATAGCGGCCGGGCTGCGGGCGCGGCATGTCGATCCAGTTGTCCGCCGTCTTCGCGTCCAGCAGCAGATGCTGGAAATCCTGGCGCGGCGCGACCTGCACCTGATAGCTCACGCTCTGCTTGCGCCCGACCCAGCGCAGTTGCAGTTGCTTGCCGGTCACATAGACCTTGGTCATGGCGAACTTGCGCGGGGGCACATTGACCTCGAAACTGACCTTGCCCTCCATGCCCTGCAGACCGTGGCGATCCACCGCGCGCAGTTTCAACCAGTAACGGCCGTTCGGCAGTTCGTTCAGTCTTACGACCTTCCCGTCGCTGCGCACCGAGACCAGTCGGTCGGAGAAAGCCTCGTTCTGCGCCAGTTCGCCAACATAGCGCTGCGCGCCAGGCAATTCCCCCATCGTCCATTCGATATAGGGCATGTCGAACACGGCCGGCAGTTCCGGATAGACCGGCTCGGGCAGCAGCGGGATCACCTGCGCCGCGTCACGCCCGTTGGCCACCGAACCTTCGCGTGCATTCAGCGCCAGCACCAGCGGCGTCTGGGTGGCATCGAAAGAGACAGAGCCTTCTTCCACTTCGGTGAACGTGACCACGCCGTCCTGCCGCACACGGAAGTGCGTGCCGCGGATACCAATGGTGGCATTGCTCCCTGCAACGGCGAGATCGGCCATGCCGTCCTCATGCTTGGCCTTGAACGTATCGATCTGTCCGGTCACCAGGCGCAACAACGCTGCAAGCACGCCGTCGCCACGCTGTTCCAGCCTCTCCACCTTGATCTCACTGCGCTCCAGCATGTTCACGAGCGAAGTGTCGGGCATGCGCAGGTGCAAGGCACCGCCCTGCGCGGTCACCACACGCGCACCGGAGGGGATCGTGTCCCCCGCTTTCAGCACTTTGCCATTCGCCGTTGCCTCGCCCGTCACCGCCTCGACTTTCATGCTGCCCGCACGAGCCTTCAACCAGACGCGCTTGATACGCAATTGCTGGCCGGGTTCGATCAGGTTCGGATCGGGCAACAGGTTGTAGTTCGCCACATCACGCCAGCGCATGGGCAGATCGAGTTGCGCGCGCGCCAGATCGCCCAGCGTATCGCCGCTGCGCACCTCGATGGTCACATCGTCCGGCCCCGGCATCGGCGCTTCCGCCCACGCGAATTGCAGCCAGAACAGCGCGCATGCGCCCAACAGAACCTTTTTCATTGCGCTCCCCTCCATGATGTTCACTGCCCCGCGACCGACATGCGTCCGAGCAACACCGAACCGCACTGGCGCGAGCCCTGCACCAGCACATCGTTGCCGATGGCGACGATATCGCGATACATCTCCTTCAGGTTACCCGCGATGGTGATCTCTTCCACCGGGTAGCGTATCTCGCCGTCCTCCACCCAGAAACCCGCCGCGCCGCGTGAGTAATCGCCCGTCACCGGATTGACGCCATGCCCCAGCAACTCGGTCACCACCAGCCCGCGTTGCATGGTACGCAGCAGCCCGGCAAAGTCCTGCTCCCCAGGATGGATGAGCAGATTGTGCGTGCCGCCCGCATTGCCGGTGGTCTGCATGCCAAGCTTGCGCGCACTGTAGCTGCCCAGAAAATAACCGTTCAGCACACCGTCTTCGACGATGGTGCGGCGACGCGTGCGCACCCCCTCGTTGTCGAACGGGCTGCTGGCGAGGCCGCGCTCGATGTCCGGCACGTCATCGATGCGCACGATATCGGAGAACACCGGCTTGCCCAGATGGTCGAGCAGGAAGGATGATTTTCGATAGAGCGCACCGCCGCTCACCGCCTGCACGAAGTGGCCGAACAGGCTGGCGGCCACCGGCGCCTCGAACAGCACCGGACATTGCATGGTGGACAATCTGCGCGCCTTCAGGCGGCGCACGGTGCGTTCGGCGGCGATGCGCCCGACCTCTTCCACCTTGAGGATCTCGGCCGCGTTGCGCGCCACGCTGTACCAGTAGTCGCGCTGCATGCCGTCGCCTTTTCCGGCGATCACCGAGCAGCTCACGCTGTGCCGCGACGACGCATAGCCGCCGCTGAAGCCGCGGCTGTTGGCCTGTACGAAACAGCCCTGGTTGGCATTGATGCTGGCACCCTCGGAATTGACGATGCGCCTGTCCGCCGTGAAGGCGGCCTGCTCGCATTCGCGCGCCAGCTCTACCGCCTGATCGACATCGATGCCCCAAGGATGGAACAGGTCAAGGTCCTGATATTCGAAAGCCAGCTGGTCGGCATCGGGCAGCCCCGCGCAATCGTCCTCGGCGGTGAAGCGCGCGATATTGAGCGCGGCATCCACCGTGTCGTGTACCGCCGGCGTGGAGAAATCCGAGGTGCTGGCATTGCCGCGCCGCTGACCGAGATACACCGTCACGCTCAACCCTTTGTCGCGGTTGTACTCGATGGTCTCTATCTCGCCTTGGCGCACACTGACGGCGTGCCCGTCGCCTTCCGACACTTCGGCCACACAGTCCGATGCGCCTTTCTTGCGGGCGTAGGCGACGATATCGGCTGCCAGTTGGCGCAGGTCATCCAGTGACGGGCGGGCGGAATTTACGGGGACGCGCATAAAATTTTCAGTCGGGAGCAAGCAGCAGGGGCGCTATCATAACAACATACCGACCTGGAACGACACCCACGATGAAACCGCACGACACCCACGACGAGTCACTGGAAGAACTCCCGCCCAGCAAGACCAAGATCAAGAAACAGATGCACGACCTGCGCGATCTGGGCAAGGAGCTGACCGAACTTTCCAAGGAGAAGTGGCGCGAACTCGACCTGCCGGAGAGCCTGTTCGAGGCCTTGGTGGAATACAAGCGCATCAGCAAGTTCGGTGCGCAGAAACGCCAGCTGCAGTACATCGGAAAACTGATGCGCGACGTGGACACCGCCCCCATCCTGGCCAAGATGGAGATCTGGAGCGGCAATTCGCGCCAGCATACGGCGTGGCTGCATCAGGTGGAAGCCTGGCGCGACCGCATGCTGGAGGAGCCGGACGCGCTGACCGAATTCCTGAGCGAACATCCGGAAGCGGATGTGCAGCGGCTACGCACGCTGATCCGCAACGCGCTCAAAGAAAAAGAGCTGAACAAGCCGCCCAAAGCCTACCGCGAGATATTCCAGTTGTTGCGCGAGATCATCCCTCAACCATGAAACTCGACAAGCATCGTTCGGGCGGCTGGCGCCCCTACCCGCACCTGAGGGCTACGCCCTGCCGTGTCCGGGTCGCCCCACCCAAAGCCTACTGCGAGATATTCCAGTTGTTGCGCGAGATCATCCCTCAACCATGAGTACCCTGTTACGCCACATCGCTTTCGACAGCGGACACAATCCCCGCTACAGCATGATCTGGCTGCACGGCCTGGGTGCGAGTGGCGACGATTTCGTACCGGTGGCGGAAGCCTTGCAACTGCCGCAGGCGGTACGCCATATCTTTCCGCACGCACCGCAGATACCGGTCACGCTCAACGGCGGTTTCGTGATGCCGGCCTGGTATGACATCCCCAACGCCGATGCGTCGAGCTGGAACCGCACCGACGACACCTCCATGCAGGATGCGACGGGCATCCGCGCTTCGCAGCAGGCGATCGACGCGTTCATCGAACGCGAGGTTGCGCGCGGCATCCCGGCTACCAATGTTTTTCTCGCGGGATTCTCGCAGGGAGGTGCCATCGCGCTGCAATGCGGATTGCGCAGACGAGCGGGGCTGGGCGGGATACTGGCCTTGTCCACTTATCTGCCTTTGGCGGACACGCTGCAGGCGGAAGCCAGCCAGGCCGGATTGCACACCCCGTTGTTCATGGCGCATGGCCGCCAGGACCCGGTGGTACCCTATGTGCTGGGGACGCACTCTCTGAAATTGCTGCAGGATGCTGGCTGCGTAGTGGACTGGCATGAATACGACATGCCGCATTCCGTATGCATGGAGGAGATCGACGACATCTCCGGCTGGCTCGGCCAGCGCATGACTGTTGCCGCTTAAACCTCGCTGGCGGAATCCTGTTCCATCATGCGGTAACGCGCTAGGTCATAGTCGTCGCCGCGCTCGACCAGCGTCAGCGGCAACAAAAGGTACTGCTTGTCATCCAGTTCCATATTCAGACTGCGCTGCGGCGTGAAAGTATCCTGCTTCATCAACAGCCACGCCTCGCCGCTGGTGTCGGTCGGCCGGTTCAGATAGAGGCCGAGTTGTCCGCCTTCCGGCCCCCTCACTGCACGATCCTGCAAGGGCACGCCGACCACGCGCGGACTCAACACTTCGACCCCGATGTGCAATGCCCCGTCGTGGTCGCGGCTCAGACGGCGCACCACACCTGCCCCCCAGTGGCTGACGCTTTCGGGCTTGCTGCCGACCAGTGAGCCAATCTTGATACCGTCGACCCGCGAAGATTGCACCACGCTGCGGAAGCCGGTGGCACTGATGTCCTCGATGTCCCATGTCTCGCTCTCCTCGGTACCGAAATTCAAGCCCACATCACTGTGTTCCAGCATCTTGAGGAAACCGTTGGCGACCTTGAGACTGACATTGATCTTGCGGCGCGGCGTGCGGCGCGTGGGCGGTGGCAGCGTCAGGCTCTGCATCAGCTTGGCCGCGATATCCTTCACCAGGTCGGCTTCGAACTTGGCACCGTACAGATTCAAACCGTCCGGCAGGATGCCCTTGTCCAGCGTCTTGATCATGTTATCCAGCATCTGGCGCATATCGTCGGCTACGATGTAGCGCAGGGCGGGATGGATGGTGCCTTCCGCCGTGGCGCGCATGGGCGGTGTCGGTTGCGCCATGTCGAACACGAACAAGGCCGTGCCGTTGTATGCGTTGAACACCTGCACCCCCTTGCCCAATGCCGCGAACAGGCGCTCGGCGATATGCTCCTGCACAGGATTGAGGTTGCCGGCACTGCAGCCGTACCACAGCATCAGCACGGCAAAGGCCTCGTTGGTGCTCAGATTGCAGCCGGGATAGACGGTGACGTTTTCGCTGGAGAAACCCTGTGTCTCAGCCAACTGATAGTAGGCTGCCAGACGCCGCCACAAGGCCGGGTCGACCATCGCATACCGTGCAGCAGCCATCTTGAGCAGACCGCCGATGGCCCCGATGCCGCGCGTACACAGCAAAGGCAGGTCAGGCTTCAGGGCCGAAGCCCCCTTGGCATTGTCGCGATAACGCTGCAGCACATCGAAGTGCGCGCGGTCACTTTGAGTGTAGTAGGCATCCAGCAGCGTCCACAGACGATTCTCCTGGAACTGCGACAGTTTCTGCAGGGTGAAATAATCGTGCAGCAACTTGCGCACGTGCCCCTGCGCGGCCTGATCGTACAGCCGCAACACCGCCCAGTGATGGTCGAGTTTCAAACCGTCCGCCTGCTCGCTGATGGCCTCGACCCAGTCGGCCAGTTCCTGCAGCGCCTTGATCGAATCGTGCTTGGGAATGTCATCCAGCAGCGCCTGCGCGGACTTCATATCCGCCAGCGGATGATCCGATTTCTTGCCAAATAGCCCCAAAACCACCGTCGCCTCCCCTGTGTGCACTCCCCTTGCAGGTGGCAATATAAGCACATTTCAGACCTGCTGCACATAGAAAAAATGGCCTATATATATGGCGATAGCCCCCTTATCCCTCCGCCTCCAGTGCCAAATCCGGCAAGTTGCTCTATGCTCGAACCATGATCCTGCTACTTCAGAATGACACCCCGTTCCCGCCGGTCTCGCAAGCGCTCAAGAACCCGAACGGACTGCTCGCCGCCGGCGGCGACCTGGCACCCGCGCGCTTGCTGGATGCCTACCGGCACGGCATCTTCCCCTGGTTCGGGGAAGGGGACCCCATCCTGTGGTGGAGCCCTGACCCACGCATGGTGCTGTTCCCGGGCGAGTTCAAACTTTCGAAATCATTGCGCAAGACCTTGCGCCGTGGCGCGTACCAGCTGCGCACCGACACCGCCTTCGAGCAGGTCATGCGCGCCTGCGCCGCGCCGCGCGACGGACAGGACGGCACCTGGATACAGGGGGAGATGGTGCAAGCCTATTGCGAACTTCATCGCATGGGCTACGCGCATTCAGTGGAAGTCTGGATGGATAGCGAACTGATTGGAGGACTGTACGGGATCGGCATCGGCAAGATGTTCTACGGCGAGTCGATGTTCAGCCGCCGCGCGGATGCTTCCAAGATCGCGCTGGCACATCTGTGCGCGCAACTTCAGCGATGGGGATTCGGCATGATCGATTGCCAGATGAACACAGCGCACCTAGCCTCCCTCGGTGCGCGCGAGATCCCCCGTCAGGCGTTCGTCGCGGATGTGGCGCGGCTGACCGCAGAACCTGTGCCGAACGTGCCGTGGCGGTTCGAAAGCCCGGACTGGTGAATCAGGCCGCGCTGGACACCACGCAGTTACGCCCCCTGCGCTTGGCTTCATACATCGCCTCGTCGGCGCGGGCGTAGATGCTTTCCTGCGTGTCGCCTTCCCTGAAGTGTGCGATGCCGATACTGGCCGTGATATTCCCCACCACAAGGAACGGACGCCCAGCCACGACCTTGCGCAGTTTCTCGGCGAGCGGCCCGATGTCCTCGCCGCCCGCCACGTTCGCCAGCAGGCAGAACTCTTCGCCGCCGACACGGAACAACTGGTCCGCGCTGCGCACGGCCCCGCTGATGCGCTCGCACACACCGCGCAACACCTCATCGCCGATCTGATGGCCGTGTGTGTCGTTGATGAGTTTGAAGTGGTCGACATCGATCATCAGCAAAGCGAAGCGATGGTCGTGGCGCTCGGCATTGGCTACTGCACGATCCAGCACATCATGGAACTTGCGCCGGTTGTAGGTGCCGGTCAACGGGTCAGCTTCAACCAGATGCTCCAGCTCCGACTTCAGACTCTCCAGTTCCGCATTGCTCTCGCGCAGCGCATGCCCGGCCCGCTCGGCGCGATCGAGCAGTATCGCGGCATACAGTCCGAACAAAACGAACAGCACGGACACCAGCAGTCGCATGTACAACTCGACTGGCTCCATCTCGAACAGACCATGATGGAAAGCTTCGCCCAGACCGAACAGATAGACGTCTATGGCACCATCCAGCAACCAGAACAGCGGCACCAGCAACACCCCGGCCCAAGCGACCCGTCGCGAGTCTTTGCTCAGATGGGCCAGCGCACCGAACCACACGCACAGGATGCAGAAACGTCGCTGTGCCTGCGCAGGCTCATGACTATTGTCTTGCATACGCTCCCCGCTCTTCTTCTTTTGTCAGCACTCTACTCTTCTGTCCGCACACTGCAAACCCCTGCAAAATTGGGCTTACCGTCGCATGCACGGAATTGGTACACTTGCACACCGCTCGCGCCAACACCGTATCCCGCATGAGTCTGCTCAACGACATCCCGCTCTCCTCCATCCAGCTCTATCTGACTGCGCCCTATCCGTGCAGCTATCTGGAGGGACTGGAAGCACGTTCGCAGGTCGCCACCCCCTCCTTCCTCATCAACGCGCAGGTATATTCCGAACTGGTACGCCAGGGCTTCCGTCGCAGCGGCACCTTCACCTACCGCCCGCGTTGCGATACCTGTCGCCAGTGTGTGCCGGTGCGCGTCGAGGTGGATGTATTCGCCGCCACGCGTTCGCAGCGCCGCAGCTGGAAGAAACACGGCGACCTGCATGTCGAGCTGCTTCCGCTGGAAGACAAGCCGGAGTATTTCGAGCTGTACCGGCGTTACCAGCAGGCGCGCCACGCCGAAGGCAGCATGGCGGACGACGATCCCGAGCAGTACCGCAATTTTCTGCTACAGAGCCATGTGGACAGCATGCTGGTGGCGTTCCGCGAGAACGGCGTATTGCGCATGGTCAGCATCGTGGATGTGCTTAAGGACGGCCTGTCGGCGGTGTACACCTTCTACGATCCCGATGTGCACGGAGCCAGCTATGGCACTTACAACGTACTGTGGCAGATCGAATTGTGCCGCAAACTGGAACTACCTTATCTCTACCTCGGCTACTGGATCGCCGCTTCGCGCAAGATGGCCTACAAAGCCGCCTATCAACCGCTGCAAGGTCTGCGCGACGGACACTGGCATCGACTCGAACACGAGGACCGTACATGCTGACCCGTCTGGTGCTGTTCGTAGCGCTGATCCTCGCCCTGCCCTTGGCCGGATCGCTATTGTCCGGCAGCGAAGTCGTTTGGCACTTCAGCGAACTGGCGGCGCAATCCCTGCAACCATTGCTGATATCGCTGGGCGCAGTGCTGGCACTGTTCATTGCCGTCGAATTCGGCGGCAACCGTCAGCGTTCCCTGCTCAAGCTGCAGCGCAGCTACCTGATGGCCCTGAGCGTGGCGGGCGCAGTGTGCGGATGGTTGCTGCTTTACCTGAACCGTTATGCGGAAAGCTGGCTGGTGCCTGCCGCTCTGGATATCACCGGCATGCTGATATTGAACGCCTTGTTCGCCTTGCTGCTGCCCACCGTGCTGGGGCTGCGCACCCTGCTCGCCAGTCTGCCCGGCCTGTTGCAGCGACTGGCGCGCCTGCCGGCCATGCCATCGCTTTCGGCCAGCCATACCGTCAATGTCCTGGCTCCGCTCACCCTGCTGGGTTTGCTCGGCGGCGCGGCGTGGCCGGAGTATCTGTTCTGGTTGATGTGGCTCGCACCGCTATTGTTGCTGATCGCCTTGCAGGCCCTGTGGCATGAACGCAGCATCTTCGCCGAACTGGCGACCGGCGACTGGGGGCGCGTGCTGTGTGCCGCGCTGTCCGGCATCGTCGTGTGCAACGTCGCCGTTCTGGCGTTCCGTTTCGGCGGCGGCACGCTGATCGTGCAAGTGCCCAATGCCGCCTTCGCGCAACTCGGCTACGCCCTGTTCGGTCTGCTCAGCCTGCAACTGGGCGACGTGATCGCCGAATACTGGCGCGGCAAGACGCGCGGCAAGGTGTTCAAACGCAAATCCTTCCCCATCCCAGTCGTTTCCAAGAAAGATTAAGTGATGTCCCTGTTCCAGCTGTTCCGCCCCGCCCTGTTCGCGCTCGATGCCGAGACCGCGCACCACGCCACCATCGACGGTCTGAAGACCGCACAGTGTCTCGGCCTCACCTCGCTGATGTTCAAGCGTCCGGCGGATGATCCGCGCACCGTGATGGGCCTGACCTTCCCCAATCCGGTCGGCCTCGCCGCCGGTCTGGACAAGAACGGTGAAGTGATCGACGCGCTGGCCGCGTTCGGCTTCGGCTTCATCGAGATCGGCACCGTCACCCCGCGCGCGCAGCCCGGCAATCCCAAACCGCGCATGTTCCGCATCCCCGAAGCGCAGGGCGTGATCAACCGCATGGGCTTCAACAACAGCGGCGTGGATGCGCTGATCGAGAACGTGAAGCGCGCGAAGTATCAAGGCATCCTCGGTATCAACATCGGCAAGAACGCCGACACCCCCATCGAAAAGGCGGCGGACGATTATCTGATCGGCCTGCGCAAGGTGTATCAACATGCCAGCTACGTCGCCATCAACATCTCCTCGCCCAACACCAAGAACCTGCGCCAATTGCAGGGCGGCGACGAACTCGACGCGCTGCTCGCGCAACTGAAAGCCGAACAGCTCAAACTCGCCGACACGCACAAGAAATACGTACCGCTCGCCGTCAAGATCGCCCCCGACCTCGATAGCGAACAGATCAAACAGATCGCCGCGCTGCTCATCAAACACAAGATCGACGCCGTCATCGCCACCAACACCACGCTCTCACGCGAAGGCGTGGAAGACCTGCCGCACGGTAACGAAACCGGCGGCCTCTCCGGCGCTCCAGTGCGCGACAAATCGACTGCCTTGATCCGTCAGCTTTCAGCCGAACTGAACGGGGCTTTGCCCATCATCGGCGTGGGCGGCATCCTCAAAGGTGCGGATGCGATGGAGAAGATGCAGGCCGGGGCGGCACTGGTGCAGGTGTATAGCGGACTGGTATATCGCGGGCAGGAGCTGGTGACGGAGTGTGCGGCGGCCATTCGCCGGACACGCTGACCTTTTTTACAGCTTTTTTATCCACTGGCTGGAATAATCCGGCCGCATGAAACCCTCTCGTTTTCTGGACTCACCGGCACGTAGCACGGCTGAACGCCTGCTATGGGTGACTGCGACCTGTGGCGTCGCGACCCTGCTGGCCTGGCCGGGACGCAACGTGCTCGATCCGGCCAACACGGCGATGCTGTATGTGCTCGCCGTCGCGGTGGTCGCCGTGCGCGCCGGCAGGAACGCCGCCATCGCAGCCGCCCTGCTCGGTTCGGCCCTGCTCGATTTCTTCTTCATCTACCCGCACTTCTCTTTCACCATCGGCGACGTGCAGTATGTCATCACGCTGACTGTCATGCTGGCCGTGGCACTCATCATCGGCAACCTGACACTGGGGCTGCAGCAGGGAAAGGACGCCGCCCTCGAGCGTGAGCGCCAGACCCATGCCCTGTACCAGTTCGCCAGCCAGCTCGCAGGCGCCGTATCGCTGAGCCAGGTGGATGAGCTGACGCGTATCTTTCTGGTCAAGACACAGTCCTGCCATGGCATGCTGCTGATACGCCGGGATGACGCGCTGCATCCGGTGGCGCTGAAACACATGCCGTTCAACGGCAAACCCAATTTCGCCGCGCAGAGCGCCTGGCACCAGAATGCCGTGCAGGCCACGCTGGATGGCTCCATGCAATGGCTGTTCCTGCCATTGAAGGGCAGCACTTATACACGTGGCGTCCTGGCGATCTGCACCGAAGGGGACGATCTGTTGCGGGCCGAGCGCCGCCCCTTGTTCGAGACCATCGCCGCCCTGGTCGCAGCCTCTGTCGAACGCCAGCATTTCGTAGAAGTGGCACAGCGCGCGCAACTGCAGATGACGGACGAGCGCCTGCGCAGCAGCATCCTCTCCGCGCTCTCGCATGACATCCGCACACCGCTCACCGTGCTCTACGGCATGGCCGACAAGCTGGCACAGTCGCCGCTACCGCCTGAGCAGCACGGGATGGCCGAGACGATGCGTCAGCAGACCATGCGTCTGAACGGAATGGTCTCAAACCTGCTCGACATGGCCAAGCTGCGGGCGGGCGAAATCCAGCTTTCACTCGAATGGCAGCCTGTGGAAGAAGTGATCGGCTCCAGCATCAAGCTGCTCGGCCCGGTGCTGGCACTGCATCCGGTGGAGGTGAGGCTGCCGCCGGACATGCCTTTGCTGCGCTTCGACGCAGTGTTGATGGAACGCGTGCTGTGCAATCTGCTGGAGAACGCAGCCAAGTATGCACCATCCGGCTCCATCATCCGCATCACCGCCGGGACGGACAGGCAATACGCGCATGTATCGGTATGCAACAGCGGCTCGCAGTTCCCCGCTGACAGGCTCGTGTCGCTGTTCGATCTGTTCGAACGCGGCGATGCGGAGTCGAACGTGCCGGGCATCGGACTGGGGCTGGCGATCTGCAAAGCAATAGTCCAGGCGCACGGCGGCACGGTACGCGCCGACAACGACGATGGCGCCTGTGTGACCTTCACGCTGCCGCTGGGTGAGCCCCCCGCGATCGAGCCGGAGCCGGAACATGAATGAACCCGGCATCCTGCTCATCGAGGACGAGACGCAGATCCGTCGCCTGGTGCGCGTTGCACTGGAGGAAGAGGGCTTCCCCGTGCTGGAGGCCAGCACATTGAAGCAGGGGCTGGCACAGCTGCATGCCGCCAACGTACACCTGCTCATCCTCGACCTCGGCCTGCCGGACGGCGACGGCATCGCCTTCATCCGCGAACTGCGCACACAATTCAGGCTGCCGGTGCTGGTACTGTCGGCGCGCGCCGCCGAAGGGGAGAAGATCCGCGCGCTGGACGCGGGAGCGGATGATTACCTGACCAAACCGTTCTCCACCGGCGAACTGCTCGCCCGAGTACGCGCGCAGCTGCGCCGCAATCCGGCGGAAGGCGCGACGGCCGGCGCACTCATACGTTTCGGCGACATAGAGGCCGACCTCGCGCTACGGCGGGTCACGCGCAGTGGCGCACTTGTGCACCTGACCCCGATCGAATACTGCCTGCTCTGCGCCATGCTGGCCGAGCCTGGCAAGGTGCTCACATACCGCCAGCTGCTGCATTCGGTCTGGGGCAAGGCTTACGGCGAGAGCAACCATTACCTGCGCATCTATGTGAGCCGGCTGCGCCAGAAACTTGAACGCGATCCAGCACAGCCAGAACACTTTCTGACGGAGACAGGGCTGGGTTACCGGTTCCAGATATAGAGGAGATCGATATGGACCAAAAACAAAGGACTGCCACCGGCGCGCTCACACTCGCCGCGCTCGGCGTAGTGTATGGCGACATCGGTACCAGCCCGCTGTATGCCTTCAAGGAGGCGTTCGCTGGCGCGCATGGACTCGCGCCCACGGAAGCAAACGTGCTGGCGACCCTGTCCGCACTGTTCTGGGCGATGACACTCATCATCTCGATCAAATACGTGTGGGTGATGCTGCGCATCGACAACAACGGTGAGGGCGGCGTGCTCGCGTTGACCGCGCTGGCGAACCGCACCGCCGGTGACGCATCACGCTGGAAACTGTTGATCGTTACCGCTGGCATCTTCGCCGCCGCGCTGTTCTACGGCGATGCGCTCATCACACCGGCCATCTCGGTGCTATCGGCCGTAGAAGGATTGAGTGTCGCCGCGCCAACGCTGGAGCAGCTCATCCTGCCGGTCACCGTCGGCGTGCTCACCGGTCTGTTCTTCATCCAGCGCCAGGGCACCGGCAGCGTCGGGAAGCTGTTCGGCCCTGTCACCCTGCTGTGGTTCGCCGCACTGGCGGTGCTCGGCGCAATCAGCATCGCGGAGACCCCCACCGTGCTGCGTGCGCTCGACCCGCGCTATGCCATCGACTTCGCCATCGAGCATCCGGCCGGCATGTTCCTGCTACTGTCAGCGGTGTTCCTGGCGCTGACTGGGGGCGAGGCGCTATATGCGGATATGGGGCACTTCGGCGCGAAGCCGGTGCGTCTCGCCTGGTACGGGCTGGTGTGCCCGGCATTGCTGATCAACTACTTCGGCCAGGGGGCGCTGGTGCTGCGCTCGGCAGAAGCGATCCAGAACCCGTTCTACCTGCTGTCGCCGGAATGGTTCATGCTGCCGCTGGTCGCGCTCGCCACCGCCGCCACGGTGATCGCTTCGCAGGCGACCATCTCCGGCGCGTATTCCATCACGCTGCAAGCCATGCGCATGGGCTACCTGCCGCGCCTGTTCATCCAGCACACCTCGGACGCGCAGCGCGGGCAGATCTACATCCCCGCCGTGAACTGGATGATGCTGGTCGGCGTGATCGTGCTGGTGCTGGAGTTCGGCTCCTCCGGCGCGCTGGCCGCGGCCTACGGCATCGCGGTGTCAGGCACCATGGTCATCACCACCCTGCTCACCATGTTCGTCACGCTGATGCTACCGGGACGGGTGCGTCTGCCGCTGCTGCTCGCGCTCTGCGTGTTCGCCCTGCTGGAGCTGGCTTTCCTCGGCTCCAATCTGACCAAGCTGTTCCATGGTGGATGGATGCCGCTGGCGCTCGGCTTGCTGCTATTCGTGCTGCTCTCGACCTGGAAACGCGGCAGCGGTCTGGTCGCCATGCAGCGCCGCAAGCTCGACATCCCGATGGACATCTTCATCAGCGGCACCCAACCGGATGTACCGCGCGTCCCGGGTACCGCCATCTACCTCACCGCCGAACCTGCCGTGGTGCCCAGCGCACTATTCCACAATCTCAAGCACTTCAAGGTGTTGCATGAGCAGACGCTGTTCCTGCATGTGGTCACCGCCGACATCCCCTATGTCGATCCGTCACAGCGGCTCAAGGTGACACCGCTGGCAACCGGAATGTTCAACGTATCGCTGCGCTACGGCTTCCGCGAGGAGGTGGACATCCCGGTCGCGCTACAAGGGCTCACCGCCCATGGTATCGAACTGGAGGCGATGAGTACCACCTACTTCATCGCTCGCTCCAATGTAGCTGACGGTCCCGGTGGCATGGCCGCGTGGCGTTGCGCGCTGTTCTCATGGATGACGCGCCAGTCCGAAGGCGCGGCTGGCTTCTTCAACCTGCCGCCTAACCAGGTGGTGGAGCTGGGAACCAAGGTCATGCTTTAGCATGACTGACGCAGTTATATCCATATAGCCCGGCTGCGGTTGAAGCGCCCCCCGTTCCGGCGCATAATCCGCCCCTGTTTTTTCGCGCCCTGCGCTCTTTGCAATGACTGACTATTTGCTGATACTGATCGGCACGGTGTTCGTGAACAACATCGTGATGGTCAAGATCCTCGGGCTGTGCCCGTTCATGGGCGTTTCCAAGAAACTGGAGACGTCGCTGAGCATGGGCGCGGCCACCACGTTCGTACTCACCATCGCCTCCGGCTCCAGCTATCTGGTGAACCACTATCTGCTGGGGCCCGACCTCGCTTATCTCACCACGCTGTCGTTCATCGTTGTGATCGCCGCCACCGTGCAGTTCACCGAGATGGTGGTGAAGAAGACCAGCCCGGTGCTGTATCAGGTGCTGGGCATCTATCTGCCGCTGATCACCACCAACTGCGCTGTGCTGGGCATCCCGCTGCTCAATGTGCAGGAGAAGCACAACTTCATCGAATCACTGTTGTTCGGCTTTGGCGGCGCGGTGGGCTTCACGCTGGTGATGGTGCTGTTCGCCGGCATGCGCGAGCGACTGGAGGGGGCGGACGTGCCCGGCATCTTCCGCGGCACGGCCATCGCCATGGTCACCGCAGGATTGATGAGTCTCGCCTTCATGGGCTTCTCGGGCCTGGTCAAATGATCACTGCGTTGTGGATCATGATCGCCCTCGCGGCGCTGCTGGGCATGATCCTCGGCTATGCCTCGATCCGCTTCCGCGTCGAGGGCAATCCGCTGGCTGAGAAGATCGACGCGGTGCTGCCGCAGACGCAGTGTGGCCAGTGCGGTTACCCCGGCTGCAAACCCTATGCCGAAGCCATAGCCAAGGGTGAAGCCGACATCAATCTGTGCCCGCCCGGCGGCGAGGAAGGCATCCACAAGCTGGCCGAGCTGCTGGGCGTGGAATTCAAACCGTTCGGCGAGAACGCGCAACCCAAACCGAAGGCAGTCGCCTTCATCGACGAACAGACCTGCATCGGCTGCACGCTGTGCATCCAGGCCTGCCCGGTCGATGCCATCGCCGGTGCCGCCAAACAGATGCACACCATCATCGCGTCGGAATGCACCGGCTGCGAGCTGTGCGTGCCGCCCTGCCCGGTGGATTGCATCAGCATGGTGCCCATAGAAGAGCAGTTGACCAACTGGAAGTGGCGTTATCCGGTGTTCGAATTGAGGCGGACCTCATGACCAGGCTGCACCGTTTCTTTGGCGGCATCCATCCGCCCACACACAAGAGCGAATCGACGCAGTCGCCGATCATGACTGCGCCGCTGCCTCCGCAACTGTTCGTGCCGTTCCGACAGCATGCCGGCGAAGCAGCCAAGCCTGTGGTACAGGTCGGCGAACGGGTGCTGAAAGGTCAGCTCATCGGCGAGCCGGTGGGGATGATCTCCAGTTCCATCCATGCGCCGACCTCGGGCACCATCACCGCCATCGAACTGCAACAGATCGCCCACCCTTCGGCCTTGCCGGACCTGTGTGCGACATTGGTGCCGGACGGAAAAGATGAATGGGGCGTGCGCCAGACATTGAGCTATCGCCAGCTATCCTCCGATGAATTACAGAAACATCTGCGCCGTTGCGGCATCGTAGGGCTGGGTGGCGCGGTCTTCCCCAGCGACATGAAGCTGAACCACCCGGTCGTGGTCGATACCTTGGTCATCAACGGCGCCGAGTGCGAACCCTATATCACCTGCGACGACATGCTGATGCGTGAACGTGCGGAAGGCATCGTGCGCGGTATCGAGATCCTGCGTCATGCGCTGGGCACCGACACGGTGCTGATCGGCATCGAGGACAACAAGCCGCATGCCATCGCCGCGATGCAGCGCGCGGTCGACGAGAGCAGCCACCCGTTCAAGGTGGTCGCCGTGCCGACCCTGTATCCCGGCGGTAGCGCCAAGCATCTGATCAAGGTGCTGACCGGCGTCGAGGTGCCATCGGGCAAGTTGCCCACCGATGTCGGCGTGCAGTGTTTCAACGTGGCGACCGCCTACGCCGCGCATCGCGCGGTCGAGCATGGCGAGCCGCTGGTGTCACGCATCGTCACCGTAACCGGCAACGTCGAACAGCCGCGCAACTACGAGGCGCTGATCGGCACGCCGTTCAGCGATCTGGTCGCGCTGAGTGTCGCAAAACCCGACACCAACCGTTACATCATGGGCGGACCGATGATGGGTGTGGAACTGCCTGCGGTGAACGTGCCGCTGGTGAAGGCGAGCAACTGCGTGATCGCGGCCAGCGATGCGCTGTTCCCGCCGCCGCCCGCCCCCATGCCCTGTATCCGCTGCACGCGCTGCGCACAGGTCTGCCCGGTGGAACTGCAACCGCAGGATCTGTACTGGTTCGCACAGTCGCACAACTTCGGCAAAGCACAGGAGTTCGACCTGTTCGATTGCATCGAATGCGGCGCCTGCGCCTATGTCTGCCCGAGCAGCATCCCGCTGGTGCAGTATTACCGTTATGCGAAAAGCGAGATCCGGGCGCGCGACCTGGAGAAACGCGCGGCCGATCTGGCACGCGAGCGGCACGAGTTCCGCCAGTTCCGCATCGAGCGCGAGAAGCAGGAGAAAGCCGAGCGTCTGGCCCAGAAGGAACGCGCCGCGGCGGAAGCCAAAGCCGCAGCAGCAACGGCGGTCGTCGCGACCCAGCTCAACCCGAACGCGGATGCCGACGATACACAGCAGATGCGCATCGACGCGGCACTGGCACGTGCCAAAGCGCAGGCGGCCGCCGTCACGCCAAAAAACACCGAGGCACTCACCCCCGAACAACGCACGGAAATAGCCGCCATCGAGGCGCGCCGCGCGAAGATCCACGAGCTGGCGGCCGATGCCGGTGCCGACGACGAACCGCCGAAAAACAGCCAAGGGAACTGACCGTCATGCTGTATTCACCTTTCATCACGCGCCCGCTCACTGTCGACCGCATCATGCGTCGCGTGCTGTATGCGCTGCTTCCCGGTATCTCACTGTATGTGTGGTACTTCGGCCCGGCCATCCTGATGTCCATCGCGCTGGCGGTGACCGCCGCACTGGCGACCGAGGCGCTGATGCTCAAACTGCGTAACCGCCCGGTGCGCCCCTTTCTGGCTGATTACAGCGCCCTGCTCACCGGCGTTCTGATCGCGCTGTCGATCCCGCCGCTCGCGCCCTGGTGGCTGCCGGTGGTCGGCACGGCGTTCGCCATCGCGGTCGCCAAGCATCTGTATGGTGGACTGGGCAGCAATCCATTCAATCCGGCGATGATCGGCTATGCCGTGCTGATCATCTCCTTCCCGCAGGAGATGACGCAGTGGCTGAGTCCGCAAGGCATGGGGCTCAGCGTCCTGTCTTACGGCGACCAACTGCGTTATGTCTTCTCCGGTGTGCTGCCGGCCGGCATGCAACTGGATGCGCTGACCATGTCGACGCCGCTGGATACGATGAAGACGCAATTGCATCTGGGCATGACGGTGAGCGACATCCGCGACCTGCCGATCTACGGCCGGCTGGCCGGCAAGGGCAGCGAGATGGTGGCGGCGGGCTTCGCGCTGGGCGGCCTCTACCTGCTGATCGCGCGCATCATCCCCTGGCAGTTGCCGCTGGCCTTCCTCGGCACCTTATTCGCGCTGTCCGGCCTCTTCCATCTGGTCGATCCCGCGCACTATGCGCCTCCGCTGTTCCACTGGTTCTCGGGTGCGGCGATGATAGGCGCTTTCTTCATCCTGACCGACCCGGTCACCTCCCCCACCACCAACAAGGGGCGCATCGTATTCGGCTTCGGGGCCGGTCTGCTGACCTTCCTCATCCGTGCCTACGGCGGCTTCCCGGACGGTGTCGCCTTCGCCACCATCCTGATGAACATGTGCGTGCCGCTGATCGACGCCTGGACGCAACCGCGCATCTTTGGCAAGAAGAAGGGGGGCGAACGATGAAGCGCATCGCCCGCTCCTCGATACAGACCGCCGTCAATCTGGTGTTCTTCGCCATCATCGGCACTGCCGCCTTGTCGTCCACCTATCACCTGACGCGCGACACCATCGCCGCCACGGTGGAGAAAGCCAAGCTGAAGCTGGTATCGCAACTGCTGCCGCCCAGCTCGTACGACAACAACATTATGCAAGACATCCGCACGGTCGAGGCGGATGAGATGCTGGGTACCGATGAAGCGACGCAGGCGCATATCGCCCGGCGCGACGGCAAGCCGGTGGCCGTGGTGCTGGAAGCCATCGCGCCGGACGGCTACAGCGGCAAGATTTCCCTGATCATGGCGATCCATCAAGACGGTTCACTGGGCGGCGTGCGCGTGGTGAAACACAACGAGACACCGGGACTGGGTGATTACATCGACATCGCCAAGCACGACTGGATCAAGACCTTCGACGGCCGCTCGCGCAGCCTGTTCCCGGACGGGATGTGGAAGGTGCGCAAGGACGGCGGCATGTTCGACTACATGGCCGGTGCCACCGTGACGCCGCGTGCCGTGGTCAAGGCCGTGAACCGCGCCCTGCAATATTTCGAAGCACATCGCGACGAACTGTTCATCGCCGATACGCCGCCCGCGAAAGGAGCCCGCATATGACGCTCACCGAGATGAAGGACATCGCCTGGAACGGTCTGTGGAAACAGAATCCGGGGCTGGTGCAACTGCTAGGTCTGTGCCCGCTGCTCGCGGTGAGCAGCACTGTGATCAACGCGGTCAGTCTTGGGCTGGCCACCACACTGGTGATGATCCTGAGCAACGCAGCCATCGCCCCGGTGCGTAGCTATGTGCCCAACGAGATCCGCATCCCGGTGTTCGTGCTGATCATCGCGGTGCTGGTGACCGTGGTGCAATACCTGATGAACGCCTATCTGTACGGCCTGTATATCGTGCTCGGCATCTTCGTGCCGCTGATCGTGACCAACTGCATCGTGCTGGCGCGCGCCGAATCGTTCGCATCCAAGAACCCGGTCCTGCCCTCCGCCTTCGACGGCATGATGATGGGCCTCGGGCTGACCGCCGTGCTGGCGGTACTGGGCGGCATGCGCGAGATCGTGGGCAAAGGCACGCTGCTGTCCGGCATCGACCTGCTGTTCGGTGAACAGGCCAAAGCCTGGGTGATCCCGGTCATCCCCGACTATCACGGTTTCCTGCTAGCCATCCTGCCGCCCGGTGCCTTCATCGGCCTCGGCCTGATCATCGCCGCCAAGAACTGGCTCGACCTGCGCGCGTCGAAAAAGATCTCCAGCCAGCCCGCACCGGAGACCTTGCCCGAGGCGGTACAGGGATGAACGCAGCCAAACGGCGCGAGATATTCCTGCGCCTGCAAGCCGCCAACCCGCACCCTACCACCGAGCTGGAGCATAAATCCGCTTTCGAATTGCTGGTGGCGGTGATCCTCTCCGCGCAGGCCACCGACAAAAGCGTGAACATCGCCACGCGCGAACTGTTCCCCGTAGCCAATACCCCTGCAAAGATCCTCGCGCTCGGCGAAGACGGCCTGCGCGAATATGTGCAGCGCATCGGCCTGTACCAGACCAAGAGCAAACACATCATCCAGATGTGCCGCATCCTGCTCGAACAACACGGCGGCGAAGTGCCGCAGACGCGTGAAGCGCTGGAAGCACTGCCCGGCGTGGGCCGCAAGACCGCGAACGTGATCCTTAATACGGCCTTCGGTCAGCCCACCATCGCAGTGGACACGCACATCTTCCGCATCAGCAACCGCATCGGCCTGGCGCCCGGCAAGGATGTGATGGAGGTCGAGAAAAAACTGATGAAGTTCGTGCCCAAGGAATTCATGCAGGACGCGCACCACTGGCTGATCCTGCACGGGCGCTATGTGTGCGTGGCGCGCAAGCCGAAGTGCGGCGAGTGTTGCATCCGGGATTTGTGTGAATTCAAGGAAAAGGTGTTCTGATGTTCCAACCGACACGCGATGAAGCACGGCTGTTCCTGTTCGAATCCTGGCGCAAACGCCGCGCCGGTGCGCTGCTGTCCCCGCTCGAAGACCTGACCGCCCAGCTCATCGACAAGCACCCCGAATATCACGCGCTGTTCGACGATCCGGAGCGGAATCAGGACAAGGACTTCGCGCCCGATGGCGATGTGGTGAACCCATTCCTGCACCTGATGATGCATCTCACCATAGAAGAGCAGATCAGTATCGGCCAGCCGCATGGCATCCGCGAGCAGTTCGCTCGGCTCACTCAGAAATACCAATCCGAACACGAGGCGCAGCACGCGATGATGGATTGTCTGGGCGAGATGATCTGGCAGGCGCAGCGCAACAAGACCGCGCCGGATGCTGCGGTCTATCTTTCCTGCCTGGAGCAGCAATGAGACTATCCAAGATCACCACCCGCACCGGCGACGACGGCACCACAGGATTGGCCGACGGATCACGCCTGCCCAAGGACTCCCCGCGCATCGCGGCCATCGGCAGCGTTGATGAGTTGAACAGCCAGCTCGGCCTGTTGCTGAGCGAGGCCTTACCGCAAGCTGTTCGCGAAGAATTGCTGACTATCCAGCATGACCTGTTCGGTCTCGGCGGCGTGCTGGCCGTACCCGGCGCACCATTCGACGATGCGAAACTGCTCAGGCTCGATACTGCCATCGCGCGCTTCAATGCCGATCTGCCGCCCCTCAAGGAATTCATCCTGCCCGGCGGGACGCGCGCAGCGGCCCTGTGCCATGTCGCCCGCTGCGTCGCGCGCCGAGCCGAACGTGAATACACCCCTTTGGCACGGGACCATCTGGCCCCGATCCAGGGCTTGCACTATCTCAACCGCCTGTCAGACCTGCTGTTCATTCTGAGCCGCGTGATCAATCGCGCTGCAGGCTGGGCCGAGGAACTTTGGCACCGTAACTGACCGTCAGGCCGTCGGGTTTTGCGCTGACGGAATCTTGCCTTGCAGCTATAATCAACCCCGTATCGACAACAACCATCTGTTCTAAGGAGAGAGTTCCATGCCGCATCGCACGCCGCAGCCAACAGAGCTGAAGACCACCAGCCACGTCCAGGACATCCTGGAGCCGCACAACGAGCCTTGGCAGGTCGACCTGAAAGATCCCGCCACATCCGTGATGACCGATTTCCATGTGCGCGGCATGTTCAAAATCACCCCTGACGAGACCATCGACCAGGCGCTGCACGAGATGAAGGTCGCCGGACTGCGTATCGCCTTCGTCAAGGAAAAAGGTTCTGACAAGCTGCTGGGCTCCATCACCGCCTACGACATCATGGGTTCCAAACCTATGGAATTCCTGCAAAGCGTCGGTTTTGCCGACCGTGCCGTGACCCACAAGGACATCCGCGTCAGCGACATCATGGAACACACCAAGGATTGGGTGGTCGCCGAGATGCACGATGTGGAAAAGGCCACGGTGAAGGATGTGCTGACCGCCATGCAGAAAGCCGGCAAGACACACATGCCGGTGCTGGAAGTCGGCGAAGGCAAGCAACCGCAACTGCGCGGCCTGTTCTCATCCGCCAAGATCCTGCGCCTGACAGAGCTCAGCCGCCAGAAGGCTGCCAAGTAAGCAAGACCTGGCCGCAATAGAAAAAGGCGCGTCTCTCGATGCGCCTTTTTTGTTTGCTGGCGTTTACTTTACAGCTGCGGCGGGACGGGCTTCCTGCGCCAGTCCATCAGGCTCATCACATAACCTGAGAGACAGTAGCCGAAGAACAGCAGGAACAGGTGCAGCGGCGGGTTCTGCGCCACGAAGATAAAGAACAGTGCGAACAGGAAGATCACAAAGAACGGCACGCTCTTGCGCATGTTGATCGACTTGAAACTGTAGTACTTGCAGTTGCTGACCATGGACAGGCCGGCGAAAACGGTCAGGGCGGCGGCGTACCAGCGCAGGTCGTAACCAGTGAACTTGTTATCCAGCATCACCCACACGAAACCGGCCACCAGCGCGGCGGCGGCGGGACTGGGCAATCCCTGGAAGTAGCGCTTGTCGACCACGTCGATGTTGGTGTTGAAGCGAGCCAATCTCAGAGCGGCACCGGCGCAGTAGATGAAGGCGGCGAACCAGCCCCACTTGCCCAGATCACGGAACGCCCATTCGTACATCAGAATGGATGGCGCGACGCCGAACGACACCATGTCGGACAAGCTGTCGTACTCGGCACCGAATTCGCTCTGGGTGTGTGTGAGACGGGCGACCCTCCCATCCAGACCATCCAGCACCATAGCGATGAAGATGGACACTGCCGCGATCTCGTAACGGCCATTCATGGCCTGCACGATGGCATAGAAGCCGGCGAACAGCGCAGCTGTAGTGAACAGGTTGGGCAACAGATAGATGCTGCGCCGACGCAGATTCATTTTGCTGCGATTGTTCATCATGGTCGTCAAGTCAGGCCAGTTTGGCCAAAATGGTTTCAGTGGCACGCACTTTATCACCGATGGCGACCTTGACGGTAGCGTCGAGCGGCAGGTAGACATCCACACGCGAACCGAAGCGGATGAAGCCGTAACGCTGGCCGCGTGTCAGCGCATCACCCGCTTTGACGTAGCACAGGATGCGGCGCGCAATCAGACCCGCCACTTGCACGAAGGTGACCGTCTGCCCCGCAGGGGTCTTCAGCACGATGGCATTTCGCTCGTTCTCGCTCGATGCCTTGTCCAGATCGGCGTTGACGAACTTACCCGGGAAATATTGCACCTTTTCGATGACGCCATCGACCGGGCTGCGATTGGAATGCACGTTGAACACGTTCATGAACACGCTGACCAGGATGGCTTCTCGCTCTCCGTACAGATCGGTGGCGCGTTCGACCTTGATCACACGACCGTCGGCGGGCGACAGCACGGCACCCGCTTCTTGCGGAATGACGCGGGCCGGATCACGGAAGAACTGCAACACGAACACGAATATGACCCAGAGCGGGATCGCCCAGGTGATGCACCATGCCGAAACGGCCAGTGCGGTTACCAGCGATATCGCCAGGAAGGGCCAACCCTCGCGGGCGATGATGGGATGGGGATAATTGCTCATATGGGATTGCCGGAAAATGACGGGCTGATGTAAAGAAGGTGAAGCATCTGCTTCACCTTCTGTCTGTTACTGCAATCAGTTCTTGGATTGGTCGACCAGCTTGTTCTTGCCGATCCACGGCATCATCGCGCGCAGCTTGCCACCGACGACTTCGATCGGATGTTCGGCATTCAGGCGACGACGTGCTGTCATCTCGGGATAGTTGGTGCGGCCTTCCAGGATGAACTGCTTGGCGTAGGAACCGTTCTGGATGTTGGTCAGGCACTCCTTCATCGCGGCGCGCGCCTGATCGGAGATCACGCGCTGGCCGGTGACATACTCACCGTACTCTGCGTTGTTGGAGATGGAGTAGTTCATGTTGGCGATGCCGCCTTCGTACATCAGATCGACGATCAGCTTCAGTTCGTGCAGGCACTCGAAGTAAGCCATTTCCGGAGCGTAACCGGCTTCGGTCAGCGTCTCGAAACCGGCCTTCACCAGTTCCACCGCACCGCCGCACAGCACAGCCTGTTCACCGAACAGGTCGGTCTCGGTCTCTTCGCGGAAGTTGGTCTCGATCACACCGCCCTTGGTACCACCGTTGGCAGCCGCATAGGACAGTGCCACGTCCTTCGCCTTGCCGGACTTGTCCTGATACACGGCGATCAGGGTCGGCACGCCGCCGCCCTTGAGATATTCTGAACGCACGGTGTGGCCGGGGCCCTTCGGGGCGATCATGATGACGTCGACGTCTGCCGGCGGCACGATCTGGTTGTAGTGGATGTTGAAGCCGTGGGCGAAAGCCAGCGCAGCGCCGGACTTCAGGTTCTTCGCGATATCGGCGTGGTACACCTCGGGCATGGTCTCGTCCGGCAGCAGGATCATCACCAGGTCGGCACCCTTCACTGCATCGGCGATCTCGGCGACCTTGTGGCCAGCCTTCTCGGCCTTGGCCCAGGATGCCCCGCCCTTGCGCAGCGCGACGGTCACGTTCACGCCGGAATCCTTCAGGTTCTGCGCGTGGGCATGGCCCTGCGAACCGTAACCCACGATGGTCACTTGCTTGCCCTTGATCAGGGACAGGTCTGCGTCTTTGTCGTAATAAACTTTCATGTTGGCCTCGTCGAAAAAATCAGTAAAAGAAAGGGTTATATCTTCAGGATGCGCTCGCCGCGCCCGATGCCGGATGCACCGGTGCGCACCGTTTCCAGGATCAGGCCGCGATCGATCGCCAGCAGGAACTTGTCCAGCTTGGAACCGGCTCCGGTCAATTCGATGGTGTAGGTCTTGTCCGACACGTCGATGATGCGCCCGCGGAAGATATCGGTCATACGCTTCAGCTCTTCGCGATCCGCGCCGTCGGCACGCACCTTGACCAGCATCAGCTCTCGTTCGATGTGGTCGCCATCCGAGAGGTCCATCACCGACACCACATCCACCAGCTTGTTCAACTGCTTGTTGATCTGCTCGATAATGGCGTCGGAGCCGCTGGTGACGATGGTCATGCGCGACAGGGTGGGATCCTCGGTGGGCGCCACGGTGAGCGACTCGATGTTGTAGCCGCGCGCGGAGAATAGGCCGGACACACGCGACAGCGCGCCCGCTTCGTTCGCCATCAACAGGGAGATGATATGTCGCATGTTACAGGTCCTCCGCCAGGATCACTTCCGACAACCCCTTGCCTCCGGGCACCATCGGGTACACGTTCTCGGTGGAATCAGTACGGAAATCGAGGAACACCAGTTCGTCCTTGCGGGCGAAGGCTTCCTTCAGTGCGCCTTCCACATCGGAGGGTTTCTCCACCAGGATGCCGACGTGCCCGTATGCCTCCGCCACTTTGACGAAGTCGGGCAGTGCATCCATGTAGGACTGCGAATAACGGTTGCCGTGGAAGAACTCCTGCCACTGGCGCACCATGCCCAGATAGCGGTTGTTCAAGGCGATGATC
Organism: Sideroxydans lithotrophicus; assembly: GCA_020723185.1. Classification (GTDB taxonomy): domain Bacteria; phylum Pseudomonadota; class Gammaproteobacteria; order Burkholderiales; family Gallionellaceae; genus Sideroxyarcus; species Sideroxyarcus lithotrophicus_A. The sequence goes on along the minus strand of DYJI01000003.1, from coordinate 17,563 downwards.
TTGATCGGCAGGTTGAACTGCTTGCAGGTGGACAGTTCCTGGATGTTCATCTGGATGCTGCCTTCGCCCGTCACGCAAGCCACCTGGGCACCTGGATGCGCCAGTTGAACGCCCATCGCAGCCGGCAAGCCGAAGCCCATGGTGCCTAGTCCGCCCGAGTTGATCCAGCGACGCGGCTTGTCGAATTTGTAGTATTGCGCGGCCCACATCTGGTGCTGGCCGACGTCGGAAGTGATGTAAGCGTCGCCACGCGTGATCTTGTGCAAGGTCTCGATCACGAACTGCGGTTTGATGAGCTCGCTTGAATTCTTGTAACCCAGCGAATTGGCACTGCGCCATTCGTCGATCTGCTTCCACCAGTCCTTGTGCGCGGCCGCATCAGGTTTCTGCTTGCTGCTCTTCAGCACCTTGACCAGATCGGTCAGCACGCTCCCCACATCGCCAACCAGCGGCACGTCGACCTTGACGCGCTTGGAGATGGAGGCAGGATCGATGTCGATGTGGATGATCTTGCGCGGCACGGAATTGAAATGCGCCACGTTGCCGATCACGCGGTCGTCGAAGCGCGCACCGACGGCCAGCAACACATCGCAGTTCTGCATGCCCATATTTGCTTCGTAGGTGCCATGCATGCCCAGCATGCCGACGAACTGTTTATCGCTGGCCGGGTAGCCACCCAAGCCCATCAGGGTGTTGGTACAGGGTGCGTCGATCAGGCGCACCAAATCGGTCAGCTGTTTGGCCGCATCGGACAGGATCACACCGCCGCCCGCATACACCATGGGGCGCCTGGCTTCGAGCAGCATCTGTGCCGCCCGCTTGATCAGGCTGGCATCACCCTTCTCCTGCGGATGATAGGAACGGATATTGACCGAGGACGGATATTCGAACACGGTCTTGTGGTTGGACACATCCTTGGGGATATCCACCAGCACCGGGCCGGGACGCCCGCTCTTGGCCAGATAGAAGGCCTTCTTCAGCGTGACGGCCAGATCCTTGACATCCTTGACCAGGAAATTGTGCTTCACGCAGGGGCGCGTGATGCCGACCGCATCGACCTCCTGGAACGCATCTTCGCCGATGAAACTGGTGGGCACCTGGCCGCTGATCACCACCATCGGGATGGAATCCATATACGCCGTGGCGATACCGGTGACGGCATTGGTCACGCCGGGGCCGGAGGTCACCAGTGCCACGCCCACCTTGTCGGTGGAACGGGCATAGCCGTCCGCCGCATGTACGGCCGCCTGCTCGTGGCGCACCAGCACGTGCTTGACCTTCTCCTGCTTGAACAACTCGTCATAAATGAACAACACCGCTCCGCCGGGGTAGCCGAAAACGTACTCGACCCCTTCCTCCTGCAAACAGCGGATGGTTATCTCTGCACCGGTCAATTCCATGGCCTGAAACCTATATGTGGCTACTATCGAAAGACCGCGCAAGATAAAGGCTGGCAGCCTTTTGGTCAACCCCAATCACGCTCTGGCCGCCCGAAAACCCTTGCTGCAACAGGAATTTGCTATCATCCGGCGAACAACGAACTTGCCCCCCGATCCGTGTCCAGCCGAGAACAGCTTTCCGATTTCCTTGCCAGCATCGAACGTCGCGCCTTCAAGCAGGCCGCATATGCCGTGCGCGACGATCATGCGGCGCTGGATATCGTGCAGGATGCCATGATCAAGCTCTCCGAGCGCTATGGCGACAAGCCCGCTGCGGAATTCCCGATGCTGTTCCAGCGCATCCTGCAAACCACCATCCTCGACCACTTCAGGCGGCAAAAAGTGCGAACGGCGCACTTCAGCCTGTTCTCATCCTTCGTCTCGCGCCAAGACGACGAGGAGTTCGAGCCGCTGGACGTGTTGCAGGACGACGACAACGCCAGCGCCCCCGCCACACCGGAGGCGGCCCTGCAGCAATCGGAGATACTCGCTGTCATCGAAGCGGCACTGCAACAGTTGCCGGCCCGTCAACGGGAAGCATTTTTACTGCGTTACTGGGAGCGATTGGACACCGCCGAGACCGCCGCCGCCATGGGCTGCACCGAGGGGAGTGTCAAAACGCATTGTTCGCGCGCCACGCATACGATGGCCGCCATTTTGAAAGCGAAGGGAATAGACCTGTCATGGGAATCAAACTGAAACTCGATGACCTCGCCCCCCTGCTGGACCGTGCGACCCAGCAACTCGATCCTGCCACACTGGATCGTTTGCATGCTGCACGACGACAGGCACTGAACCGGCATCGCACCAGGGTCCCTGCGGCTCTGTTGTCGCGCCTGCAACACCTGGTCACCGATCACGGGCATGCCTCCCATCACCATCGCGCCCTTAACTGGGCAGGGGGGTTGCTGTTGCTTGCAGCGGTGCTGGCCGGCGGCTGGCAATGGAAGCAATCGGCTCTGCACGAACATGCTTCCATCGACTTGGCCATCCTGACGGATGACCTGCCATTGCACATGTACGTGGACTGAAGCGCATGAAGACACGCAAACACGCCCTGCTGCTGTCGGCGCTCGCCCTGCTGTCGCTCCCGTTCAGCGCCTGCGCCGAAAAATGGTCCGAACTCTCGGCTGCCCAACAACAGATATTGGCACCGCTATCCGACTCCTGGGACAACCTGCCCCAAAGCGAGCACAAGAGTTTCATAGGTGTGGCCGACGCCTATCCCAAGCTATCTCCGGAAAAACAGCAGCGTCTGCGCGCGCAGATCAAGGACTGGGCCGGATTGACGATGGAGCAGCGCCACCGCGCCCGCGAAAAGTTCAGCGCTTTCAGCAAGGTGCCGGAGGAAAAACGGGAAGCCGTCAAGAGGATGGTGCGCGAACAGGAAGCGCAATCCGACAAACCCTGAGCGCGATCACCTGCGCTCGGTACGCCACAGCATGGCAAGCGCCAAACCCAAAAACATCCAGGTCATCGCGGTGGCACTCAGTGCCGCCGGCCACTCGTTGAGCGCGCCCAGATTGGCAAACAGCCTGCCGGCAAAATGGAAGCTCAATCCGAGCACGACGCCGACGAATATCTTGCCGCCTATGCCGCCTTCGCGTCGCTGGTAGGACGAGAACGGCAGCGCGAGCAACATCATCACCAGTACCGCGAACGGGTATACCAGCTTGTTCCAGAGTGCGATGTCATAGCGGGCGGTGCTTTGCTTGTTGTCCGAAAGGTGGCGCGTGTACTGGTAGAGATCCAGTGCCGACATCTGCTCCGGCAACACCAGCAACACGTTCAGCAGATTGGGATTGAGCGCGGTATGCCACGCCATATCCGGCAAACTTTCCGCCGTCGCACTCTGCCCGGAAAAGTTCGTGCGCTGGATATCTTCCAGTTGCCACAGGCGTTCTTTCACGAATGTCGCGCGCTTTGCCGCAGTGACACTCACCAGCCTGTAGTTCTCGTCGAACTGGTAGATGCTGACATTCAACAGCGAGGTGTCCGGCAGCACGTTGCGGATATTGACGAAACTGCCTTCGTCCTTGACCCACACGCCGGAACGGAATTCCCTCAGGTTGACTTGCGCCTTCTGCGCCTTGAGTTTGGTCTGCTGGGCCAGTTGCTCGCTGTAAGGCGCGATCACTTCGCCGAACAGCAGGCACAGCAGCATCAGCGGCACACCGATACGCAGCAATGCATAGATCAACTGTTTCAGGGACACGCCAGAAGCCCGGTACACGGTCAGCTCGGAATTGGCCGCCATCTGCACCAGCGCAAAGATCGTGCCGATCAATACCGCGACCGGAAACAGTTCATAGACATGACCGGGCAATATCAGCGCTACGTACATCAGCATGTAGCCAAGGCTGTAATCTCCGCGCCCCATCTCGTTCAGCTGACTGATCAGGTCCAGCAGCGCGAAAAGCATGAGCAGCGCGGCGAACACCAGCGCCACACTGAAATAGATCTCGCGCGCGAGGTAACGTGTAAGCAGCCTCATCGTTTCCAGCGCCGCCAGGAGAACACCGATGAACGGTGATAGAAGAACAGCATCAATAGTGCCGCCATCAACAGATGAAGCCCCCAGAACCCGGTCACGGCGTCGAGCTTCTGCTGTGCCACCCAGGAGTTGGTCACGCTGATCATGTTGTTGTAGAACATATAGATCACGATGGCCGTGATCAGATTCAGCGAGCGGCCGGAACGGTTATCCACATAGCTGAGCGGTATCGCCAGCAAGGAGAGGATCAATGCACTGACCGGCAGGCCGAGGCGCCATTCCAGTTCCGAGAGGTTGCGCGGCGTGGGATGTTGCACCAGATAGACAGTGGAATAGGCTTTCAAATTGGGCTGTTCCTTGACCAGTTCGGCCGGCTCGATGCGCATGGCATAGCGCTCGAACTCGGCGATCCTGAAATCAGCCTGGCCCGGGATACCCTCGTAGCGAGTACCGTTCAACAGCACCAGGAAGCGATCACCGTTCTCGGCCGTCTCCTGATAGCCCTCTTTCGCCACCATGGTGCCTTCCTTGCCGTGCTGCACCGAGCGCACGAAGATGTTGCCTACCCGCTTGTTCTCGGAATCGACGCCTTCCAGGAAGAACACCCGATCGGACTGTTTCGATTCGCGGAACGCGCCCGGCGACGCGACAGAGACGTCGTCCCGGCTATCCAGACGGCGCTTGTATTCATCCGCCTTGGAAAGCGCCCAGGGCGACAGCACCAGGCTCATCAGCGCGATGACCGTCGTCACGGGTAACGCATAACCCAGTACCGGCCGTATCCAGCGCGTCAGGCCGATACCGGAAGAGAACCACACCACCATCTCGCTGTCGCGATAGCAACGTGTCAGTGTGATCAGCACGGAAAGGAACAGACTGATCGACAGCAGGACAGGCAGGTAGTTGATGGCACTGAAGCCCAGCATCACCATCACACCGTCCACCGCCAGCAGCCCGCTCACCGACTCACCGAGGAAGCGGATCAACTGGGTGAACACCACGATCCCGAGCAGAATGGCGAACACCAGCATGCCGACAGAGGCGAATTCGCGTATAAGAGACCGATGGAAGATGCCGCGCGCGCGGCGCACTTGGGCTTGCTTTGACTTTTGCGGCGGTGATTGCGGATAATCCGGCATCAGGATCGATTCAGACATCTATTTGAGGAGAGGCGCGTGGAATTTAGCATAAAACAGGGTAGTCCGGAGAAGCTGAAGAGCGGCTGCGTGGTGGTCGGCGTGTATGACGGCGGCAAGTTATCCAAAGCCGGACAGCTGCTCGACAAAGCCACCGGACACGCACTCAGCGATGTCATCGCGCGCGGCGACATGAGCGGAAAATCCGGCAGCACGCTGTTGCTGCACAAACTCGCGGGCGCATCCGCCGAACGCATCCTGCTGGTCGGCCTCGGCAAACCCTCCGAGCTTGACAACCGTGGCAGTGTGGACATCCTGGGGGCCGCATTCAAAGCGCTGCACGCTACATCCGCCAAGGATGCCGCACTGTTCATCACCGATGACGGCGCTGGCAAGGATGCGGGCTGGGTACTCAAGCAAGCCGTACTCGCGGCCGCTGCCGGTGCTTACCGGGCCGACGGCATGAAGAGCAAACCATCAAAACCGGCGACACTGAAACAGGTGAACTTCATCACGCTGGACAAGCCGGCAGCCGAACTGAAGAAGGCTGTCACACAAGCCGCCGCCATCACGCGCGGCATGGCTCTGACCAAAGACCTGGCCAATCTGCCGGGCAACATCTGTACCCCCACCTACCTCGCCGCCAAAGCACTGGCGCTGGGCAAGGCACACAAGAAGATCAAGACCACCGTACTGGAAAAGAAAGACATGGAGAAGCTCGGCATGGGCTCCTTCCTTTCTGTCACGCGCGGCAGCGCACAGCCCCCCAAGCTGATCACGCTGGAATACAACGGGGCAGCCAAGTCGCAGAAACCGATCGCGCTGGTCGGTAAGGGCATCACCTTCGACACCGGTGGCATCTCGCTCAAGCCGGGTGCCGACATGGATGAGATGAAGTACGACATGAGCGGTGCGGCCAGCGTGCTCGGCACGCTGCAGGCCATCGCCGAGATGGAACTGCCGATCAACGTGGTCGGCGTGATCCCGACTTGCGAGAACATGCCCGGCAGCACCGCCACCAAGCCGGGTGACATCGTCACCTCCATGTCCGGCCAGACCATCGAGATCCTCAACACCGATGCCGAAGGCCGGCTCATCCTGTGCGACGCACTGACTTACACCGCGAAATTCAAACCTGACACCGTGATCGACATCGCTACGCTCACCGGTGCCTGCGTGATCGCACTGGGCAACGTCGCCAGTGGCATGTTCGCCAATGACGACAGACTGGCGAAGGAACTCATCGCGGCGGGAGAGCAGTCGCATGACCGCGTATGGCAACTGCCGCTGTGGGAAGACTACCAGCCGCTACTGGACAGCAACTTCGCCGACATGGCCAACATCGGCGGCCGCGCCGGTGGCACGATCACTGCGGCCTGTTTCCTCGCGCGCTTCACAAAGGACTACCGCTGGGCTCACCTCGATATCGCCGGCACCGCCAACAAGTCCGGCAAGGACAAGGGGGCGACCGGACGTCCGGTGCCGTTGCTGACGCAGTATCTGATCGACCGCACTGCGCGCAAGTGACCAGAATCGACTTCTACACCGGCAGCCAGGACAAGCTGCGCACCGCATGCCAGCTGAGCCACAAAGCGGTGCAGAACGGCATGCGCGTGTTGCTGCATGTTCCGGACGACGGTATGGCAGAAAAACTGGATAGTCTGTTGTGGCACTACCCCGCCACGGCCTTCATGCCGCATTGCCGCAGCGGGGATGCCGAGGCAGCCACGATGCCGGTCGTCATCGGTCGCGACGAGGATTTCCCCCACTCCGAACTGCTGATCAGCTTGCACGACGAATGCCCGACCTTCTTCAGCCGTTTCGAACGTGTCATCGAGATCGTGGGACACGATACCGAGGAGGCCGCGCGCGGCCGTAGCCGCTTCAAGTTCTACCGCGATCGCGGCTACGAACTCAACCACACCGACCTGGGCAAGCTGCGCACATGAAAACCGAGGGCAGCGAACAGGTTTCCCCTCCAGATTTACCGGTGCTGACCGAGATCGTCAGCGGCGATGACCTGCCCACGCTGACAGATATCGTGGATGCGCCGGAAATGGAAACACCGGCCTTCGCGCTCGCCCCTGACTCATCCGCCGGTGCGCCATCCCTGCCTGAAGAAGATGCGTTCGAGCCCCCCCCGCAACTTGAATCCCACCTGGAAGAACTGTTCATGCAGCGTTTGCTGCCGCGCCTGGAAGCAGCCCAACGCCAGGCTGTCGCACAGACCTGGGCCGAACTGAAGGACGAATTGCCGCAACTGATCCGCAACGCGCGCCCTCCCCGCGCATGACCATGCCAAGCTGACCGCTGTCACAGCGCCGTCTTGATATAATCGCGCCTTCCTCACGACCAGCTCAGGACAGGCATCAAGCCGTACCACAATGACTCGACCCAAAGAACTCGCAAAAAGTTTCGACCCCAAGGACATCGAAGCACGCTGGTATCCGGCGTGGGAATCCGCCGGCCACTTCAAGGCAGGTTTGGACTCGAACAAACAGGACAACTTCTGCATCCTGCTGCCGCCGCCCAATGTCACCGGCACGCTGCACATGGGCCACGGCTTCAACCAGACACTGATGGATGCGCTGACACGCTATCACCGCATGCGCGGGGACAACACGCTATGGCAGCCGGGCACCGACCATGCCGGTATCGCCACGCAGATCGTGGTGGAGCGACAACTCGATGCACAAGGCATCTCGCGCCATGACCTCGGCCGCGAGAAATTCATCGAGAAAGTGTGGGAGTGGAAGGAATATTCCGGCAACACCATCACCAAGCAGATGCGCCGCCTCGGCACCTCGCCCGACTGGTCGCGTGAGCGCTTCACCATGGACGAAGGCCTATCCAGGTCCGTCACCGAGACCTTCGTGCGCCTGTATAACGAAGGCTTGATCTACCGTGGCAAGCGCCTGGTGAACTGGGACCCGAAACTGCACACCGCCGTGTCCGACCTCGAAGTGGTGCAGGAAGAAGAAGACGGCTTCATGTATCACATCCAGTATCCGCTGGCGGATGGTTCCGGTCATCTCGTCGTCGCCACCACCCGCCCCGAGACCATGCTGGGCGACGTGGCGGTGATGGTGCATCCAGAAGACGAGCGCTACAAAAATCTCATCGGCAAGCAGGTCACGCTGCCGCTGTGCGAGCGCACCATCCCGGTCATCGCCGACGAATATGTGGACAAGGAATTCGGCACCGGCGTGGTGAAAGTCACGCCTGCGCATGACTTCAACGACTATGCCGTAGGCCAGCGCCACAAACTGGAGATGATCTCCGTCCTCACACTGGATGCGAAGATCAACGACAACGCGCCCAAACAGTATCGCGGCATGGACCGCTTTGCAGCGCGCAAGCAGATCTGCGCCGACCTCGAAGCCGCCGGTCTGTTCATCAAGGCCGACAAGCACAAGCTCAAGGTGCCGCGCGGCGACCGCACCGGCGTGGTGATCGAGCCGATGCTGACCGACCAGTGGTTCGTGGCGATGAGCAAGCCGGGCAAAGAAGGCAAATCCATCACCGGGCAGGCGCTGGAATGCGTGAGCTCGGGCGAGATCAAGTTCCACCCGGAGAACTGGGTGAACACCTACAACCAGTGGCTGAACAACATCCAGGACTGGTGCATCTCACGCCAGTTGTGGTGGGGACACCAGATCCCCGCATGGTACGGCGTGAACGGCGAAGTGTTCGTCGCGCGCGACGAAGCCGAGGCACGCAAGCTGGCGGACAAGGCTGGTTACGCAGGGCAGCTCGACCGCGACAACGACGTGCTCGACACCTGGTTCTCCTCCGCATTGTGGCCGTTCTCCACGCTGGACTGGAGTGGTGATGCGGACAAGGACGCGCAGAACCCGTTCGTGCAGCAGTATCTGCCCTCGTCGGTGCTGGTCACCGGTTTCGACATCATCTTCTTCTGGGTGGCGCGCATGGTGATGATGACCAGGCACATCACCGGCAAGATCCCGTTCAAGGACGTGTATGTGCACGGCCTGATCCGCGATGCGGAAGGGCAGAAGATGTCCAAGTCCAAGGGCAACGTGCTCGACCCGATCGACCTGATCGACGGCATCGATCTGGATACGCTGATCAAGAAACGCACCACCGGTCTGATGAACCCCAAGGACGCCGAGAAGATCGAGAAACGCACGCGCAAGGAATTCCCGCAGGGCATCACCGCCTTCGGTACCGACGCATTGCGTTTCACATTCGCCTCGCTCGCCAGCCCCGGTCGCGACATCAAATTCGACATGCAGCGTTGCGAAGGCTATCGCAACTTCTGCAACAAGCTGTGGAACGCAACACGCTTCGTGCTGATGAACTGCGAAGGCAAGGATGTCGGCCTGAACGAAACGCTGCCGCTGGAGTTCTCCGCCGCCGACAAATGGATGATCAGCGAATTGCAGAAGGCCGAAGCCGAGATGGCGACGCACTTCGCCGATTACCGTTTCGATATGGCGGCACGTGCCGTGTATGAACTGGTGTGGAACACCTATTGCGACTGGTATGTGGAACTGGCCAAGGTACAGTTGAACGGCAGCGAAGCACAACAACGCACCACCCGTCGCACGCTGGTACGCGTGCTGGAGACCATCCTGCGGCTGGCACACCCCATCATCCCGTTCATCACCGAAGAGTTGTGGCAGTCGGTCGCGCCGATGGCGAATGCAAATGGCGACACCATCATGCTGCAGCCCTATCCCAAGGCGGATGCAGGCAAGATCGACGCAACGGCCAGCGCGCAGATCGCGCTGCTGCAGGAACTGACCACCGCCACCCGCAGCCTGCGCAGCGAGATGAACCTGTCGCCCGCCGCGCGCGTGCCGTTGATCGCGGCGGGGGATGCGGCCGTATTGAACGCACTCGCCCCCTACATCAGCAGCCTCGGAAAGTTGAGCGAAGTGCAGGTGGTCGCGGAGTTGCCGGAAGGCGATGCACCTGTCTCCATCGTCGGCAGCTACAAGCTGATGTTGAAGGTGGAGATCGACGTCGCGGCGGAGCGCGAGCGCCTGGACAAGGAGATTTCACGCCTCACCAATGAGATCGCCAAGGCCAACGCCAAGCTCGGCAACGAGAGCTTTGTGGCGCGTGCACCGGCAGCGGTGGTGGAACAGGAGAAGAAACGTCTGGGGGATTTCGAAGCGACGCTGGTGCAACTGCAAGCCCAGCGAGCAAAACTCGATTGAGGAGGACACCATGCTGCACGAACTGCTGGTCGGTGCCATCGCTTACATCGTGCCACTCACCGAGTTGCTGGGTGTGGCCGTGGTCACCTGGGGCAGCCTGCACGGCCTGCTCCTGCTCCTGCAGCGCGGCCGTGACATCCTCCGCAACCGCGAACCCGCCACTTCCCTGCGCGACATCCGTATCGCCATCGGTGAGAAGATGGCGCTGGGCCTGGATTTCTTCCTCGCCGGCGACATCATAGGCACCATCGTCGTGCCGAGCCAGGAGTCCCTGCTGCTGCTAGGGGGTATCGTGGTGATCCGGACGGTGATGGCCTACTTCCTGGCCAAGGAGATAGAGAAGAAAGCTGCCGAATGACCGGCTAGGCGCGACGACGCAACAGAATGACGTACTCGCCGCCCAGCTCGGTCGATGACAGCAGTTCGTTGCCGGTCTTGCTGCAGAAATCAGCGAAATCCCTGGGCGCACCACCATCGGTCGCCACCACTTTCAGCACCTGCCCCGCCGCCATGCCCGCCAGGGCTTTCTTTGCGCGCAGAATGGGCAGTGGGCAGGCCAGCTTGCGCACATCCAGCTCCACGTCGAATGTCTCTCCACTCACGCGACCAACTCCCCACCCGACTGTGCCCAGGCCAGGATGCCGCCTTGCAGATTCGCAGCACCGGTCACCCCTTGTGCTGCAGCGAATGCGGCCGCCTGTGCCGAACGTCCACCCATCTGGCAATAGAACACTGTCGTCTTGTCACCTGCCAGTTCGCCCAAACGCAGGGGCAACAGATGCAGAGGCATGCAGATCGCACCTTTGATGCGCCCGCGCGCGATCTCTGCATCGGTACGCACATCCACCAGTTGCACATCTGGCTTGCCCATCAACTCGTGCAATTCTGCAACGGTGATATTCATGAAACCGCTCATTCCCGTCCACTCCGATTATTCATTGTCCTTCGTCATGGTCGCTCAACAGTCGCGCGATGCGCGTATTGGCGACCGACAACCGCTTGACGATGATGCGCAGGAAGGCCTCATCGAAACGGTAGCGACAGTTCGATGTGGCCAGCGCCAGCACCGACGGATCGATCTCGATCAGCTTCACATCCGTCTTGGCCAGCACATCTGTGCTCCGCTTGGTACCGTTTTCGCTCAGATGCGCCATCTCGCCGAAACAGTCCCCCTTGTGCAGCAGACTGAGCAATCGCCCCTGCTTCACCACGCGCACAGAACCGCTGGCGATGATGAAGAAGTTCAGGCCTTCCTCACCCTCGCGCAGGATCTGCTCTCCCTTGGGTACTTTGCGCCACTCGCTGATCCGCAACACTTCCCACAGTTCCACATCATTGAACTGTTTGAAGAATGGCAAAGCGCGCACGGTATCGAACTTCTCGGTATCACGTATCCCTTCCTGTTGCGGTACGTTATCGCTGATGAAGGAAACAAGGTCGCGCGCCATCTCGTCCCAGGCGCGATAGCGTTTGGCTGTATCCTTGTTCATCGCACGAAGCACGATACCGTCCAGTGCGGCAGGTATTTCGGGGCGGAAGGTACTGGGCGGTGGCGGCTCGATGTTCATGATCTGATAGATCATGCTGTAATTGTTGGCCGCATCGAAGGGCAGCTTGCCGGTCAACAAGCGATACATGGTCACACCCAGCGAGTAGATATCGGTCTGGTGCGACAGGGCTTGTTCCTTGATCTGCTCCGGGGACATGTAGGCGGGCGATCCCACGCCGCTCACCTGGGTGGTCTGCTGGCTCTCGATCACGGCTGCGCCGAAATCCGAAATCTTGATGTCGCTCTCGCCGCACAGCAGGATGTTGGCCGGTTTGATGTCGCGGTGGATGACGCCCTGGTACTGGGCATATTCCAGCGCCTTGCAGCACTTGTAGATGATCTCGGCGATGCGGCCCAGCGGAAGCAGGTGGTCGACCTCGGCGAATCGCTCCAGCGTCTCGCCTTCGACATATTCCATCACCATGTAATTCGTATCGCCTTCCATGATGGCGTCGAATATCTTCACGATATGCGGGTGGGATAACTTGCCCGCGAGCGAGGCCTCGGTCAGCAACAGCTTGCGGAAAGCCTTGCCGCTGGCACTGTTGTTGAGCACATTGGCATTGAACACCTTGAGCGCGACCTGCTGTTCATTGAACGGGTCGAGCGCGAGATACACGGTGCTGGTCGCGCCGTGCCCGAGTTCTTTGACGATGTGGTATTTGCCTAAGGATTCCATACTGATATCGCTCGAATGGGAGCGCATTCTGCGGCTTTGGGGTCTTGCTGTCCAGCGCGGGAACCTGTTCTGGCCGGTGCTATCATAGCCACCATGAAAAACCTCATGTCCGTGCTTCTGCTGTCGCTCTCCTTCAATCTGCTCGCGGAGGGACTGCCCGATCTGGGCGACGAATCGCAGACCCTGATCTCCCCGCAGATGGAACGACAGATCGGCGAACAGAGCATGTTCCAGATCAGGGCCAGCGAGCAATATCTGAACGATCCGGAGGTGACCGAATACCTGAACCGTCTGGGCAAACGGCTGGTCGCCAACAGCAGCGAGCCCAGCCAGCCGTTCGAGTTCTTCGTCATCGACGACGCGGCCATCAATGCCTTTGCCATGCCAGGCGGTTTCATAGGTGTGAACACCGGGCTGATCATGCTGTCGCAGAGCGAATCGGAACTGGCTTCCGTATTGAGCCACGAGATTTCCCACGTGACCCAGCACCATCTGGCACGCATGATCTCGGGCCGGAAATACGACTCGCTGGCTGCGATGGCGGCCATCGCGGTCGCCATCCTCGCTGCGCGCGACAATCCGCAAGCCGCGCAAGCCGGCATCGTCGGCGCACAGGGCGGACTCATGCAGCGTCAGCTAGACTTCACACGCGAACACGAGAAGGAAGCCGATCGCATAGGTCTCGACCTGCTGCAACGATCCGGTTTCGATCCGCATGCGATGCCGGGCTTCTTCGAACGCCTGCAAAAAGCCACGCAACTGGTCGAGGGGGATACTCCCAGTTATCTGCGCACCCATCCGCTCACGACAGAGCGCGTCGCCGATGTCGGCAATCGTGTACAGAGCATCCCGTTCAAACTGGTCGCGGACAGCCTGGATTTCCATCTGATGCGGGCACGCTTGAATGCCATGCAGAAGCCGCCGCGCGAAGCCGTCAGCTATTTCCATTCCGCATTGGTTACACAGCGTTTCGGCGATCCTGTCGCGCAACGCTATGGGCTGGTACTGGCGCTGTTGCGCGACAGACAGGAAAAGCGGGCCATCCAGGAATTCGCCGTGCTGCACAAACAGGCCCCGCGCAATGCCACCATCGAGACTTTGGCCGGGCGTATCCGCCAACTAGACAAGAAAGATGGAGATGTGCTCGAGTTCTATCGCGCGACGCTGAAGGAATACCCGACGCACCGTGCCTTGATCTACGACTACGCACTGCTGCTGTTGCAGCGGCAGCATTACTCTGAGGCTTTGACTTTACTGGACGAGCAGATCAACCGTGATGGCAACGATGCGACACTTTACGAGTTGCAGGCAAGGGCCTATACCGCTCTGGGACGCCACCAGGAAGCGCACCATGTTCTTTCCTACTTTCAGATCCTGCACGGCAATCTGCGCGGTGCGATAGAACAGCTTGAACTGGCCAAGCTGGCCGGCAATGATTATTACCAGCTATCCACCATCGAAACCGAGTTGCGCCAATACCGCGAGATCCTGGAATCGTTCGGCAGGAAGAAGTGATCAATCGGCTCGTTGGGCTGCCTGGAGGGTGAGCAGGATCTGGCGTATCGGACTGGGGATGGCCGCGCCTAGCGCATCCTTCAGCTCCAGCCAGACGCATCCTTGCTGCTCGACTCGCTGAGGCTTGCCAGCCAGCTCCAACAGCACCGGCTGGATGTCCAGCCTGAAGTGCGTAAAAACGTGAGTGAACGCCTCCATCTCTGTGCGCCGTGATATCCGCATATTGTTCCGCAACAGATAGTTCGACTCTTCCCCCCCATCAACCTGCGGTGTGCTCCACAAACCTCCCCAGATACCGTTGGCGGGTCTTTTTTCCAGCATGATCTCGCTACCGTACTGCAGCAACAGGAACTTTGCCTTGCGCCGGGGAGTATCTTTACGCGGACGGGGTGTCGGCAGCAGCTCGACGCGCGCCGTGTGCAGTGCGGCGCAGTCCCCCTGTACCGGGCAATGCGCACAACGTGGCCGTGCACGGGTACAGACCGTCGCCCCCATATCCATCAGCGCCTGGGTATAGATCGCCACATCGCGCACGGGTAGCAGTTTCTCTGCCTGTTCCCACAATCTCGCCTCGACCTTGCGCTCCCCTGTCCAGCCATCGATACCTCCGTGTCTGGCCAGCACACGTTTCACGTTGCCATCCAGGATCGCACGGCGCTCATGCCACGCCAGAGCCGAGATCGCAGCGGCAGTCGAACGCCCGACTCCCGGCAACGACAATATATGCTCGAAATCGCGCGGGAAACATCCATCATATCTTTCGACGATGAGGCGGGCTGCTTTGTGCAGGTTCCGTCCGCGCGCGTAGTAGCCGAGGCCACTCCAGTGTGCAAGCACCTGCTCTTCTGTGGCAGCTGCCAGTGCAGCGATATCCGGAAAGGATCCGATGAACCGCAGGTAATAGGGAATGACGGTCGTCACCTGCGTCTGTTGCAGCATGATCTCCGACAGCCAGACACGGTATGCCGACTCTCCCTGCCAGGGCAGGTCGTGACGTCCGCATTCTTTCTGCCAGCGTATCAGGCGGTTAGCGAAGGAATTCACAGCGACAATGGCTAACGACCGCTCACTTGAGCAGACCTTTCAAACCTTGCTTCAGTTTTTCTTCTGCTTGCGCTTTCGCAGCGGCCTTTTCCGCATCCAGTTTGGCTTTGGCGGCGGCTCTCTCGGCATCGATCTTTGCCTTGGCTGCGTCTCTCTCTGCTTCCAGTTTGGCTTGAGCGGCTGCTCTTTGCGCATCGAGCTTCTGCTTCAACGCGGCCTTCTCTTCGTTCAGCCGCTGGCGGGCGATATCCGCCAACAGCTCGGCATAGTCCACCTTGATCTGGAGTGCATCGAAAGGACCATAGACTCTGACCGGCAATGTTCCCGTACGCCCCTGATCCGTCTTTGCCAGAATGACCTTGGCCTGATAATCCATTTTGTCTCGGCCGATATCCACATCCCCACTGCCGCTCAAACGCAACACGGTCGAACGGACTGACAAGTCATCGTTGTGCGCGATGCCATCCTTGATCTTCAGGCTGGCTTTGAATTCGGTGAAAGGCGTCTTTTCTCCCTTATCGACACCGAGCGTCTCGGCTTTGCTGTCCTTGCTCAGGTTCTGTACCCCCTGTACCAGCTTGCCCAGATTGATCCCCCGGATCGCGCCATCTTCCAGTTCGACAGAGGCCAAGCCGTTCAGCGCCTTCTTCAGTGCTCCGACGGTATTCCCTTGCGATGTCACCGCCACTGAGATATTGCCCTTGCCTTCGGCCAACTCCAGGTCGGCCGCATCTTTCATCAGGGGCGCGATCTCCACACCACTCAACTGTTGCGTGATAGCGAAGCTGGAAGCATGCGCATCGACACGCAGTTTGCCATTGATCGCCCCCCGATACAGTGCGGCAGACAGCGGCTCGACGATCGCGACACCATCCTTGGCTTTCAGATCCACCCGCAATCTTGTCAGTTTCACATTCGCCGCCTTGAGCGCTCCTATACGCAGACTGCCATTCACATCCAAGGCCTTCAAGGCAGTCAGATCGAAAGGCTGCTCCGGCACGGCGGACTTTTGCGGGGCGTCCTTGGCAGTCTTGGCTGGCAGATAGGGATCCAGATCCAGCTTGTCGATTTCGATGTCGTAGCGGATGACGGGTAATTTGAAATTCTTGATCGCCGCCTCGGCCTTGATCTGACTCTGCAAAATCCCGCCAGAAAACTTGGCGTGGATATTCTGGCGCTCAATATCTGCCTGCACACTTCCCTTTAGATGGCTTTCGACCACTTTACCCGGCAACTTGTCACCGTTCGCCTTGAGCGCGATATCCATATCTTTCAGATTGAATTGCATGGTCTTCAGGCTGCCGATGAGGACTGTGTCGATCTTGGCACTGAGTGACTGCTCGGGTTGTGTCAGATCCGCCTGCAAGGACAGCCCCTGCAAACTGAACTTGTCCATGTCCCCCTTGAACGAAGGAAGGGCCAGCGACGTAGTTGCCCTGCCTAACGCGCCATCCATTTCGGCATTGAAATGCAGGTTCTCGCCGGAGAATTGCTCCTGTTTCAGGCTGATACCAGGCATCACAAGGCGCGCCTGGAACGACTCCCCCGCCCTTTTGCCGCTTGCATTCAAAACCAGCTGTTTCAGAGCGTAATTCTCGGCCGGCAAGTCGACACTGGCGTCACCAGCCATCTTCACTACCAAACCCGTGACATCCATCACATCACCCTCAGCGTTCAACTCGAGTCCTTTGAGACTGTATCTATTTCGCTCAAGATCAAAGTTCAGGGTGGTCGCCATTCGTACGGAGACCTCTGCTCTTGGTTGTGTCATCTTGATTTGCGCAGAGAATGCTACGGGAGTAGGCAGCGCATTGGTCAAACGGCCAGTCTTCAGGCTGAGATCGGTGACAGCAAGTTTGTTGCCCGCCACTTGGTCATCGAAATGAAGCTCGCAATCCTCGATGTCCAAGCTCGCTATATCAAAGGCCACCGGACTCGATTGCGGTTGTGCAGCAGTGTCTGCTTGCACTTGCGTCCCGGGAGTCAGGAAGTCATCCAGATTGGTTTTCCCATCCTTGTATCGAGTGACATTGATTCTTACGCCATTGACGACGACCTGGTTCACTACCAGCTGCTTCTGAAGCAACGGCCATACCGCGAGGGATACACTTGCATCAGACACCGAGGCAAACACCTGCTCACTCTGGAATTCCGAGAGCGAGACCTTGCCCAGATGCGCACCGATGCTGGGAAAAAACATAAGTTTGATATCACCATCCAGTTTCAAAGTGCGCTGGGTACTGTCTTGCACCGCCTGAATTATCTGGGGCTTGTAGTCATTGGGATCAAAGGTGAGTGCAACATAGGCAAGCACCGTAGAGACTGTCACCACAACACCAAGCAGCGACCACAGTGCGTATTTCAGGATCTTTTTCATGTGCCCACCTTGCTTCTAGAGATGTGCCGATTATATCGGAGACACAAAGCAAAAACCCCTCACCGGTTGCCCGGGAGGGGTTTGCTCTATAAGGAGTCTGACGATGACCTACTTTCACATGGGTAATCCACACTATCATTGGCG
>DYJI01000002.1 GCA_020723185.1 Sideroxydans lithotrophicus | reverse complement strand
CAAACACCGGCTGAACGATTTAACCAACTTGTTGCGTCGACGGATTGAATCCGCACTTCCTAACCAACGGCAACGAAGTGCGCTTCTGGGAATGGCAAAGCGCCGCCTTTCCACATCCGGTAAAAACCTTCTTCAAACAATCCGATCTGGAACGCCGTTTCGCCACGCGGCAGGTGAAGCGCGATTTGCTGGCCGTGGAAACGGACACACGCATTGCCGGGCGCGATTACCAGCAGAACTGCATTCAGATACTGTGCGAAGAAATCCTGCAAGGCCGCCGCAAGCTCCTCGTTGAAATGGCCACCGGCACCGGCAAGACCCGCACCGCTGCTGCTTTTATTAAGCGTCTGTTCGAGGCGAACGCCGTCACCCGCGTGCTGTTTCTGGTAGATCGCATCCCGCTGGCCAAGCAAACCGAAGACGCCTTCACCGAACATCTGCCGGACTATCCCTGTTACGTCTTGCGCGCCGGACGCCGCTTTCAGGATGAAAAGCTGATCACCATCACCACGCTGCAAAGCATGGTGAACATCTACGCCGATTATTCGCCGGGCTATTTCGATCTGGTGATTTCGGACGAATGCCATCGCAGCATTTACGGCCAGTGGAGCGGCGTGCTCAAACACTTCGATGGTGTGCAGATCGGCTTGACCGCTACGCCCTGCGTGGCTGCCGAGATAGAGGCTGGCGACGAGGAAGACCAGGCATTCGTCAAAGACACCCTGCGTTTCTTCGAGGTGGACAAACCCACCTTCACCTACAAACTCAAAGACGCCATCAGCGACGGCTATCTGGTGCCGTACCAGATATATAAAGCCAAGACGGTAAAGACCGCAGCCGAGGGCGGATTTCCAGTAAAGAAAAGCGAACTCGACTGGACGGCGATGGACGACAAGACCCGCGCCGAATTCGAATTGTTGTTCAAGGATAACGAGACGCTGATTGTTGACCCCTCCGCCTTGGAGCGGCGCTTCACCATCCCGGAACGTAATCGCGCCATGGTGCGCGAATTCCGCTCGGTGATGGATAACGGTTATGTCGATCTCAAAGGCGTATTGCGCAAGCCGCTGCTGGGCAAGACCATCGTGTTTGCAGTCACCAAGCGCCATGCCGAAACGCTGGCGCAGATGTTCGATCAGGCCTTTGCCGACAAGAAGTCATCGCCCGATGTGCGCTATGCCGACTATGTCGTGTCCGGCATGGGGCAGGACGACACGGTAGACGGCATGACCAAGATCAAGCGTTTCAAGAAAGAACCGTTCCCGCAAATCCTGGTGTCGGTAAATATGCTCGATACCGGATTCGATTGTCCCGAAGTGGCCAACCTGGTGTTCGCGCGCTTCACCCGCTCCACCATTCTTTACCAGCAGATGCGCGGACGCGGTACGCGCAAATCGCAGAACAAGCCGCTGTTCACCATGTTCGACTTCGTGGGTGTAGCGGATTACCACGGCGATGATGATGACTACGCCATAGGCGGCATCATGGCAGAGCCCAAGAAAAAACGCCGTTACGAGCCGCGCCGCCTGCTGGCGCTGGACATCAACGACCACATTGACCCCACTACGCGCGAATGGATCACCGTGGACGAAAACGGCAACATGGTTTTCCCCGAAGCCTCGGAGCAGAAAGCTGCCGAACTCGGGTTGCGCTTCGAAGCATGGCTGCTGGCACAGCAAGGCATCAACCCCGGCGAAGAAAGCTGGCTGCGCATGATCGGCAGCCAACTGCGCGCCAATGCCGGAACGATGGAAGAATTCACCTCCGGACACTTCGCTTTCCACCCGTTCTCGCAACTGGGTGGATACAATCAGGCGGTGCGCGTTTTCGGCAATGAAAACCGCCTTGAAGAAATAATAGAAAGCCTCAATGCCGCCGTATTCGGCGGCGACGATAACAACAATATAAACAGCGGCGATCAGCCGACTGCACACTAACAGGAATACACATGCCATTAACCGCCGACATGCGTCGAGCCATAGACCAGATACGCGACTATCTTTTCGGTGGTGGCTATCCCGATCCCGTCGCCAACGCCGAACAACTCTCATTCCTGTTCTTCTTCTATCTGGTGGAAGGCATCGACAAAGAAAACGCGATGCGCGCCAAAGTGCTCAAGCAGCCCTATGAGAGTTTGTTTGTGGGCGAGTGGAAGCTGAAGAACCCGCTCAATGCCCCGGCGAAAGATGTCAAAACCATCAGCAGGGATCACTTCCGCTGGTCGGTATGGGCCAAAGGTTTGTCCGGAGAAGCGCTGGTGCGCTTTGTACGCGACGAAGTGTTCGCCTTCTTTGCCGAGCTGGGCGAAAAGTCGGCGCACAACTTCATGTACGGCGCGCGTCTTTCCATCGACGAACCCACCGTGCTCGCCCAAGTGGTCAATCTGGTGGATGGCCTTCACCTGGATCAATCTGATTCCGATACCAAGGGCGACCTGTTCGAACATGTGCTGCGCCAGATTAAACAGGCAGGTGAACTTGGCCAGTTCCGCACGCCGCGACACATTATTCGCACCATCGTCGAGATGATCGATCCCAAAGTCGGCGAAACCATTTACGACCCAGCAGCAGGCACGGCGGGCTTTCTGGTGGCTGCTTACAACCACATCCGCCTCGCCCATTCCTCGCCCGGTGCAATTCACGAAGACGAAGTGGATGGCAAGCTGCAACGGCGCGGCTTCGGCGACAAGCTTTCCGCCGCGCAAGTCTCTGCATTGCAAACCGCCACTTTCTACGGCAACGACGTTGACCCCAAGATGGTGCGCCTCGCCACCATGAACCTTACCCTGCGCGGCCTGGCCAACGTGCGCATCCTGCTGCGCAACGTGCTGACCACCACGCTGGATAACGAACGCAAAACCGAACTGGCATTGCCGCAGGAAGGCTTCCACGTCGTGCTCGCCAACCCGCCGTTCTCCGGGCGCGTGGACAAAGACCGCATCGTGGACGAAGTGAAAGTCGGCACCAGCACTTCCACCGAACTGCTGTTCCTCAAATACATGATGGATAGTTTGCGACCCGGCGGGCGCTGCGGCGTCATCGTGCCGGAAGGCGTGCTGTTCGGCTCCACCGGCGCGCACAAGGAACTGCGCCGCCAGTTGATAGAGAACTGCCGTGTGAAGGCAGTGCTCTCCCTGCCCGGCGGCGTGTTCCAGCCGTATTCCGGCGTAAAGACTTCGGTGCTGTTCTTTCAAAAAGGCGGCAGCACCGACCATGTGTTGTTCCTGCATGCCGATAACGATGGCTACAAACTGGACGCCAACCACGACGCACCCATTGAGGCGGACGACCTGCCCTTGTTATTGAGTGCTTATCGCAGCCGTGAAGCAGGCTGGCAACAATGGCAGGCGCGCGATCCGCAAGCCGAATGGCCGCATAAGGCTTGGTTCGCCTCGGCAGACGAAATACGCGCCAACGATTTCAATCTCTCCGCAGGACGTTATCGCCCGATGAGCCAGTCTGCCGTTGAGCATCGCGATCCGCGCGAATTGCTGGATGAACTGGCCGCGATTGAAGTGGAGATTGCTGAAGAAGTAGAGGCGTTGCGCGCCGTACTGGCGGAGCAGGCTGCATGACAAGCAGTCGATATCAAACAGTTTTATTTCACGAAGCCGTACGGGATTGCACTGGCGGCAACTGCAAAGTTCAGCGCAATGAATATGAACTGGTAGGTGAGTTACCTGTTATCGATCAAGGTCAAGAATTTATCGCTGGATATACAACTTCAGAGAACAGCTATCGGGGTACCTTGCCACTTGTCTTGTTTGGCGATCATACGCGTGCGTTCAAGTATGTTGATTTCCCCTTTGCTCTTGGTGCCGATGGTGTAAAGGCATTGGAGCCAATGGAGGGATTTATCGCCAAGTTTCTCCACTACTATTTTCGATCTGTGCTGTTACCTAATGCGGGGTACAGCAGGCACTTCAAATTTCTGAAAGAAATCAGCGTTCCCAAACCCGGCATCGCCGAGCAACAGCGCATCGTGGATATTCTCTCCCGCGCCGAGGGCATCGTGCGGCTGCGGCGCGATGCCGAGAAAAAAATCGCCGAACTCATCCCAGCCCTGTTCCTCGACATGTTCGGTGACCCTGCGACGAATCCGAAGGGATGGCCTGTGCGGAAGGTGTCTGATTTCGTCAGCCGCTTTGAAGGCGGAAAGAATATTCAGGCAGGCTCCGAGGGCGGCTCGCCCTACCGGATTCTGAAAGTCAGCGCTGTTACATCCGGGGTCTACCTCGAATCCGAAAGTAAACCCAGTCCAGATGGATATAGCCCGCCTGCTTCACATATTGTCAGGGTTGGCGACATGTTGTTCTCACGCGCCAATACCGAAGAATTAGTCGGGGCGACAGCTATCGTTGAAAGCACCGATGGCAAAACGCTGCTACCAGATAAGTTGTGGCGTTTTGTCTGGAGTGAGCCGGTGGAATCGGCGTATATGCACGCATTATTCCAGTCCGTTGATGTTCGGGGTGAGTTGGGCAAGCTTTCCTCTGGCACCAGTGCATCCATGCGCAACATCTCACAAGGCAAGCTCTTTGAACTTGCTTTGCCGATTGCACCGTTTGAGAAACAGAAGGACTTTGCCGATAAATCAGCAATGATTCGCTCCATCCAATCCCAACAATCCGCCGCCACCGCCAAGGCGCAAGCCACCTTCGATGCGCTGCTGGCGCAGGTGTTTGGCTAGCAGCTAAACAGGGCAGCTTGCCTGCGGGCTTTTTCCATGCTAACTTGCGGTAACGACGAAATTATGTCGAAAACGCAAATTAAAGGTGATTAAAGTGCTGCATAGCTATGCGTTTACCAACTTCCAGTCCTTCCGTGAGCGAGTCGAGGTCGATCTGACCATCAGCCGCAAGGTCGCCATGACCGAGTGGATGACCGAGGCCGCGACGGGCGAGCGTGTATCCAAACTGATGGCGGTGATCGGCCCCAACGGTAGCGGCAAGACGGCGCTGCTGAAGCCGATTGTTTTCATGAGCTGGTTCATCGCCAATTCCTTCCAATTGCCGCCGAATGCGGCTATTCCGATCACGCCACATCTGGCTGCGGGCAGTGAGCCGACCGAGCTGGAGTGCCTGCTGGATTTTGACGGCAAGCTGTGGCGCTATGTGTTGCGTTGTACGCCGGAGCGGGTGCTGCATGAAGCGCTGTATTTGAAACGCGAACGGTTCGGTTATGTGTTCATCCGGGATTGGGATGCAGCGACTTCATCGTATTCGGTGAAGCAGCAGGATTTTGGCCTAGCCCCCCAAGAGGCGCGCAAAGTGCGCCCGAACGTTTCGCTTATCGCATGGGCAGCTCAATTCGGTGTGCCGCTGGCGGTAAGCTTGACTACGCCCAATGTGAATAGCAACGTGAATGTGCTGGGTCGTGTGCAATTCGGCAATCAGGAAGTACAGAATGCCGCAAAGCATTTTTCGTCTCATTCTGAACAACGGCAACGGATGGAGCAATTGCTGTCGGCTTGGGATCTGGGCTTATCCGGCGTCGATCTCGTCGAGCTGCCCGTAAATAATCCACAGAATGCAGACCAGAAAGTGTGGGTGCCGTTTGGCAAACATAAGAACAAGGGTTCTGAATTCAAGCTGCCGTTTGCACTTGAATCAAGCGGCACGCAGGGCGCGTTTGTGCTGCTGTCGCGTCTGCTGCATACGCTGGAAGTTGGTGGCCTGGCAGTCATCGACGAATTCGAGAATGACCTGCATCCGCACATGCTGGAGCCGATTCTCGATTTGTTTGCCAATCCTTCAACCAACCCACGTCAGGCGCAGCTTCTGTTCACCTGCCATGCGGTCGAGGTGTTGAACCAGGTGCACAAGTCGCAGGTGATGCTGGTGCAAAAAAACGAGGAGTGCGAAAGCTCAGCCAGCCGGATGGATGCGGTGGAAGGTATTCGCAACGACGATAACTATTACGCCAAATATATGGCGGGCGCTTACGGCGCCGTGCCTATTTTCTGATCGGCACCGGCCATGACGATCTGGAAAGCGCAACGCACATTGCTGATTGTCGGGGAGGGGCGTCATGAAGAGGCATTCCTGAATCATCTTAAACAGTGCTATGCGCCTCGTGGTTGCGGGCTTTCGGTGACGATCAAGAATGCACGGGGCAAAGGTGCGTTGCATGTAGTCAAATGGACCGCAGGTCAGGCTTCCATAGCGAAATACGATGTGGTGGCTGCATTGCTGGACACGGACACCGATTGGAACGAAAAGACAGAAAAACTGGCGAGATCGAAGAAGATACTGGTGCTCAAGTCAGAGCCATGCTTTGAGGCGATGATGTTGCGATTGATCGGCAAAACACCAGCAGGCAATGCCCATGCACTTAAAACGCAATTCGCACCGTATGTGAATAATGATGCAACACAGCGCGATCACTATGCGGCAAATTTCGGCCCCGGTTGTTTGCAGGCGGGTAGAGGTAAAGAACTCACAATTGATACGCTATTGAAGTTGCTGGGGCAGTAGCACCTGCAGATCAATTTGCGCGTGGGTGCGCCTATGAAAGCAAACGCCGCATCTATGCGGCGTTTTATTTGGTCGGCTTATGGGATGCCGATGGAGTCAGTCCAACTGACTTTGGGTGCTGTCTAATTGTGATGAACCATCGCGGGGTCGATAAGCTGCTCCCTTCTTGCGGGTTTGCGTTCATGCTCATTTGCTGCGACTTCGATTATTTTATACACCTCTGTCTGGACGTATTCAACCGAGTAATTTTCTTGTGTTTAACTCGGGCTGTGTCTATTCCATATCTGCAGGTTTGGCCCGCATTTTCGCTGCGATGTAATCGGCCTGTGAGATGTGCAGCAGGTCGGTCATTCTGCGCATCAGGTGGTTCTCGTGGGCGCTGAGGTGGCGGTCGGCGTAGGCGACTTGCCACATGTATTCGACGATGCGGATCTTTTCTTCGCGTGACAGTTCGCGGTTGAGCAGCGAGGTGAACTGGTGGAGGTCGGTGGCATGCTGAGCGGTCTGCTGGCCGAGCGCGGAGAGGTGTTGCACTTCGTGGTCGCTGAGCTGGAAGAGTTGCTTGAGGATGCGCATGACGGTGGCTTGTTCTGCCTCGCCGCATTCGGCGTCCGCGCGCATGACTTCAATCATCAGCACGGCAGTGGCGAGTTGCAGGGTGTGTTCGGCGCGCGGTGCGTCGTTGGCCGGGGTGATCAGGGTCGAGAAGAATTCATTCAGTTTGTTGAGCATGGTGTTCGAGTCGTTGCGTTGAAACGGGTGGGGCGTCTGTTAATAGTGCGGCGGCCTTTCGTTTGCCGGCATGCCCGGATTCGCAGCTTCAGAAAGTCCGCGGATCCGCCCGGCGAGTTCCCGGCAGAAGTCCTCAAGCCGCTCAATCTTTTGTTGCTGCTGGTAGACGGTCTTGTTCAGCTCGTCGATCAGGTCTTCCTGCAGGGTGAGCTTTTCTTCGATGTGGATGAGGCGTTCGTCAGTCATGCGTGTGCTCGGAAAGTTCGGCGGCAGGCCGGGGCGCGCATTGTAGCGCGGTACGCCTGTCTGCAATTTCGGTATGATTGCGCGCGTCATGCGGTCGCCTTGATTGAAGGGCGGTCGCGCGGATCCTCTACACGCTAAAACCATGTCATCAGCACGGCACATCTCCGCTCGTTCGCTCGCCGCCCACCTCAAGCGCGGCGGCGTGATCGCTTATCCCACCGAGTCCTGCTACGGCCTCGGCTGCGATCCGCGCAATCGGCGCGCGGTGCGGCGCATCCTGAAGCTGAAGCGGCGGCCGCAGAAGAAGGGCTTGATCCTCATCGCGTCGGACTATCACCAGGTCGCGCCATTCATTCAGCCGCTCACCGCCGCCGAGCAACAGCGTTTGCAGCAGGATGGCGCGCAGGCGGTGACGTATCTGATGCCGGCGAAACCTTCCTGTCCGCGCTGGTTGCGCGGGGTGCATGATTCGCTGGCGGTGCGGCTGACGGCGCATCCGTTCGCGCGGCAGTTGTGCCGCAGTGCGGGCAGCGCGCTGGTGTCGACCAGTGCGAACCGCAGCGGCATGCGCGCGGCGAAGACTTATGGCGAGTGCAGCCGTATGTTCGGCAAAAGCGTGTGGGTATTGCGCGGTCGGGTGGGTAAACGCAAGCGTCCTTCGACGATCAAGGCGTGGGCCGGTGATAGAATCGTGCGCCAATAATCATCAACCCGTCATCCCGGCGCAGGCCGGGATCCAGCGCCTTTATCAAACATGCCGTTGGTGTTGTCTCCGCGATGCGGAGTTTTTTGATTGACTGGATTCCGGCCTGCGCCGGAATGACGAAAGTACCGGAGGAGAAACAATGGATAGCAACGCCGTAAAGACCTACCTGCTGGAACTGCAGGAACTCATCGTCGACCGTCTGGAACAGGTGGATGGCAAGAAGTTCATCCGCGACAAATGGACGCGCGCCACGGGTTCCGGCGGCATCGGCAAGGGCGAGGGCATCAGCTGCATCATCGAGGAAGGCAATGTGCTGGAGCGCGGCGGTGTGGCCTTCTCGCATGTGCAGGGCGACAAGATGCCCGCCTCGGCGACGGCGCACCGTCCCGAGCTGGCCGGTTGTTCGTGGGAGGCGATGGGCGTGTCGCTGGTGATGCATCCGCGCAATCCTTATGCGCCGACCTCGCATGCCAACGTGCGCATGTTCATGGCGCACAAGCCGGACGGTGACAAGGTGTTCTGGTTCGGCGGCGGCATGGACCTTACGCCTTACTACGGCTTCGAGGAAGACGCGGTGCACTTCCACCAGATCTGCAAGAACTCGCTGGCACCGTTCGATCCGTCGCTGCATCCGAGATTCAAGAAATGGTGCGACGAGTATTTCTTCCTCAAGCACCGCAACGAGCCGCGCGGCGTGGGCGGCATCTTCTTCGACGATCTGAGCACGCCGGACTTCGATACCTGCTTCGCCATCCAGCAGAGTGTGGGCGACCATTACCTGTCTGCCTATGTGCCGCTGCTGGAGAAGCGCAAGGACATGCCCTACGGCGAGCGCGAGCGCGACTTCCAGTTGTACCGTCGTGGCCGCTATGTCGAATTCAATCTGGTGATCGACCGCGGTACCATCTTCGGCCTGCAGTCCAACGGCCGCACCGAATCCATCCTGCTCTCCATGCCGCCGTTGGTGAAGTGGCGCTATGACTGGCACCCGGAAGCGGGCACGCCGGAAGCGGAGTTGTACGACAAGTATCTGGTGCCCAAAGACTGGGTATAAACTTTCTGAAAAGGAGGTCAGCATGCAGCCGAAACAACATTGGGAAACAGTCTATACGACGAAATCCACTGACTCGGTGAGCTGGTTCCAGCCGCATGCCAGTCTCTCGCTCGATCTGATCCGCGCCACGGGTCTGGGCAAGGATGCGGGCATCATCGATGTCGGCGGCGGTGCCTCCACGCTGGTGGATGACCTGCTGGCGAACGGTTACAGCGATCTCACCGTGCTCGATCTTTCGGCACATGCGATGGAGGCGGCACGCAAGCGTCTGGGCAAGGATGAGTGCCGGGTGCGCTGGATCGAGGCCGACATCACCGAGGTCGATCTGCCGCCAAAGCGTTACGACATCTGGCACGACCGCGCCGTGTTCCACTTCCTCACCACGCCCGAGCAGCGCGAGGCCTATGTGCAGACCGTGTTCCGTTCGGTGAAGCCGGGCGGGCATGTGATCGTGGCGACCTTCGCCGAGGATGGTCCGCAGGAATGCAGCGGCCTGCCGGTGATGCGCTACCGGCCGGAAGAGTTGCACGACCAGTTCGGCCAGGCGTT
The DNA here is from genome assembly GCA_020723185.1 of Sideroxydans lithotrophicus. GTDB lineage: Bacteria > Pseudomonadota > Gammaproteobacteria > Burkholderiales > Gallionellaceae > Sideroxyarcus > Sideroxyarcus lithotrophicus_A. Next base: position 308,498 of record DYJI01000002.1, on the reverse strand, counting down.
CACTCTGTTGAAACACCAGAAGGAAGCCCACCACACGCCGGCCGGAAAGGTGCAGCAGTTCGTCTACTGTTACTGCCGCAGGGCGGTGTCTTGAAGGGATGTCGCAATCGCTGCGCCGGACCGTGACAACGAAGAACCCGCCGCTGGCGGGTTCTTCGTTTCAGCAAAGGTCACCTTGAAAGGTTTCACGCTCAATAAGCCTCGCGCTGGTAGATGAACGCGTCGTTCCCTTTGTAGATGCCGAACGTGGCGTGTCCCGGGATGCTCGGGTCGGTCGCTGCGCCGTTGCTGCCGCCCAGCAGATAGGCCGGCGCACTCAGACTGAGGTCGACACTGCCCGGTACGCCTGGTGCCGCCACCGTGAAGGTGCGCACACCGGCGGTGACGGCGGCTGTGCCCGGTGACACGATGCTCACTGTGCCGCCCATCCCCACCAGATTGGAGACGACCACGTTACCGCCCGCCGTGCTGAGCGCGCTATCGAACGCGGATACATCGTCCGTATTGCTGGTCAGCCAATTGCTGCCACCGTAGAACTGTGCCGTCACCCTCATCGCGAGCGGCAGCAGATCCGAACCATAGCTGTTGCCGATCTTGAGACGCCCGCTGAATACCCGCACGCCGCCTTCGATGGAGGTGGCCGCCAGACTGCGCCGAGAGGTGGCATCGGCATCCGCTGCACGCAGGAAGATGTCGGTGGGTGCGGTGGGCGAGGTGGCGAAGGTATAGGTCGGTGTCGCCGGTGTGCCGAGGACGGTACTGCCCTGATTGAAAGCGGAGGCGGCGATGCTTGTATTCGACAGTACACCGGGATCGGCGGAAGGCGGGTTCTGGGTGGTGGTGCTGCCGACCGCATCCCAGGCCGTCAATGTCACGGCCTTGGCGAAGTTGGGCGAGGTGCTCGCCGTGCCGTCGTAGTTCAGTGTGATGGCATCGCTGGCGTTCGCCGCACTGACGTTCACCGTGAACGGCTGCCCGGAGTAAACCCAGCCTGCCACGGGGCAGGTCTGTCCGGTGGGGCAGACGGCCATCGGTGCGGTCACATAGGTGTTGAAGTGGTGCGGCACGAACGGGCCGACATTGCCGGCGCCATTGCAGACCGTGCCACCTGTGCCGGTGTTGCCGTTGGCGCTGAGACCGGAAAGCAGGTAGCTGCCGCTGCTCAGCGTGGCGGTCAGATCGCCGTTGCCCACTTCACTCCAGTTGAGCGTGCTGGCGGTCACGGCACCGTTGGCGAAAGCGGGCAGTGTGCCTGTATTGAATGTGCCGTTGGAGGATGACACGCCGCTGGGCTGACATTTGCTGAAGGTGATCGACACGCTCTCCGGCACATTCGCCGGGACGGCCAGATGCAGATTCTCCTTGCCAAAGTTCGGCGTCGCGGTCGGAGTGGCCAGGCCGTTGTAGGCAGTCACCGTGGCGGCGAAATCATTGCCGGCCTTGATCGGCCCGCCCGTCACACCCGAGATGCCGAAGTGATGCGGTGCGACCACGAACTGTCCGCTCGCGCCGACCTGCGCGGTGGCGGCGCTGTTGCGCATCCACAGCTCCACCTTGCCCACGTCCGCATAGTTGAAGGCGTACGGCCCGGCGGAAGGGCTTCCGCCTGCGAAGCTGGCGCTCAGCGTGGTGGCTGACCAAGTGGCGGGTGTCGCGCCGTTCGCTGTGCATAGAGGCAGGGTCACGCCGCTGAACGCCGCCTGTACGCCGGCATTCGCCACCGGGTTGTGGCAGGACAAGGCGAACGCCATATCGCGTGTTCGTACCTGGGTCGGGTGCAGACGAGTGGGGACGCCTGCCGCGTTCAATGTCGTGATGTAGACGTTCGCAACATCAATGCCAGCCACTTGCGGCGACCAGCCGAGCACTGCGCAAGTCTGCCCCGGAGCGCCGAAGGCGATGTTATGCACGCAGGCGCTGTCAGTGAACGTATAGTTCGGAACGGTGTAGGTGATGGTGTTGGAAAGCTCGGCAATAGGGGTGTTCGCCAGCAGGTCCACACCGCCCGTATCGCTCACGTAGAGGGAGACAGTGTCGGCGGCCTGATAGGTGAAGTAGAGCGAGACCGAGCTTTCGCCCGCGCCGAAGGTATAGCTCGCTTGGCCGCTGTTGGCGGCACCGGGCGTCAGGGTGCCGGTGCCCGCACCGATGCTCCAGTCGCCCGCACCGGTGCTGGTGGAGAGTGTGATGGTGTGGCCGGTCAACGCGTCATGCGTGGCCGTGTGCGGTGCGATCGTCACCGGCACGGTGGAAAAGGCCATCGCGGTCGCGGGGGCATCGATGCTGACGTGATCGAGCAAGGACGCACATGTGCGCGCCGAACCGTCCCAGTTCTTGCCTGCCAGTTCGTTGTTGTAGCCGGTGGCGATGGACGATGCGGAAAGCACGGAAGCGAAGATTTTGTATTCGTCCAGTTTGCCCGCGAAGTAGATGGGGAGTGTCGCGCTGGTGTTCGAGATCCTGCCGATGCCGTCGAAGCTGTTGCCGACCAGTCCGGTCGGCTGGGTGCGCGTGCCTTCCAGCATACCGTCGACGTAGATCTGGGTCACGCCTGTGCCCATGTCGCGCGTGAACGCCACGTGATGCCAGTTACCGTCACTGACGGCGGAGGATGATTTGAAAGCAGTGTCGTTCTTCACGTTGAAGCCGATGCGGCCGACAGTATCCAGCCAGCCGATGAAGATGTCGTCCTGCCCGCCGCTTTGCTCGACACCGGTGATGCCGGGTGCCTGCCAGTCGGTGTCGTTGCCGAGTTGCGTGGTGTTGAGCCAGACGCTCAGGGTGAACGTCCCCTTGAGCTGGTCGTAAAGCGTGGGCACGGCGATGTAATCGTTCGCGCCGTCGAATACGCCGACGTTGCAGATGCCCTGTCCGGTGCCAGCGCTGACGGCGGTCGTCACCGCACCCATGGCGGTGCCGTTGTTGCCCGCGACGGTGTCCACCACTTCGCCGCTCGTGCCGTTCCAGCTCGATTCATCCATGCGGTATTCGGCGATCTGCGTCGCGGGCAGGGTGTAGCTGACGGTGATCGGCATGGCATCGACCGCCACGGTTTGCGTCGTACTGTAGGGTCCGCGCTGGGCGGCGAAGGCTGCGCCGAAGGTGGTGGCGTTGATGTCGGCGGGCGTCCAGGTGTTGCCCCACAGATTCGTCGCGTCGCCGAAGGTCAGCTGTGTCGGTGTGGGCAGCAGCGAGCCACCGCCATTCGGGATGTTGTTCCCCGTTGCGAGATTGGTCGGCTGGATGATGTCGGCCTTCACCAGTTGCATGGCGTTGACGGTGAAAGTGCGCGAGGCATTCAGCCACGGACCGACGGAGATGCCGGTGATGATGGCCCCGGACGGGATGGCGAAATTGTAGCCGGTGCACTTCAGGTAATTGGTGATCTGGTTGTTGCTGGCCGTCGCGGTCGCGTAGGCAGTGTCCTGTGCGGTGACGTTGGTCAGGCCGGTCCAGGCGCGTGTGCCGATACCGGTGTCGTTCACACACAGAGAGGGGTTTGCAGTGGTGGTGCCGCTGCCGCCGCCGCCCGGGGTGTAGGTGATGGTTACAAGGCCGGGGGCACCGGCACCGCCGGATGTATTCCTTTCCGCCGCGCCGCCACCCCCGCCACCGTTACCCGATGCGGGGGCAAAGCCGTTCTCGCTGTTTGCGCAACCACCGTTGCCACCTATACTGCCGCCAGTCGGAGCAGCCGCTGCGGTACAGGTACTCCAGGGATTCGGCCCGCTGGTGCCGTTCGCCGCCGTGCCCGCCGAAGAGCCGCCGGGTCCGCCGAGGCCTGTACTATTGTTGCGCCCGGTGCCGCCGTTGCCACCCGAGAACTTCACGTTGCCCACACCTGCGGCCGCCGAGCCGCCCGTACCGGCGACGCCGCCCGCATCACTGACGGGGGCCGAACCGCCCGTGCCGCCTTTGGCGAGGATGGTCGAAGTATTGATGAACCAGGAGTCGCCGCCGGTGCCACCCGTTCCATTCGTTGCGCCGGCAGTGCCGGCAGCGCCGACCGTCACGGTGTAAGTCGTGCCGGGTACGACCGTGATCGACGTGGTTCTGGAATAGGCACCGCCGCCACCACCACCACCACCGTCCGAGCTATCGCCCTCGCCGCCCCCGCCCCCGCCCCCGCCGCCCCAGGCTTCCACGTCCACGCTGGTGACGCCGGCCGGTGCGGTCCATGTGCCGGTTGCAGTGTAGGTGTCGGTCACCGCCTGACTGTGCGCGGCAATGGCCAGCAGCATCGCACCGAACAGCAGGCGGAATGCGGCCTGTCTGGAAAGCTTGGTAAAAGGATGATGGATCGCCTTCAGTGCTTGGGTCTGTGCGGTTTGTGGTGCTTGGTGCTTGGACATTTTTACTCCCGCTTCATATGCAGTGTGTTCGTATCAATCGCCGACCGGGCTGGCGTGCCGGGCTTTGTGACCCAGTCTATTCGATTTTGTTCAATACGATCCGGCGGAACCAGCCCCCGCCCAGCGCCGGCTCGTCGCTGTCAATGGTGAGCTGCGGCGCAGCGCGCAAGACGTCCTCGAACACCACATCCATGCGCGTCGCCAGGCGGCGTGAAATGCCGTTCAGCAACCTGCGCAGGGGCGCGCGCTGGCCCGGCTGCAGGAACTTGTCGAACAGCAATATCTTGCCGCCCGGCTTCAATACCCGCGCCGCTTCGCGCAAGGCACGTTGCGGTTCCGGCACCACGGCCACGATCAGGTGCAGCACCACGACATCGAAGCGTGCATCGTCGAACGGCAATGCCATGCTGTCGCCGAGCACGAAATCCACATCCAGATGGTCGCCGCGCGGCCGGGCGCGCGCCAGCATGCCGGGGTTGAAATCCAGCGCCGTGTAGCGGTGCATGGCCGGCAGATGCGGCAGGTCGAGTCCCGTTCCCGCGCCGCTGATCAGTACTTGCTGCGCCGATCCGGCGGGGAGTGCGGCCAGCGAACGCTTGCGCGCGGCGCGCATCGGCGCTTCGATGACGAGATCGTACAGCGGGGCGATCAGCGTGTAGCTGGTTCGCAGGATCGGGTTCTGGCGGTAGGGCTGCAGCGGGGTGGTCATTCTGGTTCCCCCGTAAGGTTCGCGCGCACCGCTTCAGGGTGCGCGCGAGGGTGTCAGGCGGTGGCTGAGGTGGTGTTGCTGCGCAGGTTGTTCAGCTCCTGGTTCCTAAGGTATTGCGCCTGGGCCAGCGCGGCCTGGGCACTCTGGCTGCCTTCGCTGGCCTTCGGAACGGAATCGCCCTGCCCGAACTGCGCGACAGTGTCGATCGCGGAATTACCGGTCGAGGCTTGGCTGGAATCGAAGGAACCCTGCGCCTGCGTGATCGCGTCCTGCGCGTTCAGGATGGCATCGCGCGCAGCCTGCTCGGTGTCGGTGCTGGTGCTCTGCGGCACGGATTGCTGGAAGCGGCTGAGCAGGCCGGACGCGTTGTAGGTGAGCGCAGAAGTGGAGGAAGTCTGGTCGTTGCTGGTCAGCGTGGCGACCACGTTGTTCTGCGCGTTGGCAGACTGGTCCTGCGTGTTCTGCGGCGGCTGCGACGGGGTGGACGACGTGCCCGTCGGTTGTTGCTGCGCGTAGTTGTTCAGGCTGGAAACGGAGAGGCCGGGTATGGTTGGCATGATGGGCTCCTGGTAAGCGGTGCGTTGACACTTGGCTGCATTCTACGCCGGGCGGCGGCCAGCGCCAACCGCCTGTTTTCCCATGGTAGGGGTGGGGCTTAAGCCAGATGGCGGATGCCGGTCACCTTGGCACGCCCGACCGCTTCGGCCAGCACTTCCACCGCCTGCGTGCGGGCGAAACTCTTGCGCCAGGCCAGCGCGATGCGGCGCGACGGCGCGGGTTGTGTGAAGGGCACCACGCTGAGCAGCTTGCTGCGGTAGCGTGCGCTGTTGGCCGAGGCGGGCAGCACGGTGATGCCCAAGCCGGAAGCGACCATGTTGCGTATGGTTTCCAGCGAGGTGCCGTGCTGCGTGTCGGCATTCTTTCGGCTGCCGGGGCAAGCCTCATCCACCTGATTGCTGTAGCAGTGGCCGGAATCAAGCAGCAGCACTTTCTCCTGTGCCAGCTCGGTCGGCTTGATGCTGCGCCGTCCTGCCCAGCGGTGGTCGCTGTTCACCACGACCTCGAACGATTCGTCATAGAGCGGGCGAGTGAGGATGCCGGCATCGCCGAACGGCAGCGCGATGAGGATGACGTCCAGCTTGCCGTTGCGCAGCAAGGCGTCGAGATTGGCGGTGATGTTCTCTTCCACCTCCAGCGCCATCTGCGGTGCGAGTTTCCTCAACTCAGGGATCAGGTCTGGCAGCAGGTAGGGGCTGACGCTGTGGATGATGCCCAGCCGCAGCGGTGTGCTGAGCTGGTTCTTGCCTTGCGCGGCGATCTCGCGGATGCGTTCCGCTTCTTCCAGCACGCGCTGGGCCTGCTCCACGATGGATGCGCCCACGGGGGTGACGGTGACCTCGTTCTTGCCGCGCTCGAAGATCTTCAGCCCCAGTTCGTCTTCCAGTTTCTGTATCGCCAGCGACAGCGCGGGCTGGCTGATGAAGGCCTTCTCCGCGGCACGGCGAAAGTTGCGTTCCTGGGCGACTGCGACGATGAAGCGCAGTTCGTTGAGGGTCATGGCGTTCTCCTTGTTTCCGCTCTCCGTTCGTCCCGCGCAAGGCGCGGTGTGTCGAAGGATGAATGGTGACTGGCTGTCGATTTAAATAGTAAATCAATGTGCTTTGAACAATCAATTGGATTGATGGTGGCGGGTTGCATAAAGTGCAGCCGTGGCCGAGACGTCACCCTCTAAACCAGAACGAAGGAGATCACCATGCAACGACCCGATATCAAGACCCATGCCAACCTGGAAGCCGCACTGGCGGGCGAATCGATGGCGCACACCAAGTACCGCTACTTCGCCGCCATCGCGCGCGCCGAAGGCAACGAGGAAGTGGCGCGCGTGTTCGAAGAGACCGCCGCCCAGGAGGTGCAGCATGCACTGGGGCACCTCGACCTGCTGTACCCGAAGTCGACGATGACTACGGAAAAGTGCCTGCAGATGGCTATCGAAGGCGAGACCTACGAATACACCGAGATGTATCCGGGCTTCCTCAAGACCGCGCAGCAGGAAGGACACGATGCGGCCGCGAGCGAGATCAAGGAACAGATCGCTGAATCGAAGGAGCACGCCGAGATGTTCAAGGCCACGCTGGAAAAGGCGGCCAAGCGCTTCGCCGCTCTGGCCAGGGTGGAAGAACGTCACGCCAACCAGTACCGCGCCGCATTGGCGAAGGTCACGGCTTAATCAGAAACGAAGACAAGGAGAACATCATGAAAGTATGGCAATGCGTAGTGTGCGGTTTCATTTACGACGAGACCAAGGGGCTGCCGGAAGAAGGCATCAAGCCCGGTACCAAATGGGCGGACATCCCCGAGAACTGGGCGTGTCCGGATTGTGGAGTAGCCAAAGCAGACTTCGAGATGATCGAGGTTTAGCAAAGATGCAGTTTCAATCCCCTCTCCTTCAGGGAGAGGGCCAGGGTTAGGGAGAAGAGCATGAAACAGATCGTCGTACTTGGCAGCGGTCTGGCGGGTTACTCCGTCATCCGCGAACTGCGCAAACTGGATCGAGACATCCCGGTCACGCTGGTCACGCGCGACAGCGGCGATTACTACTCCAAGCCCATGCTCTCCAATGCCTTTGCACAAGGCAAGGACGCTGCCGGGCTGGTGCTGACACGGGCGGCGGATATGGCCGCGCAACTCGGCATCACGCTGCTGGCGAAGACCGAAGTGCAGGCCATCGACCGCGCGAACAAAAAGCTGGCTACCACTGCTGGCGAACTGGCGTACGACAGGCTGGTGATCGCGCTGGGTGCCGATCCGATCCGCATCCCGGTACAGGGCGATGCGGCCGATGCGGTGATGTCGGTCAACGACATCGCGGACTACGCGCAGTTGCGCAAGTCTGTGCAGGGGGTGGCACACATCACCATCATGGGCGGCGGACTCATCGGCTGTGAATTCGCCAATGACTGGGCCACTGCCGGTTACAAGGTCAGTGTCGTCGACCCCGGTCCGTATCCGCTCGCCAGCCTGATGCCGGAACAGGCTGGCAGGCAGTTGCTCGCGCCGCTGGCGGAGATCGGTGTGGACTGGCATTTCGGCACTTCGGTCAGTCGCGTGGATCGTCACGAGAATGGCTATACCCTGACGCTGGCGGATGGCACGCAACTGCAAACCGATCTGGTGTTGTCCGCTGTGGGGTTGCGTCCGCGCATCGCCCTGGCGCAGGCGGCAGGTCTGGCAGTGAATCGCGGCATCAAGGTGGATGCCAGCCTGCGCAGCAGCGATGCGGCCATCTTTGCACTGGGTGACTGCGCCGAGATCGAAGGCAAGGTGCAACCTTTCGTGCTGCCCATCATGAATGCGGCACGCGCACTGGCGAAGACGCTGGCAGGCGAAGAGACTCCGGTGGTGTTCCCCGCCATGCCGGTGGTGGTCAAGACACCCGCGCATCCGGTGGCGGTGTTGCCGGTGGCGCGCGACGCGGTCGGCAACTGGCAACTGCGCGCCAACAGCGACGGCGTGAAGATGGCTTTCCTCGATGCGGACGCGCGCATGAGCGGCTTCGTGCTCACCGGCCGCTACGCCGCCGAACGCAACGAGATGAGCAAGCTGCTCGGGCAGCCGTTGCCGGCGGGTACATCGCATGAGGCAAAGGTGTAACATCATCGGTGCAGGGACATGACGCACCATCCATCAACCAACGTGTGAAGGAGAACCATCATGAGCAAGAGCAAACCCGTCGCCATCAACATCGGCATCAACGACAAGGACCGCAAGAGGATCGCCGACGGCCTCAGCCGTATGCTGGCCGACACCTATACGCTGTATCTCAAGACCCACAACTTCCACTGGAACGTGACCGGTCCCATGTTCCAGACGCTGCATCTGATGTTCATGACGCAATACACCGAGACCTGGAATGCCGTCGACCTGGTGGCCGAACGTATCCGCACGCTGGGCTATCCCGCACCGGGCAGCTACAAGCAGTTCGCCGCACTCACCAGCATCAAGGAGAGCGACGGCGTGCCCAGCGCGAAAGAGATGATCCGCCAGTTGGTGGAAGGTCAGGAGACCGTCGCGCGCACCGCACGAGAAGTGTTGCCCGTCGCCGAGAAGGCGGGCGACCAGCCCACGGTAGATCTTCTGTCAGCGCGCATGGAAGTGCATGAGAAGAACGCCTGGATGCTCCGTAGCTTGCTCGAGGAGTAAGTGAACGATCGCCCACGGAAATTCTGGCGTTCTTCCGGTGAAGGCTAATATGGCGCTTGCGCCATGTTACGCCGTAGCCCAAATATTGCGTGGATGTTGCGTAGCTTGTAAGAAAGGTGGGCGCAATTGGCAACAGCCATTGCACCGGATGAATGGTCCTGCCTGTCACCGCAGCAGATAATCCCCCGCCACGCCCACGAACACCGCGGCCCCGAACCAGTTGTTGTGCAGGAAGGCCTTGAAGCAATCCTCGCGCTGGCGATCCCTGATCAGCGTGTAGTGGTGCACCGCGATGCCTGCAGCGACCAGCAGCCCGATGAAATAGAGCCAGCCCAGACCGGCCATCACACCCGCCAGCGCCAGCAGGATCAGTGTGATGACGTAGCACGTCATCACCGCCGCCACATCGAAACTTCCGAACAGTAATGCCGAGGAATGGATGCCGAGATGGATGTCGTCATCGCGGTCCACCATGGCGTATTCGGTGTCGTAGGCGATGGCCCAGAACACGTTGGCGAGCAGCAGCACCCAAGCCGCCGGCGGCACATGGCCGATCTGTGCGGCGAAGGCCATGGGGATGCCGAAGCCGAAGGCGATGCCGAGGTAGGCTTGCGGGATGGCGAAGAATCGTTTTGTGAACGGGTAGCTGGCGGCGAGGAAGACAGCGGGGAAGGCCAGCAGCCATGTGAGCGGGTTGAGTGGAAGGATGAGCGCGAAGGCGAGCAGCGCCAGTATCACCGCCAGCCACACCGTCTCGCGTTCGCTCACCTTGCCGCTGGTGAGCGGGCGATGCTGGGTGCGTTCCACATGCAGGTCGATGTGACGGTCGGCATAGTCGTTGATGGCACATCCGGCGGAACGCATCAGCACCGTGCCCAGCGTAAAGATGAAGATGATGAGCAATGACGGACTGCCCGCACCGGCGATCCACACCGCCCACAAGGTCGGCCACAACAACAGCAGGATGCCGATGGGGCGGTTCAGGCGGGTGAGCTGGATGTAGAGCGAGAGGCGTTGTTTAAGGTCCATGCCGGGATTTTACCCGAGCGACTCAGCGCTTGAGCTTCAATATCTCGGGCAGAAAGACTTCGGTCACCAGCAGCGGGGCGCCGTGCAGGGTGAACAGCGAGCGGCGCGCCCAGAGTCTTTCCGGGCGGGCGGCGATGGCACAGACGGCACTTTGATACAGCGGGTGGTGTGGGCGCAGGGCGGCGAAGTGCAGCGGGTGGCGCACGACCAGCGGATGGGTGAATAACAGGCTGCCGAGCGAGCGGTTGCCCAATCCCTTCATGGCCTGCCAGGCACCGCGCAGGTCGTCGGCATGGCAGGCGCTGTGCGCGAACACCACTGGCTGACCGTCGGCATGCAGGAACACCTCGCGCGAATACGCGAGTCGATGCGGTGCGATACCCAGCACGGCTGCTTCATCGCAGGCGATGCGCGCGAGGCCGCTGCGCACCGGGCGCACCGCGAACTGAGCGCAACGCTGCTGGATGCGCGCAGTGAGCGAGCCGTGGTCGTTCAGCCACGGGCGCATGGCTGTGCCGCAACCCAGCGCGCTGCCGTTCCAGTAGGGATCAGACTTGCAGGAAGTCATGCTTGTTCGCCATCCATCTTTGTAAATGCGCGCATGCCGCGTCCGGGTGGTCGCGCAGCAGTTCTTCAGCGATCTCGCGCGCCATATCCAGCAGCTCTTCGTCTTCACTGATGTCGGCGAAGCGCAGCATCGCCACGCCGCTCTGGCGCGCGCCCAGCAGTTCGCCGGGGCCGCGCAATTGTAAGTCCTGCTGCGCGATGATGAAGCCGTCCGTGTTCTCGTAGATGACGCGCAGGCGTTCGCGCGCGAGCTCCGACAGCGGCTGCTGGAACAGCAGCACGCACATGCTCTCCGCCGCGCCGCGTCCCACACGGCCGCGCAACTGGTGCAGTTGCGCCAGCCCCATGCGCTCGGCGTGGTCGATCACCATCAGGCTGGCATTGGGCACGTCCACGCCGACCTCGATCACCGTGGTGGCGACCAGCAGTTGCAGTTCGCCTGATTTGAAGGCGGCCATGGTGGCGGCTTTCTCCTCGCTGTTCAACTTGCCGTGGGCGAGTCCGATGCGCAGCTCGGGGAATGTCTCGGTCAGTGTGGCGTGCGTTTCCAGTGCGGTCTGCAATTGCAGCGCCTCACTCTCGTCGATCAAGGGGCATACCCAGTACGCTTGTCGCCCCGAAAGGCAGGCGGTACGCACGCGCTCGAACACTTCTTCGCGTCGTGCATCGCTCACCAGTTTGGTGACGATGGGTGTGCGCCCCGGCGGCAGTTCGTCGATCACCGACACGTCGAGGTCGGCGTAATAGCTCATGGCCAGTGTGCGCGGGATGGGCGTGGCGCTCATCATCAACTGGTGCGGTTCCTTGCCCTTGTTGCGCAACGCCAGCCGTTGCTGCACGCCGAACTTGTGCTGCTCGTCGATGATGGCGAGTCCGAGTTTGTGGAACTCGACATCCTTCTGGAACAGCGCGTGCGTGCCGATGGCGAGCAGGGTATCACCCGATGCGATGCGCGCGGCGGCCTCGGTCTTGGCCTTCTTCTTCAGGCTGCCGGACAGCCACACCGGTGCAATGCCTAGCGGCGTCAGCCATTCGTGCAGCTTCAGATAATGCTGCTCGGCCAATATCTCGGTCGGCGCCATGAACGCGATCTGATAGCCGTTCTCTATCGCCTGCAGGGCGGCCAGTGCGGCGACGATGGTCTTGCCACTGCCCACGTCACCCAGCAACAGGCGCTGCATGGGGTGCGATTGCGACAGGTCGTGCACGATCTCGCGCCACACTTTCTGTTGCGCGCCGGTGAGCCGGAACGGCAGCTTGTCGAGCAGGACATGCGTGAGCTTGTCGTGTGCGGGCAGGGCGGGGGCGGCGCGTTTGCTGCGTTCGCGGTGATGTACGCGCATCGACAGTTGCTGCGCCAGCAACTCGTCGAACTTGATGCGTCGCCATGCGCGGTGGCTGCGCTTCTCCAGCGTGGCGGCGGAGATGTCTGGCGTGGGGCTATGCAGCAGGCGCAGGCTGTCGGCGAAGTCGGCGAGTGCCAGGCGCTCGATCAATGCAGCGGGCAGCGTGTCGCTGAGCGGGATGCTTTCCAGTGCGTTGGCGATCAGCTTGCGCAATACGGTCTGCGACAGCCCTGCGGTGGTCGGGTATACCGGCGACAGGCTTTGTGGCAGCGGCGTGTCTTCGTCCACGGCCTTGCATTTCGGGTGCACCATCTCCAGCCCGAAGAATCCGCCGCGCACCTCGCCGATGGCGCGGATGGTCTTGCCGACCGCGAGTTGTTTCTGCTGGCTGGGGTAGAAATTCAGGAAGCGCAGCGTGAGTTCGTCGCTGCCCTGCTGGATGCGGCACACCAGCGTGCGGCGCGGGCGGAACATCACTTCGCAATGCGTGACCTCGCCCTGCACCTGCACCGTCTCCCCCGGTAGCGCTTCGCCGATGGGCGTGATATGCGTCTCGTCCTCGTAGCGCAGCGGCAGATGCAGCAGCAGGTCGGTACGGTGATGGATGCCGAGCTTGGCCAGTTTGGCCAGCGTGGCCGGCGCGATTTTCAGCGGCTGGCTCAATCCTGCAGTACGAGCACCCCGTCCGCTTCCACCAGCGCGCCTCGCGGCAGGGTGGCGACGCCGACGGCAGCGCGTGCCGGGTAGGGCTGGCGGAAGTAGCTCGCCATGATCTCGTTGACCTTGGCGAAGTGGATCAGGTCAGTGAGGAAGATATTGAGCTTGACCACGTCGTCCAGGCTGCCGCCGGCGGCATTGGCGACCGCACGCAGGTTCTGGAACACACGGTGGATCTGCTCTTCGATGCCGTCCACCATCTGCATGCTGATCGGGTCTAACCCGATCTGGCCCGACAGATACACGGTGTCGTTGACGCGCACCGCTTGCGAGTAGGTGCCGATGGCGGCAGGTGCGTCGGGCGTTTGTATGATGGTCTTTTGTGCCATGACATGTTCCTCCTTAAAAAGGACGCGATTCTAACTGACCAGACGCGAGATGCGTTCATCCGCCAAGCGCAGGCGTTCGGCCAGCACGTAAAGGAAGGCCTGATTGAAATGCCCCTGGCAACTGTCGGAAAGTTGCGCGATCTGTTGCGGGTCGAGCTTCATCACCGAGATCTCGGTGTTGGCGGTGACCGTAGCCGAGCGCGGCAGCTGTTTGCCGCGGATGTAGGCCATCTCGCCGCAGCAGTCGCCACCGCGCAGGGCGATCAGCAGGCGCGAGCCGCGCGTGACGCTGACACTGCCGTCGATGATGAAATAGATGGCGTCGCTCATCTCGTTCTCGCGCATCAGCACTGTCTTCTCCGGCTGCTTGTGCCACTCGGCGATGCGCAGCACCTCCCACAGTTCCAGATCGCTGAAGTCACTGAAGAACTTCATCTTGCGCAGGATCTTGAACTTTTCGTTCTCGGCCACCTCGAGGTCGCTTTTCTCGAAATGGCCGAGTGCAGCCAACTCGTCGCCGAACTCGCGCCAGCTGGCATAGCGGTCCTCAGGCTTCTTCTGCAGCGCGCGCATCACGATGCGTTCCAGCTGCGGCGGCAGGTCCTTGCGCAGGGAGGTCGGCATTGGCGGCATCTCGTTCATGATCTGCTGGTACAGGTGCGCCAGATTCTTCGGGCTGTAGGGAGAATGACCGGTGAGCAGTCGGTACATCACCACGCCCAGCGAATAGATATCGGTCAGGTGCGACAGCGATTCGCCGCGCACCTGTTCCGGCGACATGTAGTTGGGCGAGCCGACGTTGCTCTGTGTCTGTTCGATGTCCATGCGCACTGCCGCGCCGAGGTCGGAGATCTTGACGTGCCCGTCCGCGGTCAGCAGCAGGTTGGCCGGCTTGATGTCGCGGTGGATGACGCCGTTGTATTGCGCATAGTTGAGCGCGCGGCAGCATTCGTACATGCGCTCCACGACCGCATCCAGCGGCAGAAGGTTGTCGGAGCGGATATGCTGTTCCAGCGTGCCGCCGGGTACGAACTCCATCGCGATATAACTGATGTCGTCGGCGATCACCGCCTCATAGATATCGACGATGTGCGGGTGGTTCAGCGTGCCGGCCAGTGCGGCCTCGTTCTGCAGATGCTTGCGGTTCTGGCGTCCGTTGCGCGTGTCTTCGAGGAAGGATTGTTTGATGACCTTGATCGCGACTTCGCGCTTGTTGAACGGGTCGAACCCGAGGAACACATCGCTGGTCGCGCCGTGGCCGATCATGCGCAGGATGCGGTAGTTGCCAAGGAAGGCGGGCGGCTGGGTGGTCTGCGGGGATGTGGTGGCTGCGTCCATGCGCGGCAATTTACACCAAGAGGGGAAGCGCGAACAGCCTGCCAGCTTGTCCAGGTTGGCGCTTTAGCCGATAATTCCACGGCACCGAATGCCGGTCATGCCGCATTCGGTTTTTTCCAAGCATGGGACCATCCATTGAACATCGATTTCCAGAGAGCCGTCGACCGGCTGGCCGGAGTACCCATTTGCGCAGCCCTGTCGCTCTATGAGCGGCTGAAGTCGGCGTTCGTCGCACCTGCCACGGTATCCCAGCCCAAGCGCATCCTCATCGTGCTGCTGTCCGAGATGGGCAGCCTGGTGCTGGCGCAGCCCATGTTCGCCGAACTCAAGCGCCGCTATCCGGATGCCGAGTTGTATATGCTGATGTTCCGCAAGAACCGTGAGGTGCTCGACCTGCAGGGCGTGATGCCGAAGGAGAACGTCATCACCCTCAACGACAAGGCGCTGGGCGAATTCGCCGGCGACAGCCTGCAAGCCATCCGCAGGATGCGTGCGCTGGATCTCGACGTGGTGATCGACTGCGAGCTGTTCACGCGCATCAGCAGCATCTTCTCCTACCTGTCCGGCGCCAGGGTGCGCGTGGGGTTCGAACCGCACACCCAGGAAGGCCTGTACCGCGGTTCCTTCATGAACCGCAAGGTGATGTACAACCCCTATCAGCATCTGTCGCAGCAGTTCCTGACCATGGTCGAGGCCATAGAGTCGAAGGGCCGTCCTATCGCCAAGCGCGTGCCGGAAGCGGTCGGCGCACCGCCGCTGCTGAAGTTCGAGGACGGCGAAGTGGCGCGCGAGATCGCGCAACTGGAGCGGGATTTCCCCGTGCTGGGCGGCCGGAAGCTGGTGCTGGTCTATCCCGACGGCGGCATCCTGCCCATCCGTGCCTGGCCGCCTGAGTATTACGAGCAACTTTGCGATGCTTTGCTGGGCGATGGTTATGTGGTCGGCCTGATCGGTCTGCCCGATGCCAAGCCGCTGGCCAAGCGCATCGTCGCGCATTGCAAACACGAGCATTGCATAGACCTCACCGGCTACACGCGCAACGTGCGCCATCTGCTGGCAGTGTTCCAGCGCGCAGTGCTGCTGGTGACCAACGACGGCGGTCCCGGCCAGTTCGCCGCGCTCACTTCGCTGCCGACGCTGGTGTTCTTCGGCCCCGAGACGCCCGCGCTGTACAGCCCGCTGGCGCCCAACATCCATTGCTTGTTTACCGGCCTGTCTTGCTCGCCCTGCCTGACGGCGTATAACCACCGCAACTCGCCCTGCGACGGGGAC
Source organism: Sideroxydans lithotrophicus (assembly GCA_020723185.1). Taxonomy (GTDB): domain Bacteria; phylum Pseudomonadota; class Gammaproteobacteria; order Burkholderiales; family Gallionellaceae; genus Sideroxyarcus; species Sideroxyarcus lithotrophicus_A. The sequence continues at coordinate 292,639 of DYJI01000002.1, read as the reverse complement.
AACCAGTGTCTGAAACGCATCACCCCTGCTCAAGTATTGGCGCGCGCTCGCGAACTGCTGCAGGAGCAACCGGTCGCATGACGCCGTTCAAGCTCCGCATGCGCACCGCTTCGCTGCTGCGGCGCATCTTCTCCCTGCGCTTCCTCAAGTTCGGCACCGTCGGCGTGTCCGGTATCGTGGTCAACCAGGGGGCGCTGTATGTCATGCAAGAGCATGTCTTCCATGTGCAGAGCGTGGCGGGGCAGGTCGACTGGGTGCTGCTCAATGTCTCGCTATCCGTGGCGATCTTCCTGGCGACACTGAACAATTTCTTCTGGAACAGGCTGTGGACCTGGCGTGATCGCGTGCAATATCAGCACCGCCCGTGGATCGTGCAGTTCGGCCAATACACGCTGGCCTGCGGCGTGAGCATCGCCCTGCAGTTCATGTTCACCAACCTGCTGGCACCGCACGTCTATTACCTGATCGCCAACTTCATCGCCATCGGTGTCACCAGCGTGATCAACTTCCTGCTCAACGACATCTGGACATTCGGCCGCTTAAAGCTCAAGGCGGCGGCTGCACGACAACGCCACGACTGACATGTTGCGCGACCCGATGAGACATCTTGCCGAATCGCGTCCGCTGCAATACCTGGCGGCTGTGGCACTGGCCGTGTTCGTCTACTTCTACGCGCTTGATGGTCTGCACATTCCGCGCAACGGCGACGAGAACGTGTATGCACATATCACGCATTTGACCGCGCAAAGCGGCGACTGGCTGCCATTGCAGTCGAATCTGGACAACATGCGCAACACCAAACCGCCGCTGCTGTTCTGGCAGGGCATCCTCTCTACTGAATGGGCGACGGAATGGGACCGCTGGCATCTCCGCTATCCCAGCGTGCTCTACACATTGCTCACCGCCTGGCTGGTGTTCCTGCTCGGGCGCAAGCTGGGCGGCGAGTGCGTGGTGGGCGCGACGGCGGCGCTGGCCTTCCTCGCCTTCTTCAGCACCTACCGTTTCGGGCGTCCCTATCTGGTCAATCCGGCCGAGACGTTCTGGCTGTTCCTGCCGTTCTTCACTCTGCTGTACTGGCGCGAGCGCGCTTTCGATTCGCGCATCGCCGTTCCGCTGTTGCTCGGTGTCTTTACCGGCATCGGCCTGCTGTATAAATCGTTCGCGCTGCTCGCGCCGGTCGGCATCGCGCTGAGCTGGTGGTATCTGAGCCAGCGCAGCTATCGCCTGCGCCCCTTCCTGTTGCACGATGTGATGAAGCTGGTGATCGTCGGCGTGGTAGCGCTGGGGCTGTTCGCGCTGTGGTTCGCGCTCGATCCCGATCCGCAGGCGGTGTGGCAGGAGTTCGTGCTGGGCGAGAACGCCGGAAAGTTCGACCCGCACGGCGGCAGCTACTGGGCGAAACTGCTGTGGGGCGGCAGCAGCGTTTGGGTGCTGCTGCTCGGCTATCCGCTCAACGCCGGCCTGCTCGCCTTTCCGGTGATGGCATTGTTCGTCATCGCCTGGCAACGACGCTATCGCATGAGCGACGAAGAGCGCCTGTTGTGGATGTGGATGATAGCCCTGTTCGTGATCTTCGCCATCCCCAGCCAGCGTTCGGCGCGCTACCTGCTCGATGCCATGCCGGGCGTGGCTTTGCTGCTTGCGTTGAACTGGCAACGCATCCCGCGCGCCGCGTTCTTTGCCAGCCTGCTGGCCTCGGTCGCGGTGCTCGCCTTGTTCGGCTGGCTCGCGTACAACCTGGAAGCGCAGATGGGCGGTTTGTACGACAGGCTGTTCTGGGCAGTACTGATCTTCACTGCTGTGCTTGTCGCCCTGGCGATCTATGCGAAACGCTGGACGCGCGGCCTGACCTCAGTCGTGGCCTTGCTGACCTTGCTCGTGCTCGCCATGTTCCTGCGTCCCTTCGACGGCGCGGCGGGCCGTTACGATGCGGCCGCACAGCAGGCGACGCAGGACCATGATGTGTGGGTGCCATGCGATTTCCGCGCCAGTTGGGAAGACTATCGATTCCTGCTGCCCGCAGCGCGCATTCACGGTTACCATGCGCAGCCGCCGGTGCCGGTGGATGAACTGAAAGCGCACTACGCGCTATTCGCGGTGCAGTTTCCTTTGCAGGACAAGCCCTGTGATGAATGTGAAGTGATCGGTTCCCGTCTGGAGATACGCGGCCGGCATAACGATGCGGAGATCAAAGCCATGCTGGGCGGCGACGTGATGCAGCAACTGTTCGTGCGCGAATGGCTGCTGCGTGCCCCGGCGGGCAACGGAGAGGGAGCGCAGAATGAGGAAGGGTGTCGTTGATGGGGAAATATAAGCGCCTCGCTCTGTTGGCGTTCGTGCTGGCGGCGTTCACACTGGCCTTGTCCAAGGCCGCGAGCTGGCAACTGGGTTTCGATTTCCGCCTGCCGGAGCCGGTGGTGCTGGATGCCGAACCTGCACCCGCGCCGGTGGCGAAGAAGCGTCGCGGGCGCCGTGCCGAACCGCCCGAGCCGCGCGTGGTGATGGGCAAGCTGGAAGCGCATCTGGTGTCCAGCCGCCAGCTAACCTCGACCCACGCCGCTTCGCTGGTGGAACTGAAGGACGGCCGTCTGCGCGCGTTCTGGTTCACCGGCAGCCGCGAAGGTGCGGCGGATGTCACCATCAACAGCGCCATCTACGACCCGACCGCGAACACCTGGTGGCGCGAGCATGAAGTGGCGGGGCGCAAGAGCACGCAGCTCGGTCTGCACCGCTACATCGCCAAGGTCGGCAATCCGGTGGCGGTACGCGCGGCCAACGGCGAGCTGTGGCTGTTCTATGTGACGGTGTCGCTGGGCGGCTGGGCCGGCAGCTCCATCACGCTGATGACCTCGAACGATGAAGGCGAGAGCTGGAGTGCGCCGCGCCGTCTGGTCACTTCGCCGTTCATCAACATCAGCACGCTGGTCAAGGGTGCGCCGTTCTTCTATGCCGACGGCACCATGGGCCTGCCGGTGTACCACGAGTTCATCAGCAAGTTCTCAGAGATCCTGCGCCTCGACCATTCTGGCAAGGTGATCGACAAGCAGCGTCTGGCAGCGGGCGGGCAAGGTACTTTGCAGCCGGTGGTGCTGGTGCGCAGCGAGAAAGATGCGCTGGTGCTCAACCGTTATTCCGGCAAGGACGCGGACAAGCGCGTGGTGGTGATGACGACCGACGACGGCGGACGCCATTGGGCGGCACCGCACAAGAATTCCATGCGCAACCCCGATGCCGCGCTGACCGCGCTGGCGCTGGAGGACGGCCGCTTGCTGGCGGTTTTGAACGACCAGCAGCACGGCCGCGAATCGTTGAGCCTGCAACTGTCGGAGGACGGCGGCGCAAGCTGGCATGAGCTGCACCGCCTGGAGGAGATGAACGTGCTGCGCGATATGGAGATGTCCGAGGGTGTCTGCCTGGATGTCACGGAGAAACTGCTGCGCAGCAGCGATCCTCTGTTGCTCAAGGCGGATGCGCAAACGCTGGCACCCTATGTCGAGTCGGCGCGTCCAAAGGTGGTGGGTGGCGGGAACTGCCATTTCGAGTTCTCCTATCCCTACATGATCCAGACGCATAACGGCGACATCCATCTCGCCTACACCTGGAACCGCACCTTCATCAAACATGTGCGTATCGATGCCCTCTGGTTGAAGAACCGGCTGGCTGCGAAAGGAGGCCAGTGATGCTGTTCACCGACTGGATGGGATTGAGCGGACTGGCGCTGGTGTGGCTGCTGTTGGTGTTGCGTCTGCCGTATGCGCAGCGTCTCGACGGCAAGCGCCGTGCATTGCTGGCGGGGCTGGGCTATGTGGCAGTGATGTTCCCGATCGCGGGCTGGTCGCTGGCGATCTGGCTGCGCGGCATGGTGGGTGATCTGAGCATCACCAGCATGCTGCTGTTGTCTTTTGCGGTGTACGCGCGACTGTTCAAGGTGACGCCGCCGTGGGATGCGCGCGAGCGCAGCGCGCTGCTTGGCTTCCTCGCCGTGCTGGCGTTGCTGCTGTATCCGTTCGCGCTGGGACTGGGATCGCTCGATCCGTACCGCTCCGGCTATGGCGGCGTCGGCCTGCTGTTGATGCTGGCTCTGCTTGCGCTGTGGCTGATGCGGCGCGGCTTCTACCTGTTGCCGCTGGTGTTCGCGCTGGCCGCGAGCGGCTGGAGTTTCAACCTGCTCGAATCGACCAACCTGTGGGATTACCTGATCGACGCGCCGCTGGCGATCTATGCCGTGTGGGTGACCATCAAGGTGAACCTGCAATATGTCTTGCGGAGGAAACGTGTCCAGCCTGACGCGCAATGATTACCGCACGCTGACGCTGGCCGCACTGGGCGGCGCGCTGGAGTTCTACGACTTCGTCATCTTCGTGTTCTTCGCGGCGGCCATCTCGCAACTGTTCTTCCCGCCCGACATGCCCGACTGGCTGCGCCAGGTGCAGACCTTCGGCATCTTCGCCGCCGGTTATCTGGCGCGCCCGCTGGGCGGCATCATCATGGCGCACTTCGGCGACCTGTTCGGCCGCAAGCGCATGTTCATGCTCAGCATCCTGCTGATGGCCGTGCCCACGCTGCTCATCGGTCTGCTGCCCACCTATGCCGCTTGGGGCATCGCCGCCCCCTTGCTGCTGCTGGCCTTGCGCGTGCTGCAGGGCGCGGCCATCGGCGGCGAGGTGCCGGGTGCCTGGGTGTTCGTGGCCGAACACGTGCCGCCACGGCATGTCGGATTCGCCTGCGGCACGCTCACCGCCGGCCTGACCGGCGGCATCCTGCTCGGTTCGCTGGTGGCGACGGCCGTCAACCATGCCTACGATCCCGCTGCGCTGCTGGCCGAAGGCTGGCGCGTGCCGTTCATCCTGGGCGGCGTGTTCGGCCTGTTCGCCGTGTGGCTGCGCCAGTATCTGCACGAGACGCCGGTGTTCAAGGAGATGCAGGCGCGCCAGCAACTGGCCGACGAGTTGCCGCTCAAGAAAGTGGTGCGCGCGCACCGCCCGGCTGTGGTGCTCACCATGCTCATGACCTGGCTGCTCTCCGCCGCCGTGGTGGTGATGATATTGATGACGCCGACCTTGATGCAGAAGCTGTTCGCCATCCCCGGCGCCACCGCGCTCACCGCCAACAGCTTCGCCACCTTGGCGCTGACCATAGGTTGCATCGTGTTCGGTGCACTGGCCGACCGCTACGGCGCGGGGCGCGTACTCGCCTACGGCTGCGTGGCATTGGGCGCGACCTCATGGTTGCTCTACCAGCAACTGGCGAGCGGCACGGAACACTTATATATGTTGTACGCCCTGAACGGTTTCTTCGTCGGCGTGATCGGCGTAGTGCCCAGCGCCGCCGTCATGCAGTTCCCGCCCGCCGTGCGCTTCTCCGGCCTGTCCTTCTCCTACAACGTGGCCTACGCCGTGTTCGGCGGCATGACGCCGGTGCTGGTCAGCCTGTTGCTGCCGGTGCTGGGCGCGCAGGTGCCGGCCTGGTATGTGGTGGCGCTGAGTGCGCTGGGGGTAGGCATCGGCCTGTACCTGATGCGGTGCCAAAAGGCCCATTTATGAGAGAATGCGCGCCCAAACTTAGAGAGCGCGTTACGCGCCGGTTCCGATAGGGGAGATCCTTGGATAGTCTGAAAGAGTTGCTTGCGCCGGATATGGCCGCAGTGGATGCGGTGATCCGCGCGCGCCTGCATTCCGAAGTGGTGCTGGTCAACCAGGTCGGCGAATACATCGTCAACAGCGGCGGCAAGCGCTTGCGCCCTGCGCTGGTGCTGATGTCGGCACAGGCATTCGGCTATCAGGGGTCGCAGCATCACAACCTCGCCGCCGTGGTGGAGTTCATCCATACCGCGACCTTGTTGCATGACGACGTGGTGGACGAGTCCGAGTTGCGCCGTGGCCGGGAGACCGCCAATGCACTGTTCGGCAACGCGGCCAGCGTGCTGGTGGGCGACTTCCTCTATTCGCGCGCGTTCCAGATGATGGTAGAGACCGGCGAGATGCGCGTGATGGAAGTGCTGGCCGATGCGACCAACGTCATCGCCGAGGGCGAGGTGCTGCAACTGCTCAATTGCCACGATGCCGATGTGGATGTGGCCAACTACATGCGCGTCATCCATTGCAAGACGGCCAAGCTGTTCGAGGCGGCGATGCGTCTGGGGGCCATCCTCGGCAAAGTCTCGGCGGAAGAGGAAGCCGCCGCCGCGAAATACGGCATGCATCTGGGCACGGCCTTCCAATTGATCGACGACGTGCTGGACTATTCCGCCGACGAGGCGCAGACCGGCAAACATCTGGGCGACGACCTGGCCGAGGGCAAACCGACGCTGCCGCTGATCCACGCCATGCAGCACGGCACACCGGAACAGGCCGCCTTGGTGCGGGCCGCCATCGAGGAAGGCGACGTGGCGCGTCTGCCGGAAGTGCAGGCCATCATCGAGGCGACCGGCGCGCTGGATTTCACGCGCCAGCAGGCGTTGCGGGAAGCCGAGGCGGGATGTGCGGCGATTTCTGCATTGGCGGATACTCAATTCAAACGCGCTCTGTTAGAATTGGCACACTTCGCGGCAACGCGACAGTTCTAAGCAGTTTCAGCAGCACTTCGGAGCGTGGCTCAGCCTGGTAGAGCACTGCGTTCGGGACGCAGGGGTCGGAGGTTCGAATCCTCTCGCTCCGACCAATTCAAGTTGGTCGGTCTTTCTCCAAAACCTATCATCATCCCCAAACAAGACAACGATCCCCGCACGACAGCCTATGTCCGTGCGGGCCTTGTCGCAAAACCTACAAGCTCGCCACTCCGTCTTGTTGCACACAGCGGGGTAGAGCGTACCCGCAAAATAACTTCCATATAAAACAGTAGATTGCATTTCCGGCACGGGCTGGCACACAGCTTGCACTTGATAGGTCGTACCCAACCAATCAAGGAGCCGAACATGATCACTCTCACCCCGACCGCCGCCACTGCCGTGGAGCGTTTCATCAAGGGCGCCGCCGAGCCGGTCGCCGGCCTGCGCATCGCCATCTCCGGCGGCGGCTGTTCCGGCTTCCAGTACGGCATGTCGCTGGAAGAAGCCAGGAACGAAGACGACGTGGTCGTCGAAGTCGGCGCGGTCACCCTGCTGGTCGATCCCTTGTCCGCCCCCTTGCTGGAAGGCGTGACGGTGGACTACGTGGAAAGCCTGACCGGCAGCGGTTTCAAATTCGAGAACCCGAACGCCAGCTCGACCTGTGCGTGCGGCTCTTCCTTCAACGCTTAAGGAGCATCGCCATGTGGGACTACTCTGAAAAAGTCAAAGAACACTTCTTCCAACCGCGCAACGCCGGTGTGCTGGAAGGCGCCAACGGCGTGGGCGACGTCGGCTCGATCTCCTGCGGCGACGCGCTGCGCCTGATGCTCAAGGTTGAGCCGGAGACCGACATCATCCTCGACGCGCATTTCCAGACCTTCGGCTGCGGCTCGGCCATCGCGTCTTCTTCGGCGCTGACCGAGATGATCAAGGGCAAGACGCTGGACGAAGCATTGAAGGTGAGCAACCAGGACATCGCCGATTACCTCGACGGTTTGCCGCCGGAGAAGATGCACTGTTCGGTGATGGGGCGCGAAGCACTGCAAGCTGCGGTCGCCAACTATCGCGGCGAGGTGTGGAGCGACGACCACGAGGAAGGCGCGCTGATCTGCAAATGCTTCGCCATCGACGCGGTGATGATCGAAGACACCATCCGTGCCAACAACCTCTCTTCCGTGCAGGACGTGACCAACTACACAAAGGCGGGCGGCGGCTGCTCCTCCTGTCACGAAGGGATCGAAGAGATCCTGGTGAAGGTGATGGCCGAGCGTGGCGACAGCTTCAAGCCCGGCACACCGGCCAAGGAAGAGGCCAAGCCTGCCGGCATGACCAATCTGCAACGCATCAAGAAGATCGAAGCGGTGCTGGAATCCGTGCGCCCGCAACTGCGGCGCGACGGCGGCGACATCGAGTTGCTGGATGTGGACGGCAAGACCATCTACGTCAGCATGACCGGCGCCTGCGCCGGCTGCCAGATGGAAGCGCTCACGCTGCAGGGCATCCAGCAGAAGCTGATGGAAGAGCTGAAAGAGTTCATCAAGATCGTGCCGACCAAGGCAGGGGCATTGAGCCGCGCCTCATGCAACCCCTAAGGAGATGAACATGGAAGGCATCTATTTCGACAACAACGCCACCACCCGCGTGGACGAGAAGGTGGTGGAGGCCATGCTGCCGTACTTCACCGAGCAGTTCGGCAATCCATCGTCCATGCACAGCTTCGGCAACAAGGTGGGGCTGGCGATCAAGAAGGCGCGCATGCAGGTGCAGGAGTTGCTCGGTGCGGAACACGACTCCGAGATCATCTTCACTTCCTGCGGTACCGAGTCGGATTCCACCGCCATCCTGTCCGCGCTGAAGGCGCAACCGGAGCGCAAGGAGATCATCACCACCACCGTCGAACATCCGGCGGTGCTCACGCTGTGCGCCTGGCTGGAGAAGGATGGTTACAAGGTGCATTACCTTCCGGTGGACAATAAGGGACGCCTCGATCTGGAGGAGTACAAGAAACTGCTCAGCGACCAGACCGCCGTGGTGTCGGTGATGTGGGCGAACAACGAGACTGGCACGTTCTTCCCGGTGGTGGAGATGGCCGAGCTGGCGAACGCGGCGGGTGCTATGTTCCACACCGATGCCGTGCAGGCGGTCGGCAAGGTGCCGCTGAACCTGAAAGACACCAAGATCGACATGCTGTCCGTGTCCGGTCACAAACTGCATGCACCGAAAGGCGTCGGCGTGCTGTACCTGAAGCGCGGCGTGCGTTTCCGTCCGCTGCTGCGTGGCGGTCATCAGGAGCGCGGTCGTCGTGCCGGTACCGAGAACACCACCTCCATCGTCGGTCTGGGCAAGGCTGCCGAGATGGCCATGGAAGCGATGGCATTCGAGAACACCGAAGTGAAGCGCCTGCGCGACAAACTTGAAGCCGGCATCCTCGCCAAGGTGCCGCGCTCTTTTGTGACCGGCGATCCCGATAACCGCCTGCCCAACACCTGCAATATCGCGTTCGAGTTCATCGAAGGCGAGGCCATCCTGCTGCTGCTGAACAAGTTCGGCATCGCAGCCAGCTCCGGCTCCGCCTGCACCTCCGGCTCGCTGGAACCCTCGCACGTGATGCGCGCGATGGGCATCCCCTACACCGCCGCGCACGGTACCGTGCGTTTCTCGCTGTCGCGCTACAGCACCGAAGCGGAAGTGGACCGCGTGATCGCGGTCGTACCCGAGATCATCGCGCAACTGCGCAAGCTGTCGCCGTACTGGGAAGGCGACGGCCCGAAGGAGGAGGCGTTCGCGCCTGTCTACGCATGAAGACCCTGAGTCGCGCCATCAAGCAGACACACGAGACGACACAGGTCGGTGTCGCGCTGTTCGCCATGTGGATGAGTTGCGCCATCCTGTTGATCGTGGATTGAAAGGTTGACCATGTCCCGCTTCATCACCATCGACGACACCACCTTGCGCGACGGCGAACAGACCGCCGGGGTGGCGTTCACGCTGGAAGAGAAGCTGGGCATCGCGCGCAAGCTCGATGCGCTCGGCGTGCCGGAGCTGGAAGTCGGCATCCCGGCCATGGGTGAGGAAGAGCGCGACGCGATCAACGCCGTGGCATCGCTGGGATTGAACGCCAAGCTGGTCGCCTGGTGCCGCATGCGCAAGGAAGACATCCTTGCCGCCGAACTGGTGGATGTGCACATGCTGGACCTGTCCATCCCGGTGTCAGACATCCACATCAGGAAGAAACTGAATCGCGATCGCAGCTGGGTGCTGGAGACCATCATGGATATGGTGTCGTTCGCGCGCGAGCAGAGCTGCGGAGTGATCGTCGGTTGCGAGGATGCCTCGCGCGCCGATCCAGAGTTCCTGCTGAAAGTAGCCGAGATCGCGCAGGTATCCGGTGCACAGCGTATTCGCTTCGCCGACACGCTGGGCGTGATGGAGCCGTTCGGCGTGCACAAGGTGATCGCTTCCTTGCGTGCCGCATGCGACATCGAGATCGAGATGCATGCCCATGATGATCTGGGACTGGCCACCGCCAACAGCCTGGCCGCCGCGCTGGCCGGCGCGACGCATATCAACACCACGGTGAACGGTCTGGGCGAACGGGCGGGCAATGCGCCGCTGGAAGAAGTCGCGCTAGGGTTGAAGAAACTGTACGCGATGGAAACCGGCATAGACCTGGCGCATTTCACCGAACTGTCGCAACTGGTCGCAGCCGCCTCCGGCCGTCCCGTGCCCTGGCAGAAGAGCGTGGTGGGCGAGGGCGTGTTCACGCACGAAGCGGGCATCCATGTCGATGGCCTGCTGAAGGATCCGGACACCTATCAGGGCTACGACCCGGTCGAAGTCGGCCGCCAGCACAAGCTGGTGGTGGGCAAGCACTCTGGTGCGCACGGCATCATCGCCGCCTACGCCAGCATGGGACTGAATCTGAGCCAGGCCGAAGCGCGCGCGCTGCTGCCGGACATCCGCAGTTTCGCGGAGCGCGCCAAGCGTTCGCCAGCCGATCAGGAGCTGCTGTTCATCTACCAGAAGTTCATCGGCCAGCATCACGGCGGGCGCAGCGAGCCCGGCGTACTGGCGCACTAGGAGGGCAACATGGAAGACGTGATGACCGCTCCAGACGAGTTGGCAAAGCCCGAGAAGCCTTCGCTGCTACAGTTGCTGCGCGAGGATGTGCGCTGTGTGTTCCAGCGTGACCCCGCCGCGCGTTCGCGCTTCGAAGTGCTGACCACTTATCCCGGCGTGCACGCCATCCTGCTGCAGCGCATCGCGCACAAGCTGTGGACCATGAAGCTGCGCTATCCGGCGCGCTTGCTCGGCTGGTTCGCGCGCCTGCTCACCAATATCGACATCCATCCCGGTGCCACCATCGGCCGCCGTTTCTTCATCGATCACGGCGCGGGTGTGGTGATCGGCGAGACCGCCGAGATCGGCAACGACGTGACGCTGTATCACGGTGTGACCCTGGGCGGCACCACATGGAACAAGGGCAAGCGCCACCCGACCCTGGCCGACGGCGTGGTGGTGGGCGCGGGCGCGAAGATACTGGGCGCGATCACGCTGGGCGAGAACGTGCGCGTGGGGGCCAACTCGGTGGTGGTGAAAGACGTGCCCGAACACCGCACCGTGGTCGGCATCCCCGGCCGCATCGTGCTGCGCACCGAAGAAGCGGATGCGAACAACATCTACGGCATCAACCTCGACCATCACCTCATCCCCGACCCGGTCGGCCGCGCCATCGCCTGCCTGATGGAACGCATCGAAGTGCTGGAAGGACAGTTGCGCAAACAGGGCGAGCCGGTGGACGGGCAATGCCATACCTGTGAAGCGGATGATCTGTGCGGCACGGAAGTGGCGCGCAAAATCATGAAAGAAAGAGCATGAAAACATTGAGCCGTCATTCCGGCGCAGGCCGGAACCCAGCAAAGGCAAACAATCCGCGTAGCGGACAAAACCAAGGTTTCGTACTGCGTTGCAGTGCTTATTTATTCAACTGGATTCCGGCCTGCGCCGGAATGACGAATGCGGAGTGAATCATGGACCTGCTGGATTTCGACCAGACCGAACTGTATTTCGACGAGCCGCTGGCGCAGGACGTCGCGCGTCTGCTGGTGCAGGCGGCGGACACTTACGGCAGCGAGGAGAGTGAGGGTTATCTGCTGCGCGCCAACCTGATGGCGCCGCAACATCTGATGGTGCTGGTCGCGCTGTACCGCTACTACTTCTACCAGCATCGTCTGGAAGATGCGCTGCTGGTGGCCGAGAGCGCGCTGGCGGTGGTCGGTCGGCGGCTGGAGTTCCCGGACACCTGGGTCACTCTGCGCGAGGAGAACGTCGGCGCGGGCGTGATGCGCTCGATGGGGCTGGTGCGCTTCTACCTGATGGTGCTCAAGGCGGCGGGCTACATCAATCTGCGCTTGGGCAATCTTGAGACGGGCCGCGCGATGCTGGAGAAACTGGTGCAACTGGACAGCCACGACCGCATCGGCGGCAAGGCTTTGCTGGAAGTGATGACTGACGTGGAACATGAAGAAAGGAAGATGGGATGACTGACGATCTGACACTGGAAGAAGCCATGGAGGATCTGGTATCCGCCGAGGATTTCCTGAACTACTTCGGCATCGACTTCGATCCGTCCGTGGTGCATGTGAACCGTCTGCATATCCTGCAGCGTTATCACAACTACCTGAGCAAGGAAGCATTGCCGGAAGACGAGGCCGCGCAGCGTGAGGTCTACACCCGTCTGCTGACCCGAGCCTATCAGGATTTCGTCGAATCCGACGCGCTCACGGAGAAGGTGTTCAAGGTTTTCCACATGCACGAACCGCAGGTGAAGTTCGTCCCGCTCACCTCCATCACTGTGAACAAGAAAGATGCTGCCTAAGTTCGAATTCGGCGACGAAGTCCGCATCGTGCGCAATGTGCGCAACGACGGCACCTATCCGGGCGTACCCACCGGCACGCTGCTGATCCGTCGCGGCACGACAGGTTTCGTGATGAATGTCGGCACCTTCCTGCAGGACCAGCTGATCTATACCGTGAAGTTCCTCGACCCGGACAAGATCGTCGGCTTCCGCGAAGAGGAACTGATCGGCATCGACGACGAATGGGTGCCCAGCAGATTCGAGAGCCGCGAGAAGGTGCGCAGCAAGATCACGCTCACCGTGCGCGGCGAGGTGCGCGCGTCGCCGGGCATGGAGGGCGAAGTGCTGAAGGTGCTGCGCGACGAGGATGGCGGCGTGCAGTACCAGGTCATCTTCCACGACCATGTGTTGCAAGTGCCCGAGTCGGCACTGGAGGCGGTACATGTATACGACGACAGCAAGGAGGCGAATCATGCCTGAAGTGATCGAGAGCGGCGTCGCCTACCTCGCGCTGAAAGCCGCGCAGAAACTGTACGGCAAAGCGCCCGCCGCGCTGGAAGCGGACGAGACCGAGCGCGTGCAGAGCATGGCGCAGAAACAGTTCGAACTCGAAGCGCGCATCCTTGCCGCCCCCGAGGCGCGCGACGCGATGGTGCCTCCCGCCACGCTGAAGTCCGCGCTGCAGGAGATTCGCGGCCGCTACGAGAACGAGGACGACTTCGCGGACGATCTGGCCAGCAATGGTCTGAGCGAAACGGCGTTCGCCGAAGCACTGGAACGCGAACTCAGGGTGGAAGCCATCCTGGAAAAGGTCGGCACGCATGCCGAGCATGTCACCGACACCGATGTCGAGTTGTACTACCAGTACCATCCCGACCAGTTCCGGCGACAGGAGACACGGCTGGCGCGCCACATCTTGGTCACCATCAACGAGACCATCCCGGAGAACACGCGCGAGGCGGCGCTCCAGCGCATCACAGAGATCGCAAAGCGTGTGCGCAAGGAACCGGGGCGCTTCGAGGAGCAGGCACTCAAGCATTCCGAATGTCCCACCGCGCTGGAAGGCGGCAAGCTAGGCGACCTGCCGCGCGGAAAACTCTTCCCGGAACTGGAACAGGCCCTGTTCGCACTGCAGGCGGGAGAGGTCAGCGACGTGATCGAATCCGAACTCGGCTTCCACGTGTTGCGCTGCGACACCATCACCCCAGCCAGCGTGCTGGACTTCGCGCAGGCGAAATCATCCATCCGCAAAGTGCTGGAGAAGAAGCGCAAGCGTGCGGTGCAGCAGGGGTGGATGAAGGTTTTGCTGGGGAAGTGAGGCTGCCTTTTGCGGCTAACAATTGCAGACCTGCAAGCCATCCCACTCCGTCGTATAGCGCCGCGAACCGCTCTCCCTGCGCATCGCCCAAGTCTGGTTCGCTCCTTCTCCCAGCAATCTGAGCGTGCCGCTGCCCATCCGGCGGTTGATGTGGTCGAGGGTGTTCATCAGCGATCGTGATCTTTCGCGCGCGGCATCGTCGTCGAACAAAGTGCGCGGGCGTTCGCTGGCGGGGATGATCTCGGCCAGCATCACGCCCACCTTCTGGTAGGCGTAGCCGCTGCGGTAGATCTGGCGCAGGCCGTGCAGCGCCGCTTTGCAGAACACGCGCGTGTCGTCGCCCGCTTCATCCAGCGGCACGAGGATGCCTTGCTGGTATTGCCTGTCCTGTTCGCGGTGCGGGTTGGTGCGCACGTAGATGTGCAGCGCGCCGGCGAGGGACTTTTGCTGGCGCAGTTTCTCCACGGCGCGCGTGGTGTAGGCGATGGCCGCCTGTTCCAGATCGTCAAGGCTGGAAGTGAGCATGCCGAACGAGCGCGAACAGATGATCTGCTGCTTGTCGTGCGGCAGCTCGTCCAGCTCCAGACAGGCGACGCCGTTCAGCTCCGACACGATGCGTTCGAACACCACGCTGAAGCGGTCGCGCAACTGTTTGGCCGGCGCGCGCTTCAGGTCGAGCACGCTGCGGATACCGATCTCCTGCAACTTCGGCGCGGTGCGCCGACCCACGCCCCACACTTCGCCCACCTCGATGCTGGCGAGCAGCGCATCCAGCTCATATTCATCCATGCTGTTGAAGTCGCACACGCCGTTGCGCTGCGGCTGCTTCTTGGCGACATGGTTGGCGAGTTTGGCCAGCGTCTTGCTCTGCGCGATACCCACGCACACCGGGATGCCCACGCACTGGCGGATGGTGTGGCGCATGAGTTGTCCGTACTCGGCGTGGCTGCCGGGCATGCCGGTCAGCTCCAGGAAAGACTCGTCGATGGAATACACCTCCTGCTGCGGGCTGAACTGCGACAGCAACGACATCACGCGGTTGGAGATGTCGGCATACAAGGCATAGTTGGAAGAGAAGGCCACGATGCCGTGCCGCTTGGCGAGCGCCTTCATCTGATACCAGGGCACCGCCATCTTCATGCCGAGGTCCTTCACCTCCTGCGAACGCGACACCACGCAACCGTCGTTGTTGGAAAGCACCACGACCGGCTTGCCTTCCAGCTTGGGCTGGAACAGGCGTTCGCAGGAGACGTAGAAGTTGTTGCAGTCGACCAGTGCGATGGCGCGCTTCATTCCGGGGACCTCTGAAGATTCAAAGTAAGCGCTGATTGATTCGTCATACCGGCGGAGGCCGGTATCCAGCACAAAAGACTATCCCGCGAAGCGGACAACGCCATGATGTTGGCCCACTTTCGTGGGAACTTGTTTAATCATCTGGATTCCGGCCTTCGCCGGAATGACGGGTTCCTTCTAATGGAAACCAGGGTTCAAACCTTGTGCACATTCCACTGCACCACCCCCCAGATGGAAAAATCCTGTTCGTCGCTGATGACGATGTCGGGATAGTCCGGGTGGGCGGCGCGCAGCACTTTGCCTTGCGGGGTGTAGTGCAGTTGCTTCACGGTGAATTCGCCGTCGATCACCGCGACCACCACGCAGTCTTGCGTGGCGGGCAGCGCGCGGTCGATGATCAGCAGGTCGCCGTCGTAGATGCCTAGCTCGCGCATGGAATGGCCAGCCACGCGCATGAAGAAGGTGGATTCCTTGTGCTGGATCAGGTGCTCGTCCAGACTCAAACGGCGTTCCACATAGTCGTCGGCGGGCGACGGGAAACCTGCCGGGACGGCTTTGCGCAACAGCGCGCGTTGCTTCTCGAACATGGTGCGGTTGGGGCGGGTTAGCGACAGCAGCGCCGAGTGGGGCATGTGCGCGCCGCGCAAGGCGGTGTTGGGGGTCAAACGAATCATGGCAATCTCACACAGAACGAACGTTCTTCGCACTGTAAAGAACGTTCGTTCTGACGTCAAGCGCCAATCATGCTGTACTGCGTATGACTCTGTTCTTACCGGCATCTTTTGCCGCATAAAGGGCTTTGTCCGCCGAACCCAGCAGCGCATCGAGGTTGCCGTTGGCGGGCCCGAGAGTGGCGACGCCGATCGAGATCGTGAAGTTCTGGATCAGGCTTGGGGGTGCCATGACTTGTGCATTGGCGATGTTCTCCCTTAATCTTTCGGCGACCTCTTGTGCATCATCGATACCGGTCTCGGGCAATATCACCGCGAACTCCTCGCCACCGATGCGACCGGGCACATCGACCTCGCGCAGGGTGGCGCGGCAGACTTCCGCGAGTTTCTTCAATACTTCGTCGCCCGCCTTGTGGCCGTGCGTGTCGTTGACCTTCTTGAAGTCGTCGATATCCATCATCAGCAGGGACAGCGGCTGGGCATACCGCAAGGCACGGGACACTTCGAGTTCGGCCCGTTGCATGAAGTGGCCGCGGCTGTGCAGTCCGGTCAGATTGTCGTGGTGGGCCTGTCGTTCGAGCTCCGCCTGCAGCCGCTTGCGCTCCGTTATGTCGCGCACCACCGCCTGCAGCACATGCCGCCCGTTGAAGTCCATGGCGTTGAGCAGCACCTCGGCGGGGAAACTGCGGCCGTCATCCAGGCGCTGGTGCACCCATTCGAAGCGGTTGCTCGATTCGCGCATGGCCTTCGCGATCTGCTGCTGGGCCAGGGCGTCTGAGTCGGTGCCGTCGGGTTGTTGCGGCGGTGACAGGTCGGCCGGTTTCTTGGTGACGAAGACCTCCTTCGACGGGCAGCCGAACATTTTCAGCGTGGCCGGGTTGCATTCAAAGAACCCGCGCTCGTCGAGCAGCATCACCGCATCGCTGGTACTTTCGAACAGGGTACGCATGCGGATCTCGGATTCCCGGATCAGTTGCTCGTTGCGCTCCCAGGTCATCAGCAGCATGCCGATCACGGTCAGCAGCGTGGAGACGATAGTCATCAGGAAGGTCAGCGTCTGCAGCGGGCTGGAAGCGGTGATGGTGGAGATCGGCAGCGATCCGTTCAGTGCGCCCAGCAGGCGCATGAGCATGACCACGATAAGGAGCAGCGTGCTGGCCATCACCACATAGCGCCCCCGGCTCTGGAAATCGCTGCGGTAAGCGAACCATCCGATGAGACCGCCTTGGAAGATGTAGACCACGGCACTGAACACGACGCGGGCGATGAAGTCGTCCAGCAACAGGCTCAGGCCGAGTGCGATGATCGGCACCGGTACCCAGATCAGCCACAGGTAGGGTCTGCGGCCGCTGATATTGCGTATCCCGCCCGCAAACAAAGCGAGCATGGTGGAGATGGCGGTGCTGGCGACGACGATGCTGAGGAAGTCGCTGATCTCCCCGCGCAGGCTGAAGAAAACATAGGCGATGCCGTGCAGCGCGAGCCCGAATGCCCACGGCATCAGTCCGTGCCTGCGGCCGAGGCTGACCATGGCGATCGCGGCGGCGAGCGCGAAACTGATCGTAATGATAACAAGGAAGATAGTAGGGATATGAGCTTGCATGCGTACAAGATAGCAGCACGGCGTATGTTCGTCACCGTATCGGATGCCTGGACGGGAAGGAGGGATGTTGTATCAGGAGGCTACGTCTAGACCGGCATTTGCAGGAGTGCGCCAGCCTGTTCCCGACAGTTGGTGCTTATCACCTTGTCCAGCGTGTCCAGCCAGTCCTTGCGCATGCCTGCCATCCCATACATCGCCCCCGCCAGCATGCCGGCGATGGCACCGGTGGTGTCGGCATCGCCGCCGCGATTGACTACATCGACCAGGCAATCGTGCAGATCGTCGGTATCGAAGAAGCTCTGGAACACGGCTGGCATAGTGTCGGCGATGTAGCCGCTGGGATTGGCGGCGGGTTTGACGGCGCGGAATTTGAACGAGGGATGTTGTTGCGCGAGGGGGTGGGCGTGTTTGTGTAGCAGGTCGTTCTTGCTTGCGCCGCGCAGTGCGTCTTGCACCATCAGCACCAGACATTCACAGGCAGCATCCGATAGTGCGCAATGGTGGGTGACGTGCGCCTGTGCGCGGCAGGCGGCGCGCACCGCGTCTTCGCTCTGTCCGAAGGTGGCGAGTGCGACCGGCAGCACGCGCATCGCCGCGCCGTTGCCGGCATCGTGGTCTGAGTAGGGGGCTTCGGGGTTTCCCGTCTTGCGGAATTGCAGCAGGTTGCGGCGCACGGTGTTGCCGATGTCCACCGGCTTGCCGCGCATCCAGTCGTCGAAGGCTTGCGCGGCAGCATGTGCATCGACCTTGCCTGCCTTGAGGATGGAGGTGCCGAGTGCGAGCGACATGGTGGTGTCGTCGGTGACCTGACCGGGTTTGAGATGGAGCCAGCCCCCGCCGATGAGTTTGTCATGTACGCCGTATTTCGCTTTGATCTCGCGTGGCGTCATGAACTCCACCGTCGCGCCCAGCGCATCGCCGATGGCGAGGCCGAGGTAAGCGGCGATGGCACGGTCAGAAGCAGACATTTCAAACCGCCGTCATTGATGGAACTACTAGCCAATCCACTAAGCCAGCAAAGCTGGCAAGTGGCTGGTTATCCGGCGCAGGCCGGAATCCAGATGATAAAAAACTCCCCGCGCAGCGGGACAACACCGGTTTTGCCTGCTTTGCAGGATGCATGTTTTGACTGGATACCGGCCTGTGCCGGTATGACGGCCAATGAGTTGTAGGATGGGTGGAGCAGCGCGATACCCATCGATCATCATCAGCCAAACGATGGGTATCGCTGCGCTCCACCCATCCTACGTTTTGCATCACTCCTCCGGCCCAAAACACTTCGCGTAGTCCGCGCATACTTCGCAACTCGGCGCGCGGCAGACGCGGATATCTTCCCTTTCGCACAGTTGCTTGTAGAGGAACTTCTTCCACTTCATGTCCTTGTTGTTTTTCGCGGCAAGGGTGGGGAAGTTCTGCGTCATCAACTGGCTGAGATACTTGCGCGACCACAGGCCGAGATCCTGCCACAGGTGGTCGTTCGCCATGCAGGCGGCGGTGACGATCTCCGCCATCCAGCGCTCGGATTCGTCGGCCAGCGCACGATGTTCGAGGATCAGTGCGAGCACGTCGTCGCGCTCCAGCGCGCGTTCATCTGCCTCGGGAGCGGCGGCGCGCAGCACCAGCTGCATGCCGGGGAAGTGGCGCGACAGCAGTGCGGCGAAGTCTTCCTCGCACAGGCCCAGGCCGGGCGGCAGGGCGCCGATGCCGGCAGTCTGGCTGGCGATCATCTGCGCGAATATCTCATCATTGGGCAGCCCGGCCGCGTGCGTCATCAACTCCGCATGCAGGCCTTCCGGCTGCGGGGGCGTTCTGGTTGCGAGCATGACGGCGGGCTGCATGGTCGGCTCCTATTTGCTCGGGTATTCGATCAGCACGTCTTCGTCGCGCAACACCATCTGGCAAGCCAGACGCCATTCGCTGGTGACCACGTCGTTGACCTTCATCGCTTCGATCTGCGCGGCGGTGATCTTGCCTTCCTGCTTCAGCACGGTGATCTCGCGGTCGGTCAGCGGACCAGCCATCGGGCCCTTGTTGGAGAGGTTGGTCACCTTCACCAGACAGGTCGCGCATTCGCCGTTCTCGCAACCGAAGTCGATGGGGATGTGATTGTCCTTGGCCAGCTTCAGCACGGTCATGGTGTGGCTGCCCGCTGTCGCGTAGACGGTCTTGTCCTTGTGCAGGGGGCTGGAAAAAGTGATGTTAGGCATTGCTGTTACTCCTACTGTGGTGGTTGGAAAATTCTAATGAGTACGCCCAGAAATCGTATTTAGCGGGATGAAGCGCGCGTCGCCGCGCAGCGAACGACAAGACATACCGTCTTGGTAGGCGCGGAGTGAGCGAGCACGCGACAAAGCGATTCGCCCGATAAATCGATTTATGGGCGTACTCATGCTTTAACTGTGATGTCGCCGCCCAACACCTGCGCCTGACAGGCGAGGCGCTGGCTGCTGCCGGCCATGTTCTCTTGCAGCACCTTGTCTTCCAGCACCGAGCGTTCGCTCATGTGTTCCATGCCGGAGACGATCTTCATGATGCAGGTGCCGCATTCGCCTTCGCGGCAGCCGTAGGTGATGCTCGCACCCACCTTCTCGCTGATCTCGATCAGGCGCGTGCCTGCCGGGACGCTGATGGTGACGCCGAGTTTTTCGAATGTGACGTTGGCCTTAGGCATGCGATTGCTCCTGGGAAAGTAGTTCTGACATGGAGATGACGCGGCGTTGCAGATTGCCGGTCAGATGTTGTGCAAGTTGTTTGCCCAGATCGCGGCAGCGCTGCAACTCTTCCTCGTTCGGGATCAGCTTGGCGCGCACGCCCTTGACCGGCACGCGCAGCTTGAGTCCGCGCAGGCGGTCTTCGATCATGTTGATCGCCTCGCCGCTCCAGCCGTAGGAGCCGAACGAGGCGCCCAGCTTGTCGCGCACCTTGATCACCGCCAGCGATGACAGCAGATCCCACACCGGCTTCACCGCGTCGCCGTTGATGGTGGGCGAACCGATGGCGATGCCGTCCGCTTCTTCGATCAGATCGACGAAGGGCAGGCCGCCGCTGGCTTGCAGGTCGTACAGCGAGACGCGCACACCGGCTTCCGTCTCCGCGCCTTCGGCCACGGCCTGCGCCATCAGCGCGGTGTTGCCGTAGGAGGAGATGTAGAACACCAGCAATGACTTGTCGTTCGCGCCGACCTCGTTGTGCAACAGCGGTGCGGCCAGTTGTTTGTAGCGTTGCAGATAACTGCGCGGCGCATCGCGCAGGATGGGGCCGTGCGCGGGGGCGATGGTTTTCAGTTCCAGCGGCTCCAGCAGTTCGAGCGCCTCCAGCACATGCTCGCGGAACGGTCGCATGATGTGCTGGTAGTAATACTCGAACGAGAAACGGAAATCGCCGACCTTGTCATTGAACAGACGCGGATCGCAGAAATGGCAGCCGAACACATCGCCGCTGAACAGGATGCCCTGTTCTTCAACCAGCGTGCATTGCGTGTCGGGCCAGTGCAGGAATGGCGTGCTGAAGAAATGCAGGGTGCGTCCACCCAGTTCGACACGGTCGCCGGTGGTAACGATGTTGAACTGCAGATCGTCGGTCTTCACCAACGCCTTCAGCATCAGTTGCGCTTTGGCCGAGATGTAAAGCTTGGCCTGCGGCGCGCGCCGCATCAGCTCCGGCAGTGCGCCGCTGTGGTCAGGTTCCAGATGGTTCAGCACGATGGTGCTGATCTCGTCGTAGCGCGCGGCCTGTTCCAGGCGCGCGAAGAACTCTTCCGCGTGCGAAGCTTTCACCGTGTCGATGATGGCCACGCCGTTGTCGCCGCGCACGCAGTAGGAATTGTAGGTGGTGCCGTTCGCCGTCTTCAGGATGATGTCGAACTCGCGCAGGCTGGGATCGAGCGCGCCGATCCAGTGCGTGCCGGGTGCAAGTTCGACGGCGTTCGGCGAGGCGTTCATGTGACCGCTTCCGGTGCCGGACAGGGGTCGGTGCGGTGGCAGACAGGGCTGGGTTCGTCCTTGGGCTGACTGTCGTTGAGGCCGATCCAGGCATCCACTGCCTGGGCATCGAAACCGGCGCGCAGCTCGCCGTCCACTTCCATCAGCGGGCGGCGGATGAGCAGTGGTTGTTCCACCATCATCGCCAGTGCTTCATCGGCGGAGTAGGCGGCGGGATCGATCTCGCCGGATTTCACGGCGGGTGCGGCAGGGTTGAACCATTGCGCGACCGGCATCACGCCGAAGAAGGCACGCAATCTTTCCGCTGTCCATTTCTCGGTGAGCAGGTTCTTCGCCAGCACGGTATGACCCGACGCGGCCAGCCACACCTTTTGCTTGGTGTTGTTGCCGCAGCCGGGTTTCTCGTAGAAGACGATGGTGGTCATGATGGTTATGCGGCCAGCTTCTGCAGCGGGATGCCGGTGAGCGAACCGGGCGGGTTGAGCTCCTCGCCGTCCTCGTTGAGGATCGCGCCTTCGATCGGGCAGATGCTCGCGCACTGCGGCTCTTCAAAATCGCCCGCGCACTCGGTGCATTTGGCCGGATCGATCAGGAAGTGCGGCTTAGCCTCATAGATCGCCTTGCTCGGACACAAGGGTTCGCAGGCATAGCAGTTGGTGCAGTACTCGATGATTTCAAATGCCATGATGTATTTCCTTTGCAAAAACCATATTCACTAATCCGTCATTCCGGCGAAGGCCGGAATCCAGCTGATCTCAATATCCTCGCGCAGCGAGTCATCAGGTGTTGTCTGCTGCGCAGGTTTTTCCTTTGACTGGATTCCGGCCTTCGCCGGAATGACGGTCAAGCTCAAGCCGCTTTCTGCGCAGCGTCGGGTTCCGCTGCCAGCTTGCCCGCGACACGCATCTCTTCATATACCGCCAGCACCGCATCCTCGATGGCTTCCATCGCATGCTCGCCGTTGGGCTGGATGCCTGCGGCTTCCAGCGGGCCCCATGGCTCGTAGCCGACCTTGCTGCACAGCACCACTTCGCAACCGGAGAGTTCGCGGATGGTCACGTCCAGCGCGCTCTCGCCGTCGCCACAGGTGTCGCCGCCTTCGCAGTAGGGGATGGTCTTGCGGTGGCCGATGAAGCGCACGCCGTTGCCCGATGCTTCGTAGATCAGGAACTCGCTGGCATGGCCGAAGTGTTCGTTGATGACGCCGCCGCCTTTGGTGGCGACCGCCATCAATACCGGGCGGGTCGCTTCCTTCTTCAGGCCTTCGATGCTGACCAGCTTGGTTTCCTTGGCCTTGTGTTTACTTTCCAGTTCCTCGTTGATGGCCGCGTGCACCTCGGCGCGCATCTTCATCGCGGCTTCGTAGTCGATGTCCATCGCCTCGATCTTGTCCAGCGTGAACTCGGCACCCCTGTCCTCGCCCAGCAGGCCAACCGCGTCGGCGCGGCACTGGCGGCAGTGACGCATCATGTTCATGTCGCCCGCGCAGGCGTCCTGCAAGGCCTGCAATTCCTCGTTGGTCGGGCCGCGCTGGCCGGTGAGACCGTAGTAGGTGCCGTGTTCCTCCTCAGAGATCAGCGGCATCACGTTGTGCAGGAACGCACCCTTGGCCTTCACGATCTTCGAGACTTCTTCCAGATGCTTGTCGTTCACGCCGGGGATCATCACCGAGTTCACTTTCACCAGCACGCCCTTGGCGACCAGCATCTCCAGCCCCTTCTGTTGCTGCTCGATGAGGATGGCTGCGGCCTCGCGGCCCTTGATGCGCTTGTTGTTCCAGAAGATCCACGGATAGATCTTCGCGCCCACGTCCGGGTCCACGCAGTTGATGGTGATGGTGACGTGGTCGATGTTGTACTTGCACATCTCTTCGACGTTCTCCGGCAAGGCCAGGCCGTTGGTGGAGACGCACAGTTTGATGTCGGGTGCCTGCTCGTTCAGCATGCGGAAGGTGTCGAAGGTGCGCTGCGGATTGGCCAGCGCGTCGCCGGGGCCGGCGATGCCCAGCACCGTCATCTGCGGGATGGTGGCGGCGACGGCCATCACCTTCTTCACCGCCTGTACCGGATTGAGCACCTCGGAGACCACGCCGGGGCGCGACTCGTTGGAGCAATCGTACTTGCGGTTGCAGTAGTGGCACTGGATGTTGCACGCCGGTGCGACGGCGACGTGCATGCGCGCGAAATAATGGTGTGCTTCTTCGGAATAGCAGGGATGGTTCTTCACCTTGTCGCGGATGCTGTCCGGCAGGTGGCTCATCTGGTCGTCGGTCGAGCCGCACGATCCGGCGGAACATCCGCCTTTTGGGGCTTCGCTTGCTGTGTTGTTCAGTACGGGCAGTTCCACAATATGTCCTCCGGTTAGGTCCGCCTGACTATCAGCAAGCCGCGTGCCTGACCGGCCGGCACATCTAAGCCTTTGTTTCATTGGGTGCCTGACTCTGTGTTGTGGGTTTGCATGTTGCAAATTGCACATGACTTGCGCGAAAGCTTGTGGCGAAGGCGACAAAAATCTTCGCCATGCATGCATGGGGGCGGGGAGTAGGAGCTGGCGTAAAGATGAATATGCCGTGCGCACAATGGCTTACAAGAATAGTGCGGTATCCGCTTCGGGCTGGCATCCAACTTGCCTGTATATAGGCATGAAACTCCACCTCGACTGGTCAGCTTATGAAACCGCCGGACAGGGCGATGCCTATGCGGGCATCCCCGCGCGCGGCGGCGACTTCGCCAAGGCGGTCGCGGTGTGCATCAGCGACAAACAATGCCAGCGCAAACCCAAGGGCGTGATGTGTCCCAGCTTCCGCGCAACGGACGATGTTGCGCATTCACCGGGCGGTCGGGTGCAGGTGCTCAAGGCGGCTCTGAACGGTGAACTGGGTGAAGATGCTTTCGCGGGCAAGGAACTCGCGGAGGCGTTGGAACTGTGTGTCGGCTGCAAAGGTTGCAAACGCGAATGCGCCAACCAGGTCGACATGGCCGCCATCAAGATCGAATATCAGGCGCAGCGCAATGCGCAGTTGGGCGTGTCGCGACGCGAACGATTGATCGCCGGTCTGCCGCAGCAACTGCATCGCTATCCCGTGTTGCGGCGCATCATTCGCTGGCGCAATCGCGCACCGTGGCTGGCGAAGCTGGGCGAGCGGCTGTTCGGCATCTCGGCCAAACGCAAACTGCCAGAGCCTTCCGCCGCACCCTATGTAGCCCCTGCGTTCTGCACAACGAAGATCAAAGATGATCGTGCCGTCATCCTGTTCGTCGATACCTTCGCCCACCACTTCGATCCCGAGATCGCGCAGGCCGCGCATCAGGTGTTGAGTGCTGCCGGATACCGCGTCACCACGCTGCAGGCCGATCTGTTCGATGAAGAACCGGAACGCGCGCTGTGTTGCGGCCGCACTTATCTTTCGTTGGGGCAAGTCGAACAAGCCCGGTACGAAGCGCGCCGCATGCAACTCGCGCTGCGTCCCGCGCTGGCGGCGGGCACGCCCATCGTCGGCCTCGAACCTTCATGCATCCTATCTTTGCGCGACGACCATCTGAAACTCGGTCTGGGTGATGCGGCGGTCGCACTGTCGAAACAGGTCTATCTGTTCGAGGAATTCATCGCGCGCGAACACGACCGCAAGCGCTTCACACTCGAATTCAAACCGTTGCCGGGCAAGACGCTGGTGCACGGCCACTGCCACCAGAAAGCCGTCGGTGCGATGAAGTCGCTGCGCAAGGTGTTGCGCATGATCCCCGAATTCGATTTCGAATTCATCGAAGCCAGCTGCTGCGGCATGGCGGGCAGTTTCGGGCTGGAGGCAGAGCACGCCGATATCTCCATGCAGATGGCCGAGCTCGACCTGCTGCCCGCACTGCGCGCCGCACCCGACGCCGCCATCCTCGCCAACGGATTCTCATGCAGACACCAGATACACGAAGGTACACAACGCAAGGCCAAACACGTCGCACTGCTGCTGCGCGACGCACTAAAGGAGAGCACAACATGCTGACTGGCGCACTACTCGGGCTCATGGAACAGCTCGCCCTGAACATCATCACTCTTACCGAGGAGAGCGGGGAGCGCGAATTCTTCGACAGCCGCATCACGCGCGCGCAGACATTGATGATGCTGGGCAACCTGGCGAAGGCCGCGAACAACCTGCCGCCCGATGCGCGCGCGAAGTTGCACCAGATCGACTGGGATGCTTGGCATGGATTGTGCATCGCATTGGCCAAGCCCGACGATCATCCCCTGAAGATATGGGTGGCGATCAAGGAATTGACACCGATGACGTTGCAGCACCTGTACGACTACAAGCGCACGCAGCCGCAATTGTTCTCGATGGTGATGTAAGCGATGCGACGACTTTGCAGCAAGACCGCCGAGTGGCGGTAGACGAAAGGAGACGGACATGACTGAATTCTGGACACTGATGGCAGGCATCGCGGCAGGCATAGCGATATTGATGGTCGGCATCATCATCGATCGCGACCCCGATCAAAGCATGGGCGATGCCCTGCTTGAGGGCACGCGCTGGGGCGCATGGTTCATGACGGTGTTCGGCAGTCAGGCGCTGGTGATCAGCAGTCTGTGAAAGAACAGGACTGACGCAGTTCCACATTCAAACGCAGGGGAATACATGATGAACGAATTTCTGATGATGATGGCGATGGTGGTGGCGGGAACGGTGATCCTGATGGTCGGTATCCGCCTCAACCACAACGAGGCGCGCAGTCTGGATGGCACCACGACCGAAGCCGTGAGCTGGGGTTCGGGTTTCTTCGTGACTTTCACCAGCCATGCGGCGCTGATCTCGTTCTTCTGATCTGCAAGAGGAGCTAGGCTAGCGTGCAGTGAGCCGGTACACCTTGTATTCGGCGCGTATGCAGGGCAGCGCTGCCGATACCGGGTCGGCCTCGAACACGCTCTCGACATAGGTCAGCGCGATATCGAAATCGCCCGTGTACAAACGCGCGATCTCCTCATCCACGCCGGTCGCCTGCTGCATCGTCGCATCCTCGGCGGCATCCTCGGCCGTGAGCAGGAACACCACAGCAGTGTCCGAGACCAGACGGCTCAACTGCGCGACATACAGTCCGCGGATCTCTTCCGGCAAAGCGGTGAGCGCGGAACGGTCATAGACCGTATCGATCATGCCCAGCTCGTTCGTTGTCAGGGCGAAGTAATCGCCGCACAGGATGCTGATGGGGCCGTCGCGCCATAAGGTGAATGCGTCGACCTGTTGTTGCGTCGGCTGCAAACCGTTCTCGCTGAAGAACGCTTCCACCGCCACCGGACTCAGTTCGATACCGATCACCTCGTGTCCCTGCTGCGCCAGCCACAGCATGTCCAGACTCTTGCCGCACAGGGGCACGAACACGCGACTGCCCTGCGCCAGACGGAGCTCGGGCCAGAACTTGCTCAGCAAGGGATTGACGACCGACTGGTGGAAATCCGTACGCTGATCGCGCCAGAATTGCAGCCACAAGTGGTTGTCCTGATCGATGCGTGGCGCATCAGAAGACTGACCACGATTTGCTGCAGAGTCCATGCTGACTTTCTTTGACATGCATCCGTGGATGCATCGAAGCCCAGTCTAACCGATTCGCCGTGACGGGAATGCTCAGTTTCCGCAGGCGCGAACTGCTATCGTCTCCGCAGACGGAACAGCCCGTTGGCTTCGCTGTCGCTGCTGAAATACAGCGCGCCGTCCGGGCCGAACGCGACACCGGCCGGGCGCGCCCAGCGTTCGCCGTCCGGCAACTGGAAGCCGCCGACCAGTTCGTCCACACGCACCGCGCGCTCCCCGTCGAAGCGCACCGCTACTAGCGCGGGCGGGCGGCGCGTGGCGTTGGGGCCGAAGAATCCGCCGCCGGGTTGCGTGCCCCACGAGCCGTGCAGCGCTACCACCGCATCGGATTCGAATCGCGCATCCAGCGCACCCTTGGTGACGAAAGCCATGCCCAGCGGCGCGTTGCGCGAGGGGAAGGTGGC
The DNA here is from genome assembly GCA_020723185.1 of Sideroxydans lithotrophicus. GTDB lineage: Bacteria > Pseudomonadota > Gammaproteobacteria > Burkholderiales > Gallionellaceae > Sideroxyarcus > Sideroxyarcus lithotrophicus_A. Next base: position 265,426 of record DYJI01000002.1, on the reverse strand, counting down.
GACCGGCAGTGTCACTTCGGCGATGGGGCGCGGCGGCGGACTCGATACGCAATCGTCGCGCTGCAGATCTTTCCCGTCGAACTGGAACCACGGCATGCCGTGGAAGGAGTTGGCATCGAGCCGGCTGAAATATTCAGGTGGTTGCCCGAAGCCCAGATGGTCCGGCCCGTTGTTGTTGGCGTAGAGCGCACCGCTGGTTGGATGCCAGTCGAAACCGACCGGATTGCGCAGCCCCGAGGCGTAGGTCTGCCACGTTGCCTCGCCGCCGCTTTCATGCAGCACCAGCACACCGCCGCGCCGCTCGTCGAATGCATAACCCGCGCCCAGATACTGGTCGCTGCAGTTGCGCTGGATGCCGAGGCTGACATACACCCGTCCGTCCGGCCCCACGCCCACGGTGCGGCTGTTGTGCCCACCGCCGGCGGGCAGCGCGGCCAGCAACCGCAATGCCTGCGGATCAAGGTGCGCCTGCCCGGCGCGGTAGGGCGCGCGATACACGCCGTCGGTCTTCGCGATCAATATCTCGCCCGGCCGGAACGCCACGCTGTGCGGATAGCCGCCAGTGTCGACCAGCACTTCCGCACGCGTGTACGGCGGCGGCAGACGATACACCTTGCCCGCGCGCGAGCCGGCGTACAGGTCGCCGTTGGCGGCGAAGGTCAGCATGCGCGGTCCGTCCATGGTGGTCAGCCATTCCAGTAGGTAACCCTTGGGTACGCGCGCGGTCCTGCGTTCGCCGTCCACCATCAGGGGTTGGTGTTCGTAGGCCAACGCTTGGGTGCCGGCGTGCGCCAGTGTGGAGAGCAGGGCACTTGCCAGTAGCAGGATGAGCCACGGCAGCGTGGCGGACAGCTTGTCGCGCGCAGAGATCATCAGGTAGTCGAGCTGGGCGGTCATGGCCTGCATCGGGAGATTCAGCGCACGGCTTTTGGATCGAAGAGGGGATTCTGGATCAGGCCGAAGCGGTTGCCGAACGGGTCTTGCACCGCGGCGACCTTGATGCCTTCGCCGACTTCGGTCACCGGCTCCAGCGCGGTCGCGCCCAGTTCCAGCAAGCGCGCGTGTTCCGCTTCGATGTCAGTCACGCCCCACAACGGCTGTGGTCCGGCGGTTGCGGGCTGCGCGCCGGGCAACAGGCCCAGCTCGAAACCGCCCACGTTGTAACCGACATAGAAAGGCTGGTCGAAGTAAGGCTCCTGCCCCAGCACTTGGCTATACCAGCGCTTGGCTGCATCAAGGTCGGGAGCGGGATAGATGGCGGTGCGCAGGCCGAGGATCATGGTGTTCTCCTTTGCGATGCTGCGGGATGGATGCGGGAGGAGAGGCTTGTCCCTCACCCTGCGAGACAGGGTAGGTAATTCTCCGGAAGTGTGCAATACCTTCCGAGACTGATGATTAGCTACTGCTCGCCAGGCGCCATAGCGAAGTGACCTCCGCCGCGCGCGCCGCATGCAGCGGATCCGTCTGGTCGGCTGACTTGGGGTGCTGCGGACGGATGTCCATGCGTTCGATGACCTGCAATCCCGATGCCTCGATCAGCGCCAGCAATTCATCGCGTGTGCGCAGACCAAGATGTTCGGCGATGTCGGAGATGACCAGCCAACCCTCGCCGCCGGGCGCAAGATGTGCAGCCAGCCCGCCGAGGAAGCCACGCAACATGCGGCTGTCCGGATCGTAGATCGCATGTTCCACCGGCGAGCTGGGGCGCGCCGGTATCCACGGCGGGTTGCACACGATGAGCGGCGCTTTGCCAGCGGGGAACAGGTCGGCCTCTATCACTTCCACCTTGTCGTTAAGACCGAGACGTGTCAGGTTGTCGCGTGCACAGCTCAGCGCGCGCGCGTCCTGGTCGGTGGCGACGATGTGCTTGACGCCACGCTGTGCCAGCAGGGCAGCGATCACGCCGGTGCCGGTGCCGATGTCGAACGCCAGCTCGGTAGCAGGCAGCGGCGCCTGATCCACCAGATCCAGATATTCGCCGCGCACCGGCGAGAACACGCCGTAATGCGGATGGATGCGTGCGCCGAGTTGCGCGATCTCCACGCCTTTCTTGCGCCACTCGTGCGCGCCGACCAGGCCGAGCAACTCGCGCAAGGACGCGACCGAAGGTTTGCTGCCGCGACCATACGCCTCGTTGCAGGCCTGCCGCATGTCCGGCGCGCGGCGCAAGGGGATGGTGTAATCGGCGTCGAGCGGGATGAGGATCATCGCCAGTGTGCGCGCGCGTTGCGACTGCGCCTGCCGATGCAGATGGAAGGCTTCACCGGGCTGCGCGGGTGTCTTGCGCGAACGCTCCGCCTTGCGCGTGTTGCGGCGCGACATCGCCTGCAACAACTGCTTCGCATTCTGGAAATCGCCGCGCCACAACAGCGCCGTGCCCTCGCACGCCAGACGATAGGCATCGTCCGCCTTCATCGTGTCGTCTGCGATCATCACGCGCTTGGGTGGCGGCATGCCGCTCTCGGAACGCCATTGGGCCGAGTGCGCTTTGTTCGATTCGTTCCAGGTGATGAGTGGTTGCATGGGATTCCTGTGGGGGGGGGCGGTGCAGGAAGATCGCGCACCGGCGAGAACGGTCACCGGGAAGGTGCGCGCGCAGTAGTCTCATGTGTCAGCGACATCACATGCGATACCAACACCTTGTCTACCCTGTTCTTGTCCATGTCCATGACTTCGAAGCGGTAGCCGCCGGTCTCGAAATTGTCGGCTGCCCTGGGGATGTGGCCGAGGACATACATCACGAATCCGCCCAGTGTGTTGAACGCATTCTCTTCTTCCCCTGGTAATTCCGTCTCGATGTCCAGCACGGATTTTATGCGTTCAATGGTGACGCTACCGTCGATCAGCCATGAGCCGTCGTTGCGGGTGACGATGTCCAGCTCTTCGTGGATGTCCGAGGTCGGCAGATCGCCGACGATGGAAGTCAGCACGTCGGTCAGTGTCACCAGACCCTGCAGTTCGCCATACTCGTCCACGATCAGCGCACACTGCTGGCGGGCCTTGCGGAAATTCTCCAGAAGATGCGTGGTCGAGACGCCTTCCGGAACATAGAGCGGAGGACGCAATGACCGTTCGATCTCAAGCGGTTTCCCGGAGAGCGCGTCCTTGAGCAGGTCCGCTGTGCGCAATATGCCCACGATATGATCCAGCCCGCCGCGGCAGATGACGGCGCGCGTGAAAGGACATTCGGCGATCTGGCGACGGACCTCGTCCTCCGGATCCTCAAGATCGAGCACATAGATGTCGTTGCGGTGTGTCATGATCGCCCCGATGCGCTGTTCATCCAGGCGCAGCACATTCGAGACGATGGCCTGTTCGCTTTCGTGGAAGACTCCGGCCTCCGATCCCTGTTCCATCAGCACCTTGATCTCTTCATCGGTGACAGGCGGTTCCTCGTGGCGCTTGGCGCCCAGTATGCGCAGAAGGGAATCCGACGATACCGAAAGCAGCCAGACCGCAGGGCGCGTGATGCGCGCCAGCATGTTCATCGGCGGGGCGATCAGCGAGGCGGTCTTCTCAGGTGCCAGCAGCCCCAGTTGTTTTGGCACCAGCTCGCCGACAACGACGGAAAAATAAGTCAGCCCGACAACGACGGCTGTCATCGCGATGCCGCGTGCGTAGGGTTCCAGCAGGGCGAATCCGGACAGCCATGTGGTCAGCGGATCGGCCAGCGCGGTCTCGCCGATCGCGCCGCTCAGGATGCCCACGGTGGTGATGCCAACCTGAACGGTGGAGAGGAAGATGGATGGTTCGTTGCTCAGGGCCAGCGCCGATTTCGCGCCGGGGCTGTCGTCATCTGCCAGCCTTTGCAGACGCGCCTTGCGGGAAGACACGACGGCGATCTCGGACATCGCCAAGACGCCATTGAGAAGGATGAGGAAAAGAAGTAAGGCTATATCCACTACAAAGTCGCCCAGCACCGTTAGGCGTGCGAACCAGGATCAAACGGGGGGCGATTCTAGCATCACTAAGGATGCTGTCGAAATCGGGTGGTTAATACGCGCGGGATTTGAGCGTCAATGCAGCCAGACAAATGCGGAAAAGTTCCGGATGCGACCCTAGAAGCGATAGAGCAACTCGACCATATGCATATCCGCGCCTATGGTGCCGGGGGCGTAGAAACCGGCATCGGAATAATGCATGAAGCGGTAGCCGGCAGCGATATTGCCGAACAGCGGGACTTCGATACCCAGTGTCAACGCGAACTGCAGCGGGCCGCCGAAATCCTGCAGGTCGAAGCGATGCCTACTTAGATAGGCCAGCCCCAGCCCGGTGTCGATCAGGAAGCTGCCGCTCTGTGTGCCGAGTGCGATCGTGGGGATGGCCACCGCGACCAGTGCCGAATCGCTTTGTCCTTTGAGTACGCCGGCATGCATCACCAGTCTTGTGCGCGCTTCCCATCCGGATTGCAGCGGGCGTTCCCAAGGAAGACCGAAGATCGCCTCGACATCCGATTCGCGAAACGATTCCGGCTGCAGTGCACCGATCACATGGCTCTTCTCGCCGATCTGCAAGCGCACGCCCACGCTCTGCAATTCCATATCGACAGCCTGGCTGTGCAGCGGTGTGGCCAGAAAAGCCATCGTCAGAGTCACGGCTATCCTGGCCGCGATAGTGATCATAAGCATAGGGTGCAGGATGTGCATCTACACACTCAGCACATGCGCCACCCTCAGCAGCTCCATGTCGAACCGGGTACGCTGTTCCCAGGCGTCGCTGAGCGGGCGCAGTTGCAGTTGCTGGCCGGACACACCGACCATCTTGCCGGCTTCGCCCGCCAGCAGTGCTTCGACCGCGCGCACCCCCATGCGGCTGGCAAGCACGCGGTCCATGGCGGTGGGGCTGCCGCCGCGCTGCAGGTGGCCGATGACGGTGACGCGGTTGTCCTTGTATTCGGACTGGTCGCTCACGCGCTTGGCGAGCACCATGGCGCCGCCGTATTCGCACCCTTCGGCGACGATGATGATGGAGGATTTCTTGCCGCGTTTCTGGCCGGTGCGCAGGCGTTCGATGAGGGTCTCGACGCTGGTTTCGACTTCCGGCAGCAGGATGTCTTCCGCGCCGCCCGAGATGCCGCTGATCATGGCGACGTAGCCGCTGCGGCGGCCCATCACTTCGATGAAGAAGATGCGGTCGTGCGAGTTGGCGGTGTCGCGGATGCGGTCGATGGCTTCCATCGCGGTGTTGATGGCCGTGTCGAAGCCGATGGTGTAGTCGGTGCCGCCGATGTCGTTATCTATGGTGCCGGGCAGGCCGATGCAGCGGGTTCCGAACTCTTCATGCAGCTTCTGCGCGCCCTGGTAGGAGCCGTCGCCGCCGATGACGACCAGCCCTTCGATGCCGTGTTTCGCCAGATTCGCAGCCGCCTTTGCGCGGCCCTCCGCTTCCATGAACTCCTTGCAGCGCGCGGTGTGCAGGATGGTGCCGCCACGATTGATGATGCCGCTCACGTCGCGCGGGCCGAGCGGGTGGATGTCTCCCTCGATCAGGCCCTTGTAGCCGCGTTCGATGCCGGACACTTCGAGTCCGTTGAAAGTGGCCGCGCGTACCACGGCGCGTATCGCCGCGTTCATGCCGGGCGAGTCGCCGCCGCTGGTGAGTAATCCGATGCGTTTCATCTTGTTCCGTTCAGGCGTTTATGTAATGTTGGGATTCTAGTGGATGGCGGGCCATGAGACAGACTTTAGGTTGCCCTTACGCCTGCCACACCCCGAACCCCGCACTACGCAGGTCGATGCCGACCTCCACTTCCTTGTCGCAGGCATCGTCGTAGCCCATCGGGTTGAAGCCTTCGTACAGGTCGGGCAGCAGGCGCAGACCGTACTGCATCACATAGCGGTTGGACTGGATGCCGGCCTTGTGTTTGTCGAAACGGACGTCGGGGTCGAGCCCGGTCATGCCGACATAGACGCAGGGCTTGCCGGGGCGGTAGTCCGGGTTGCACTTCTTGAATTTGGCTTCGTACAGCACGTCCTTCGACAGCTCGATCACATAGACGTGGTAATGCTTGCGGCGGGTGCTCATGCGGCGACTTTAGCGGAGCGGCAGTGAAAACGCCACGCATAAAAACGCCCCGGCACTTGCGCGCCGGGGCGTCCGGGTTCGTGGCGTCAGAGGGAGGCGCTGATGGATGTGAATGTCGGCAGCGCGACGACGAAAGAGACAACGCTGGCGATGACCCAACGAACGAACCTTGCCACACCTTCATAAGCTTTTTTCATTTGATACCTCTTTAGTTAACGCAATGGTGCCCGCACGATGCGGACGTGCTTCAGAGTGCAATACTTGAGGAAAGTTCCCGGATATTTCCCCAGGCACGTCAGGGCTGTTCTTTACGCCGACTTGCGCCGAGGACAGGAATGCGCCAGATTCCGCTAATCGGATGACAGGAGCGGGTGATGGCGGGTTGCGGATGTGAGATGGAAGCAAGGAACGAGCAGGAGCGGCGCACGCTGCGCATCGTGCTGGGCATCAATGCCGCCATGTTCCTGTTCGAGATCGTGCTCGGTTGGCTGGCGCAGTCCACCGGGCTCATCGCCGATTCGCTCGATATGCTGGCGGATGCGCTGGTGTATGCCATCAGCCTGTATGCGGTGGGTCGTGCGGATGCGCTGAAGGATCGCGCGGCGCGCTTGAGCGGCATGCTGCAGATAGGGTTGGCCGTGCTGGTGCTGGTCGATGTGCTGCGCCGCTTCATGTATGGCAGCGAGCCGGTGAGCCTGATGATGATGGGCGTCGGCGCGGTCGCGCTGGTGGCGAACAGCATCTGTCTCATGCTCATCGCGCGGCATCGAGACGGCGGGGTGCACATGCGCGCATCGCTGATCTTCTCCGCCAACGATGTGATCGCCAACCTCGGCGTGATCGTCTCGGGCGGCTTGGTGTGGTTGTTGGGCAGCCGCTACCCGGACCTGCTCATCGGCTTCGTCATCGCGGGTCTGGTGTTGTACGGCGGTATCCGCATCCTGCGCGAGGTCGCCGCGCATCGGGCGAAAGGCAGTTGCAGTACCAAGAGTGATGGCGGAACAGACTTAGGCTTGACCATTCGGCAATGGATGGAGTAAAGGCTGGAACCTGACTTCCACTGCTTCATGATTGGCTGCCAGGCAGGTCAATACGCTTCAGCCTTTGAATACAACATCAGCTTTCATGCGCACGCCGATGGCGCACCTTCTTGACCATCTTCTCCGCCACATAAGTCGCGAATGCTTCCTCGTTGTTGTACTCCTGGCTGAGAGCGAACTCAGCCAGCGCATCGATCAGTGCGCGCGTCTGCTCGATCTCGGCGAAACTGCGGTCACAGGTGATGCAGCGTTCGCCGTCGTCGCGGCAGGCGGTCTTGCCCTTGCACGGATTTAAACTGCTCACGCCGCGTTTCCCTCCGCGTCGAACACCAGCAGGGTGGTCTCGCCATCGATGTCGGTGATCTCGGCACCGCTCAGTTTGCCGTTGTCGTGGTAGGTGTAGCGGTGCGCGAGTTCAACTTCACCGTAGGCGTACTTGTCGAAGCCGAGCAGGCGGTCATCGTCGTAGTAGCCGCAGAAGTAAGTGTTGCGGTTCTGCACTTCGTGCGGCTGCAGTTCGTTGACCAGCTTGAACGGCATCTTGATGCCTGTGTAGGTGACGAAGTAGCGGCGCGTGCCGGGCAGGTCGCTGTCGCTCATGGTCAGGCCCGCAGCAGCGCCTTGGCCATGCGCTCGGAGAGTTGGTCTGCGGTGAACTGCGGTTCGTTGGGCGGATACAGTTCATCCTCGATGAAGTCGAATCCGCTGTCCTTCGCCAGCGTGAGCAGTTCGCGCACTTTCATGCAGGCCTTCAGTTGTTCACCCAGCGCCGCATCGCTGCGTGCCTTGTCGGAAAAATCCTTGATGTTCTTGATCGCCATGTCGGTCTCTTAATTTTGGAGTAAACGGAACAACGGGCTGCGCTGCATCCCGTATTTGTCGGCTGTTGTAGCAAGAGATCAGCCTTGCAGGGCTGGCAGCAAAAAGCGTGCCGCTATTCGGCGAGATGACAAAGGCGTTCGAACTCGGCCAGCGGCACCGGCTTGCCGAACAGATAACCCTGGAAGCGGATGCAGCCGTACTGGCGCAGGAAGGCGTGCTGCTCGTCGGTCTCCACGCCTTCGGCGATGATGCCGAGGCCGAAATTGTTGGCGATGCTGATGATGGTGCGCACCATCACGCTGCTGTTCTTGTCGCGGGTGATGTCGCGCACGAAGGATTGGTCGATCTTCAGTTGGTCGAGCGGCAATCGTTTCAGATAGGACAGTGAGGAATAGCCGGTGCCGAAGTCGTCCATGGCGAAGCAGACGCCGATGTCGCGCAGCTCCCCCATCTTGACGATGGCCTCTTCCACGTCATCGAGGATGAAACTCTCCGTGAGTTCGAGTTTGAGGCGCGCCGGGCGCACGCCGTACTTCTCCATGGTGTCCTTCACTTTTTCCACGAACCAGGTCTGGCTCAACTGGCGCGGGCTGACGTTGATGGACAGGACCAGATGGCGCATCGAGGCATCCATCTCCCACAGCTTGAGCTGGGCGCAGGCCTGTTCGATCACCCAGTCGCCGATGGGCAGGATCATGCCGGTCTCTTCCGCCAGCGGGATGAACTCACCCGGCGATACCATGCCGCGTTCACGGTGCTGCCAGCGGATCAGTGCCTCGGCACCGATGATGCGTCCCGAATCGTCCACCTGCATCTGGTAGTGCAACTGCATCTGCTGGCGACGGATCGCGGCACGCAGATCCTCCTCCAGATCGGCGCGCAGCTCCATCGCCACCTGCATCGCGGGATCGAAGAAGCACACCCGGTTGCGGCCGGTGGACTTCGCCTGATACATCGCCATGTCGGCCTGCTTCAGCACTTCGTCGATGCTGTTCTGGTGGCCTCGATACAGGCTGACCCCAATGCTGGGTGAGCTGGCGTGCTCGATGGTCTTCAATTGGTAGGGTTGGCTCAGTTCGGCGCGGATCTTCTCGGCGATGGTCTCGGCCTGGGTCACCGCATCCGTTGCGATGCCGCTCAGCGACTCCAGCGCCACCACGAACTCGTCGCCGCCGAGACGCGCCACGGTGTCGCCCTCCCGCACATTGCGGCTAAGGCGGGCGGCGACCGCCTGCAACAGCTCGTCGCCCACATCGTGACCCTGTGTGTCGTTCAGCGTCTTGAAGTTGTCGAGGTCGATGAACATCACCGCACCATATTTGCCGCTGCGCGCACTGATGGACATGCTTTGCAGTAACCGCTCATGCAGCAGGCGACGGTTGGGCAGATGTGTCAGCGAGTCGTAGAAGGCCAGCCGGTGGACTTCCTCTTCCGAGTGTCTGCGTGCGGTGACGTCCTGCACCATCACCATCACCGCAAGCTCCCCGGCCATCTGTGCCAGCGAGATGTCGGCCATGAAGGTGCGCGGTTTGCCTTCGATGATCTGGTCGAACCCAAGCTCGTGACAATGCTTGCCGCTGGCGAGCACCTGCGCGATGCGCTCGTTCAGTTCCGGCAAACCAAGATAGACACCCGGTGTGCAGTGTCGCCATGCATCATCGTCGGGCAGAGCGAACATCTGCTGCAGCGTACGGTTCACCATGCCGATGTTGCCGCGCGCATCCAGCATGAGGAACGCGACCGGCAGGTTGCACAAGATCTGCTCGGTATAGGCGCGCGCCAACTGCCGCGCTTGGCGCTGCACGGTCACGTCCGGAGAGAAGAGGGCAGAGGTCATGCGAATGGGATGCGGTGGCTCAGATCTGCTTCACCTTGATGTTCAGTGTCTGGATGCGGTAGGCGATCTGGCGTGGCGTCATGTCGAGCAGGCGCGCGGCCTTGGCCTGCACCCAGCCGGCCTGCTCCAGCGCGGCGATGACGCGCTCGCGTTCGTCCAGATGCGGATCGTCGAGGTCGACGTTCTGCACCGGCCCGCGCGAAGCGGAGATCTTCTCGTCGATACCGGTGAGCAGGATGGCGTCACGGTCTATGGTCTCGCCTTCGGTCATCACCGAGGCGCGCTCCAGACAGTTCTCCAGTTCACGCACGTTGCCCGGCCAGTCATGGTGCATCAGCACGCGCAGCGCGGCTTCTGTCAGGGAAAGCTTGCGGCCCTGCTGCGTGCTGACCTTGTCCACCAGGAATCGCGCGATGTCAGGGATGTCTTCCATGCGTTCGCGCAGCGGCGGCAGGGTGAGCGGCATCACGTTGAGGCGGTAATACAAGTCTTCGCGGAAGCGGCCCTTCTCCACCTCGGCTTCGAGGTCGCGGTGGGTGGCAGCGACGACGCGCACATCGACCTTGACGGTCTTGGTGCCGCCCACGCGTTCCAGCTCGCCTTCCTGCAGCACGCGCAACAGCTTGGCCTGGAACGATGCGGAGATCTCGCCGATCTCGTCGAGGAAAACGGTGCCGCCCTCGGCTTGCTCGAAGCGGCCCTTGCGTTGCGCCACCGCGCCGGTGAACGAGCCTTTCTCGTGGCCGAACAGTTCGCTCTCCAGCAAGGTCTCTGGCAGCGCCGCGCAGTTCAGTTTGACGAACGCGTTGCGTGCACGCGGCGAGTTGTAATGGATGGCGTTGGCGATCAGTTCCTTGCCGGTGCCGGTCTCGCCGCGGATCAGTACGGTGGTGTTCCACTTCGCCACCAACCGCACTTGCTCGAAGATGCGGCGCATCGACTGAGTGTGTCCGATTATGTTGTCGAAACCGTATTGCGCGCGCACGGTGCGGCGCAGACCGTCGCGCTCTTCCGCCAGCTCCTGTTTCTCCTGTGCCACTTCCTGCGACAGGCGCACGCTCTGCCCGATCAGGTTGGCCACCATCTCCAGGAAGCGCTTGTATTCGGCGAGCGGGATCAGCACCTCGGTGGAAGGTTGAGCGGCCAGCACGCCGACCACCTTCTTGCCGACCCTGATCGGCACACCGACGAAGGCACCCATGGGGTTGTAGATGCCCATGCGCGACAGGAAGCGCGGCTCGTCCATGATGCGCTCGACCACGATGCTGTCGCCGGTCTTGAGGATGGTGCCGACCACGCCTTCGCCCGGCAGGTAGCTCACCTCCTCGGTCACCGTGTCGGACACGCCGTACACCAGCGACACCTGCAACTCGCCGCTGGCTGCGTCGATCAGGCTGACCATGCCGCGCTCAAGCGACATGCCCTCGTGCAGCGTGTGCAGCACGCCGTCCAGCGTCTGCTTGAAATCGAGCGAATGCGACAGCACGCGGCTCACCTGGTACAACGTCTCCAGCTCGGCACGCAGCTGCTGCAGTTCGATGCGCGGATCAGCCATGCTGGCCTCCTGCGTTGAGTGGAAGTTGCACGCGCATGCGGCAGCCGTTGTGATAGTCGGGGTCTATGTCCAGCGTGCCGCCATGGCGGCTCACGACTTCCTGTGCCATGGCGAGTCCGAGTCCGAGGTGCTGTTTGCCGGCACCTTTTGTTGTGAAGAATGGCTGGAACACGGTGTAGCGCAGTTCGTCCGGCACGCCGGGGCCGCTGTCCTCCACCGTCACTTCCAGATGGTCCTGGTGCACGGTGCAGGCGATGCGCAATTCGCGCGCGCCGCCGCGCCGTTCGTTCATCGCTTCGATGGCGTTGGCCACCAGATGCTTGAACAGGTTTGTCAGCTGTGCGGGATGTGCGGCCAATGAGGCGGGCTGCGCGGCGGGCGACCATTCCACCACGATGCCCGCGCCGAGCAGCTTGGCGGTGGCGAGTTTCAGCACATCCACCAGCACGTCGTTGATGTCGATCAGTTGCAGCGTCTCGTCGTCCTGCTCCGGGATGCAGGCGCGCAAGGTCTCCAGCGCCTCGCGGCTCTTGCTGATGGCTTCCTCCAGTGCGCTGGCGGAGATGTCGCCGGAACCGGCAGGAACACTTTGGTTGGCAAGACGACGCTCCAGCATGGCGGTGGCCGCACTCAGCATGTTGAGCGGGCCTTCCAGCTGGAACACCGCGCCGGCCAGCGTCTCGCGCAATCCCTGGATGCGTTCTTGCTCCGCCAGCAGCGCGCGCAGGCTGTTGATGCGCAGGTCTTCCTGCTGGCGTTTCAGTTCGCTGATGTCCTGGATGGTGAGCAGCAGATAGTGTCGGCGTGCGGGCGCATAGAAGGCGTCGGCACCGACATCCTGTTCCTCGAACCAGGATACCGCGCAGGAGAACCAGCGCGTCGTTTTCTTCGGCGTCTCGATCTGCACTTCGCGCGCGGCGATGTTGCGGTGCTTCTGGTATGCGGTCGTGAACGTCTCGCCCATCTGCGCGCGAAGCGCGGCCAGCAGACGCGCGGCCGGCTCCTTGCCGAGGTCACCGATCAGTTTCTTGTATTCCTGGTTGTCGAGCAGCACATGCTCCTGTTCGTCCAGCAGCACGATGGCGACCTGCGCCGCGTCCACCACCGATTCGATCAATGTCTTCTGGTTCTGCACCTGGCGTTCCAGGCGGTGCACCTCGGTCACATCGCGCTGCATGCCGAGGAAGTGCGTGGTCTCGCCCTGTTCGTTCACCACCGGCGTGATGGTCACGTCGGCGAGATAGCGGCTGCCGTCCTTCCTTTTGTTAACCAGCAATCCGTTCCACGGACGCTGGCGCTGGATCTGCGCCCACAGCGTCTCGTACACCAGCTTGGGCGTGACGCGATAGGACAGGATGGATTCGTTGTGGCCGACGATCTCGTCCTGCCCGTAGCCGGTGATGCGCGAGAACGCATCGTTGGCATAGAGGATGTTGGCGCGCGCGTCGGTGATCGAGATCGCCAGCGCGGCCTGCGCGACAGCCTGCCGGAACAGGTGGGTCGGCAGGTTCTCCGGGGGCTGTATCGGGTCGGACATGGGTACTCCAGATTGGATGACACCACACATTCAGCAATAAGCATGCCCGACTCTTTCTGTTTTGCACTCAACGCCGCAGACACTGGGTGGATTGTTGTGTTTGCTACATCGGTGCCAGCACGGACCCGACAACGACAAGGGTTTTTTGCACCGTGCTGGTGCGGTGCGCGCCCAAATACCTGATTCAGTGCTCCCCCTTTCGGTGCGCGGCAGTTGGCACGGGCCTTGCAGAGCAGGGCACAGGAGAACGAACGCGATGGCTGAGATATTTCTACTGATATTGGGCACGGCACTGGTCAACAACGTGGTGCTGGTGAAGTTCCTGGGACTGTGTCCGTTCATGGGCGTGTCCAAGAAGATGGACGGCGCGCTCGGCATGGGCATGGCGACCACCTTCGTGCTCACCTTCGCCACCGCCGCCAGCTGGATGCTGGAGCACTGGCTGCTGCAGCCGCTGGGTATCCAGTATCTGCGCATCCTCGCCTTCATCCTCACCATCGCGGCGACCGTGCAGTTCACCGAGCTGGCGATCCGCAGATTCAGTCCGGGCCTGTATCAGGTGCTGGGTATCTACCTGCCGCTGATCACCACCAACTGCGCGGTACTCGGCGTGGCGCTGCTCAACGTGCAGGAAAAGAACGGTTTCATGCACAGTCTTCTATATGGCTTCGGTTCCGCGCTCGGCTTCACGCTGGTGATGCTGCTGTTCACCGGCTTGCGCGTGCGCCTCTCGCTGGCGCAAGTGCCCGCCGCGTTCGCGGGTGCGCCCATCGGTTTCGTGGTCGCCGGATTGTTGTCGCTGGCGTTCATGGGGTTCGCGGGTTTGGCTTCTCATTAAGGAAAGTGAAATGCTTGTAGCAGCCATCGTTAGTTTGACTGTCCTGGGCACCGTGTTCGGTCTTCTGCTCGGGCTGGCCGCGCGCTATCTGCGTGTGGAAGGCAATCCGATCATCGCCGAGATCGAGCAGATGTTGCCCGGCTCGCAATGCGGCCAGTGCGGCTATCCCGGTTGTGCCGGTGCGGCACAGGCACTGGCGGACGGTAGTGCGCCGGTCACACTGTGTCCGCCGGGCGGTGTGGCACTGGCGCAGGCGCTGGCGGACAAGCTGGGCGTGGAGGCCGACCTGTCCGGCGTGGAAGACAAGGGCCCGCAGGTGGCGGAAGTGAAGGAAGAGATCTGCATCGGCTGCACGCGCTGTTTCAAGGTCTGTCCCACCGACGCCATCATGGGCGCGGCGCAGCAGATCCATGTGGTGTTCCGCGAAGCGTGCACCGCATGCAGCAAATGTGTGGACGTGTGCCCGACCGAAGCACTGTCGCTGCAAGCGGTGCCGGTGACCTTGCAGTCCTGGTACTGGCACAAGCCAAAGTTGGAGGCAGTGTGAAGATATTCGAAAGATTCTTCTCCGGCATGCGCGGCGGCGTTCACCCCGAGGGCCGCAAAGACCTGTCGGCGGCGCGCGGCATCCGCGCGTTGCCGTTGCCGCAGCAGTTGTTCGTGCCCCTGCAGCAGCACATCGGAGCACCGGCCAAACCGGTGGTCAATGTGGGCGAACGCGTATTGAAGGGCCAGCTCATCGCCGCCGCGCAGGGAAACGTCTCCGCACCGGTACACGCGCCGACCTCGGGCATCATCGTCGCGCTGGGCGACTATGTCGCGCCACATCCTTCCGGCTTGCCGGTGCCGACCTTCACGCTGGCCTGCGACGGGTTGGAGGAGTGGGTGGCATTGCAAGCATGCGACGAGCCGTTCTCACTGGAAGCGGAAGACATCTCTGCGCGCGTCGCGGCGGCCGGCATCGTCGGTCTCGGCGGTGCGACCTTTCCTTCCGCACTGAAACTCAACCTCAGTCGCGGTGTGCAGACGCTGATCATCAACGGCGGCGAATGCGAACCGTATCTGACCTGCGACGACCGCATCATGCGCGAGCGCGCCACCGCCATCGTCGAAGGCATCACCCTGATCGCGCAGGCCGTCTCCGCCAAAGAGGTCATCGTCGGCATCGAGGACAACAAACCGGAATCCATCGAGGCGATGCGCGGCGCGGCACGCGCGGCCAGCATGAAAGTGGTCGCCATGCCCAGCATGTATCCCATGGGTTCGGAGAAACAGATCATCCAGGTGCTCACCGGGCAGGAGATCCCCGCAGGCGGACGCCCCGCCGACATCGGTGTGCTGGTGCACAACGTCGCCACCGCCTTCTCCGTGCAGCAGGCGATCCGCTACGGCAAGCCGCTCATCTCGCGCATCGTCACCGTCAGCGGCGGTGCGATCAAGTCGCCCGGCAATGTCGAAGCGCTGGTCGGCACGCCGGTGCAACAACTGATCGATTTTGCGGGCGGCTATTCGCGTCCGGCTGCACGCATGGTGCTGGGCGGTCCGATGATGGGCCAGCACATCACCAATACCAATGTGCCCGTGGTGAAGGGCAGCAGCGGCATCCTCGCACTCACTGCGGACGAGATCGGTCAGGACGAAGCCTCACCGTGTATCCGCTGTTCCACCTGCGTGCGCGCCTGTCCGGTCGGCCTCCTGCCGCTGGAGATGGCGGCGCACATCCGCACTTCTGATTTGAGTGGCGCGGTCGATCTCGGTCTCAAGGATTGCATCGCCTGCGGCTCCTGTTCCTATGTGTGTCCGGCGCACATCCCGCTGGTGCATTACTTCAACTACGCCAAGGGCGATCTCGCCGCGCAGGAGCGCGCCAAGCTGAAACAGGAAGCCACCAAGAAACTGGCCGATGCACGCAGCGAACGCATCGCGCGCATCGAACGCGAACGCGCCGAGATGATGGCGAAACGCAAAGCGGCGCGCGAAGCTAAGGAACGCGCTGCGAAAGAAGCAGCAGCGAAAGCGGCCGAGGAGACTGCATGAACCCCATCGCCCATTCCCCCCACGCGCATGCGCAGAGTTCCATCGGCAAGGTGATGCTCACCGTGATGCTGGCGCTCACCCCGGCCACGCTGTTCGGTTTCTGGCTGTACGGTTGGCCTGCCATCCATCTGTGGGCGGTGGCGATCATCGCCTCCATCTTCGGAGAGGCTTTCGTCATCCGCATCCAGCAGCGCGCGGTGCGTCCGGTCATCATGGACGGATCCGGCATCCTCACCGCATGGCTGCTGGCCTTGTCGCTGCCGCCGTATGCGCCGTGGTGGATCGCGGTGCTGGGCAGTCTGTTCGCAGTGGTGGTCGGCAAGCAGATCTTCGGCGGGCTGGGACAGAACGTGTTCAATCCGGCGATGGCGGCACGCGTGATGTTGCTCATCTCGTTCCCGCTGGAGATGACGACCTGGGGCGCTCCATTGCCGCTGACTTCTCCGAACGGATTGAATCTGATCGAGGGTCTGCGTGTCACCTTCCTGTCGCAACCGATAGACGGCATGGCCAGCGCTTCGCTGCTCGGTCATGTGAAGACCGAATTCACGCGCGGCATCGGGCTGGATCAGGCACTCGCCGGTTTCTTCACACCTATGGACGCGCTGTGGGGGATACGTGCCGGCAGTCTGGGTGAGACGGCAGCGTTATTGTTGCTACTGGGCGGTCTGGTCCTGATCGCGCGCCGCATCATCACTTGGCATGCGCCGGTCGCCATGTTGCTCGGTGTGGCCGTGCCCGCGCTGATCTTCAGCCTCATCGACGGTAACCACTATGCCGGGCCACTGGTGCATCTGCTGTCCGGCGGGGTGATGCTGGGCGCGTTCTTCATCATCACCGATCCGGTCACTTCACCGAATACGGCCAAAGGTCAATTCATCTTCGGTCTGGGCTGCGGCCTGCTCACTTGGGTCATCCGCACCTGGGGCGGCTATCCGGAAGGCGTGGCCTTCGCCGTGCTGCTGATGAATGCCGCCACGCCGCTGATCGACCAATACGTCAAACCGCGCATCTACGGCCGCGACAGCAAGGGCGCTGCATTGCCCGCGAAGAAGGGGGTGTGATGAAGCTCGCAGAATTGCGCACCAGGCTGGGATATCAGGCGCTGCTGCTGGGCGGTGTGGCCTTGCTCACCAGTGCGGCGCTGGCTTTCGCCGCGCTGCTCACCGGGCCGGAAATCAAGGCTGCGGAAGAGGCCGATCTCAAGCAATCTCTGACCCAGGTGTTGCCGGGCAGCTACGACAACGACTTGCTGAAAGACACCGTCTCTCTGCACGGCGAAGCAGGAGAAGTGCTGGTTTATAGAGCAAGACGCACCGGCAAGGTGGAAGCGGTGGTGTATCGCGTCACCGGTTACGGCTACTCGGGTGCCATCGTATGCATGATGGGCGTGTCGCGCGAAGGGAAGGTTCTCGGCGTGCGCGTCATCAAACATGCGGAGACACCTGGTCTGGGCGACAAGATCGAACCGGCCAAGGCGAAATGGATATTCGACTTCGACGGCAAGTGGCTGGGCGAACCGCCCGTAGACAAATGGGCGGTGAAGAAGGATGGCGGCGTGTTCGACCAGTTCGCCGGCGCCACCATCACGCCGCGTGCGGTGGTGAAAGCGGTGAAGGGCGGCTTGGTGTTCTTCGAAGCGAACAGGGCTGCTTTGCTGGATGAAGCGGGAGGTGTGAGATGAACGAGAAATACGGCCGTATCACGCGCGAAGGCCTGTGGAGCAACAACGTGGTGTTTGCGCAGATGCTTGCGCTGTGCCCGACACTGGCGGTGACCAGCACGGCCACCAACGGATTGGGCATGGGGCTGGCGACCACCGCTGTGTTGCTGCTGTCCAACATCATCGTGTCCAGCGTGCGCCAGTTGGTCAGTCCCGAGGTGCGCATCCCGGTCTACATCGTGCTGATCGCCACACTGGTGACACTGCTAGACATGGCGCTCAATGCTTGGGTGCATGAACTCTACAAAGTGCTCGGCCTGTTCATCGCGCTGATCGTGGTGAACTGCGCCATCCTTGGCCGCGCCGAATCGTTCGCCTCGAAGAACGGTGTGGCGGATGCGGCGCTGGACGGTTTGATGATGGGCCTGGGTTTTACGCTGGCGCTGGTGGCACTGGGCGGCATGCGCGAGATACTGGGCAGTGGCACGCTGTTCTCCAACGCGCACCTGTTGCTGGGCTCCGCGTTCGCCTTCCTCGAGACCACTATCGTGCCGGACTACAAGGGCTTCCTGCTGATGATTCTGCCGCCGGGCGGCTTCATGGCGCTGGGTTTCCTGTTGGCGGCCAAGCGCGTGTATGACCGCCGTCGCGCCGAACGTGCAGAAGCCGTGGCCGCCGCCACGGTCGCGGGCTAGGAGAACGGAATGCAAGTCGGCATCGCATACTCCGAACCCGTCAACCAGCTCTGGCTGCGTATCGAAGTGCCGGAGGAGGCCACCGTGCAGCTCGCAATCGAGCAGTCCGGCATCCTCAGGAAATTCCCGCATATCGACCTGGCTGCATACAAGGTCGGCATCTTCGGCAAGCTGGCCGAGCTGGATGCCGTGCTCAAGCCGGGCGATCGCATCGAGATCTATCGTCCTATCACTGCCGATCCGGCGACGGTGCCGCGCCGCGTGTTCGCCGGTGAAGACGACGATGAGTGACACCATTTTTCTTTAACCAACCGACAGGAAGTAAAACCATGCTATTCGATACCTACGAAACCAAAGGCCTGCTGTTCAACATGAACTTCAAGGAGACAGACGGCAAGTACGCCGGTTATCGCGGCGACCTCGTGCTTGAACTGGGCGAAGTGGGCGATGCACTCGGCCACCGCAAACCGCCCGTGTCCACCATCAAGAACACCGTGGTGCTGGCCGAGGACGACAAGATCAAGATGTATGTCGGCAGTCTGGACGATCTGGCATTGCTGCCGCGCATCCTCGACTACTACAAGGCGGACTTCGCACCCGATGTGAAGATCATCCTGTTCGTGGTGAACATCGCCAAGCCGCTGGTGATCGAGAAGGATGGTTACTCCATCATCGCCATCTCCATGCAGGAAGGCCTGATCTGGAACGAGCTGATCGACATGGCCGCGCTGGACAAGGGCGACTTCAAGGGGCAGTCTCCGACCACCAAGATCGTGACCGTGTACAAGGCGCTGTCCGACTACAAACCCAAGGGCGACAAGGTGTCCTTCGACGAAGCACTGACACGCACCGTGGAACTCACACGCGCAGGTCGTGGCCCGGTCTAAGTCTCATGCCCAGAGTCGGCTTGTTCTTCGCCAGCAGCACCGGCAACACCCGGCGCATCGCCAAGGCCATCAAGAAACGTTTCGACGACGAGACGATGGCCGAGGCGTTGAACGTCAACAAGGCGACGCCGGAACTGTTCGCCAGTTACGACCTGCTCATCCTCGGCACCTCGACCTTGGGTGCGGGCGCCTTGCCGGGGCTGTCGACCGATTGCATGGGTGGCGGCTGGGAAGAGTTCCTGCCGCAACTGGAGACGCTGGATTTTAGCGGCAAGACCATCGCCCTGTACGGACTGGGCGACCAGAATAAATATGCGGAGGAATTCGTCGATGCGATGGGTATCCTGTACGAGTTCTTCAACGCACGCGGAGCAAGTTTCGTCGGCGCATGGCCGGCCGATGAATACGAGTTCATCGCATCCAAAGCACTGGTCGACGATGACTTCGTAGGCCTCGCACTGGATCAGGAGAACCAGAAACTATTGACCGATGCGCGCGTGGAAGCCTGGCTGAAACAGATCGCGCCCGCGTTCGGATTGCCGCTATGAGCAATAAGCGCGCTGCCATGTTCCGCAGCCTGCGTGCCAAGCATCGCCAGCAGGCGATGATCGTCGGCGTGGTCGGCTACACCGCCGAGACTTGGGCGCAGGTGAAAGCCACGGCGACTGATCCGCAATGTTTTGAAGAGACATTCGAGAGATGGAAGGACGTTGCCGTCTCCGCCCGGCGCGAGTTCCAGCGTTCCGGCGTGCAAGCAGTGGAGTATCAGATAGAGCCGCAAGTGTTCGCTGACTGGTGTGCGCAGCATCAGCAGCAGAACGATGCAAAAGCGCGCGCCGAGTTCGTGTCAGAGAAACTGAGCGCGGTTTACCGGTAACCCACCTGAATACGGCACAACGCTGCACCATCGGGGAGCGCTGCTTTCCGGTTTGGTGCATGAGTAGTATGGCTCAGGGCTTCCAGCGGCATCGTGAATCAGGCGAAGCGCTGCTGCAGATAACGGATGATGTCGCCGGACTCGTACATCCACTGTACCTGACCATCGTCGCCGATGATGCGCAGGCAAGGTGTCTGCACCTTGCCACCGCCTTGCAGCAACGCTTCCCTGTGTTCCGCTTCATGCTGTGCATCGCGCAATTCTATCGGAAGCGACAAGCGCCCCATCTCATGCCGCACCTTGATGCAGAACGGGCAGGTCTTGAAGTGGTACAGCGACATCTTTGCGCATTCGCGTTCGACCTGCTGCTGGGCCTCCGCACTGCGCACCACGCCTTTCGGCATCGCCAGCTTCGCCCAGAGCAGCATGAACGGCATCAACACCAGGCGCAGTGTGCGGAAGAACATTCGTATCAAGGTTCTCATTTTTTGTCCTTTCGTTTTTCGTGTGGCGGGGGAGTTAGCTGCCACGATAGTTGGGCAGGAAATCCATCCCGGTGCGTTTTACTAATTCGATGTAGCTGATCGGTTTGCCTGCTTTCGCCGCATCATGATTGTCGATCCAGTGCGCCCATGTCTTGTTCGCGGACGGGTCGTAGACCAGCTTGAACAGATGTTTAGGTACCCAGACGCGGTTGCTGCCGATGGTGGAGGGCGCGGCATCGAACACCGGGCCGGTGATCACATACACATCCCCTTTTGCGCGCAACACGTATTTGCGCGTGTCCTTCTCGATCCTGGCCCATGCCTTGCGATTGTTGATCGGTGCCTGCGGCACCATGTTGGCGAGCGAGAAACTCTGCGCCATCGTTTCCGGTGTGGCCATGTCTGCAGCGGGTGCCATGTGGCCTCGGTCATAGCCGGAACCATTGTAGTCCTCCAGTTCGGCACGTTCCGAGAGAGGCAGGCGTGCGTCGGCGAAGAATTCATCCGTGCGCTTCCCGTGCGCGGTTTGCAGGGTCTTGCGGTTCAGTTTTTCAGCGACGTAGAGCGGCGTGCGACTTTGCCCGGAATGCAAGACGGCGAACGCAGTGAAGCAGAGTGCACGCGTCTCCTTGGCTTGCGGTTGAAGGACGATAGGCGGACTCTGGTCGGCGAATAGCTGGCGGCATTGTCCAAAATCGTTTGTGTCGGCAGATGCGTGAGACGAGAAAGCGAAGGAGGCGGCGAATACAAGTGCGTAGAGGAGGCGCTGCATAAGACTCATGGTGAAGAACGACGCGCGAGTCTATAACAATAAGCAGGGGCAACTCATCGGATGAGCCGCCCCCGAGTGTCAGTAGTCACAATCTTTCTGCGGTTTATCTATCCCGCTTTCACCCGGCGCCCGCCCCACTGATGCAAGGCTAACCCGAGCACGATGCTGGCCGTGCCCAGCCAGACCTGCGGCAGGATGACTTCGTCGTTCAACGTGTGGCCGAGCAGCAGCGCCATCACCGGAGTGATGAGGGTGATCAGCGCGACGCGGGCGGTGTCCATGTGCTTGATCAGGTAGTAGTACAGCGCGAAGCCGAGCACCGAACCGAACACGCCCAGATACAAGGTCGCCGCGATGGACTGTTGCGGTGCGCCGTGCGGCACGTGGCCGTCCAGCACGAACCACGCCAGCAGGAACAGCGGCAGCGACACGGTCAGCGTGCCGCAGGTCATCGCCAGCGGCGGGCTGTCGTCGCCGATGCGCTTCACCCAAACCAGGCCGAGCGATTGCGCGGTGACGGCGCACAGCAGCGTGACGATGCCGAAGCCCGCGTTCGAGCCGAGGTCGAGTCCGCCGTAGAACACCATCACCAGACCGAGTACGCCCAGCAGCATGCCCGCTACTTTGTTGCGGCTGAGCGTTTCCTCTTCCAGCCACAGCATGGCACCCAGACTGGTGATCAGCGGCGACAGGCCGAACAGCACGGCGATCATGCCCGAGCTGACATATTGCGCCGACCAGTAGGTAAGCGCCATCGCGGCAAACATGCTCACGCCACCCGCGACATAGGCCATACGCGCTTTGCGGTGCAGCGGGAAGCGGATGCGGAACAGCGCCAGCAGGGCGATGCACAGCAGGACGCCGATCGCCATACGTGCAAAGACAGCAAAGCTGAACCCGATGCCAAGCGAGCTCCACTTGATGGCGAGCGGCGTGGTGGACCAGATCAGGACGACAGAAACAAATGCTGCCGGTAAGGACATGATGCTCTCCAGGGCTCAACTAACAAGCCGTTCGCCTGAGCCAAGTGGCGAACGGTGAAAAACAAAAAGGCCACAGAGGGAAGTCTGTGGCCTTGGGGATATCGTTACGACGGACTACGAAACTACTGCGAACCTCCCGGGCCACTGCGCGCAATGCGCCATACCGCGCGCTTCATCGCGACGGGTAGGGCTCGTACGTTGCAGTGGTGGTGTTGGGATCTCATGGGGTGGATTATCGTCATGCGGCCAGCCCGGCGTCAACGGAAATCTGTCGCCGGGCCATCCAGTGTGCTGCGCACTGGCAAGCGAGAACCCTGGCTCAGGCACAGACGGTCTTGCGAGCATCCTTGAGCAGGCGCAAACACTGCAGGTCGGCTGCCAGCTCCAGCGCGGTGAAATCGTCATGCGTCATCAGCTCGGTGTTCGCCCCCGCTTCCAGCAACAGTTCCACCAAGGGCGCCTTGCCTGCCGAGGCGCAGTAGATCAGCGCGGTCGCGCCGTTCACGTTCTGCGTGTCCAGCGGCGCACCGGCCTTGATGAGTTCGGCAACGCATGCCGCGCTGTTGGAATAACAGGCGAACCACAATGCTCCGTTGCCGTCGTTGTTCAGCAGCGCCGGGTCGGCACCACGCTTGAGTAGCGACCGGACCACGTCCAGATCGCCGGTCTGTGCGGCATACATCAACGGTGTGGTGCTGTTCGCCAGTGGGCGGTTGATGTCGGTCTCCACCGGGTCGCTGACATGGAATCTGGCCTGCGCCAGCCAGCAGCGGAGTTGATTGTCGTTCATGCGTGTTCCTTTCCGGGATGGGTTGCCAAAGCGCGGATGTTTCCGCGCGCAGGCCGCTCAGAGTTCAGGATGGGAAAAGAGTTCATTTTGATGGATGATTCTGCACAAGTCACTTGCGTTGTCTTATGCGTAGGCAGGCAGGGTGGATATGCGCGCATCGTCCAGCGCCATGCCGATGGCATAGTGGTAGATCACCTGAAATTGCGCATCCTTGAGGCCCAGCACCTCGTGATCGGCATCGTCGAAGAAGCAGCCGATGCCGGTACCGCGCCAACCGGCGGCTTCGGCCTCCAGCGTGAGGATGTGGCCCAGCATGCCCGCTTCCCAGTGCAGGTGGCGGTAGGCGGCGGCATCGTGGGCGATGGGTGCTTCGAACTCGGCCAGCATCATGAATGTGACTGCGCAATGTGCGGCGATATCCTGATGGCAGGACAGGGTACGTGCGGTCTTTCCCGCCTGGGCGGTGACCAGGCGATAAAGCGGCAGGGTGTCATCGGCGACCTGCCAGGAGAAGCTGTCGCGCAGGGCTGACCCCAGTGATTCAACGACATCGGCGCGCGGCAACACATACAGGCCGGGTGCGACGCCTTCCACGCGGTGCACCAGCAACACCGGATGCACGCGCGGCGTGTGCGGCCACAGTTGCCACACCGGTGAACCGCCTGCCAGAAGTGAACTCAGCATGCGTTTGAACAAGGAGTGCGGTATCACCGATACGCCGTCGAAGGCTTGTGCACTGCGGCGCTTCAATATCACTTGTGCGGCGCGTATGTCGGATGCATCGGTGTGCGTGGCGATCGCCTGCGCGGCAGATGCTGTCGCGGGCAGTGCGCCGCGCGTGGCGGCAGCGACCTCCTCGATCACCGGCCATTGGTACAGCGGACGCGGATCGAGCAGGCTGGGTGTGCCCGCGTAGTGTTGCCATGTCGTGTCGGGCGGGTTTGCATCCGCGTGCAGCGCCACGATCACTTCCGCCTCTTCCGTTTCCACGCCGCTGAAATCCTCGCTGCGATCCACGCCAAGCGCCTGCGCGACCTTGTTGGAGTCTAGGCGCAACAAGCGCGGTTGCCAGCCGTGCAGTGCTGCCGCATAGCTCACCGCGGCCAGCACATGACCCATGTCGAGCTGGCAATAACGGAAGGCGCGCTCGCCGTATTTCCACGCTTCGCGCCAGTGGATGGAACTGAAACCCAGCCATACGCCGGGTGCGGATGTTCCGTCGTTCCAGGCGCGGTGTTCGAGCGCGTGATACAGGTTCTGATAGTGGTGCAGCCCGTCCGCGATGCCCGGTACTTGCGAGGTGATCAGCCAGCTTTCGGTGGGATGCAGGTTGCCGGAGGAAGGATGCGCGCGCAGCGACCAGCGCGAACCGGCGTATTCCTTCCATGCGGTGAGGCCGAGCGAGAGGCGCAAGAAGGAACCCAGCGAGCGGGCATCGAACGGCAAAGGTTCACGCGCCGCTGCGATCTCTCCCCACGCGATGTCGCTCACCAGTATTTCACGCGGCAAGGCCGTCTGCGTGCAGCCCGTCCAGTCGCGGAACGCGGCCGGTTGTGCCTCCCAGTCCAGTGTGCCCGGTCCGGCGGCGTAGCGGTCCAGTGCGTGTTTGCTGCGCGCGTGATAAGCCATCACACGCGCAGCGCGCGGGTCGGACATCCTCAGTTCAGCCCGCTCAATTCGTCAGTCAGACAGCCGATGGGTTCGCCCAGCGTTCCTTCGGCGTCGATCTCGAAACGCACCAGATAGATGGCCTCGTCCGGCAGTTCCTTGGCATGGCCGACATTGACCACCACGCCGCGCGTACCGGCCGCGGCCAGCAGTGCGCCCACCGCCACATCGGGGATGCCGCTCTCGCCGGTCTCTTCCATCGGCTCATTGAAAAGGTCGTATGCGGCGAACACCATGTCGCCCATGTTGTACATGCTCATACCGTCTCCTTCTGTTTCTTCAGGTGCATCGCCAGTGCTGCATCCATCATGGCGACGTGCGTGTCGAACCAGTCCATCAGGCCTTCCTTCACATAGGCACGCACCAGAGGCAGGTGACCGCGCTTGAGGCTGCGGTTGAGCTGTTGCATCTCGCCCAGCACGCGGTGATGCTCGCCCTCGTGTTCCGGCAGGCCGCGATATTTCGATTCGCGCATCAGTTTACCCTCTGCGATGAAATGTTCACGGGTATGTGCGACCAGCGACTGGAACAGCGCGGGGAACTCGGCAGGGCCGGCGGCGTTGAGCGCGGCCACCTGTGCGATGAACTCGCGGTGCGTGTCGTCGAACTCCGCCATCCCTATCGCATGGCGTGCGTCGTCCCATGCGGCTGGATGCGTCATGCAGCTTCCAGCGCGGTACTCACCCCTTGCGCGGCGGCGAGCAGGTCGACCACATCGGCGTTGACGATCTCGATGTTGAGGCGGTCGAGGTAACGCTTCTCCTTGTCGGTCGGATGCGGGATCAGCGCCCATCCTGCGGGCTTGTCCGCGCCGAAGATGATGTCGGAGAACACCATGCGGTCGGTGTCGCGGTTCAGGCGCAGGCCCAGCGTCACGTAGCGCTTGTTCTGGCGCGAGCGCTTGATGAAGGACGGGATGGCGAAGCCGCCCATCAGTTCGGTGATGTAGTCGACGAAGTCGGCGTCCGATGCGATGTAGTTCGATTCCGGTGTCGGCGTGCCCAGCGGTTTGAACAGAATGGGCAGACTGCTGTCGACGGCTTCCTGCTCGACGGAGGTGTAGCTGGTGCCGTCGTAGTGGTAGAGCTTGAAGCGGAACGCCGTGCCCGACATGCGCGCGATGCCCACCACCAGCGTGTGCGGCGTGCCGGCATATTGCTGTTGCATCTGTGTGTCACGATTGGCATCGATCATGTAGGGAAGCTTTTGCTCTCCCAGCCAGGCGTGCAAGGGGGATGTGCTCCACTTGGTGTCTTTATAGGTCGCGTCGAGGAAATTGTTCACTGCCTTGCGGCCGCGCTTCAATTCGATGTTCATCGCCGCGCGCGGGAATTCGTACATCAGCTTCGGTGCCATCGGCTGGCCGTTGTTCATCGCCAGGATCAGGCTGTCGCTGTCAGCGGGGATCGCCTTGCCATTGGCATCGGTCACGCCGCTCAGCGCGCCGGGGCCGAGGTAGGGGACAACGCTGCCATCGCGCAGGCCGGATAAGATGTCGTCGAATGCTTTGCTCATGGGTCATGACTCCTGTCAGTAGGGATGCCATACCATTCGCAATAATCACGCCAGCGCTGCGAAGCCTGTAACGGCGGGGTTTGAGTGGCAGGAGGCTTGGTAGCAAACCCGACAAAGGCCGAGCCGTTGTCGGGAATGGGTGCGGGGGTAGAGCGATTCTCAGGCCAGAAGGCTACTTCAGCGGCAGAAATACATCCGTCAGCAATTCATGCTCCGGCGTGTCCGGCATCAGGTTCAGATAATGGAAGAACAACGGAAAATCGCGCAACTCTTCGCCGCTGTTCGGCAACCAGTCCCGATACAAGTAATAGGCCGCTTCGCCGATGCGTTGATGCGAACCCTGATGACGCACCACCGCGCAGCGACCTGCCGGGATACGCTTGTTGATCACGCCCTGCGGATTGGCGGGCACGGCTTCTGTAACCGAGCCGCAGATGTCGAAGCGGAAATCTTCCGGGGCTGTCGTGTCAGGATTGTCATAGACGATGCCGAAGGTGTCGCTGGTCTTGACCGGTGACAGACAGCTCGTCTTGCGCCAGTCGATGAATATCATCACCGAATCATTCACCAGGTCGGGCGGGCCGCGATGCTCCAGTACGGCGATGGGTGTTTCCTCGAACTCCCAGCTCTTCACTTCCATTTGTCTGCTCCTGTCTATGTTGGGGAATCGATAGCGCTCGTTCCAGGGTTGCCATTTCGGCTGTTGCCTGAATTCAGTCGGGGTTTGCCCGAAGGTGTTCTTGAACGCGCGCGAGAACGATTCCGGATTTTCAAAACCGGCATCCAGTGCAATATCGGTGATCCGTTCCAGTGCGTTGAAGACAAGCCGGTAAGAGGCCCGCTTCAAACGCATCAGCTGGATATAGCGCATCACACTGATGCCGCAGTAATCGGAGAATTGACGATGGAAATGGAACTTCGAGAAATTCGCGACTTGACTCAATGATTCAACCGACAACGTCTCATCAAGATGATGGTCGATATGGTCGAACACCTTTTTGAATCGTGCTGCGTATAAGTCTTCTCTCGATGTGTTCACTGTCATATCTCCTTGGACGGCAAGATACAGAGCCGGGCGGGGAAGTGCCTGACCGAGATTGCGAATCTTCGCGTTGAGCGCGAGAACCGCCGCGCTGCGGAGACGGATGTAGTGTATCGCGGGAAGCTTATTGTGGAAGGATTGCGCGCTGTAGCACTTGCGCGATATGCAGCGATTCGCGCATTGCGCCATCGCGGATCTGGTGGCGACAGCTGGTGCCGTTGGCGATCAGCAGTGTGTCCGCCTCGGCGGCGCGCACCGTTGGCAGTAACGAAAGCTCACCCATCTGCATCGATACCTCGTAGTGTTCCGCTTCCATGCCGAACGAACCTGCCATGCCGCAGCAACTCGATTCGATGAACTCCGCCTGCAAGTCCGGCACCAGCGCCAACACCTTCGCCACGGCGGGCATCACTCCGAATGCCTTCTGGTGGCAGTGGCCGTGCACCAGCACTTTTCCGAGCAAGGGCTGGAAGTCGAGCTGCAGTCGCTTCGCATCGAGTTCGCGCGCGAGGAACTCTTCCAACAACACGGCCGCGTTGGCGACCTTGCCCACTCGCTCGCCCAGTCCCAGCGAGTGATATTCGTCGCGCAACATCAGCAGGCAGGATGGCTCCAGACCGATGATGGGCAGGCCGCGCTCGGCGAACGGCGAGAGCACATCCAGCAAGCGCGTCGCTTCGGCGCGCGCTTCGTCTATCAATCCATTGGAATGAAAAGTGCGGCCGCAACACAGCGCGCGTTCACCTGTCGCGGGTTGCGCGATGTGCACCGTGTAGCCCGCGCTTTGCAACACCTCCAGTGCCGCTTGGGCGATCTGCGGATCGAGATGGTTGGAGAAGGTATCCACCAGCAGCACGACCTCGGGCTTGCCTTCGCTCACCGTGACCGATTGGGGTTGCGAGGAGATGAAATCGCGCGCGGCCGCCTTGGGCAGCGAGCGTTTCTCTGCGATGCCCAGCCAGCGCTGCATCGCCTTCGACAGCAAGGGGAGGCGTGCGCGCAACGCGCCCACCCAGTTGAGATGTTTAAGATGCTTCGCATAGCGCGGCGTGAACGCGAACAAGCGCTCGCGCAAGGGCACATGGCCGAGTCGCTGCCAGCGCTGCGCCAGTGCCTCGACGCGCAGCAGCGCCATATCCACACCGTGCGGACACTCGCTCTTGCAGCCTTTGCAACTCACGCAATACTCCATCGCCTCGGTCAGTTCTTTGCTCAGGAATGGATGCGCGCCCAATTCGCCGTCGAGCGCAGCCTTGAGTGTGACCGCGCGGTGATGCGTGGAATGCTTCTCGTCATCGGTGGCGCGGAAGCTGGGACACATCACGCCCTTGTCTTTCTTCTGACAATGACGTTTGCCCATGCACACTGCCGCCGCCTTGGCATAACCGCCGCCTGCTGCGGGCGCTGCCTCGCTCTCGCCGAAACCACCGAAATCAAAACTTCCGAAACTGCCGTAGCTCTCGTAGGCCGACCAATCGAGCTTGGTCTGTAGCTGTGCCGGTTTTTCGCTCATACCCGGTACCCTTCCTCCATCAACACGCGCCGCACCGCTGGGCGCTGCAACATGCGCTGGTAATGCGCGAGACAATTCGGTGGCAATTCCAGCTTGATCTTGTCCGCCCAGAATTCCACATAGAACAAAGCCGCATCCGCGATGCTGAAACTGCCGACCACATAGTCTTTGCCAGCCAGAACTCCGTTCATCAGCGCAAAACCCTTGCTCACGATCTCCCGCCCGCGTGCCTGGATCGCAGCGTGTTCGGCTACATTCGATGAGTAGTTGTCGGTGGTGAAGATGCGTGTGTATCCGGAACCGTGGATCGTGCCCACCACGTAATCCAGTGTCTCGATAACGCGCACCTCGCCCTCCACATCGTTCGGCAATAACTTCGCTTTGGGGTAAGTGCGCGCCAGCCACCAGGCGATGGCCTGGAACTCGGTGATGACCGAACCATCGTCGCGCACCAGCGTTGGGATGGTCGCCTTGGGATTCACCGCAAGATTCTCCGGCCGCAGATGGTCGCCCGCCATCAGGTTGACCAGATACACCTCGAACACCAGCTCCAGCTCTTCGAGCAGGATATGGATGCCGGTCGAACACGAGCCGGGTGTCATGTAGAACTTCATTGTCGATTCCCAAAGTGAATAACGAACGCGACGCCACAACAAACGCTGACGATGTCGGAATGCCTACAACCGTGAAGCGCCGCATTGGAAGACGGCAGGTGTTGGGGGTTGCGGGGATCAGACTGATGCCAGTCGAAGTTGCAGAGTGCTACCGGGAGATGATGAGCAAGAAGCTGGCCAAGGAGTCGGCGCGGGCGGGATTGTGACTGACTGTTAATAACCCGAAGCGGTCGTTAAGGAAATCTATTGCGATGCTGAACATCCCTTTAGTTGCGGTCTACTTATAGGTTGCAGATAGTCTTCTTAAAGAATCACGAATCCTGTCGTCCTTCATTTGACCCGCCTTGTCGGTCAGTGAGCTATATTTCGGATAAGTTTCTGGTAGGTCATCAAGAAACATATTGACCTCATAAATCTCAACAGGTATTTCATTAAACGGGATCCGTTGCCACTGCCCTGCTTCGTAGCGGTAAGGCACGTATGCGGGGTAGGGCTCGCCATACTGACGGTATTCCCTATCGGAAAATACAAAACCAACCACATACAGTTTGCCCTGATATACATTGAGGACTATTGGAAAGAGGTTTTCATGCCAAGTAATTTCCTGATTACCAAATTCTGGTAATTTCAATGTTAGCCACGATTCTCTTGCGTTGTTTTCTATATCAATGCGCCGCTTCTGCGTCACTGTAATCACCCGCCCATCCAATAGCTTCACCTCTTCCTGCCAAGTAAGCGTATTCGAACATCCCCCCAACATCGGCAACGCCGCACATACCAAACCCAACGTTATGCGCCTAAATAATAGTGCAATGTTTTTCATTGCTGTACCCCTTGTGACGGCGATGGAGGAAATAAATGAAAGGCTCTTATTGGCCGATAGTAGACCATAGTCGCCGGGAATTTAATACGCCGCCATCCCCACCTCGTACACCCCGCCCAGCACCGTGTACTCGTCCTCCCCCTGCAACATTCCCGGTAGCAATCTTGAATAGCAGAACACTTTGGCCAGCGGCACCTGTGCGGTGAGCAGGTAGTCGCCGAATTCGTCGGCGCGTTCGCGGTTGGAGGTGAAGGAGTTGAGGTTGTTGAGCAGGACGATGCGATTCTTGTTCTCCAGTGTGGAGAGGGTCTCGTGTTCGTCCATGCGGTTCACGCCGCGATACAGCGTGAGGTGCGACTCGCCGGGATGTTGTCTGCCGAGTTCGTATTGGCAGTAGGTGTAAAGCAGGTCGAACTGTGCTTCCAGTGCGTTGGTGCCATACAGGGCGGTGGCGCGCATCTCCAGATATCTCCTGTACGCCTCGCCGGAGAAGTCCCTGATCTGTCCGCCGTGGTGCCTGGGCAACAATCCGAACCTTGATTCCACCCAGCCTTTCAATGCCGCGCCTTCCGCGCCGTCCGAATCGAAACTCCAGCCGCGCATCATGCGCAGGTAGTCGGCCTTGAGTCGTTTGTGCAGGGTGTTTTCCGTGTAGCCCGCTTGTTCCGGTTGGTCCAGATAGAAGGAGGCATTCATGTGGATGCTGAATGCGCGCGCGCGTTCGTGTGCGTCGTCGATCTTGTCCAGCAGCTCGAACAAGCCGTGGTGGAACTGTGCGACGCCGTCGAGTTCGAGCGGCACGGGGGCGCGCTGGAAGGTGAGGCCGCCGAGGATGTCGGCGGGCAGGTTGCAGCGGTTGATGGGCAGACGTGCGTAGCGCGGCAGGCTTGTAGCTACTCCTACAAAGCGGGCTTCCTTGTTGTGTTCCCCATCCCCTTTGTGGGGTTGCGCGTGAGTGGAATTATGTTTCATTTCAGTCGCTTGGGGTTTTGTGAGGGGGCTGGCACAGAGCTTGCGATGTAAAGGGTGCGAGCGAGAGAACTTCAATCGCGACTTAAATTTTGCAACCTCTCAAGGAGACTAACATGGCACTGCGTCAATGCGCAATTTACGGGAAGGGTGGTATCGGTAAGTCCACTACGACTCAGAATCTGGTAGCAGCTCTGGCTGAAGCCGGCAAGAAAGTGATGATCGTTGGCTGCGACCCGAAGGCTGACTCCACTCGTCTGATCCTGCACTCCAAGGCGCAGAACTCCGTGATGGAACTGGCTGCTGAAGCCGGCTCGGTCGAGGACCTGGAACTGGAAGACGTGTTGTCGGTTGGTTACGGCGGCGTGAAGTGTGTCGAGTCCGGTGGTCCTGAGCCTGGCGTCGGTTGCGCTGGCCGCGGCGTTATCACTGCGATCAACTTCCTGGAAGAAGAAGGCGCTTACGACGAAGACCTCGACTTCGTGTTCTACGACGTGCTGGGCGACGTGGTTTGCGGCGGCTTCGCTATGCCGATCCGCGAGAACAAGGCTCAGGAGATCTACATCGTTTGTTCCGGCGAGATGATGGCCATGTACGCGGCGAACAACATCGCCAAGGGTATCGTGAAGTATGCGAACTCCGGTGGCGTGCGTCTGGCCGGCCTGATCTGCAACAGCCGTAACACCGACCGCGAAGACGAACTGATCATGGCACTGGCTGCTCGCCTGGGCACACAGATGATCCACTTCGTGCCTCGCGACAACGCTGTGCAGCACGCCGAGATCCGTCGTATGACCGTGATCGAATACGATCCGAAGGCCAAGCAGGCTGACGAGTACCGCACACTGGCGAAGAAGGTCATGGAGAACAAGAAGTTCGTTATCCCGACACCTATCACCATGGACGAGCTGGAAGAGCTGCTGATGGAATTCGGCATCATGGAAGCGGAAGACGAGTCCATCGTCGGCAAGGCTGCCGCTGCAGCGTAAATGATGTTGTAACGGCGGGTCATCCGGCCCGCCGCTCTCTCTAACACTGGGCTCCACAGATTGGTGGGCCATAAGGAGAATGAAATGACAGCAATGACCAGAGAAGAGACGGAAGCCCTCATCCAGGAGGTGCTCGAGGTCTATCCAGAGAAAGCAAAGAAAGATCGCGCCAAGCACCTGGCGGTCAACGATCAATCCATCGAACAGTCCAAGAAGTGCATCACTTCCAACCGCAAATCCTTGCCGGGTGTGATGACCATCCGCGGTTGCGCCTACGCCGGTTCCAAAGGTGTGGTGTGGGGCCCGATCAAGGACATGATCCATATTTCCCACGGCCCAGTCGGCTGCGGTCAGTATTCCCGCGCCGGTCGCCGTAACTACTACGTCGGTACCACCGGCGTGAACGCCTTCGGCACCATGAACTTCACTTCCGATTTCCAGGAGAAGGACATCGTGTTCGGCGGCGACAAGAAACTCGCCAAGCTGATCACCGAGATCGAAGGCCTGTTCCCGCTGCACAAAGGTATCTCGGTCCAGTCCGAGTGCCCGATCGGTCTGATCGGTGACGACATCGAAGCCGTCTCCAAGAAGTCCGCCAAAGAGATCAACAAGCCGGTCATCCCGGTGCGCTGCGAAGGTTTCCGTGGCGTGTCGCAATCGCTGGGTCACCACATCGCCAACGACGCGATCCGTGACTGGGTGTTGGGCAACCGTGACGAGAGCAAGTTCGAATCCACGCCTTACGACGTGACCATCATCGGCGACTACAACATCGGCGGCGACGCATGGGCGACCCGTACCATCCTGGAAGACATGGGGCTGCGCGTGATCGCCCAGTGGTCCGGCGACGGTACATTGGCTGAGATGGAGAATACTCCCAAGGCCAAGCTGAACCTGCTGCACTGCTACCGCTCGATGAACTACATCAGCCGCCACATGGAAGAGAAGTACGGCATCCCTTACATGGAATACAACTTCTTCGGCCCGACCAAGATCGAAGCCTCCATCCGCGAGATCGCTTCCTTCTTCGACGACACCATCAAGGCCAAGGCTGAGGCAGTGATCGCCAAGTACAAGCCGATGATGCAAGCCGTGATCGACAAGTACAAACCGCGTCTGCAAGGCAAGCGCGTCATGCTGTACGTGGGTGGTCTGCGTCCGCGTCACGTGATCGGTGCCTATGAAGACCTGGGCATGGAAGTGGTCGGTACCGGTTACGAGTTCGCGCACAACGACGACTACGACCGCACCATCAAGGAAATGGGTAACGCCACGCTGCTGTACGACGACGTGACCGGCCTCGAATTCGAAGAGTTCGTCAAACGCGTCAAGCCCGACCTGGTCGGTTCCGGCATCAAGGAAAAGTTCATCTTCCAGAAGATGGGCATCCCCTTCCGCCAGATGCACTCGTGGGACTACTCCGGTCCGTATCACAGCTACGACGGCTTCGCCATCTTCGCCCGTGACATGGACATGACCTTGAACAATCCGTGCTGGAGCCAACTGACTCCGCCCTGGAAAAAGGCCGCGTAATGTACTGAAGCCGGACTCCGGTCCGGCTAACCCTTAACGATGCCCGCGTCCGCAGATTGGCGGCCGGGCCAAGGAGATAAACATGCAAAAAGTCGATGACATCAAGCCTTGCTATCCACTGTTCCGTCAGGACGAATACAAGGAATCGCTGGCAAACAAGAAGGCGAACTTCGAAGAAGGCCACGCCGCAGACAAGGTCCAGGAGATCTTCAACTGGACCACCACGATGGAATATCGTGAACTGAACTTCCAGCGCGAAGCCCTGACCGTGAACCCGGCCAAGGCCTGCCAACCGCTCGGTGCCGTGCTGTGCGCACTGGGTTTCGAAAAGACCCTGCCGTATGTGCACGGTTCGCAAGGTTGCGTGGCGTACTTCCGTACCTACTTCAACCGTCACTTCCGCGAGCCCGTGTCCTGCGTGTCCGACTCCATGACTGAAGACGCAGCCGTGTTCGGCGGTCAGAAGAACATGATCGACGGTCTCGAGAACGCCAAGGCGATGTACAAGCCGGAGATGATCGCCGTCTCCACCACCTGCATGGCAGAGGTGATCGGCGACGACCTGAACGCCTTCATCACCAACACCAAGAAGGCCGGCGGCGTGCCCATGGAGTTCCCCACACCTTACGCGCACACCCCGTCCTTCGTGGGTTCGCACGTGACCGGCTGGGACAACATGTTCGAAGGCATCATGCGTTACTTCACGCTGAACACCATGGACGACAAGGATGTCGGCAAGAACGGCAAGATCAACATCGTTCCCGGCTTCGAGACCTACCTGGGCAACTACCGCGTGATCCATCGCATGCTGGACGAGATGGGCGTTGCGCACACCCTGCTGAGCGATCCGACCGAAGTGCTGGATACACCGGCTGACGGCGAGTTCCGCATGTACGCGGGCGGCACCAAGCTGGACGAAGTGAAGGATGCACCGAACGCCAAGACCACTTTCCTGCTGCAGCCCATGCAACTGGAAAAGACCAAGAAGTATGTCGAGACGACCTGGAAGCACGAAGTGCCGAAGATGACCATCCCGATGGGTCTGGAGTCCACCGACGAGTTCCTGATGAAAGTCGCGGAAGTCACCGGCAAGGCCATCCCCGATTCGCTGGCGAAAGAGCGCGGCCGTCTGGTCGACATGATGATGGACAGCCATACCTGGCTGCACGCCAAGAAGATCAGCCTGTACGGCGATCCGGACTTCACCTACGGCATGACCAAGTTCCTGCTGGAGCTGGGCGTCGAGCCGCTGCACGTGCTGTGCAACAACGGCAGCAAGAAGTGGCAGAAGGCCATGCAGAAGATGCTGGACGAGTCCCCCTACGGCAAGAACACCCAGTTGTTCGCGGGTGCCGACCTGTGGCACTTCCGTTCGCTGGTGCTGACCGAGAAGCCGGACTTCATGATCGGCAACTCCTACGCCAAGTTCATCCAGCGCGACACGCTGCACAAGGGCAAGGAGTTCGAAGTTCCGCTGATCCGCATCGGCTTCCCGATCTTCGACCGTCACCACCTGCATCGTTCCACCACGCTGGGTTACGAGGGCGCCATGCAGATCCTGACGACCCTGGTCAACGCAGTGATGGAGCGCCTGGACGAGGAGACTCGCGGTATGGGTACCACCGACTACAACCACGACTTAGTACGGTAATCATGAGGTTGCGTGTGCAGTGATGCACACGCAACTCATCCGCATTAATGGTGGATGAAATTGGAAAGGAAGTAGTCATGGCAAACATCATGATCCGACGTGATAGCAAAGGCAGCTATCAGTTCTACCTGCCCAAGCGCGATCTCGAGGACACCATCGTTTCGATGGAGTTCGACACCCCGGAGAAGTGGGGCGGGGAGATCAAGCTGAACAACGGTGGAACGTATTACATCGAGCCGCAAACTGCACCCGCGCGGCTGCCTTACTCGGTGCGCGCCAAGCGCCTCGATGCGGCGGAATGAACGACAAGGAGACTCATCATGGCAATGAAGATATTGACCGATCTGTGCACCTCTTGCGGTGATTGCGAACCAGAATGCCCCACGGCTTCCATCAGCGTGAAGAAGGGTCTGTACGTCATCAATGCAAGCGAATGTACCGAGTGCGAAGGCGACTTCGCCAAACCGCAGTGTGTGAAGGTCTGCCCGATCAAGGGCTGTATCGTCCCTGCGTAAGCAATGTGCGGCCGTTCCCGCGCAAGCGGGGATGGCTGTCCAAGCCCCACCCCGAATCCAGAAGAGGTAATCATGACTAGCAACGGCATCATCACCAAAGAAGCGGCACTGCGCATCGCGCTGGCAGCGCGCACGCTGGACGATGTGGATGTCGCCGCGCTGGCATCCAAGATGGGCAGCCAGATCGGTCTGCCGATCACCGAAGAGAAACTGGCCAAGGTCACCGTGGCCGATCTCAAACTCATGCTGTCCGGCGAAGAGACGGTCGAACCCGATGTCGACCCCGCCAGCATCAAGCTCGCCGTGCGACAGTTGTGGGGCGACAGTGCCGAAGCCGAGAACCTGCCGAAGCCGCAGGCGTTCCAGGAAGGCGACATGCCCGGCAGTCTGCGCGTGGCCGTGGCATCCAACAGCGAAGAGAACCTGGATGGACACTTCGGTTCCTGCCCGCGCTTCCTCGTGTATCAGGTCGGACCTGAAGAGATACGTCTGATCGCCATCCGCTCAACTGCCAGTGCGGACGCTGAAGAAGACAAGAACGTGGCACGTGCCGCGCTCATCAACGATTGCCAGATCGTTTACGTGCAATCCATAGGCGGTCCCGCCGCAGCAAAAGCCGTGCGCGCCAATGTGCATCCGGTGAAGGCACCGGAAGGCGGACCGGCGCAGATCGCGTTGCAGCGTCTGCAAGCCGTGCTCGATGCGCCGCCGCCCTGGCTGGCGAAGATCCTCGGCGTCGAAGCGAAATCGCTGAGCCGTTTCAGCACCGCCGACGAAGAGTGAAGCGATGATCGCCGCCGAGACACTCAGCCAGATCGCGCAGCGTGCCGCGCAAGGTGCGTTGGGCGAGGCCACGCTGGCCACGCTCAAGAAGGCCTGGCCAGATCTGCGTTTCACCCTGTGCAGTGACGACGACATGCCGGCGCGCATGAAGCCCGCGCTGAGCGAAAAGCGATTCAACCTGTATCTGATCGGCGGCAGCGAGCATTGCCTTAGCCTCACCGACGATCCCGAGCGCGCCATCGGTGTGGTGCTGGCGCAGGTGGAAGAATAGATAGGAGCAGATTCAAAACGAACCAACGCTTGCACAACAAACAACAAGACAAGCGATCAAGGGAGAAGCACCATGCTGGACGCAGCGACATTGGCCTTGCTGGCCAAGGTGAAGATGTTGGCGAAGAAGATCGGCATCAACATTGATCTGGTCAGGATGAGCAACGAGAAGGCCTACGCCGAGACCACCCTCAAGGAACTCAGTAACGTCGACGACCCCGAGCTGGTATTGATCGTGATCCAGTTGATGAACCAGCTGGGACTGATCGGCGTGCCTGTACAGGAAACCAAACCGGAACCACAGCAGGAAGCAGGACGCTACGTCGGTTCGCTGCGCTGATCAGCGCCGGGTCGCCAGGAAGTCGTTCGACTCGATGACCTTGCAGAAGGTCGCCATCACATCCGGGTCGTGTTTGACGCCGGTCTCGTCATGCAGGATCACCATGATCTCGTCGTGCGAGCGGGGCGGGTGGTAGCTGCGTGTCACTGCCATTGCATCGTAGCTGTCCGCGATGGAGATGATGCGCGAGCAGATCGGGATGGCTGAGCCTGCCAGTCCGTCGGGATAGCCGGAGCCGTCGAAATGTTCGTGGTGGTGGCGGATGACTCTGGCCGCCCGCTCGGCTTCGGCGATCCCGGTGGCTGCGATGATCTCTGCCCCGATCGCGGCATGCTGTTTCATCTTTTCCCACTCGTCCTGAGTGAACGAAGTCGTTTTCATCAGGATGTGGTCGGGCACGCCGATCTTGCCGATGTCGTGGAACGAGGCGGCGATCAGCACCGCTTCCAGGTCCGTCCCCGCCAGTCCGTGACGGATCGCGATGGATGCCGACAGGTCGCGCACCCGCTCCGAGTGCAGCCGGGTCGGCTGGTCGCGATAGTCCAGCGCCACGGATAGTGCCCGGGTGTAGGCATACAGCACCTTCATGGCGGGGTCATTCAGTTCCATTCTTGCTCCTGATCAATGCGAGGACGAACGATTGTCCGCTTGTGGCGGGCGACATACAAGGACGCGGGCGGTGTGGTTATGGCTACCGTGCTCAGTTGTCCGTGACGGGGAGGGCAGTGACAGCCGGGTAATAGCAGTGGCAGTTGCGTCCCTTGTTCTTGGCGGAATACATGGCCTGATCGGCATTCTTGATCAGTTCCCCCGCGCCCTTGCCGTCATCCGGGTAGAACGTGATGCCGATACTGGCGGACGAAGAGACCGACATGCCGTGCAACATGAAGGGCGTGGACAGCATGCGGATGATGTCGCGCGCGACGCGGTCGACATGGCTGGCGTCGGTGATGCGCGACAGGATCACGGTGAATTCGTCGCCGCCCAACCGCGCCACAGTGTCCGACTCGCGCACGCAGTCGCTGATGCGCTGTGCGGCCTCCACCAGCAGCGCGTCACCCGCGTCGTGGCCCAGCGAGTCGTTCACTTCCTTGAAGCGGTCGAGGTCGATGAACAGCAGCGCCATGCCGAGTTTGGCGCGTTCCGATTTCTTCATCTCCTGCTCCAGCCGGTCGCGGAACAGGCGGCGGTTGGGCAGTTGTGTCAGGTGATCGAAGTTGGCGTGGTTCCAGATCAGTTCGTCGGCCTTCTTCTTCTCGGTGATGTCGGAGAAGAACGCGATATGGTGTGAAAGTTTGCCTTCCGCATCGAACACCAGGTTGATGGTCAGCCATTCGATGAACACCTCACCGCTCTTGCGCCGGTTCCACACCTCGCCTTGCCAGTAACCGATCTTGTTCAGCGAGCGCCACATGTCGCGGTAGAACGCTTTGTCCTGGCGTCCCGAGCTGAACATGCGCGGGTTCTGTCCGATCACCTCGTCCGCGCGGTAGCCGGTGATCTGGGTGAAGGCCGGGTTGACGTTGATGATGTTGTTTTCGGCGTCGGTGATCAGCATCGCCTCGCTGCTGTGCTCGAAGATGGAGGCAGCCAGCCGCAGCCGGTCTTCCATCTCCTTGCGCGCGGTGATGTCGCGCCCCAGCACAACCAGCCCCTGCCGGCTGCCGTCCTCGTTGAACAGCGGGATCTTGTAGGTATCGAAGCTGCGCGTGCCGCCCTCGGGCAGCGGGATGATCTCCTCCAGCCGCGACAGCGAGTTTGCCTGCCAGGCCAGGTTGTCCGACACAAGGCATTCGCGGAAGGCATCTTCGTAGATCGGGTGCGTGTGCTCGGCCAGTTCCAGATCGGTCTTGCCCCGGTAGTCCACACCGTCCAGATGGAACAGTTGCAGTCCGCTCTTGTTGGCGGTCTGCCAACGACCCTCGCCGTCCTTGAAGCAGATGAAGTCCGGGCTGGCGTTGATCAGTGTGCTCAACACCTGCTGCGTCTGGTGCAGTTCGCGCAGGTGGCGGTTGATCGTGCGGTGCGACTGGCGCAGCTCGAACTGGGTGACGATGTGGTTGGCCAGCGCCTTCAGCGCCAGCAACTGATCAGACTTCAGTTCGCGCGGCACGCGGTCGATCACGCAGATGGTGCCCAGCGCATGGCCGCCGGAGGTGATCAGCGGCGCGCCGGCATAGAAACGTATCTTGGGGTCGGCGGTGACCAGACCGTTGTCGTGGAAGCGCGGGTCCTGCAGCGCGTCGGCCACCACCATCACGTCGTCCTGCAGGATGGTGTGCGCGCAGAAGGCCAGGTCGCGCGAGGTCTCCTTCGCGTCCAGGCCGACGATGGCCTTGAACCACTGGCGGTCGCGGTCGACCAGACTGATCACGGCGATGGGTGCTTCACAGATGGAGGAGGCCAGTTGCACCATCCCGTCGAACTCGGCTTCGGGGTCCGTATCCAGGATGTCGTAACTCAGTAGCGCCTCCAGGCGTTCCTGCTCGTTCTCGGGGAACGGTGCTTTCATGATGCTCTCCTCACTGCTGCCCTGTTGTTCAGGGTCTGTGGTTGATGCCCCGGCGGGGATCGTTCCCGTCTCAGTTATTTGAGTGACGTTGTATCACCATTTTGATGCGCACGGAATCCGTGCACGGCGAATGCCTGAGCGTTCGGCAGGGATTTGGCTTGCAGAAACGCAGCCATCACGGATCGGGAATGTGTTGCGATTCCAGAGCTTAGGGTTGCTGCGCCATGCGCAGCCAGTCCAGGTTGTATACCTCCGGTATCGCGCCCACCCGCATCTCCGGCAGGCTGCCGATGCGGCATTGCGCTGCATCTAGCCCTTCGTGCCATGCCCGGTAGTGCAGCATGCTGGCCGGATTCATCACGCAGGCGCGATGTCCGAACGGGTGGCCGAACTTGAACAGCAGGTGGCCGATCTCGTGCGCCAGATAGGCGCCGGACAGTTCGGCGGCCTGAGTCGGTGTGTAATCTTCATCGCCGCGCAAGGCATGGCTGAGCGCGGAGGTGTCGGTGAACGGGAACGTGCTCCAGAACACGAACGAGCCATAGGGCGCGGTGCGACTGAAGGTAGTGGTGCCGGTCGTCAGCCCGCCGCGTATCGCGGTATGCACTTCCACCGCCGTGAATTCCGCACTGGCCACGAGCTGGTTGGTGAGGATCACGTCATAAGGCAGCGCGCCGTACCCTAAAGTGTCCCAGTAGATCCATTCGTTGCGCGGTGTGTCATCCAGCACGGGTTTGCCATCATCGGCCTTGAGCGCGCGCCAGTCGTCCAGTCGTGCCAGCATCACATCGGCCAACACCACCGAGAATTCCTGCAATGTACTGGGTTCGGCTGTGCGGGGCAGGTAAGGTCGCGCATAAGCGAGCGCGTCCGCCAGTTCCGTCTTGCGCTCATGCAGCGTGTGCAGGATGGCAGCGGACAACCGTTGGCGGTCGCCCGTGCCGGATTTGAAATCGTAGATCTCGCTCATGCGCGCCTGCCGCACTTTGGGCGGGATCTGCGCCAGCAACGCATCGACGGACGTCTCGGTCACTGCGCTGAAAACCAGATGCACGCCGAAATGTTCGAGCGCGGTCTTGCGTGTCGCCGCCAGCAAGGTATCCAAATGTTCCGGCGTCATGCGCGGCAGCCTGCCGTTCACCGCATGCGCCACGCGCAGGTGGATGGTCGCCCCCGGCGCGATGGGCACGATCTCGGTATGTCGCCATGCACTCGTGCTGCCGCAACCGGACAGCCACAGCAGGCAGCATGACAAAATGAACGTGCAGGGTCTTTGCGTGAGCATGGCTGGCCGGAGCGGAATGATGGGATGCACGCTACGCCCACCACTGCAGGCGGTCAATATGTGCAGCATCCGGTCATTGGCATGTCGCGACACACACTAGCTTGCTATCATGCAAACACTATCGAATGGAGATGACGATGCGTATCGGGAATTTCGTAAAAAGTTATCTTGCTGTACTGGTTTCAGTCGGTCTGTATGCCGCGCCGGCGAATGCCGGCGAAGTGCGCGTGGCGCTGTCATCCGATTTCGTTGCGCCGATGGAGCGCATCGCGGCCATGTTCCGCAAGGAGAGCGGACACACGGTGACGGTCACGCCGGATGCAAGCGGCAAGTTGTATGCGCAGATCAGGAAAGGTGCGGCGTTCGACGTGTTCCTCTCGGCGGACGAAGAATTGCCCAAACGTCTGCTGCAGCAAGGTGCGGCGGTCGGCGGTTCCCGTTTCGTCTATGCCACCGGGCGGCTGGTGTTGTGGAGTGCACAGCGGGGCTTGGTGGATGAAACGGGCATGGTGTTGAACAAGAACGCCTTCGCCAAGCTGGCCATCCCCAATCCGCGCCATTCGCCCTACGGCGTCGCTGCGCAACAGACGCTGACCAAGCTGACCATGTGGAACGCCATGCAGCGCAAGCTGGACAAGGGCGACGACGTGACGGAGACCTATCGTCTGGCGCAGTCGGAACGCGCCGACCTGGCCTTGCTCCCGCTGTCGCAAGTGATGCGCGACGGCAAGGTGACGCAGGGATCGTGGTGGTTGGTGCCGGCGGATCTTCATCAGCCGGTGCGTCAGAGTGCGGTGCTATTGTCCGGCGCGCAAGACCCGGTGGCGGCACAGGCCTTGCTGGACTTCCTGCAGAGCGAGAAAGCCAGAGCGGTGATGCGCGGCTACGGTTACGAATCGCCCTGAGCGATTGCGAACCCGGAAGAAACGGGCACCTTGGTGCCCGTTTCTATTTGTAGGGGGCGCGCTGCATCGGGCTTGCGCTAGTATTCGTTATGTACCAAAGGATGTAACGAAAACGCCAATTTGTGAAAATCCTGCAGCCTGAAAGAGACAAAGCGCCCGCCGCCAAACGGGGCGATGCGCCGATACCCGCAGTGCGGCGGGTTTGGCACTCAATAGGGCGGGCTGGCATCGCTCTTGCATAGCGTCAGGTAGCGCAAGTGATAACGAGTGAGGGCGACATGGTTCAGGCAGCAGCAGCGAAACAGAGCGACGGTAGTGTCGTCTCCAAACTGAAGATCGCCCGCGGGCGGCGCTGGGACCATCTGGAATTGCTGGAACGTATCGATGCGACCGGCTCCATCTCGGCGGCGGCGAGCGCCATGGGCATGAGCTACAAGGCGGCGTGGGAAGCGGTGGAAAGTGTCAACAACCTTTCCGGGCAACCCCTGGTGGCGCGCAAGACCGGCGGGGCCAAGGGTGGCGGCACCACGCTGACCAACTACGGCCGCCGGGTGGCGGGTGCCTATCGGCGGCTGGAGCAGGAGCGCGAACAAGTGCTCAAGCGGCTGGCCGAGGTGATGGACGACTTCGACGAGTACTACCAGTTGATCAGGAGATTCGACATGAAGACGAGTGCCCGTAACCAGTTCCTCGGCACTATCAAGAGCATCAAGCTGGGACAGGTCAACGCGGAAGTGGTGATGGAGATCGGCAGCGGCGACACGCTGGCAGCGGTGATCACCAACGAGAGCGTGGCGCATCTGCGATTGAAAGTGGGAGGCGAGGCCTATGCGCTGGTGAAAGCGCCGTGGGTGATCGTGACCACCTCGGAAGGCTTGAAGACCAGCGCGCGCAACGAACTGCACGGCACCGTGGTGCGCTGTCAGGAAGGCGCGGTGAGCGGCGAGGTCATCATCGAACTGGCGGGTGGCAAGAGTGTGGCCGCCATCGTCACCAACGACAGCATCAAGTCGATGGGCTTGAAGGAAGGCGTCAAGGCGACCGCGCTGATCAAAGCGTCGCACATAATCTTGGCAGTCACTGCATAAGGAACAGGAAATGAGATCGATCAAACTGGGATCGTTGGGCGCGCTGTTGTTGTTGGCGCAAGTGGCACAGGCGGGCGAAGTGCGCGTGGCGGTGGCGGCTAACTTCACCGCGCCCATGCAGGAGATCGCGCCGCTGTTCGAGCAGGCGAGCGGGCACAAGGTATCGCTCAGCTTCGGCTCCACCGGCAAGTTCTACGCGCAGATCAAACAGGGGGCGCCCTACGATGTGCTCGTCTCGGCCGATAGCAAGACGCCCAAGAAACTGGATGAAGACGGTCTGACGGTGCCGGGCTCGCGCTTCGTGTATGCGCTGGGCAAGCTGGCGCTGTGGAGCGCGCAACCGGGGTTGGTGGATGACAAGGGCGCGGTGCTGCGCACGGGCGGCTACAACAAGCTCGCCATCGGCGATCCCAGGCTTGCCGTATACGGCACCGCCGCGCAGGAGACGATGGAAAAAATGGGAGTGTGGAAACAGGTGCAAGGCAAACTGGTCAGGGGTGAGAACATCACGCAGACATACCAGTTCGTCGCCAGCGGCAATGCGCAACTCGGCTTCATCGCATTGTCGCAGATCACCAAGGGCGGCAAGGTGAGCGCAGGTTCATGGTGGATCGTGCCGTCGCACTTCTATAGCCCGATCGAACAGGGCGCGGTGATGCTGTCGAGTGCGAAAGATGCAGACGCGACCAAAGCGTTCCTCGACTTCCTCAAAGGGCCGCAAGCTGCGACGGTGATCCGCAGCTACGGATACGAGCTGCCGTGATTAATCCGGGAATGACGATGTAAAAAGAGAGTAAGGAAAACATTGTGACCCCCGAAGACCTGCAAGCTGTAACTCTCACGCTCAAGCTGGCGAGCATCACCACGCTCGTATTGCTGTGCATCGCCACGCCGCTGGCCTGGTGGCTGGCGCAC
Organism: Sideroxydans lithotrophicus; assembly: GCA_020723185.1. Lineage (GTDB taxonomy): Bacteria > Pseudomonadota > Gammaproteobacteria > Burkholderiales > Gallionellaceae > Sideroxyarcus > Sideroxyarcus lithotrophicus_A. Next base: position 221,654 of record DYJI01000002.1, on the reverse strand, counting down.
AGCCGCAGTTGGTATAAAGGATTGGTGGCGGCGATGGTGGCGTTGCCGCTGGTGCTGCCGCCTACGGTACTGGGTTTCTATCTGCTGCTGCTGATGGGCCCGCAAGGCATGGTGGGTGAGATCACGCGCGCGCTCGGCATCGGCGCGTTGCCGTTCACCTTCTCCGGTCTGGTGGTCGGCTCGGTGTTGTTCTCGCTGCCGTTCGCGGTGCAGCCGATCCAGAACGCGTTCGAGGCGATGGGCAAGCGTCCGCTGGAAGTGGCCGCCACCTTGCGCGCCACGCCGTGGGACCGATTCATCAGCGTCGCGCTGCCTTTGGCGCGCCCCGGTTTCCTCACCGCGACCATCCTCGCCTTCGCGCACACCGTCGGCGAGTTCGGTGTGGTGCTGATGCTGGGCGGCAGCATCCCCGGCGAGACGCAGGTGCTCTCGGTCGCCATCTACAGCCACGTCGAAGCGATGGAATACGGCGAGGCGCATTGGCTGGCGGGCGGCATGGTGCTGTTCTCCTTCCTGGTGCTGCTCGGGCTGTACCGCGTCGGCGGAAACTGGGCCAAGGGGGCGCGATGACCTGGTTGCGCGTACACCTCAAGATGCAGCAAGGCAGCTTCGAGCTGGATGCCCAGTTCAGCGCGCCGCCGGTCGGCGTCACCGCATTGTTCGGCCCGTCCGGTTCCGGCAAGAGCACGCTGCTGCGCTGCATCGCCGGGCTGGAGCAGGGACACGGCTGGCTGCGCGTGAACGGCGTACCGTGGCAGGACGAGACGACCTTCATGCCGGTACACAAACGGCCGCTGGGCTATGTGTTCCAGGAGGCCAGCCTGTTCCCGCACCTGTCGGTGCGCGCCAATCTGGAATACGGCTACAAACGCATCGCCGCAGCGCAGCGCAAGGTGCAGCCGGAACAGGTGATCGACTGGCTGGGTTTGTCGCATCTGGTCGACAGGCATGATGCGACCAGCCTGTCCGGCGGCGAACGCCAGCGCGTCGCCATCGGCCGCGCGCTGCTGGTCAGCCCGGAACTGCTGCTGATGGACGAGCCGCTGTCCGCGCTCGACACGCAGAGCAAGCAGGAGATCCTGCCCTATCTCGAACGCCTGCACCGAGAACTGCAGATTCCCATGCTCTATGTCAGCCACGACATGGGCGAGGTGGCGCGACTTGCCGACCATCTGGTGTTGTTGAAAAACGGAAAAGTGATCGCCAGCGGCGATGTGCGCGAAACCTTGTCGCGCCTCGACCTGCCGACCGCGCATTTCGATGATGCCGGTGCGGTGATCGAGGCGAAGGTCGCGCAGCAGGACGAGAAGTATCACCTCACACGGCTGGATTTCGCCGGTGGCGAACTTTGGGTGAGCAGGGTGGAGCAGCCATTCGGCACGACGATGCGCGCCCGCGTGCTGGCACGCGACGTGAGCATCGCAACCCAGGTACCGCACGGCAGCAGCATCAACAACATCCTCAACGCGCGCATCGAAGAGATACGCGACGAAGGCGTGGACAAAGTGCTGGTGCGCCTGCGCGTGGGCGAAGCACAGCAACTGCTGGCGCGCATCACACGCCGCTCGCGCGATCACCTCGGTCTGGTCGACGGCATGTATGTGTGCGCGCAGGTGAAGAGCGTGGCGCTGATGTCGTGAGCCTGATCGCCCAATGGAAACAGCCGCGTCATACCGGCGAAGGCCGGTATCCAGTGATCAAGAATGTTCCGCGAAGCGGACAAAACCGAGGTGTTGTCCCGCTTGCGCGGGATGTTGTCAACCGACTGGATACCGGCCTTCGCCGGTATGACGGACCATTGGAGCATCCGGAATGAATATTCGTATCGATTTCGCCACCACCGCCGACCTGCCGCAGCTCGCCGACCTGCTGAGTGAGTTGTTCGCGCTGGAGAGCGACTTCACTCCAGAGCGCGACAAACAATTGCGCGGCCTGCGCCTCATCCTTGACGAGCCGCAACTCGGCAAGCTGTTCGTGTTGCGCGTGGATGGAAAAGTAGCAGGCATGGCGAACGCGCTCATCACCGTCAGCACGGCCGAGGGCGGCAAGGTGCTGTTGCTGGAAGATGTGATCGTCAGCCGCGCGCATCGCGGCGGCGGATACGGGCGCAAGCTGGTCGAGCATGTGCTGGCATGGGCGAAGCGGCAGGGCATGACGCGCGTCACCCTGCTGGCCGACCGCGACAACGCCCCCGCACTGGATTTCTACCGCGTGCTCGGTTTCGAGGGGTCGCACATGACGGTGCTGCGCAAACGCCTGGATTGAGTGAAATCGTCTGTAGCATTCGCGACAAAACCGTCCACTCCATTTTCCTCATCATCCGTAACCCACTGTCTGCAATGGATTTGTAACATGAGATGCAGAGTGGCACGGGTGTTGCAGTCATACCGGCGATGTCTATTTTGAAAGCAGGGATCCACATGCCGGAACGTCATTCGGAGGCATCGCCGCCGGTCGCCCTTGCGGATTGTGCGACGTGTCCGCACCGCGCGCTGCTGGCGGAAGGCCGCTGTGTGCCGGGCGACATCTGCGTGACCGCGCACAGCGGACGGCAGATCGACCGCTTTCTGCGCCGCAACAAGGAATTCGCCGAAGGCTATCTGCACGATGCCTTCTGGGAACGGCGCGCCATCGCCGCGCAGCATGCGCCGCTGGCGGCCTTGCGTACGCTGCCGCGCGACGAGGATGAGGTGGTGCGGCGCGTGATGGTGATGCGCCTGCCCATCGACGAGCTGGACGACTATCTGCACGACACCGACCGCGAGGTACGCATGACCGCGGCGGACCGTCTGGCGCCGGAGAAACTGGGCGTGTTGCAGAACGATGAGGACTATCTGGTGCGCATGCAGGTGGCGAAGCGCCTGCCGCACGGCCAATTGCCAAAGATGGCGCACGACGAGGAACGCGAGGTGCGCAAGGTGGTGGCGCGCCGTCTGCCGCCGTTCGCGCTGGCGCGCATGGCGCAGGACGAGGACGTGGAAGTGCGGCGCATCGTGGCCGAGCGCGTGTTGCCGGACGATGCCGTGAAGATGCTGCACGATGAGGATTGGGTGGTGCGGCTGCGCGCGGCGGAGCATGCGCCGCTTGAGTCTATCGCCGAACTAGTGGACGATGCCGAGCCTGACGTGCGCGCCGTGGTGCGCCAGCGATTGAACGAATACCTGATGGGAGAAGAGAAATGACGATCATGACGCCCGACGAAACAGCGCTGCAGGAACTTGCGCGCAAGATCGAAGCGTTGTCGCCGCGCCCGCATCACGCCGGACTGATGGAGATCGCCAACCGCATCCATCCCGGCTGCACCTTTGAGTACGCGCTGAACCGTGGCGGCTGGTATCGCCCCGGCGGCGTCATCGCGCCGAACGGCGACCGTCTCTCGGACGAACTGGAACGCTGGGCGCGCAGCGAGCTGGAAGCCTGCGACGGCGACATGGGCGAACTGGTCGAGCGCCATCTCGATAAAGGCCTGCAAGTCACCCGCCATTCCGGCCGCACCCATTATTTCGTCTGCGCCTACGGCCCGGCCCCCGCCGACTTCATGCAACTGGAAGTGGAAGAACTGCAGGAAGTGCTGGACCGCGAACTGATCGATCCCGATGCCCTGCCCGAAGACATGCAGGAGCTCATCGACCCCATCTCGCCGCTGCTGCTCGAAGGGCATGCCGTGGGTTCGCCGCGTTACAAGTTCCGCCGTCTGCTCGACATGAAGCAGACCGTGGCGCGCGTGGGCCTGGCGACCGGGCGCGACAACGGCCTGCCGCGCCTGCTCAAGGAATGGTCGCACAGCAGCGCCGCCACGCGCGGCCACTTCAGCGACCACTGGGTGGTCGGCCTGCGCGAACATCTGGACCGCTATCGTAATCCCGTGGTGTCTGCCTCGCTGGTGTCGCGCCACGCGCGCGAACTCAAGTCGTTCCACTGGAACGCCGAACTCTCCGGCGTCGAGATGTCGCACCAGTTGCAAGCCTTCGACCGCGTGGCCGGCTATCCCTCCGCCTGGTATTTCCACCTCGTCTCCAACACCATCACCCCGCCCGCCGTCGCCTACGCCGTGGTGCGCGATCTGGAATCCGGCTTCAGCTACCTGCCGGACACCGAAGCGGCATTGGTGCAGGGCTGGGCTGCGGCACCGTATTCGGTCTAGTGTGGGACGTCGTCGGCTAGTTTCGCAATGATGCGATGAAGTGCGCGCGGTGGCCGACCGCGCCGAGCAGCGAGAGGGCGAACTTCGGGTGTGCGCTCACCATGTCCAGGAACACATTGCGGTTGATGGCAAGCAGCTCGCAATCTGATTTCGCAGTGGCACTGGCAAGGCGCTCCGAACGCGAGATCAGCGCCATCTCGCCAAACATCCCGCCCGTTCCTATCGTACCCACGATGTTGTTCTGAATGGCGATCTCTACGGTGCCATTCAGCACGACGTACATGAGTACTCCAGCCTGGCCCTCCTGGATGATGACCTTGCCTGCCGGATAGCGGATGCGCGCACTGTGGCCCAGCTCGTCCGCCAACTGGTTCAGCAGCTTCTTGTCGAATACGGCAGAGTCTTTCAGCATCTCGTTGCTGCTTCCGCCCTGCGAATTCAACTGTGCGACCATGTCGCGCAGCCGCGTGATCATGACGCTCATCAGCGACAGCCCGAATTCGGGAGCGGAGCGCAACGCAGCCTGCAATTGATCCTTGTCCAGCATGATGAGTCGGCAATCCGATTTGGTGGTGGCGGTCGCCGTGCGCGGCATGCCGGTGATCAGCGTCATCTCGCCGAACAACTCGCCCGCGCGCACCAACCCCACCGGGCTATCGTTCACCGACAACTCGACCTCGCCCTCCAGCAGGTAATACATCTTGTCCTTTTGCAGCAGCAACGCATTGGCCTTGCTGTTCTCCTTGAACAGCGTCTTACCGGCGGCGACGTCTTTTGTTTCGCCTGCAGACTGGAAAAAATCCAATGCGTCTTTTGCATCGTAGGTGGATTTGGAAGGGGGGATGGTGAAATCGAAGTCGTTCATGTCTGTGTATTGGCCTGAAAAGGAACTCGGAGTATTGCCTTGCAATGGACGGCGCATTATCCCAGCGGAGCGCGCGGCGTCAACACGAGAGGGGGCGTTTTTCTCTTTCGAAGAATATATAGGCCAAATTTCTGCTTGGTGCGGGGAGTGGTGCGGGATAGGATTCTGAGCGAAAGTGGCTGATCGTCGGCAAAACAATTCTATGCTGACCGGATTGATTCGATGCAACTTCGTTTTTATTAAGATCGGAACTAATGGGAAAATGTGCAATGGAACAACAACTGGATTTCTACGAAAAGAAACTCGCCTTTGAGATCGACTCATGGGATTTGAAGGTTGCCCTGGAATCAGGTGAAGACATCGTCGTCATCGATGCGCGATCACCGGAGGCTTATCAAAAGGAACACATCCCCGGCGCGATAAACATCCCCCACCGGAAGATGAGCGAGGAAACGACAAAGGGGATCAATCGCGCAGCGCTGGTCGTCGCATACTGCGATGGCATCGGCTGCAATGCCTCAACCAAGGGCGCATTGAAGATGGCGAAGCTGGGGTTTCGGGTCAAGGAGCTGATCGGCGGTCTGGATTGGTGGAAGAGGGATGGCCATCCAACGGAATGTGGGGCAGGAAGCAGCACGGCCAAGGCTTGTGGTTGCGAGTAGAGGTGGCGGAATCAAGGATAGTCCCGGCTGAAAAGATATCTTCCCGGTACCTTTCATCTTAATTTTTAATAATTTTGGAAAAACAAACCTGCCACCGGAGGCGGTGGATGTAGCGGGAAATCGTGGTTCGTCCCCTATTACTCATTGTCGAACAGTGCGCAGCCTGCATCATGGATCGAACCGGCAATGCGGCAGTGATAAGCAAGTAAAGGAAAAGAGCATGAAGAGATACCAGCCGTTCCAGCGTTTCCTGAGTGCCATGATCTGGATGCCTCTCGCGATATCCTTGGCAGGTTGCGCCACCACGAAGATCGAGACTACCGGCTCGCGCCTTCAGCAGCCGCTTTGCGTCGCGGGAGCGGCATCTCAGCCAGTAGCTGTCTACTGGCGCCCGCAATGGCGAGCCGACCAGAAGGAACCGCCGCTCCGCGAAGCATTGGCGCAGAAGGGGATCGAACGCTTCATCGCCCGGCATGGCTGCATCAACGTCAAGGAACTGAAACGGCTGCCTGCTGCTGCCTCCTATTCGGATATGTCCTTACTGGAGCAGGCGCAACAAACCGGGGCGGATCAAGTCGTGCTCATCACAGTGCGAGAGCTCGGGCCGAAATTGCAGATCGGCATACCGTTCATCATCAAAGGCGGAACGGAAGTGGTGATCGAAGTGCGCGTGTTGAATGCAGCGGTGCCACTTGCCGATATGCGCACCCACTGGGAGAACGGCGGAACCTTGGTGGTCAAGGGACTGCGGACACTCGAAGAGGACATGAGCGCCGCGCTGGAAGCGAGCCTGATGTAAGTGCTGCCAGATGGCTGGGCGTTATTTGTCGGCAAACACTAAATATGTCGTCACACCGGCGAAGGCCGGTGTCCAGTTGATCGAAGAGGTGTAAGCAGGCAATCCGCAAGGCGGATGCTCGCAAAATACTGGATTCCGGCCTTCGCCGGAATGACGAATAAGGACTTACTCAGCGCATCCCTTGATGTGTAGCATGCCAGTAAAGCGCAAGATCGAAAACGACAAAGGACGAACATGAAAACCATGCTGATCACCGGTGCCAATCGCGGCATCGGCCTCGAATTCTGCAAACAATATGCCGCGGCAGGCTGGCGCGTCATCGCGTGCTGTCGCGATCCGCGCAAGGCGGGTGCGCTGAATAAACTGGCGACGCAGTACCCCGTTCAGATCGAAGTGCACGCACTCGACGTCACCGACCATGCGCAGATCGAACAACTGTCGCGCACGCTCTCCGGCGAGGCGATAGACCTGTTCATCAACAATGCAGGCGTGTATCCAGCCGCAGACAGGAAGGGCTTCGGCCATACCGACTATGCGGCATGGATGGACGCATTCAACATCAACACCATGGCCCCGCTGAAGATGGTCGAAGCGTTCATCGAGCAGATCGCGCGCAGCCAGCTCAAACGCATCATCACCATCACCAGCCAGATGGGCAGCGTGGACGACAACAGCAGCGGCGGCAGCTATCTGTATCGCAGCAGCAAGGCCGCCGCGAACATGGTGGTGAAGAGTCTCGCCGTGGATCTGAAAGGGCGCGGCATCACCTCGGTCGCCTTCAACCCCGGCTGGGTACTGACCGACATGGGCGGCCCCAACGCCATGATCACCGTCGAGCAAAGTGTGAGCGACCTGCGCAAGGTGATAGACGGGCTCACGCTTGCGGATACGGGGAAGTTCATCGGGAATGACGGGGTGGTGATTCCCTGGTGAGGTAGGTCGTTCAAAAAATATATAGGCAAAATTTCTGCTTGGTGCGGGAAGTGGGGCGGGATAGGATTCTGGGCGAAAGCGGGTTTCGGCTTAAAACAAATTCGATGCTGACCAGTTTGATTCAGTCAATGAACCTTTATTAAGAGGTGCTTAACGATGGCAGGCAAACGTATTCCTAAATTGTTAGTTGTCTTCGACACTAATGTCCTGTTTACCCAAGTAGCCTCTGATTTAATTCGAAGTGATGCGCAAAGAATTATCGAGGAAAATTCAAATCATGTTGATTTGAACATTTCATGGTATTTGCCGGATGTTGTTGTTGGTGAGCGGAAGTATCAAATGCTTGGGAAAGCAAAAGAATTACTCCCAAACATGAAGAAGCTAGAAAAATTGATTGGCCACCAATTCGGTGTCGGCGAAGATACTTTAGAGCTTCATGTAGACAAAGCAATAAAGGATGGCGTTGATAAGAATAAATTGGGAAGGATTGGTATCAATCAATCCAAAATAGATTGGAATGATTTAATTGAACGCTCGACGAAAAGACTGCCTCCTTTTGATGCAGGTGAAAATGAAAAGGGATTTCGTGATGCAATAATTGCTCACAGTTTTCTTCAATTGCACCAAGTCTCGCCTACGACTCCAAATATCTGCAGGTTGGCATTAGTTTCAGAAGATCAAAGGTTAAGAGATTACGTTGCAGAATTAACTGGTAGTGCAAGTAATATTAGAATCCTTAAGGGGCTGGATGAGTTGGAAAGCCTTATAAATACGCTTGTTTCTACTGTTTCGGAAGATTTCGTAGGCGAACTTTCGAAGAAGGCGAGCAAGGTGTTCTTTGAAAAAGAAAATGAAAAAACTCTTTACTACAAAGAACAAATTGGGGAGAAAATCCGAGAGCAGTATTCAGAGGAACTCAAGAAAACACCAATCCCAGATGGGCTTCGATCAAATGGAACGTGGTGGATTTCTGAGCCAATTTTTATTAGGAAAGATCGTCAAACGGTATATTGGGTAACACCAATAGAACCAGAGTTTGAAATTTTCCACTATGAATCTGAAACTCCCAATATGAATTCTCTTGCGGGATTTGCGGCTAACTTCCTAGCTACGCAGGCACAAGCAAAAACAGCTGCTGAAACGGCGAAGAGTGGGTTGGGGCTATTAGGAAGCGGCACGCCCAAAAAGAAAGTTGTTGATCTAAAGGGGAGAGAGAAATTCGAGGCTCATTGGAGCGCAACCCTTTCTCAGGCACAAAATCTTACGGCACCAAAATTATCGAAGATAGTGTATGCGGGGAATAATTTGCCAGAAAGCTCATCCTAACAGTTCAATTACGCCCAGCTTTGTCGCCCTTGAAACGGGGGCAGCATCGCAATAAGTTCTGACCTCGTTTAAGCCATCTCCACTGCCCTTACTTCAAGCTCCACATTCAGCCGCGAGCGCATCGCACCGAAGATGGCGGCAAGGTTGTCCATGCTGGGGTTGCCGCGTGGCGATAGCATGCGGTGCAGGCTCTTGCTGGGTTTATCGGTCATCGTTGCGAGCTGTTCGAAACCTATCGTGGCGTTGACGAGGTCGCGCAGGATCAGGCGGGCGGTTTCTGGTTCGCCGCTCAGGAACAGGGTCGCCGCTTCGTCCAGCAGTGACTTGGCGAATTCTGGGTCGCGCTCTACGCGTTCGACTACAGTCTGTTTGAAATCTCTAGTGAGTGCCATGTCGTTCACCTCTTCTTTGTTTCTGTCTTTTTCATTTTCTTGCGCGCCTTGTATTCGGCGAGCAATTCTTTTGCGCGGTCGATGTCGCGTTGCTGTCCGCGCTTGGTGCCACCGCCGAACAGGATGATGAGTGTGTCGCCATCCTTTGCCAGATAGATGCGGTAGCCGGGGCCCCAGTCGATGACGTATTCGCCCATGCCGTCGAACCATTTCACGCGCGAGGTGTTGCCCTGTTCCATGCGCAGCTTGGCCGTGACGACTTTTGCGGCTGCCTGCGCATCTAGGCTGTCGAACCAAGTCTTGTAGGGGTTCGAACCATCCTGGCGAAGATATTCTTCGACGGTGATTTTCATGTGCAGATAGTAACCAATGGGTTACTTTGTGGCAATGGTGCGCTGCGTGCTTTTGCGCTGACCTTCAACTCGGTGGCTTTTGTAGCGCGCTCTTGATTTGTCTGCTTTCCTACAAAACGCCATTCAATAAATCCCCTTTAAATCAACCCCGTGTCGGTTGGCATGTTTCCTGCGAGTAGGAGGGCGTCAATACTCGTGAGTCACTGCCATGCAAGCCAAGGACATCGCCGAACTGCTGAACGAACCGGCCTGTACGCATAACAAGAAGGAGAAATCCGGTTGTGCGCGTCCCAAGCCCGGGGCGACTGCGGGCGGCTGTTCGTTCGACGGGGCGCAGATCGCTTTGCTGCCCATCGCCGACGTTGCGCATATCGTGCACGGGCCGATCGCCTGCGCGGGCAGTTCTTGGGACAACCGCGGCACGCGTTCTTCCGGCCCGACCTTGTACCGCATCGGCATGACCACCGATCTGACCGAGCAGGATGTGATCATGGGGCGCGGCGAGAAGCGTCTGTTCCATGCCATCAAGCAGGCGGTCGACACTTATTCTCCGAAAGCCGTTTTCATCTACAACACCTGCGTACCCGCGCTGACCGGCGACGACATCGGCGCGGTGTGCAAGGCCGCCGCCGAGAAGACCGGCGTGCCGGTGGTGCCGGTGGATTGTGCCGGTTTCTACGGTACCAAGAATCTGGGCAACCGCATCGCGGGCGAGGCGATGTTCAAGTATGTGGTGGGCACGGGCGAGCCTTTGCCGGTGCCTGCCGAACTGCAGCGCCCCGGCATCACCGTGCACGACGTGAACCTCATCGGCGAATACAACATCGCGGGCGAATTCTGGAACGTGGCGCCGTTGTTCGACGAACTGGGCCTGCGCATCCTGTGCACGCTGTCAGGCGATGCGCGCTTCCACGAAGTGCAGACCATGCACCGCGCCGAAGCCAGCATGGTGGTATGCGCCAAGGCGCTGCTCAACATCGCACGCAAACTGCAGACCGATCACAAGGTGCCGTTCTTCGAAGGCAGCTTCTACGGCGTGACCGATACCTCGAATGCCTTCCGGGATTTTGCCAAGCTGCTCAACGACCCCTCGCTGACCGAGCGCACCGAAGCGATGATCGCGAGGGAAGAAGCCAAGATCAACGCCGCACTCGACCCGTGGCGCGAGAAGCTGCGCGGCAAGCGCGTGTTGCTCTACACCGGCGGCGTGAAGTCGTGGTCCATCGTCTCCGCGCTGCAAGACTTGGGCATGGACGTGGTCGCCACCGGCACCAGCAAATCCACCGAGGAAGACAAGGCGCGCATCCGCGAGATCATGGGCGACAAGACCAAGATGATCACCGACGGCAGCCCCAAGGCGCTGCTCGGGGTGGTGAAGGAATACCAGGCCGACATCCTCATCGCGGGCGGCCGCAACATGTACACCGCGCTCAAGGCGCGCATCCCTTTCCTCGACATCAATCAGGAACGCGAATTCGGATACGAGGGCTACAGCGGCATGGTGGAACTCGCGCGCCAACTGGCGCTGACCATCCAGAGTCCGGTGTGGCCGGGTGTGCGCAAGACTGCGCCGTGGGCGAAGACCAAGGTGCCGGGTGTGGAGTTGGGGGCGTGATGATGACTGCGACTCGTTATCCAACCCGTCATTCCGGCGCAGGCCGGAATCCAGCGAAAACATATAGCCCGCGTAGCGGACAAAGCGAATTGCTAAACCATTGTTGTCCCGCTGCGCGGGGTCATTCTTTCAACTGGATTCCGGCCTGCGCCGGAATGACGGAGGTGTGATATGGCCGAGATATTGAAACGCAACAAAGCGCTCGCGGTGAATCCGCTCAAGGCCAGCCAGCCGGTCGGCGCGTCGCTCGCTTTCCTGGGCATCAACAAAGCCATCCCGATGATGCACGGTTCGCAGGGGTGCACTGCGTTCGGCAAGGTGTATTTCGTGCGCCACTTCCGCGAGCCGATCCCGCTGCAGACCACGGCGATGGATCAGGTGTCCACGGTGATGAGCGCGGACGAGAACGTGATCCTCGGCCTGGCGACCATCTGCGAGAAGAGCAAACCCGCCTTGATCGGGTTGCCGACGACAGGTTTGTCCGAGACGCAGGGCACGGACATCAAACGGCTGGTGCGGGATTTCTACATCGCGCATCCCGAGTTCGCGCACATCCCGGTGGTGCCGGTGAACACGCCGGATTTCACCGGCTGTCTGGAGAGCGGTTATGCGCTGGCGGTGAAGGCGACGCTGGAAGTGATGTTGCCGGAGAAGACGGACAATGTGGGCAAGCGCAAGAAGCAGGTCAACGTGCTGGCCGGCTCCTTCCTCACGCCGGGCGATGTCGAACATATAAAGGAATTGATCGAAGCCTTCGGCCTGCGTCCGCTGGTGCTGCCGGACATCGGCGATTCGCTCGACGGTCACCTCACCGAGATGGAAAGTTCGCCGCTCACTGTGGGCGGCACGCCTGTCAGCGATATCGCCAGCATGGGCGAATCCATCGCCACGCTGGTGCTGGGCAATTCGCTGTTCGACGCGGCGGACTTCCTGAAGAGTCAGACCGGTGTGCCGGACTATCGATTCGATGCACTGATGGGTCTGGAAGCCGTGGACAGTTTCGTGCTGGCGCTGGCCGAGATCAGCGGCAAGCCGGTGCCGGAGAAGATCGAACGCCAGCGCGCGCAGTTGCAGGACGCGATGGTGGATGCGCATTTCATGCTGGGCTTCGCGCGCGTCGCCATCGCCGCCGATCCCGATCTGCTCTACGGTTTCTCGCGGCTGGTGACGGAGATGGGCTGCGAGGTGGTGGCCGCCGTCGCACCGGCGCGCGCCAACATCCTGGAGAGCGTGCTGGCGGAACAGGTGGGCATCGGCGATCTGGAAGATTTGGAGATCGCGGCCAAACGCAAGGGCGCGCAACTGGTCATCAGCAACTCGCATGCGGTGGAGACGGCGCGTCGCCTCGGCGTGCCGCTGCTGCGCGCGGGCTTCCCGCAGTACGACCTGCTCGGCGGCTACCAGCGCCTGTGGGTGGGTTATCGCGGTACGCGCCAGTCGCTGTTCGATCTGGCGAACCTGCTGGTGGAGCACGGGCATCACGAGCCGGAGCCGTATGTCTCCATCTATGCACAGCGGACAGGAGAGAGTCGTGCGACACCTGCGTCTGGTCAAACCCACTGAGGAGACAGCGATGACAGTGAAGATCGCATTCGCCACCAGCGACCGCAAGGCGGTGAACCAGCATTTCGGTGCGGCGGAAGCATTCGCCATCTACGAGGTGAGCGAGACGGATGCGAAGCTGATCGAGGTGGCCGAGTTCATCGAGACCGCGATGGACGGACACGAAGGCAAGCTGGCCGCCAAGGTGGAACTGCTCGGCGATTGCGCGGCGGTGTATTGCAACGCGGCAGGTGCATCGGCGATCCAGCAACTGTTGGCCGGTGGCATCCAGCCGATGCGTGTGGACGAAGGCATGTGCATCGACGGTCTGCTGAGCGGATTGCAGCAGAGCATGGTGAGCGAGCCGCCGGTTTGGCTGACGAAACATCTGAAGAAGCAGGCGGGCAAGAGCTTCGCCGATGACGAGGCGTGGCAGGAATGATCAGCGCACCGGTACGTGTGATCGCTGTGCAGAACCGCGTGGCACAGGTGATGCCCACCGAGAAGTCCGGCTGCGGCGGATGCGCATCACGCGATGCGTGCGGCGTGTCTGGGCTGGGCAGATATTTCTCGTCGCGGCGCAAGACCATCGATGTCGCCTGCGATGCGCAAGTGCGCGCGGGTGATGCGTTGCAGCTTTCGCTGAGCGAAGGCGATCTGATCAAGGCCGGGCTGCTTGCATATCTGTTGCCGTGCGTGACGGCGGTCGCTGGCGCTGCACTGGCATCAGGTTACGGAGATGTCGGCTCGGCAGTGGGCGCGGCCGTCGGTGCGGCAAGCGGTTTCGTTCTGGCGCGCGTGTCCGGCTGGGCACCGCGTGTAGTCGTGCAAACAAGTTCAACCAAAGGAGAAACACCATGAGTGAGGCAATTGCAGAAGATCCGTTGATGACTACGGATTTCATCAAGGAGATGGTCAAGCAGATGCGTGCCGTCGACAGCTACGGCACGTATGACGGCTGGCCCGCCGAGCGCGTGCTGGCGCCGTATGTGCTGACCAAGGAACAGAAACGCGAGATCCCGATCATCGGCGATCCGGACGAGATCCTGCTGTCGCGCATCAAGTGTTTCTACAACGCCATCGCTTCGCTGATCGAGAAGGAATGCGGACAGATGGCAGTGCCGATGATCAACATCACCCACGAAGGTTTCGGCCGCGCGGTGATCACCGTCGGCAAGCTGGTGGTGATGGACAAGACGTTGCGCGACGTGCACCGCTACGGTTACGAGAGCCTGTCCAAGATGAAGGACGAGGGTGACAAGCTGCTCTCCGTCGCGCTGGAGATCATCGGCAAGCACCCGGATGTGGCGGGGATGTAAGGAGGGGGAGATGACGGAAGATGAACTGAAAGCCCTCGACAAGGAAGTGAAGAAACTGAAGCGCATCGCCACGGAGTGGGCGGGGCAGTTGCACGATCTGGTCGAGGACAAGTTGCCGGCGGGCTACAAGGAGCTGCCGGGCATCGCGCAATCCACTTACGATGCTTGCCAGGCATGGGCCGAGGCGAGCGCAAGATTATCCGAAGTTCAGAAGGAAGCATGACCATGTCAAACATCACCGGCATCACCCGAGGCGGCACGCCTTACGAACCGACCTTCGTCACCAAGCTGGACCCGGCCAACTGCATCGGCTGCGGCCGCTGTTTCAAGGTCTGTCCGCGCAGTGTGTTCGAGCTTCTGGAGCGCGACGAGGATGACGAGAACTACGACGAGGACGAGGACAACATGATGGTAATGTCCATCGCCAACGCGCTGGATTGCATCGGCTGCGGATCGTGCGCACGTGTCTGCCCGAAACAATGCCATACGCATCAGCCGATGCCGGTGGGAGCCTGATATGCCGAAACCGACCAGACATGTGTTCGTGTGCTCGCAGAACCGTCCCGCCGGTCACCCACGCGGATCGTGCGGCGCTAAGGGCTGCGCCGAGGTGGTGGACGAGTTCATGCAGCAGTGGCAGCAGCGCCAGGCCTTCGCTGAGGTGATGGTCACGCCCAGTGGCTGCATCGGCCCGTGCAGCATGGGGCCGAACGTGCTGGTCTATCCGGAAGGTGTGATGTACAGCGGCGTGACCCGTGCGGATGTGGGCGAGATCTTCGAGCAGCATCTGCTGGGTGGCACGCCGGTGGAACGCCTGAAGGCCCCTGCCGACGTATGGTAGAACTGGATACCTCGCGGCAGTTGCCTGCCGCGCTGGAGGCGGTGGCGAGGCGCCTCATCATCGCTTTGCAGCTGGAGGCCGAGCGGTTCAGCGCGACCGGCGCTGCACCCTGCATAGACCTCGCAGCCGCGCAGTTCACGCGCGTGGTCGACCCGGCCAACCAGCAGCCGGGCTATGAAGGGGTGTGGCGCAACGCGCGCAAGGAGCGCTGCGGCGGCATCACCTTCAACAGCGACGGCAGCTTCTATGCCGAGTACGACCTGTTCTGCCCGCACCCGAGCGATGAAAAATGGTTCGTGGAGATGGTCACCGTCTGGGGTAACACCGATCACATCAGCAGCGAAGCGACGCTGATACCCGCCCTGTAGCCGACCTGCCACGGAAGTTCGGCGAACGGCTATGATGCGCACCGTTCGCGGCGAGCTTGCCGCAATGTGGGAAGGTGCGCATCGTGTCTGAAGAGAATCGTGAGATGAATACCGAAGAGGCGCGCGAGGAATTGCACGTCTCTTTGCCTATGGAAGCGTTCAAGGCAGCGCTGCCGTATCTGCTCGCGCTGCTGGTGATCGCAGGTGTCGGCTACTGGCTGGTCGATCCGGCCCCGCCGAAGACGATGGTGATCTCCATCAGCAAGGAAGACGGCAACTATCAGGCCTATGCCAGTCTGTACGCCGCGCTGCTGCAGCAGGAAGGCATCACGCTGGAGATACGCGAGACGGAAGGGCCGCTGCAGAGTCTGGAGGAATTGCGCCAGCCGGATTCCGGTGTCGATCTGGCCTTCGTGCCGGGCGGCATGGCGGGCGGGCAGTCCACGGTGGGGCTGGAGTCGCTGGGTAGCCTGTACTACGAACCGTTGTGGATCTTCCACCGGGGCAAGCAGAAGATCGAGCACCTGTCGCAGCTCAAGGGGCTGCGCGTCGGGGTGGGGCGGCCGGACAGCAGCACCCGTCTGATAACGAAGGTGTTGCTGGATGCGGCCGGGGTGACCGAGCAGAACGCCACGCTTTACGAGATCGGCCTGGACGATTCCATGGAAGCGCTGCGGCACGACGTCGTGGATGTCATCTTCCTGACCGGCGTGCCGAATTCGCCGCTGATAGCCGAGGTGGCGAACATGCCCGGCGTGTCGCTGGTCGATCTGGACGATTCCGAAGCCATTTCGCGCCAGTACAGTTTCCTGCATCACCTGGTGCTGCCGGAGAGTGCGCTCAGCCTGCAGGCGAACATCCCGCCGCGCCGTGCGCATCTGTTGGCACCCACCGTCACGCTGGTGGCGCGCGATACGCTGCATCCGGCGTTGACCTACCTGCTGCTCAAGGTACTCACCCGCGTGCACGGCAATGCGGGCATGCTGCAAAAAGAGCATGAGTTCCCGGCCGACAAGGATTCCGATTTCGAACTGAGCAGCCAGGCGGAATATTTCTACCAGTCCGGCCCGCCTTTCCTCGACCGTTACCTGCCGTTCTGGGCGGCGACCTTCGTCAGCCGCGTGCTGATCATCCTGCTGCCGTTGTTGGCGCTCGCTATCCCGCTGAGCCGCCTGGCACCGGCGATCTATACCTGGCTGGTGAAGTCTCGCATCCACAAACTGTATGGAGAATTGCGTTTCCTTGAGTTGCAGTTGCGCAATGCTCCCCAGCCGGTCGATCTTGCGCGATTCCGGCACGAGCTGGATGCGATAGAGAACAAAGTCAACCACTTGCGCTTGCCGGTGGCGTTCTCCAGCCACCTGTACGAGCTGCGCAGCCATATCGGGTTGGTACGTGCTCGCATCGAGCAGTACGCGACGGCCTAACAGGCTGTTGAAAAACTACTGCGGTGGTCATCTGCAGCGTTGCGCGGTGCTCGAAATCCTCATGTACTGCATGTACATTCCGGTTTCTGCGCGCCGTGCGCCTTGCATCCGACCATCCTCGCTACGTTTTTCAACAACCTGCTAAGCATTCTTCGTGGCGTGCCGATACATTGTTCACAGGGGCGCGAGGTCGCCCCGCAGTGAAGGAGGTGTGACATGACTATCGTGATGGATATGGGCAGCTACGAGATCGCGCGCGTGGAAGAGGTCGTCGAGTCCTACGGGGACGAGGTGATGTACGCAGGCTGGAACCCGCAACTGGCCCAGGCCGAGGTCGCTCACATCGCACCGGCACGCCCGGCTTTCCCGCCCTCCTTGGCGGATGCCGATATCGAAGCCTTCCTGCACAAGATGTACGCGAACCAGCGTTGAGCCGGTCGCTGCAGGATGTCGAAGACGCTCCCGTGCGGGGGCGTTTTTTTTTTGCTTTTTCGCCGCAACCGGGGGGCGTCTGACAGAGCGCAAGAAGCAGGCTGTGCTATCCTTTATCGCGTACGAACCGGACTTTTCCACATGCGTTTCCTCTACCTCATTTTGCTGTTGTTGCCGCTGATCTCCCGTGCCGATCAGGAACAGGATTTCATGGCCGCGCGCGCGGCGTTCGCCGCCGGGAAGGTGGCGGAACTGGAGCGTGTGGCGCAGCGTCTGCAGGATTCCCCGCTGGAACCCTATGTCACCTATTACCGCCTGCGGTTGCACTGGGACGAGGCCAATACGCGTCCCGTGCACGAGTACCTGGCGCGCGAGGAAGATACGCCGGTGATCGACCAGTTCCGTGGCGAATGGCTGAAACAGATGGCGAAGAAACAGCGCTGGGACGAGTTCGCCGCCGAATATCCCTATCTCATCAATGCCGATGCCGAGCTGACCTGCCATGCCATCGCCTGGCAGCGCATGCAGGACGAGGCGCTGGCGCTGCGTGCCGCGCGCAAGCAATGGTTCGCGGGCGCGAAGGCGGACAGTTGCGGCCCGGTGTTCGAGGTCGCCATCCGGCGCGGGGTCATCACCCCGCAGGATGTGGTGCAGCGCATGCGCACCCTGCTCGAAGCGAACAACGTGAACGATGCGAAGAAACTGGTGCGCCATCTGCCGCAAGCGATGCGGCCTGCACTGCCCGAATTGGACGAAGCCAAACGCAATCCGCAGCGCTATCTGCAGCGGGTGAAGCTGGCTGACGCGGGGGACGGGCGACGCATGGTCGCGTTGTTCGCGTTGCATCGGCTGGCACGCCAGTCGGTGACGCCGGCGCATGTGCAATGGCAGCGGCTGGAGAGCCATTTCCCAGTCGGCGAGCGGCAGTATTTCCACGGCCTGCTTGCTTTTGAAGCGGCGCGCCAGCACGACCCGCGCGCGCTGGAATGGTATGCCGCCGCCGAGGATGCGGTGCTCGATCCGCAGCAACTGGCCTGGCGCGTGCGCGCCGCACTGCGCGAACAGGACTGGCATGCGGTGTGGGAGGGCATCACCGCCATGCCGCAGGAACAGCAGAACGAGGCGGCCTGGCGCTACTGGAAGGCTCGGGCGCTGATCGTGCTGGGGCATCCGGACGATGCCGAGGTGTTACTGGCACCGCTCAGTCGCGAATACCATTTCTACGGCCAGCTGGCGGCGGAAGAACTGGGCGCTTCGCCGGCGGCCGGCATCATGACAGCCAGCTTCCAGCCTTCACCGGACGAGGTGGCCGGGATGGAAGCGCGTCCAGAGGTGCGCCGCACCGTGCTGCTCTACCAGATGGGGTTGCGCACCGAGGCCATGAAGGAATGGGACTGGGCGATGCGCGGTCTGGACGACCGTGAGCTGCTGGTGGCGGCCGAGGTCGCGCGCCGCAACGAGATGTACGACCGCTCCATCAACGCCGCCATCCGCACCGTCTCGCTGCACGATTTCAACCTGCGCTACCCCGCGCCCTACCGCGATGCATTGCGCGTTTCGCTGGACGAGCACGATGTGGAGGAGGCGTGGGTGTACGGCCTGATGCGCCAGGAGAGCCGCTTCGTCACGCACGCCAAATCGAATGTGGGCGCAGCCGGCCTGATGCAGATCATGCCAGACACCGCGCGCTGGGCGGCGCGGCGCATCGGCCTCAAGGGTTACCGCAAAGGCCTCATCCATCAACTGGATGTGAACCTGCGTCTCGGCACCTATTACATGAAGAGCGTGTACAGCCGCTTCGAGGACAATCCGGTTCTGGCTTCCGCCGCCTACAACGCAGGGCCCACGCGCGCCAACCGCTGGCGCGGCGGCGTGCCGCTGGAAGGGGCGATCTATGCCGAGACCATCCCCTTCGACGAGACGCGAGACTATGTGAAGAAGGTGATGAGCAACACCATCTACTACGCCAAGCTGTTCGGCCATCCTGCAGAATCGCTCAAGCAGCGCTTGGGCGTGGTCGGCACCAACCGGCCGGTACAGGCGCGCGCGCATGCCGAAGCGATGTGAAGGACTGAAGACCTACTGCGTCGGCGGCGCAGTGCGCGACCGTTTACTGGGGCTGCCGGTGAAGGACCACGACTGGGTCGTGGTCGGCAGCACGCCAGAGGAGATGGTGGCGCGCGGCTTCACGCCGGTGGGTGCGGATTTCCCCGTCTTCCTGCATCCCGACACGCACGAGGAGTACGCGCTGGCGCGTACCGAGCGCAAGACGGCTGCCGGCTACAAAGGTTTCAACATCTACGCATCGCCCGACGTCACGCTGGAGCAGGACCTGCTGCGCCGCGACTTCACCGTCAACGCCATCGCGCAGGATGATGACGGCAACCTCATCGACCCCCACAACGGACAGGCCGATCTGGAAGCGGGCGTGCTGCGCCATGTCAGTGACGCCTTCGCCGAAGACCCGGTGCGCATCTTGCGCGGTGCAAGGTTCGCAGCACGTTTCGGCTTCACCATCGCGCCCGAGACAATGGACTTGATGCGCGCCATGGTGGCGAACGGCGAGGTGGATGCACTGGTGCCTGAACGCGTGTGGCAGGAACTGTCGCGCGGCCTGATGGAAAGACATCCTTCGCGTTTCTTCCTCACGCTACGCGAATGCGGCGCGCTGAAGAGGATATTGCCCGAGGTGGATGCGTTGTTCGGCGTGCCGCAGCCCGTGCACTACCATCCAGAGGTAGATTGCGGCGTGCACGTGATGATGGTGCTGGACGACACGGCCAAACTCGAACGCTCACTCGAAGTGCGTTTTGCCGCACTGGGCCATGACCTCGGCAAAGCCACTACGCCCGAAGAGACATTGCCCAGGCACATAGGTCACGAACAACGCAGCATCGATCTGGTGAAAGCGGTCTGCGAGCGTTTGCGCGTGCCGGGCGACTGTCGCGATCTTGCGTTGCTGGTCGCGCAATATCACAGCCACATCCACCGCGCCAAATCCTTGCGCCCGGACACCATCGTAAAGTTGTTCGACCGCTGCGACCTGTGGCGCAAGCCGGAACGGTTCGCGCTGATCCTCGAAGCGTGCATCTCCGATGCTCACGGCCGCACCGGACACGAGGAAGACGACTACCCTCAAGCGCGCTTCATGCTGTCCTGCGCCAAGGCCGCGCAGGCGGTGAATGCCGGCGACATCGCGCGAGCCTGTGCAGACAAGAACCTCATCGCCGACAAGGTGCGCGAGGCGCGCATCGTGGCGGTGGAGGCCGTGGTCAAGGCCAGGTCGTAAGCTGCCGCCTGCCTTCTTGAAAACGTCGGGAGGGGGATTCCCCCGATATCAATAACGTCCGTTCGCTGGGCTGTATGGCAAAAACGAAACGCTTGAGGTATCTTGCTGCGCGAATGAATCGAGCGGAGCCTGAGCCATGGTTGCTTGTTTGTCGGATGTGAAATCTTCTGTTCTTCTGCGTCTCTCAGTCGTCCTTTTTGTATCCCTCCTGCCGGCCGCGGCGCGCGCCGACGCCGAGGGCGACCGCATGCTGAAGGAATCGCTGTTGCGCCAATATACGTCCTCCGAGGCGGACAGGCGTTTCGACGAACACCAGCGCAATCCCGATGCGGCCACCAAGGCGCTGGGTGCCGGCGTCTCCAACCTGGTGAGTCGCATGTATCAGCGCGAGTTGCAACGCCAGGCCGCAGCCGAGCAAGAAGCGGATATCTGGAACACATACTGGTTCGCTATCGACGGCGGCAAGGAAGTGATGGTCAGCAACGAGAACGAGCGGCGCATCCTGCTCGAGATGCTGGAGACCAATTCAAAGAAGGGTTACTGGCGTGCCAGCCAGCGCCTGATCGAGTATGCGCTCTGGCTGCACCCGGACGGCCCGACCATTTTCCCCGGTCAGCCCCGCGACGACGAGGCTGCGCTGTTACTGCGGCGCAAGGCTTACGGGCGGGATGACAAGCGGGAGCTGTGGGCGGTGAACATGCTGGCCAAGCTCTATCTGGTGGGGCGCGGTGTGGGAAGGGATGAAGAGGAGGCGCTGCGCCTCTTCAATTGGTGCGCAAACGATAAGGGCGAGAATAGGATCGCACGCAGTGACGAGGAAGACCAGGTCACCATCCGCACGCGCTGCAGCTTCAATGCCGCACGCATGGTGGAGAAGGGATGGGGCGTGGATGCTGACCCGGCCAAGGCCAAGGCGATGCGCGAACAAGCCGCCGCCTTCTACAACAGCAAGAACAAGTCTCAGCACGATGTAGCCAAGCTCGAGGAGATGATCCGGCCATGATGCGCTCAACCACCACCGTACGTACCCTTGCAGCCTTCTGTGCCTTGCACTTGACCCTGCTTGCCAACACGGTCTGGGCCGACAGCAGCAACCTGCGGTTCTTTGACGACTTTTCAAAGCCTTCCGGATGGGCGCGAGATACCGAGCGCGACAAAGTAGCCGAAGAAAACGGTGTGCTGCGTATCGAGCGCAAAGACACCAACAAGAAAACCGAGATTACCAAGCCAGTTTCCGTGACTCCCGCTGCAGCTTGGCGAGTCAGTCTCGATGTCCGCTTTGCTGCCTATGCCAAGGACGATGTCAACGTCCGTGCCGGCTTCTCGATCACCGGCGCGCTTGGAGATAGCATCGAAATAGTCATCGACCGAGAGGGAGATGTGCTGTTTACTCATTTCAACGGAAAAGACTGGGTTAAACCCAATCCTGTGCACTTTGCCAAGGCCACCGCAGCGCGGCTTGAAGACAATGCAATCAATACGCTTGTCGTCGAGCGCGAGGCCGGTTATTTCCGCATCTTCGTCAACGGCGTGTTCGTGGCACGTACCCGCATCATCGATCTCACCCCGCGCTTTGTTGGCGTCATTGCGGAATCATTCAAGCCTGCAGTGGAGGAGCTGGACAACCTCAAGCTGGAGGAGATCGGCAAGGATAGCCGCTATGTGAGGCTGCTCAACATCGTCGGCACGCCCGGTACACAGGAGCTGCTGGTGGACAAGTTCGATAACGACGATAACTGGCTCATCACCGATACAGACGAATACAGCTCCAAGGTGAGCGGCGGGCGCTATTTGGTGACCGGCAAAACGGATGACGACTACGGGCTCATCGGCGCCACCTCACTCGGCGGCATTGGCCGCAGTAACCTCCCTTTCGGTTTTCAGGTGAGCACCCGTGTCACCAATCTGGGGGAGATCGTCAAACCGCACGGCATCGCCATCTTTGGCAGCGAGAAAAAGGGTCAGACCACGCCTTTCCTGGCGCTGTGGGTGACCGACAAACTTATGCGGCTGGTCAACCAGAAGCCGGACGGGCATATGGACGCCGTGACGCCATGGATCGAGACGCCGTCACTGCGGGCCGATGGCGACAACTGGCTCAACATGAGCGTGCTGGCCGACGGCCGCGTGCTGGTCTTCGTCAATTTCGACTACCAGACCACGGTGCAGATGCCCGACTGGTATGAACCGCGCAACCTCTGCTGTGTTGGCATCAGCTTCTTCGGCCCGCAGAGCTTGGCCTTCGATAACTTCTATGCGCGCGAATTCTAAGACTACGTTCGTGCAGGGAGCGGCGGGTTAGTCGCCGCAACGTTATCAAAGTCGGACAGCGCCATGTTATCCACCCACGATTCGCCAGCCTTGAAAGGCGTTCTGCTACTGCTCATCCTGTGCTGCCTGTGGTTTGCTACCTCGGCCGTGGGCGAAGCCGTCAGCGGCAACTGGCTGCCGCTCGCAGTGGCGCTGCTGCTGTGGTTGCCGCTCGCCTGGGGATTGTGGCGGCTCCATCCGCTGGCACGCCGCGTCGCCGTGGCGCTGCTCTGGCTGGTGGTGATCGTGCTGCCCATCGGCGTCATCAATCCTTTCGCTGCGATGGATGGCGCTGTCGATATCGGGCAGCCGCTCTGGCGCTTGCTGGTGCCGGTGTTCTCCGGCGTTGCGCTGGCGCTGTTCATGCTCCACATCCTTGGCAAATACAAAGCAGAGTTCAGTCGCGATGACACCCGCTGACATCAAGCTCCGCTGCGCCGATCCTGCAATTCACTCTCAGTCCGCCTCCATCTGCCCAGGAATATTTGCCGCTATGAGATCGCTCCCGTTTCTGCTGTTTTCCCTGATGTCGTTCCAGGCTCTTGCCTACGACAACTGTGATCGCCTGCGCCAGAATGAAGCGGCATTCAACGCCTGCATGAACTCATGGCATGGACGGGACACCATCGATTCATCTGCCAGCGATGCGCGCGCTGCCATGTACCAGCGTGAATACGATGCGCGCATCCGGGACGAGGAGGCGCGCAACGCCGAAATAGATCGCCGCCTTAAGGAGAGCGCGGCCGCCGCGGCCGCGCAGCGCTCTCAACAGGAAACGGAGGAACAGGAGCGCCGCCGGTTCCTTGGCGGGCGCGAGGCCAACGCACTGGCTTCGCGGCTTCTGATCGAGCAGCGCCTGCAAGCTTTGGCGGCGAAGGCCAACGCCAAGCCGCACCCCAGCCCGGACGACTACCGGGAGCTGATCTTCACCGCCTACCCGGAAGCCGACCTGATGCTCCCATGGGCCAGCCGTGCTGCCCGGGAATATGGTGGCCGCTTCAAGTTGCTGGAAGGGCTCAGCCTGAGCATGAACTGTCCCGGCAAGCGCAACGTCGATATTGCCGGCAACGACAGTTGGGGGCGGTGGATGGGGCGCAACCAGTGCGACACCGCCATGCAGGAGCGTGGCGTGGCGATGATGCATGCCTACATGAATGAAGCCGCGCCGGTGGATCGCCTGCTGATCTGTGCCCAGAGCGACTGGCGCCGCCGGCAGTTCATCATCGATGCCTTCACGGATAGTATCGACAACAGCCACACCCGTCGCCACGCAGCGCAGCTCGAAGACTGTTACGCCCGGCTCGGCGACATCCCGCGCGAAGTGTCGGAAAAATTCAACGCCACCCTCGCCGCACCGCCGCATACCGGCCTTGGCGAACCGAGCTTCGCCTTCTTCAACCCGCAGTGGCAGACCCTGAAAGACCTGCGCGACACGGCCACTATCCAGCGCTTGATTCTGGCCTCCCTGCTCGGCGGCAACTACCGGCACGACGCTAACCCCTACGAGCCCGACGAACGCTTTGACCCCGTGGCAATGGCCCGGCAATACGGCCTCGACCTCGCCTGGGCGACCAACAAGCCAGCGCAGCCCTTCCAGCCCGGCCCGATCAGCCTGCGTCAACTGGGGCGCACTACCGAGGCTGGCAGCCTGCCGATGCCGGCCTGGAGCGACCCTTCCGCCGCGCTCGTTGCGCTCAACAAAGTGGCCGGCGACCATCTCAATGCCAACCGCCACGGCGAAGCCCTGGCCCTTTACGAGGCTGCCCTGGCGGTGGGGCAGCAGACGCGGGGTAAAGTGGATCTGGCACAGGTCGGCCTCACCCTCCACCAGATGGCCGGGCTGTTCGAGGCGCATCAGGATGCGGAAGCTGCCGAGACCTTGTACCGTCAGGCCATCGCCACCCTCGACGAGCGCATCGCCCAATCATGGTCCATCCGCCAGCCCAAGGAGCTGTTGCGCACCACCTTGCTCAAGCTCGCCAACCTGTATGCTAGCCAGAAGCGCTATGCGGAGCAGGAGCCTTTGGAGCGTCGCCGGGTGGACATCCTTAAGTATCTGTACGGCGACAAACATTACAGCATCAGTATGGCCTATTACCGCTTGGGGGAAGCTCTGGAAGGCTTGAACCACCTCAACGAGGCCGTGGGCAGTTATCTCGATGCGTACTTGAAAAACCCCGAGTCCGACGATATGGATCGTCGGCTGGCCGGCTTGACCTACTGGCGCATCGGTGTGGCGACCCGGAATATGGGCCACCATGCCCAGGCGGAAGAGGCGTTCGACCGTGCCCAGGGGTTTTATGCACAAATTACCCCGCTGCCCGCGGCCGACATCGCCGATCTCTATGAGAGCCGCGTCAAACTCTATCAGCTGACCGGGCGCCAGGCCGACGCCGCCAAGGCGCAAGCCCTTTCCGACGACTTCCGCGCCGGCAAGATTCAGCAACTCCAGCCGCAGTCCCGACCACAGGCCGCGAGCAGTGTGCAGCAGAACAAGAACGCGGAGGAGTATTACCTTATCAACGGGATGAACGAGGCGCTCACGACGGGGAGATTTGAAGACACCCTGCGTGCCGCCGAGGCAGCCATCGCCTTCGTCGATGAAGCGGGAGCGCACAGCCTGGAAGCCATGGCGCTCAACAGGATGGGGGAGGCGCTGGCGGGGCTGAAACGGTTCGACGAAGCCGAGACGCGTTTCAAGCAGGCGCTAACCAAGGCCCCCAGCGAAGAACAGGCCGCATTCGCTCGCGAGCAGCTGGCCGCCCTCGCGAAATTGCGCACACCCGCCGACTGGCGAGATGAATGGCGCAAGCTGTACGACACCGCCCTGCGCATGAACGAGGACGACGATGCCGACCAGGCCGTCGCCATCGCCAAGGCGCGCGAGGCTCTGGCCTTGGCCGAACAAAAGGGCGGCGCGCAACACCGCCTGGTGGCGGAAAGCCGCAACACCCTGGCTGTCTGCCTGCGCACCGACCAGCAGTATCCGGAAGCGGAGCAGCAGTACCTGCAAGCCCTTAGGGAGGCGGAAGCCGCCGACGGCAAGGATTCGGACCTGGTTGCCATCATCGCCACCGAACTGGCCACGTTGTACGACTACCGGACCCGCCACGCCGAGGCGCTGCCCCTGCATCGCCGCGCCCTGGCCATCCGGGAGAAGGGCAACAACCTCCTCGCCCTAGAGAAAAGCCTGGACTTGCTCGTCGATCACCACAGGAGCCAGCGCCAGTTCGTCGAGGCGGAACCCTACTCCCGGCGACTGGTGGAACTGGCGGAGCGCCTGAACGGCCCCGACCATCCCGCTGTGGCCGTGGCGCATACCGATTTGGGATTCATCCTTTTCATGCTCAAGCGTTACAACGAGGCAGAGCCCCTGTACCTGCGCGCACTGGCCATTGCCGAGAAGAATGCGGCGAAGCAACCGCGTCTGCTGCAGGGTACGCTGGATTCGCTGGCCAACCTTTACCTCTGGATGAAGAAACCTGACGAGGCGGCGCGCTACAAACAACGGCGCGATACGCTGGCAACGCGGTGAGCGATGGGGCGCAAGACGGGCACAACCGGATCGGCATGGGAGATTCGCATTGACGGCAGCGGGAGGCCGACAGCACGGAACCGAGTTTCGGCGGGCATCCCGCGCCGCATCGTTCTGCGGCTCGACAGCTGCGGTCCGCTCAATCTTGCGGTGAGTCTGTCAGTGATGTCCTCCACGCAGCCAGCTTCTCCTCATAACGCATCCCGGCATGCGCCGGACTGGTGGAAGGCAGACGCGTGTAATGCAGTTCGGGCAAGGCCTGCCGCCCGGTCACATATCTCCTGAAACTCTCTTCCGCCTTCGCGCCGTTGAAACAGATGCGGGTGATGTGCGGATGTCGCTTGAAGAACGCCGCGAAGTCATTGACCTGTTCGGCCTCGATATTGCTGTCCAGGCTGCCCTGCCGTTCGCACGAATGCAGCACGTCCCATAGCGCGATATGGGCGTTTTGCATTACCTGCAAACGTTGTGCATAGGGCAAGTGAGGATGCGCGCCGACCAGTTCACCCATGATCTTCCAGAAGGCATTGTGCGGATGGGCGTAGTACTGCTGCGCGTCGAGAGAGCGCTGGCCGGGCATGCTGCCGAGGATGAGGATCCTGGCATTGCGGTCTGCGACGGGCGGGAAGCTGTTCAGGCGCTGCATGCCGTCACAGCATGCGTGAGCGGTCGCCGGACATGAAATTGTGCAGCGGCGCGTCGATGCCTTTGCCCATCACCAGCACCTTGAACAGTTCGCCCATCTCGGCCGGGCTGGTGAGTTTCTGCACCTGCTTGGCGAGCGGCAGGTATTCGCGCACGTTCTCCGGTGAGACTTCGCCGAGCAGCTCGGGCAGACCGTTGTTGAGCAGGAAATGCGCTTGCGTGGTGTAGCCCAGCAGGTGGGCGCCGTAGTCGATGGCGGCTTCGGCAGCGGCGGTGAAGTCGACGTGCGAGGTGATGTCCTGCAGGCCGGGAAGATAGAACGGGTCGTCGTGCGAGTGGTGGCGGTAATGGCACATCAGCGTGCCGCGATGGCGTTGCGGATGGTAATACTCGCGCGCGCCGAAACCGTAATCGATGAACAGCAGTGCGCCGCGCGTGAGCCGTTCGGCCAGGCTGGAGACCAGTCCGCGCGCGGTGAGCGACACTTCGCTCAGGTAGTCGTCCGGAACGGCGATGCCTTTTGCGATGTCGTGCAGCGCCTCGTTCTGCGGCAGGCGGTCGGCCCAGATGAAGCGGTTGTCTTCGGTGGCGACGCCGCGCTCCATGATGCGGCCTTTGTTCCAGAACACCAGATGTACCGGCAGCGCATCCAGCACTTCGTTGCCGAACACCGCGCCGCTGATCGTGTCGGGCAAGGCGTCCAGCCAGTGGATGCGCGCGTACAGGTGCGGCAGTTGCTCCTGCAGCAGTTGCTGCTGGCGTCCGCGCAGATCGGCGCTCACTTCGAGGATGGAGTAGGTCTCGGGCAGCGTATCCAGGCGTTCCAGTTCGCGCAGGATGTCCAGCGCCAGCTTGCCGCTGCCCGCGCCGAGTTCGAGGATGTGCGGGGTGCTGGTCTGCATCACGGCCTGCAACTGGCGCGCCAGGGTGCGGCCGAACAGGGAGGAGATCTCCGGTGCGGTGACGAAATCGCCCGATTCACCGAACTTGCGTGCGCCGGCGGTGTAATAGCCCAGCCCCGGCGCATACAGCGCCAATTCCATGAAGCGCGAGAAGGGTATCCAGCCGCCCTGACTCTGGATGTCGGTGCGGATCAGCTCGCACAGGCGGGCGCTGTGGGCGAGGGCGTCCGGGCTGGGATGGGGAAGGTTAACTTGCATGCTCGGTTATAATTGCACGGTGCTCAGTGTCCTACTGAGCATCGGGGTGCGTTGGCGATGGGACAAAGTTTAGTGGGGATTGCTATGCAGGGCAAAACAATATTGGTCACGGGCGGTGCGAAGCGCGTCGGCGCGGCCATCGTGCGCCGTCTGCATGCGGAAGGTGCGAACGTCGCCATCCATTTCCGCAGCTCGGTCTACGAGGCGTTCGCCTTGCGCGGTGAGTTGAACGATTTGCGCGCGGACTCCGCCAT
This sequence comes from Sideroxydans lithotrophicus, assembly GCA_020723185.1. Lineage (GTDB taxonomy): Bacteria > Pseudomonadota > Gammaproteobacteria > Burkholderiales > Gallionellaceae > Sideroxyarcus > Sideroxyarcus lithotrophicus_A. Next base: position 193,443 of record DYJI01000002.1, on the reverse strand, counting down.
CTGCGTGCAGGCCGATCTGCTGGAACCCGGCACGCTGCCACGCATGGTAGAGGAGGTGGTGCAGCATTTCGGCCATCTTGATGCGCTGGTCAACAATGCCTCCAGTTTCTATGCCACCCCGCTGGACGAGATCGATGCCGCGCAATGGAACGATCTGGTCGGCACCAATCTGCAGGCCCCGTTGTTCCTGGCCAAGGCCGCTGCGGCCGAACTTCGCCGCCGTCATGGTTGCATCGTGAACATCGTGGACATCCATGCCGAGCGACCGATGCAGGGCCATCTGTTGTACAGCGCGGCCAAGGCGGGACTGGTGGCGCTGACCAAGGGTCTGGCGCAGGAACTGGCACCGCAGGTGCGAGTGAACGCGGTCGCGCCGGGCGTCATCGTGTGGCCGGAAGGCGCAGACTGGGACGACGAGGAGAAGCGCCGCAAGATCGTGGCGCATACCCTGCTCAAGCGCGAGGGCAGTCCGGAAGACATAGCCAAGGCGGTGCGATTCCTGATCGCCGATGCGCCGTATATCACTGGTCAGGTCATCGCAGTCGATGGCGGCCGCAGCATAAATCTTTGAGACAAGCATGAACGACATCGTACAACCCATCCACTTCGAACATCACTCCACCAACTTCAATCGTCTGAAAGGTCGCCTGGAAAGCTCGGTCGGCAAAGCCATCGGCGATTTCAACATGATCGAGGACGGCGACGTGGTGATGGTGTGCCTGTCCGGCGGCAAGGATTCCTACACCCTGCTCGACATCCTGCGCACCTTGCAGAAGCGTGCGCCCATCGATTTCAAGCTGATCGCGATGAACCTGGACCAGAAACAGCCGGGCTTCCCTGAGGATGTGTTGCCGAACTATCTGAAGAGCATCGGCGTCGATTTCCACATCGAGACGCAGGACACCTATTCCATCGTCAAAGAGAAGATCCCCGAGGGCAAGACCACCTGCTCGCTGTGTTCGCGTCTGCGTCGCGGCATCATCTACAAGGTGGCGGGCGAGCTGGGGGCGAACAAGATCGCGCTGGGGCACCATCGCGACGACATGATCGAGACGCTGTTCCTCAACATGTTCTTCGGCGGCAAACTGAAGGCGATGCCGCCCAAGCTGGTGACCGACAAGGGCGACCACGTGGTGATCCGGCCGCTGGCGTATTGTGTGGAGAAGGACATCGCCCGCTATGCGCGCGGTATGGAATTCCCCATCATCCCGTGCAACCTGTGCGGCTCGCAGGAGAACCTGCAACGGCAGAACATCAAGCAGATGCTGACCGACTGGGAGCGCCAGTATCCGGGACGTTCGCAGACCATCTTCACCGCCATGCAGAACGTGCGGCCCTCGCACCTGCTCGACGGCAACCTGTTCGACTTCAAGGGGATCAAGGCTGGGGATATCGTCGCGGAAGGCGACGTGGCGTTCGACTGAGACGCCGTTCGTGCTGAGTGCCTTGCGCAGCAAGGCGTATCGAAGCGCGCGCGATCCGGGGATCAGGCCGGCTGGACTGCCACCTTGAAGATCACCTTGCGTATCGTGCCCGTTCCAATGAGCGGGGCATGCGCATCCTCCGGGAAGAAGATGCAGAAGTGATCCGGAGGCACCGGCACGTATGAGGCCGGTGCATCGAGGAAGAAGCGGATGTCCTTCTCTTCGCTGTGCTCGCTCACCGGGTTCAGGCAATCGGCCAGCGGTTTCCATCCCATCGTCTCGTCGCCTTCAAGCACTAGCTGGATGTCGATGTACTTTCTGTGTGCTTCCAGCTTTGCCATCTCCTTCGTTCTTGCGGGCACCTGTTCCACGATGGCGACCAGGTCGTCGCCGACCACCTGATGTCGTCCCGGCGCAAGCGCGTACAGATCGGTGTCGCGTATGTACTCGAAGGCGTACTGGAACAGCGGATGCAGTTTCGTATAGCGCTCGGATTGGGACAGGGCGGATAGGATCATGTCGGGGTCTCTTCTGTTTTCTTCTTGCGATAGGGCGAGGTGAACCATGCGGCGCAGATGAGGCCGATCAGACAGCCTGCCAGCACGGCGGAGAGCGTGTGGGCGTCCAGCATCAGGCGTGCGCCCATGGTGAGCAGCAGGATGGGCAGGAGATAGAGCAGGTGCCACAGGCCGTAGCGGCGCGCCACGAAGTACACGGCGCAGGAGGACATCGAGGAGTGGCCGGAGGGCATGTTGTGCCGGCTGTCGGGCGCGTAGGGACGTTCGCCGAGGCGCGTGCCGCCGACCTCTACATCGTTCACGATGCGTTTCAATCCCTGTGTGGCGACGGTGGCGGTGACGGCGAGGGCGAGCAGTTGCACCATGCCTTCCTTGTCGCGCAGCAGCAGCGGCATGGCGACCTGGGCGACGGTGTTGACGAAGCGCAGTTTCGTTTCGGTCGGCTCGACCCATGCTGGCCTTTCGGCATTCAGGTTCGTGCGGTAGCTCGCCAAATCGGAGGGATAGAACACGCAGACCACGAGACTGAGCAGGCAGGCAGCGATGAAACCCATCGGTTTTTCCTTCGGCAGAGAGTCGCGCCAGTTGCTCAAGCGATTTCCTTATCGTTTCTTGATCGCGGCATCTTTGAAGATGTCCAATACGGGATCGTAGATGTCGCTGCGCAGATCGAAGGCGCCCATGATGCTGTGGAACACCGTCTGCTGCGCATGCTTGGCATTCGCCAGTGCCATATCCGCAGCCAAAGTCTTGTGTTGCCTGAATGCGTCGGACATCCACACGATGTAGGGGATGTCCTTCTGCACGTCGGGTGCCAGCGAATTCGGGGTGCCGTGCAAGTATAAGCCATACTCGCCGAGTGATTCGCCGTGGTCGGAGATGTACATCATCATCGTCCGCGTGTTCGGCATGGCACGCAGGACATCTATCGCCCCGGACAGGAACTTGTCGGTGTAAAGGATGGTGTTGTCGTAGGCGTTGGTGACTGTCTCGGGTGAGCAATCCTGCAATTGCACCGAGCGGCACACCGGAATGAACCGTTCGCCGTCCGCCGGATAGTGGTTGTAGTAATCGGGGCCGTGGCTGCCGGACTGGTGCAACACGACGAACACCTTGTCGCTGTCCATATTGGCGATACGCTGCTGCAGGCCGGTGAGCAGCACTTCGTCGTAATCACAGTTCGACCCGGTACATGTGCTGCGGATGTCGGTGTCGCGCAGATAGGTGTGCACCTTGAGCGGCGGTTCGCCCCAGTTGCGAGTGAGCCAGATGGTTGCTATGCCGCTGCGCTGCAGATAGCTGGGCAGCGCTTCGTGGTTGTGGAACAGCTTGTTGCCGGTGTCGACGTGCGACAGCATGCATTGCAGCGAGGCGGTGGTGTAGGTGGAGCAGGCACGCGCGTTGCGTATGGCGGTGACGCCAGCCTTTTGCAGCAGGGGATTGGTATCGCGTGCGTAGCCGTACAGCGCGAAGTTCGCGGCGCGCGCCGATTCGCCGATCACCAGCACCACCACGGTCTTTTCTTGTGCAGAGTGTTGTGCGGCGGGCAGCAGTTCCAGCTCGCGCGACTGCATAGACTTCTCGGTCTGGTAACGCGCCGCGTTGATCACATACGACCAGGGCAGGATCATGCCACCCAGTTGTCGGCCGTGCTTGTCTATCCACAGCCAGCTCTGCGCATTGCCGTACAACCAGCCGATCCCGACGAAGAACGAGATCGTCAGTGCGGCGAGTGTGCGCAGACGCGATACATGGCGGATGGTGATGCGCGAGATCAGCCAGGCGGGCAGCACGCCGAACAGCAACACATGCCACAGGAACGAGAAGCTCAGATAGCTGCCCGCTTCGGCGGTGTTGGTGTTGAACACGTTGCCCATCATCGCCTTGTCCAGGATCACCTGATAGGTCTGGATGAAATACAGCGCGAAGGCGTTGCTGAACACGATCAGCATCGCCAGCGGTTTGAGCAGGCGTTGCGATACCAGCGCGAACAGGAACATCGCGAGCACCGTGAGCAGCATGACCAGCACGAACAGGGTCAGCAGCGTGAGGGTGCTCGGCAAAGTGAGCGGTGCCAGGTCTTTGACGGCGAAGGAATACAGCGGCAGGTGATATAGCACGCCGTTGAGCACGGCGAAGATCAGGATGAACTTCGTCGCGCTCGGATTGAAGCCTGTGCGCCGGTAGAGCGCGGTCAATCTATCTGCTATCTGGTCACGCAGGCTCATGCAGCGGGTTCATTTCTTTTCCGGCAGCATGCGCGTCATGGTGTTGTCGCGCACGATGAAGTGGTGATAGAGCGCAGCCACGAAATGCGCGCCGATCAGGAAGTAACCGGCGCTGCCGACGAGCTCGTGCACTTCCTTGATCTGCTTGGCCAGTTCCTTGTCGGTGTCGATCAGCGCTGGCAGTTCCAGCCCAAAGAAAGGGATGGGCTTGCCGGCGGCGCTGAGCAGCAGATAGCCGCTGATCGGCATGGCGATCATCAGCACATACAACGCCAGATGCAACAACTTGGCGGCGAGCTGCTGGATCTTCTCGGGTTCGGGGACGACGGCCGGTGTGGGGCTGGTGAAGCGTGCGGCGATGCGCGGCCATACCAGCACGAACAGCAGGATGCCAAGCATGAAATGCCAGGACTTCAGCATCTCGCGCGGGTCGCTGCCTTTCTCGAACAGTTCGCGCAGCTCGATGCTGCCGTAAACGCCGATGAACACCAGCAGCATCAGCCAGTGCAGGCCGATGGAGAGTGGGCTATAGCGGGTCTGAGTGTTCTGCTGGGTCATTTCGATGCTCCTGTGTCAGGGTTGGGACGACGCTGTGGACAGGTAAGGCCTCAATTAGTTCAGGGTTTCAGATGAAGCGCGCGATCATGCCCTTGGACAGGTCGCCCTGCATCGGGATGCGCACATGGTGGCCACTGCCCGGCGCGACGGAAAGCGTCTCGCCATCCAGATCCTTCATCTCGTGCAATTCGACGATGCTGTTGCCGGAGGGGTGGATGATCTCCAGCTTGTCGCCGACGGAGAACTTGTTCTTCACCGCGATCTCGGCCATGCCGTCCGCACAGGCCACGATGTCGCCGACATACTGCTGGCGGAAGCTCTCGGAGTGGCCGCGCATGTAGTTCTGCTGCTCGTGCGTGTGGTGGCGCTCGTAGAAGCCGTCCGTGTAGCCGCGGCTGGCGAGCGCGTCCAGCGCGCCCAGCAGTTTCAGGTCGAACGGCCGCCCCTTCATCGCATCGTCGATGGCCTGGCGGTACACCTGTGCGGTGCGCGCCACGTAGTAGATGGATTTGGTGCGGCCTTCCACTTTCAGCGAATCGATGCCGATCTTCACCAGACGCTCGACATGCTCGACGGCGCGCAGGTCCTTGGAGTTCATGATGTAGGTGCCGTGTTCGTCTTCCAGTACCGGCATCAGTTCGCCCGGATGGTCCTGGCGCGAGATCACATACACGCGGTCGGCCAGCGGATGGCGCGGTTGCGAACCGCAATCGGACAGCGCACTCTCACCCAGCGCCTTGTCGAAATCGAAGTCGATCTTCTGGATGTGCCCGGTGCCGTCTTCAGCGGCATTCTCCACTTTGTAATCCCAGCGGCAGGAGTTGGTGCAGGTACCCTGGTTGGCATCGCGATGGTTGAAGTAGCCGGACAGCAGGCAGCGGCCGGAATAGGCGATGCACAGCGCGCCGTGCACGAACACCTCCAGCTCCATGTCCGGGCATTGCTGGCGGATCTCCTCGATCTCGTCCAGCGACAGTTCGCGCGACAGGATCACGCGCGACAGACCGATGGACTTCCAGAATTTCACCGCCGCGTAGTTGACGGTGTTGGCCTGCACCGACAGGTGGATCACCTGTTCCGGCCAGCGCTCGCGCACCATGGCGATCAGGCCGGGGTCGGCCATGATCAGCGCATCCGGCTTCATCTGGATGATGGGTTCCATGTCCGCCATGTAGGTCTTCAGCTTGGCGTTGTGCGGCATCAGGTTGCTGGCGACGTAGAACTGTTTGCCCAGCGCGTGTGCTTCTTCGATGCCTTGGGAAAGCTGCTCCATCATGAATTCGTTGTTGCGCACGCGCAGCGAGTAGCGCGGCTGACCGGCATACACCGCGTCCGCACCGTAGGCGTAGGCGGTGCGCATCTTTTCCAGTGAGGCGGCGGGTAACAGGAGTTCCGGTCTCTTCATGGTTTCAACTGGCTTTCGTTTATGCGTGATAACCCAGACGTTGCAGGATATCGATGGAAGCCTTGGCCTGGTTCAATGTGTAGAAATGCAGCGCGGGTGCGCCGCCTGCGATCAGTTTTTCGCACAGTTCAGTCACGACATCCAGACCGAAGTTCTGCACCGATTCCACATCGTCGCCATAGCCTTCCATGGTCTTGCGCATCCAGCGCGGGATTTCGGCGCCGCACATGTCGGAGAAGCGCGCCAGTTGCGAGTAACGCACGATGGGCATGATGCCGGGCACGACAGGTGCCTCGACACCGAGCTTGCGGGTCTCGTCGACGAAACGGAAGTAGGCGTCGGCGTTGTAGAAATACTGCGTGATGGCCGAGTTCGCACCTGCGTTGATCTTGCGTTTGTAGTTGAGCATGTCGTCGCGCGCAGACTTCGCCTGCGGGTGGAACTCGGGATAGGCGGCGACCTCGATGTGGAAGTGCTCGCCGGTCTGCGCGCGGATGAAGCTCACCAGCTCGTTGGCATACTGGAACTCGCCGATGCTGGCCATGCCGGAAGGCAGGTCGCCACGCAGTGCGACGATGCGCTTGATGCCCATATCCTTATAGATGTGCAGCAGCCCGCGGATGTTCTCGCGCGTGCTGCCCACGCAGGACAGGTGCGGCGCGGCGCTGTGACCTTCGCTGTGGATCAGCCGGATGGTCTCCAGCGTGCGATCCTGCGTGGAGCCGCCCGCGCCGAATGTGACGGAGAAGAACTCCGGCTGGAACGCGGCCAGACGCTGGCGCGCGGCAGTCAGTTTGGAGGCACCCTCCGGCGTTTGCGGAGGGAAGAATTCAAAGCTGATCGGGGTGGTTGGGTTTCCCATGTTTCCTCACCAATAGTTGTGCGGCGGCTGCGGACAGCGCCCATGAAAATATACTGAACAGCAGGGCACCCAGCACGGCATGCCAGAAACTGTCGACCACGAAGCCGCGCAGGATGGAGCCCGCGAACCAGAACATCAGGCCGTTGATGACCAGGATGAACAGCCCCAGCGTCAGCACGGTGACCGGCAAAGTCAGCACCAGAAAGATCGGCCTGATCAAGGTGTTCACCAGCCCCAGCACCAGCGCCGCCACGAAGGCGGCCATGAAGCCGTCCACATGGATGCCCGGCACGAAGCTCGCCACGGCGATCAATGCCAGTGAGTTCAGGCTCCAGATCAGTAGCAGTCGTAGCAGCATATGTTCACCTCGCAAAACCTACTGCGCAGTCTGATTGCCGCGTTGCGCGGTGCTCAAAATCCTCATGTACTTTGTGTACATTCCGGCTTCTGCGCGCCGTGCGCCTTGCACTCAAACTGCTCGCTACGGTTTTTCGAGGCGCCCTCTCCATTTTTACAAGTTAAGAGGGGCGAACCTGACGTCCGCCCCTCGCCATCATACCTGCAAGTCGTTAATCAATAACGATAGTGGTCAGCCTTGTACGGGCCTTCCTTCGGCACGTTGATGTACGCGGCCTGCTGGTCGGTCAGCTCGGTCAATTGCGCGTTCAGCGTTTTCAGCTGCAGGCGCGCGACCTTCTCGTCCAGATGCTTGGGCAGGGTGTACACGCCGACCGGATACTTGCCGGAATCGCGTTCCGTCCACAGCTCGATCTGAGCGATGGTCTGGTTCGCGAAGGAAGAGCTCATCACATAGGAAGGATGGCCGGTCGCGCAGCCCAGGTTCACCAGACGGCCCTTGGCCAGCAGGATGATGCGCTTCTGATCCGGGAAGATCACGTGGTCGACCTGCGGCTTGATCTCTTCCCACTGGTATTTTTCCAGCGAGGCGACGTCGATCTCGTTGTCGAAGTGGCCGATGTTGCACACGATGGCGTTGTTCTTCATCGCCTTCATGTGGTCATGGGTGATGACGTGGAAGTTGCCAGTGGTGGTGACGAAGATGTCGGCCTTGTCGGCGGCATATTCCATGGTCACCACGCGGTAGCCTTCCATCGCGGCCTGCAGCGCGCAGATCGGGTCGATCTCGGTGACCCAGACCTGAGCGGACAGTGCGCGCATGGCTTGGGCGGAACCCTTACCCACGTCGCCGTAGCCGCAGATCACCGCGATCTTGCCCGCGATCATCACGTCGGTCGCACGCTTGATGCCGTCCACCAGCGATTCGCGGCAGCCATACAGGTTGTCGAACTTGGACTTGGTGACGGAGTCGTTGACGTTGATGCCGGGGAACTTCAGTTCGCCGCGCTGGTGCATCTGGTACAGGCGGTGCACGCCGGTGGTGGTCTCTTCGGTCACGCCCTTGATCTGTGCCAGACGGGTGGAGTACCAGGTCGGGTCGGTCGCCAGCTTGGCCTTGATCGCCGCGAACAGGCAGGTCTCCTCTTCGGAGGTCGGCTTGGAGATCAGCGAGGCATCTTTCTCTGCGCGCGCACCCAAGTGCAGCAGCAGCGTGGCGTCGCCACCGTCATCCAGGATCATGTTGGAATAGCCGCCGTCAGTCCATTCGAAGATGCGGTGGGTGTAGTCCCAATACTCGGTCAGCGTCTCGCCCTTTACCGCGAACACCGGGATGCCTTTCGCTGCGATGGCCGCAGCGGCGTGATCCTGTGTGGAGAAGATGTTGCACGAAGCCCAGCGCACTTCCGCGCCGAGTGCGACCAGTGTCTCGATCAGCACGGCGGTCTGGATGGTCATGTGCAGCGAACCAGTGATGCGCGCGCCCTTCAGCGGCTGGGTCTTGGCGAATTCTTCGCGGATGGCCATGAGGCCGGGCATCTCATGCTCAGCGATGGCGATCTCTTTGCGGCCCCAATCGGCCAGTTTGATGTCGGCGATGACGTAGTCTTGAGTAGACATAAAGCACTCCATTCATTTGGTAAGTTAATGAATGGGCGCCGTTGCTACATGTTGAGCCATCTCCGCCGAGCCTGACAGATTCACCATGTGGTGACTGCTGCAGCGCCCCTCGGCGGGATGGGTGATACGGATTACAGTCCTGCGTCAGCGCGCAATGCTGCAGCTTTGTCTGTCGCTTCCCAGCGGAACTCCGGTTCTTCACGACCGAAGTGACCGTATGCAGCGGTCTTCTGGTAGATCGGGCGCAGCAGGTCGAGCATATTGACGATGCCTTTCGGACGCAGGTCGAAATGTTTCCTGACCAGTGCGGTTATCTTCTCGTCAGAGATCTTGCCGGTGCCATAGGTGGTGACCATGATGCTGGTGGGTTGTGCCACGCCGATGGCGTAGCTGACCTGCACCTGGCACTTATCGGCCAGACCAGCGGCGACGATGTTCTTTGCTACATAACGGCCTGCATAGGCTGCGGAACGGTCGACCTTGGACGGGTCCTTGCCGGAGAATGCGCCGCCGCCGTGCGGGGCTGCGCCGCCGTAGGTGTCAACGATGATCTTGCGGCCGGTCAAGCCTGCATCGCCATGCGGGCCGCCGATGACGAAACGACCGGTCGGGTTCACCAGATACTTGATGTCGCCTTTGATGAGTTCTTTGGGCAACACCGGCTTGATGACCTCTTCGATCACGGCTTCGCGGATCTGCTCCAGCGTGATGTCGGGCGTGTGCTGGGTGGACAGCACCACGGTGTCGATGCGATCCGGTACGCCGTCCACATACTTCACAGTGACTTGCGACTTGGCATCCGGACGCAGCCAGCCCAGGCGGCCGTCGCGGCGCAATTGCGCCTGACGCTCGACGATACGGTGCGACAGGTGGATGGGCAGCGGCATCAGCACATCGGTCTCGCGGCAGGCGTAACCGAACATCAAGCCCTGGTCGCCAGCACCCTGGTCCATGTTGTCATCGTAAGCCTTGTCCACACCCTGTGCGATGTCCGGGCTTTGCGTGCCGTAGCAGACATGGACCGAGCAGCCGTCTGCATCGAAGCGCAGGCTGGGGTCGTCATAACCGATCTTGCGGATGGTTTCGCGCGCGACTTTGGCGTAGTTCACCTGTGCATTGGTGGTGATCTCGCCGGCGAGCACGACCAGTCCGGTGGTGACCAGCGTCTCGGCTGCGATGCGGGAATGATTGTCCTGCGCTAGAATCGCGTCCACGATGGCATCGGAGATCTGGTCTGCAACCTTGTCCGGATGGCCCTCGGACACGGATTCGGATGTAAAGAAAAACTCGCTCATGGCTCTCCGATCACTTCTTCAATAGTTAAATGGGCGCGCAGTATATCAAATCCCCCTCAAGTCAATTTATGGGTTTTCTTGCATGACCTTGCTGTTCGACATTCTTGCCCGCCTGCCGCTGCCCTTGCTTTATCGCCTGGGTGGCCCGTTCGGCTGGCTGGTGTACTGGTCGTCAGGGCGCTATGCGGCACGATTGCGGGAGAATCTGCGCCGGGCCGGGGTCGCGCATTCGGAGGCGGCCTATCGAAAGCTGCTGCATGCCAATATCCGCGAAGCGGGCAGGAGTGTGCTGGAACTGCCTTGGGTATGGCGTCGTCCCCTGCAGCAGGTGGTCGGCAGCGTGTCGGCATGCCATGGCTGGGAACATTTCGAGGTTGCGCGCGCGCAGGGTAGGGGTGTGATTATGCTGACACCCCATATCGGCTGCTTCGAAGTGATCGGTCTGTATGTTGCAGAGAAGTATCCGATGACCTGCATGTACCGTCCGCCGCGATATCCCGCGCTGGACAGGATGATGCATCAGGGGCGCGAGCGCGGGCATATGAAGCTTGCACCGACCGATCTGGGCGGTGTGCGTCTGTTGCTCAAGGCACTCCGGCGCGGTGAGGTCATCGGTGTGCTGCCCGATCAGGCACCGAGCAACGGAGAAGGAGAGTGGGTGCCCTTCTTCGGGCGGCCCGCCTACACCATGACCTTGCTGGGCCGCTTGATCGAAGCAAGTGGTGCGTCGGTGGTAATGTGTATCGGAGAGCGACTGCCCGGCGGCGCGGGATATTCACTGCATTTCTCCCCCTTTGAATTCGAGCCAGGTCGCTCTGTGCCAATGCAACTGAATGCTGCACTGGAGACACTTATACGCCAGCATCCAGAGCAATATCTATGGAGCTATAACCGTTATAAAGTGCCGCGCGGGGCGAACCCTCCCGCGGCGGAAGTGGGGCATTGATGTTGGCAAGGTCGGGCGTATTCATCCTGTGGCTGATCCACTTTCTGCCTTTCCGTGTGATCGTTGCTATCGGCAATACACTGGGTATGCTGGTCTTTCTGCTGGCCGGAGAGCGTCGTCGCGTCGGGGACATCAATCTCAAACTGTGTTTCCCGGCTATGGATGCGGCGGCGCGCAAGCGATTGCTGCGTGCCCACTTCATGATGTTCTTTCGCGGTCTGGTCGAGCGCTGCATCCTGTGGTGGTCCAGTGCGGCGCGCATCAATTCGCTGATCCGCGTGGAAGGTATCGAACATTTCGAGGCCGTGAAGGGTGAACCCATGATCCTGCTCACCCCGCATTTCGTCGGCATGGATGCGGGCGGACAGTGGGTGGCGCAGCAGGTGGATACCGTGTGCATGTATGCCAACCAGAAGAGCGCCTACCTGACGGAATTGTTGTTGCAGAAGCGTGCCCGTTTCCGCAACCAGCGCCTGTATTCGCGTCAGCAGGGGCTGCGTCCGATCCTGAAGGGCATGCGCGACAATCTGCCTTTCATCTATCCGCCCGATCAGGATCAGGGCGTGAAGGACGGAGCTTTCATCCCTTTCTTCGGCGTACCCGCTGCGACCATGACTTCGTTGCCGCGCATCGCGCAGATGACAGGCGCCAAGGTGGTGCCGAGCATCACGCGCGTGCTGCCGGGCGGTGAGGGGTATGTGCTGACCTTCTATCCGGCATGGGAGAACTATCCGAGCGGTGATGACGTCGCCGACGCGCGGCGCATGAACGAATTCATCGAACAACGTGTGCTGGAGATGCCGGAGCAGTATTTCTGGTTGCACAAGCGCTTCAAGACGCGTCCCGAGGGCGAGGCGAGATTCTATTGAGACATCCCCCTCGCCCGCGTGCGGGAGAGGGACAGGGGAGAGGGCAATGAAATATAAAGACCTGCGCGATTTCATCTCGCAACTGGAAAAGCTGGGCGAACTCAAACGCGTCACTGCGCCTGTTTCCACCCATCTGGAGATGACCGAGATCTGCGACCGTGTGTTGCGTGCGCAGGGACCGGCGCTGCTGTTCGAGAACGTCGCCGGGCACAAGATGCCGGTGCTGGCCAATCTGTTCGGCACTCCGCGCCGCGTGGCATTGGGCATGGGTGAGGAAGACATCGGAGCATTGCGCGAGGTGGGAAAGTTGCTCGCCTATCTGAAAGAACCGGAGCCACCCAAGGGATTGAAGGATGCATGGGACAAATGGCCCATCCTCAAACAGGTCATCACCATGTCGCCCAAGGTGCTGTCGTCAGCACCGTGTCAGGAAGTGGTGTGGGAAGGGGCGGAGGTCGATTTGTCGAAACTGCCCATCCAGCACTGCTGGCCCGGCGATGTCGCGCCGCTCATCACCTGGGGCCTGGTCGTCACGCGCGGCCCGAACAAGCCGCGCCAGAACCTGGGCATCTACCGCCAGCAGGTGCTGGGACCGAACAAGGTCATCATGCGCTGGCTGGCGCATCGCGGCGGTGCGCTGGATTTCCGAGACCATTGCGAAAAGCATCCGGGACAACCGTTCCCGGTGTCGGTCGTGATCGGCGCTGATCCGGCGACCATCCTCGGTGCGGTGACGCCGGTCCCCGACTCTTTGAGCGAATACCAGTTCGCCGGACTGTTGCGCGGTAGCAAGACCGAGCTGGTGAAATGCATCGGCAGCGACCTGCAGGTGCCGGCCTCCGCCGAGATCGTGCTGGAAGGCGTCATCCATCCCGGCGAGACGGCGCTCGAAGGCCCCTATGGTGACCACACCGGCTACTACAACGAGCAGGACAAGTTTCCCGTGTTCACCATCCAGCGCATCACGATGCGCTCTAACCCGATCTATCACTCCACCTACACCGGCAAGCCGCCCGACGAGCCGGCCATGCTCGGCGTGGCGCTGAACGAGGTGTTCGTGCCGCTGCTGCAAAAGCAGTTCCCCGAGATCGTCGATTTCTACCTGCCGCCGGAAGGGTGCAGCTATCGCATGGCTGTGGTCAGCATCAAGAAGCAATACGCCGGGCACGCCAAGCGCGTGATGTTCGGCGTATGGAGCTTTTTGCGCCAGTTCATGTACACCAAGTTCATCATCGTGGTGGACGACGATATCGTCACGCGCGACTGGAAGGAAGTCATGTGGGCCATCACTACGCGCATGGACCCGGTGCGCGACACCCTGCTGGTGGAGAACACGCCTATCGACTATCTCGACTTCGCTTCGCCTGTTTCCGGCCTCGGCGGCAAGATGGGGATGGATGCGACCAACAAATGGCCGGGTGAGACGCAGCGCGAATGGGGCACGCCCATCGTGATGGATGCGGCGGTCAAGGCGAAGGTGGATGCGATGTGGGGCGAGCTGGGGCTGTGAGCGATCAGAAAGGTCGGGTCAGTTCCACGCCGACCTCCGTGCTGCGGTTCCGGGGTTCCAATCCATATCCATTCAGCACGCCGTTCCGGTAGATCGGATTGATCGCCGAATCAGCGATGTTCCAATGATGCAGATATGGCCCCGCCGACCAGCGTGGCGTCACATAGCTCAACCGCAGCTTCAGGCCATACCCCTCGCTCTGTTTGCTGTCGAGGTCGCTGTATCCCAGGCCGGTGTCGGATAACTTTGTGAACTGGTTGCCGGAAAGCAGATGGTCGTATTCGAATGAGCCGATGACTTCGTTACCGCTATCCAGGCTGGTGCGCAGGATGACACCCGCGGGCAGATAGATATAGGTGCTCTCTCTTCTGTAGCCGGCGTGCCCCGTGCTGGTGATGCCCCGGCCATCGTTCAGCAGGAAGCGGTAGCCGAGCCCGACATAGGTGGAGACGGTCGCGGTGGTCAACGGCCAGTCATTCCCGATCAGCGCCCGCCCCTCGATATACCAGTCAGGTTCACCACTGCTGCGGCCCGTGCCATTGCTCGTGTAGTCCACGGTACCGCCTGCATAGCGTAACTCCCCGCGCAGGAACGTGCGGCGAGCGGGGTAGGTCCTTGTCATCCGCAACTCTAATCCGCCTTTCAGCCCGTCCAGTGACATCAATCCCGGCTCTTCATAGCGGTATTGCCCAAGCGACACGCCAAAATCGTTGCCCCCCGGGGTCAGGCTGGCAGTATGGGCGGGCGAACAAATCATCAAACCGGTGAAGGCAATGGCAAGGGGATGGTGTCGGAGCATGGTGCCGGTCGCAGGTCGGTTTCAGTGTGTGGTGGCGAGCCACTCGATCAGCGCATCCTGTGCATCCTGGCCGAGTTTGGCATTTGGGTGGTTGATGAAGAACACCACTACCCAATCCTTGTTGTGCTTGGAACGCACATATCCCGCGAGGGTCTTCACGCCTTCCAGCGTGCCGGTCTTGAGATGCGCGCGGCGGGCGGCCGGGCTGTCACTCAACCGCTGCTGTACGGAGCCGTCCACGCCCATGATGGGCAGCGAGGCGCGCAACTCGGCACTCAGCGGATGCGCGGCGGCATGTTCCAGTAACTGTGCCATGTGCGCCGCGCTGATGCGTTCGATGCGCGACAACCCGGCACCGTTCTCCAGCACCAGTTCGGGGAAATCCATGCCCGCGCGCGATAGCCAGTTCTGCATGGCGAAGATGCTGCGCTCGATGCCCATGCGTCGGCTGGTCTCGCTGCCAGAGAATACTGCCGGCATGTCGCCGGGTTCGTTCTCCAAGGGCAGGGTCTCACCCAGTGTCAGGAACAATTGGCGCGCCATGACATTGTTGCTGTACTTGTTGATATCACGGATCACGGTGCTGAGCGGTTCAGAACGATGTGTGGAGAACAGTCGTGCAGTCGGTGTGACGGCGGCTTCGCGTTGTATGCCGTTGAGCGTGCCGCCCAGCTCTTGCCAGATGGCCCTGAAGACGGCCTCCACGTAGCGCGTGTGCGGCATCACGGACAGGCTCTGTTCGCGTTCGCCGCATTCGATGGGGTAATCGCCCTGCAATACCACGCTGTCTCCGCCGGGTTGCACCGACAGGCGGCCGTCCCAGTCACTGCAGTTGAACTTGCCGCTGGCCGGCGCGAGCTGGTTCTCCAGCGAGAATCCAGACACTGGCGGCAGGGTCACGACTTTCAGATTCTCGCCGTTGGGCAGGTAACGCAGGCGTACGATGTTGAAATTGAGCAGCAGCGCATCAGGCCCCACGTTGTAGGCGCGCAACGGGTCGTTGTCGAATTCGGCGGGATCGTGAGGTTGCAGGTCGTAATAGCTGCGGTCGAGTACCAGGTCGCCCTTGATGTCGCGCAAACCGCGCGCGCGCAGATCGGAGAGCCACAACCAGAACTGCTCGACCGTGAACTTGGGGTCTCCGTAGCCTTTCAGGATCAGGTCGCCGTACAGCTCACCGTCCGTCAACTCACCGTCGATGTAAGCCTCGGTCTTCCATGTATAGGCCGGACCGAGCAGGTCCAGTCCGGCATAGGTGGTCAGCAGCTTCATGTTGGAAGCGGGGTTCATGGCACGCTGGGCGTTCAGGCTGAACAGGCTGTCCTTGTGACCGACTTCGCGGGCTACGATGGAGACGGCAGAGGTCGGGATCCCAGCATCCTTCAATGCTTGGGTGACGGCCGCCGGAAGCTGGGCCGCCCCGGCAGTTAGGGGAAAGGTCAGGACGGCGAGCAGGGTCAGAAGCAGTTTCATGTAAGTTCGTTGATGACGCTCAGAGTGCGCGAGACCATCAGTTGCATCTCTTCTTCGGTGATGACATACGGTGGCATGAAATATACCGTGTCGCCCATCGGTCGTAGCAGCAGATCATGTCGCAGGCCCAGGCTGAAACAGCGTTGCGCGAAATCCGTATGCGACGATTCGACTTCGAACGCCCAGACCATGCCGGTGTTGCGGAAGTTCCGCACGGCGAGGTGGTCGCGCAACGGCTGCGCGATGCGGTTCAGGAAGGCGGCCTTGGCGCGGTTCGCGGTGAGCACATCGTCCTGCACGAAGATATCCAGCGTCGCCAGCGCGGCGCGGCAGGCCAGCGGGTTGCCGGTGTAGGAATGCGAATGCAGGAAACCACGTGCCGTCTCGTCGGCATAGAAAGCCTGATAGATGTCGTCGGTCGTCATCACCACCGACAAGGGCAGATAACCCCCGGTGATGCCTTTGGACAGCAGCAGGAAATCGGGGCGGATGTTCGCCTGTTCGCAGGCGAGCAGGGTGCCGGTGCGCCCCATGCCGACTGCGATCTCGTCCGCGATCAGATGCACGTTGTAGCGCGTGCATAGTTCGCGTGCGCGTTTCAGGTACGCCGGGTGGTACATCGCCATGCCCGCAGCCCCCTGAATGAGCGGCTCCACGATCAACGCGGCGACGTGCGCATGGTGCTGTTGCAGGTGCTGGTCCAGATCGGCGGCGCAACGCAGCGCGAAAGACTCCGGACTTTCACCTTCCTCTGCGATCCGCCAGTCCGGGCTGCGTACGGTAGCGTTCTGCCGGATCAGCGTGCCGTAGGCATCACGGAACAAGGCGACATCGGTCACCGACAGCGCACCCAGTGTCTCGCCGTGATAACTGTTCTGCAGGCTGATGAATTCAGTCTTATGAGGGCGGCCGGAATTGCGCCAGTAATGCGCACTCATCTTCAGCGCGATCTCGGTAGCCGACGCGCCGTCCGAGCCGTAGAAGCAATGGCCGAGACCGGCGGGAGCCAGTTCGCGCAATCGTTCCGACAGTTGCACCACCGGCTCGTGGGTGAAGCCGGCCAGCATCACATGTTCGAGTTTGCCGAGCTGGTCGGTGATGGCGGCATTGATGCGCGGCTCGCTATGGCCGAACAGGTTCACCCACCAGGAGCTGACAGTATCCAGATAGCGTTTGCCTTCGAAGTCGTACAGCCACACGCCTTTGCCGCGCGCGATCGGGACCAGCGGCAGGGTCTCGTGGCGCTTCATCTGGGTGCAGGGATGCCAGACGGCGGAAAGGCTGCGCGTCAGCAATTCGATGTTGGATGTCATGCGGGCAATCATAACGTAAGATGAAGCCTCAACCGATACGAGGAGGCAGCCATGAACATCCTCATCACTGGCGGTACGGGCCTGATCGGTCGCGCCCTGTGCCGTGTCCTGCATGCCGAAGGGCATACCCTGACTGTATTCAGCCGACATCCGGAGACAGTGGCCGACAAATGCGGTGCCGCAGTGCAGGCACTGGCCTCGCTCGATGACTGGACGCCGCAACGGCATTTCGATGCCGTCATCAATCTGGCGGGCGAACCCATCGTCGATGCGGCCTGGACCGATCGTCGCAAAAAGATATTGCGGGACAGCCGCATCGCGCTGACGCGGCAGTTGGTCGAACGTATCGCACGGTCCGAACAGAAACCCGCCGTGCTGTTGTCTGGTTCCGCCATCGGCTATTACGGCGGTCGCGGCGATCAGGAGCTGGTGGAGACTTCCGGGCCGGGTGACGACTTTCCCGCACAGCTTTGCATCGATTGGGAGGCCGCCGCGATCGAGGCCGAGCGATACGGGGTGCGCGTCTGCCTGCTCCGAACCGGGCTCATCCTGAGCAAGGATGGCGGCCTGCTGGCGCGCATGTTGCCGCCGTTCCGGCTGGGGCTGGGTGCGCGGCTGGGCGACGGCAAACAATGGATGAGCTGGATCCACATCGATGACTATGTGCGGCATCTGCAACGCCTGCTGAACGACGAACAGCTCAGCGGCCCGTTCAACATGACCTCGCCGCAGCCGGTAATTAATGCCGAGTTCACTCGCATATTAGCCATGGTCTTGCATCGTCCGGCTCCGCTGTCCGCCCCGGTCGCCATGCTCAAACTGGCCATGGGCGAGCGGGCGGCGCTGGTACTGGAAGGGCAGCGCGTGCTGCCGGCGCGACTGGAAGCCAAGGGCATGCTATGCCGCTACCCCGACCTGGAATCCGCTTTACGCGCCATTCTGGGGTGACGCAAAAAAGAAATTACCTGCGTGCCCTTGAATTGAGTGGGGCGCGCCCCTATCATTAGCAGTCGCTGGCGGCGAGTGCTAATCTCCCGCCGACGCAAATCATCAACTCACTGATTTTAGGAGAAATAAGCATGAAGATTCGTCCTTTGCATGATCGCGTCATCGTCAAGCGCATGGAAGAAGAGCGCAAGACCGCTTCAGGTATCGTCATCCCCGACGCTGCGACCGAGAAGCCGGACCAAGGCGAAATCATCGCTGTGGGCAACGGCAAGATCGGTGACGACGGCAAGGTGCGCCCGATGAACGTCAAGGTCGGCGACAAGGTGCTGTTCGGCAAATATTCCGGCCAAGCGTTCAAGATGGACGGCGTGGAATATCTGCAGATGCGTGAAGACGACATCATTGGCATCATCGAAGCCTAAGCATTCAACGAATTCAGGAGAAATAAAAAATGGCAGCTAAAGACGTTAAATTCCACGACGCAGCCCGCAGCAAGATGGTCGTTGGCGTGAACATCCTGGCCGACGCGGTCAAGGTGACTCTGGGCCCCAAGGGCCGCAACGTGGTGCTGGACCGTTCCTACGGCGCACCGACCATCACCAAGGACGGTGTGTCTGTCGCCAAGGAGATCGAACTGAAAGACAAGTTCGAGAACATGGGCGCACAGATGGTCAAGGAAGTCGCTTCCAAGACCTCCGACGTGGCCGGTGACGGTACGACTACCGCGACTGTGCTGGCTCAGTCCATCGTGCAGGAAGGCATGAAGTTCGTCGCCGCCGGCATGAATCCGATGGATCTGAAGCGCGGTATCGACAAGGCCGTCATCACCGCCGTCGAAGAATTGAAGAAGCTGTCCAAGCCTTGCGCGACCAGCAAGGAGATCGCCCAGGTCGGCTCCATCTCCGCCAACTCCGACACCGCAGTCGGCGAGAAGATCGCCGAGGCGATGGACAAGGTCGGCAAGGAAGGTGTCATCACCATCGAGGACGGCTCCGGCCTGCAGGACGAGCTGGATGTGGTCGAGGGCATGCAGTTCGACCGTGGCTACCTGTCGCCGTACTTCATCAACAACCAGGACCGCCAGATCGCTGCGATGGAGAACCCCTTCATCCTGCTGCACGACAAGAAGATCTCCAACATCCGCGACCTGTTGCCGGTATTGGAACAAGTCGCCAAGGCCGGCCGGCCGCTGCTGATCATCGCCGAGGATGTGGACGGCGAAGCATTGGCTACGCTGGTGGTGAACAACATCCGCGGCATCCTGAAGACCGTCGCGGTCAAGGCACCGGGCTTCGGCGACCGCCGCAAGGCCATGCTGGAAGACATCGCCATCCTGACCGGCGGCACCGTCATCGCCGAAGAAGTCGGCCTGACACTGGAGAAAGCCACACTGGACGACCTGGGCCAAGCCAAGCGCATCGAGGTGGCGAAAGACAACACCACCATCATCGACGGCGCAGGCAAGACCGACGCCATCCAGGCGCGTATCGCCACCATCAACAAGCAGATGGACGAATCCTCCAGCGACTACGACAAGGAGAAGCTGCAGGAGCGCAAGGCCAAGCTGTCCGGCGGCGTGGCCGTGATCAAGGTAGGTGCAGCCACCGAAGTCGAGATGAAGGAAAAGAAAGCTCGCGTGGAAGACGCACTGCACGCCACCCGTGCAGCCGTTGAAGAAGGCATCGTCCCCGGAGGCGGCGTGGCACTGTTGCGTGCCAAGGCAGCCGTTGCCGGCCTGAAGGGTGACAACCACGACCAGGACGCCGGCATCACCATCGTGCTGCGCGCGATGGAAGCGCCGCTGCGCGCCATCGTCTCCAATGCTGGCGACGAGCCCAGCGTGGTCGTCAACAAGGTGCTGGAAGGCAAGGGCAGCTACGGCTACAACGCCGCCTCCGGCGAGTACGGCGACATGCTGGCGATGGGCGTGGTCGATCCGACCAAGGTCACCCGCACCGCGTTGCAGAACGCATCCTCCGTCGCTGGCCTGATGCTGACCACCGCATGCATGGTGGCCGAGTTGCCGGAAGACAAGCCGGCTGCCGGCGGCATGGGTGGTGACATGGGCGGCATGGGAGGTATGGGCGGCATGATGTAATCGAACCTGCTGTAAGGTTCGATGCCGCACCCGACAAACCCCGCGTGATGCGGGGTTTGTTTTTTGTGTTGCCCGTAACGCAGCTTATGGCTACAATGCGCGCCTTCGTTTTGACCGACCCGTCCGGGAAGGAAGACAAAAACGGCTCGGTAGCTCAGTTGGTAGAGCAGCGGATTGAAAATCCGCGTGTCGGTGGTTCGATTCCGCCCCGAGCCACCAGAATACGAAAAAGCCCACCCGCAACGGTGGGCTTTTTGCATTTGGCGTGACCAAAACGTGACGACACATGCTGAGTCAGGTAATAGAATGGCCCCATAAACCAAGCGCCGGTTGAGAGGCGAGGTGTATCTTCAGGTGACGGTGCACGTCTGTGTCGTCATGAAAAATCAAAGGGGTGAGCATGGGAAGTGCGACTTCGCGAAGTTTGATAACCGCAGTCTTTTGCTTGTGTGTCGGGATGCACGAGGCTGCCTACGCCAGGGGGGGCGTGGTCATTCGGGCCTTTTCGGCAGTACCGATCCCTGCAACATCGGAGGTTCAAAACGCAACCAATCCGATGCGGGTGGGTAGTGTCGAGGTGCCTGACCATTTGCTTCGAGAGGCAGAGGCACTGCTCAATGCCGGAAAAGCAGAGGAGGCATACCAGCTGCTGGAGGCTAAGGATTTTGAATACTCCGGCAATTCTGAATTCGACTATCTGTTGGGTGTGGCCGCGCTGGATAGCGGCCATCCGGACAAGGCAACGCTTGCCTTGGAACGTGTTTTGGCGGTCGATCCGAATTTCGCGGGTGCGCGACTGGATATGGCTCGAGCGTATTTCCATCTGGGTGATCTTCCCCGTGCCAAGACTGAACTGGAAATGGTGATGAAGCAGGAGCCGCCGGAAGCCGCGCGTATCACCATCGAGAAATATCTTGCGGCGATCGACTCGGCCGAGGAGGCAAAGAGGACGCGTTATTCAGCCTATGTGGAGGGGACGATCGGCCGTGACACGAACGTCAATAACTCCACCAGCCAATCGGATGTGGCCATCCCCGCGTTCGGTGATTTGGTATTCACTTTGAGTCCCACCAGTCTGAAAACGCCAGCAACTTACTATATGGGCGCAACAGGCTGGGAGGTTGAGCATGCCTTCGACGACCGGTGGCGTGTAAATGGCGGTCTCGATCTGCGGCAGCGCAACAATAACAAGATGCATACCTATGATTTTGGAAGCCTGGATGCCAGAGCCGGAGCTGCCTATGCAACAGGCAATGAAGTTTTCCGACTGGGAATCACTTGGGGATTCTATGAGCAGGCACACCTGAAGAACAGGAATTCCTACGGGTTCACAGGGGGATGGCAGCACAATTTCGATCCAAAGAACCAGTTCAGTGTGTTTGGGCAATACGGGAAGAATCGATATTCGGACCCTACCTATCGAGTGAACGATTTCAATCAAGTAGTCATTGGTGCGGGGATGCTGCATATCCTGGACGATGGAAGATCCGCATTGTTTGTCAGTATCAATGGACTAAAAGAAGGCGCGGTACATGACCGGGCTGACGGAAGCAAAACCGGCTATGGCCTTAGGCTCGGCGGACAAACTCCATTCGGCGAAGCGGTCGAGGTGTTTGCCAGTGTCGGTTATCAGAGGGGGCGGTATGACAAAGAGAATCTTGCTTTCCTGGCCAAGCGCGATGACAAGCAGTCCGACGCAACATTGGGTGCCAACTGGCATTTTGCACAGCTATGGACCTTCCGCCCCCAGGTTGGTTACTCGCGCAACAGATCCAACATAGCCATTTACAGTTTTGATCGTGTCGATGCATCCATGACGGTACGCAGGGATTTTAAATAGTTTGCGCGCGCAACATTCTTGAATGAGGTTGATGATGAATATCACCAGGCAAATCAAATTCCTTCTGGCCTTCGCATCGGCCAGTCTGATGCTTTCTACTCAAGCGGCAGAAGCGTCCGTGGCGGGCAGTGTCCAGTTCGTACACGGCAATGTGAAGGTCACGACTGAGGGTGTGACACGAGTCCTGAGGAAGGGCGACAGGGTGTCCGAGGGGGACTTCATCTCCACTGCGGTGTCATCTTCGGCGCAGATCAAGATGCTGGATGGCGGCTTTGTCGCGATCCGCCCGAATACGCAGATGAAGTTCGACCAGTTCATATTCAAAGGCAAGCAGGACGGCAGTGAGCGCAGCATCTTCTCCTTGCTCAAGGGCGGCTTCAGGGCGGTGACCGGCCTGATCGGATCCAAGAACAAGCACAACTACAGCATCAAGACACCATCGGCCACTATCGGTATCCGTGGTACCGATCACGAATCATATGTTGTGCCTCCTTTGGGACCGGTCGGCGGTCCCGCCGGCAGCCCGCCCCCCGGTCCACCGCCGGGGACATATAGCAAAGTGAACGTGGGTGAAACGACGCTCACGACGAACTTGGGCACTGTAAATGTGCTGCCGAATCAGATGGGTTTTTCAAGCGGACTGAATGCGCTGCCTGTATTGGCTCCGATCAATACCAATATCTTCACGGTAGCTGCAGCACCAAGCAAAACCGTCAAGGAGAATGAAGAAGGTGATGCCGGCAAAACGGGGCAAGGCGCTTCGGGGCAGCAGGATGGCGGAAAAAAGCCACAGGAGGGTGATGCAAAACAGGCGCGAAACGATGGCGACCAACCGCCCCAGAACGGGGAGGGGAAGCAGAGTCGGGAAGGGGCTGGTGAGCGTGCGCCAAAGGGGGCGGCCGGTCCTGCTCCGATCAGGACCGCAGCAGCTGATGCTGCACCTGTGCGTCCCGGTGCTTTAATGCCCCCTCCGCCGGTCGGTGCTCTGCAACCGTTGCCAGCTATCGCTCCACCGCCGTTGCTCGTTCCTGTCGTGCTGGTCAATTCCACTACCGGTGCCACATTGAATTCCACCACACAGACACTATTGCAGGAGGGGACGACCACGACATTGAACACGCTGGTGACGACGCCGGTGACGAATCCTTATGTGGTCACTTCATTGTTGGTTACGGATAGTTTGATGCTCACCTCCTTTTGGCAGCCATACAATTTTGAAACCTTGCCGAGTGCCATCTCTCCGTTAGCAACCGATCCGAGCTTCACGGTGACTTGGGGAGGCACTTGTTCAGTGCCACCGTGCAGTACGGGGGCGACCTATACTTTGACAGGTGCAACAGGTGCCGTGACGGGCGCTGCGAATAGTGTGACTTCCACAGGGATCAAGTACGGACGCTATGCCGTAGTGCCGACACTGACCACTACCATTTCGTACGCAGGCTCGCCTTCAACTTCGTTCACCCAGACATTCTCCGGCGGCTACGGAAGCTGGATCACCGGGCCCGGTGTGAATCCCTTCTACTTGCCGGAAGCATTGGTCGGTACCGCGACTTATGTATTCGACGGCGGAACCGTCCCAGTCACACAGGCAGGGGTGACCGGTGCTATTGGCTCGGCCAGCCTGTCGGTGAATTTCACCAATCAATCCGTGGGGGCGAATCTTGCGGTAAGCGGCGGCGGACACAGCTGGACAGCCGCAGCCACCGGGATGCCGCTGACATCCAATAGCGGCGTGGGTAATTCCCGCTCGCATTTTGATACCTACGGTGGTGGCACCTTGAATATCGTCATGGACGGAACGAATTCGGGGCAGGGTTATATTTCCGGGCAGATCACCGGCAATGGCATCAACGGCGCATTCCTGCAGTACTACTTCAGCGACACTCTGGCGCAAAGTATCAGCGGTGCCGCAGCGTTCAGGCTTGAAACTTTCAACGGCTCGCCCGCGACGACGGTGAATCTGGCTACGCCGTACCAACTGGTGGCGATCTCAAGGTACGACCCTCTCGGCGTCTCCAGCAGCGGCAGCAGTTATTACGACATCAACGGGGCTTTCAATAACGCAGGGCGCGTGATCAGAGACGCGGCAGGCAATCTGACGCGCTTCGATATGGGGTCGAATAAAGGCGGGTCGACGCAGGGCGGCACGATAGTCAGCATGAATTCCAACATCATCTCCATCGGAACGGCCACAGCCACCAACTTGGGGAAAGACCCTGTTTCGGGTATCAGTTGGGGGCGCTGGCAAGGGGGCAGTCTGGACGTCACCGACCGTGTGACCAACACCGCTCTGGCTTCTGTCAGCAACACGAGCAGCAGTCTGCACTGGCTTGCTGCGCCAGTGATGAACGGGCCAGTGACCTTGCCCGCCTCGGGCACGTATAACTACACGCTGGGTGGCGGTACCAGCCCGACCGACAATCTGGGTAATGTAGGCACACTGAACGGTGCGACATTGAAGGCTGACTTTTCCGCCATGACAGTGAACGTGGGCGTGAATGCGACAGTGGCTGGCACAAACTACGTGGCGACCGGCACCAATCTTCCGATCCAGCAAACAGTATTCGGCGATGGGAGTGGTGGCGGAACATTCACTGCTACTGCCAATGGTGTGGCGATCCAAGGCGGATTGGGCGGATCGTTCACCGGCATCGGCGCGACCGGTGCCGGGGTGGTTTACGGCTTCCAGAACAGTGCCACGACCGTGAACGGCGTACTGGCATTCCATCGATGACTCCGCGAGCAGCCTTGGATTCTTTGAGAGGTGCAATACTTCGGCTGGAGATCCTCTATCTCTAAGCACACGGGTTCACCGCAAATACCGCTCGATGGGTGGCCGTAAAGAGCCGCCGACGGTGCCTGCTGCGCTCGAAAATCTCAATGAATGTTTGTATTCATTGATCTTACTGGCTGCAAGTTGGCTTCTGGTGGCGATATCAGCTCACGCTGGAATACTCAGGCGAATGTGCAATCCTTGAGATAGATCAGGGACGTCGCAAGGCATATCCACCGGGGGGCAAGGTTTGCTGGCCCTGTCAACACAGAAGGAACAGGTACCGGAACCGAATTCCTTCCAAATTGACCGGCAATAAGCGACGTGTTGTTTGATATCCAGGTTGCCCTGCCCGAATAACATTTCAGAAAATACGGGTTTTTCTTTCTCCTCGTTGGTAGTTTTGCGCTATTGTGCGCATCACACATAGAACGTGCGCGCATCAAGTTCGATGTTGTGCGGCGTTGAGTGAATTGGATCACAGAATCTGACTGGGGCAAGGGAGGCCCGGCAGGCAGAGGCGGGGCCACGGTCCATCACGAGGGGAAACAGATGCTTCCGGAAAAAAAGAGCAAGGTCGCGGTGGCTAAACCGCCCAGAGTGTCAACGGCTAAACAGACGAAGAAGAAGGCGGCTCAGATAGATGCAGTGGTTCCGCTACGCCCATATTTGGTCGGCATCGGAGCTTCTGCGGGCGGTCTGGAAGCGTTGTCCGCACTCATCGCCGCACTGCCGACCGATCTGGGCATCTCCTACGTCGTGCTTCAGCATCTTTCCCCTACCCACCGCAGCATGATGGCGCAGTTGCTCGGCCGCGAGACCGCGATGGCCGTGCAGGAAGTCGAGAACGGCGTGCAACCCGAGCCGGACACGATCTATGTCGCGCCAGCCAGCAGCAATGTAAAACTGAAGGATGGCTGTTTTGAGTTGATCGAGGGACCGCGCGAAGCGACACCGCGACCGTCGGTCAATCTGTTCCTGACTTCGCTGGCCGAAGAGAAGATAGAAGATGCCATCGGTGTGATCCTTTCCGGAACAGGAAGCGATGGTGCTGCCGGATTGCGAGATATCAAGGCGGCGGGTGGCTACACCTTTGCGCAGGATCCGCAGACGGCAAAATATGCGGGTATGCCGCAATCGGCCATCGACACCGGTTGCGTGGACTGGGTGTTGTCTCCGGAAGGTATCGCCAAGGAGATCGCCGTCATCGCGCGCTCGCATGGCAGCGTCACGGTCACCAACAAGCCGCCCATTGCCGCAACTACGCTTAAGAAACTGCTGATCAAGGTCAAGCAGCACACGCGCATCGATTTCTCGGGCTACAAGGAAGGCACGCTGTGGCGGCGCATCGAGCGGCGCATGGCAGCCTGCCATGTGAACGATCTGGACGATTACTTGGCTCTGGTGGATAGCAACCCCGAAGAGCTGGAGCACCTGGGCAAGGACATCCTGATCTCGGTCACTGCATTCTTCCGTGACGCATCGTCGTTCGATGCGTTAAGAAGGATGCTGCAAGGCATCATCCAGAACAAGCGACCGGGTGATGAGATCCGCATCTGGGTCGCAGCCTGCGCCACGGGCGAAGAGGCCTATACGATGGCCATCCTGCTGGCCGAGCTGCTGGGGCCAAACTTGTCCCAGTTCCGCATCCAGATATTCGCCACCGACATCGACATCAACGCTCTGGCGATTGCGCGCAAGGGGTCCTATGCCGAGAGTGCGCTGGCCGATCTGGAGCCGGGATTGGCGATCCGCTATTTCGTGAAGGTAGGTAATCGACTTGAGGTGTCGCGCGTCCTGCGCGACATGGTCGTGGTGGCACGACAGGATCTGATACAGGATCCGCCGTTCCTCAGGCTGGACTTGGTGAGCTGCCGGAACATGCTCATTTACTTGCAGAACGAACTGCAAGCAAAGGTACTGTCGACATTCCATTACAGTTTGAATCCGGGTGGAGTCCTGTTCCTTGGTAAGTCCGAGGGTATCTTCCAGCAGGAGGCATTGTTCGAGGTCATCGACAAGGGCGCACGGATCTACCGCCGCATGCCTGGCGAGTCGCGCCTCAATGTGCCGGCATTCAGGTTGCCGGACACCTCCGAGCGCATCCTGCCCAAGTCAGTGGCGGATTCCGAGTCGAGACTGATGGACGAGGCGGTGCGCCGCTATGTGCCGGCCACCGTGTTGGTGAACAGCTCATTCGATATCCTGCATATCCATGGGGATGTCAGCCCGTATCTGCTCGTTCTGCCCGGAAAACCCAACTTCAATCTGCAGCATCTGCTCAGGCGGGAGCTGCGCGCTGATCTGCAATTGCTACAGCATCATGCCGATCATAAGCACGAGTCCGCTGTGGGTCGTCCGCACGCCATAAAGATTGGAGAAGAGACGCGAAGCGTGCGCATCGCCGTGCATCCGATGGAGCGCGGCATCAACAGTATGTTGTTCCTGGTGAGTTTCGAAGTGATGCCGCCGGCGATCGCGCGCGAAGGGGATGGCGAGGTCCCGCCGCTCAGCGCCGAGGGGCGAAATGTCCGCGAGCTCGAGGAGGAGTTGATCTCCACGCGCGAGCGTCTGCAGACCGTGATCGAGGAGCTGGAGACCTCTAACGAGGAGATGCAGGCACTCAACGAGGAAGTCGTGGCGGCCAACGAAGAGCTGCAATCTTCCAACGAGGAGTTGGAGGCGGCGAACGAAGAGTTGCAATCCACCAACGAGGAATTGACCACGGTAAACGAGGAATTGCAGGTACGTTCCGGAGAACTGGCAGAGTTGTTGAACGATCTGGAGAACATCCAGAATAGTGCCGGATTCCCCATCATCGTGTGCAATGCACATCTGGAGATCGTGCGCTTCAACAGCCCAGCCGCATCCTTGTTCTCGCTCACCAACGCATCCCTCAAGCAGCAGTTGCCCAGTATGCGTTTGCCGGTCGGGATGAAGGATTTCTCGGCGGCGGTGCAGGGCGCGATCGCCAACAAACGAGTGGACGAGACGCATATCTTCTCCAGCGAGCGTCACTACCTGCTGCATGTCTCCCCTTACGAGACGAAAATGAGCGGCAACCGCGGCGCGATCATCGTGCTGCTGGACCATACCGAACGGTTGGTGGCCGAACGCGATGTGCGCAAGAACCGCGAGATCCTGCTGGCGATCATGAATAACTCCACCTCCATCATCGCACTCAAGGATCTGGCCGGCCGCTACGAGTTCGTCAACCGGGAGTTCGAGAAGTTCTTCGGGCTGGTGTCGGCGGACGTGCTGGGCAAGACCGATGCCCAGGTGTTGCCGCGCAAGATCGCCGACGACTTCCGTTCCAAGGAACTGGATGTGGTGCGTCTGCGCACCTCGCTGGAGTTCGAGGATCACCTCGCATTTTCCAACGGGCAGGAACGTTTCCTGCATTCCATCCGCTTCCCGCTGCTGACCGAGGACGGCGTGGTATACAGCATCTGCACGCAGTCCGCCGATGTCACAGAGCACAAGCGTGCCGAGGACCAGTTGCGTCTGGCGGCGCGCGTGTTCGACCGTTCCGGTGAAGGCATCGTGGTCACCGATGCGCACCAGCGCATCCTCACCGTCAACAGCGCGTTCACGCAGGTGACCGGCTACGAGCCCGAGGAAGCCGTCGGTCAGACGCCCAAGATGCTGTCGTCCGGCAAACAGGATGCCTCGTTCTACAAGAGCATGTGGTCCCATCTGGAGACCCATGGCTGGTGGCAGGGCGAAGTCTGGAACAAGCGCAAATCCGGCGAGATCTACCCTGAATGGCTCACCATCAATGTGGTGAACGACCCGGAAGGCAACATCATCAATTACGTCGGCATCTTCAGCGACATCTCGGTGGTCAAGGAATCGCAGCGCAAGGTGGAATTCCTGGCCACGCACGACGAGTTGACCGGCCTGCCCAACCGCGCGCTGTTCCTCGACCGCCTGCGTCAGGCCATCGCGCATGCCGAGCGTAGCGAGAACTCATTCGCCGTACTGTTCATCGACCTGGACAACTTCAAGGTAATCAACGACTCGATGGGACATGCCGCCGGCGACGATCTGCTCAAGGAGATCTCCGCACGCCTGCGCGACTGCGTGCGCGGCGGTGACACCGTGGCGCGCTTTGGCGGCGACGAGTTCGCGCTGCTGATCGAAGAGGCGACCGTGGCCGAGGCGGAGATGACCGCACACCGCATCAGCGACGCCATGCTGCGTCCGCATTCGATCGGCCGCCAGAACATCTACCCTGGTGCCAGCATCGGCATCTGCCTGTATCCCAATGACGGCCTCGATCCCGAGACGCTGCTCAAGAACGCGGACAGCGCCATGTACCAAGCCAAGGACGGCGGCAAGCGCTCGCACCACTTCTTCACCGACGAACTCAAGCGCATCGCCGACGAGCGCCTGAAACTGGAGACCGAGTTACGCGGTGCGATCGAGCGCAATGAACTGTACCTGCTCTATCAACCGCAGGTGGATATCGCCAGCGGAAGGCTGGTCGGTGTCGAGGCGCTGGTGCGCTGGCAGCACCCGACAGAGGGATTGGTCCCGCCGTCCAAGTTCATCCCGCTGGCCGAGAAGACCGGCATCATCGACCGCCTCGGCGAGTGGGTTGCCGCGACCGCCTGCAAACAGATGGCGGAATGGGTGAAACACGGCCATGACATCCCGCGCGTGTCCATCAACGTCTCGCCCTACCAGTTCCGCCGCAGCAACATCCCGGCGCTGATGCTGCGCCTGCTCAGCCAGCACAAGCTCGATGCCGGCCGCGTCATGGTGGAATTGACCGAGAGCGCGCTGGCAGAAGATACCGAGCAGGCGCAACAGATGTTGCAGGAGTTGAAGGCGCTCGGCATCAAACTCAGCATCGACGATTTCGGTACCGGTTATTCCTCGCTGGCCTATCTGCAACGTATGCCGATCCACGAGTTGAAGATTGCCCAGCATTTCGTTATCGACATCGCCAACAACTCGGATGCGCAAGCGATCGCCAAGACCATCCTGCTGATGGCGCAGACGCTTGGGTTCAGCGTCGTGGCGGAGGGCATCGAGACGGCGGAACAGCTGGAAGTGTTGCGCAGCACTGGCTGCGACATCGGTCAGGGCTACCTGTTCGCGCATCCGCTGAGCAGCAAGGAATTGGTCGCCAGTTACGGCAAGGATGCGGTCTTGCAGTGACCACCCAACTGCACCTTTTAGGCGTCTGATCCGCTGCTTAGTCTTTGCCTCCACCGGGTGCGTCAGCACCCGCAACATCTATCGTGTCGGCCGCTTCGCCGGCATATTAGCCGTTGTTAAAAATCACACTTAATAGTTGTATTCACTACCCATTCGGGCTACGTATGGGTTATTGACACCGTAATCTTGTCAGGTATACGGTTCGGCTCTGCTCCGAGGACGGTGATATCCGTCCACGGTGGAAAACGCAGCGAGTGTGCAGTCCTTGTTTTAACAACGAAACGGGAAAGGGAGAATCTTGATGAGTAAAGAGATAGATCTGGGACGTCGCAAGGCTTTATCCACCGGGGGCATAGGTTTGCTGGCCCTGTTCGGCGGTGCGGCCCTGTTGCGCCCGGGCCAGGCACTGGCCGAATGGAATCAGAAAGCCTTCACATCCAAAGCAGTGGACGAAGCCTTGGGCTCGCTGGGGGCGACCAACCCGGAAGAGAATTCCACCTTGATCCGCTTGACCGTACCCGAGATCGCCGAGAACGGCTCGGTGGTGCCGGTCGGTATCTCCAGTTCACTTCCCAATGTCGAGCAGATCGCCATCATGGTGGACAAGA
The DNA here is from genome assembly GCA_020723185.1 of Sideroxydans lithotrophicus. Classification (GTDB taxonomy): domain Bacteria; phylum Pseudomonadota; class Gammaproteobacteria; order Burkholderiales; family Gallionellaceae; genus Sideroxyarcus; species Sideroxyarcus lithotrophicus_A. The sequence goes on along the minus strand of DYJI01000002.1, from coordinate 162,833 downwards.
ACCCCAACGTGCTGGCGGCCGTGTTCAATATCCCCGCAGGCACAGCAGCCGAAGTGACGACGCGAGTGAAGATGGGTAAGACGGCCCATGTGGTGGCGCTGGTCAAGGCCGACGGCAAGTACTACCGCACTTCGAAAGAAGTCAAAGTCACGGCAGGCGGCTGCGGCGGCTAACCGTAGCGGACACTCACTCAATACGCACAAGGAAGACAACATGGGCAAACCAATGAAGATACGTGCCTCCGTCAAGGACGGCATGACCGAAGTCAAGATCCTGATGCAGCACGAGATGGAGACCGGCCTGCGCAAGGATGCGGACGGTTCCCTGATCCCGGCCTGGTTCATCACCGAGGTCAAGGCGGAATACCAGGGACGCATCGTGCTCGATGCCCAGTTCGGGCAATCGATCTCCAAGAACCCTTACCTGATGTTCAGCTTCAAAGGGGGCAGCGCGGGTGAGAAGGTCAAAGTCAGCTGGGTCGACAACAAGGGCGACTCCCGCAGCGACGAGGTGACGATCTCGGCATAAAAGTAAAGATGAATTGGCTATGCGACTGCATGGCCATTTTTTTATCAGGGAGAACAAATGAACACCAATCAAATATGCAGGGCAGTGATGGTGCTGGCATTGTCGACCAGCCTGACGGCGGTGGCGGAAGAGAAAGCCGTCACCGATTCGGATCGCATCGAGCAATACCGCGAAATGATCAGCGACGGCAACCCCGCCGAGTTCGACGAGATGCGCGGCGAAGAGCTGTGGAAGACACCGGGCGGTCCGAAGAATGTCAGCCTGGAGAAGTGCGATCTGGGCAAAGGCCCGGGCGTGGTGAAGGGCGCTTATGCAGAGATGCCGCGATACTTCAAGGATACGAAGATGGTGCAGGACCTGGAATCGCGTCTGCTCACCTGCATGACCACCTTGCAGGGCATCCCGGAAGAGCAGATCACCGCCAAGCCATTCGCTTCCGAGAAGAAAGAGTCCGATATCTCTTCGCTGGCCACCTACGTTGTCGGTCAATCCAAAGGCATGAAGATGAAGGTCTCGACCAAGCACCCCAAGGAGAAAGAAGCCTACGAGATCGGCAAGCGCATCTTCAATTATCGCGCCGGTCCGTATGACTTCGCCTGCTCCACCTGCCATGCCACCAGCGGCGTGCGCATCCGCATGCAGGACCTGCCCAACATGCGCAGCAGCAAAAAGGACGCCCAGGCGGCTTACACATCTTGGCCTGCCTATCGCGTGTCGCAGGGTCTGACCCGCTCCTTCCAGTGGCGTCTGAACGACTGCTTCCGCCAGCAACGCTTCCCGGAACCGAAGTTCGCATCCGAAGCCACCATCGCATTGACCACCTATCTGGCAGTCAGCGCGAACGGCGCAGAGTATGTCGGCCCAGGTCTGAAACGCTAGGAGATGACGAACATGAATACTAAATCGATGATTGGATTCGCGGTCAGTCTCTCGCTGGCCATGGTTGCTGCACCGTCGCAGGCGGGTGATGCGTCCAAGGATCTGGACGCCAAGACCGCCATGATCGTGAAACGCGATTTCCGCGACAAAGGCATCGCCAAGGCGACACGCGTGGAGCAGGATGAGCTACAAGCCGCGTGCAGCAAATACGTGGACAATCTGCCGAAGAAGCTGAAGGCCAAACTGGAAGCCAAGGAAGCCGAAGCCATCAAGTGGCCTGCCGATGGCAAGTTCATGGGCGACTGGAAGGCCGGCGAGAAGCTGGCCCAGAGCGGCCGGGGTATGACCTGGAGCGACAAGGAAGGCGACCCGAACGGCGGCAACTGCTACAACTGCCACCAGCTGTCTTCCAGCGAGATCGCCTACGGCACCATCGGTCCCAGCCTGCTCAACTTCGGCAAGACGCGCGGCAACGGCGAAGACATCCAGCGCTACGCCTATGCCCGCATCTACAACGCCAAAGCCGGCAATGCATGCGCCAACATGCCGCGTTTCGGTCACATGGGCATCCTTACTGAAGCACAGATGAAGGATCTGGTGGCATTGCTGCTGGACCCGGAATCACCCGTCAACAAGTAAGACTGAGCAGTCCGCCCCGCCCGTTCGCGGCGGGGCGGCCCTTCTCCTCATCACGCTGCTTTCTATATAAGGAAACACGATGGGTATGAATCGACGCGAATTCCTGCAGATACTGGCCATCGCCTCGGCGGGCGGCTTTGTGCTGAACAGCAACCAATCCTGGGCGGCCGGAGATGCCTCGCGCATGTACGACTTGCCGCGCAAGGGCAACGTCAGTCTGCTGCACATCACCGATTGCCACGCGCAACTGAACCCTATCTTCTTCCGCGAGCCTGAGATCAACCTCGGCATCGGCGCCATGAGCGGACAAGCGCCGCATCTGGTCGGCAACGCGCTGCTCAAGCGCTTCGGCGTCAAGCCCGGCTCGCCCGAAGCGCATGCCTATACCAGCCTCGACTACATCGAAGCCGCGCGCCACTACGGCAAGGTCGGCGGCTTCGCGCATCTGGCCACGCTGGTCAAACAAGTGCGCGCCGCGCGTCCCGGCGCATTGCTGCTGGACGGCGGCGACACCTGGCAAGGCACGGGGCAGGCGCTGTGGACCAACGGCCAGGACATGGTCGACGCCTGTCTGCAACTCGGCGTGGACGTGATGACCATGCACTGGGAATGCACCTACGGTGCGGACCGCGTCAAAGAGATCGAAGAGCAACTGCAAGGCAAGATGGACATCGTCGCGCACAACGTGAAGACCACCGATTTCGGCGACCCCGTGTTCAAGCCTTACGTCATCAAAGAGATGAATGGCGTGCCGGTCGCCATCATTGGCCAGGCCTTCCCCTACAGCACCATCGCCAACCCGCGCTACTTCGTGCCGGACTGGTCCTACGGCATCCAGGAAGACAACCTGCAAGAGGTCATCAACGAAGCGCGCGGCAAAGGCGCGCAGGTCGTCGTGCTGCTGTCGCACAACGGCATGGACGTAGACCTCAAGCTCGCCTCGCGTGTCACCGGCCTCGACGCCATCCTCGGCGGCCACACGCACGACGGTATCCCCGCACCCATCCCGGTGAAGAACGCCGGCGGTATCACGCTGGTGACCAACGCAGGCTCCAACGGAAAGTTCCTCGGCGTGCTCGACTTCGATGTGAAGGGCGGCAAGGTCAAAGGCTTCCAATACAAACTGCTGCCGGTGTTCTCCAACCTGCTCGCGGCGGACAAGGATATGACCGCGCTGATCCAGAAACATCGCGCACCCTACGCCGCCAAGCTGGACGAGAAGCTCGCCACCACCGACGGTCTGCTCTACCGTCGCGGCAACTTCAACGGCAGCTTCGACCAGCTCATCCTCGATGCGATGATGAAAGAGAAGGATGCGCCCATCGCCTTCTCGCCCGGCTTCCGCTGGGGCACCTCGCTGCTGCCCGGTGCAGCCATCACCATGGAAGACGTGCTCAACCAGACGGCGATCACCTACCCGTACAGCACGCTCACCGAGATGACCGGCGCACAGATCAAGAACGTACTCGAAGACGTGGGCGACAACCTGTTCAACCCCGATCCGTATTACCAGCAGGGTGGTGACATGGTGCGCGTGGGCGGACTGGATTACACCTGCGAACCGGGCGCAGCCATGGGCAAGCGCATCCAGGACATGCGCCTGAACGGCAAACCGCTGGACGCGAACAAGACCTACAAGGTCGCCGGCTGGGCACCCGTCACCGAAGCCGCGCGTGACAAAGGCGGCGAACCGATCTGGGACTTGGTCGCGCGTCACTTGCGCAACGAGAAGGTGGTCAAGGTCTCGACACCCAACGTGCCGAAGCTGAAGGGAGTGGCGGGTAATCCGGGCATGGTTTGAGAAGCACCGGATATCCATTGTTAACGATGAAGTGAAACGAAAGGGGAGAATCAAATGGAATCACAAGTTGTCCTGGGAATTAACATCGCGGCCATCGGCGTTATGCTGATCTGTATGTATCTGGTGTACTCGCTGCGCAGCAAGATACCCGGCGGTGTCGTGGGCAAGCAGTGGGGCCTGTTGACCTTCATGGTCACGGTGTTCACGGCGGGCTATTTCGTCACACCGTTCTTCACCCAGTTGCCGCCCAACATCATCAACATGTTCGTGGCCCTGATCTTCCTGTTCGGCGCGATCTACGTGCTGATCACCGTGCGGCTGATCTTCCGTGTCATCGAAGAACTTGTCTAAGTGCTCATGGATAGCGCCGCTGTATTAGTCAAAACAGACAAGGGGGTGGCAGAGCTGGCGCAGCGCAGCGACGCAGTGCCGCAAAAGCTGCGTGCCATCCTCATCATGGTCGACGGCAAGACCCGCCTGGAAGACCTGCTGGAACGTTATGCCGGACTGCCCGAGTTCGGCGAGCAACTGAACTGGCTGCTCGACAACGGCTTCGTTGCGGTAGCAGGCAAGCCGGCAGGCGCGGCTGCCGCTGCCGCAACGGCTCAAGCCGCATTCGCGCCCTCTGCATCAGGGCGGGCCGGGCTCATCGAGCTGGCGCAGCACCTGCTCGGCGCGCACGGGGATAAAGTCATACAACGTCTGCAGGAAACGGAAGATGCTCGCGATGCACTGGTGCAGGCAGTGGAGCGTTGCTGCAAGCTGATCAAGCTGTCCATAGATGAAAGCAAGGCCGAGCAGTTTCGTACGCAGGGCATGAAGCTGTTGGCGTAGCATACGGCCATCGCCGAACGTCGCACGCAATGAAAGGAAGCAAAATGAAAACACTCCAAACCCTCATCGTCACCCTGCTGCTGGCCGTCACCCAATTCGCCGCCGCAGAAGGGCTCAGCTACACCAACGTCCAACTGCAGATCGCGCACATTCAGGTGCAGGACGACATCAGCTTCGACGACGCCGTGGAATCGCTCAAACTGCGCGCCAACCAGCACAACCTCAAGTTCGTCGGCGGCAACCCCATCTACAAAGAGATCGAAGCCCTCACCGGCAAGCCCGCCAAACGCATGGAGATCTTCAACTTCTGCGACGGCCTCACCGCCAACAAGATGCTCGCCGCCGACCACATGATGATCGCCTTCATGCCATGCCGCATCGCCATCGTCGAAGACAAGACAGGCAAGCGCTGGGTCATCTCCATGATGATGGACCTCAAGATGATCAAGTCCCTGCCGGAAGATACACGCAAGAGCGCTGAGAAGGTGATGGCCGCCATGAAGGACATGATGGTGGCGGCGAGTAAGGGGGATTTGTGATCAAGGTGGGGTGGATTCATTGAGAACAGCTAAAGTTTTCTCCTTGCCGACTCCAGGTTTTGAATCTGGTGGCGAAGCACCATGCCTAATCTGCCAACTTCATTATCTGCATCCTCCAATTTAATCGTAAGGCGCTCGATTTCTTTGTTGGCGTTCTCCAGTTTGACGACCAGTTCAATATGACCACTTTCGAGCTTTCTTACCTGGACTTTCAAGTCGGCAACCTTGTGAGTCTCGCTACGAAGAGTCATCTTTAAAAATTGATTCTCTCTCGTTAACTCATAGTTCATTTGCGAATCGTCTTGGTTTGTCATGGCCCACTCCTTAAGGTGTAATCGAATGTTGGCCCAGTGTACTCTCAACTGTTTGACGTAGTTCGGCAAATAAAGTAAGCCAACTATTGGCTGCGCTCGCTCGGAGAGAAAACTACTCCCACTCCAGCATCGGAAACACTCTCGCGATGTTGCGTCGGTTGGTGATGTCGAACAGCAGCCATTTATCTTTCTCCGATTGCGCGGCGGTCTCTATGGTCTGCTCCATGCTGTCGCCGCGTTCGATGGCGGCGCGCACTTCGGTCAGTAAAGCCGTCAGGTAGCGTTTTTCATCGTCCAGTGCTGCGCCGCCGTTCGCAGTGACCGGGCCGTGGCCGGGCACGAGGTGGGGGGCGTTCACGTTGCGCAGATCCTCGATGACGGTGAGCCAGGAGGGGATGTCACCATCCACTGACGGGGCGCGTTCGATGAACAGCAGGTCGCCGGTCCACAGGATGTTGCTGGTGCTGTCTTGCACGCTGAGGTCGGAGGGGCTGTGCGCGACGGGGTGGGCGGTGAGGTGTAGCGTGCGTCCGCCGAGGTCGAGTTCATGTGTGGTCTCGACTGCCAGATCGGGCGGGATGAGTTCGCTGCCGGTGGCATCCTTGCCCACCCATTCTGCCTGGTTGCGCAGATAGACTTCTTTGCGCAGCGCCATCTCGTTCGCCAGCTTGGCGTGCCCGACGAATACCGGCTTGTCTTGTTTGAACGCGGCGCTGCCCAGCGCGTGGTCGGGATGCACGTGGGTGGTGATGACGTAAAGGATGGGCAGCTGGGTGACCTTGCGTATCTCATTGCGCAGGCTTGCGCCTACGGCGGGTGAGCCGCCGGTGTCGATCACGGCCACGCCTTTGCTGCCGACGATAAAGCTGAGGTTGCAGATGTCGCCGCCGTAATGCCCGGAGAGATCTTTGTGTTCGCCGCGATGGACGTACACGCCGGGGGCGATGTTCTCGATGTTGAAAGGCGCCGCGTAAGCGAGGGCGGGGAGGAGTAAGAGCAAGCCGAGTAACTTAGTCATATGCGCCTTTCTGTAGAGAAACGTTATAAGCACGAACGGCATTGAGTTGCTAGTTAAGAAGTGTCTGATTCAGTCGTCACACCGGCGAAGGCCGGTGTCCAGTTGAATAAAATCACTGGATTCCGGCCTTCGCCGGAATGACGAATTCGAGTTAATCAAAGCTTCATTAAACTTTGGTGTGCCGCTCCATCTGATGTGTGCAATCCAGTGCCGCCAGTTTGTAGCATTCTGCCAGCGTTGGGTAGTTGAAAACGTTGCTGATCAGGTCGCGCACGCTGCCGTTCAGGTTCATCACCAGTTGGCCGATGTGCACCAGCTCGCTGGCCTGTTCACCCACGATGTGCACGCCCAGCAGTTTACCGCTACGCGCATCCACCACCAGCTTCAGCAAGCCCTGCGCGTCGCCGATGATCTGGCCGCGCGCGCTGTCCTTGAAATAGGCACGCCCGACCACGTAGGGGATGTTCGCCTGCTGTACTTCTTTCTCGGTCTTGCCGACGTAGGAGATCTCGGGGATGGTATACACCGCCATCGGCAGGTTCTCGGCAGACTGCTGTTCGCTGCCGCCGAAGGCATGCAGCACTGCACTGCGTCCCTGTTCCATGCCGGTGGAGGCGAGTGCGGGGCGGCCGATCAGGTCGCCCACCGCGTAGATGTGCGGCACGCTGGTCTGGAACTGTGCGTTGACGGTGACCCAGCCTTCATCCAGCGCGATGCCTGCCTGTTCTACTTTCAGGCCCGCCGTGTTCGGTTCGCGGCCCTGCGCGAACAGCACGGCATCGGTGCGGAATTCCTTGCCGCTCGCCAGCCGCGTCAAAACGCCGTGGTCCTCGCGCACGATCTCGGCCACGCGTTCTTGCATGTAAAACTCCACACCCATGCCGAGGAAGCTGTCGGCCAGCACGCCGACCACATCCTCGCTCAGGTAGGTGAGCAGTTGTTTGTGGCTATCCACCACCGATACGTGCACGCCGAGCGCGGCGAAGATGGACACGAATTCGCAGGCGATCACGCCGCCGCCCACCACCAGCAGGCTGTCGGGCAGATGGCGCAGGTTGAGGATGGAGGTGGAGTCGAGCACCGTCTTCTTGTCGAAGGGGATGTCGGCCGGGCGGCGCGGACGCGAACCGGCGGCGAGCAGGATGACCTGCGCCGAGATGTTGCGCGTGTTGCCGGAAGCGTCGGTGACTTGCAGCGTGTGTGCATCGACGAACGATGCCTCGCCGGGGATCAGCGCCACGCCGTGTTTCAGCAGACGTTTCAGGATGACCGATTCCTGCTGCGCGATCACGCCTTCCTTGCGGCGCACCGCGTCGGCCAGCAGACCGTGGCGGCTGCGGCTGTCCGGCGCGAGCGCGGAACGCATGCCGCCGGAACGCGACAACAGATACGCCACTTCGCGCATCGCCTTGCTGGGGATGGTGCCGGTCTGTAAGCCCGCGCCGCCGAGCTTGGGCTTGCGCTCGATGATCGCCGCGCGCTTGCCCATGCGCGCCGCCTGCCAGGCCGCATGTTGACCGGCGGGGCCGGAGCCGATGATCAATATGTCGTAGTCCATGCGGGCGGGCTCCAAATGAGTGATATACCTACGTCATTCCGGTGAAAACCGGAATCCAGAAAAAAACACATCCTGCGCAGCAGACCAACTTTTGATGCAGTCCCGCTTGCGCGGGGGATATTCAATCAACTGGATTCCGGCCTGCGCCGGAATGACGGCATTATTACTTGATGCGCATGCCCGGCTGTGCGCCGTCATCCGGCGACAGGATGAACAGGCCGGGCTCGCTGCCGGAGGCGGCCAGCACCATGCCTTCGCTCATGCCGAACTTCATCTTGCGCGGTGCCAGGTTGGCGACCATCACCGTCAGGCGGCCCTTCAAGGCTTCCGGGGCGTAGGCCGACTTGATGCCGGCGAACACGTTACGCGGCTTCTCTTCGCCGATGTCCAGCGTCAACTGGATCAGCTTGTCGGCGCCTTCCACATGCTGTGCATCCACGATGCGTGCGACGCGCAGGTCCACCTTCATGAAATCGTCGATAGAGATGTATGGTGTGGTTTCAGTTTCGGTCATGGCTTTCTTCGTTTCCTGTTGCTGGTGTGCGGCATGGCGCTGTTCAGAGTGCGCCTGCGGCTGCAGCGATTCCTGGTTGGCGGCGACCATCGCTTCGATCAGCTTGGGATCGAGGCGGGTGGCCAGATGTTTGTATTCGTTGATGGTGTGGCCGGCGGGTAGCTTGGACTTGGCATCATTCCAAGTTAGCGGATTAATGTTCAAGAACGCTTCAACATCCAAGGCCAGCTTGGGCAAGACGGGTTTGAGCATTGCAGTCAGTTGCTTGAACAACACAAGTGCGGCAGAGCACACTAGATGAAGCTTCTGTTCTTGCCCCTCTTGCTTCGCTAATTCCCAAGGCTTGTTGTCATTGACGTAGATGTTTATGTCATCGGCGAACGCCATGATATTTCGCAAGGCTTTTGCAAAATCACGTAGTTCGTATGCCTGAGCAATTTCATTTAGCGAGTGAAAACCATTCTGGAAGTCGATCTCGGTTTCTACTGATACGTCGGCCAGCTTGCCGTCGAACTTCTTGCTGATGAACCCCGCGCAGCGGCTGGCGATGTTGATGTACTTGCCAATCAAATCGCTGTTCACCTTGGCCACGAAGTCATCGAGGTTGAGGTCGATGTCTTCCATGGTGCCGTTGAGCTTGGCGGCGTAGTAGTAGCGCAGGTATTCGGTGTTCTTGATGTGATCGACATAGCTGCGCGCGGTGATGAAGGTGCCGCGCGATTTGCTCATCTTCTCGCCGTTGACGGTGAGGAAACCGTGCGCGAACAGTTTGGTCGGCGTGCGGAATCCTGCGTGCTGCAGCATGGCCGGCCAGAACAGCGCGTGGAAATACAGGATGTCCTTGCCGATGAAGTGATACAGCTCGGCGTCGGAGCCTTGCTTCCAGTAGTCGTCGAAATCGATGCCGGTCTTCGCGCACAGCTGCTTGAAGCTGCCCATGTAGCCCACCGGCGCATCCAGCCACACATAGAAGTATTTGCCCGGTGCATCGGGGATCTCGAAGCCGAAGTAGGGCGCGTCGCGCGAGATGTCCCAGTCGGTCAGTTTGTTCTCGCCTTCCGCGCCCAGCCATTCCTGCATCTTGTTGGCGGCCTCGGCTTGCAGCGAGCCGCCGCGCGTCCATTCGCGCAGGAAGTTCTGGCAGCGCGGGTCGGAGAGTTTGAAGAAGTAGTGGTCGGAGTTGCGCAGTTCAGGTTTGGCGCCGGACACGGCGGAGAACGGTGCTATCAGGTCGGTGGGGGCGTAGGCCGCGCCGCACACTTCGCAGTTGTCGCCGTACTGGTCCTTGGCGTGACACTTGGGGCACTCGCCCTTGATGAAACGGTCCGGCAGGAACATGTTCTTGACCGGGTCGAAATACTGCTCGATGGAGCGCACCTCGATCAGGCCGTTGGCCTTGAGCGTACGGTAGATGCTCTGTGCGCTTTCCTTGTTCTCGGCTGAGTTGGTCGAGCCGTAGTTATCGAAGTTGACGTGGAAAGCGGAGAAGTCGTCGAAATGTTCCTGCCAGACGCGGGCGATCAACTGTTCCGGCGTGACGCCTTCCTTCTCGGCGCGCAGCATGATGGGGGTGCCGTGGGTGTCGTCGGCGCAGACGTAGTGGCATTCGTTGCCGCGCATCTTCTGGAAGCGCACCCAGATGTCGGTCTGGATGTATTCGACCAGGTGGCCGAGGTGGATGCTGCCGTTGGCGTAGGGCAGGGCGGAGGTCACTAATATCTTGCGGGTCATTCGGGTTCTTCCTTGAAAAGCGGCTGCGACGGCGCACTGCGGCGTTGCACGGTGCTCGGAATCCTCATGCACTTGATGTGCATTCCGGTTCCTGCGCGCCGTGCGCCTTGCATTGCATCCGTCTCGCTCGCTTTTGCTTAAATTCGATGAGGGCGCGATTGTAGCAAAACCCACGCACCGCCGAGGAATCAGATAAAATCGCGCCCGCACAAACCCAGCAAGGAATCGCAATGAGCATCAAGTCAGACAAGTGGATACGTCGCATGGCCGAGCAGACCGGCATGATCGACCCGTTCGAGCCCAACCAGGTGAAGGAAGTGAACGGCCACAAGATCGTGTCCTACGGCACTTCCAGCTATGGTTACGATATCCGCTGCTCGCGTGAGTTCAAGCTGTTCACCAATATCAACAGCACCATCGTCGACCCCAAGAATTTCGATCCGAATTCCTTCGTGAGCGTCGAGGCTGACTATTGCGTGATCCCGCCCAACTCCTTCGCGCTGGCGCGCACCGTGGAATATTTCCGCATCCCGCGCAACGTGCTGACCGTGTGTCTGGGAAAGTCCACCTATGCCCGCTGCGGCATCATCGTCAACGTCACCCCGTTCGAGCCGGAGTGGGAAGGCTATGTGACGCTGGAGTTCTCCAACACCACGCCGCTGCCGGCCAAGATCTACGCCAACGAGGGCGTGGCGCAGGTGTTGTTCTTCGAGAGCGACGAGGTGTGCGAGACCTCCTATAAAGACCGTGGCGGAAAGTATCAGGGCCAGGTCGGCGTCACCCTGCCGAAGACCTGATGGACAAGATCAAGCACATCGTCTGGAAATCACCCGAAGGCGAGGTGGTGGCCTGCTATGAGAAGAACAAAGTCATGCAGGAGAACCTGGTCGAGATCGGCCAGGTCTGCCGTGATGCGCTGGAAGATGCCGTGCTGATGGGCTGCGATGAACAGCAGTTCCGTGAGGTGCTGGCCAATCTGGTCGCCACCCTCGCCAGTCCGTATCCCGGGCAAAAATAATTCATCATCCGTCGTTCGACGTTCTGCGACAATCCGCGCCAATCATTGCTTCCACCGGAGTTAGACCATGAAATTCAGGTTCCCAGTTATCATCATCGACGAAGACTTTCGTTCCGAGAACGCCAGCGGTCTTGGCATCCGCGCGCTGGCCGATGCCATCGAAAAAGAAGGCATGGAAGTGCTGGGCGTCACCAGCTACGGCGACCTGACCTCGTTCGCGCAACAGCAGAGCCGTGCGTCGGCTTTCCTGCTTTCCATCGACGACGAGGAGTTCGGCGCGGGCAGCAAGGAAGAGACAGAATCCGCGCTCAAGACGCTGCGCGCCTTCGTGGCCGAGCTGCGTTTTCGCAACGCCGACATCCCCATCTATCTGTACGGCGAGACGCGCACTTCGCGTCACATCCCGAACGATGTGCTGCGCGAGTTGCACGGCTTCATCCACATGCACGAGGACACGCCGGAGTTCGTGGCGCGCCACATCATCCGCGAGGCGAAGAGCTATCTGGATTCGCTGGCGCCGCCGTTCTTCCGCGCGCTGCTCGACTACGCGCAGGACGGTTCCTATTCCTGGCATTGCCCCGGCCACTCCGGCGGCGTGGCATTCCTGAAGTCGCCGGTGGGGCAGATGTTCCACCAGTTCTTCGGCGAGAACATGCTGCGCGCCGACGTGTGCAACGCGGTGGACGAACTCGGCCAGTTGCTGGACCACACCGGCCCGGTGGCGGCTTCCGAGCGCAACGCGGCGCGCATCTTCAATTCCGATCACCTGTTCTTCGTCACCAACGGCACATCGACCTCGAACAAGATCGTGTGGCACTCCACCGTGGCGCCGGACGACATCGTGGTCGTCGACCGCAACTGCCACAAGTCCATCCTGCATTCGATCATGATGACCGGCGCGGTGCCGGTGTTCCTGACGCCGACGCGCAACAACTTCGGCATCATCGGCCCGATCCCGAAATCCGAGTTCGATCCGGCCAGCATCCAGAAGAAGATCGACGCCAACCCGTTCATCAAGGACAAAAAGAAGAAACCGCGCATCCTCACCATCACGCAGAGTACCTACGACGGTGTGATCTACAACGTCGAGACACTGAAGGAGATGCTGGATGGCAGGATCGATACGCTGCACTTCGACGAGGCCTGGTTGCCGCACGCCGCTTTCCACGACTTCTACAAGAGCATGCATGCCATCGGTCGCGGTCGCCCGCGCGCCAAGGAATCGATGATCTTCGCCACGCAGTCCACACACAAACTGCTGGCCGGTCTGTCGCAGGCATCGCAGATCCTGGTGCGCGAATCCGAGACGCGCAAACTGAACAACCATGTGTTCAACGAAGCCTACCTGATGCACACCTCCACCTCACCGCAATACTCCATCATCGCCTCGTGCGATGTGGCCGCGGCGATGATGGAACCGCCGGGCGGCACCGCGCTGGTGGAAGAATCCATCGCCGAAGCGCTCGACTTCCGCCGCGCCATGCGCAAGGTGGATGAAGAGTATGGCGAGGACTGGTGGTTCAAGGTGTGGGGGCCGCAGAACATCGCCGAGGAAGGTATCGGCGAGCGCGACGACTGGATGCTGAACCCGGACGACAAGTGGCACGGTTTCGGCAAACTGGCGGCAGGGTTCAACATGCTCGATCCCATCAAGGCCACCGTCATCACGCCGGGGCTGGACGTGGACGGCGACTTCGCCGACTCGGGCATCCCTGCTGCGATGGTCACCAAGTACCTGTCCGAGCATGGCGTGATCGTGGAGAAGTGTGGCCTGTATTCCTTCTTCATCATGTTCACCATCGGCATCACCAAGGGCCGCTGGAACACGCTGCTCACCGCGCTGCAGCAGTTCAAGGACGACTACGACAAGAACGCGCCGATCTGGCGCATCCTGCCGGAGTTCGCCGCGAAGTTCCCTCAGTACGAACGCACCGGCCTGCGTGACCTGTGCCAGCAGATCCATGACACCTACAAGGCCAACAATGTGGCCAAGATGACGACGGAGATGTATCTGTCCGACATGCAGCCCGCGATGAAACCGTCCGATGCGTTCGCGAAGATGGCGCACGACGAGATCGAGCGCGTGCCGGTGGATGAGCTGGAGGGCCGCATCACCGCCGTGCTGCTCACGCCTTACCCGCCGGGCATCCCGCTACTCATCCCCGGCGAGCGCTTCAACAAGACCATCGTCGACTATCTCAAGTTCGCGCGCAATTTCAACAAGGGCTTCCCCGGCTTCGAGACCGACATCCACGGCCTGGTGTCGGACAAGGTGAACGGCGAGCGCATCTATTTCGTCGACTGCGTGAAGTGAACCTGACGCCATGAGCGTCGTCATCCGGGCAGTTCAGGCTGACATCTCGACGCTCACGGTCGACGCTTTCGCCAACGTGGCGAGCAGCTCGTACCAGGCAGTGGCGTTATGCCCGTAGTGTGCAAAGCTATTGACCACACTTGATGCGGAGAGGAAGATTCCCCGCAGGGGGCAGTTTGAGAAACAAGATCGGTTTGTTCATTCGCAGTCATCGCTTTGCACTGGCAGGTGCGGCAGGTGTTTTCATCCTCATTGCGGTGATGGGAGAACTGGTTCTGCATAATCGTGCCGAAGACCGGAAGGAAGAGTTCTTCCGCGACAGCGTCGCTTTTAACGCCAAGCTGCGAGCGCAGACCGAGAGCGAGTTGAATTCCCTGCTCTATCTGAGCAGCGGCCTCGGCAGTTATCTGGTGGTGCGCAACAACGATCTGCAGGCGCAGGAAGTCCACGACATCCTCGGTGTCCTGCACAAGAGTAACGCCCATGTCCGCAACTTCGGTGTCGCCGTCGGCTACACCCTGAGATATGTCTATCCGCGCGAGGGGAACGAAGGTGCGATCGGCTTGCATTATCCGGACCAGCCCAAGCAATGGGGCATGGTCAAGCGCATCACCGAAAGCGGTGTGCCCGCGCTGGCCGGTCCGGTCGATCTGGTGCAGGGCGGGCGCGGTCTCATCTATCGCGTCCCGCTGTATATCGACAACAAGTACTGGGGGCTGCTCTCTACTGTCATCGACCTCGATTCGTTCACCGAGGTGATCGCATCGGGCGTCGATCCAAAACAGTTCGAGTTCGCCATACGCGGCCGCGACGGTGCGGGTGCAGACGGAGGTATGGTGCTGGGGGATGCATCGCTGTTCGACAGGGCCGATGCCTTCACGCAGGAGATCGACATCCCGGGCGGCAAGTGGCTCATCGCCGTGCGCTCGCTGCGCGACACCGGCTTCGATCAGACGGACCTGTTGATACGTCTGCTGTCCATCGCGCTGGCGGCTATCGCCGGCTGGATGATGTACATGCTGATCCGCAGCCGTTCCGATCTGGCCGCACTTGCCATGTACGACCAGTTGACCGGATTGCCGAACCGGCATCTGCTGGAGGACCGTGCAGAGATGGTGTTCGCACGGCACAAGCGCAAGCCAGAGCAGGCCTGCGCCATCCTGTTCCTCGATCTGGACGGCTTTAAAGCGATCAATGACAGTTACGGTCACAAGGCCGGTGATGCCGTGTTGCTGGCGGTGGCCCAGCGTGCCAAGGAGGTCGTGCGTGCGAACGATACGATCGCGCGCTGGGGTGGCGACGAATTCATCGTGCTGATGGATGAGGTGGAACCGGAGACCCTGCAACCGCTGGTCGACAGGCTGCGCAGGGAGATCGAGGCGCCCATCATGTTCGAAGGTCAGAGCCTGCGCGTGGGCGTGTCGGTCGGTGTGGCGATGTGCCCCGCAGTGGGCGGCACGCTGGACCAGGTTTTGAAGATGGCTGACCAACAGATGTATGAAGAGAAGGTGAGACGCAAGGCAGCTTGAAGGTGCCGCCTTATTCGTGCCTTAACGCCTCGATCGGGTCCAGCCGCGCCGCGCGCCGCGCCGGCACATAGCCGAAGATCACACCGATGGCAGCCGAGAAGCCGAAGGCGAGCAGGTTGATGCCGGGGCTGAACAGGAAGGGCAGCGACAGCATGGAGGCCAGCCCGTAGCAGGCGATGGCCGCCAGCAACAGTCCCACCAGTCCGCCGAACGCGGAAAGCACCACCGCCTCGGTGAGGAACTGCATCAGCACTTCCTTCTCCAGCGCGCCGATGGCGAGGCGGATGCCGATCTCCCTTGTGCGCTCGGTCACCGACACCAGCATGATGTTCATGATGCCGATGCCGCCCACCAGCAGGCTCACCGCCGCCACCGCGCCGAGCAGCGCGGTCATGGTGCCGATGGCGCCGGACAGGGTCTTGGCGATCTCCTTGGTGTCCTGCACGCTGAAGTTGTCGTCCTCGTTGTCAGACAGCTTGCGCCGCTCGCGCATCAGCAGCGAGATCTGGTTGATCACCTGTTCGGACGACGCCTCATCCTGCATCGAGATGAGGATGGTGCTCACGTCCTGCTTGCCGGTGAGGCGGCGCTGCACGGTGCGCAGCGGCATCACCACCGTGTCGTCCTGGTCGCGGCCCATCGCGCTCTGACCTTTCGCGGTGAGCACACCGATCACCTCGCACGAGAACTGTTTGATGCGCATGGTATCGCCCACCGGGCTGTGCGCCTCGAACAGTTCCTTGCGCACGGTCGCGCCGATGATGCACACGGCCTTGCCGGCGCGCTCCTCGGTGGCATTGAACAGTCTTCCCTCCGCCAGCGTCCAGTTGCCGGCGGTGAAGTAATCGCTGTTGCTGCCGGTGATGGAGGTCGCCCAGTTCCTGGTGCCGACTACCACCACGGCCGTGCGGTTCACGGTGGGGGCGACCGCTTTGAGCGAACCTACCTGTGCCCGGATCGCTTCCGCATCCTCCGCCTTGAAACTGGGCGCGCCCAGGCTGCCGCTGCCCGGCCCCATGCGCTGCCCGGGGCGCAGCATCAGCAGGTTGCTGCCGAGGCTGGATATCTGGTCGGACACCGACTGCGTCGCGCCGTTGCCCAGGGTCACCATGGTGACCACGGCGGCTACGCCGATGACGATGCCGAGCACAGTGAGGAATGAGCGCATCAGGTTGCGGCGTATCTCGCGCAAGGCCAGCAACAACGTGGTCCAGCCCATCATGCCGTACCTCCATTGCTGTCGTCCTGTGCGATCTGGCCGTCGACGAAATGCACGATGCGTTTGGCATAGGCGGCGATGTCCGGTTCATGCGTCACCATGAGGATGGTGATGCCGCGATCGCGGTTCATGCTGACCAGCAGTTCCATGATCTCGTGGCCGCGTTTGGAGTCGAGGTTGCCGGTCGGCTCGTCAGCCAGCAGAACTTTGGGATCAGTGACGATGGCGCGCGCGATGGCGACACGCTGTTGCTGACCACCGGAGAGTTCGGACGAGGTGTGATGCGCCCAGGCCTCCAGTCCGACCGAGCGCAGTGCAGCCATGCCTTTCTCGTGGCGTGCTTCGGCACTCTCGCCGCGATACAGCAGCGGCAGTTCCACGTTCTCCTGTGCCGAGGTGCGCGCCAGCAGATTGAAGCCCTGGAACACGAAGCCAAGATAGTTGCGGCGCAGCAGCGCGCGCTGGTCGCGCGACAGATCTTCCACATGCACACCGTCGAACAGATAGGCACCCGAGGTCGGCGTGTCGAGACAGCCGAGGATGTTCATCGCGGTGGATTTGCCGGAGCCGCTCGGCCCCATGATGGCGACGAACTCGCCTTGACGTATGGAAAGGTCGACGCCGCGCAACGCCTGGAAGGCGGCCTGCCCTTGACCGTAGGTCTTGGTGATGCCGGACAGCTGGATCAGCGCATCGGGATCGAAGGTGATCGCGGTGTCATTCATTTTGCCGATTTCTGCATGCCGATGATGACGCGCGCACCCGCCTTCAGATCACCGCTGACGACCTGTGTGCGCCGCCCGTCGGTGAGGCCGATGTTGACTTCGACCGGCACCGGTTTGTTGTCCTGCAGCACCCACAGCGTGCGCGCGCTGCTGCCGTTCGATGCGTTCTCTTTCACCTGCTTGGGCTGCTGCGGACGGCGCGGCATCAGGCTGGCGACGAAGCCGCCTGAGGAAGCGGTCTTCGTCACCGGCGTGAAGCGCAACGCGGCATTGGGTATCAGCAAGACATCATGCAGGTTCGCAGTAGAGATCTCGGCGGTGGCAGTCATGCCGGGACGCAGGCTCAGGTCAGCATTCGATACATTCAATAGTGTCTTGTAGGTCACCACGCCGTCGGTGGTCTGCGCACCGAAGCCGACGCGCGAGATCTCGGCCGGATACTTGCGTCCCGGCCAGGCATCGACCATGAAATAGGCGGACTGACCGATGCTGACCTGACTCACATCCGCTTCGTCCACATCCACCTGCAGTTGCATGCGCGCGAGGTCCTCGGCGATGGTGAACAGCACCGGCGCTTGCAGCGAGGCGGCCACGGTCTGTCCAGGCTCGATCTTGCGCGTCAGCACGATGCCGTCGATGGGCGAGCGGATGGTGGCCTTGGAAAGATTGGTCTGGTCGGAACGCAGGCTGGCGGAGGCCTGCGCGGCGGCGGCGCGCGCATTGGCTTCGTTCGCTTCGGCACGCGTCACCGCCGCTTCCGCCGCTTCCAGCTCGCTGCGCGAGGGCACTTTGCCACCGGTCAGCTCCGCCACCTGGCGCAGGCGTGCCAGCGTGGCGCGCGATTCCTTCACCGTCGCCTGCATCTGTGCCACCTGCGCTTCGGCGGCCAGCACGGCTGCCTGGGATTTGACCACCTGGTCGTTCAGTTTGGACAGGTCGAGCCGCACCAGCACCTGACCGCGTTTGATACGGTCGTTCTCATCCACCAGCACGCTCTCCACGATGCCGGACAACTCGCTGCCCACATCAACTTGGTTGGTGGGATAAAGATTGCCTGTGGCCGAAACCGTCACCGACAGGTCGCCAAGCGCGGCTTCCTCAGTGAGGTAGCTGCCGTTGCCAGAACCGTTCGACTTCGGCCACAACATCCAGCCGATCAGCAGGGCGGCGACCACGACCAGTGCGATCCACATTGCACGCTTGCGTGGACTCGCGCCTGAAGAACGGGTGATGGCGTGCAGCAATTTCTGGCTGGAGTTGGAAGTGTCATTCATGGTTGTGGACCTTCGTTGGTTTGCGCAACAGGCAGTGCGGCATCTTCGCTCCAGCCGCCGCCCATCGCTTTGTACAAACTGATCAATGCGGCACGCTCGTCGAATTCAGCGCTGGCCAGACTGTCTTCACTGGAAAGCAGGGTTCGGTCGGTATCGAGCACACTCTGGAAATCGATCAGGCCGCCTTCGTAGCGCTGTCGCGCCATCAACGCGGCATTGCGCGCGGAGGTCGTGGCGTTCTGCAAGGCGGCGCGGCGTTCGTGGCTGTTGGCATAACTGGTCAGCGCGTTCTCCACTTCTTCCAGTGCGAGCAACACGGTCTGTTCATAGGCGATCAGTGCTTGTTGCTGCACGGCGCTCTGCGCCTCGATGCGGCTGCTCAGACGACCGCCGTCGAAGATCGACTGCGCCAGACTGGCGGAGAGCGAGCGGGTCAGGTTGGCGCTGTCACCCAGTGCGCCGACGGTGAGCGCCTTCCAGCCCAGACTGCCACTGAGCGAGAGCGAGGGATAACGCGCCGCCGTCTCCTGCCCGATGCGCGCGGTCTCCGCAGCCACGCGTCTTTCTACGGCCTGCACGTCGGGACGCTGGCGCAAGGTGTCGGCGGGGATGCTGAGCGCGATCTCATCCGGCAAGGGGGGCAGTGCGACAGGTGCGGCAAGCTTCTCGTGCAGCGAAGTGGGGAACTGTCCCAGCAACACGGCCAATCTGTTCTCGGCCTTGGTGAGGTTGGTGGCGAGCGTGGGGATGCCGGCCAGTGTCTGCTGCAGATTGCTGTTCGCCTGTTCCACTTGCATCGATGTCACCAGCCCGGCCTGCGCGCGCCATTCGGTGATGTTCAGTGTCTCGCGCTGCGCCGCCAGATTGTTGCGCGCGATGGCGAGGCGCTGCTGCAGGCTGCGCAGTTGCATGTAGTTGAGTGCCACTTCGGCGGCGAGTGATACCTGCGTGTGGTAAAGATCCGCCAGTGTCGCCCCGGCGTCCGCTTCGGCCGCCTCGGAAGCGCGGCGCAGGCCGCCGAACAGGTCTATCTCCCAGCTCGCGTCGAAACCGGCGTTGAACTGGTTGGAGGGCGAAGCATTGCCGGCCTTGCTGCGCCCTGCACCGAGCGCAGCGTTCAACTGCGGCATGAAGGCGGCATCAGAGATGTCGAGCCGCGCGCGCGATTCCTGCAGCCTGGCGCGCGCGGTGCGCATGTCGGGACTGTTGCGCAGCGCAGTGGCGATGAGTTCGTTCAGCACAGGGTCTTTCAGGCGCAACCACCAGCGGGAGATGTCTTCCTGCGCCGATGCGGGGCGCGTCCCAGCCGTGTCGCGCCAGTTCGCTGGGGCGGCGAGATCCGGTCTGACGTAGTCCGGGCCCACGGCACAGCCGGCCAGAGGAGCTATCATCATCAGTATGCGGAGTTGGGCTTTCACTGCCACCTTTCTGCTGCACGGCCGGGCAGGCCGGATATGGATGGGATTCTATAGAGGATAGTGGACGATTTGAATAAACCGTAAGGGTCATGGCAGGTTTGACGCATGCTCCCGGCTCGCCCACAATCCGCGGCGTCGGATGCGATCATGCGACAGAGGTTCCGCAACCGCACAGACTTTACATATCTTCACGGATCCGACTTCTCAATGGCAACGAAATGAACGAACCGGCAGAAAAACTACGCGTCGACAAATGGCTGTGGGCCGCGCGTTTCTTCAAGACGCGCAGCATCGCCGCCGACGCGGTCGAGAGTGGCAAGGTGACCATGGACGGCGCGCGCATCAAGCAGGCCAAGACGGTCGGAGTGGGCGATGTGCTGGTGATCCGCCTCGGTCCCTACCAGCACGAAGTGGAGATACTGGAACTGTCCGGCAAGCGCGGCCCCGCGCCGGTCGCACAGAAGCTGTATCGCGAGACCGAGGAGAGCAAGCGCAAGCGCGCGATACAGGCCGAGCAGAACAAGCTGCTGCCGCAGTCCGACCTCAAGGGGAGGCCGACCAAACGCGACCGGCGCGAGATCGCGCGTCTGGTGGAAAGCGATCGCAAGCCGCGCAAGAGCGCCTGGGGAGATTTCGACTAGCTATGTCTGCGCTTGCCGATCAGCAACGCCTGGTAGTCGCGCTGCAGCGCGCACATGCGGCGCAGCTGATCGAGACGCATATCTCATGGGTGCTGCTGATCGGCGACTTCGCGTACAAGATCAAGAAGGCTGTCGATCTTGGTTTCCTCGATTATTCATCATTGTCTTCCAGAGGACATTTCTGCGAGGAAGAGTTGCGCCTCAACCGGCGTACTGCCCCCGACCTCTATCTTGAGGTGGTGAGTCTGGGCGGCAGCGCAGTTGCGCCCCGGTTCGGCACGCTGCCTGCCATCGAATACGCGGTGAAGATGCGTCGCTTCGCGCAGGATGCGCTGATGGATGCATGCGTGCGCCGCGGCGGCATCGAACCGTCGCACATCGATGCGCTGGCCGCCGCCGTCGCGCGTTTCCACGAACAGGCAGAGACTGTGGATACGCGGACGGCATACGGTGACGCCGGGACGATACGCGCTGCCGCGCTGCAGAACTTCGAACAGATGCGCACGCTGCTGACGGACAGCACCGATCTGCAGCGGCTCGATACAATGCAACGTCTGACGGAAGCGGAGTGGCTGGCGTGCGCAGAGCATTTCGAGTCGCGCCGGAATGAAGGCCGCGTGCGCGAATGTCACGGCGATCTGCATCTGGGCAACATCGTGCTCGCCGATGGCGTGCCGGTGCCGTTCGACTGCATCGAGTTCGAGCCAGCGCTGCGCTGGATAGATGTGATGGACGAGGTCGCCTTCACCATGATGGATCTGCTGCATCACGGTCGCAGCGATCTCGCTTGGCGCTTCCTGAATGCGTATCTGGAAGCGAGCGGCGACTATTCAGGCGTGGGCGTGCTGCGTTTCTATCTGGCCTATCGTGCGACGGTGCGCGCCAAGGTCGCCGCCATACGCGCCCGCCAGCCGGATGGTGGCGGCACGGCACACACGCGGCATCTGCAGGCATGCAGGGCGCATCTGGCGCTGGCGCAGCGCTGCCTGTCCGACAGGCGACCGGCGCTGATCATCACGCACGGCCTGCCCGGTTCAGGCAAGACCACCTTCGCGCAATACGTCATCGAACAACTGGGTGCAGTGCGCATCCGCTCGGATGTGGAGCGCAAGAGGTTGTTCGGTTTGTCGGCGCTGGAAGGCAGTCGCAAGTTGGATACGGACATCTACAGCCGCGATGCGACCGCTCGGACTTACGGCTTGCTGCGGGCGCTGGCGCACGGCCTGCTGGCGGCGGGCTATCCGGTGATCGTGGATGCGGCTTTCCTGCGCCATGAAGAACGCGAGATGTTCCGCGCGCTGGCGCAGGAACTTGCGTTGCCGTTCGTCATCGCCACGCTGGAGGCGGACGACGGGACATTGCGCGAGCGCATCCGCCAGCGTCACCATGACGCATCTGAGGCGGATGTGAACGTGCTGGCGAGATTGCAGGCGGCGCAGCAGCCTTTGGCTTTCCGGGAACGGGAAGCGGCGTTGAGATTCGACACCGGGCTATCCCCCCGGTCGAAAAGTAATGCACGCAGCTGGCGCGCGCTGTTAAAGTGCGTCCGGGCGGTTGAGATTCGACCGCATACTGGCAGCATGGATCGGCCGTGTCGGTGACCGGGCATCTTCAACAAGGAGCGGGAACATGGCGATAGCGTGGCGGGAGCAACTGAGTGTCGGCAACAACATCATCGACGAAGACCACAAATACCTGATCGAGATCATCAATCGGGTCGAAACCTGTCTCGCGAAGAAGGACATGGCCGCATTGAAGGCGGAATTGCAGCGTTTGCATGATTACTCGCAGCTGCATTTCGACCGCGAGGAGAAGATCGCCATCGCGGTCGGTTACCAGCAGACACCCGGCTTGCAGCAGTCGCACCAGTCACTGATGGAGAAGCTGGGAAAGATGGAGTCGGGCTTCGTCAATGCGGAACAGACCTGGTCGCCGGAGCTGACCAAAGGCTTTGCCGATTTCCTGCGCAATTGGCTGATCGATCATGTCATCAAGGAAGACCTGCTGATGAAGCCGTCCCTGCAGAAGTACTCCCCCGCTTTCTCGCCCTGGTAGGGTTCAGCGTCCGTTCGATTTGGAGTGGTACATCGCCTGGTCGGCCGCCGCGATCAGCGTCGAGGGCGAGCTGCCGTCCTGCGGGAAGCGGCTGACGCCTATGCTGCCGCCGGAATGCAATTCGATATCCTGGTAGGGGATGGGGGCAGTCAGCGCGGTCTGCACCTTGCGCACCATCTGTTCGATCTGCGCATCCTCCCATGCCCCCTCGAACAGGATGATGAACTCGTCACCGCCCAGGCGCGCCGCCGTATCCGATTCGCGCAGCAGTTCGCGCAGGCGTTGCGCGACCGCCTGCAACACCGCATCGCCCGCAGCATGGCCGTGCGTGTCGTTGATGGTCTTGAAACCGTCCAGGTCGATGAACAGCAACAGCAGTTGTTCGTCCTGACGTTTGGCGCGTGCCAGCGCGTGGGTCAGGCGGTCGAGGAACATGCGCCGGTTGGGCAGGCCGGTCAGGCTGTCATGGCTGGCCAGGTGGTCGAGCATCTCCTGCTGCCGCTGCAGGTCCTCGATCTGATGCTGGATCTGCCTCTCCATCAACTGGATGCTGTGTGCCAGTTCGCCGATCTCATCCTTTCTGTCCACCGGCAACGCGCCGATCTTGCCATCCACCGCGAAACGTCTGATCTCGGCCACGATGTGATAGAAGGGGCGGTTGAAGGCGCGCGCCAGGAACACGGCGAGCAGCACCGTCAGGGCGCTGAAACTCAGCACGATGCCCAGTGTGATCGAGGCGAGCTGCCGGCTTTCCGCCATCACGCTGGACAGTGGTTGCGACAGGCCGAGGATGAAGCCGTCGCCGCCTTCCATGCCGGGCACGGGGATCTGGTCGAAGGCGGCTACCAGTGGTTCGGCGGCGGACGGCAGGCTGGTGGTCACGCGATGCGACGCCGCATTCGGGGCATCTTTCAGCAGTGCCGAGACGGCCGGGAACTCATCCTGCACGCGCGCCTCCTGGCCACGGTCGAAAGCGAAACCGAGGGCCGGGTCGGGATGGATCAGATAGTCGCCCCGCCGGTTCGCCAGATACAGTCCCAACTCCGGCGGCAGGTCGGCAGCCAGCTGGGCGAACAGACCTTGCAGGTCGACGTTGATCACGACCAGCCCGATGGCGCGCTGCCGCGCATCGTGGATGGGGGCGGCGACCTGCAGGGCGGGACGATGCTCGCCCGCATGCGCGCCGATCTCATGGTTGATGGTGGCGCGCGAGACATAGATGCTGCCGGGCAGGAGACGCAGGGTCTCGAACACATAGGGGTAATGTCCCTTCTCCTGCAGTGCGTCGCCGCTGACACGCAACAGGCCATGCATGCCGCGGTCGACGCGGATGCGCTCCAGGCCGTGATTGTCGGCTTCGATCAGGCGCACGTGGAAGTATTCCGGATGCACCGCCATCATCCCCTCGAATATCTTCGCCACGTTCTCTTCGCTGAGCGTCTGGAAACCGCCGGTGCTGCGTTGCAGGATGCGCGGGGCCTGCGGATGCTGCGCGACCAGGCGCACGTCTGCCTTCACATTGTTCAACGCCACCGTCACCTGGCGCATCAGCACCTGTGTCGCGGTCAGCAGGCGCTCCTCGGACGACTGCAGCAACTGTTCGCGGCTGGCCTGATAGGCGAAGTAACCGGTCAGGCCGGTGCCCAGCAATCCGACCAGGACCAGCACCAGACCGAGACGCCAGGCGATGGTGAATCTCATGGTGCCAGCACCCGCGACAGGCGGTCACCGGAACGTATCCGTTCCCACAGCCTTTCGCGCCGGACGGTGTCTTCCGGCGGTTGCAACCATACCGGTATGCCGTCCGGCTGGCCGTTGCCCTCGTCGGACAGCGTGTTGGACAGTCCCTGCCGTTCGACCAGCAAGCGGCTGGCCAGCGGGCCGAGCAGATGGTCGATCCAGGCATGCGCCAGTGCCGGGTCGCGTGCATCGCGCGTGATGCTCCAGCAATCCAGCCAGGCCAGTGCGCCTTCCTGCGGCATCACATAACCGATGTCCGCACCGGCATCCTTGAGCATGTGCACCTGCTGCATGCCGTAGTTGGCGAACATCAGCGCGGCACCGTGTTGCATGAACAGATGCACCGATTCCTCCGGTCGAGTGTAGAAGCCGAGCACATTGCGCCGCAATCCGATCAGGTGTTCTGCGGTGCGCGGCAGGTCGGCGGGCGCGATGCGGAAAGGGGAGGCGAGTCGCAGCGACTGCGCGGCCAGCGAGAAGCTATGCGTGCCGCCGTCGTAGGCGATGACCTTGCCGCGATAGCGTTCGTCCCACAGCGCGGAGATCGAGCGGGGCGGTGTCCGGAACTGCTTGCGGTCGTAGATCAGTCCCATCTGCGAATAGGTGTAGGGGGTCGCGTAAACCTTGCCGTCGCGCATCAGCCCGGGGATGGCGGACAAGGTGCGAAAACGCGGCAGTTGCATGCGCGTGTTGGGGATGCTGTCCGGACGCAGCGGCTGCACCAGATCGGCTGCGAGATAACGTTGCAGTTCGGCGGCGTTGACGGCGAACACGTCGTAGTTGCGGGTATTGATCTTCTCCCACAGCGAGGCGTCCGAGGTGGCGACGGTCAGCTCGACCCGCACCGCATGCCGTTGCTCGAACGCGCGCACCACTTCCGCCTCGGCGTAACCAGGCCAGGCCAGCACCCGCAACACGGGCTGCGCCGCGCCGGCCGGGGCGGAGGCCAGCACGAGCAGCGACACGACTGGCAGCAGCCATCTCCGGCAGGTCGAGAGGAGGCGGGAAGGTGCCATGCGCTCAGACGATGAATCTGTGGGTGGCCTCGTTCAGCGTGTGCGCCGTGTCTATCATCCGCTCCGATTCGCGGACGCACAGTGATGTGAGCTTGGCGGTCTCGTCGGTGCTGTGCTGGTTCTCCTCGATACGCTTGAGTACCAGCCCCACCAGCATCTGCTGGTCGTCTGCCGCTTCGCGCACTTCCTCCACCGAAGCCTTCATCGCGGCCGTCGCCTGTTCGATCTGCACGAAGGTCTCGGATGAGAGTCTGGAGGCGCGCAGGCCGTCGACGACGGCATTGGCGTTCTCTTCGGAGATGCTGACGGTGGAGGCGACATCGGCGCTCACCTGCTTGAGCACGCCGTCGATGCGCGTGGTCGCCTGCGCCGCCTGCTCGGACAGTTTCCGGACTTCGTCCGCGACCACGGCGAAGCCGCGCCCCTGCTCGCCCGCGCGTGCCGCCTCGATGGCCGCGTTGAGCGCCAGCAGGTTGGTCTGGTCCGCGATGGCGCGGATGGCGGAGACCGCCGTCTCGACCTCCCTGGCGCTGGCCTCCAGACTGTTGGCATTGGCCGAGATCTTGCGGCTGGCCGCATCCAGCACGGAGATGGCCTGCTCGGTCGCGGACACATGCCGGACCCCGTTGCGCACCAGTTCATCGGCGGAGGCGGCACTGCCGCCCGCCGAGTCGGACAGTTCGAGGATGGTGCGCGAGGCATCGGCCATGCCGTTGATGACCTTGATGATCTCCTGCTCGTTCTGGCGGTATTCCGCCATGCTGGCACCGAGCGAGTTCATGGAATCGCCGATCTCGCGCGCGGTCGCATCCACGGTGTTGGCGGATGTCGTCATCTCGCCCAGCGTGTCGCGCAGGCCGGAGGCCATGGCATCGAAGCCGCCGGTGATCTCGCCCACCGTGTCCGCGCTGCGTATGCCGCATCCCTCGCGCAGGTCGCCGTTGCGTATGCGTTCGGCGGCGACTGCCACCTTGCGCAGCTTGCCCACCAGCAGCCATTCCAGCAGCAGGTGGTTGAAGATGCCGATGGTGATGCCCGCCACGATGCAGCCGACGATGAACCAGCCCAGCATGCCGGGCTTCCATTGCACGAAGAAATTGGCATAGAACGGGAATATCAACCCCATGAGCAGGCCGAAGCCGAGGAAGGAATACTTCAGTTGCTTGAGTATGGAGGGGGACTTGTTCGCCATTGCCGTCCTTTCGAAATAAGGTCTTGCTGCAATAATCCTGTGCAGCATATGCCTGTTTCGGCAAGAAACAATAATGCTTTAGTGTGTCCCACCCTCCTTCCTTGGGGGTGGGGGGCGGGGGACGACTAGGCCGCCGGTCTGCTCTCGCCGCCCAGCGCCTCGACGATGGCGGGCAGCAATTTCTTCAGCTCGCCGCTCATCAGCGCGAAGTCGGCATCGAAGGCGTCGTCCTGCGCGTCGCTGTCCGCCTGATCCTTGAGCAGGTCCAGCGCTTGCAGGCGTTTGATCTGACCGTTCTCGTGCAGCACGAAAGAGAGGCGGTCGTGCCAGGTCATCGCCAGCCTGGTCACTTCCTTGCCGCCGCTGATGTGTTTGGCGATCTCTTCCGCTTCCAGCGAATGGCGCACATAACGCACGGTGGCCTTCTCCTCGCCCGCGGCGCGCAGTTCGCAATCGCGGTCGACGGTGAATACCGCGGGCAGGTCCTCGCCCGCCAGCCACGCGGTCATCGCGGTGGTGGGCGACACTTCCGTCTTGAGCGGCGTGAAGGCGATGCCGTCCACCGATTTGACCAGCAATTCGACCAGTTCATCCGCCTTGGCAAGGTTGGCTGCATCCAGCACCAGCAGACCGGCAGCCATGTCTATCCATGCATACGTGCGGCGGCGCACGGCGAAGGCGCGCGGCAGCAGTTCGTCGGTGACGGCTTCCTTGAGTTGCTTCATCTGCTTGCGGCCCGGCTTGTAGCCTTGCTGCTCTTCCATCTCCACCGCGCGCGCCTTGCAGATGGTGTTGATGACCGAGGCGGGCAGCAGTTTCTTTTCCGCGCCGAAGCAGATCAGCATCTGCTTGCCCAGCGTGTGCACGAAGGACGGCTCAGCCTCCTTGGGCGGTATCCAGCCCGCGCGCTGCAGCTCCAGACCGGAGCAGGGTTGCAGTGCATGTTGCGAGAGTTTCTCTTCCAGTTGTTCGGGAGTGACGTCCCATTTGTTGAGACGATAGACGATTAGATTTTTGAACCACATGATTTGACCTGAACTGTGAAGAAAAACGGGGGCGGGAGTTTAACGCGGATGTCTGTCGGAGTGAGGTAACAAGGAAAAAATCAAAAGCATTCACCACAGAGACACGGAGACACAGAGAAAAGCAAAACCGATCTTGGTTTAGGTTTTTCTCTGTGCCCCCTCTGTGTCTCTGTGGTGGAAAAGCTTTAAGCCTGCAATGCGACCACGACAGCTTTGCCCTTCAGTGCCAGCGCTTTTCCCATGCGGGCGCGTTTGCCGAAATGGTTCTGCAAGTCCTTGTCGTTGAGTTGCACGGTCTGTTCCTTGCTGCCGGTGGAGGTGATCACGCTGACCTTGGGTTGGCTGGTCACGGTCACGGCGGCCAGCTCGTCGCCGTCCGCCATGCCCATCACCACCACGCCCTTGCCGCCGCCCGCGAGCTGTTTCATCTCGGCCAGCAGGAAGGCGAGCAGACGACCTGACTTGCAGGCCGCCACCACCAGCGCGTTGTCGCTCGGCGTGAACAGCGCGGGCGCGAGGATGGCTTCGCCTTCCACGCTGATGAACTGCTTGCCCGCCTTGTTGCGGCCCACCATGTTGCCCAGCGTGCAGGTGAAACCGTAACCGGCGGCGGTGGCCAGCAGCACATGCTGTTCCGCCTTGCCGCACAGCACATGCACGATCTTCGCGCCGGTCGCCACTTCGATCAGCGTCGCCAGCGGCACGCCGTCGCCGCGACCGCCCGGCAGCAAGTGCACGGGGATGCTGCACACGCGGCCGTTGCTGCAGATCACGATGCAGTGGTCGGTGGTGCGGCATTCGAACGCGCCCAGCAAGCCATCGCCGTCCTTGAACGAGATGCCCGCCAGATCGAGTCCGTGGCCCTGGCGCGTGCGGCCCCAGTGTTTCTTCGAGACGATGACTGTCACCGGTTCGTCCACCACCTGCGTGGTCAGCACCACGCGTTCGGCTTCCTCGATCAGGGTGCGGCGGTCGTCGCCATAGGTCTTGATGTCTTCGTCGATCTCTTTCGCCACGCGGCGGCGCATCATGGCATCGGAGCCGAGCAGCTTGCCCAGCTCTTCGCCTTCGTCCTTCAGTTGCTTGAGCTCGCGCTCGATCTTGATGCCTTCCATCTTCGCCAACTGGCGCAGACGAATTTCGAGTATGTCCTCGGCCTGACGGTCGGACAGATCGAAGCGTTCGATCAGCGCGGGCTTGGGTTCGTCCGATTCGCGGATCAGCGCGATCACTTCGTCCAGGTTCAGGTACACGATCATGCGACCGTCGAGGATGTGGATGCGGTCATTGACCTGTGCGAGGCGATGTTCGCAACGGCGGCGCACGGTGGCGATGCGGAAGCTGGCCCATTCGCGCAGCACTTCTGCCATCGGCTTCTGGCGCGGCCTGCCGTCTAGGCTGATCATCACCATGTTTAGTTGCAGCGAACTTTCCAGACTGGTGTGCGCGAGCAATATGGTCATCAGCTCGTCCACCGACTGGCGGCTGGACTTCGGTTCGAACACCAGACGCACCGCCTGATCCTTGTCCGACTCGTCGGTCACCCGGTCCAGCACCGACAGCAGCAGTTGCTTGCTCTGCACCTGCTCCTGCGTCAGCGCTTTCTTGTTGGCGCGCACTTTCGGATTGGTGAGGTCCTCGATCTCTTCCATGATCTTCTTGGCCGAGGTGCCGTGCGGCAGTTCGTACACCGCCACGCGCCACTGGCCGCGCGCCAGTTCTTCGATCTTCCAGCGCGCGCGCATCTTGAGCGAGCCGCGACCGCTGCGGTAACACTCGGCGATCTCGCGCGGCGAGGAGATGATCTGTCCGCCGCTGGGCAAGTCGGGGCCGCTGATCGAGGCCAGCAATTCCTCGTCGGAACATTTCGGATCGCGTACACAGATGGCGGCGGCGGTGCCGATCTCGCGCAGGTTGTGCGAGGGGATCTCGGTCGCCATACCGACCGCGATGCCGGATGCGCCGTTGAGCAGCACCATGGGCAGGCGCGCCGGCAGCATGGCCGGTTCGTCGAAGTGGCCGTCGTAGTTCGGCTGCATGTCCACCGTGCCCATGTCCAGTTCGGACAGCAGCAGGTCGGCGATAGGCGTCAAACGCGCTTCGGTGTAGCGCATCGCGGCGGCGTTGTCGCCGTCGCGCGAACCGAAATTGCCCTGGCCGTCCACCAGCGGATAGCGCATGGAGAAGCCCTGCGCCAGTCGCACCATCGCCTCGTACGCGGACGAGTCGCCGTGCGGGTGGAACTTGCCCAGCACCTCGCCCACCACGCGTGCGGACTTCACGTGCTTGCGGTCGTGCGCCAGCCCCATCTCGCGCATCGCATACAGGATGCGGCGCTGCACCGGCTTCTGGCCGTCGCACACGTCGGGCAGGGCGCGGCCCTTGACCACCGATACCGCGTATTCCAGATAGGCGCGTTCCGCGTACTGTGCCAGCGGCACCGAGTCGCCGTCCGGCGGCGGGGGCAGCGGGGCGAACTGGCGTGCGTTGCCGCCGCCGTCGCCTGCCGCTGCTTCCTGTTGCATTGCTTCTTCCGGCTGTGCGCCTTCTTCTTCGAAAAGATCAGACATCGCCTGTGACCTCGTTTCCGTGATATTCCAGCCAGGCGCGGCGCGCGCCCGACTCCTGTTTGCCCATCAGCATGTTCATGATGCGGTGCGTGTCGTCCTTGCTAGCCGCATCCAGCGCCACGCACAGCGCGCGCCGTGTGTCCGGGTTCATGGTGGTGTCCCACAACTGTTCCGGATTCATCTCGCCCAGACCTTTGAAGCGCGAGATGCTCCATGACCCTTCGCGCACCTTGTCCTTGCGCAGACGGTCTTCGATGGAAGTCAGCTCGTCCTCGTTCAGGGCGTAGATCTTGCGCATCGGCTTCTTGCCTTGCGCGGGCACATCGACGCGGAACAACGGCGGCTGCGCGAGGAAGATGTGGCCGTCGGCGACCAGTCGCGGGAAGTGGCGGAAGAACAAGGTCAGCAGCAGCGTGGCGATGTGCGAACCGTCCACGTCCGCGTCGGCCATGATGTAGATGCCTTTGTAACGCAGGCCGGACAGATCGACGTCGTCGGTCAGGTCGTGCGGATCGACGCCGATGGCCACCGCGATGTCATGCACCTCGGCATTGGCGAACAGGCGGTTGCGATCCACCTCGAAAGTGTTGAGCACCTTGCCGCGCAACGGCAGAATGGCCTGGAACTCCTTGTTGCGGCCCTGCTTGGCCGAGCCGCCTGCGGAGTCGCCCTCGACCAGGAACAGCTCGTTGCGCTCCGGGTTGAAGTCGGCCGCGTCGGTCAGCTTGCCCGGCAGCACGGCGACTGCGGAGCCTTTCTTCTTCTCCACCTTCTGCGCCGATTTCATGCGGCTCTGCGCCTGCTTGATCACTACTTCGGCGATGCGCTTGCCGTAATCGACGTGTTCGTTCAGCCACAGCAGCAGTGGATCGGTGACCATGGTCGAGACGAGTTTCAGCGCGGTGCGCGACACCAGCCTGTCTTTGGTCTGGCCCTGGAAGGAAGGGTCGAGCACCTTGGCGGACAGCACGAAGCTGGCGCGGTTGGCGACGTCGTCCGAAGTCAGCTTCACACCCTTGGGCAGCATGCCGTGCAGTTCGATGAAGCTCTTTACCGCGTTGAACATCGCGTCGCGCAGGCCGGAATCGTGCGTGCCGCCGTTCCAGGTCGGGATCAGGTTCACATAGGACTCGCGCGTGATCGCGCCTTCCTCGGTCCACGCCAGTGCCCAGCTCGCGCCTTCGCCTTCGGCATAGTTGTCGTCGTTCTTGCCGACGTAGCGCTCGCCGGAGAACACCGGCGCGATCAATGCGCCGCCGTCTTCCTGCGCGTCCAGCGCCTGCGTCAGGTAGCCGCGCAGGCCATCGGGATAGTTCCACTCCTTCTTCTCGCCGCTCTTCTCGATCAGCAGCGTGACGGTCACACCCGGCAGCAGCACCGCCTTGGAGCGCAGCGCGCGTTCCAGTTGCACCAGGTTGACGTTGGGTGCATCGAAATATTTTCCGTCCGGCCAGGCGCGCACCGTGGTGCCGGTCTTGCGCTTGGGACATTCGCCCACGCGCGCCAGCGGCTGCTTCGCGACGCCGTGTTCGAATCGAAGATGGTGTTCGCCGCCGTCGCGGAACACGGTGACCTCGAGCGCGGTGGACAATGCATTGGTCACCGCCACACCCACGCCGTGCAGGCCGCCGGAGAACTGGTAGGCGCCGCCTTTCTCCTTGTCGAACTTGCCGCCCGCGTGCAGCACGGTGTAGGCGACCTCGACCACGGACTTCTTTTCCTCCGGATGCAGGCCGACCGGGATGCCGCGCCCGTCGTCCGATACCGTCACCGAACCGTCGATGTGTGCGGTGACGACGATGTTCTTGCAGAAACCGGCCAGCGCCTCGTCGCAGGCGTTGTCCACCACCTCGGCGATGATGTGGTTGGGATTGTCCAGCGTGGTGTACATGCCGGGGCGCTGGCGCACGGGGTCCAGGCCGCGCAGCACCTTGAATGACGACTCATCGTAATTGACGCTCAACGGAGACTCCTGATTAGAACAACTTGCTGATTATTAACCTTTGGCTGCGGACGGAGGCGTGTCGGGCAACACGTTCTCCTCGCCATCCAGACGCGCGATGATAACCGCCCCGCATGAATCGCTGAAGACATTCACCGACGTGCGGCACATATCCAGCACGCGATCCACCGCTAGGATGAGGCCGATGGCCTCCAGCGGCAGGCCGATGGCACCCAGGATGATGGCGATGGCGACCAGGCTGGCGGAGGGGATGGCCGCCACGCCGATGGAGGTGACCAGCGCGAGCAGCACGACGGTGAACTGCTGTACGAAGCCCAGTTCGATGCCGTAAGCCTGCGCGATGAACATCGCCGCCACGCATTCGTACAGCGCGGTACCGTCCATGTTCACCGTCGCGCCCAGCGGCAGCACGAAGCTGCTGGTGCGGTTGGACACGCCCGCGCGTTTCTCCACGCATTCCATGGTCAGCGGCAGGGTGGCGGCGGAAGAACTGGTGGAGAAAGCGGTGAGCAGGGCGGGAGCCATGGCGCGGTAATGGCGCAGCGGGCTCACGCCGCCTACGAAATACAGCAGGGCGGGCAGCACCAGCAGGGAATGTATCGCCAGCCCGGCCAGCACGCTGAAGAAGAACCAGGCCAGCGGTGCGATGGCGGCGAAGCCGGTGCCCGCCACCACCTTGGCTACCAGCCCGAACACGCCGATGGGTGCGAACTTCATCACCCAGTCGGTGATCTTCATCATCACCTGGAAGATGCCGTTCCAGAGTTTGTACTGACTTTCGGCATAGGGCTCCTCGATCTTGGTCATGAAGAAGCCGAACAGCAGGCTGAAGAAGATCAGCCCCAGCATCTGCCCGTCCGCCGCCGCCGACACGATGTTGGTCGGCACCATGCGCAGGAAGATGCCGACCAGATCGCCCGCACCTTTGCCTTCCATGCTGGCGACCACTTCCTCGTTCACCTGCGCCATGCCGAGTCGTTCCTTCGCCGGTTGGCCGTCGATGATGCCGGGCGCGGTCATGTTCACGATGGCGAGGCCGATCAGGATGGCCAACAGGCTGGTGGTCGCGTAATAGATCAGCGTTTTTGCGCCCAGCCGCCCGAACGCGCCGCCCCCGCCGATGCCCGCGATGCCGACGATGATGGACGACACTACCAGCGGCACGATCAGCATCTTCAATGCATTGAGGAACAGCGTGCCGATGAAATCGAACACCGCGTACCAGCGCACGCCGAACAGTGTGGCGTCAGTACCCGCGACAGAGCCGGCGATGGCGGCCAGCAAAAGGGCGATGAGGATCTGCCAGTGCAGTTTGAGTTTGGTCATATTGTTCGATGCGGATCATTGATGCGTGCCGCTAACTTCACGGCGCGCATTAGGTGCGAAGCCAGGGAAGGTCTGATTAAGTCCGTTCGTGGTGAGTATTTAAGCGAAACTCGCAAGCTCGTTTTCCGTTCGCTCCCTCGATACACCGCGCAAGCGCGGCACTGATGAAACTACTAGCCAATCCACTAAGCCAGCAAGCTGGCAAGTGGCTGGTTATCGGGACGAACGGAAAATGTATCGAACCATGGCTTTCGGACTTAATCAGACCTTCCCTGACTGCGCGGTGGTTTTTCCTGCCAGTGCGAGCTTGTTATTCCTGCGCACATCGCGCGATCTCGGCGTTGTCTGTCAGTTCCAGGCAGTGCCTGAAATCCAGATCCTTGGCACGCGGCTTGTTCGATGTGCTGCGTTTGTAGGGCTTGGCGGGTTTCATTTCCGGTGTGGGCTTATCCGCTGCTTCCTCAGTAACCGGCTTCAACTCTTCAACGTCCAGCTTGGTGGCTGTGCTGCTATGCCCGCTGCCCTCTTCGCCGGCTGCAAATACGGTTGCCCCGGTCAGCATCATCGCAGCGGTAAGCAAACCCATAAGATAAGTTTTCATGAATGACTCCCTGTATCCACTATCGATGGAAATGTTGCATTGCGTGGGCCGGAGTATAGAGACTTTGCCGGTATCGGCAAAATGAATATCCGGATGGATGAGGAGGGAGGTTATGACCTTCCGGCGCAGCAATGATAACGCCGGATGTGTTCTGCATATTTAAATTTCGTCTTTCAATATGCAAGGATGAAATGCGTGTTTCCGGGCGACGATCAGCCGTTCGCCTCCCTGAATTCCGCCATGAATCCGGCCATCTCTTCCGCCGCCGACAGCGTCAAGCCGTTATAGAGCGAAGCGCGTATGCCGCCGATGGAGCGGTGTCCGGCTAGGCCGGAGAAGCCTGCTGCGGAAGATTCTTGCAGGAAGCGTTGTTCCAACTCCTTGCTGGGCAGGTTGAATGAGACGTTCATTTGCGAGCGGTCGGCGATGGCGGCGTGGCCGCGGTAGAAGTTGTTGCTCTGGTCCAGCGTGCGGTAGAGCAGTTCGGCTTTGCTGCTGTTGAGCGCGGCCATGTTCTCTAGTCCGCCTACTTCGTTCAATAGCCAGCGTGTCACCAGCAGCACCACGTAGATGGAGAACACCGGCGGGGTGTTGAAGATGGAGTGGGCTTTGATGTGGCTGCGGTAATCGAGGAAGCCGGGCAGGTCGTCCGGTGCGTCCTTCAGTATCTCGTCGCGCAGTACGACCACGGTCACGCCTGCTGGGCCGATGTTCTTTTGCGCATGCGCGTAGATCATGGCGTAGCGATCCGCAGCGCAGGGGCGCGACAGGAAGTCGGACGACATGTCGCACACGCGCGGCACATCGTCGCGGCCGAGCACGCGCTGGAACTGCAGGCCTTCCACGGTCTCGTTGGAGATGTAGTGCAGATAGGGCGCGTCCGGCGAGTAGTCGAGTTCCGCATCGGTCGGCAGGCGGCTGAAATTCCCGGACTCGCCGCTCCACAACACGCGTATCGGGCCTTCGCGTCTGGCTTCGGCCAGCGCCTTGCCGCTCCAGTAGCCGGTGTGCAGATATTCCGCAGGCGTTTTTTTGCCGCGCAACAGCGTCATCGGGATCATGGAGAACTGCTGGGTCGCGCCGCCTTGCAGGAACAGCACGTGGTAGTCCTTGGATAAACCTAGCAGGGTGCGGATGTTGTCTTCCAGTTCCTGCACGACGGCAGAGAACCAGTCGGAACGATGGCTGATGCCGAGGATGGAAAGTCCCACTTCCGGCACGGCGATGATGGCCTGCTGTACTTGTTGCAGCACTGTCTCGGGCAGCGCACCCGGTCCGCCGGAGAAGTTCAGCCGGTTGCTGGGCTTAGGCATCGCGGCTCGCGGTCAGGCGTTGCAGATAGGCGCGGAAGGCATCGCGCGCCTTGGCGATGTGCTGCTGTTTGTAGGGGAACAGTTCTTCCGGGTCCATCGCGTGCACGACCATGGTGTGGTCGATCTCGAAGATGAGCAGCTTGCCGTCGCGCGTCTCGGCGCCGTCGATGAGCAGATAGTCCAGACCCGTGCGGCGGTATATCTCGTCCAGCGCATTGCGATGGCGTTGCGCGAAGTCGTCGAAGTGTTCCATGAAGGCGAGTTCCTCGGCGCGTTTGTTCGCGTCCTCGTACATGCCCGCGTTGAGGTAGTGGATCATCCAGTTGCCGGACACGGCCATGTGGCAGGCGTAGGGCTGGCCGGCTATGAGCGCGATGCGGAATTTGCGGAACAGGCCGTCGTCGCCGCTGTAGTCGACGAAACGCGCGATGAAGAGATCGCTTGCCTGTACCTTGGCAAGATACGCCGCCAGTTCTTGCGCCGAGGCGATGCGCGCCAGATCGCGTCCCGCTTGCGAGTCGTAGGGGCGCACGATGATCGGATAGTCGTTGCCGGGGAAGTTCGCGGCGAGCGTGGTCTGGCCTGCGGCGATCGCCTGCAACACTTCGCGTCCACAGCGCAGTGTAGGCGGCATCTCGATACCGGCTACATCCCGCAGCAGTTCGCTGGCCGCATCGCGACCGACGCAGGGGATGTGCTTCGGCTGGTTGATGACCGGTTTCGGCCAGTCATGCAACTTTTCTTCCAGAGCGAGCAGTGTGGCGCGGTTGGCATCCGATTCGCTGATGGCGACCAGTACCGCATCGTGTTCGGGGATGGGCAATGCGAGCGGGTCTGGCTGGCTCACGTAATACAGGATCAGGTCCACGTCCGTGCGTTCCAGCAGGCAGTCGATGGGCGTGTTGGCCGCGATGTCGCCGGGTGCCATCAGTACCAGCAAACGCGTGAGGACAGGCTGCTGCATCGCCGGTAGACGGTAGATGCGCTGTTGCTCCAGCGCCATGGCCTGGATGGACAGGCCGATGTCGCGCTGGCCGATGCACTGCATGGCGACCGACAGGTTCATCCACAACGGGCCGTCGGTCTGCTTCTGCTGCGCTTCGGCGAGCAGGGCTTCGGCATAGGGTTTCAGGTCTTGTCCGGAGACGCTGGCGCGCAGGAAAGGGGCCAGTCCCAGGAAGGTCGTCTCGGAAGTGTTCTGCTCGGTGGTGGCGTTCATTGCTTTACTTTATTCAGGGCGAGGGGCAAGGATAGTTGAAAAGTACGGCTTTCGTGCCGCGAATAGCGCAGGAATTCCTTGATTCAACTTCGCTTTGGCGACAGGGAACATGCCGGACCCGCATGCTCGTCACGGTCAGGCGGACGGCCGTTGCTTGTGGAAGGTGAGCGGGATAATGGAAGGCGGAGGTGATTTAAGGATGTGCTTCTTCGCCTTGCCCATCACGTGCATCTCGCACTTGCGGCAATCGAATTCCAGACGCAGGCGCTCGCTGCCGTTGACCAGCGTCATCGGCTCGGCGCGCACCTGGCCTTGTACACCGATCACGCCCCTGGCCTGTTTCGGGCACAGGCTCAGCGAATAGCGGATGCAGTGGCGCGTGATCATCAGCGGCACTTCGCCCGCTTCCTCGTGCGCCTCGTAGGCGGCGGCGATCAGCTTCACGCCGTGCTGCGCGTAGAAGTCGCGCGCGGCGCTGTTGTACACATTGGCGAGGAAGGAGAGCGTTTCTTCCGGATAGGTGGCAGGCGGTTGCACCGCCGCCTTGCGCGGCAGCGGCACATACGCAGCCAGGCGCGCGGCCTCCAGCTTTTCCACGGCATCGCGGCGCAAGGTGTTGAGCAGCGAAGAGGGGATGAACTGCGGTTGTGACCAGTGCACGTCCGCATCTTCCAGTTCGAAGTCGGTATTGCCCATGCGTGCGAGCTGCGCACGTACGGCGTCCTCTGCTTCTTCCGGTTGCTTCGCGGGTTGCTTGTCGAAGTCGGCGCTCGCGCTGACTTCGATGTCGTCCTCGTCGTGCAAGGTCAGCGTGTAACCCGTCGCGGTTTCCGCCAGCGTGGCGTGCACGCCGATCTTGCGCTCCGCCGACTTCTTGCTGAGCGCCATCTCCCAAGCGTGGTCGCTGTTGCGATTGATGGTGAGGCCGACGCGCAATCCAGTCAGTTCAGCCATCTTCTCGTTCGGCCACACGCGCCATGCCGCGCCCACCTGCTTCACTGTGTTTGCGCGCAAGCCGCGCGTCTCGCGCTTGTGCTGGTAGTTGAGGCCGTCGCCGTTCGAAAGCTGTTCGGTGGTCTCGATCTCGAACCAGTCCGGCCCGAGCTTGCTGATGCTGCCCAACGGCAGGCCGACGAAGCTGGGCGCATCGAACGCGCCGATGTCGATCTGGCGGCCGTTGGCGAAATAGTCGGTCGCACCGCGATGGAAGGTCTTGTCCGGATCCGGTGTGAAGAACAGTTTCGTGGTGCCGCTGGAAGCCGCATGCAGGTCGTGGCGGTTCTCCAGGATCTCGTCCAGCAGGCGGCGGTAATGGCCGGTGATGTTCTTTACATACGGCGCATCCTTGTAGCGCCCCTCGATCTTGAAGCTGCGCACGCCGGCCTTGACCAGCGCGCGCAGGTTTTGCGTCTGGTTGTTGTCCTTTACCGACAGCAGATGTTTCTCGAACGCAACGACGCGTCCCTGTTCATCTTCCAGCGTGTAGGGCAGGCGGCAGGCTTGCGAGCAATCGCCGCGGTTCGCGCTGCGCCCGGTGTGCGCATGGCTGATGTTGCACTGCCCCGAGTAGGCCACGCACAACGCGCCGTGGATGAAGTGTTCGATCACCGTGTCGTTGGGCACCGCCGCGCGCACCTTGATGATCTCCTCGATGGTCAGCTCGCGCGCCAGCACCAGTTGCGAGAAACCGACATCGGCGAGGAACTTCGCCTTCTCCGGCGTGCGGATGTCGCATTGCGTGGAGGCATGCAGGTCGATGGGTGGCAGGTCGAGTTGCAGCAACCCCATGTCCTGCACGATGAGCGCATCCACACCGATGTCGTAGCAGTCCTGCGCAAGCCTGCGTGCAGGCTCCAGCTCGGCATCGTGCAGGATGGTGTTCAGCGTGACATAGACCTTGGCGTGGAAACGATGCGCATAACGCACCAGCTCTGCGATGTCGGCCAGGCTGTTGCCAGCCTTGTCGCGCGCGCCGAATGAAGGGCCGCCGATATAAACCGCATCCGCCCCGTGCGAGATCGCCTCGCGGGCGATGGCGACGGTCTTGGCGGGGGCGAGGAGTTCGAGGGTGGAAAGGGGAGTTGACATGGCGGCGCGATTATACCGATAGGGGCCAAGTGAGACTGTCCTTTGCATATCGGATGCTGAGATATTTACGGCTGTTTCCAGGCAAGCAACGCCCCAGACCATTCGCCAAGAAACGCCTTGCGAATATGTCAGTTCCGACATAGACTGAACGCCATGAGCAAACAGCATAAACCGCTGGTATGGCTGCATGGCGAAGTCAAAACGCCGCCATTTTCTGCGGCTGCGCGAATCGAGGCAGGTATTTATCTGCGCCAGCTACAAGCTGGTATCAATATATCGCTGCCGCACTCAAGGCCAATGCCCAGTATCGGTCGAGGATGCAATGAATTGCGAATCCCCGACGAGAATCGAACCTGGCGCATCGTGTATTACGTGGATGCGGTAGCCATCGTGATCCTTGATGTGTTTGCCAAGACGACCAGACAAACGCCGCAACAGGTGATCGATGTTTGCAAGGCGAGACTGAAGCACTACAAGTCGATCTGACAGGAGGATGATGAGATGAAAACTAATAAATTAGAGCGCCTGAAGGCGGCTGGCTGGGAAGTCGGGAATACCGAGGACTTTCTGCAATTAAGCGATGAGGAAGCAAAACTGGTTGCGCTGAAACTCTCG
Organism: Sideroxydans lithotrophicus; assembly: GCA_020723185.1. GTDB lineage: Bacteria > Pseudomonadota > Gammaproteobacteria > Burkholderiales > Gallionellaceae > Sideroxyarcus > Sideroxyarcus lithotrophicus_A. Next base: position 123,617 of record DYJI01000002.1, on the reverse strand, counting down.
TTGGTCAACGCAGTGAAAAAATCGCGTATCAAACGCAAACTGTCGCAAACCGATCTCGCGCAGCGCATGAAATCCAGCCAGTCCCGCATAGCAAAGATCGAAGCGGGCGATCCTTCTGTTTCACTGGATTTGGTCGTGCGCGCACTCATCGCAAGCGGTGCAACGACGCGTGATATCCAGGCGGCGTTCACGGTGCAGTAGTTGGGGATGTCGTAATGCAGCCTGACCCCGATTACACGTTGCTTCAAAATGAAACGTGGCGGATGCGAAAAGTATTGTGAAGCTGCACCTGTGGGCTCCATGGAAGGGCTACTGCCCTTCCATGGTTATCTGACGTACGACCCCTTAGTCTTTATCGTAATAGTTGGTCGTCAAGCCATTAGGAGTGTGAAGCTGAGCACACCCATTCCCCATGGAGAGCAGTTTTATTGAAGACTCGGCCTCCTTATTCCAACTCTCCTTTGTCCAAATCACGCTTCCAGTTTGTTCATTTATTACTAAAGAATTATCCGCCACCATTTGTCTGCAGCTAATGTTTGGGTAAGCTCTCATCTCAAAAAACATGGTAATTACACACTGTTTACCCGTCTTTTTGATCATCCAAGACTTCATTGAAGTATAAGTGCTGCCTTCTTCGCTTGCGTCAAAAAGAACAACGGTAGGTTTGGTACGGTTCCCTTCACCATCGACACCGCTAAGGTTGTCATTCGCAAGATGCGTTTCGATGCGGGAAAAATTGTCGTACTCGAATTTCTGGTTAATTGCTTGGTCGCATCCCTTCAAACCTCGTTTGTGAGCCTCGTTGATTACTTGCTGTCCACCATTACCCGCAAAGGCGGATTGAGCAGCGAGAAGAAGCATCAAAGACAATATTGTTTTCATTATTTTCACATCCAATTGAATTTCGGGATCCGAATTCTATGTGCGAGATTGCGGCTATTCAATAGAAAAAAATGTATATGCCTTTCTAAAGCACCAGAAGATTGGATGCTCAGAGTTCGGTGTAAGCCAGACGCAAGGCTGTGCTCAGTACATCGTCCACTTTGGCCGACAATCCGCCATGACGCCTTAGCCGCCACTACATCGAGTAGCGGGTTTTTTCCTTCAACTCGCCAATCATCTTCTTCCCGCGCAACGTCTCAATGATCTCGTTGATCACCCCCGGATCGTCGATAGTCGATGGCACGTTATAAGGCTTGCCGTTGACGATGCCGTTCAATGTCTTGCGCAGTGTCTTGCCGGAGCGGGTCTTGGGCAGGCGTTTCAATATCACCGTGTCCTTGTAGCAGGCGATGGCGCCGATGTTGTCGCGGATGCGTTTGACCAGTTCCTGTCCCAGCTGTGTTTCGTCCACGCTGACGCCGGATTTCAGCACCACCAGCCCCATCGGTATCTGCCCCTTCAACTCGTCGTCGCGCGCAATCACGGCGCACTCGGCCACGGCCGGGTGTCCAGCCACGACTTCCTCGATCTCGCCGGTGGAGAGGCGGTGGCCTGCGACGTTGATGACGTCGTCCACGCGGCCCATCACGAACACGTAGCCTTCGTCGTCGATGTAGCCGCCGTCGCCGGTGGTGTAGTAGCCGGGCAGGAATTGCAGATAGCTGTCGCGGAACTTGTTGTCGTCGCCCCACACGCGGTTCATGCAGCTGGGCGGCAGCGGCAGCTTGATGGCGATGTAGCCTTGCTCGTTGCGCGCCAGTTGTTTGCCGTTCTCGTCCAGGATGCGCACGTCGAAGCCCGGCGTCGGCAGGGTGGAGGAGCCGAGCTTCACCGGTTTGGGTTCCACGCCCCACAGGTTGGCGGTGATGCCCCAGCCGGTCTCGGTCTGCCACCAGTGGTCCACCACGGTCTTGCCACTCTTGTCGGTCAGCCATTCCTGCGTCGGTGGATCGAGCCGCTCGCCGGCCGAGAAGATGACTTGCAGGCAACTCAGGTCATAGGGCTTCATCAGCAAGGCTTCGGGGTCTTCCTTCTTCACCGCGCGGAAGGCGGTCGGTGCGGTGAAGAACGACTTCACCTTGTACTCGGAGATGATGCGCCACAGCGCACCCGCATCCGGCGTCATGATGGGTTTGCCTTCATACACGATGGTGGTGCAGCCGTGTAGCAGCGGGCCGTACACGATGTAGGAGTGGCCGACCACCCAGCCCACGTCCGACGCGGCCCAGAACACATCGCCCGCTTCCACGTTGTAGATAGCCTTCATGCTGTAGTTGAGCGCCACCGCATGGCCGCCGTTCTCTCGCACCACGCCTTTCGGTTTGCCGGTGGTGCCCGAGGTGTAGAGGATGTAGAGCGGGTCGCTGCCCTTCACCGGTGTGCAGCCGATCGGTTTGGCTTTTGCCAGCAGGGACGCCCAGTCGTGGTCGCGCCCGGCGATCATGCTCGCCGTCGCCTGCGGGCGTTGCAGCAGCACGCAGCATTGCGGTTTGTGCTTGGCCAGTTCGATGGCCTTGTCCACCAGCGGCTTGTACTCGATGACTTTCTTCACCTCGATGCCGCAGGAGGCGGTCATGATGACCTTGGGCGTGGCATCGTCGATGCGCACCGCAAGTTCCGGCGGCGCAAAACCGCCGAACACCACCGAGTGGATCGCGCCCAGCCGGGCCACCGCCAGCATGGCGACCACGGCTTCGGGGATCATCGGCATGTAGATGATGACGCGGTCGCCCTTGACCACGCCGAGGTCGGCCAGCATGCCCGCCGTGCGCGCGACCTGGTCGGTCAGCTCGGCGTAGCTGATCTTCGCCTTCGTGTTGGTAACGGGGGAGTCGTAGATGATCGCAGTCTGGTTGCCGCGCCCGTTCTTCACATGATGGTCGAGCGCCATGTAGGCGGTGTTCATCTCGCCGTCGGCGAACCAGTGGCCGATGCCGTCGGCATCCTTGCTCAGAATCTGCTGCGGGAACTTGTACCACTCCAACTGTTTTGCCTGGTCACGCCAGAAGCCCTCGGGGTCCTGCATCGAACGTTGGTATTCGGCTTGGTAACTCATGTCTGACTCCTCCCTTTGTTTTGTCATTCCGGCGCAGGCCGGAATCCAGTCAATCAAACGATCACTTGCAAAGCAAGACAAAAGCTAAACGGCATGTTGAATAAATACGCTGGATTCCGGCCTGCGCCGGAATGACGGCGGATCAAAAACAATCGCCGGGCACGCGTACCCAGCCTTCCATCAGCACGCGCGCGCTACGGCTCATCGTCACTTTCTCCACCTTCCACTCGCCGCCGTTTTGGCTGGCGGCAGCCCCGACCCGCAATGTACCCGAGGGATGCCCGAACTTCACCACATCGCGCGCACCGCCGCCTGCGGCCAGATTCACCAGCGTGCCGGGGATCGCCGCTGCGGTGCCGATGGCCACTGCCGCCGTGCCCATCATGGCATGGTGCAGCTTGCCCATCGACAGCGCACGCACCAGCAGGTCGATCTCATCCGCGCGGATGGTCTTGCCACTCGAAGATGCATGGTCGACCGGTGGCGCGACGAAGGCGACCTTGGGCGTGTGCTGGCGGGTTGCGGCTTCTTCGGGGGTCTTGATCAGCCCCATGCGCAATGCGCCCGCCACGCGGATCTTCTCGAACCGCGCCAGTGCGGCCGGGTCGGTGTTGATGGCTTCGCGCAGTTCGGTGCCGGTGTAACCGATATCCTTTGCATTCACGAACACGGTCGGGATACCGGAGGTGATCATGGTGGCGGAGAAGCTGCCGACGCCAGGGACATCCAGCTGATCGACCAGATTGCCGGTGGGGAACAGGCTGCCGCCTTCTTCGCCCTCGTCGGACGGGTCCATGAAATCCAGCACGATCTCCGCTGCCGGGAAGGTCACGCCGTCCAGCTCGAAATCGCCGGTCTCCTGCACCTGGCCGTTGCTGACCGGTACATGGGCGATGATGGTCTTGCTGATGTTGGCCTGCCAGATGCGCACGGTGCAGACGCCATCTTTCAGACGTGCCGCGTCGATGTATCCGGCATGGATCGCGAAAGCGCCTGCGCCCGTGGACAGGTTGCCGCAGTTGCCGCTCCAGTCGACGAAGTCCTTGTCGATGGAGACCTGGCCGTAGAGGTAATCCACGTCATGACCGGGGCGTGTGCTCTGCGACAGGATCACGCACTTGCTGGTGCTGGAAGTCGCGCCGCCCATGCCGTCGATCTGCGCGGCATAGGGGTCGGGGCTGCCGATCACGCGCTGGAACAACTTGTCGCGCGCCTTGCCCGGCACCTGTGCCGCCTGCGGCAAATCTTCCAGCCGGAAGAACACCCCCTTGGAGGTGCCGCCACGCATATACGTGGCGGGGATTTTGATTTGCGGTGTATTGCTCATCATGCCGCGCCTTCGAGGAAGTCCTGCGCAAAGCGTTGCAACACACCGCCCGCCTGATACACGCGCACTTCCGCTGCGGTATCCAGTCGGCAGGTGACGGGGATGCGCACGGTCTCGCCATTCTTGCGGTGCATCACTACGGTCAGCGCGGCGCGCGGTGCGATGCTGCCTTCCACATCGAAAGTCTCGGTGCCGTCGATGGCGTAAGCCTTGCGCGTATCGCCCGCCTTGAACTCCAGCGGCAGCACGCCCATGCCGACCAGGTTGGTGCGGTGGATGCGCTCGAAACCTTCCGCCACGATGGCTTCCACACCGGCCAGACGTACGCCCTTGGCGGCCCAGTCACGCGACGAGCCTTGGCCGTAGTCGGCGCCCGCGATGATGATCAGGTTCTGCTTGCGTCCCATGTAGGTCTCGATGGCTTCCCACATGCGCATCACCTTGCCGTCCGGCTCGACGCGGGCGAGTGAGCCTTTCTTCACCTCGCCGTTGACCACGGCCATCTCGTTGACCAGTTGCGGGTTGGCGAAGGTGGCGCGTTGCGCGGTGAGGTGGTCGCCGCGATGCGTCGCGTAGGAGTTGAAGTCCTCTTCCGGCAGGGCCATCTTCGCCAGGTATTCACCGGCGGCCGAGTCGAGCAGGATCGCGTTGGAAGGCGACAAGTGGTCGGTGGTGATGTTGTCCGGCAGCACGGCGAGCGGACGCATGCCTTTCATTGTGCGAACGCCTGCCAGTGCGCCTTCCCAATACGGCGGACGACGGATGTAGGTGGACTGCGGACGCCAGTCGTAGAGCGGGCTCTTCGCCGCTTCGATCACGCCCAGATCGAACATCGGGTTGTAGATCTGCTTGAACTGTTCCGGCTTCACGCTGGATGCGACGATGGCGTCGATCTCTTCGTCGGTGGGCCAGATGTCTTTCAGCGTGACCGGCTTGCCGGATTGGTCCGTGCCCAGCGCATCCTGCTCGATGTCGAAGCGCACCGTACCCGCGATGGCGTAAGCGACCACCAGCGGCGGCGAAGCGAGGAAAGCCTGTTTCGCATACGGATGGATGCGGCCATCGAAGTTGCGGTTGCCGGACAGCACAGCGGTGGCGTACAGGTCGCGGTCTATGATTTCCTGCTGGATCTTGGGATCGAGTGCGCCGGACATGCCGTTGCAGGTGGTGCAGGCGAAGCCGACGATGCCGAAGCCGAGTTTCTCCAGTTCTGTCAGCAGGCCCGCTTCTTTCAGGTACAGCTCGGCAACCTTGGAGCCGGGCGCAAAGGAAGTCTTGACCCAGGGCTTGCGCAGCAGACCCAGTGTGTTGGCTTTCTTCGCCAGCAAGGCGGCGGCGACCACGTTGCGCGGGTTGGAGGTGTTGGTGCAGGACGTGATGGCCGCGATTATGACCGCGCCATCCGGCATCAGTCCTTGCGCTTCTTCGGCCTTGCCTGCTGCCAGCTTGGCTTCGTCGGCGATGCCGCGCTCGTGCAACGCGGAGGTCGGCAGGCGGCGGTGCGGGTTGGAGGGGCCTGCCATGTTGCGCACCACGCTGGACAGATCGAATTCCAGCACACGTTCGTATTCGGCGGCAACCATCTGGTCCGCCCACAGACCGGTGGTCTTCGCGTAGTTCTCTACCAGCGCGACCTGCTCGGGCTCGCGGCCGGTCAGCTTCAGGTAATCGATGGTCTGGCTGTCGATGTAGAACATCGCCGCCGTTGCGCCGTATTCCGGGCACATGTTGGAGATGGTGGCGCGGTCGCCGATGGAGAGGCTGTCCGCACCTGCGCCGAAGAATTCGACCCAGGCGCCGACCACTTTTTCCTTGCGCAGGAATTCGGTCAGCGCCAGCACGATGTCGGTGGCGGTGATGCCGGGCTGACGCTTGCCGACCAGCTTCACGCCGACGATGTCCGGCAGGCGCATCATGGAAGGCAGGCCCAGCATGACGGTCTCGGCTTCCAGTCCGCCGACACCGATGGCGATCACGCCGAGCGCATCAACGTGCGGGGTGTGCGAGTCGGTACCCACGCAGGTATCGGGGAAGGCCACACCGTCGCGCGCCTGGATCACTGGTGACATCTTCTCCAGATTGATCTGGTGCATGATGCCGTTGCCAGCGGGGATCACGTCCACGTTCTTGAACGCGGTCTTGGTCCACTCGATGAAGTGGAAGCGGTCTTCGTTGCGGCGGTCTTCGATCTCGCGGTTCTTGCGGAAGGCATCCTTGTCGAAACCGGGTGCTTCCACGGCCAGCGAGTGATCGACGATCAATTGAGTCGGCACCACCGGGTTGACCAGTGCGGGGTCGCCGCCCTGATCGGCAATGGCATCGCGCAGACCGGCGAGGTCAACGAGTGCGGTTTGCCCCAAGATGTCGTGGCACACCACACGCGCGGGATACCAGGGGAAATCCAGGTCGCGCTTGCGTTCGATCAGTTGCTTCAGCGCGTCGGTCAGTTCATCCGGTTCGCAGCGGCGCACCAGTTGTTCGGCCAGCACCTTGGAAGTGTAGGGCAGCTTGGCATAAGCGCCTGGCTGGATGGCTTCGACGGCGGCCTGCGTATCGAAGTAGTCCAGTTTGGTTCCGGCCAGAGGTTTACGGTATTTACTGTTCATGATGCCTTTCTCAGCCGCGCTCAGCCAGAGGAACCCACTTCAGGTTCTCCGGCCCGACATAGTTCGCGCTCGGGCGGATGATCTTGCCGTCGGCGCGCTGTTCCATCACATGCGCGCCCCAGCCGGTGACGCGGGCGATGACGAACAGCGGGGTAAACATCTCGGTGGGCACGCCCATCTGGTTGTAGGACACGGCGGAGAACCAGTCGAGGTTGGGGAACATCTTCTTCAGGTCCCACATCACGGTTTCCAGTCTGTCGGCGATGTCGTACATCAACGTGTTGCCGTTCTCATCCGAGAGTTGTTTCGCCACGCGCTTGATTACCACGTTGCGCGGATCGGAGATGGTGTACACCGGATGGCCGAAGCCGATCACGATCTCCTTGCGGCCCACGCGTTCGCGGATGTCGGCCTCGGCTTCGTCCGCGCTCTGGTAACGGCTCTGGATGCGGAACGCTTCTTCGTTCGCGCCGCCGTGTTTCGGTCCGCGCAGTGCGCCGATGGCGCCGGTGATACAGGAGTAGATGTCGGAGTTGGTGCCCGCGATCACGCGTGCGGTGAAGGTGGAGGCGTTGAACTCATGTTCGGCATACAGGATCAGCGAGGTGTGCATCGCGCGTACCCAGGAGGACTTGGCTGGCTTGCCGTGCAGCAGATGCAGGAAGTGACCGCCGATGGAATCGTCATCGGTCTCGACCTCGATGCGTTTTCCGTTGTGACTGTAGTGATACCAGTACACCAGCATGGAACCGAAGCTGGCCATCAGGCGATCCAGTATCTCTTTGGTCTGCGCCGGGTCGTGCTTTTCGGCTTCCTGTTCCAGCGTACCCAGCACCGAGCAGCCGGTCCGCATCACATCCATCGGGTGTGCTCTGGCAGGCAGCGCTTCCAGTGCCTGTTTCAGTGCAGGCGGCAGGCCGCGCAGTGTTCGCAGTTTTGCTTTGTAGGCTTTGAGTTGTGCAGCATTGGGTAGCGTGCCGTGGATCAGCAGATGCGCGATCTCCTCGAACTCGGCTTGTTCTGCGAAGTCTAGGATGTCGTAACCACGATAGTGCAGATCGTTGCCGGTGCGGCCTACGGTACACACCGCGGTGTTGCCTGCGACGGTGCCGGACAGGGCGACGGATTTTTTCGGCTTGGGTAAGGTGGTCTCTTCGGTCATCGCTTGCTCCCTTGCTTGATGGTTAATCTGCACCTTTTTCGGCGAACAGGCGGTCGAGCTGCTGCTCGTAAGCGTGGTAGCCGAGGTAGTCATAGAGGTCCATGCGCGTCTGCATGGTAGGCACGACGTTCTGCTGTGTACCGTCGGCGAGGATGTGTTGATACACATTCAGCGCCGCCTGGCTCATCGCGCGGAAGGCGGAGAGCGGGTAAAGAACCAGTTGCACGCCGACGCCCGCCAGTTGTTCGGTGGTGAACAGCGGGGTCGCGCCGAACTCGGTGATGTTGGCCAGCACCGGCACGTTCACGGCCTTGGTGAACTGGGCATACTGTTCCAGCGTGTTCATCGCTTCAGGGAAGATCATGTCGGCTCCGGCTTCGACACAGGCTTGCGCACGCTCGATGGCGGATGTCATGCCTTCCACGGCCAGCGCATCGGTTCGTGCCATGATCACGAAGCTGCTGTCGGTACGCGCATCCACCGCCGCCTTCACGCGATCCACCATCTCGCTCTGGCTCACGATGGCCTTGTTGGGACGATGGCCGCAGCGTTTCTGCATCACCTGATCTTCGATATGGAAACCGGCCGCGCCGGCCTGCGCCACTTCGCGCGTGGCACGCGCGATGTTGAAAGCGCCGCCCCAGCCGGTGTCGACATCCACCAGCAGAGGCAGGTCGCTCGCGGCGGTGATGCGGCGCGTGTCTTCGCACACGTCGTGCAGCGTGGTGATGCCGAGATCGGGGATGCCGAGCGAGGAGGCAGCTACGCCTCCGCCGGACAGGTACAGCGCCTTGTGGCCGGTCTTCTGCGCCAGGATGCCGCAATAGGCGGTGACCGCGCCGACGACTTGTAAGGGATGGTTGTCTGCGACAGCCTGGCGCAGTTTGTTGCCGGGGGTGAGTGATGTCTGCTTCATTATTTTTTCTCCACTAAACTCAAAACCACGTCATTCCGGCGCAGGCCGAAATCCAGCAAGGAAGACAATTCCGCGTAGCGGACAAAACCCAACTGCATATTTGATAACTGCAATGGATTCCGGCCTGCGCCGGAATGACGGCCAAGCAAGGTCATGCGACTTCCTTTTCTTCCTTATCGATCATTTCGCTGATGCTGCGCCATGCACCTTGTATGTGACGGCGCATCAGCAGTTCGGCCAGTTCGCCATCGCGGTTCGCCAGTGCTTCGACGATCTGGCGGTGCTGGTTCAGTGCGGGTTTGGTGCGCTGCGCGTTGCGGCTGGTGCGGTAGCGGCACATGCGCAGCAACTGGTATTGCTCGCTGCCCAGCATATCCATCAGCATCTGGTTACCGCTGCCGCGCGCGATCTGGAAATGGAAGTCGAGGTCCCCTTCGCTTTGGGCGTAGACCTTGCCGCCCTGTTTGGCGATCTGCTTTTCGTGCTTGTCGAGCAGGGCGCTCAAATCGGCGATCTCGTCGTCCGTCATCTGTGCGGCGGCGACGCGGCAGGCCATGCCTTCCAGCGCTTCACGCACGGTATACAGGTCGGACAGCGTCTTGCGGTCCAGCACCACCACGCGCGCGCCGGCATTCGGGGTGCGTTTCACCAGCCGCATGCCTTCCAGATGGCGCAACGCCTCGCGCAACGGGCCGCGTCCCATGCCGAAGCGCTCTGCCAATTCGGCTTCGTTCAGTTTCTGTCCTTGCGCCAGTTCGCCGGTGACGATGCTCTGCGCCAGTTTGTGCGTGGCCAGGTCGGACAGGGTGGCGGATGGGGGATGGGGGATCAACACTGGAAAACTCCGATTGTCGACAAAGCGACCGAATGCTAGCACCAAAACATTGACAAATGGCAAGAAAGTTTGGTTTATGTCGACAAAGATGGTTGTGTTGCTTGGGCTGGATACTGATAAATGGTTGAAAGATAGGGGCGAAAACAAAACAGCCCGCATGAGGCGGGCTGTTGCAGGAAAAATTGTCGACTATCGTCGCTGGTAGGTGACGAAGTGGAATTGCAGGGGCTGCGGTTCGATCTGGCTGCGCACCTCGCGTGCAGTCTCCTGCCATGCGTTCCGGTCGAACGCGGGGAAGTGCGCGTCGCCTTCCACATCTTGCTGGATCTCGGTGATGTACAAGGTGTCCGCCAGCGGCAATGCCTGTGCGTAGATCTCCGCGCCGCCGACGATGAAGATTTCGTTGTCGTTTGCACAGAGCTTGATCGCTTCCGGCAGCGAGTGCGCGGCTAAGCAGCCTTCCACTTTCAATTCAGTGTTGCGTGTGACGATCACCGTAGTGCGCCCCGGCAAGGGTTTGCCGATGGAATCGAAAGTCTTGCGTCCCATGATCATGTGATGCCCCATGGTCAGCGCCTTGAAATGCTTGAGGTCTTCCGGGCAGCGCCAGGGCAGGGTGTTGTTCACGCCGATGGTGCGGTTCTGCGCCATGGCGACGATCAGGGAAACGCTCATACAGCGACGGGGGCCTTGATTGCAGGGTGAGGGTCGTAGCCTTCCAGCGTGAAGTCCTCGAACCTGAAGCTGAAGATGTCTTTCACCTCCGGGTTGATCTTCATGGTCGGCAGCGCGCGCGGCTCGCGCGACAGTTGCAGCGCGGTCTGTTCCATGTGGTTCGAATAGAGGTGCGCATCGCCGAAGGTGTGCACGAAGTCGCCGTACTTCAGGCCGCACACCTGCGCCATCATCATGGTCAGCAGCGCATATGAAGCGATGTTGAACGGCACGCCGAGGAAGATGTCGGCGCTGCGCTGGTAGAGCTGGCAAGAGAGCTTGCCGTCCGCCACGTAGAACTGGAAGAACGCATGGCAGGGCGCCAGCGCCATCTTGTCCAGCTCGCCCACGTTCCAGGCCGAAACGATGATGCGGCGCGAATCGGGATTGTTCTTCAGTTGATCGACGGCGATCTTGATCTGGTCGATCACGCGGCCATCCACCGTTTCCCACGAGCGCCACTGCTTGCCATACACCGGCCCCAGGTTGCCGTTATCGTCCGCCCACTCGTCCCAGATGCTGACGCCGTTTTCCTTCAGGTATTTGATATTCGTACTGCCCTGCAAGAACCACAGTAGCTCATGGATGATGGATTTCAGGTGGCACTTCTTGGTGGTGACCAGCGGGAAGCCCTGCGAAAGGTCGAAGCGCATCTGGTAGCCGAACACGCTGGTGGTGCCGGTGCCGGTGCGGTCGGATTTGGTGGTGCCGTGGTCCAGCACGTGTTGCATCAAGTCGAGGTATTGGCGCATGGGGTAGCCCGTATAATCGCGGCATTCATTGACTAAATTCGAGGCCGCAATGCTAGCACAACTGACTGTTTCCAAGACTCTGCCCGCGGCGCCACATCTGCTGGTGCTGGTGCCCAAGGACAAGACTCTGCCAAAGGACATCGCGCACGCCGACCTGCTCGCCAGCGTGCTGAAGCGCCGGGATATGAAGGCCGAAGAACTGGCGAAGTTGCCCGTGGCGGCGAATGCGGCGGATGGCACGCTGGTGGCCTGGGCGATGCTGGATGAGAAGAAGGACACCTTCGCGCAGCAGGTGGTGGTGCGCAAGGCGCTGCAACTGTTGCTGGAGGAGCAGCCGAAGGTGCTGGGCATCGCGGTGTATGGCGCCACGGCACAACGTGCCGCCGAGCTGGCGGTGTATGGCGCATGGGTGAACAGCGCCTTGTTGCCGGTGCGCAAGAAGAAGGACGAGCGCAAGCCCTTGCAGAAGATCATGCTGACGGGCAGCGTGGACCGCGAGCCGTTCGATGCGCTGCGGGCGCAGGCCGAAGGCAATCTGCTGTGCCGCGAGCTGACCATGACCGCACCGAACGAGCTGACTCCGGGGCTGTATCGCCAGCGCGTGAAGAAGCTGGCGACGGCGCAGAAGTGGAAGTACGAAGAGTTCGACATGAAGAAGCTGCGCATGATGGGCGCGGGCGCGTTCGTTGCAGTGGCACAGGGCAGCGATCCCGAGGACGCTGCCATCGTGCATCTGACCTACAAACATCCGAAGGCGAAACAGACCGTCGCACTGGTGGGTAAAGGCATCTGCTTCGACACAGGCGGCCACAACCTGAAGCCGTCGCGCTACATGCACAACATGCACGAGGACATGAATGGTTCAGCCGTGTCGCTCGGCATCCTGCTCGCGGCGAGCGAAGAGAAGCTGGCGGTGAATATCGACTGCTGGCTGGCGATCGCGCAGAACCATATCAGCCCCAAGGCATACAAGCAGAACGACATCGTCAAGGCGCTGAACGGCACGCATATCGAGATCATCCACACCGATGCCGAAGGCCGCATGGTGCTGGCTGATACGCTGACGCTGGCTTCGCGCGCCAAGCCGGATTTGATGATCGACTTCGCCACGCTGACCGGCAGCATGGCGGCTGCGTTGGGTGCGCGTTATTCAGGCGTGTTCGCCAGCAGCGACGAATTGGCGCAGCGTGCGGTGAACACCGGCAAGCTGAGCGGCGAGCGCCTGTGCGCCTTCCCGCAGGATGAGGACTACGAAGCCGAGCTTGATTCCAAAGTGGCCGACATCAAGCAATGCACATTGACCGGTGATGCCGACCACATCCTCGCCACGCGCTTCCTGAAGCGCTTCGTCGAGCACGACACACCTTGGCTGCATGTGGATCTGTCATCCAGCCGCTGCGAAGGCGGGCTGGGTATCGTCGCGAGCGAGGTGAACGGCTTCGGCGTGGCGTGGGGTGTGGCGATGCTGAAGGGGGCGCAATGATGCGCTGGTTGTTGCTCGCGCTGGCGTTGATGCTGGCCGGCTGCGGCGAGGCGGAGAAACTGCCAGCTTTGCCGCCCGGCAGCGTGGTGCTGGCCTTGGGTGACAGCCTCACCGCCGGCGCGGGCGTTAAGTCGGAGCAAGCCTGGCCCGCCTTGCTGGCGCAACGCACCGGCTGGCAGGTGATCAACGGTGGCGTGAACGGAAACACCAGTGGCGATGCTTTGCAGCGATTGCCCGCGTTGCTCGAAGAACACAGGCCCGCGCTGGTACTGCTGACACTGGGCGGCAACGACATGTTGCGCCGCTTGCCGGTGCAGCAGCTGGAAGAGAATCTGGCGCGCATGGTGGTGAAGAGCAGGGCGGAGGGGGCTCAGGTGGTGATGGTGGCAACACCGCAACCTAGTCTTGCCGGGGCCGTTTTGCGCAATCTTGCCCCGCCGGAATTCTATGGCAGGGTGGCGGGATCACTGCAAGTGCCGCTGATCGAGGATGCCATCGCCGAGGTGCTTTCCGATCCCTTGCTCAAGGGCGACCAGATCCATCCGAATGCGGAGGGGCATACGGTGCTTGCCACAAAGATATTCGAAGCTTTGCGCAAGATCGGCTACGCGAACTGACCGGGTCAAGTTAGCCATTGCGGAAGCGGATGAGCGCCTGCTAGTATGGCTCTGCGGCAAGTGCTGTTTGCCCGCGAACATATCGGTGTATGACCGTTCTTCAACCCGTTCAGGAGGATTCAAGATGACGATGCAAAATTCCGGTTTCATGCGTTGGACCAGCCGCGTGATGATGGTGCTCATGACTTGCATGGCGATGCCGTTGACTGCCAATGCCGCGATGGTGGAAACGGATGTGGTAGTCGACCATGCCCTGGCTGAACAGGGGCGCGCAAAGATCATGGCGCTGGTGAATCGCGACGATGTGCGTGCGCAATTGGAAGATCGCGGCGTCACGACAGAGCAAGCGCAGGCGCGAGTCGATGCGCTGACGGACGAGGAAGTGTTGCAGGTCGCGGGCAAGCTGGATCAGTTGCCGGCCGGTGGCGACATCCTCGGTACTGCGGTATTCATCTTCATCGTTCTGCTGGTCACAGACATCCTCGGTTACACGAAGATATTCCCGTTCACACGCTCGGTACGCTGATCCGCGATGTCCAGAGTCTATGCCAGCCTTTTGGCTGGCATATTCATTCTGATGGCAGCGGGATGCAGGACGCTGCCGCCCCCGGCTGCCTTGTCCGAGGAAAAGGCGGCATCGTTGCCGCGCCAGGTCGAGCTTTCCGCAGTGCCGTTCTTTGCGCAGGAAGATTACCAGTGCGGCCCGGCTGCACTGGCGATGGTCATGGAGCATGCCGGCATTGATGTCGATCCGGAGGTGCTCAGGCCGGAAGTCTATCTGCCGGAACGCGAAGGGTCATTGCAGGTCGAGATGCTCGGTGCGACGCGACGCCATGGTCTGGTGGCCTATCAGATGTCGCCGGTGCTGGGCGAGGTGCTGGAGGAGGTCGCGCGCGGCACACCGGTCGTGGTGCTGCAGAACCTGGCGCTGGACTGGTATCCGGTCTGGCATTACGCGGTGGTCATCGGTTACGACCTGGATGACAAGGAGATCATCCTTCGTTCGGGGCGCGAGCGCGTCCAGCGCATGTCGCTGCTGGCGTTCGAGAACACCTGGGCGCGCAGTGCACACTGGGCGATGGTTGCGCTGTCACCGGGGAAGGTGCCGTACACGGCAAAGGAGTCGCGTTATGTCGCTGCGGTCAATGCATTCGGCAAGACGGGGCAACTGCCTGCCGCCCGCACGGCCTATCTTGCAGCGAAGCAGCGTTGGCCAGGCAGTCTGGGTGTGAGCATCGCCCTGGGTAATGTCGCCTACATGTTGAAGCGCATGGATGAGGCCGAGGCTGAATTCAGGAGCGCCGTCGAATCGCATCCGGATTCGGTCGCCGCGCTCAATAATCTGGCGCAGACGCTTTCCGACATGGGGCGAGATGCGGAGGCGCTACCGTTCGTGCAGCGCGCTGTGAAACTGGGCGGTCCGCTGCAAGACATCGTGTTGTCGACGCAAGCCGCGATCGAACGCAAACTCAAGCAGTGATCAGGTGGTCAGCGCGACCACAAGATAACGCCCGAATTTCCCGGCCAGCATGAACAAGGCTGCGTGCCAGGGATTCAAACGTAGCCAGCCTGCCGCCAGACATAATGCATCACCGATCAAGGGTGCCCATGCAAGCAGCAGTGCGGGCGTGCCGTGTCTCCTTACTTTGTCCACATGCTTGAGCTGTTGTGTCTGCGGCAGCAGCCAGCCCATGCCGAACGAGATCATGCCGCCTATCGTGTTGCCCAACGTGCCGATCAGGAGTGCTGGCCAGAACAGTTCCGGGTGCAGCTTCAGTACGCCGAACAGCACTGCTTCGGAACCGCCGGGCAGCAGCGTGGCGGCCAGCAGGCTGGAGATGAACAGGCCCCACAGGCTGAGGTCGCTGTTCAGCCAGTGGGTCAGTGCTTCCAATTAGTGGGACTTCTTTCTCGGCGGCAGCAGGTCGGTGATGGTGCCTTCCGCCATCTCGGCCGCAAAGTTGAATGTCTCGGACAGCGTAGGGTGCGGGTGGATGGTGAGACCGATGTCTTCCATGTCTGCACCCATCTCCAGTGCCAGCACGGCCTCGGCGATCAGTTCGCCCGCATTGGTGCCAACGATACCGGCACCGAGGATGCGGCGGCTCTTCGGATCGAGCAGCACTTTGGTGGAACCCTCCTCGCGTGCGATGGACAGCGCGCGACCGGAAGCGGCCCACGGGAAGACGCCCTTTTCGTACTCGATGCCTTGCGCCTTGGCTTGCGTCTCGGTGAGACCCATCCATGCCACTTCCGGATCGGTATAGGCCACGGACGGGATGGTGAGCGGCTCGAAGAAGGCTTTATGTCCGGCGATGTTCTCCGCCGCGACCTTGCCCTCGTGCACCGCCTTGTGCGCCAGCATCGGGTCGCCGACGATGTCGCCGATGGCGAAGATGTGCGGCACGTTGGTGCGCATCTGCTTGTCGACCGGGATGAAGCCGCGCTCGTTGACGACGAGGCCTGCCGCTTCGGCATTGATCTCGCGCCCGTTCGGACGGCGGCCCACCGCCATCAGGACTTTGTCATAAAGCTGAGGTTCAGCGGGAGCCTGCTCGCCTTCGAAGGTGACTTTCAGCCCTTTCTTCTCTGCCTCGATCCTGGTGACCTTGGTCTTCAGCATGATGGCTTCGTAACGCTTGGCGATGCGTGTGTGCAACGGTTTGACCATGTCTTTGTCCGCGCCCGGCATCAGCTGGTCCATGAGCTCGACCACCGAGATCTTCGCGCCCAGTGCTTCATACACCGTCGCCATCTCCAGACCGATGATGCCGCCACCGATCACCAGCATGCGTTTCGGCACATCCTTCAGTGCCAATGCGCCGGTGGAATCGATGATGCGTTCGTCGTCGTAAGGGAAGCCGGGGATGCGCGCCACGCTGGAACCCGCTGCGACGATAGCATTGTCGAAAGTGACGATCTTCTCGCCTTCTTCAGTTTGCACCGCGATGGAGTTGGGCGAAGTGAACTTGGCGATACCGCGCACTACTTGCACCTTGCGCTGTTTCGCCAGTCCGGCGAGGCCGCCGGTGAGCTTGCCGATCACGCTTTCCTTCCAGCCTCGGATCAGGTCGATATCGATCTTCGGCTTGCCGAAGGTCACGCCGTGGTGGCTGACTTCTTCCGCTTCGTTGATCACCTTGGCGACATGCAGCAATGCCTTGGACGGGATGCAGCCGACGTTCAGGCAGACGCCGCCCAGCGTGGCGTGCTTCTCGATCAGGATGACCTGTTTGCCGAGGTCGGCGGCGCGGAAGGCAGCGGTATATCCGCCGGGGCCGGCACCGAGCACGACGACTTCGGCGTGGAGGTCGCCCTTGGCGACACTTGCAGCGGGTGTCGGGGCTGGCTGTGGTGCGGCGACAGGTGCGGCGGCTTGAGGGGCTGGCGCGGTCTTGGCCGGTGCCGCAGCAGCGGCACTGCTTTCCAGTAGCAGGATCACGGAACCCTCACTGACCTTGTCGCCGACCTTGATCTTCATCTCCTTCACCACGCCGGCGGCGGGAGAGGGGACGTCCATGGTCGCCTTGTCGGTCTCCAGCGTGATCAGCGTCTGCTCTTGTTCCACGCTGTCGCCTGCCTTGACGCTGATTTCGATGATGGCGACGTCCTTGAAGCCGCCGATGTCCGGTACCTTGATCTCGATAGTGCTCATGATGTTCTCTTTCTTGTCAGATGCGGATCTGCCCGTTGCCGAGCACGATGTATTTTTGCGACGTCAGCCCTTCCAGTCCGACCGGACCGCGCGCATGGATCTTGTCGGTGGAGATGCCGATCTCTGCGCCCAGGCCGTATTCGAAGCCGTCGGCGAAGCGAGTCGAGGCATTCACCATCACGCTGGCCGAATCCACCTCGCGCAGGAAGCGCATCGCTTTTGAATAGTTCTCGGTGACGATGCTGTCGGTGTGCTGCGAGCTGTAGGTGTTGATGTGGGAAATGGCCTCGTCCAGGTTCTCTACCACGCGTACGCTCAGGATAGGCGCGAGATATTCGGTGCGCCAGTCTTCCTCGGTGGCCTCCTTCATCTGGGGCACGAGAGCCCGCGCGCTGGTATCGCCGCGCAATTCCACGCCCTTGTTCAGATAGATCTTGCACAGTTCGGGCAACACCTTGGTTGCCACGCCCGCATTCACCAGTAAGGTCTCCATCGCGTTGCACACGCCGTAGCGGTGGGTCTTGGCGTTGTCGGCGATGCGCACCGCTTTCTCCATGTCGGCCTCGTCGTCGATGTAGACATGGCAGATACCGTCGAGATGCTTGATGACTGGGACCTTGGCTTCGTCGGAGATGCGCGCGATCAGGCCCTTGCCGCCGCGCGGCACGATCACATCGACATATTCCTTCATGGTGATGAGTTCGCCCACGGCGGCGCGGTCGGTGGTGTTCACTACCTGTACGGCGGTCTCTGGCAGGCCTGCTTCGCGCAACCCCTGCAATACGCACGCCGCGATGGCTCGGTTGGAATGGATCGCTTCCGAGCCGCCGCGCAGGATGGCCGCGTTGCCGGATTTCAGGCACAGGCCGGCTGCGTCAGCGGTCACGTTCGGGCGCGATTCGTAGATGATGCCGATGACGCCCAGCGGTACGCGCATCTTGCCGACCTGGATGCCGGACGGACGATACTTCATGTCGCTGATCTCTCCGATCGGATCGGGCAATGCGGCGATCTGGCGCAGGCCCTCTGCCATGCCCTGGATGGTCTTTGCGGTAAGCGTCAGACGGTCGATGGAGGCGGCGTCGAGGCCGTTCTGCTTCGCAGCCGCAATATCCTTTTCGTTCTCGGCGATGAGTTTTCGGGTGTCGAGCAGGATGGCGGTGGCGATGTTCTCCAGTGCCCGGTTCTTGGCGTTGGTATCGGCCATCGCCATCGCGCGCGATGCGGTGCGGGCTTGTTGCCCGACGCTCTTCATGTATTGCTTGATGTCGTTCATGGTGCGTAACAGGAGATCAGTGGCTCGTATTTTAGCATTGCGCATGCGTTAGAATGCGCGCCTTATTCAAGAGAACCCAGCATGTCCGACATCCTCAACAAGATACTTGCAGTCAAAGCACAGGAAGTAGCCGCCGCGCTTTCTGCCAAGCCCTTGCCCGTGATCCGTGCTGAGGCGCAGCAGGCGTTGCCGGCGCGCGATTTCGTGGCTGCCATTCGTGGCAAGATCGCGGCAGGAGAGGCAGCTGTGATCGCCGAGATCAAGAAAGCCAGTCCCAGCAAAGGTGTGATCCGCGCGGATTTCCATCCGGCCGAGATCGCGCAGAGTTACGCAAGGCACGGTGCAGCCTGTCTGTCCGTGCTGACCGACGAGCAATTTTTCCAGGGCAGTGCCGAATATCTAAAACAGGCGCGTGCGGCCTGCGAATTGCCTGTGTTGCGCAAGGATTTCATGGTCAGTGAATATCAGGTCTACCAGGCGCGTGCGATGGGGGCCGATGCCATCCTGCTGATCGCTGCCGCGTTGTCGCTCAAGCAGATGCAGGCTTTCGAGAAGCTGGCGCAGCAGCTGGGCATGGCAGTGCTGGTCGAAGTGCATGACGGCAAGGAGCTGGAAGTGGCCTTGCAACTGAAGACGCCCTTGATCGGTGTCAACAATCGTAATCTGCGCACTTTCGAGGTCAGCCTGCAAACCACCCTGGACCTGCTGGAGCAGATCCCTGCTGATCGCACCGTCGTCACCGAGAGCGGCATCTTCACCGCACAGGACGTCAAGCGCATGCGCGACCATCAGGTGCATGCATTCCTTGTGGGCGAGGCGTTCATGCGTGCGGACGATCCGGGGGCGGAACTGTCCCGTACTTTTTCTTCTTAAGGTAGCGCCACAGAAGGGGGGGCGGAAATACGCTCCCGTTTGCATTGCAATCCCCCGCTCGGGCATCCCATTGGTGTGTTTCCCCCTTGTTTTCCGGCGGTTATCGGCTTGTCGTGACAACTCATGTTGCAAATCAGCAACAGAATGCACGAATTTTGATGCAGGTCAATTTGCGGCGCTTTTGTTGAGGCAGAATCCGCTCCGAGCTCGCTGTAGGGGCTTGATTGCCGGAGGTCTCGGGCGGTGTTGCAGATTTGTGACGTCGTAAGCGTCCCGTAAGGTGCCGATAGTACGGTGCATCGCGAGACGAATGAGGCAAACCGACAGTCGTCTTCATGGCAAACCAACTTATAAATAGAGGAGTTCCACATGCAAAAGAAAATCATCGCACTGGCTGTTGCTGCCGCTTTCTCTGCTCCTGCTTTCGCTGAAACGACCGTTTATGGAATCGTCGATGCTGCTGTAATCAACAAGTCGGTTACAGGTCTGAAGAGTTCCATGTTTGCAATTTCTGGCGGACTTTCTGGCTCGCGCATTGGCGTGAAAGTCACTGAAGGCCTGGATAATGGTATGACTGCCGTTGCTGTGGCGGAATACAAGTTGGCAACGGACACTTCCGATGGTGTAGGTACTGCTCGTCAGGAAATGCTGGCCTTGGCTGGTGATTTCGGTACTGTTGCGGCTGGTTACCTGCAAACGGCTGGTTATGACTGGCAAGTCAAATTTGACCCGCTCGCTGGCTCTGCAATTTCGCCTTTGCAAAATGTGAACGCAGCCAATCTCATTGGCACGACTGCTGTAGCTGCTCGCCTGCCTCACGCACTGGCTTACATTTCTCCAGACATGAACGGTTTGACTCTGGCAGCAAACTACACTACCAACCTGACTGATGCTTTGGTTCAGCCAGCATCCGGCGCAACCACCGGCAACAAGGTTACGGCAATGATGTTGTCTGCAACTTATGCGCAAGGCCCCTTGTCCGCAGGTGTTGTGTATGCAGGTACTGCCAGCGACGACAATGGCTATGCAAAAACCACTGACATGGCCTTTGCTGGTTCCTACGACATGGGCGTGGCCAAGCTGATGGGTACCTTCCAGACCAACAAGACAGACGGTGGTGCGGGCACCAACAATGCACTGTCTCTCAGCGCAGTTGCTCCATTTGGTCCTGGTGCTGTTGTAGCTAGCTTCGCCAAGAACTCCATCGCAGGTGGCGGCGGTAACGACGATAGCTCTTTCACGGCTGCGTATGTGTACAACCTGTCCAAGAGCACGACCGCATATGGTGCATTGAACCAGATCAATGCCAAAGCGGCTAATGTTGCAACGGATACGACTATTCTGGCAGTTGGTCTGCGCAAGAAGTTCTAAATCAGCCTTACCCTCTGATTTGGATGAGAACGGGCCTCTTCGGAGGCCCGTTTTTTATTGTGGGGTCATTCCCGCCCAGGCAGGAATCCAGTAACCTTGCTATATAAATTCTCAAAGCAGGAGATCAGCATGCCGAATCTGGATACATTGATCATCGAATTCGATAAGGGCTTGCGCACACTGTTCGCCAAGGCACCGACTGCGCGGCCTTATCCCGATGCGGACATCCCCGATGTGTCGATGAGCGAGGCGGAGAAAAAGCATGCCGCCGCGCTGATGCGCATCAACCATACCGGCGAGATCTGCGCGCAGGCGCTGTATCAGGGGCAGGCGCTGACGGCGCGCGATCCGTTGGTGCAGGAAAAATTGAATAAGGCGGCGTGGGAGGAGACCGAGCATCTGGCCTGGACCTCGCACCGTGTGCATGAACTTGGCGGCCGATTGAGCCTGCTCAATCCGCTGTGGTACACCGGTTCACTGGCGATCGGCGCTGTCGCCGGGGCACTAGGCGATAAGTGGAATCTGGGGTTTCTGGCCGAAACAGAGCGTCAGGTCGGTGCGCATCTGCAGCATCATCTGGATACGCTGCCGCCGCAGGATGCGAAGAGCCGTGCGGTGGCGCAGCAGATGTATGTGGACGAGGTCGGCCATTCGGATATGGCTGTCGCGCTGGGGGCGGCCGAGTTGCCGCTGCCGGTGAAGCTGGCGATGCGCGGCATGTCCAAGGTGATGACCAAGACCGTCTATTGGGTCTAGCTGTCATATCGGCCCTTCGGCAGGCTCAGGAAAACTGACCTGCGGTCAGGCCGGAATGGCGGTGCGACTCAGCCCTCTTGTATCTCGAAATCGTGCGTGATGTCCGCCGTCTTGCCGAGCATGATGGAGGCCGAGCAGTATTTTTCCGCAGACAGGCTGATCGCGCGTTCTACCTGTTCGCGTTTCAGTCCTTTGCCTGTAACGATGAAATGCATGTGGATCTGCGTGAACACCTTGGGGTCGGTCTCGGCGCGTTCCGACTGTATGTCCACCACGCAGTCTGTGATGGGCTGGCGCGCTTTCTTGAGGATGTGCACCACATCATAGGCGGTGCAAGCACCGGTTCCGATCAGCAGCATCTCCATCGGGCGCGGGCCGAGGTTCCTGCCGCCGCCGGCCGGCGGGCCGTCCATCAATACCGCGTGTCCGCTTTCCGTCTCACCCAGGAACGAGACTTCTTCCACCCATTTGATGCGTGCTTTCATGTGCGTGCCTCCTAAGTTGGTTGCGTCAGGATTTTAGCCGATACCAGAGCATGCCGATGACTTCATGCATGAAACGGTAACTTTCCAGCAGGGCAGCGGCGTTGGGAATGAAACTCAGCAGGTCGGTCTTGTGATATGAGGTGAATGCGGTGGCGGCAGGCACCACTTCGAAACCGGCGCGTTCGAAGACCTGTATCGAGCGCGGCATGTGCCATGCCTGGGTCACAAGGTAGATGCGTGTCACGCCTTCTCGCGCCAGCAGTTCGTGGCTGTGGCGTGCGTTCTCCAGCGTATTGTCCGAGCTGTCCTCGACCCAGCGCACCGGCACGGAGAATTCCTGCTCCAGCACCTGCTTCATCAGCGGCGCTTCGGGCCCCCCGCCTTGAGGGTCGCCGCCACTGACCAATACCGGCTTGCCGGTCCGGCGATACAGCATGGCTGCGTAGCGCACGCGTTCAAGCGTCTCCTTGCTGACGGTGTTGCCGCCATATTCCGCAGCGTCGAAACGCTGGCCGCCGCTCAAGACGACGATGGCATCGGCGGACGCCTTGCTGGGATCGGCTGGTTCGCCTTCGATGCTTTGCAGCAGGTTATCGGCCACGAACGGAGTGGACAGCAGCCAAATGCCGGCAACCGAGGTCGCGATCAGGATGCGTGCCGCGCGCGGCCGCTTGTGCCACAGATACAAGCCGATGCCTGCCACAACCAGCAGGTTCAGGGGTGGCAGCAGAAAGGCACTGATGAGGTTGGTGAGGAACCAGGACATGGGATATGGCGAAAATGGGTGGCGCATGATACGCCTGCATGGTGAGTCGAGGCTAGCGCGCGGCAGGTACAATGCCTGCATGAACCCCTCGTTGCAGGCACGTCATCGTCCTACCGGGCTGAACAGTCGTTTCGCCGGAAAAGGGCTGTCTTTTGCCGGATATGTTCGGCAGACTGAGGCGATGTTGCGACGGGCCCATGCGGGCAAGCCGGATGTCGAGCGGATCGTGGCCGGCAATGCGCCGTTCGCATTGCAGCCTTCGGGAGATTTCCCAAGGGGAGGCGAAAAACCATACCGGCGCGGTGTGTTGCTCACCCACGGCCTGAGCGATTCACCCTACCACATGCGCCATTTGGGCGAGTTCTTCCGGCGTAGCGGATTCCGGGTGATGGCGGTGTTGTTGCCGGGACATGGGACGCAGCCGGGCGATCTGCTCGATGTGCATTGGGAGGACTGGGCCGAGGCAGTGGCTTATGGCACGCAGTGTCTGGAGGAAGAGGTGGATGAGGTCTATCTGGCGGGCTTCTCGGCGGGTGGTGCGCTGAGTCTGCTGCAGGCGCAAAGGGACGAACGCGTGCGCGGCCTGTTCCTGTTCTCCCCCGCGCTGGAGATTGCTGCTCGTGCCCGGTGGGCAAGTATGAGTCGCTTCTATGGCTGGATGTTGCCACGCGGCGCCTGGTTGTCCGTGATGCCGGACCGGGATCGTTACAAATATGAATCTTTCTGCATGAATGCGGTGACCCAGATGTGGCGTCTGACGCGGGCATTGCCGCATGGCGACTTGAAGATCCCGGTATTCGTGGCGGCCAGTGCCGACGATGCGACAGTCATCGCGGCCGCCACGCTGAAGTTCTTCGATGGCTTGGAGTATCCCTTGCGCAAGATGGTGTGGTATGCCGCAGCCGACCCGCAACAGGCGGATGTGGAATGGGTGCGGAGCGCGTTGCCGGAAAAACGTATCCTTTCCAGTGCGCATACCGCCATCGTCATCCCTCCCGATGATGCGCATTACGGCGAGTCGGGCGAATACACGAATTGCCTGCACTATTTTGCCGGGAGTGAGGTGCAATATTCCGCATGCCGCGCATCCCGATCCGCATGGCTGGGCGAGGTGACGGCGCAGAACCTGAAATACGGGCTGCTGCAGCGGCTCATGTACAACCCGCATTACGCGGCGATGGAAGCCGCCATGCACAACTTCATTGAAAGACTGCCATGAGCAAGACCTTGATCTATGCGCACCGCGGTGCCAATCGCGAGGCTGCGGAGAATACGCGTACGGCTTTCGAGAGGGCGCTGCTGTATCCCATCGACGGTATCGAGACCGATGTGCAGTTGAGTCGCGATGGGGTCGCCGTGCTGTGGCATGACCGCGATCTGAAGAAGCTGGGCCTGCCCGGCAAGCGTATCGATGATTACGACTTCAGGCAGTTGCTGGAGATGGATTTCGCGGCGCATTTTCCGGGTGTGCAACCGGAATGCGTGATGGCCTTGCAGTCATTCGTCGAGGCCTACCGTGCGCGTTGCGGCTTGTTGCTGGAGATCAAGAACCGAAGTTGGGAAGATATCGCGCGGCAAGAGATGAAGGTGCGCCAGACATTGGCGCTGGCAGGAGACGCGGGTGCTGGCGTGCTGGTCTCTTCTTTCAATATGAACAGTCTTGTTTATGCGCATGGCATCGCACCCGCTTTTCCATTGGTGCTCAATCTGGAGCCGGAGCACACTGTGAGCGATGCAGGGCGCGCGCTTGACGAACATCCGTTCCTGCACGGACTCTGCGTCGAGATATCCACGCTGGATGTCGATATGGTCGGTCTGCTGCGCGGGCGGGGAAAGTCCATCGCCGTCTATACCTGCGATAGCGATGCCGAGATCGAGCGTGCGCTGCTGCTCGGAGTGGATATCCTGATCAGTGATGTGCCGCAGAAAGCCTTGCGGATGAGGGAAGAATGAGGCGCGACTTCTCCACCCTGCAGGGAGAGTTCGATCTGCTCGTATGCGGCGGCGGCATCTACGGCGCGTGGACGGCATACGATGCCGCCTTGCGCGGACTCAAGGTTGCGTTGGTGGAGCAGGGCGACTGGGCTGGCGCGACATCGTCCGCTTCCAGCAAGCTGATCCATGGCGGCCTGCGCTATCTCGAGACCTACGATTTCAAGTTGGTGCGCAAGGCACTGAACGAGCGGCAGCTGCTGCTCGATATCGCGCCGCATCGTGTATGGCCGTTGCGTTTCGGCGTTCCGGTGTATGCGGACAGTCGTAACGGGACGCTGCTGCTGAAAGCGGGGTTAATGCTGTATGACGCATTGGCGGGATTTCCCGTCGAGCCGATGCGGCATCGCCATTTCTTCAAGCGCGCATTCTCGACCCACTTCCCGTATCTGGATGACGCGGGGCTGCATGGCGGCTTTACCTACGGCGATGCGCAGACAGACGATGCGCGCCTGGTGCTGGAGTTGGTGGCGGGTGCGATGGCGCACGGTGCGGTGTGCGTCAACTACGCGCAGTTGGTCGAATGGCATGAGGAAGGCGGCAAGGTGTGCGGGGCTGAAGTGCGGGATATGTTGACCGGCGACACGCGTCAGTTGCGCGCCAGGCAATGCGTGAGCACTTCGGGGCGCTGGGAGGTGTTGGGCGAGCAAGGGCGCGCATGGTGTCGTTTGAGCAAGGGTGTGCATCTGGTCTTGCCTGCATTGCACGCGAAGGAGGCGGTGCTGCTCACGGCGAAGAAGGATGGACGCGTGTTCTTCATCATCCCGTGGTATGGCCGAACGCTGCTGGGCACGACCGATACCGACTATCGCGGCGACGTCGAACGGGTGCAGGTCGAGGAGGCGGACATCAACTATCTGCTCGACGCGGCCAATGGCTATCTCAGGCATGCATGGGGCAGACGGGATGTGATCGGCAGTTATGCCGGGGTGCGCGTGATGCGACAGAGTGATGCGGCTCATCCCTCCGCTGTCAGCCGGGACTGGGAGTTGAGGACGGCAGAGAACGGCTTGCATCACGCCATCGGCGGCAAGCTCACCTCGGCACGCGAGGATGCGGCGGTGGTCGTGGATGCGGTGTGTGCAAAGTTGGGGATCGATGCGGCATGCACCAGCAAAGGATGTTTGCTTCCGTGGGCGCCGCAACAGGGCTTGGGGCAATGGGCGGCTGAATCGGCTGCAGCGGCGCGGGGATTGGGCATCGACGATGAAAGTGCGCAGTGGCTGATGCGTCGGCATGGGGTGCGCATCGTAGAGGTGTTCGCTATCGTCAGAGAGTCGCCGCATTATGCCTCCCGCATCGTGACGGAGGTGCCGTTGATCCATGCGGATCTGCTGGTATGCGCGCGCGATGAGATGGTGGTGCATCTTGCCGACCTGCTAAGACGGCGTATGCCCTTGCTTATCCTGGCGAGGCTGGAGGAAGGGCGGTTGCGACATCTCGCCGAACTGCTGGCACCCGGGTTGGGCTGGGATGCGCAGCGTGTCGCTGATGAAGTGCAGACTTGTCTGGCATGATCGTCGCGGCCGCACTCGATCTGGGGACGACCGGCATCAAGGCTGGGCTGCTGTCCGCGCAAGGCGAGCTGGATGCGGTCGTGGTCCGTCATGCGCCGCCTGTTATGGCGGTGGCAGGTCGTTATGAAAGCGATGCGGAGGCTTATGCAGAGGCGGTTGATGCGGTGCTTGCGGAATGTCTGGCCCGGACCGGTGCGCGCCCGCCACTCGGGCTGTGCAGCCAGCGATCTTCTTTCGTCATATGGGAGCGAGCCAGCGGACGTCCGGTCACGCCACTCATCTCCTGGCAAGATGACCGTGGTATGGCGAGCTGCGAGGCATTGCGGGAAAAAGAAGGGCGCATCCGGGCGCTTACCGGCCTGCCGCTTACGCCCTATTATCTGGCCCCCAAACTGAGCGTGCTGCTCGCAGCGCAGCCGGAATGGCGAACGCTACTGGCTGACGGTGTGTGGATGCTGGGTACGCTCGATACCTTTCTCATATGGCGCTGGACGGGCGGTCGGCATCATGTGACCGATGTCTCGATGGCGGCGCGCACCTTGTTGATGGATGTGCGTGGCTTGCAGTGGTCCGCAGAGTTGTGTGATCTGTTCGGTGTGGATGTTGCCATCCTGCCGGAGATAATGCCCTCGGCCGGTTTGAGGATCGCACTCGGCAATGGGCTGTGTTTGCAGGCAAGTGTGGCCGACCAGTCGGCGGCGCTGTGGCATGGCATCGCGCCGGGACATCGTGAAGCGATGGTGAATCTCGGGACGGGTGGATTCGTCGCTGCATATGGTTTGCAAGGGCATGCGGCCCCGGCCGGGTATTTGCAGACGCTGGTATGCATGGATGCGCATCATCAGGTTCATATGGCATGCGAAGGGACTTTGAATTCTATCGCGGAGGCACTGGCGGGTTATCAGGTGGAAGGTTGTTCGCCGGATGAGTTGGCGAGCGACGATATCTACTGCGTGGCAGAGCCCAGCGGCTTGGGCGCGCCCTATTTCAGGCGCGACATCGGGTCGAGGTTCTCGGAGTCGGTCGATCATCTGGACAGGCATCGCATCGCCCTGCTGTTGCAGGAAGGCATCATCTTTCGTGTGGCGCGGATAATCGAGGATATTCAGCGCGGCTCGGGTGTGGATGGCGTGTATCTTTCTGGCGGCTTGTCCAATTTGTCCTGTATCCAACATGGGATTGCAGGCCTTGTACCAGCGGCATTCCGGCTGTCGCAGTCCGATGCTGGCCTGATCGGGGTGGCCCAATTGGTGACAGGGGCGGATGCTGGGGTATTCAGGCGGGCTGAGCGGATATCGATGAACGGGTCCCAAGCCAGGCTAAGGCGGAAGTTCGAGGGGTGGAAAGCGTGGCTGGACGGGCTGCTATGATCCGGCTCGCCCGGGGGCGGGATGGCCAGGGGTCGATAAGCGTTTGACAGGTGAAATGGTCTCGCATAGAATGCGCGCCCTTCGCAGTCCGTTATTCATTTATTGTTTTAGGAAATGCCATGAAAACATTTTCCGCTAAAGCGCAGGAAGTCCAGCACGACTGGATCCTGGTCGACGCAGCTGACAAAGTGCTGGGCCGTTTGGCCAGCCAGATCGCTACCCGCCTGCGCGGCAAGCATAAGGCTATTTATACGCCGCACGTGGACACCGGCGATTTCGTCGTGGTCGTGAACGCTGAAAAAGTGCGCGTGACCGGCAATAAAGCCCAGGACAAGATGTACTACCGCCACACCGGTTTCCCCGGCGGTATCTACGAAACCAATTTCATCAAGATGCAGCAGCGTCACCCGCAGCGTCTTTTGCAGAAGGCCGTGCGCGGCATGCTGCCGAAGGGACCTTTGGGTTACGCGATGCTGAGCAAGCTGAAGGTGTACGCAGGTGCAACGCATCCGCACAGCGCGCAGCAACCCAAACCTACCGATCTGTTGAAGGCTTAATCATGAGCGTGACTTATAACTACGGAACTGGCCGTCGCAAGAGTGCGGTGGCGCGTGTGTTCATCAAGGCAGGCAAGGGCGACATCGTCGTCAATGACAAGCCGCTGGACGTTTTCTTCTCCCGCGAGACCGGTCGTATGGTCGTGCGTCAGCCGCTGGAATTGACCCAGATGATGGGCAAGTTCGACATCCTGGTCAACGTCACCGGTGGCGGCGAATCCGGCCAGGCCGGTGCGGTGCGCCACGGCATCACCCGCGCACTGATCGATTACGATGCATCCCTGAAGTCCACCCTGAGCCAAGCCGGCTTGGTGACTCGCGATGCACGTGAGGTCGAGCGTAAGAAAGTCGGTCTGCGCAAGGCGCGTCGCAGGAAACAATTCTCCAAGCGTTAAGCTTGTGTGGAACCGGGAAAGCCGCCTTTGGGCGGCTTTTTCATTTATCATTCGGCCACTTTTCAGGAGGGCAGCGTGGTCAAAGTCGGTATCGTAGGTGGCACGGGTTATACCGGGGTTGAATTGCTCCGTTTGCTGGCGGCGCATCCACAGGCAGAATTGCACGCGATCACTTCGCGTGCCGAAGCGGGTATGCCGGTCAGCCAGATGTTCCCCAGTCTGCGCGGGCGGGTGGATTTCGCGTTCTCGCATCCCGATGAGGCGCATCTCGACCAGTGTGACGTGGTGTTCTTCGCCACCCCCAACGGCATCGCCATGCAGCAGGTGAGAGCCCTGCTGGACGCGGGAGTCAAGGTCATCGATCTGGCTGCGGACTTTCGCATCAAGGATGTCGCGGAATGGGGGAAGTGGTATGGCATGAGTCATGCCTGCCCTGATCTGGTGGCAGAGGCCGTCTATGGGCTGCCCGAGCTGAATCGGGAGCAGATCAAGCATGCGCGCCTGGTCGCCAATCCGGGTTGTTACCCTACTGCGGTCCAACTGGGATTCATCCCTTTGCTGGAGGCTGGTGTCGTCGATACCAGTTCCCTCATCGCAGATTCGAAGTCCGGGGTGTCGGGTGCGGGACGTAAAGCCGAAGTGCACACCCTGTTCTCCGAAGCTGGCGACAACTTCAAGGCCTACGGCGTGGCCGGCCATCGGCACTTGCCGGAGATCAGGCAAGGGCTGGCGAATGTGACCGGTGCGCCGGTCGGGCTGACTTTCGTGCCGCATCTGACCCCCTTGATTCGCGGTATCCACGCCACGCTTTATGCGCGGCTGACCAAGGAAGTCGATCTGCAAGCGCTGTTCGAGCGGCGTTATGCCGACGAAGCCTTCGTCGATGTGTTGCCGGCTGGTGCGATGCCGGAGACGCGTTCTGTGCGGGGTTCCAATATCTGCCGTATAGCAGTGCATCGTCCACAGGGGGGGGATACCGTGGTGGTGTTGTCGGTGATCGACAATCTGGTCAAAGGGGCGGCCGGGCAGGCGGTGCAGAACATGAATATACTGTTCGGGTTGCCGGAAAAGACCGGTATCGATCTGGTTCCATTGTTGCCCTAAAAGAGAATGATCAAAGGATTCAAACGCCGCTTCAGCATCTCCGCGCCGCGTCTGGCGGTGCGCCCGCACGTGCCTTGGTACGTGCGCTGGGCCATCGTTCTCCCATTCATGCTGGTGATGGGGTTCCTGGTTTGGTGGGCCTATGATGCAGGCATGGCG
Source organism: Sideroxydans lithotrophicus (assembly GCA_020723185.1). Classification (GTDB taxonomy): domain Bacteria; phylum Pseudomonadota; class Gammaproteobacteria; order Burkholderiales; family Gallionellaceae; genus Sideroxyarcus; species Sideroxyarcus lithotrophicus_A. Next base: position 93,931 of record DYJI01000002.1, on the reverse strand, counting down.
CTGGCGGGTTTCCATCGCGGCGAAGCTGAGCAGGAGATCGCAGTGTTGCGAGAGCGCTTGCAGGAGTTGGAGCGGCAGAGTGCCGATCAAGCCAACCAGATTGCGGTTCATGAACGTCAGGCCCAGATCCAGCAAGCGGCCGCTGATGAAGTGCTGGAACAGGTGAATGCGCTGCATGATGAGAATCTGCGTCTGCGTGAAGACCTGTCTTTCTTTCAGAGCTTGCCGCTCACAGCCGGTCGTGATGCGGAACTTTCCATACATAGCCTTAAACTTGAGCCCGCCAGTCTGCCCGGTGAATATCATTGCCGCATGTTGCTGGTGCAAGGTGTTCAGCGCCGTGGAAGGGTCTTCCAGGGGAATCTGCAGATAGTGGTCAACGGCGAGCAGGGGGGGCAAAAAGTGGTGTTACAATTCCCCGAGCCTGATTCGGCCGAGGTTGCCGCGCAAGGCCTGAATTTCAAGTATTACCAGCGTGTCGAAAGGATATTCCGCCTTCCGGATGGGGTGCATATCGATAGCGTGGAGATACGAGTCTTCGAGAAGGGCATGCAGGAACCCAAGGTGACGCAGACGGTATTGCTTTCATAATGGAGTGGCTAGATGTTCAGTAAACACAGCAAACCGCAGAATCGCATCGATTCTTTGATAGGAGCAGGGACTCGGGTCAATGGCGATATCCACTTTGCGGGCGGGTTGCGCGTGGACGGAGAAGTCACTGGCTGCGTGATCGCGGATCCGGCCAAAGCCAGCACGCTGGTGTTGAGCGAGCAGGCCCGGGTGCATGGTGAGATCAGCGTCACCCATCTGGTGGTCAACGGCATGGTGACCGGCCCCGTTCAGGCATCGGAGTATCTGGAACTTCAAAGCAAAGCCAAGGTCACTGGTGATGTCAGATACAAAACACTGGAGATACAGTTGGGTGCCATCGTCGAGGGTAAGCTGGTGCACATCAATGAGGCCTCGGAAAAAGTCGTGCCGCTCAAGGTGGGCGGCGCTGAATCGTAATAAAAGACAAGGAGTACGACCATGAATGCTGTGACTGAGATGCAAGATCCGCTGTTGTTCACCGACAGCGCTGCCAACAAGGTGAAACAACTGATCGAAGAAGAGGGCAATGCCGACTTGAAGCTGCGCGTCTTTGTCACCGGCGGCGGCTGCTCCGGTTTTCAATACGGCTTCACTTTTGATGAAGTCGTCAACGAAGATGATACGGTCATGAACAAGAACGGCGTGCAGTTACTGGTCGATCCCATGAGTTTCCAGTATCTGGTCGGCGCGGAGATCGATTACACCGAGGGACTGGAAGGTTCACAGTTCGTCATCAAGAACCCGAATGCAACGACCACCTGCGGTTGTGGATCCTCATTCTCGGCATAAGGGGTCGGTGGCCGAAACAAGGGACGGGGCGCGTGAGCGCCCCGTTTTGTTTTATGCGGGATAGATTGCACCCAGCACGCAAGGATGGGACGCGCCCGTAGCAGCGGGCAGGTTGCCAGGATGCAGTGTCATGGCCTGGCGTGCCAGCCAGGCAAAGGCGACCGCTTCCATCCAGTCCGCAGGGATGCCGAGCGCGTCTGTCTTGCGGATGAGGCAGCCAGGCAGGCGACGCTGTAGCAGGGAGATCAACGCGGAGTTGTGTGCACCGCCTCCACACACATAGAGCTCTTCTACCCCTGCGCAGAATCTTTCGGCGGCATCAGCGATGCTGTCGCAAGTGAGAGCCAACAGGGTCGCCTGAATATCTGCCGGGGATTCTGTGCCATCAAGCTGATTCTCCAGCCATGCTGGATTGAACAGGTCACGCCCGGTACTCTTGGGGGGGGGCGAGGAAAAATACGGTTCGTCCAGCATGCGTTGCAGCAACACTTGAATGATCGTGCCGCTGGCAGCCCACTCGCCATTCTTGTCATATGGGCAGCCCTTGTGTTTGCTGATCCAGCTGTCCATCAACAGGTTGCCCGGACCGGTGTCGAAGCCCGTCGTGCCGAGACCTGGCTTGAGATCGGTGAGGTTGGCGATTCCGCCGAGGTTGAGTATGGCGCGATGGATCGTGGGATGGCGCAGCATCATGTCGTGGAATGCGGGCACCAACGGGGCGCCCTGGCCGCCTGCAGCGATGTCGCGCGAGCGGAAGTCGCTCACGACATGGATGCCGGTCAGCTCGGCCAAAAGCGCGGCATTGCCGAGCTGCACCGTGTAGCCTTGTTCGGGCCGATGGCGGATGGTCTGGCCGTGGCAGCCGATGGCCTGGATGTGATGCGGGGGGATGCCCACCTTGTTCAGCAGGGTAAGCGCGGCATCTGCATAAGCGCGTGCCAAGGCAATGGAGGCGAGCTGCGCGCGGTGCAGTTCATCGAAACCGGGTTGGTGCAGTTCAAGCAATACGTCTTTAAGCGTGCGGGGATAAGGCTGGTAATGGCTCGCGAGGAGCTGCGGCTTCCCTTCTTTGAAATCGGTCAAAGCGACATCGATGCCATCCAGGCTGGTGCCTGACATGATGCCGAGATAGAGGTCGGGAGCGGTTGCCACTAATCGAGTTTGGCGATGCGTGTATTGCGCAACAAGGAGAGACGAGCATCCAGATCACGCATGGATTCGGTGAATGCGGTGCGTTGTACTTCGCTGATCGGCTTGCCGTCCGGTAGCGCAATCTTCAGTGGGTCTCGCTGGATGCCGCTCACCTTGAATTCATAGTGCAGGTGGGGGCCGCTGGCCAGTCCGGTCTTGCCCACATATCCGATGATCTCGCCCTGACCGACGCGCTGGCCGCGACGCAGGCTGGCGGCGAATCTGGATAGGTGCCCATAGACCGTTTGATAATGTCCCTGATGCTGCAGCATCACCACGTTGCCGTAGCCGCCCCGCTGTCCGATGAAACTCACGACACCGTCGGCGGTGGCGCGAACCTTGGTGCCGATGGGGGCGGCGTAGTCCACGCCTTTGTGCGCGCGCCACTTGTTGAGCACCGGATGGAAGCGCGAGCGGCTGAAGCCGGAGCTCACGCGCGAGAATTCGATGGGGGAACGCAGGAAAGCCTTGCGCATGCTCTTGCCCTCGGGCGAGAAGTAGTCGCCGCCATGACTTGAGTTCTGGAAGTAGAAAGCGCGGAAGGTGCGGCCATGGTTGATGAACTCGGCGGCCAGGATGCGGCCATTGTGTGTCGATTCGCCATTCGCATAGTTCATCTCATAGATCACGCTGAACTTGTCGTGCCGACGCAGGTCGCGGTGGAAGTCGATATCGCCGCCGAAGATCTCGGCCATCTGGTTGGCGATGGAATCCGGCAAGCCCGCTTCGTCCGTGGCAGCGTACAGGCTGCTGCTGATCTCGCCGGTCTGCACGAAGACACGACGCTCGGTCTCGGCAGCCTGTTCCGTCACCCTGAAATTCTCGCCGTCTTTGAGGATTCGGACCTGGTTGCCATCATTGTCGGTGTATCTCAATGCAAGCAGGTTGTGAGCATCGTCCGTCTCGACCAGAAATGACTTGCCCACGCGCAATTGGCGGAACGAGCGAGTAGATGGGGCCCGGCGCAGGAATTCGTCGGCCGCCGGATCCTGTACATTGACACGACGCAGCAGCTCACTGACGGTATCGCCTCGCTGCACGCGGTCATTGCGCCAGAACACGCTGGCCGTGGGTGATTGAGCAGTGTTGACCGGCAGTTCGATGTTCTCGATGACGCTGTATTGCGAGGAGGGTAGCCCCACGGTCTGGGGCATGATGCCGAACGCCGTCAGCACCCCGAGCAACGGCAGGGTGGACAGGGTGACGAACCAGCGCAGCTTCATCTTGTGCGCGTGTAGCAGGGTGTTTTGCGGTAACATTCGCGCTTCCTTGGCGGCATCGTCGGGTCATATGCGAAAGGCATTGCGGCCGACAAGCAGAATACGGTGCCACTTTAACAGAAAGCGATACCCCATCAAAATCCGCCCGGCTCCCGGGCAAGAGACAGACAAACGGTCTTTCGACATGAGTCAAGAAGAAATCCTCAATCAAATCAAGCGTGGCAGTGATGAACTGCTGATCGAGGCCGAGCTGGTAAAGAAGCTGGGGCTGGGCCGCCCGTTGCGCATCAAGGCCGGCTTTGATCCGACCGCACCCGACCTGCACCTTGGCCATACCGTGTTGCTGAACAAGATGCGCCAGTTGCAGGATCTCGGCCACCATGCCCTGTTTCTGATCGGCGACTTCACCGGCATGATCGGCGACCCCACAGGCAAGAATGCCACCCGCCCGCCGCTCACGCGTGAGCAGGTGCTTGCCAATGCGGAAAGCTATAAAGACCAAGTGTTCAAGGTACTCGATCCGGAGCGGACCGAGGTCGTGTTCAACTCCTCCTGGATGGACAAGTTCAGTGCGGTCGACCTTATCCGCCTGGCCGCCACCCACACCGTGGCGCAAATGCTGGAGCGCGACGATTTTTCCAAGCGTTACAAGGGCAACCAGCCCATCGCCATCCATGAATTCATCTACCCGTTGGTGCAGGGTTACGACTCCGTCGCCCTCAAGGCCGACATCGAGCTCGGTGGCACCGACCAGAAATTCAACCTGCTGATGGGGCGCGAACTGCAAAGGCATCATGGTCAGCCGCAGCAGTGCGTACTCACCATGCCGCTACTGGAAGGGCTGGACGGTGTGAACAAGATGTCCAAATCGTTGGGCAACTATGTCGGCATCACTGACTCGCCGACCGAGATGTTCGGCAAGATCATGTCTGTCTCCGATGACCTGATGTGGCGCTATTACGATCTGCTCTCGTTCCGCAGTCTGGCGCAGATCGCCAATTTCAAGGAAGAGGTCGCGCAGGGGCGAAATCCGCGCGATATCAAGGTGATGCTGGCGCAGGAGATCGTCGCCCGCTTCCACTCTCAGAAGGTGGCCGAGGACGCCTTGGCCGAGTTCGAGGCACGCTTCCAGAAGGGCGTGTTACCGGACGACATGCCGGAGATCTCGGTGCAGTCCGGCGGCGGCAGCATCGGTATCGCCCATCTGCTGAAACAGGCCGATCTGGTTGCCAGCACTTCCGAGGCGATCCGCATGATCGGTCAGGGCGGCGTTAAGCTAGATGGCGAGAAGGTCAGCGACAAAGCCCTGCAGATCAAGGTCGGTGCGGTAGTCGTGGCCCAAGTCGGCAAGCGCAAGTTCGGTCGGGTAACGGTTTTGTAAATACAGGTTGTGCGCCGGGTGCGTCTTCGGTAGAATCGCGCCCTCGAATTTTTGGTTAAAGGTAGTTTGTCCATGACAACCGTACGTGTTAAAGAAAATGAGCCGTTCGAAGTGGCAATGCGCCGCTTCAAGCGTTCCGTTGAAAAGACCGGTCTGCTGACCGATTTGCGCGCTCGCGAGTTTTACGAGAAGCCCACAGCAGAGCGCAAGCGCAAGCTGGCCGCTGCCGTCAAGCGTCACTACAAGCGCCTGCGCAGCCAGACTCTGCCGCCGAAGCTGTACTGATCCGGTATTATCTCGACGCCGCAATCTTTCGGGGTTGCGGCGTTTTGCATTTGTTTTGAGGAGTAGCGCTTGAGCCTGAAGCTGCAGATCACCGAAGATATGAAATCCGCGATGCGCGCCAAGGACACGGCCCGCCTCAGTGCGATCCGGCTACTGCTTGCTGCCATGAAGCAGAAAGAGGTCGACGAGCGTGTCGAACTCGGCGATGCGGATGTGCTGGCGATCATCGACAAGATGCTCAAGCAGCGTCGCGATTCCATCGCCCAGTATGATGCGGCCGGACGGCAGGATCTGGCGGATGTCGAGAAGTTCGAGGTGTCAGTGCTGCAAGCCTATATGCCGCAGCAGATGAGCGATGCGGAAGTCGCTGCCGCCATCGTACAGGCTGTCGCCGCATCCGGTGCAGCCGGCGTGCAGGATATGGGCAAGGTGATGGCGATCCTTAAGCCCCAACTGGCCGGGCGTGCCGATCTGGGCAAAGTGTCCGGACAAGTCAAGGCTGCTTTGTCAAAGTGATTCCGCTGTCCCGGTGCTGACCGGGAAGCGGGGTTTCAATATTGAGCGGGGGCGGGAGTGATTCCAAAAAGTTTCATTCAGGACCTGCTCAACCGTCTGGACATCGTCGATGTCATCGAGCGCTATGTCCCGCTCAAGAAGGCGGGTGCCAACTACGTCGCCTGCTGTCCTTTCCATAACGAAAAATCTCCCTCCTTCACTGTCAGCCAGAGCAAGCAGTTCTATCACTGCTTCGGCTGTGGCGCGCATGGCACGGCCATAGGCTTCGTCATGGAGCACACCGGAAGCGGTTTCGTGGAAGCGGTGGAAGACCTGGCCAAAGGTATCGGTCTTGAAGTGCCACGTGAAGCTTCGAACGTCCCGCAACAGAAAGTTGCGCCCGACCTGTATGAACTGATGCAGACAGCGACGCGCTACTACCGCGAGCAGCTGAAAAATAACCCGCGAGCCATCGAATACCTCAAGGGACGCGGGCTGTCTGGTGAAGTGGCGGCGCGTTTTGGCATCGGCTATGCACCGGACGACTGGCAGCCATTGAAGAATGCGGTTCCAAGCTATCAGGATGCAGCGCTCGTCGAAACCGGCATGGTGATCGAGGGGGATGGCGGAAAGCGCTACGACCGTTTCCGTGACCGCATCATGTTCCCCATCGTGAATGTGCGCGGTCAGGTCATCGGTTTCGGTGGGCGCGTGCTGGATAAGGGCGAGCCGAAATATCTAAATTCCCCAGAGACCAAACTGTTCGAGAAAGGTCATGAGCTATACGGTCTGTATCAGGCGCAAAAGGCCATTCGTGCACACCAGCGCGTGGTCGTGGTTGAAGGTTATATGGACGTGGTGGCGCTCGCGCAGCACGGCGTGGAATATGCGGTGGCGACACTGGGGACGGCAACGACGCCCTTCCATATTCAAAAGCTGATGCGCTTGTGCGACCAACTGGTTTTCTGTTTCGACGGGGATCGTGCCGGCCAGAAGGCCGCCTGGCGTGCGCTGGAGAACGCCTTGCCGCAGTTGCAGGATGGCAAACGAATCGGCTTCCTGTTCCTGCCTGAGGAGCACGACCCCGATTCATACATACGCGAATTCGGAACCGAGGCATTCGAGCGCGAACTGGACGATTCAATGACACTGTCCGGCTATCTGCTGCGAGAACTTTCTTCGCAAGTAGACCTGACGACTCAGGAAGGGAAAAGCGCGCTGGTTAAGAATGCCCAGCCGTTGCTGACAGCCATCACGGCACCGACCACCGCTTTGCTGTTACGCAAGCAGGTCGCGGCGCTGGCCGGTCTGGAGCAGGCCGAACTGGAAGCGCTGTGGTCCATCAAGTCGGTCACCGCGCCCAAACGGCTGGCCCCACAAAAGGCAAAGCGCAACGCCCCGTCGGAACTGCGCCATATGTTGCGCTGCCTGCTGATGAAGCCTGAACTTGCACGTGATTTGCCACGCGACTGGTCGAATGAGACTGCCGAAGGGGTCGCCATCGCCGCGCTGGCTGACTGGTTGCGTGAAGGAGCCGACGAGGTCAGCACCGCTGCACTGATACAGCATTTTCAGGATACGGTGCACGCTGCGGTGTTCGCATCCGTGCAGGGCGAAGTCATGCAGCTGGGTGACGATTACGACATCGACTCGGACTTTGCTGGCGTACTGCGCAAGATTCAACGGTCAGAGATCGAAAGTGAGATGGCGTTGCTACAGGCAAAGGGTTTGGCCGGGATGACCCACGCCGATCGCGCCCGGCACGCTGAACTTAACGAGGCGCTGTTGAGATTGAAGGCTGTCGTGAGTTGAAAATCAAGAGGCAGGCACGGTAATTGCATCCGACTGTGCAGGCGCTACTTGAAGCTAACCTTCGGAAAAGTTGAATAAATCTGCTATAATCCGCGCCCTTTTGGCGGTCCTGGGGACTCGACTGCCCGCTAATCAATCTAATTCTGGGAACCGAGCATGGCGACTCAGCAAAAAAAGAAAACCACCACTCCGGCAAAGAAAACCACAGCGGTGATTCAGGACGAAACACAGGGCGCAGAGGAAAAGAGCGCCGGGAAAACGACCGTCGTAAAAGCCAAGGCGGCTGAAGTAAACAACAAGCAGAGCGATACTTCCCAAGACATCGAAGAGCGCCGCACCCGCCTCAAGGCTCTCATCCTGCTGGGCAAGGAGCGCGGCTATCTGACCTTCGCCGAGATCAACGACCATCTGCCCGATATGCTGGAGGTCGAGCAGGTGGAGGGCGTGGTCAGCATGATCAACGACATGGGTATCTCCGTGTGCGACGTCGCGCCGGATAGCGAGTCGTTGGTGATGAACGAAGTCGCCCCTCCCGTAGCCGATGATGATGCCGCTGCCGAAGCCGAGGCTGCCATCTCCACCGTTGATTCCGAATTCGGACGCACCACCGATCCTGTCCGCATGTACATGCGCGAGATGGGGGTGGTCAACCTGCTCACTCGTCAGGACGAGATTGAGATCGCCAAGCGCATCGAAGACGGCCTGAAGCATATGATCATGGCCATCTCCGCCTGTCCTGCGACCATCGCGGAGATCCTGTTGCTGGCCCAGAAGATCGCCAGCGACGAGATGCGTGTGGAGGAACTGATCGACGGATTCGTTGATGGCGAGGATGAAGCGAAGATCGGCAGCGATGCCGACGATGCCGACGGCGAGTCGAATGACGACCATGAAGCCGATAGCGATGATGGCGACAGTGATGACGAAGAGGATGAAGAGGCGCAGGCGGAAGCCGCTGCTGCTGCTGTGGCCGCTAACCTCGCACAGATGAAGGTCGATGCGCTGGCCCGATTTGCGGTGATCAGCGACCTGTTCACCAAGATGGGCAAGGCTTACGAGAAATACGGTTACCGCAGCAAACAGTACGACAAGCTGCAGCAGCAGATTTCCGACGAGTTGATGCAGTTCCGTTTCTCTGCCAAACAAGTGGACGCCTTGTGCGACACCATGCGCAAGATGGTGGAGGAAGTACGTGCCAGTGAACGTGCCATCCAGACTCTGTGCGTCACCAAATCGCACATGCCCCGTCCGCACTTCATCAAGTCTTTCCCTTCCAACGAGCTCGATCTGGAATGGGTGCATCGCGAGATCGCGGCCAAGAAGCCCTACAGCGATGCGCTGTCGCGCAACGAGGCCGCCATCATCGACCAGCAGAAGCAGATGATCGCCCTGCAACAGCGTGTGGGTATCCCCATCGTCGACCTGAAAGAGATAAACCGGCAGATGACCAACGGCGAAGCCAAGGCACGCCGCGCCAAGCGCGACATGATCGAGGCCAACCTGCGTCTGGTCATCTCCATCGCCAAGAAATACACCAACCGCGGCCTGCAATTCCTCGACCTGATCCAGGAAGGAAACATCGGTCTGATGAAGGCCGTGGACAAATTCGAATACCGCCGCGGTTACAAGTTCTCGACCTACGCGACATGGTGGATCCGCCAGGCGATCACCCGTTCCATCGCCGATCAGGCGCGCACCATCCGTATCCCGGTGCACATGATCGAGACCATCAACAAGATGAACCGCATCTCGCGCCAGATCATGCAGGAGACTGGTATCGAGGCCGATGCCGCCACGCTCGCCATCAAGATGGAGATGCCGGAGGACAAGATCCGCAAGATCCTCAAGATCGCCAAGGAGCCCATCTCCATGGAGACGCCGGTGGGCGACGATGACGATTCGCATCTTGGCGACTTCATCGAGGACGCCAACAGCTTGGCACCGATCGATGCGGCCGTGTTCGATAGCCTGCGCAACGTGACCAAGGACATCCTCGACAGCCTGACGCAACGCGAAGCCAAAGTGCTGCGCATGCGCTTCGGTATCGAGATGAACACCGACCACACGCTGGAAGAGGTCGGAAAACAGTTCGATGTCACACGCGAACGTATCCGTCAGATAGAAGCCAAGGCCCTGCGCAAGCTGCGCCATCCTTCGCGCTCCGAGAAGCTGAAGAGTTTCCTCGACGGCGAAGGTTAAGTGTCACGGGCCCTTAGCTCAGTTGGTTAGAGCAGAGGACTCATAATCCTTTGGTCGACAGTTCAAGTCTGTCAGGGCCCACCAATACAAAAGCCTCGCATCATTGCGAGGCTTTGTTTTTTGTGTCAAGGCGCTTTACGCGAGTCGCAATGCGTTCTCTACATGGTCCAGAAACGCGCGCGTCTTGCTGGGCAGGAAGCGTCGCATCGGCATCACCGCCCAGGCGGTGACGGAGGGAAAGCGCCAGTCGGGCAGCACGCGCACCAGTCTTTTTTTCTTCACGTCCTCTTCGGCAAATGGCACAGGCAGCATGCCAATGCCTGCACCATCCAATAGCAGTTGTTGTATGACGCTGATGGAGTTCAGCGTCATGCGTCCGGGAGGGATGCCTTGCCACTCTTCCTTGCCATGCTGTAATTGCCACGCCAGTGCTTGACCGTTCTCTGCGCCCATACGCAGTGCGGCGTGGTGTGCCAGCTCGTCCGGGTGGCGCGGGGCGGGGTGCAGTGCCAGATAGATGGGGCTGGCATAGAGGCCGAGGTGTTGTTCGTCCAGTTTGCGTGCGACCAGCGTGGAATCGTTCGCCAGTTCGCCCATGCGGATGGCGAGGTCGAAGCGTTCGCCGATCAGGTCCACCAGTCGCGAGCTAAGGTCGAGTTCGAGTTCGATCTCGGGATAGGCTTCGATGAAGGTGGCCAGTGCGCGCGACAGCGTGCGTCTGGCGTAGTCTTCCGGCATGGAGACGCGCAGCCTGCCGCGCGGTTGCACATCCTGGCTGCGCACGAAATCCTGCACGGTGACGACTTCTTCCGCGACGCGGCGACAGTGATCGAGGAAGGCTTCGCCGAATTCGGTGAGGGTCAGGCGGCGTGTGGTGCGGATCAACAGCTTCTGTCCCAACGTTTCTTCCAGATGCCCCAGGCGGCGCGAAACGGTGGCTTTGGGCATGCTGAGTTGTTCGGCGGCGCGCACCAGACTAGCCTGTTCGGCGATGGCGGCGAACAGGATCATGTCGTCGGCGGAGATATTTGTTTGTTCCATTTACGGGATAGTCTATCTCGCAAGAGTATATTTATCTATCAATTTGGAACGACTAGTATGCAAGCACTTTAGTCAACCAAGGATGTGCCATGAACACGGCGACCCCAACACTTCTCAAGCGTACGCGCGCTATCGAACGTCTGGTGCAGGGCGTGGCGACTTCGGACGGCGCGGGCGTCAGCCTGACGCGCGTGCTGACCGGCAAACTGCAGCGTCGTCTCGATCCCTTCCTGATGCTGGATGCATTCGGCAGCGACGATCCGGACGACTACATCGCCGGTTTCCCCGACCATCCGCATCGCGGCTTCGAGACCATCACCTATATGTTGTCCGGGCGCATGCGCCATCGCGACAGTGCCGGGCACGAAGGTCTGCTGGAGAACGGTGGCATGCAGTGGATGATCGCCGGGCGTGGCGCGATCCATTCCGAGATCCCCGAGCAGGAAGACGGGCTGATGGAGGGTTTCCAGCTGTGGCTCAACTTGCCTGCGCGCAACAAGATGGCTGCGCCCTGGTACAAGGATTTCGCATCGGCGGAGATCCCCGAATACATCACAGCGGAAGGCGCGACAGTGCGCGTGATTGCCGGTGAGAGCAATAGGGTGACGGGGGCGATGACGCGCGAGATCACCGAGCCGGTCTATCTGGACATCCACCTGCCTGCCGGCACACCGTTCTCGACCGCTCTGCCGGCCACACACAATGCCTTCATCTACGTTTATCGCGGAGCGGTGCAGGTCGGCGAGACGCAAGTGGATGTGCAGCGCATGGGCATCCTGGGCAACGAAGCGGATGCGGATGGCGTGACGATGACTGCAACAGAGGATGCCCGGTTGATCCTGGTCGCGGGCAAACCGCTCAACGAACCCATCGTGCAATACGGTCCCTTCGTGATGAACACGCAGGAAGAGATCCATCAGGCGCTGGACGATTACCGCTGCGGGCGACTGGCATGAAGGAGGGCATGATGCTGAGAACGATCGGATACCTGTTGATGGCAGCGTTGTTGATGCACTTCGGCGTGGCGGGGGCGGCCCAATATCGCCAGGTGCAGGCGAATGAAAGCGCGGTGATGTTCGGCTACACGCAGATGGGCGTGGCGATGGAAGGCAAGTTCGACCGCTTCACTGCCCAGCTCGCTTTCGATCCTGCCAGACTGGATATGGCGCGGGCCAGCATAGAGATCGACATCGCCAGCATCGACACCGGTGTGGATGAGGCGAACGAAGAAGCGCTCGGCAAGCAGTGGTTCGATACCCGAACCCATCCGACGGCGAGTTTCGTCTCAACCGGCATGAAGTCGCTGGGCGGCAACCGTTATGAAGCCAGCGGCAAACTCAGCATCAAAGGCAGGACGCGGGATGTCTTCGTGCCGGTCACCTTCACGGAAGCCGGCGCGCGCGGCCAGTTCGACGGCGTGCTGAACATCAAACGTCTCGACTATGCCATCGGCGAAGGCGCATGGTCGGATGTCGGCACCGTCGCCGACGAGATACAGATCAAGTTCCATTTTGTCGTCACTGCAGCACCGAACAAGAAGTAAATCCAACCACCAAAAGGAGAACGCCATGAAACGCACACTCGCCACCCTGACCGCTGCTTTTGTTTCGGTCGCAGCCTATGCCGCACCGGAGACGTACATGATCGAACCGACGCATTCCATGCCGCGTTTCGAATACAACCACCTCGGATATTCCATCCAGCTCAGCCGCTTCGACAAAGTCTCCGGCAGCATCACGCTGGACCGCGCGAAGAAGACCGGCAAGGTCGATGTGACCATTGATGCCAAGTCTGTCAACACTGGTTCGGCGTTGTTCAATGAACACATCCAGGCTGCGGATTTCTTCGACACAGAGATGTTCCCCACCATCACCTACAGATCGAGCAAGGTCGAATTCAAGGGGGATCAGCCGGTGTCTGTGGTTGGTGAACTGACGATCAAGGACATCACCAAACCGGTCACGCTCACCATCAATTCCTTCCACTGCATGCCGCATCCGATGGTGAAGAAGGAGGCTTGCGGCGCGACTGCCTCGGCCAAGGTGAAACGCTCCGACTTCGATATGGCCAAGAATGTGCCCTACGTCGGCGACGAAGTGACATTGACCATCCCGGTGGAAGCCATCAAGCAGTGATGTAGGGACCGCCGGCCCCGAGCCGGCGGTAAACAGACAACAAGGAAACGAAATGACGAAAGCATTGTTCACCCCGACCACCCTCGGCAAACTGCAACTCGGGAACCGAATCGTGATGGCACCGATGACGCGCTCGCGCGCCACCGGTAACGTGCCGAACCAGCTGATGGAGAACTATTACGCATTGCGCGCAGACGCGGGGCTCATCATCACCGAAGGCACGTCACCCTCCGCCAATGGTCTGGGCTATGCACGCATCTCGGGGATGTTCTCGGATGCCCAGATACAGGGATGGAAACGGGTGACCGATGCGGTTCATGCACGGGGCGGCAAGATATTCGTGCAGCTGATGCACACCGGCCGCGTCAGCCATCCGGCCAACATGCATGAAGGAACAAAGATCGTCGCACCATCCGCGCAGGCATTGGCCGGGGATATGTGGACGGATAGCGATGGCATGCAGCCTTATCCGGTACCGACCGAGATGAGCGGGGAGGATATCGCCACCGCCATAGCGGAATATGCCCAGGCATGCAGGAACGCAATAGCGGCGGGTTTCGACGGTGTCGAGCTGCACGCTGCCAACGGTTACCTGATCGACCAGTTCCTCAACACCGCCAGCAACCAGCGCAGCGACCAGTGGGGTGGCAGCGTTGAGAACCGCATCCGCTTCGTGGTGGAAGTCGCCAAAGCCAGCGCCGCCGCCATCGGTGCGGAGCGCATCGGCATGCGCATCTCCCCCTACGGTGTGTTCAATGGCATGAAGCCGGACGCGAAGATGGATGCGCTGTATCTGCGTCTGGTCGAGGCGTTGAACGAGACCGGTCTGGTATACATTCATATCGTCGACCATAGTTCGATGGGCGCACCGGAAGTCAGTCCCGAGCTGAAGCAGAAGATACGCGCCAACTTCAAGGGCAAGTACATTCTGTCCGGCGGCTACGATGCGGCACGCGCCGATGCGGACCTTGATGCGCAGAAAGGCGATCTGGTCGCCTTCGGTCGTCCCTTCATCTCCAACCCGGACCTGGTGAACAAGCTGCAGAAAGGTGGCGAACTTACTCCGCCGGACATGGCGACGTTCTACACGCCGGGCGAGAAGGGTTACACCGACTATTGATGAAGCTGGTTCTCTACAGCACTTCGCATTGCCATCTGTGCGAGCAGGCAGCAGTCTTGCTCGCACAGCGAGGTGTCGAAGCCGAACTTGTCGATATCGTGGATGACGATGCGCTACTTGAATGCTACGGTACACGCATCCCGGTAGTGAAACGGCTGGACAACGGGGATGAACTCGGCTGGCCGTTCGATACCGAGATGCTAGCGCGCTTCCTGTCCTGAGCGCGGGGCTCAGTCCGACCACATCGCGTTCAGCAGCCTGTCCTCGCGTTCTTCCGGTACGCGTTGCATGAACGGGCAGTCGCGGCGGTGGATGGTGATGCCACGGTCACGGGTGACGTAGCCGACGATGGAGGCCGGGGGGGCCGGATGGCAGCAAAGCGCCAGTTTGAATGCCAGGTTGTTCACGCCCTCGATCAGCACACGAGGTGCGCGGCCGCTAGATGGTGCTGGAGTAGCCGTCTTGCGCGGTGCAGGCGATTCCTTGACGACTGCAAGGCTCACCCGGCGCGGTGTGATGTCGCCGCGGCCGAGGGCGGCGTGCAGGTCGTCCGGCTTGTTGTAATGCAGTTGCTGGGCGAGCTTTTCCAGATTGATGTCGTTGGCACCGATGCGATGCAGTTCGCGTTCGAGCAAGGCGCGTCCCTGTGCGATGCTGTCGTCCAGGTTCTGTTCCGAGAACCAGTGTCGCACCTTGGCGCGCGCCCGCGCGCTCTTCAGATAACCGAGCTGCGGGTTGGCCCAGTCGCGGCTGGGGCCGCCCTGTTTGACGGTGAGGATCTCCACGCGCTGGCCGGTCTGCAATTTGTGTTTGAGCGGCACGATGTTGCCGTCCACCTTGGCACCGCGCGTGCGGTGCCCCAGGTCGGTGTGCAGAACGTAGGCAAAGTCTACCGGCGTTGCACCGCTGGGAAGATCGATCACCTTGCCCTGCGGGGTCAGCACGTACACGCGGTCCTGTAACAGTTCGTTGCCGAGCTGTTTCTGCAGCTCGCCGCTGTCCGCCAGTTCGGCTTTCCACGCCAGAACCTGTCGCAACCAGGCTACTTTCTCGTCCAGACCGCCTTCGGATTTCCTGTTCTCCTTGTAGCGCCAGTGGGCGGCGACGCCGAGTTCGGAATCGTGGTGCATCTGTCGCGTGCGGATCTGCACCTCCACCGACAGGCGGCGCGGGCCGAGCACAGCGGTGTGCAACGAACGGTAGCCGTTGGGTTTGGGTTTGGCGATGTAATCGTCGAACTCTTTCTGTATCGGCAGCCACAGTTCGTGCACCAGCGACAGCGCGGCATAACACTGCTCTATGTCATCCACGAGGATACGCACGGCGCGCACGTCGTACAGCTCCTCGAAGGCCAGATGCTTGCGCTTCATCTTGTTGATGATGCTGTAGATATGTTTGGGGCGGCCGGTCACTTCGCCGTCGATGCCGGCATCTTTCAGTGTCTGCTGCAGTTGCTCGACCAGATCGGTGATGTAGCGCTCACGATCGACGCGCTTCTCATCCAGCGACTTGGCGACCTGTTTATACAGCACAGGTTCCAGATAGCGCGTGGACAGGTCTTCCAGTTCCCACTTGATCTGCCACACGCCGAGGCGGTTGGCCAGCGGGGCGAAGATGCTCTGTGTCTCCTGCGCGACTTGCCGTTGCAGCGCAGCATCGGCATGGGAGAGGTGGCGCAGCGTCTGCGTACGTTCGGCGAGTTTGATCAACACCACGCGGATGTCTTCCACCATCGCCAGCAGCATCTTGCGCAACGTCTCGACCTGCTGTGCGGCTTCTTCGGTGCTTGGCTGAGCGCGCACCTCGCTGAACTGGCGCACATGTTCCATGCGCGAGATGCCCTCAACCAGCCCCGCGATGTTGGGGCCGAAGCGCTCGCGCAGCAGGATGTGCGAGTCCTTCAGGAAGTCTGGCACGGCATGCAGCGCGGTGGCGGCGATGGCCTCGTGATCCATATTGAGGCCGATCAGGATGGAGGCCGAACCCAGCGCGTGCTGCAGTAGCGGTGTGCCGGTGATGTCGGTGCTGCCTCGGTAGAGCGGGGCAGCGAATTCGCAGGCCTGCCGGATGAGGTCGATCTGATCCGGATCGAAGGTGTCCGACAGTGCCGCCATCCAGTGCTGGATGTCGCTGGCGTCGTCTCCGGTGAGCGGCGGGAATTGATGCTGGACTGAAACCATCTGTCTTGTTTAGAGTTGGTATTTTCCTTCGGTGAAGAGTCGCAACGCGGCATCCACGACGTCGGCATCATAGGCCGTGCCGCGATGCGCGCGTATCTCCTGCAGTGCCGACTCGATGCCGAGTCCCGTGCGGTAGGGGCGGTGTGATGCCATAGCCTCGAGCACGTCGGCCACGGCGATGATGCGCGCTCCCGGCAGGATCTGCTCACCTTTCAGTCCCTGCGGGTAGCCGGAACCGTCCATGCGTTCATGATGCTGCAACACCATCTCGGCCACCGGCCACTGGAAGTCAATGTCCTTGAGGATGTCATAGCCGCTCTGAGGATGAGTCTTGATGAAGGAATACTCGATCTCGTTGAGGCGAGCGGGTTTGCTGAGTATCTCGGCCGGGATGGAGATCTTGCCCAGGTCGTGCACCACTCCGGCGAGGTGGATGGCGAAGATCTGTTCATGGGGCAGCCCCATCTCGCCGGCGATGGCGGCGGCAAGGTCGGCCACGCGCCGCTGATGGCCGGCGGTATAGGGGTCGCGCATCTCCACGGTGGCGGCGATGGCCTGCACCGTGTCCTGCAGCCCTTGCTGTATCTTTTCCAGAAAACTCTGCTTCTCCTGCAGGACCTGGTCGCGCTCGGCGCGCATGCGCAGATTGCGGATGCCAAATGAAAGATCCTCGCCCATCTCGGACAGCAGCGCGATCTCGTCGGTCGTGAATGCATCCGGCAAGGCGGCATACAGCGACAGCGTCGCAAAGGTGCTGCCGTTGTCGTGCAGCGGGAGCGAGATGCTGGCACGGTAGCCGTATCGCAGCGCCACGTCCCGCCAGGGCGCAAACAGAGGGTCGGTCGCGATGTCCTGGCAGATGGTGGCTTGCCCGCTGCGCACCGTCAGGCCTGACGGGCCGTTGTTCAGTGCGATGTCCTGCCATGTCGACAGTAGGGATTCCACATAACCGGGCTGTACGGCATGCCAGACCTCGGGTTTGATCGAGTGCGTCGCGTCATCCTGCACATAACCGACCCACGCCAGCAGATAGCCGCCTTTTTCCACGGCTGCGCGGCACATGGCTTCCAGCAGGGCGCGTTCCTCGTGTGCGTGCAGCAGTGTCTTGTTGCCCGCGCTCAGTGTTTTGAGTGCGCGATTGGCGTGTTGCAGGGCATTCTCCGCCTCGCGCACGCGCATGAACGGTTCCTGTACGCTGCCGACGAACACTGTGCGATAGAGCACGGCATAGGCGATGATCTTGTAGACATGCCCCAGCAGATTGAACACATCGGTCACATCGGAATACAGCGTGAAACTCAACTCGCTGAGGATGGAGATGGCCGCCACGCTGAACAGACCGACTGCCTCGCGCGGTTTGCCTCGTTGCGTCTGACGCCAGAACAACACGGCGGCGACCAGCAGCAGCGCGACGATGGCATATTCCGCCGCGATCTTGAAGGTGGTCAGCCCCAGACCGGCGATGAAGGTGCGCGGCAACGCATCTTGGTGGAACAGGCCGACCCAGTACACCACTGCGCTGACAAGGATCGCAACGGACAGCATCGTGTAGCGGGTGTGCGGACGCGCAAGCGGTTGCCACGGGCGCAAGGCGACCGACAGCAAGGCTGCGGCAAAGATGAATCGTGCGGACAGCCAGAAGTTGATCGCCTTTTCGGGGCCTGCGGGTGTCACCCAGTCCGGCATGCCGGCGAAGGACAGCATGTGCGCGAAGTCGATCAGGCCGACCGCCAGCGAAGCGCAGGCGAGGAGGATGATGTTGGCGGCGCGCTCCTTGCTATAGGCGTTCCAGGCGACGCCGAAGATCAGCATGGAGATGATGAGGGAGGCGGTCTCGACCGGCAGGTGGATGCTCTGGTATCTGGAGATGCCTTCGAACGCATGTTGCGGCGGGGCGAACCAGACGATCAAAAACAAGGCTGCCAGCATCAGCAACGGCCAGGCCGCTTTGCGCAATGCAGACCGGTTGTGTGCGAGCGTATCCATTGCCGCTCAGGCGTTGCTCACCTGTATCAGTTGCGCCAGCTTGGCCTTGGCCGCGCCGCTGGCGATGACTTCGGCGGCTTTCTTCACGCCGTTCTGCAGCGTGTCGGAAAGTCCGGCTAGGTAGACGGAAGCGCCCGCGTTCATCAGCACGATGTCCAGCGCCGGGCCGGGTTGGTTGTCCAGCACGTCGAGGATCATGTCGCGCGAAGCCTGCACGTTGCTGGCCTGGATCTCTTCCAGCGAGGCGGTGGAGAGGCCGAACTGCTTGGGATGCACGGTGTACTCACGCACTTCGCCATCTTTCAGCTCTGCCACCATGGTTTCGCCGGTCAGCGTGATCTCGTCCAGCCCGTCCATGCCATGCACCACCATCACGCGCTGGCTGCCCAGGCGTTGCAGCACGCGTGCCTGGATGCCGACCAGGTCGGGATGGAACACGCCGAGCAGTTGCTGTTTTGCGCCAGCGGGGTTGGTCAAAGGGCCGAGGATGTTGAACAGGGTGCGTACGCCCAGTTCCTTGCGCACCGGCGCGGCATGCTTCATCGCGCTGTGGTAATTCGGGGCGAACATGAAACCGAAGCCGGCCTCGCTGATGCACTTCGCGGTCTGTTCCGGCGTCAGGTTGATGTTGATGCCCAGCGCTTCCAGCACGTCGGCGCTGCCCGATTGAGACGATACCGAACGCCCGCCGTGCTTAGCGATCTTCGCCCCTGCGGCTGCCGCGACGAAGGCCGAGGCGGTGGAGATGTTGAAGGTGTGTGCACCATCGCCGCCGGTGCCGCAGGTGTCCACCAGCCGGTTGTCGTCCGCGATATCCACCTTGGTAGAGAGTTCGCGCATCACCAGCGCCGCACCGGCGATCTCGCCGATGGTCTCCTTCTTCACGCGTAACCCGGTGATGATGGCCGCGATCATCACGGGCGTGACTTCGCCGCCCATGATCTGCCGCATCAGCGACACCATCTCGTCGTGGAAGATCTCGCGGTGCTCGATGATGCGCTTGAGTGCGTCTTGCGGCTTCATGGTTTGCCCTCCAGGAAGTTCTTCAACATGTCATGGCCGTGCTCGGTCAGGATGGATTCCGGGTGGAACTGCACACCGTGCACGGCCAGCGTCTTGTGGCGCACGCCCATGATCTCGCCGTCGTCGGTCCAGGCGGTGATCTCCAGGCAGTCGGGCATGGTCTCGCGCTCGATCACCAGCGAATGATAGCGCGTGGCAGTGAACGGCGAGGGCAGGCCGGTGAACACGCTGGTGCCGTGGTGGTGGATCAGCGAGGTCTTGCCGTGCATCAGCGTCTTGGCGTGGATGATCCTGCCGCCGAAGGCCTGGCCGATGCTCTGGTGGCCGAGGCACACGCCGAGCAGCGGTATCTTCCCCGCATAAGTCTTGATCGCGGCGACCGAGATGCCCGCCTCGTTCGGTGTGCAGGGGCCGGGCGAGACGACCAGGTGCTGCGGGTTCATCTTCGCGATGTCATCCACCGTGATCTCGTCGTTGCGCTTCACCACCACATCCGCGCCGAGCTCGGCGAAGTATTGCACCAGGTTGTAGGTGAAGGAGTCGTAGTTGTCTATCATCAAAAGCATGGTGTCCTCCTAGCGGTGGGCCTGGGCATCGAGCCCGTCCAGCACCATCTCCGCAGCGCGCAGCACGGCGCGCGCCTTGTTCTGCGTCTCCTGCCATTCGCTCTCGGGCACCGAGTCGGCGACGATGCCCGCACCCGCCTGCACGTAGAGCATCTTGTCCTTCACCACGGCGGTGCGCAGGGCGATGGCGACGTCCATGTCGCCGTTGAAACCGAGGTAACCGACTGCGCCGGCGTAGATGCCGCGCTTGGAAGGTTCCAGTTCGTCGATGATCTCCATCGCGCGCACTTTGGCCGCGCCGCTGACCGTGCCGGCGGGGAAGGTGGCTTTCAGCACATCCATCGCATCCAGGCCTCGCTTCAGCTTCGCCTCGACGTTGGAAACGATGTGCATCACATGCGAGTAACGCTCGATCACCATCTTGTCGGTGAGCTTCACCGTGCCGTGTTCGGCCACGCGGCCGATGTCGTTGCGACCGAGGTCGATCAGCATCAGATGCTCGGCCAGTTCCTTTGGATCGGCCAGCAGTTCTGTTGCCAGTTCGGCATCCTGTTGCGGGGTCTTGCCGCGCGGTCGGGTTCCGGCAATCGGGCGCACGGTGACGGTGTCACCTTCCAGTCGCGCCAATATCTCCGGCGAGGAGCCGACCACGTGATGGTCGCCCATGTCGTAATAGAACATGTAGGGCGAAGGATTGATGCTGCGTAGCGCGCGATACAGCGACAGCGGCGATGCCGGGAAGGGCTGTGACATGCGTTGCGACAGCACCACCTGCATGATGTCGCCGTCGAATATGTATTGCTTGGACTTCTCCACCGCAGCCTTGAAGGCCGCTTCGCCGAATTCCGATTTGGCTTCGACATGTTGTGCCGGCGGTACGAACGGGATGTCTGCCGGCAGGCGCATCATGCCGATCAACTCGCGCAGACGGTCGCGCCCGAGCGGGTAGGCGTCGTCCTGTGCCGGATCGACATACACGATGAAGGTGAGCTTGCCGGACAGGTTGTCGATCACCGCCAGTTGTTCGGTCAGCATCAGCAGGATGTCGGGCGTGCCCAGCGTATCCGGCTTCCGTGTCCGGGCCAGGCGCGGTTCTATGTAGCGCACGGTGTCGTAGCCGAAGTAACCCGCCAGACCGCCGGTGAAGCGCGGCAGGCCGGACAGCGGCGCGACCTTGAAACGCTTCTGGTAGTCGCTGATGAAGTCGAGCGGATGTTCGACCTGTTGCGTCGTCTCGCCACTGGCGTTGGTCAGTGTGACCTGGTTGCCGCGCACCGAGATGCGTGTCTCGGCCGGCAGGCCGATGAAGGAATAACGACCGAAGCGTTCGCCGCCCTGCACCGATTCGAGCAGATAGCTGAACGGCTTGTTGGCCAGCTTGAGATACAGTGACAGCGGCGTGTCCAGATCGGCGAAGGTCTCGGCGACCAGCGGGATGCGGTTGTAGCCTTGTGCGGCTAATGCGTTGAATTCTTCCTGAGTGATAGGGGACAGCATAAAGACCTCTCTAGTGTTGTGCGATGACCATGGGTGGACGCGATGTCCGGTGATGCCGGATCACCATCGCCACCAGGTCGTCTGCAATAAGAGGTCGGTATGGGTCATGTCAGTTTGGTTTGATGAGTGGCAACACGCCGGTGAGATCGGGAATGACTGCATCCACGTTCAGTGTCTCCACCGGCTCGCCGTGATTGTAGCCGTAAGGTACGCAGATGATGGGGCATCCTGCGGCACGTGCCGCCTGCGCATCACTCAGCGAATCGCCGACCAGCAGCAGATGTTCGATGGTACAGCCGAAGAACTTGGCCGCGTGCAGCAACGGCAGTGGATGCGGCTTCTTCTCGGGCAGTGTGTCACCAGCCAGCACGATGTCGAAGTAGTGTGCCATGCCGATGCCTTTGAGCAAAGGCGTGGTGTAGCGCTCGACCTTGTTGGTGATGCAGCCGAGACGGAAACCCGCCGCTTTCATCGCATCGAGCCCTTTGATCACATTGGGGAACGGCTTGCTCTGCAGCAGCAGCGCGGTGTAATGCTGCTCGAAGATGGGCAATGCCTGGTCGAACAGCGCGGCATCCGGTTCGGCATGCATGTCGCCGGTCAGCGCACGCTTGACCAGCCAGTGGATGCCGTTGCCGATATAGCTCATCAGCAGGTCTTGCGACACGGGTGGACGGCCCATGTCGCGCAACATGCGGTTGGCCGATTCGGCCAGTTCCGGTGCGGTATGCAGCAGGGTGCCGTCCAGGTCGATGACGATGGCCGAGACAGCCAGCGGGAAGTCCTGGTACGCCATTACTTGCCGACTTTGGCCAGCTCTGCGCGCAGTTCGCCGATGATGGTGTTGTAGTGGTTCGCGTCTTTGTCGTTCTTCTTGCCGAACACGGCAGAACCGGCCACGAAAGTGTCGACGCCTGCTTCAGCCACTTCCTTGATGTTGGCCGGGCCCACGCCACCGTCGATCTCCAGACGGCACTTGTAACCGCCGGCGTCGATCATGGCGCGTACCTTGCGTGCCTTGTCCAGCACGTGCGGGATGAATTTCTGACCGCCGAAGCCGGGGTTGACCGACATCAGCAGCACCATGTCCAGCTTGGGCAGGGTGTACTCGAGAATATCCAGCGGTGTGGCGGGATTGAACACCAGACCAGCCTTGCAGCCGAGTTCCTTGATCATGCCGATGGTGCGGTCGATGTGCTCGGAGGCTTCCGGGTGGAAGGTGATGTAGGTCGCGCCGGCCTTGGCGAAGTCGGGGATGATGCGATCCACCGGCTTGACCATCAGGTGCACGTCGATGTCTGCAGTCACGCCGTGTTTGCGTAGCGCTTCGCAGACCAAGGGACCTATGGTCAGGTTGGGCACGTAGTGGTTGTCCATCACATCGAAGTGCACGATGTCCGCACCGGAGGCCAGCACGTTGTCCACTTCCTCGCCCAGCTTGGCAAAGTTTGCGGAGAGGATGGAGGGGGCGATCTGATAATCCATGAGAGTTCCTTTAATTGAGACGGGTTTGAATTTTGGACGCGCATTTTACCTGAAATGCGCCCTGCGCCGCTGTGCGGCTTGTCATGACATGTAAAATACGGTGAAATGCAACGATGGATGATTCTTCTCGATATCGTGTTCACGTTGCCGTACAGGTACGCCATCTGGCGGAACAATCCGATGAGGCGGATGAACGCTTCGTTTTCTCCTACACCATCACCATCACCAATCAGGGGCCGCAGGCGGTGCAGTTGCTGAGCCGTCACTGGATCATCACGGATGCCAACAACCACGTGCAGGAAGTGAAGGGCAAGGGGGTGGTCGGCGAGCAGCCGGTGATCAAGCCGGGCGAGAAGTTCGAATATTCAAGTGGCACCGTGCTGGCCACCCAAGTGGGTACAATGTCGGGCAGCTACCGCATGCAAGTACTGGACGGTGGCGAGTTCACGGTCCCCGTGCCCCAGTTCGTATTGAGCGTGCCGCGCACGCTGCATTAGTCAGGAAACGATGAAGTCTCTCTTGCCCGTTCGTAATCTGGCCCTGCTGTTGGGCCTCAGTGTCTGGTTGTCGGCCTGCAACATGTTCAAGCCTGCGGTGATCGAGCCGGTGCCGCCGGTCGGCAAGGTCTCGCCCGATTTCATGCTGGCCAGCTGGTCGGAGCTACCGGACTGGCTGAATCAGGAATTGCCGGCCTCCTGGCCGGCGCTCGAGCAGAGTTGCAGTGCACTGCGCTACAAGACTTTGTGGTTGCCGATCTGCGATGCGGCGAAAGCCATCGCACCGGACGACCTGATGGCGCAACGCACTTTCTACGAGACCTGGTTCACTCCCTATCGCGTCCTCAACCCGGACGGCACGGATACCGGACTGGTCACCGGCTATTACGAGCCCCTGCTATACGGCAGCCGCAAGCAGAGCGCCAAATACCCCTACCCGGTCTATGCGCCGCCGGAAGACATGCTGGAAGTGGACATGGGTGAACTGTATCCAGAATTCCGTGGCAAGACGGCGCGCGCCCGTCTGGAAGGCAAGCGTGTCGTGCCCTACTTCAATCGTGCCGAGATCGATGCGGGTCGGGCCGAGGCGCTACAAGGCCATGCCTTCCTGTGGGTGGACAACGAAGTGGAGCTGTTCTTTCTGCAGATACAGGGTTCGGGGCGTGTCCAGCTGGAGGATGGCACTCGCGTCAAGATCGGCTACGCCGACCAGAACGGGCATCCCTACGCGTCCATCGGGCGGCGTCTGATCGATATGGGTGAGATGACGGCAGACCAGGCTTCGATGCAAAGCATCAAGCGCTGGGCTGAAAAGAATCCGGAACGGCTCGCAGTGTTGCTGGGGCACAACCCCAGCTATGTGTTCTTCCGTGAAATGCCGGATGCGATCTCGGGTCCGGTGGGGGCATTGGGTGTGCCGCTCACCAACGAATACAGCATCGCAGTTGACCGGCGCACCATGCCGCTCGGCGTGCCGGTGTTCCTGTCCACGACCCAGCCCAACACCGAAGAACCGCTCAATCGCCTCATGTTCGCGCAGGACACCGGCGGTGCCATCAAGGGGGCGGTGCGAGCCGACTTCTTCTGGGGTTTCGGCGAGCTGGCTGGTGCCAAAGCGGGGCGCATGAAGCAGCGCGGTCGCATGTGGGTGCTGTTCCCCAAGGGCGGCGAGCCGACACTCAACTGAGTCATTCCTCTGTGCAGTTCCTTCATCGGGACGATGCGAAGTATCGTGTCGTCCTGCCAAATATATAGACCTTCCATCACAAACAACTTTAGCTGTTTTGTGCAATCCATTGCTTTTTAAGCGTATTTATTTTATCTCAACGAAAGCCGCTAACCCTTTGTCCTGAAAAGAAAAAACCCATTTTCCTGCTTGACCGACCCGATTGTTTTCAATATAGTGGGACCCAGTGGTAAAAAGTGGGAATAAATGGGAGGCAAAGGGGTTCCATGTTCCAAGGGGCGGCGCAATTCAATCTGGATGGCAAGGGCAGGCTGACGATACCCACGCGGTATCGCGACATGCTGCTGGCCCATTGCGCCGGTCAGTTGGTGCTGACCGCCGATGCCGACGGTTGTCTGCTCGTCTATCCGCAGCCCGAGTGGCAACCCATCCGCGAGAAGCTGATGCAGCTTTCCGCTTTCAATCCTAAAACGCGCGCTTTGCAGCGCTTCCTGGTCGGTCATGCGGAAGACGTGGTCATGGATGCTGCCGGGCGCGTGCTGATCTCCGCGACCCTGCGTGATTACGCCAAGCTGGACAAGCGCGTGATGCTGGTCGGTCAGGGCAACAAATTCGAATTGTGGGACGAGGCGCGCTGGCAGGCGCAGTACGAGAAGATGACTAGTTTCTCGATGGACGATCTGCCGCCGGAGCTGGAAGGGTTCACCTTGTGAGTGACGCGTTCGCGCATGCGACCGTCCTGTTGAACGAAGCGGTCGATGCGTTGCAGGTGCGGCCGGATGGCATCTACGTGGACGGCACTTTTGGTCGCGGCGGGCATAGTCGCCTGATCATGCAGCGCCTGGGAGCGCAGGGGCGATTGATCGCACTGGACAAGGATCCGGCGGCCATCGCAGCAGGGCGCGTGATCAATGATGCGAGATTCACGCTGGTGCATCGCGGCTTCGAGCAGTTGGCGCAAGTGCTGACCGAGCAGGGCGTGGACAAGGTGGATGGTGTACTGCTGGATCTGGGGGTGTCGTCGCCGCAACTGGACGACGAGCAGCGTGGCTTCAGTTTCCGTTTCGATGCGCCGCTGGACATGCGCATGGATACGAGCAGTGGGCAGACGGCAGCCGAATGGCTGGCGACCGTGGAAGAAAGAGAACTGGCGGAGGTGATACGTGATTACGGCGAAGAACGGTTTGCTAGGCAGATTGCAAGGACGATTGTTGCTGCGCGCCAGGAGCGGGCTATCGAGACAACCGGGCAGCTCGGCGACATCGTGGGGCAGTGCGTGCGCACGCGCGAACCGGGCAAGAACCCGGCCACGCGAACCTTTCAGGCTATACGGATTCATCTCAATCGCGAGCTCGAAGAGCTCGAGAATGTTCTTCCGCAGTGCGTGGGGCGTCTGAAAGCGGGCGGGCGCATGTCCATCATCAGCTTCCACTCCCTTGAAGACCGCATCGTGAAACGTTTCATGCGCGACATGGCGCAGGGCGACAAGGTGCCCAAGTTCGTGCCGATCCGCGCGGCGGACGTTCCGCAGGGGAAGCTCAAGCTGATCGGCAAGCCGGTGTTCGCATCGGCTGCCGAGCTGGCAGCCAACCCGCGCGCGCGCAGCGCGGTGCTCAGAGTGGCGGAGCGGCTGGGTGGCTAGGCTGAATGTAGCGTTGCTGATTCTGGTCATCGCCTGTGCGTTGGGAGTCGTCACCTCCCAGCACAAAGCGCGCAAATTGTTTGTGGATCTGCAGTACGAGAAAGAACGGGCGCAACAGATGGATGTAGAGTGGGGCAAATTGCAGTTGGAGCAGAGCACGCTGGCGATGCCGACGCGCGTAGAGAAGCTCGCACGCCAGCAATTGCAGATGCACATGCCTGTCAGCGACCAGATGCACCTGGTGCGCATCGACGGTGACGGGGTGCGGCCATGAACTACGCCTCGCTCCCCCAGACCTCTGCGCAGCTTGCCTTGCCCGCCTGGCGCTCGCGCCTCCTGTTCGTGCTGTTGCTGCTGGTGATGCTGGCGCTGTTCGCGCGAGCCGTCTACCTGCAGGGGATCAACAACGATTTTCTGCAGCAGAAAGGCGATGCGCGCTATGCGCGCGTGATCGAGGTGCCCGCGCATCGCGGCATGATCACCGACCGCAACGGCGAGCCGCTGGCGATCAGCACGCCGGTGGAGTCTGTCTGGGCCAGTCCGGCCGAGGTGGTGATCGATATGCGCCAGCTGATGAACCTCGCGCGGGCGCTGGATATGAAACCCGAGGCATTGCGCGACAAACTTCAGGCGCGGCGCGATTTCGTCTATCTCAAGCGCCAGTTGCCGCCGGAGCAGGCGCGCAAGGTGGCGGCACTCAATATCCCGGGTATATCGCTGCAACGGGAATACAAGCGCTACTACCCGGCGGGCGAGGTGACTTCCCATCTGCTTGGCTTCACCGATGTGGACGATAACGGTCGCGAAGGCATCGAGCTGGCGCTGCAGGAGACGCTGGGCGGCAAGCCGGGCAGTCAGCGCGTGATCAAGGACAGGCGCGGGCAGATCATCGAGGACGTGGCCAGTCTGCGTGCGCCGAAAGAGGGCGGCGATGTCGCGCTGAGCATAGACAGCAAACTGCAGTTCCTGGCGTTCCGCGAGATCAAGCAGGCTGTGATAGACCACAAGGCCCAGTCCGGCTCCATCATCGTGCTGGATGCGAGGAGCGGCGAGGTGCTGGCGCTGGCCAATTGGCCCACCTACAACCCGAACAATCGCAAAGGTGCGACGCTGTCCGTGATGCGCAATCGTGCCGTCACCGACCTGTTCGAGCCCGGCTCGACCATGAAGGCGTTCGCGGCAGCCGCCGTGCTGGAAGAAGGGAAGTTCAAGCCGGATACCCGTATCGATACCGGCGACGGCAGGCTGACCATCAACGGCCGCACCATCCACGACACGCATCCGGACGGTGTGATGACCGTCTCGCAGATCATCCAGAAATCGAGCAACGTCGGTTCGGCCAAGATGGCGTTGTCGCTGACGCCGCATACGTTCTGGGGGCACCTGAGCGATGCGGGTTTCGGCATGCGAACCGGCAGCGGTTTCCCCGGCGAAGCGACCGGCATCCTGCGCGATTTCAAGACATGGCGGCCCATTGAGCAGGCCACCATGTCCTACGGCAACGGTATCTCGGTCAACCTGTTGCAGCTTGCCCGTGCCTATACCGTGTTCGCCAACGACGGAGAACTCAAGCCGGTCAGCATGCTGCGTCAAACCGGGCACGTGGCGGGCGAGCCGGTCTATTCGATACGCACCGCGCGCGCGGTGCGCGACATGCTGGAACTGGTGGTGAAGCCCGGCGGCACCGCGCCGCTGGCGCAGATCCGCGGCTATCGCGTGGCGGGCAAGACGGGGACCGCGCACAAATTGCAGAACGGCCGCTACGTGGATGAGTACGTCGCCTCCTTCGTCGGCATGGCGCCGGCCTCCGATCCACGCCTGATCGTGGCCGTGATGGTGGATGAACCGTCCGGTGCCCAATACTACGGCGGACTGGTCGCCGCACCTGTTTTCCAGAGTGTGATGAGCGCTTCGCTGCGCGCGCTGGACGTCCCTTACGATGCACCGCTGAACAATGTCCTGCAGTCCGCACAACTGGTGGAGGAGGAGACATGAACGCACTTCGACTCGGTGAACTGGGCATGCTGGGTATCGAGGTCAAGCGCCTCGTCTCGGATAGCCGCGCGGTACGGGCGGGCGACACCTTCGTTGCCTATCCCGGTGAAGGCAATGACGGGCGTCGCTACATCGCGCAGGCGATCGCGAACGGCGCCAATGCGGTGATCTGGGAGGCGCAGGATTTCGTCTGGCGTCCGGAATGGACGGTGCCCAATCTGCCGGTGCATGGTCTGCGTCAACAGGCCGGATTTATCGCAGACAGCATCTATGGTCAGCCGTCGGCCAAATTGTGGACGGTGGGGGTGACCGGCACCAACGGCAAGACCTCGATCAGCCAGTGGCTGGCACGCTGCTTTTCCGCAGTAGGCAGCAAGAGCCTGGTGATCGGCACGCTGGGCAACGGTTTTCCGGATGCCTTGCAGGCGAGCGTGAACACCACGCCGGATGTGCTGCATCTGCATGCGCTGCTGGCCGAGGGGATACGGCAGGGCGCACAAGCAGCGGTGATGGAAGTCTCCTCGCATGCGCTCTCGCAAGGGCGCGTCAACGGCATGCAGTTCGATGTGGCGCTGCTCACCAACCTGACACGCGACCATCTCGATTACCACGGCGACATGCAGCACTACGCCGCGGCCAAGCGCAAGCTGTTCGACTGGGACAGCCTCAAATTCGCTGTGGTCAATCTGGACGATGCCTTCGGCGACGAACTGGCCACCTCGCTGCGCGACGGTGCGGCGGAAGTGATCGGCTATGGCCTGAGCGAAGAGGCGCTGCAGCGCGCCGGCCGTCTCGGCATTCGCATGGTGCACGGCAAGCTGGTACGCGCGGACATGCAGGGCATGTCCCTGACGTTGCATACCAGTTGGGGCGCGGCGGATATGAGCAGCCGTCTGGTCGGCGTGTTCAATGCCTCCAACCTGCTGGGTGCGCTGGCAGTTTTGCTGGCAAGCGGGGTGGCCATGGAAGACGCCGTGCGCGAGTTGGGCCTGCAAAAGGCGGTCGCCGGACGCATGCAGACACTGGGTGGCAAGGAAGTGCCGATGGTGGTGGTGGATTACGCGCACACGCCGGATGCGCTGGAGAACGTGCTGAAGACGCTGCGCGAGGCGACTGAACCGGCCGGCGGTCACGTCATCTGCGTGTTCGGTTGCGGCGGCGACCGGGATCGCGGCAAGCGCCCGATGATGGGCAAGGTCGCCGAGCGCTTCGCCGATGTGCGCATCGTCACCAGCGACAATCCGCGCAGCGAAGATGCGCATTCGATCATCGAAGAGATCCGTGCCGGCATGCAGGGCGAGTGCCAGGTGATCGAGGATCGCGCGCGCGCCATTGCGCAGGCCATCGACCATGCGCGTATCAACGATACCGTGCTGATCGCCGGCAAGGGACACGAGGAATATCAGGAGATCGCCGGGGTGCGCCATCCCTTCTCCGACAGCGAACTGGCGCAGCGCGCGCTGAGCATGTGGAAACCCGAGGAGCGCTGGTCATGATGCTGCTCTCACAGGCCGCCGCCGCATTGCATGCCAGCATGGACGGAAATGATGTGCGCTTCACCGCCGTTTCCACCGATACGCGCAGCATCGCGCAGGGCGACCTGTTCATCGCGTTGCGCGGCGAGCATTTCGACGGCGCGCAGTTCGTCGCGCAGGCCGCGCAAGCCGGTGCGGTCGCGGCCATCGTGAAGGAAGGCAGCGTACTGGAAGAAGTGGGATGCCCAGTGTTGTTCGTGCCCGACACGCGCCTCGCGCTGGGAAAACTGGCCGCGTACTGGCGCAGGCAGTTCGACATTCCGCTGCTCGCCGTTACCGGCAGCAACGGCAAGACCACGGTCAAGGAGATGCTGGCAGCGATCTTCGCTGCGCACGCGGGCGAAGACGCCGTGCTGGCGACACGCGGCAACTTCAACAACGACATCGGCATGCCGCTCACCCTGCTCAAGCTGCGCGCGCAACATCGCTATGCCGTGATCGAGATGGGCATGAACCACCCCGGCGAGATCGCATATCTCACGCATCTCGCGCAGCCCGATGTGGCGCTGGTCAACAACGCCAGCGGTGCGCATCTGCAAGGACTGGGTTCGGTGGAAGGGGTGGCGCGCGCCAAGGGCGAGATCTTCGCCGGGCTGCAAGGCAACGGCACCGCAGTCATCAATGCCGACGATGCGCATGCCGGACTGTGGCGCACACTGGCGGACAAACATCGCGTGTTCGACTTCGCGCTGGAACATAACGCTGCCGTGAAAGGCGAATGGCAGGCACAGGGTTTCGGCGGGGAACTGCGTGCGTTCACTCCGGCGGGCGAACTGCGCGTCGTGCTGCAGGTGCCGGGCGAACACAACGCGCGCAACGCGCTGGCTGCCGCAACCGCAGCGCTGGCCGTGCATGTGCCAATTGCAACTATCGAGCGCGCACTGGAATCCTTCGGCGGCGTGGCGGGACGTTTGCAGCGCAAACAGGCGCTGGGCGGCGCGACGCTGATCGACGATACCTACAACGCCAATCCGGCTTCCATGCATGCCGCACTGGAGGTGCTGGCGCAGGCGACAGGCAAGCGCATCTTCGTGCTGGGCGACATGGGCGAACTGGGCGACAACGCGGCACAGTTCCATCGCGAGATCGGCATCGCCGCACGCGAACTGGGCATCGAAAAGCTGTATGCGTTGGGCACGCTCACCGCGCAAGCCGTGGCCGAATTCGGGAACGCTGCAACGCACTTCGCGGATGTGGAAGGTTTACTGGCTGTACTCGAACAAGAACTGGACGCGCAGACCACGGTGCTGGTGAAGGGCTCGCGCTTCATGAAAATGGAACGCGTGGTGCAGGCCTGCGCGTTGCAACAGGAGGAAACATGCTGCTCGCATTAGCCCAATGGCTATCACAGGATATCCGCGCATTCAGCGTGTTCAACTACATCACGCTGCGCGCAGTGATGGCCGCGATGACCGCGCTCATCATCTCCTTCATGCTCGGTCCGTGGATGATCCGCAAACTGACCGCGATGAAGATCGGCCAGTCGGTGCGCAGCGACGGCCCACAGACGCATCTGGTGAAAGCCGGCACGCCGACCATGGGCGGCGCGCTGATACTGATGTCCGTGGCGATCACTACCCTGCTGTGGGGCGATCTGCACAACGCCTATGTGTGGGTGGTGTTGCTGACCACGCTGGGCGTGGGGGCCATCGGCTGGGTGGACGACTACCGCAAGGTGGTCTACAAGAACCCGGACGGGCTGTCCGCGCGCGCCAAGATGTTCTGGCAATCCCTGATCGCGCTGGCGGTCGGAATCTATCTGTGGACGCATGCCACGTTGCCGCAGCACACCGAGATCATCGTGCCGTTCTTCAAGAACTTCGTCATCCCGCTCGGCATGGTCGGTTTCATCGTGCTGGTGTATCTGGTCATCGTGGGCAGCAGCAACGCGGTGAACCTGACCGACGGTCTGGACGGCCTGGCCATCATGCCGACCGTGATGGTGGCGGCGGCGCTGGCCATCTTCGCCTATGTCGCCGGACACGCCGAGTTCGCCAAATACCTGGGCGAACCCGCTATCCCCGGCGCGGGTGAACTGGCCGTGTTCTGCGCCGCCATCGCGGGAGCCGGACTGGCCTTCCTGTGGTTCAACGCCTATCCCGCCGAAGTGTTCATGGGCGACGTCGGCGCGCTGGCGCTGGGTGCGGCGCTCGGCGCAGTGGCGGTGATCATCCGCCAGGAACTGGTGCTGTTCATCATGGGCGGTGTGTTCGTGGTGGAGGCGGTGTCGGTGATGCTGCAAGTTTCCTGGTTCAAATACACCAAGAAACGTTACGGCACCGGCCAGCGCATCCTGCTGATGGCCCCGCTGCACCATCACTTCGAGCAGAAGGGCTGGAAAGAGACTCAAGTCGTCGTGAGATTCTGGATCATCACGATGTTGTTGGTACTCATTGGATTGTCCACGCTGAAACTGAGATGACATCTTTGCGCGACAAATCGGTGCTGATACTCGGTCTCGGTGAGACCGGGTTGTCGCTTGCGCGTTTCCTGCATGCGCAGGGCGCGCGGCTGCGCGTCGCCGATAGTCGTGCAGAGCCGCCCGGTGTGGCGACATTGCGCAGCGAGATGCCGCAAGCCGAGATGCATTGCGGCGCGTTCGACGACGCGCTGCTGCAAGGCATAGACCGCATCGCCATCAGCCCCGGGGTGCCGATGGCCGAACCGTTCGTGCAGCGCGCGGTCGCGCGGGGCATCCCGGTCGAGGGCGACATCGAACTGCTGGCGCAACAGATTGCGGATGCGCAGCCGAAACCGAAAGTCATCGCCATCACCGGCGCCAATGGCAAGACCACCACCACCAGCATGGTCGGTGCGATGTGCGCCGCCGCCGGGCTGGATGCGCAAGTGGCGGGCAACATCTCGCCCGCCGTGCTGGATGCCTTGCGCGAGCGCGGCGGCCACCAGCCGCAAGCCTGGGTGCTGGAGTTGTCCAGCTTCCAGTTGGAGACGACCCATACCCTGAACGCGGATGTGGCGGTGGTGCTCAATGTGAGCGAAGACCATCTGGATCGCTATGCGCACAGCATGGATCTTTATGCTGCCGCAAAGACGCGCATCTATAACGGTGACGGCGTACAGGTGCTCAATCGCGACGATGCGCGCAGCGCGGCGATGGGGCTGGCCGGACGCAAACAGGTGACCTTCGGGCTGACGCCGCCGAGCAGCGAGCTGGACTGGGGGATCGGCAAGGAAGGTGCGATCACCTGGCTGATGCAGGGCGCGCAGAAGGTGATGCGCGCCGACGAATTGCAGGTGGCCGGTCTGCACAATGTGGCGAACGCGCTGGCCGCGCTGGCGCTGTGCCGTGCGCTCGACTTGCCGCTGCCGCCGCTGGTCGCGGCATTGCGCGCCTTCAAGGGTTTGCCGCACCGTGTGGAAGAAGTGGCACAAGTGAACGGCATCACCTATTACGACGATTCCAAAGGGACCAACGTCGGGGCGACCGAAGCGGCGCTGAATGGTCTGGGAAAACCTGCAATCGTGATCCTGGGCGGCGACGGCAAGGGGCAGGATTTCTCGCCCTTGAAAGCGGCAGTGGAAAAGCATGCGCGCGCCGTGGTACTGATCGGCCGCGACGCGCCGCTGATCGCACGCGCAATCGCTGGATGCGGCAAGCCGGTATTGAACGCGCGCGACATGGAAGATGCGGTACGCACCGCGACGGCCAATGCACAGCGCGGGGACGCGGTGCTGATGTCGCCCGCCTGTGCCAGCTTCGACATGTATCGCAACTACCTGCATCGCGCGGAAGCATTCGTCGCTGCGGTGCGGAAACTGCAAGCGGAGGCGACATGTTGAATACCGCATTGAACGCACCGCGTCGCGCCATGGCCGAATACGACACCGTGCTGGCCTGGCTGGTCACCGCGTTGCTCGCCATCGGTCTGGTGATGGTGTACTCCGCGTCCATCGCCACCGCCGAAGCGGGCCGTTATACCGGCCACCAGGCGACCTACTATCTGGTGCGCCACAGCCTGTTCATGGCGATCGGTCTGGCTGTTGCGATGGCGGCATTCATGGTGCCCACGCAGAAATGGCAACAATATGCGCCGGTGCTGTTCGTGATCGGAGTGGTGTTGTTGATACTGGTGTTGATCCCGGGCATCGGAAAGTCGGTGAACGGAAGCCGCCGCTGGATCTCGCTGGTCGTGTTCA
Source organism: Sideroxydans lithotrophicus (assembly GCA_020723185.1). Taxonomy (GTDB): domain Bacteria; phylum Pseudomonadota; class Gammaproteobacteria; order Burkholderiales; family Gallionellaceae; genus Sideroxyarcus; species Sideroxyarcus lithotrophicus_A. The sequence goes on along the minus strand of DYJI01000002.1, from coordinate 59,922 downwards.
ACATGCAACCTTCGGAATTGATGAAGCTGTTCGCCGTGCTGTACGCCGCCGACTATGCGGTGCGCAAAGGCGCGGTGCGCCACCGCTTCGTGCAGTCCTTCGTGCCGATGTTCATCGTGATGGCACTGGTTGGTGCCTTGCTGCTGCTGGAGCCGGACATGGGCGCCTTCGTGGTGATCTGTGCCATCGCGATGGGCATGCTGTGGCTGGGCGGCTTCAACCTGAAGATATTTGGCGCGCTGACCGTTGCGCTGCCACTGGCCTTTGCCGCACTCATCTTCTCTTCCGAATACCGTATGCAGCGCGTACTCGGTTTCCTCGACCCATGGTCCGATCCCTACGGCAAGGGCTACCAGTTGAGCCATGCGCTGATCGCCTTCGGGCGCGGCGAGTGGCTGGGCGTCGGCCTGGGCGGCAGCGTGGAGAAACTGTTCTATCTGCCGGAAGCGCATACCGACTTCCTGCTGGCTGTGATCGCCGAAGAGCTGGGCCTGTTCGGCGTGAGCGCAGTGCTGCTGCTGTTCGGCTGGCTGATCGTGCGCGCCTTCGCCATCGGCCGCCAGGCCGCGATGTCGGACCGCCTGTATGCCGCGCTGGTGGCGCAGGGCATCGGCGTGTGGCTGGGCGTGCAGGCGATGATCAACATCGGCGTGAACATGGGCGTACTGCCGACCAAGGGTTTGACCCTGCCATTCCTGAGCTTCGGCGGCAGCGGCGTGGTGGTGAACATGGTGGCGGTGGCGGTGTTGCTGCGTATTGATTACGAGAACAGGCGTGTTGCGAGGGGGCTGCCGATATGAGCCGCACTCTCATGGTCATGGCAGGCGGAACCGGCGGGCATATCTACCCGGGGCTGGCGGTCGCTGATGCGCTGCATGCGCAAGGTTGGAACATCGTCTGGCTGGGCGCACCGAATAGCATGGAAGCCGAACTGGTGCCCAAGCATGGGTATCCGGTGGCATGGGTGAAGTTTTCCGGTGTGCGCGGCAAAGGGCTGATTCGTTTGCTGATGCTACCGTTCACCTTGCTGCGTGCACTGGGACAGAGCGCGGTGGCGATCCTGCGCCATCGGCCCGATGTGGTGCTGGGCATGGGCGGCTACATCACCATGCCGGGCGGATTGATGGCGGCATTCCTGCGCCGGCCGCTGGTGGTGCATGAGCAGAACTCCATCGCGGGCATGAGCAACAAGATATTGGCCAAGCTCGCGACCAAAGTGCTGAGCGGTTTTCCTGATGTACTGAAAGGCACTGAGTGGGCCGGCAACCCGGTGCGTACCGACATCGCAGCATTGGCTGCACCGCAAGTGCGCTACGCATCGCGCAGCGGCAAGTTGAATGTGCTGGTGGTGGGCGGCAGTCTTGGAGCCAAAGCTCTGAACGATGCGTTGCCGCAAGCACTGGCGTTGCTGGAGGTGGATGCAAGACCGAATGTTGTGCACCAGACCGGCAAGAAGAATTTCGAAGCAGTGCAGCAGCTATATGCACAAGCCGGGGTACACGCCGAAGTTCGCGCTTTCATCGACGATATGCCGCAACAGTATGCGCAAGCCGATGTGGTGATCTGTCGCGCGGGGGCGCTGACGGTCGCCGAGCTGGCGGCGGCGGGTGTGGCCAGCGTGCTGGTGCCGTTTCCGTTCGCGGTGGACGACCACCAGACTCACAACGCGCGTTTCCTGAGCGAGCGCGGCGCGGCGATCCTTTTGCCGCAACAGGAATTGAGTGCGGACAAGCTGGCACAACTGCTGCGCGAACTGGACAGGGAAAAGTTGCTGGCGATGGCACAGGCTGCACGCAGCCTGGCCAAACCGGATGCAACACAACACGTGGCGCAAGTTTGCGTTGCCTTGGCGGGATAGAAGATATGAAACATAAGATCAAAAACATCCACTTCGTAGGTATCGGCGGTTCCGGCATGAACGGTATCGCCGAGGTGATGCTCAACCTGGGTTTCAAGGTGAGCGGCTCCGATATCGCGGACAGCACGGTCATCATGCGTTTGCGCGACCTCGGTGCGGAGATCTCGCAGGGGCACGATGCGAAGAACCTGCGCGATGCGGATGCCGTGGTGACGTCCACCGCCGTGAAGGCGGACAACCCTGAAGTGGTCGCGGCCCGCGAGCAACACATCCCCATCGTGCCGCGCGCGGTGATGCTGGCCGAACTGATGCGCCTGCGCCAGGGCATCGCCATCGCCGGCACACACGGCAAGACCACCACCACTTCGCTGGTGACCAGCGTGCTGGCCAAGGGTGGTTTCGACCCGACCTTCGTCATCGGCGGGCGACTGAATAGCAGCGGCGCGAACGCGCGTCTCGGTACGGGCGAATACATCGTGGCCGAAGCGGACGAGTCGGATGCTTCCTTCCTGCACCTGACGCCGATCATCGCCGCGGTGACCAACATCGATGCCGATCACATGGAGACCTACGGTCACGACTTCAACAAACTGAAGCAGGCCTTCATCGATTTCATCGAGCGCCTGCCGTTCTACGGCCGCGCCATGCTGTGCGCGGATGATCCGAACGTGCGCGACATCCTGCCGCGGATCAGCAAACCGGTGACCACTTACGGACTGGGCGAAGACGCCCACATACGTGCGGTGAATGTGCGCCACGAGGCTGGCCGGATGCGCTTCACCGCGCAGTGCCGCCACGACGAAAAATGTCTGTTCGATGGCAAGCCGTTGGATCTGGACATCACGCTCAATCTGGCCGGTGAACACAACGTGCTGAACGCGTTGGCAGCGATCGCCATCGGTCTGGAAGTGGGGGTTGCGCCACAAGCCATCGCCGATGCGCTGGCCGAATTCCAGGGCGTGGGCCGACGCATGCAGCGCTACGGTGAGGTCGCCTTGCCGTCCGGCGGCAGCTTCACGTTGATCGACGATTACGGCCATCATCCGGTGGAGATGAAAGCGACCATCGCCGCAGTGCGCGGCGCATTCCCAGGAAAGCGCCTGCTGCTGGCGTTCCAGCCGCATCGCTATACGCGCACGCGCGACCTGTTCGAGGATTTCGTGAAGGTGTTGGGCGGCGTAGATGCGCTGGCGCTGGCTGATATCTATGCTGCGGGTGAGACACCCCTCGTGGCGGCGGACGGGCGTGCGCTGATGCATGCATTGCGCGTGGCAGGGCAGAGCAATGCCGTGTTCGTCGAGGATATCAATGACATGCCGCAGACCATCATGCAGATGGCCAAAGACGGCGATGTGGTGCTGACCATGGGCGCGGGTTCCATCGGTGCTGTGCCGAGCAAAGTGAAACAAGTCGCATAAAGATGAATATGAACGAACCGGCACAGTTCGATACCGAAGGCTTGCGCGGCGAGATGCTGCTGGACGAGCCGATGTCGCGCCACGTGAGCTGGCGCGCGGGCGGTGTCGCGCGGCGCGTGTACCAGCCGGCCGACCTGGCGGATCTGCAGGTGTTCCTGCAACAGACGCCAGCGGACGAGCCTTTGCTGGCGGTCGGGTTGGGCAGCAACTTGCTGGTGCGCGATGGCGGTTTTCGCGGCACGGTGCTGCTGATGGTCGGTGCGCTCACCGAGTTGCGCATGGAAGACGGAGAGATTTACGCACAGGCCGGTGTGCCGGGTGCGAAGCTGGCGCGGTTCGCGGCGGGCAACAAGCTGTGCGGCGCGGAATTCTTTGTCGGCATCCCCGGCACGCTGGGCGGAATGCTGGCGATGAACGCCGGTTGCTACGGCAGCGAGACCTGGGGCGCGGTGCAGCGTGTGCAGGTGCTGACGCGCAGCGGGACACTGATCGAGCGCACGCCGCAGGAATATGACATCGGCTATCGCCACGTTGCGCTGAAGCAACAGAGCGATGAGTTATTCGTCGGTGCCTGGCTGCGCTTCGGCGAGGGCGACGTCGAAGCGGCAAAGCGGGAGATCAAAGCGTTGATGGAGAAGCGCAGCGCCAGTCAGCCTTTGCAGATGCCCAATGCGGGTTCCGTGTTCCGCAACCCGCAGGGCGAACATGCGGCGAAGTTGATCGAGGGCTGTGGTCTGAAAGGCAAGCGCATCGGCGGCGCGCAGGTGTCGGAGAAGCATGCGAACTTCATCGTCAATGCAGGGGGAGCGACCGCCGCGGATATCGAGGCGCTGATAGTTGAAGTGCAGACGACGGTGCAGCAGCAGACGGGCATCAACCTGCATCCGGAAGTACAGATCGTTGGAGAAAGTGACAAGTGAGCAGATTCGGAAAAGTGGCGGTGTTGTTCGGTGGGCGTTCGGCGGAGCGTGAAGTGTCGCTGAAGAGCGGTGCGGCGGTGTTGGCCGCTTTGCTGCGCAGCGGTGTGGACGCGCATGCATTCGATCCAGCCGAGCGCGAGCTGTCGGAATTGAAGAGGGATAAGTTCGATCGCGTGTTTGTCATGTTGCATGGCCGGGGCGGCGAGGATGGGACGGTGCAGGGGGCGCTGGAACTGATGGGCATCCCCTACACCGGCAGCGGCGTGATGGCCTCGGCCATCGGCATGGACAAGTGGCGCACCAAACTGATCTGGCAGGCGGCCGGATTACCGATCCCGGAATATGAAGCGCTGACCGCACCGACCGACTGGAATGCGGTGGCGGAGCATCTGGATCTGCCATTGTTCATGAAGCCGGCCAGCGAAGGTTCAAGCGTCGGCGTGATCAAGGTCAAGAAAGTGGAAGACCTGCCCTCCGCATATGCGCAAGCCGCGAAGCACGACAAGGTGGTGATCGCCGAGAGCTTCATGAGCGGCGGCGAGTACACGGTGGCGATCCTGAACGGCAAGGCTTTGCCGGCGATCAAGATCGAACCGGCGAACGAATTCTATGATTATGAAGCGAAGTACCTGCGCGACGATACGCGCTATCTCTGCCCGTGCGGACTGGATGTCGAGCAGGAAGCCGAGATGCAGCACATGGCGCAACTGGGTTTCCAGTTGATCGGCGGACAGGGCTGGGGGCGCGTGGATTTCCTGCGTGGCGAGGATGGCAAGATGTATCTGCTGGAAGTGAACACCGCGCCCGGCATGACCGATCACAGTCTGGTGCCGATGGCGGCACGCCAGGCGGGGATCGGTTTCGACCAGCTGGTGTTGCAGATCCTGGAGGGCGCGCATGTGGGATAACGCTCATCTGCTGCGCGGTATCGCCAATGTGCTGTTCGGTTTCAGCCTGTTGCTGATGGTGTATGGCCTGCTGCGTTATGTGGCGCAGTTGCCGGCATTCTCACTGCAGGCGGTGGTGCTGACGGCAAATCCGCAACGCGTGGATGTAGCGCAACTGGAGGAAGTGGTGCGCAATCAGGTGCGCGGTAATTTCTTCACCGTCGACCTGGCCGAGACACGCGCTGCATTCCAGCAATTGCCCTGGGTGCGCTCTGTGAGTGTGCGACGCAAGTTCCCCTGGCAACTGGAAGTGGCGATCGAGGAACACATCGCGCTGGCACGCTGGAACAAGACCGCGCTGGTGAATAGCCATGGCGAAGTGTTCGAGGCGGTGAGCGAAGAGGCGCTTCCCGAGTTCTCCGGCGAGACGGAGAACTCGCTGGTGGTGGCACGCATGTATGGCGAGCTGGAACAGGTGTTGCAGCCTATGCAAAGACATATCGCGCGATTGGATCTGTCGCCGCGCATGAGCTGGCAGGTGAAGCTGGACGATGGCATGGAGCTTGCGCTGGGACGCGAGGCGATGCGCGAACGACTGGCGCGTTTCGTCAAGGTCTTTCCGTACAGCGTGGCGGTGCGCGTGCCGAACGCGCGCCGTATCGATCTGCGTTACCGGAACGGATTTGCGGTGCAGCCGCCGCTGAGCGCGGCATAGGGTGTTCAGGAGAAGGTGATGAGTAAAGAGAGCAAGAGTCTGATCGTGGGTCTGGATATTGGCACGTCGAAGATCGCGTGCATCGTGGCCGAGGTGACGGCGGAGGGTACGCTGGAAGTGATCGGTGCGGGCATGCATCAATCATCCGGCATGAAAAAGGGCATGGTGGTGAACATCGATGCCACGGTGGGCGCGATCCAGCAGGCACTGCAGGAAGCGGAGCTGATGGCGGACTGCAAGATACGCCAGGTCTATACCGGCATCGCGGGCGGCCATATCCGCAGTTCGAACGCGCACGGCATGATCAAGATCAAGGACAAGGAAGTGGCGCATACCGATGTGGTGCGGGCCATCGAGACGGCCAGCTCGATCAGCCTGCCGGGCGACCAGCAGATCCTGCATATCCTGGAGCAGGAATTCAGTATCGACGGACAGGGCGGCATCAAGAAGCCGTTGGGCATGAGCGGTCTGCGACTGGAAGTGGAGATACATATCGTGACCGGTGCGGTGTCTGCGGTGCAGAACATCCTCAAGTGCATCCATCGCTGCGGACTGGAAGTGGAAGACATGATTTTACAACCGCTGGCGTCGAGCAAAGCGGTGCTGGCGGACGATGAGCGAGAGCTGGGTGTGTGTCTGGTGGATATCGGCGGTGGCACGACCGATGTGGCGATCTTCACCGGCGGCGCGATCCGCCACACGGCGGTGATCCCCATCGCGGGCGACCAGATCACCAACGACATCGCGATGGCACTGCGCACACCGACCAAGGATGCGGAAGACATCAAGATCAAGTACGGCTGCGCATTGCGCCAGCTGGCGAACGATGCGCCGATCGAGGTGCCGGGCGTGGGCGAGCGCAGTGCGCGCATGTTGTCGCGCCAGACGCTGGCGGAAGTGATCGAACCGCGCGTGGAGGAGTTGTATTCGCTGGTGCAGACGGAGATCCGTCGCAGCGGTTTCGAGGACCTGCTGTCCTCCGGCATCGTCATAACCGGTGGCAGCGCGGCCATGCAGGGCATGGTCGAGCTGGGCGAGGAGATCTTCCACTTGCCGGTGCGGCTGGGACTGCCGCGCAACATCGGCGGCTTGTCGGCTGTAGTGAAGACGCCGCGCTATGCGACCGGAGTCGGTCTGCTGGTGTACGGACTGGAACGCCACCAGCGCGAGGAGGTGTCCAGGGTGGGGACGGGGTCGTTCAAGGATGTGCTGGAAAAGATGAAGGATTGGTTCAAGGGGAATTTTTAGCAGTGGGCGTGCTGTGTGATCGGTCGGCTTTGTATTTGAATATTTGTTATCAACCTTAAGGAGAAAAATGATGGCTTTCGAACTGTTGGATGCACAACCGCAAGGCGCGGTGATCAAGGTGGTGGGCGTGGGCGGCTGCGGCGGCAATGCGGTCGATCACATGATCGAACAGGGGGTGCAAGGGGTCGAGTTCATCACCATCAATACCGATGCGCAGGCATTGAAGCGCAGCAAGGCCCGCGTGCAGTTGCAGATCGGCTCCGCGCTGACCAAGGGGTTGGGCGCGGGGGCCAAGCCTGCAATCGGGCAAGCTGCGGCGGAAGAGGATCGCGAGCGTATCGCCGAGATCATCAGCGGCGCGAACATGGTGTTCATCACTGCCGGGATGGGCGGCGGCACCGGTACCGGTGCCGCACCGATCGTGGCGCAGGTGGCCAAGGAGCTGGGCATCCTGACTGTGGCCGTGGTCACCAAGCCGTTCGTGTTCGAAGGCAAACGCATGGCATTGGCGCAACAGGGTATCGAAGAATTGAGCGCCTATGTCGATTCGCTCATCATCGTGCCGAACGCAAAGCTGATGGAAGTGCTGGGCGGGAAGACCACCATGCCTGCCGCCTATATGGCATCCAACGGTGTGCTGCACGGCGCGGTGGCGGGTATCGCCGAGGTGATCAATGTGCCGGGCATGATCAACGTGGACTTTGCCGATGTGTGTACCGTCATGTCGGAGAACGGCATGGCCATGATGGGATCGGCCAGTGCTGCGGGCGAAGGCCGTGCTCAGCGCGCGGCGGAACAGGCCATCGCCAGCCCGTTGCTGGAGGATGTGGACCTGACAGGCGCGCGTGGCATGCTGGTCAACATCACGTCGAGCAGCAGCATCACGCTGGAGGAGTTCCATGAAGTGATGAACTGCTTCCAGTTCGCGGCTTCCGAGGCGACCGTCATCGTCGGTTCCGTGTTCGACGAGAACATGGGCGACGAACTGCGTGTGACCATCGTAGCGACCGGTCTGGGCGAAGTCCGCAAGCCACAGAGCAGACCGGTGCTGGTGCCGCAGACCCAGCTGCGCACGGGTACGCATGATGCGCCGATGGTGGATTTCAGCGAGCTGGACATGCCGGCCGTGATGCGTAGCGGACGTCACCGTGAGGCTGTGGAGGCAATGAAGCAATCCGGAGTCGAGACGCTGGATATCCCGTCGTTCCTGCGCAAACAGGCGGACTGAGCAAGAGAAGATAGCCGGTGGGCAGGGACGGGTCGCTGCGGTGGCCTGTGCTAAACTCGCCGGCGTGTCAGTCGGGATAACAGGAATGGTCAAACAGCGCACGTTAAAGACAGTGGTCGAAGCGACCGGTGTCGGTCTGCATACCGGAGAAAAGGTCTATCTGACCTTGCGTCCGGCAGCCATCGACAGCGGCATCGTGTTCCGCCGCGTGGATCTGCCTCAGTCTCCGGACATACGCGCCGAAGCGCATGCGGTACATGACACGCGCCTGTCGACCTGTCTGGAAGCGAAGGGGGCGCGCGTGGCCACCGTCGAGCACCTGATGTCGGCCTTGGCCGGCCTGGGGATCGACAATGCCATCGTCGAACTGAGCAGCCCCGAGTTGCCCATCATGGATGGAAGCGCGGGGACGTTCATCTTCCTGCTGCAATCGGCAGGCATCGTCGAGCAGGATGCGCCCAAGAAGTTCATCCGCATAAAAAAGACGATCGAAGTCAAGGACGGGGACAAGTGGGTGCGCTTCGAGCCTTTCAACGGATACAAGCTGAGTTTCACCATCAACTTCGCCCATCCGGTGTTCGCCAATACCAAGCAGGATGTCGTGGTGGACCTTGGCGAGCATTCCTATATTAAGGAAGTCGGCCGGGCGCGCACCTTCGGGTTCATGCAGGATGTGGAGAATATGCGGGCGCAGGGGCTGGCGCTGGGCGGTAATCTGGACAATGCCATCGTGATGGACGAGTACCGTGTGATCAATCCGGACGGCCTGCGTTTCGAGGATGAGTTCGTGAAGCACAAGGTGCTGGATGCCATCGGTGATCTGTATCTCCTTGGACACCCGCTGATTGGGGCGTTCTCCGGCTACAAATCCGGGCATGCATTGAATAACGCCCTCTGTCGTGCGCTGCTGGCAGATGAATCGGCGTGGGAATTCGCCACATTCACCAAGGCTGAAGAGGCACCGGACTTTTTGCGTCTGCAACTACAGCCTGTCTGATCGGAGGCTGCTATGCTGATCCGATTGGTTTTTCTGCTGTCAGTGCTACTGATGGCAGTTTCGGCGGTGGCCTATCTTTTTACGCGGGATGTGCGTTATCTGGCCTTCATCAAACAAATCTTGCGCTACTTGGTGTTCCTTTTACTGGTATTTGCGGTGCTGTATGCGTTGGAGCACTTCGGGCTGGTTGCCTGGCGCGTCTTAGCTTAGCGCCTTATGTGCGCCAGACGTTCAATGGCCGATCGCAGGTCGCCCTCCGGCAGATCGTGCGCCAACTCATCCAGTGCAACGCGGCCTTGTTCGCCGATCTCCTTGGGTGGCAACGGCTTCGCGGGCGAGGCGGCGTTCACTTGCACCTGTGTTTGAATTCCAGTAACCTCGCATCCCCTTGTTCGAAATGAAGAAATCAATAGGGGGGCGAGTTGCTTGAGTTTGCTGGCGATCGCGCCGTTGTCGGCGGCCAATGTCAGATGATTGTTTTCGAAGCGCAACACGCGGCTGCCCTTGAGCAGGGATGGCGGCGCGATGGCCCGATATTGATGCTGTAACCACACCAGCTGGCGCGCCGCCAGTGCAAGTTGCTTCAGCTTTGGATCGGAGTCCAGAAAGTCGTTCAGGCGGTCGGGCACAGTCGATCGGGATCTCGTAGGGAGTGTATGCATGAATATTATTCTAGTTTCGAACAGTTCTGCAAAAGCGCGCAGTCTGACGCTGACCGGCACCCATATGGCGCTGGCTGCATTGGCTGCGCTGGGCTTGTTCGTCGCTGCCGTGTTGATGGCGCAGTATGCCATCGTGCGCTTCCAGTCCGGCTCCATCAGCAATGAATTGCGCGACTGGCTGGCCAGTGCGCAGGACGAGGAATTGCGCAAGCAGGAGTTGTTCATGCGCCAGAGCCTGGATGCGATGGCGGTGCGATTGGGGCAGATGCAGGCGCAACTGCAGCGTCTCGATGGGTTGGGTGCGCGTCTGGCCAAACTGAGCGGAATGAAGCCGCAGGAGTTTTCCTTCGGCCAGAAGCCGGCACAGGGCGGCCCGCTGCTGACGGTCCCTCCGCAGCAGGACATCTCGCTTGAGACGATGATGCAACAGATGGCTGACCTGGATGCGCTGCTTGGAGACAGGAGTGACAAGCTGGTGGCACTCGAGACTTTGTTGCAACAGGACAAACTGGACAAGAAGATGCTGCCCTCGGTGGCGCCGATCACGGTGAGCTGGTATTCCTCCAACTTCGGCTGGCGTATCGACCCTTTCACCGGAAAGAACGCGATGCATGAAGGGGTGGACTATATGGTGCCGGCGGGTACCCCGGTGTACGCCTCGGCGGGCGGCGTCGTGGTGTTCGCGGGCATGCATCCCCAGTATGGTAATATGGTCGAGATAGATCACGGTAACCAGATCATCACCCGTTATGCGCATGCTTCCAGACTGCTGGTCAAGGTCGGCGAGGTCGTCCGGCGCGGGCACGAGATCGCAAGAGTCGGTAGCACCGGGCGTTCCACAGGCAATCACCTGCATTTCGAAGTGAGATACAAGGGGACGGCTCAGAATCCGGTGCGCTTCCTGGAAAAAGCAGCCAGTTGAGGCAGGTTCCATTACGGCAGGGGTGAGGTGAGTGCCTCACCCTTTTTTATTTGTTCGCAACAATCGTCACAGAAAATACAAGCATGATCTCCAAATTGTTGAAATCCGTCTTCGGCAGCCGCAATGACCGCTTGCTCAAACAATATCGCCAGACGATCGCACGCATCAATGCGCTTGAGCCTGCTGTCCAGGCGCTGTCAGACGAGGCGTTGCAGGCCAAGACTGACGAGTTCAGGCAGCGCGTCGGCAAAGGCGAGACGCTGGATGCACTGTTGCCGGAAGCGTTCGCCGTGGTGCGAGAAGGCAGTCGGCGCGTGTTGCAGATGCGGCACTTCGATGTGCAGTTGATCGGCGGCATGGTGTTGCATTACGGCAAGATCGCCGAGATGCGCACCGGCGAGGGCAAGACCCTGATGGCGACCCTGCCTGCCTACCTCAACGCCCTGTCCGGCAAGGGGGTGCACGTGGTGACGGTGAACGATTATCTGGCTTCGCGCGACGCGGAGTGGATGGGGCGTCTGTACCGTTTCCTCGGTTTATCCGTCGGCGTCATCCTGTCCAATATGGATCACGCAGACAAGCTGGCTGCCTACAGCGCCGACATCACTTACGGTACCAACAACGAGTTCGGCTTCGACTACCTGCGCGACAATATGGCAGCGCGGGCCGAAGACCGTTTCCAGCGCGGACTGAATTTCGCCATCGTGGACGAGGTAGACTCCATTCTGATCGACGAGGCGCGCACCCCGCTGATCATCTCCGGTCAGGCGGAAGACAACGTGGACATCTATGTGCGGGTCAACGCACTGGCACCTGAACTGGTCCGCCAGGCAGACGACGAGGCCCCCGGAGATTACAGCGTGGATGAGAAGAGCCACCAGATACTGCTGAGCGAGACTGGACATGAGCATGCCGAGCAGTTGCTGTCCCGGGCGGGCCTGCTGCCGGCCGGCGGCAGCTTGTACGACCCCGCGAACATCACGCTGATCCATCATCTGTATGCCGCGTTGCGGGCACACAATCTGTTCCATCGGGACCAGCACTATGTCATCCAGAATGGCGAGGTGGTGATCGTCGACGAATTCACCGGCCGACTGATGGCGGGGCGCCGCTGGTCCGACGGTCTGCATCAGGCGGTCGAGGCCAAGGAAGGAGTGGCGATCCAGAAGGAGAACCAGACACTGGCCTCCATCACATTCCAGAACTATTTCCGCATGTACAACCGCCTGTCCGGCATGACCGGTACGGCGGACACCGAGGCGTTCGAGTTCCAGTCCATCTACAACCTGGAAACGGTCATCGTCCCGCCGCATCGTCCTACCGTACGCCAGGATCTGATGGACAAGGTATACCTGACTGCCAAGGAGAAGTATGCCGCTGTCATCGCAGATGTGCGCGATTGCCACAAGCGCGGTCAACCGGTGCTGGTCGGCACCACTTCCATTGAGACCTCGGAGTTGTTGTCCGGCCTGATGCAGAAGGCCGGTTTACCGCACCAGGTGCTGAACGCCAAACAACATGCCCGCGAGGCCGAGATCGTCGCGCAGGCTGGCCGTCCCGGCATGATCACTATCGCCACCAATATGGCCGGTCGCGGTACCGATATCGTGCTCGGCGGCAATGTGGAGAAGCCGATCGAGCTGGTGCGCATGGACGAGAGCCTTGATGCGGAAACACGGGAGAAGCGTGTGGCCGAATTGCGCGCTGCATGGCAGCCGGTACACGAGCAGGTATTGGCCAGCGGCGGTCTGCACATCATCGGTACCGAACGCCACGAGTCGCGCCGGGTGGACAACCAGTTGCGCGGACGCTCCGGCCGCCAAGGCGATCCGGGTTCCAGCCGCTTCTATCTGTCGCTGGAAGATTCCCTGTTGCGTATCTTCGCCTCCGACCGTGTGGCGGCGATCATGAACCGGTTCAAGTTGCCGGAAGGTGAGGCTATCGAACACGTCTGGGTGACGCGCGCCATCGAGAACGCTCAGCGCAAGGTCGAGGCGCGCAACTTCGATATGCGCAAGCAGATACTGGAATACGACGACGTTGCCAATGATCAGCGCAAAGTGATCTACCAGCAACGAGCGGAATTGCTGGAAAGTACGGATATCAGCGAGACCATCACTGCGATGCGCGGCGGCGTGCTACGCGAACTGGTCGAGCTGCATCTGCCGCCCGGCAGCATGGAAGAGCAGTGGGATGTGCACGGACTGGAGAGGGCCTTGGCTGCGGAATTCCAGCTGCATCTGCCTGTCGTGGAGTGGATGGAGCAGGACAAGCAACTGGATGCAGAGGGACTGGCTGCGCGCATCGCCGAAGCGGCAAGCCGACAGTACCAGGAAAAGGTCGATCAGGTCAGTGCCGAGGTGATGCATGGCTATGAACGCATCGTGATGTTGCAGAGTGTGGACCAGCATTGGCGCGAGCACCTGGCTTCGCTGGATCATCTGCGTCAGGGTATCCATTTGCGCGGTTACGCGCAGAAGAATCCCAAGCAGGAATACAAGCGCGAGGCATTCGAGTTGTTCTCGGCCATGCTGGACGGCATCAAGCGAGATGTGACCCAGACGCTGATGAACGTGCAGATCCGCAGCGAAGAGGCGGTGCAGGCGGCCGAAGCGCCCCACACCCCGGAAAATGTGCAGTATCATCATGCGGCCTATGAGGAAGCTCTGGCATCCGGGGGAGGCGCGGACGCCGAACATAAGCCGTTCGTGCGGGGGGCGGAGAAGGTCGGACGGAACGACCCGTGTCCCTGTGGCTCCGGCAAGAAGTACAAGCAGTGCCACGGCAAACTGAACTGATTAATCTAGGGAGACCAAAGATGGGTACGGATCAAATGATTCTGCAGACGCTGCACAATTCGACGCTGACCGAAGAGTTGCGCGATGCCGAGATCGAAACGCTGGGACAGCTGTTCGAGGTGCGCGAATTCAAGGCGGGCGAGAGTCTGTTGCGTCCGGGCGAGGAGAAGCTGAAGAATTCATTGGTCATGCTGGCCAGCGGCGAAGTCGAGGCGACCGCGAACATCGGCAACGAGCAGGCCACCCTGCATCTGCTGCAGCCGGGCGACTTGGCGGGGATAATCACTTTTGTGGGCGGCAATGCTTCGCAGATCAGCGCCACCATCACCGCGAAGACCGATTGCAAGGTGTTGCTGCTCGATCGTTGCAGGCTCGAATCGCTGTTGAACACACAACCCGCTATCGTCTATTACGTGATGCGAGGCATTGTTCGCCATACCCATGGCATCGTGCGCCGCATGAATGCACAGTCGGTCGAAATGACCAATTATCTGTACAAGACCGGTCGCCACCTCTGAAATCATCATCATGCCTGTGAATCTTTCCGCGCCGGTAGCGGCACAACTGTTGCCCGTTGCGGGCGTCTCTTTGGGTATCGCCGAGGCGGGCATCAAGCGCGCCAACCGCAAGGATCTGCTGGTCATCAAGCTGGACGACGGCGCGACGATCGCCGGTGTGTTCACCACCAACCGCTTCTGCGCCGCGCCGGTCACCGTGGCCAAGCAGCATCTGGCTACAGGCAAGGGAATCCGGGCGCTGGTCGTGAATACGGGTAATGCCAATGCAGGCACCGGCGAGCAGGGCATGAACGCCGCGCGCACCACCTGCACCGAACTGGCCAAGCTACTGGGTTGTGCGCCCGATCAGGTGCTGCCGTATTCCACAGGCGTCATCATGGAGCCGCTGCCCGTCGAGAAGATCGTCGCGGGCATGCCGCAGGCCATCGCCAATCTGAAAGCCGACAACTGGTTCGACGCCTCGCAGGCGATCATGACCACCGACATCGTCGCCAAGGCGGTGTCGAAGCAGGTGCAGATCAACGGCAAGACTGTCACCGTCACTGGCATCTCCAAAGGTTCCGGCATGATCCATCCCAACATGGCCACCATGCTGGGCTATATCGCCACCGATGCCGCCATCGCGCAGCCCTTGCTGCAAGAGATGGTGCGCGAAGCCGCGAACAAGTCTTTCAATTGCATTACCGTGGACGGAGACACCTCCACCAACGATGCGTTGATGCTGATCGCGACCGGCAAGAATGGCGTGAACATCGATGCGGCGAGCCGTGCTGCGATGCAGGCCGTCATTACCGATGTGGCGACCGAACTCGCGCAAGCCATCGTGCGCGACGGCGAAGGCGCGACCAAGTTCATCACCATCCAGGTCGAGGGCGGCAAGGATGAGGCCGAGTGCAAAAGGATCGGCTACGCCATCGCACACTCGCCGCTGGTCAAGACAGCATTTTTCGCCTCTGATCCCAATCTCGGACGCATTCTTGCCGCGATCGGCTATGCGGGCGTGGGAGATCTCGATGTCGCGACATTGAAGCTCTATCTGGATGATGTGCTGGTGGCCGAGAACGGCGGTCGTGCCGCGAGTTATCAGGAAGAAGACGGCCAGCGCGTGATGAAGCAAAGTGATATCACCATACGCGTGGTGCTGAACCGCGGGGCAGCCAACGCCACGCTGTGGACGTGTGACTTCTCTTACGATTACGTGAAGATCAACGCCAGCTACAGAAGCTGATTTGCAGCTCCCGCACGGGGAATAGTTCTATGGATAAGCTGGACAAGTTTCTCTCCCGTGCCGAAGGCTTGCTCGTTCGCCTCGAAAACACCCTGCCCGGCGCGCAACCGCAACCACCCGATTGGCAATCTGCCGCCGCATTCCGCTGGGACCACCAGCAACGTGTGTTGCATCCCGTCCTGAATTTCCAGCGTATCGCGCTCTCCGACCTGCTCGGCATAGCCGACCAGAAGCAACGCATCCAGCAGAATACGCTGCAATTCGTGCGTGGTGGCACGGCGAACAATGTGCTTCTGACTGGCGCGCGCGGTACGGGCAAGTCTTCGCTGGTGAAGGCGCTGTTGAACGAATATGCAGGACAAGGACTGCGTGTCATTCAAATCGACAAACAGGGGCTGATCGACCTGTCGCACATCATCGGGCTGGTGCAGGGGCGGGCCGAGCGTTTCATACTGTATTGCGACGATCTGTCCTTCAATGCCGACGAACCCGGCTATCAGTCGCTCAAGGCTGCGCTGGACGGTGATCTTGTCGCTTTCTCCGATAATCTGCTTATCTACGCGACCTCAAACCGCCGTCACTTGATGCCGCAATCCATGCAGGACAATCAGGCCACACAGTATGTCGGAGATGAGGTACATCCGGCGGAGAGCGTGGAAGAGAAAGTGTCGTTGTCCGAGCGCTTCGGTTTGTGGATATCGTTCCACCCCTTCACACAGGATGAGTACCTAGCGGTGGCCGCACACTGGTTGGCGCACCATGGCTGGAAAGCGGGGATGACGGATGAAGTGCGCACCGCTGTCCTGCAATGGTCTTTGCTGCGCGGTTCGCGCAGCGGCCGCGTGGCGGGGCAGTTCGCGCGCGACTGGTGCGGGCGGCATGTCCAGAGATAAGGTTGTCGAAGTTTCGGCTGCGGTCCTGCAGCGTCGAGACGGCAGCTTCCTTCTTGCGCAACGGCCTCCTGGCAAGATATGGGCAGGCTATTGGGAATTCCCCGGCGGTAAGGTCGAGGCCGGCGAGACGGCCCATGATGCCCTGGTGCGCGAGTTGCGCGAAGAACTCGGCATCACGGTTCAAACAGCCTACCCCTGGCTGACCAGAGTATTCACCTATCCCCATGCGACCGTGCGCCTGAGATTCTTCCGCGTGACGGCATGGACGGGTGCGTTGCACGCACATGAAGGGCAGCAGTTCGCGTGGCAGGTGCCGGGGGGCGTGGATGTCGCCCCCGTCCTGCCCGCGAACACGCCCATTCTGCGCGCGCTGGAGCTGCCGGACATGTATGCCATCAGCAATGTAGCCGAGCTGGGCATTGCTACATTCATGGCGCGTCTGCAAGCCGGACTGGAGGCGGGCTTGAAGCTTGTTCAGCTACGTGAAAAAGAGCTGTCCGGCGTGGCGTTACGTTCCTTGGCGCAGCAGGTGGTGGCACTCGCGCATGCTGGCGGCGCAAAGGTGTTGCTCAATGGCGATGCGGAGATGGCACGGCAAGTGGGCGCGGATGGGGTGCAATTGACATCGACCCAGCTGGCTGTGCTGAAAGAACGTCCTGCCGTGGAATGGTGCGCGGCATCATGTCACAACATCGAAGAGTTGCGACGTGCCGAGGCACTAGGCTGTGATTTTGCTGTGCTGTCGCCGGTGTTGCCGACGCTCTCGCATCCGGGGGCGCAACATCTGGGGTGGGACAGGTTCGCTGCCGTGGCGGCTGATGCAACGATACCCGTGTACGCCTTGGGCGGGCTGCAACAGGGCGATATGCAGACTGCCTGGGAGCACGGTGCCTACGGTATCGCGCTACTGCGTCAGGCCTGGGTCTCCTGATCGCCGGAATCCCTTTCGCGCTGTTCGACGCGATATTCCTCGTTGGCCCATTTTCCAAGATCGATCAGGCGGCAACGCTCGCTGCAAAAGGGACGAAAACGGTTGCTCGTGTCCCAGGCGTGTTCTTTGCCGCAGGTTGGGCAGGAGACGATGATTGGTTTGCTCATTGCAGGGAACAGAAGACCAGATCGAAGTCCACATCGTGTTCGTAGAGTGAGGTCTTGGCGCTGAAGCTGGCAGAGATGAACCGGATGTTCAGTGCGTATTTGTTGGCGCTGATCTCGGGAACGCAGGGCAATGTTTTATCCAGTGTGACACACAGCAATTGCGCCACCTTTCCGCCCTGCATCTGCTGGAAAGTGCCGTTGTGTGCGGTGAAGCGGTGGTGCCTTCCACTTTCACGCATTAGCTTGAGCATGATGTCTATGCCATCCCTGAGCGGGAGCAGGGGAGCCAGCCAGTCGTTCAGGTCGCCGCGGCGTTTTTGCACCGATTGATTCTGCCAGTAGTGGTACGAGGGCAGGTCGAATTCGCAAACGCCACCGGGAATGACCGCTCGTTGCTTGATGCCCATCAGCCATTCGTTGTCGCGCAAATGCTGTCCGATCTTGCCGGTGATGTCCAGCAGCCTGCCACAGTCAGCTTCGATCTCGTTCAGGATGGCATCCAGTGCATCTTCGGAGATGGCGGGATTGTTGTGCAAAGCATTGAGAGCCTTCTTCTGCTTTTCCAGTTCCTGCAGGAGTTCCGATTTCAGATCGGCGCGGCTGGCGACCTCGAGTATCTCGAACAATACCCCGAGAGCCGCGTGATGGTCTTCGCATTCCTCGCGCGCGATGAAGCGCTGGATGCGCGAGAACAGGTCCTCCAGACGCAACAGGGTGCGCACACGTTCGTTCAACGGGAATTCGTAACTGATCACTTTTCGGATGTTTTGAGGCGGTGTACTTTGACCGAAAGATTATAGGCCGTGCAGGATATCGTCAAATGCTTTTCAGCAGCCTGCCAAGCGCTTATGCATTTCGCAGACCCGGTGTTCGAGTTGCATCAGGCTGCCGTCGTTCAGTATGGTCTCATCCGCTTGCCGCAGCCGGCTGCCCCGGTCCAGCTGCTGGGCCATGATTGCGCGCACGGTCGGCTCGTCCAGTGCGCTGCGCTGCAAGGTGCGTGCTATCTGCAGTTCTTCAGGGCAATCCACCACGATCACGCCGCTTAGCCAGTCGCGATAGCGTCCGCTTTCGAACAGCAGCGGAACCACTACCAGCGTATAGGGGGCTCCGGTCGGTGTGTTGGCGCAAGATTTGGCCTGTTCGAGGATCATGGGGTGCAGGATGGCTTGCAGTCTGTGCAAGGCTGCCCTGTCGGAGAACACCAGCGTTCGCATCCTGTCGCGGTCGAGCGCGCCATCCTGGCCGATGAACGTGTCGCCGAACTCCTGCCGTATGGCCGGCAATGCCAGCCCATTGGCGGCGGTCAGATCGTGGGAGATCACATCGGTGTCGACGATGCGTGCACCTTTTGATTCGAACAGTTTGGCAACGGTGCTCTTACCGCTACCTATGCCGCCGGTCAGGCCGTAACAGGCGATCACGGCGTTGACAGGAGTTGCAGATAACTTTCGGTCAGAGGCTGCCCCCAGAACAAAGCGATCAGCCCCCCTCCGGCAAGATAAGGGCCGAAGGGGATAGGGATGTTGCGGCCATGCTTCGCGATGACGATCAGGGCGATGCCGACAACGGCACCGACCAGCGAGGAGAGCAGGATGGTCAACGGCAGCAGCGGCCATCCCAGCCATGCGCCGATGGCGGCAAGAAGCTTGAAGTCGCCATAACCCATGCCCTCCTTGCCGGTAGCCAGTTTGAACAACCAGTACACGCTCCACAGCACCAGATAGCCGGCTGCCGCCCCGATGACCGCATGGGCGAGCGAGGTGAATGTGGCGTTGATGTTGAGCAGCAGTCCCAGCCAGAGCAGTGGCAGCGTGATGGCGTCCGGCAGCAACTGTGTGTCGAAGTCGATGAAGGTGAGCGCGATGAGTGCCCAGACCATGATCAGCGCAGCACCGGCTACGAGGCCGAAGCCGAAGTGCCAGGCGGCATAAGCTGAGAGCAATCCGCTTATAGATTCGACTATGGGATAGCGTGCCGAGATGCGAGCCCCGCATCCTTTGCATTTCCCGCGCAATATCAGATAACTGATGACAGGGATGTTCTCCAAAGCGCCGATAGCGTGCTGGCAATGCGTGCAGGCTGAGCGCGGTACCAGCAGGTTGTAGCGGGGGCTTGCCGGAATCTGCTTGCCGGAAAGTTCCGCGCATTGCGCATGCCATTCGCGCTCCATCATCTTGGGCAGGCGGTGGATGACGACATTCAGGAAGCTGCCGACCATCAGGCCGAGCAAGCCGCAGACCGTCACGAACAATGCAGGATTATCTTGCAGCAATAGGATCATCTGAACGTCTTTTGAGAATGGGCGCGGCGGCTGGCCGCGCCGGATTGCGTATTAAACCACTTGGCCCATCTTGAAGATCGGCAGATACATGGCAATCACCATGCCTCCGATGAGCGTACCCAGCACCACCATGATGATGGGCTCCATCAGGCTGGAGAGGGCTTCCACCGCCTCATCGACCTCCGCTTCGAAGAAGTCCGCGACTTTGGAAAGCATCGAATCGATCGAACCGGACTCTTCGCCGATGGCTACCATCTGCAACACCATGGCCGGGAAGGCATTGGTATTGATCATGGCCGCATTCAAGCTGCTGCCGGAGGTGACTTCGCGCTGGATCTGCTTGGTCGCGTCGTAGTACACCGCGTTGCCGGCAGCTCCCGCTACCGAGTCGAAAGCCTCCACCAGCGGCACACCGGCTGCGAACATGGTGGACAGTGTGCGCGTCCAGCGGGCGATGGTGGCTTTGCGGACCAGTGGGCCGAATATCGGCAGTTTGAGCATGATCTGATCCATCGCACGCTGCATCTTCTTGTTGCGTTTCCAAGCGTAGAAGAAGCCATAGAGGGTGCCGCCGATGGTGCTGAAGATGGCCCACCACCATGCCACGAAGAAATCGGAGATTCCCATGACGACCAGGGTGGGAGCGGGCAAATCAGCACCAAAATTACTAAAGAGTTCCTTAAAGGCCGGGATGACGAAGATCATAATGACTGCGGTAATCGCGAATGCGATTACGATGATGGACACTGGGTAGAAAAGGGCGGATTTGATCTTGCCCTTGATCGCCTGGATCTTCTCCTTGTAGGTGGCCAGCCTGTCAAGCAGGGTGTCCAGAATACCCGCCGCCTCGCCGGCACCGATCAGGTTGCAGAACAGGTCATCGAAATACAACGGGTATTTGCGAAAGGCCTGCTCGAGGCTGCTGCCGGTCTCGATGTCGGTCTTGATCGCCATCAGCAAGTGGGCGACTGCCGGATTGTCATGCCCTTTGCCGACGATATCGAATGCTTGCAGTAGCGGCACACCGGACTTCAGCATGGTGGCGAGCTGACGGGTGAACAGTGTGATGTCCTTGTCAGTGACCTTGCCGCCCCCCTGCGAACTCTTCTTGACCTTGGTGACTTGTATGCCCTGACGTCGCAGGTGGGCCGAGACGGTGGCCTCCCCGGCCGCGCGCATCTCCCCCTTCACGGCTTTGCCGGACTTGTCTTTGCCTTCCCAGTGGTAAAGTATCTCTTTGATCTTCTCGGTTTTTTCGATAGCCATCTTTCCCTCGACTGGAACACTGCGCCGACAGAGTTTGGGTTGATTATGAGCGCCACTCTAAACGTGTCGGATTATAAAGGCTTTTTGCATCATGCATGGCATTGCCGGCTTTGTAAAGCGATCAAGTCGTTGCCTTGCGTTTGCCGGAATGAGCCGGGAATATGCGGGCGACCTTGATGGCCCGATCCTGTGTCTGGATGATCTCGATCGGATAGTCACCGATCTTCATACTGGTCCCCGCTTCGGGGATGTCCTCGAGGTGTTCCAGGATCAAGCCGTTGAGCGTTTTTGCCCCACCTAGCGGGAGGTGTATGCCAAGTTTGCGATTGAGGTCGCGCAGACTGCTGGATCCTTCGAGCAGGTAGCTGCCATCCTCCTGTCGCAAGTATTTCCCGCCCTGGGCGGGAGACTGCGTGGTGAAATCACCAACGATCTCCTCCAGGATGTTCTCCAATGTGACCAGACCGAGCAATTCGCCGTATTCGTCGACGACCAGGCCGAGTCGGGTCTGGCGCTCCTGGAATTGCTGCAATTGTTTCAATAGTGGCGTATCGGAAGGGATGAAGTAGGGGGCGTGCAGTATCTCGCGCAACTGGTCGGTGTCCAGCACCTCGTCCTGCAGCAAGGAGAGCGCGCGTTTGATATGCAGTATGCCGATGATGTTGCCGGGAGAGTCCATATATACCGGCAGTAGCGTATGGTGGCTGGTGATGATCTGGCGTTTGAGTTCTCCCGCCTCGGCGGCGAAGTTCAATGATTCGATCTGGTTGCGTGGGATCATCACATCGTTCACCGTGATTCGCTCCAGATCGACCAGATTCAGCAGCATCTTCTGATGTTTATGGGGCAGGTAATGGTCCGCCTCGAGGACCATGGAGCGCAACTCCTCCAGCGTGGCTCGCGACCGGCTTTGGTCGGTCAGCAGCTTGATGCCGAACAGGCGCAGCAGGATCTTGACCAGCATGCCGGCGATCCAGACGACGGGGTGGAACAGTGTGATTAACGGCGAAAGCAGGTAACTCGCCGGCAACGCCAGCTTTTCAGGGTAACTGGCGGCCAGCACTTTGGGGGTGATCTCGCTGAATACTAGCAAGACAAAGGTGAGGGCAAGGGTGCCGAGCAGAATGGCCAGATCATCCTGGCCGTATATTCGCAATACGATGATGTTGGCTACAGCGGCGGCAGCCACATTGACCAGCGTGTTGCCAAGCAGGATGGAACTGAGCAGCTTGTCCACCTTGCCCAGCAGTTGGTTGACCAGTTTCGCGCTGCGGTTGCCTTTGCGCATCAAGGTGTTCAGGCGATAGCGATTGACCGCCATCATGCTGGTTTCTGAACCGGAGAAGAAAGCGCTGCAGATCAGCAGGACGAACAGGATGCCGAACAACGCGCCCAGTGAGATGTCATCCAAAACGGAACACCTTGTTGAAGAATGGGGCGAGAGTATCGGGGAGGGCGTCAGGCAGTGTCAACTTCACCAGTCCTTGAATGTCAGACCGAATGCGAAGCTGGTCTGGTTGTGATTGTAGTCGACCAGATTGTGTCCGTAGCCTGTGGCCAGCTGCAGACTGAGATGTGAGAGATGCCAGAAGCGCACCGGTGTGGACCAGTCCAGCTGCAGATAGCCGCGCGGCTGACCAAAAGACAGGTTGCTGCGTGCCAGCAGGGTCACTTCATCATCCGAGTCGGGTGACCAGTGCGCTTCCAGTTCCGCTCTGCCCAGATATTGCTGGATGTCCGGGTTGTCATCCTTGGCGGCGGATTCGGGAAAGCGCCACCAGCCTCTTGCCAACAGGTAATAGTCGCCGTATTCCCAGCCGCCCTGCGTATAGAGCCTGTTCCAGCTGCGTGACAGGTTGTCACCACGACCGTTCGATTGGTGGGTAAGGCCGATGTTCAGCAATTTCCAGCCTTCGCTGTGTCCGGTGCCGAAAGTGCCGATGAGCTCGGGTTCATAGTCGGTCTCCCGGAACGGGGAGGATTGGGAGCCGTTGAACAGTTGCCAATAGGATTGCTGGGTGAAGCCGGCCCACAGACGGAAGTTCTGCAACCCCAGTAGATCCAGTTCGCGGAAATTGCCGATCTCGGATTTTGCGCTGAACTGGAACTTCAGTTCGTTCGGCTGGTAGGCAACTGGTGCCGAAGCGGGGTGGGCAGGGGATGCCGGCTGCGCATTGATGCGGGAGGTGTGATGCACCATCACGCGGTTGGCTCGATATGGCTCCAGTCTGCGCACCCCGGTTGAATCAGGGTTGCCGAGACCATCCAGGTCCCATGCCCGGGTAAGTGCGGAGCGCTGCAGGTAACGATGCCCCGCGAGCTTGTCATAACAGGCGAGGCGCTCCTGCTCCTGTTCGATGGCGGCACAAGTTTTCCAGCCGGGCGCTGCGGCCTGCGCAGCGCCCGCGGTAACAAGGAGGAGTGCGAGCAGAATGCGTCTCATGGCGCATGCTTCGCGCTGGCCCGTTTCATCAGCCAGATGCCGGCCAGCACCATCGGCAGGCTCAGCCACTGGCCCATGCTGACGCCGAACGTCATCAAGCCGAAGATGCCGTCATCGGGATTGCGCGTGAACTCGCCGAGGAAGCGGAAACTGCCATAGCCGATCAGGAACAGTCCCGACACCGCTCCGACCGGGCGCGGTTTGCTGGAGAACCACCACAGCAGCGCGAACAGCGCGACACCCTCCAGCGCGAATTCGTATAACTGCGAAGGGTGGCGTGCCAGATTATCTACATGCGGGAACACCATGCCCCATGGCAGATCGGTCGGCCTTCCCCACAATTCTCCGTTGATGAAGTTGCCAAGTCGCCCGAAAGCCAGGCCGGGCGGTACCAGCGGTGCGATGAAATCCATCAGCGCCAGCCAATTCAGCTTGCGACTGCGGGCGAAAAGCATCATGGCGATCAGCACGCCCAGAAAGCCGCCGTGGAAGGACATGCCGCCTTCCCAGACTGCCAATATCTTCAGCGGGTGGGAGAAGTAATAGCCGGGCGCATAGAACAGCACCTCGCCCAAACGCCCGCCCAGTATCACGCCCAGCACACCATAGAACAGCAGATCATCCAGAAGCTTTGCATCCCAGGCGGGCCGGTTCATCGCCCGCAGGCGTCTGCGGCCCAGCCAGATGAAGGCGGCAAAGCCGAGCAGATACATCAGGCCATACCAGTGGATGGCGAGCGGGCCGAGTTGCAGGGCGACGGGGTCGAATTGTGGATGAACGAGCATAAGCCTATGAGTTAGAATCAACGCTCTGATTATACGTTGCCCGAGAGGCTAGACATGCCGCAATACCGTTCCCGCACTTCCACCCATGGCCGCAACATGGCCGGTGCCCGCTCACTGTGGCGTGCCACTGGTATGACCGAAAGCGACTTCGGCAAGCCCATCATCGCCATCGCCAACTCGTTCACCCAGTTCGTGCCCGGTCACGTGCACCTCAAGGACATGGGGCAGCTGGTGGCGCGCGAGATCGAGAAGGCAGGCGGCATCGCCAAGGAATTCAACACCATCGCGGTGGATGACGGTATCGCCATGGGACACGACGGCATGCTGTATTCGCTGCCTTCGCGCGATTTGATTGCCGATTCCGTTGAATACATGTGCAACGCGCATTGCGCCGATGCGCTGGTATGCATCTCCAACTGCGACAAGATCACGCCCGGCATGCTGATGGCCGCCATGCGCCTGAACATCCCGGTGGTATTCGTCTCCGGCGGGCCGATGGAAGCTGGCAAGGTCAACTGGCAGGGCAAGGTGAAGGGGCTCGATCTGGTGGACGCGATGGTGGCCGCGGCCGACAGTCGCATCAGCGACGAAGAGGTGGATGCCATCGAGCGTTCCGCCTGCCCGACCTGCGGCTCCTGCTCCGGCATGTTCACCGCCAACTCGATGAACTGCCTGACCGAGGCGTTGGGTCTGTCATTGCCCGGCAACGGTTCGCTGGTGGCGACGCACGCCGAGCGCAAGCAATTGTTCCTGCGCGCCGGTCGCCTGATCGTCGAGCTATGCAAACGTTACTACGAACAGGACGATGCATCCATCCTGCCGCGCAGCATCGCTACTTTTGATGCGTTCGAGAACGCGATGACGCTGGATATCGCCATGGGCGGATCGACCAACACAGTGCTGCACTTGCTGGCAGTCGCGCGCGAAGCGGGTGTGGATTTCACCATGAAGGACATGGACAGGCTGTCGCGCCATGTGCCGACGCTGTGCAAGGTTG
This sequence comes from Sideroxydans lithotrophicus, assembly GCA_020723185.1. Classification (GTDB taxonomy): domain Bacteria; phylum Pseudomonadota; class Gammaproteobacteria; order Burkholderiales; family Gallionellaceae; genus Sideroxyarcus; species Sideroxyarcus lithotrophicus_A. The sequence continues at coordinate 34,757 of DYJI01000002.1, read as the reverse complement.
CACCTTCTTCCGAGTATCACATGGAGGATGTGCATCGCGCGGGCGGTATCGCGGCGATCCTCGGCGAGCTGGACAGGGCGGGGCTGCTGCACGGAGAAGTCGGTACGGTGCACAGCACGAACCTGCGCGAAAGTCTGAAGCAATGGGACATCGCGCAGACACAGAGTGAGGAAGTGAAGAGATTCTTCCGTGCCGCGCCAGGCGGCATCGCCACCACCATCGCGTTCTCGCAATCCATGCTGTATCCAGAGCTGGATGCGGACCGCGCCAAGGGCTGCATCCGTGACAAGGTGCACGCCTATTCGCAGGACGGCGGCCTTGCGGTGCTCCACGGCAATATCGCGCTCGACGGCTGCATCGTCAAAACTGCGGGTGTGGACGAGAGCATCCTGAGGTTCAGCGGTCGCGCGCGCGTGTTCGAAAGCCAGGACGCGGCGACGGCCGGTATCCTTGCCGACCAGATCGTCGCAGGCGATGTGGTCATCATCCGCTATGAAGGCCCCAAGGGCGGCCCCGGCATGCAGGAGATGCTGTACCCGACCTCGTACCTGAAGTCCAAGGGGCTGGGTAAAGCCTGTGCGCTGCTCACCGACGGACGCTTCTCCGGCGGTACCTCGGGCCTCTCCATCGGCCACGCCTCGCCGGAAGCTGCCAGCGGCGGTGCGATCGGTCTGGTGGAAGAGGGTGATCGCATCGAGATCGACATTCCGAACCGCACCATCAATCTGGCGATCTCCGATGCAGAACTGGCGCGGCGTCGTGCTGCGATGGAAGCGAAAGGCAGCAAGGCCTGGAAGCCGGTCGCAGAGCGTCCGCGGAAAATCTCGGCAGCCTTGCGCGCCTACGCCGCGATGGTGACCAGCGCGGACAAGGGCGCAGTGCGGGACGTGTCGCAAGTGGAGAAGTAACGAACCGGTGATAGGGAGGGTGTCGTGAAAGCGATCCTGATTGCGAATCCGAAAGGCGGCAGCGGCAAGACCACGCTTTCCACCAATATCGCGGGCTACCTGGCAACGCAGGGCAAACGCGTCGCCATCCTGGACCTGGACCGCCAGAAGTCTGCAACGCAATGGCTCGCCGCACGCGGGATGGAGTTGCCGGGTATCGAGTTGATGCAAGCGGGGAGCGCGCACGATGCGCCGCTGGATTGGCTGGTGATCGACTCCCCGGCGGGACTGCACGGCAAGAACCTGGAGCATGCTTTGAAATTGGCGCACAGGGTGATCGTCCCCATCGCGCCCTCAGCGTTCGATATCCAGGCCAGCCGCGACTTTCTGGAGACCCTGCATCACGAGAAGGCGATCCGCAAAGGCAGGATATTCGTCGGCGTGGTTGGCATGCGCATGGATCCGCGCACACGGGCAGCACTGACGCTGGAACAATTCCTGAAAGGCCTGGACTTGCCTGTGCTCGCTTATCTGCGCGAGACGCAGGCCTATGTGAACGCTGGTTTTGAAGGCAAGACGCTGTTCGATCTGCCGCCCTCACAGGCACATCGCGAGTTGGAGCAGTGGCCATTCCTGCTGAACTGGCTGGAGCAAGGCGAAGTGCTCTGATTCGCTATTTACATTTGATTGGAGATGGATATGAATAAAGTCTGCTTGTTAGCTGTGTTGTTCGTCTTCGCAGGCTGTCAGCCGGATGTGCAGCAAAGTCCCGCTGCTCCCACCGTAGCGGATGCGAAACCCGCCGCTCAGGAAGAGACGATGCGGCTCCCGGCTGAACCTGCACCACAGCAGGAGCAGGCCGCGCTCGTGGCGGCTCCCGTAGTCGCCCAGCCTGTACAACGCATGCCGGAAGCGGTGAAGCCCGCCGTTGTCAGCCCGACGCAGGGTGTGGAGGTGCCGATGGCGGGGCCGGAAAAGACGGAGCAGCTCGTGGTGAAGGAACCCGCAGCCGTGACACAGCCTGCCCCGCCAGGACGTCTTTCCGAAGAGGCTGCGCTCGCTTTGGCAAGGAAGAAGAATTGTCTGGCCTGCCATGCGCTGGACAAGAAGATGGTCGGGCCTGCCTGGAGGGCCGTGGCGCAAAAGTACCGTGGACAAGCGGGTGCGCAAGCTGCCGTGGAGGTCAAAGTGCGCAAAGGTGGCAAGGGGGATTGGGGCACTATCGCGATGCCTCCCCAGCCGGCGCTAAGCGACGAGGAGTTGACCGGACTGGTGCAGTTCGTGCTGCAGCTGCAGTGAAGCGTCAACCGATCCATGGAATGGGGCGTTATTCGCCCACCGCTTTGTGGTTTGCAATTCGTGCGGGGTTGTTTAGAATGCGGCCGGGGTAATCGCTCCGCTCGTAGTGAAATGTAGTCAAACCAAAAATATGGAGAGAACATGAAATCTATCGTCGTTAGCATGATCGCTGCTGCAGGTCTGATGGTCGCGGGTTCCGCCATGGCAACCGACATGCCAGCCGTTGCAAAGAAGAACAACTGCACCGCTTGCCACAAGGTGGACAAGAAGGTGGTTGGCCCGGCTTGGAAGGATGTCGCTGCCAAGTACAAGGGCGATGCCGCAGCTTGGGACAAGGTCGCAGAAAAGATCAAGAAGGGCGGCAGCGGTGCATGGGGTTCCATGCCTATGCCGGCAAACCCGAAGGTCAGCGATGCCGACATGAAGGAAATGATCGACTTCATCAAGGCCCTGTAATAACGAGTCCTTGTTGTTCAAAAAAGCCGGCTTACGCCGGCTTTTTTGTTGCCAGTATGCGGATGAAAGCCCATCCAAGGCTTGAGTCCTCCGCCGCTTCGGGGTTTAATCGGGCGAAGGACAAGAGGGGAGACAGAATGAAGATGTATAAGGCGTTGGTGTATCTGCTGCTGTGTGCGTTGCCACAGGCGGCATCGGCCAGTGAATCCGGTCTGGATGCGATGTTCGGCTCGATCAACGGCATGTTGGCGCAAGTCATCTTCTACGACATCTTTCCCGGTGAGCCGGCCATGCCGCTGATCGTTGCCTGGCTGATCGTGGCAGCGGTGTTCCTGACGTGGCGTTTCAACTTCGTCAATCTGCGCATGATGCGCCATGCCTTCCACGTCATACGCGGCAAGTACCGGACTGCGGACGACCAGGGCGAGGTCACTTCTTTCCAGGCGCTTTCCACCGCGCTTTCGGCCACAGTCGGACTTGGAAACATCGCGGGGGTGGCGATCGCCATCTCCATAGGTGGGCCTGGCGCGACATTCTGGATGATCGTGGCGGGTTTCCTCGGCATGAGTACAAAATTCACTGAAGCCAGTCTGGCGCAGATGTACCGCGAGGTCCGTCCTGACGGCCGCTTGATGGGGGGCGCGATGGAATACCTTTCCAAGGGATTGGCCGAGAACGGTGCGCCGCGTACCGGTAAAGTACTGGCCATCCTGTTTGCGATCTTCACGATACTCGGCTCTTTCGGGGCCGGCAGTGCGTTTCAGGTCAGCCAGTCGATGGGGGCGGTGCAGACCCAGATCGAATTCTTTCGCGACGTGCCGATCGCATATGGTTTGTTGATGGCGATCGCCATCGGACTGGTGATCATCGGGGGCTTGCGCCGCATCGCGCATGTGGCCGAGGCGGTGGTGCCGACCATGGTCATCATCTATTTGGGGGCCTGTCTGTGGATCATCGGCAGCAACGCCGAGCTTGTGCCGGCCGCATTGGGCAAGATCGTCACGGAAGCTTTCTCTCCGATAGCGGTAGCAGGCGGCATGGTGGGGGCCATCGTGCAGGGGTTCAAACGCGCAGCGTTCTCTTCCGAGGCCGGGCTGGGTTCTGCGGCGATCGCGCACTCCGCCGCCTCGGTGAAATACCCGGTGCGCCAGGGTTTGGTCGCGCTGTACGAGCCGTTCATTGACACCGTGGTGATCTGCACCATGACCGCGCTGGTGATCATCATCACCGGCGTCTATAACGCACCGGAGTATGAGGCCATCCGTGCTGCCAGCCAAGGAGCGACTTTGACATCTATGGCATTCGCGACCGTATCGGATTGGTTCCCTTCGATACTGGCGCTGTCCGTCGTACTGTTCGCCTACAGTACAGCGATCTCCTGGTCGTATTACGGCGAACGGTGTTGGGTGTATGTGTTCGGCGAACGGTATTCCCTCTTGTACAAGGCGGTGTTCATCTGCTTCGTGGTCGTCGCCTCGGTGGCGAGCGCATCCAATCTGGTGGACTTCACCGACCTGTTGGTGCTGTCCATGGCTTTTCCCAACCTGATCGGGTTGTATGTGTTGAGCGGAAAGGTGAAACTGGCCTTGGCCGATTACGAGTCCAGGCTCTCCAGTGGCGAGCTGGATCGTGAGGCGGGACGCTGAATCAGCTCAGCACTTTGAACAGCAGTTTGGTGGCAAGAACAAGCAGCAGTCCGGCGAACAGTTTGCGCAACACCCCCACATTCAGACGATGCACCGCCCGCGCACCCAGCGGAGCGGTGAGCACGGTGGCGAGCGCGATCCAGAACAGGGCGGGCAGGTAGACATAACCAAGGTGCGGGGCCGGCAGTGTCTGGATGTTGGCACCCACGGTGATGTAGCCCAACGTGCCGCCGAAAGCGATGGGGAAACCGATGGCGGAGGCGGTGCCGATCGCGTTGCGTATCGGCAGATTGCACCAGAGCAGGAAGGGGACGACCAGCGTGCCGCCGCCGATGGAGACCAGACTGCTGATCCAGCCGGTAAGCGTGCCGAAGCCGGTCATGCCGGATAAGCCGGGCAGTTGTCGCGCGGCATGCGGGCGCTTGTCGATGAGTATCTGTCCTGCTGCGAAATAGACGAACAACGCAAAGAACATCCCCAGACCCTGGGCGGGGATGTTCGAGGCGGTCAATGCCCCGATGGCCGTACCCAGCAGGATGCCGGGCGTGATATTGCGCACGATCTGCCAGCTCACCGCGCCCAATTGGTGGTGTTTGCGCATGCTGGAGAGGGAGGTGAACAGGATGGTCGCCATCGAGGTGCCGAGCGCAAGATGCATGATGTGTTCGGTCGCGAAATGCTGGGCATCGAACATCAGCAACAACACCGGCACCAGCACCAGTCCTCCGCCCACCCCGAACAGCCCTGCAAGAAATCCGGCAACTGCACCTAACAGCAGATAGGCGGCATACCATTCCATCAGTTCTTGACCAACTTTGTAGTGATGAACTTCCACTCCGCCGGGTCGAGCGGGGTGATGGACAAACGATTTCCGCGCTGCAAGGTGCGCATATGTTCCAGCTCCGGATGCCGCCTCAGTTCATCGAGCGGGATCAGCGCGATCTTCTTTACCAGCTTCACATCCACGTTCATCCAGCGCGGCTGTTCCGGCGTCGCTTTGGCATCGAAGTATTTGCTGTGCTGGTCGAACTGTGTGGCATCCGGATAGGCTGGGCTGCACACTTCGGCGATGCCGGCGATACCGGGCTCCTTGCAGTTGGAGTGGTAGAAAAGCACGCCATCACCGATGTTCATCTGGTCGCGCATGAAATTGCGCGCCTGGTAGTTGCGCACGCCGTACCAGGCTACGGTCTGGTCTTTCATGGCGGCAAGGTCATCGATGCTGACATCGGAGGGTTCGGATTTCATCAGCCAGTAGCGCATGGAAGTATCCCTTCAAATGAAAATGCGATCCCGAAGGATCGCACTGGAATAAAGGCCCCCGCCTGTGCCGTTGACTCAATATCTTGAACCTGGGTTCAAGAGGGTCGCGTTCCGGTCGCATCAGGTGCATCCGCTGGGGATGCTCACAACAGCGAGTTATATGGGCGGCAACCTAAGCATTAGCTCATTGGTTCAAAGAATTATGAATCTCACGAACACCGCAGGGGACAAACTGTCGACCGGTTAAAACAACCGGTCCTGGTCGACCAAAGCTTCATCGATGGTCGCCTGCATGCCCTGCATTCTACGCTTCAATTCCGCGAGGTCAAAGCCGCCACCGACGCGCGTGGTGAGCAACTCGTGCGCGATGTTGAGGGCGGCCATGATGGCGATGCGTTCGACCGATGCGATCTTGCCCGCATCGCGTATTTCGCGCATCTTGCCGTCGAGGTATTTGACTGCATCCAGCAATTCGCCGCGTTCATCATCCGGGCAGGCGACGCGGAACTCGCGGTCAAGGATGTTCACATCCAGAAAACTGGTCTTGGCTTCACTCATTAGGCGTCGGAGGGGAGTTGTTCGAGGAGTCTTTCAAGGCGTGAGGCTGTCTGGTCGATCTTGTCCTGATGCTTGCGCTGTGCGTTCAGAGCCGAGGCAACATGTTGACGCAATTGCTGGTTCTCGTCGCGCAAACGCTGATTGAGCTGCACCAGCAGCTGCAGTTTCTGTTCAAGGGAATCCAGTTCGCTGATCATGGGCGCACTATAGTTTTTATTTCCCTGTTAAGTCAATCGGTAACGGAATGTTTTGCAAGTATTTTGGAATTGCCGATTTTTGTCCTGTTACAATGCCCGTCGCTCCAGGGTGCCGAAGGGCGAGTGTCCTTCGGTTAAACGGGAAACAGGTGTGATGCCTGTGCTGCCCCCGCAACGGTAAGCAAGTGTGGGTCTGTCGGTAAGCCACTGTGCGCAAGCATGGGAAGGCGGCGGATCAAGACTTGTGAGCCCGGATACCGGCCTTGGGCGAGGTTCAGGAAATGCTGCGGGCGGCGCATGGACGATGCATCTTTCATCGCCTTCGGTATTTCCTGATTTTTTCAATGTTCCAACGGGGTCGCTTGGAGCACATTCAGGAAAATCTCATGAAACTACATAAACTCATCGCCGCACTGCTGTGTGCGGCATCAGGCCTGGCATTTGCTCAGGACAGTCTGGAAGAAGTGGTAGTGACCGCTGCTCGTAGCGAGCAACACCTCACAAAAACTCTGCTGCATACCAGTGTCATCTCGCAGCGGGACATCCAAGCATCCGGGGCGGCAGATGTGCCGGCCTTGCTGCGGAATCAGGCTGGTGTGGAAGTGACGCAGAACGGTGGCGTCGGTTCACAAAGCAGCTTGTTCCTGCGTGGCACCAATTCGAGCCATACATTGGTGCTGCTGGACGGCGTACGTATCGGGTCGGCCACATCAGGAGCGACTGCCATCGATCAATTGATGCTGGATCAGATCGATCGCATCGAAGTCGTGCGCGGCAACGCCAGCAGTCTGTACGGGGCGGAAGCCATCGGCGGTGTGGTGCAGATATTCACCAAGCGCGGCAAAGGTGCGCCGGCGGCGAGTGCAAGCGCAGGATTTGGCACTCATGCCACGCGTCGTGCGAGTGCGTCCTTCGGCGGCGAGCTGAATGATGCGAACTTCTATCTTGGGGTGTCAAAATTCGCTACGGACGGTGTATCCGCCGTCAATACAGCAGTCTCCCCTTCGGCCAACCCCGATGCGGACGGGTACGACAACACCAGTTTTTCGGCGCGTACCGGGTATGCGTTCGATCAGTCAGACCGGATCGATGTGTCGTTGTTTGGCAGCCGGGGAAAGGTGAAGTACGACAATGCCTATGGGGTTGCGTCGGATACGCACGATAGCGAGGCCACCTTGTCGAAATGGTCGCTGAGCTTGACCGATCAACTGCTGCCCGCTTGGCAAAGCCGGTTGATGCTGGCTCAAGGTGCGGACGACGTCACCAGCTACAAGAATGGAGCTCGTTCTTCACAATTCAAGACTGTGAATGACCAGTTCTCCTGGCAGAACACGCTGGCCACAGGCGAGCAGGGTGTGTTGTTGCTGGGCGTGGAACGGTTGAAGCAGCGTGTGAGCGGTAGCACCGCTTTCACTCAAGATGCTCGCAGCAGCAACAGCTATTTCGCCGGATACACGGGTGACTATGGCGTGCATCAGGTGCAAGCGAATCTGCGTCAGGATCGTTATTCGGATTTCGGCACCGCCAATAGCGGCTTGTTGGGCTATGGATTGAAGGTGTCGGATAGCTGGCGCATCATGGCCAATGCCTCTGCCGCATTCAAGGCGCCGACCTTCAATGACATGTATTACCCGCTCTCATATGGCTATCAGGGCAATCCGAACCTCAAACCGGAGCGTGCACATAACCTTGAATTGGGCGCACATTACTCTCAGTCAGGGCTGCATCTGGAGGCATCACTGTACCGCAACCGTATTCGCGATCTTATCGCGACCAATAGCAGCTATTCCACGATGGAAAATCTCGACGAAGCCGTGATCGAGGGGATGGAGTTGGTGTATGGCGTACAGCAGAATGGGCTGGCGATCGAAAATACGCTGACGCTGGAAAGTCCGCGGAATGCGAAAACCGGCGTGCAACTGTCAAAGCGTGCGCAAACACTGAATACGCTCACTATCGCCCGCACTTTCGAAACCGGTCGCGTTGGAGGCGAGTGGCACTCAAGCGGTGCCCGGATTGATGGTTCGAACACGCTGAGCGCATATAGTGTGGTCAACTTGACTGCCCAGTGGGAGTTCGCCCCGCATTTGGGCTTGAATGCGCGTGTGGATAATTTGTTCAATGAGGATTACATGCTGGCGCACGGCTACAACACCTTGGGGCGAGTCTTTTATGTCGGTTTGAATTACCGGCCGTAACAGGCTGCAAGGCGGATTAACGCCATTTCTGGTAAAGTTCCTGCCAGTGATCGCTGGCAGGAACCTCGGGAGAATCTCAATGAATATTTCACAAAATAAAACGGTCTGGATCGCATCGGCATTGCTGTTGTTGATGGCATTGACGCGCTACAACCATTTCGGCTCTGCAATGGCATTGCCCGATGCTTCATATGCCGTGTTCTTCCTGGGGGGCTTGTTCCTGGGACGCATGCGTGGCGCATTGGGGATCCTCGCTCTGCTGATGGTCGAAGCGGCACTGATCGACTATTACGCGATCAATTTCCGTGAAGTGAGCGGCTATTGCGTGACCTCAGCCTATTCCTTCCTGGTGCTGGCCTATGGCGCGCTGTGGTTCGTCGGTCGCTGGTACGCACCGCGCCATAACCTGACGTTCAAGGGCATGGCCGGTCTGTTCATGGCCGGTGCGGCGGCAGGCAGCGCGGCATTCATCATCGCCAATGTGAGTTTCTACCTGTTGGCCGGATACTTCGACCGCATGAGCGTTGTCCAGTATGTCTCCAGCGTGGCGCAATACTACTTGCCATATGTGGCCGTGGCAGTGTTCTATGTTGGCTCCGCAGCCGGTGTGCAGATGCTGTTCGCATTTCTCGGTAACAAGACGCGGCAGGCCGATGTCCGCTGATCCTGCGCTTCAGAGCAGCGCTTGCGGATGACCAGCACGCAACTCTATCTGCGGTTGATGCGCTACGTTCGCCCGCATTGGCGGGCGTTCGCGATTTCTATCCTGGGCATGGTGGTGGCGGCTGCCACAGAGCCGCTCCTTCCGGCTTTGCTCAAGCCTTTCCTGGATGGCACCTTCGTGCACAAGGATGATGCCGTGATGCATTGGGCCCCCGTGTTCATACTGGTCATTTTCCTGGTCCGGGGTATCGCGACCTTCTTTGGGTCTTATGCCATCCACTGGGTGGGTAACAAAGTGGTGATGGACCTGCGCGCGGAGATGTTCGCAAAATTGATGTCCTTGCCGACGCGCTACTACGATGATCATGCGACCGGCTCCCTGATCTCCAAACTCACCTACGATGTGACAAATGTCACCGCCGCTGCCACCAGCGTGGTTACCGTCGCTATCCGTGACAGCATCATCATCCTCGGTCTGCTCGGGTGGCTGTTCTATCTGGACTGGAAACTGACATTGATCTCCCTCACCGTTGCGCCTGTGGTGGCGTGGGTGATCCAAACCATCAATCGCCGTCTCCGCAGCTCCAGTCGGGACACGCAACAGGCGATGGGCAGCATCACGCAAGTGATCGAAGAGAGCGTGACGGCTCACAAGGTAGTGAAACTGTTCGGCGGGCAACACTACGAGCAGCAGCGTTTCGCGCAGGAGATCAACTGGGTGCGCCGCCATATGATGAAACAGGCGGCCGCTGCGGTGGCCAACGTACCGATCGTGCAGATGGTGGCGGCGATCGCGCTGGCTTTTGTCATCTATCTTGCCATCGGACAGGCGCAAAGCGACGCAACCACCGTGGGCAGTTTCCTGTCATTCGTCGCGGCGATGTTGATGCTTACGGCACCGCTCAAGCGTATCACCAGCATCAATGAATTCGTCCAGCGCGGATTGGCTGCCGCTGAAAGTGTCTTTTCCTTGCTGGATGCAGAGAGTGAACTCGACAAGGGGCATTCGCAATTGGGGCGGGTGCGGGGTGCGGTACGATTCCAGAACGTCGAATTTTCCTATCAACCTGACGCCAAACCTGTCCTGCGCGATATCGATCTGGATATCCCTGCCGGACAGGTGGTGGCGCTGGTAGGCGCATCGGGCAGCGGCAAAAGCACACTGGCGAATCTGGTGCCGCGTTTCTATGAATTGAGCGCCGGGAAGATATTGATTGACGGGCAGGATGTTCGCGATGTGACGCTGGCCAGTTTGCGTGCCAACATCGCGCTGGTGAGTCAGGAGGTGGTGTTGTTCAACGATACCGTGGCCGCCAACATCGCCTACGGCCAGATGCGCGAAGTGCAGGAGAGCGAGATCATCGCCGCTGCGACCGCTGCCCATGCGATGGAATTCATCCGGGACATGCCGCAGGGTTTGCAGACGCTGGTGGGCGAGAAGGGCGTGCGTCTGTCAGGCGGGCAGCGCCAGCGCATCGCCATCGCGCGTGCCATCCTCAAGGATGCGCCCATCCTCATCCTGGACGAAGCGACTTCGGCGCTGGACAGCGAGTCCGAGCGTCATGTGCAGGCTGCGCTGGAGATATTGATGCAGCATCGCACCACGCTGGTGATCGCACACCGTCTGTCCACCATCGAAAAAGCCGACCGTATCGTTGTATTGAGCAAGGGGCGGATCGTTGAGACGGGCACACATGCCGGGTTGCTGGCAAAGGGCGGTGCCTATGCGCAATTGCATCGCACCCAGTTCGGCGGCGTGGCGGGACAGGAAATTTCTGCATAAGCCGGTTGACAGCAGGGATACTTCTGGTAAATTCCAAAACCTAGCAATTCACTCAACATTAACCCATAACTGGAGGTCACCATGGCAGTACTCGTAGGCAAGCAGGCTCCCGATTTCAACGCTGTTACCGTGATGGGCAACAATGAGATCAACGAAACCTTCAACCTGAAGAAGCACATCACCGGCAAATACGCCGTGGTGTTCTTCTATCCGCTGGACTTCACCTTCGTGTGCCCGTCCGAGATCATCGCCTTCGACCACCGTCTGGACGAGTTCAAGAAGCGCAACGTGGAAGTGATCGGTGTGTCCATCGACTCGCACTTCACCCACCTGGCCTGGAAGAACACTGCCGTGGACAAGGGGGGCATCGGCCAGGTGCGCTATCCGCTGGTGGCCGACATCAAGCACGAGATCTGCAAGGCCTACGACGTGGAAGCCGATGGTGGCGTGGCCTTCCGCGGCTCCTTCCTGATCGACCGCGCCGGCGTGGTGCGTCACCAGGTGGTGAACGATCTGCCGCTGGGTCGCAACATCGATGAGATGCTGCGCATGATCGACGCGCTGCAATTCACCGAAGAGCACGGCGAAGTCTGCCCGGCAGGCTGGAGCAAGGGCAAGGCTGGCATGAACGCATCGCCGGACGGCGTTGCCAAGTATCTGGCATCGCACGCCAAAGAACTGTAAGCGTCGCGTTCCACACCCGCAAAGAGGCTCCTTTTGGAGCCTCTTTGCATTCCGCTCAAGACTGCTAGAATCCGCGTCGTTCTCAATCCTTGCGGGATCCCATCATGCTGGTCGGTTTCGTTTTCCTCTACCTGGTCCTGTCCATAGGCGTCGGCATGTATGCCGCCACCAAAGTGCACAACGCGCGAGACTACATCACCGCCGGGCGCTCGCTGCCGCTGTATATCGTGCTGGCCATGGTGTTCGCCACCTGGTTCGGCGCGGAGACCGTGCTCGGTATCCCGGCCACCTTCATGGAAGAGGATCTCGGCGGGCTGATCTCCGATCCGTTCGGTGCCGCGCTGTGTCTGGTGTTGTTCGGCCTGTTCTTCGCGCGCAAGCTGTACCGCATGAACCTGCTCACTCTTGGCGATTTCTACCGCGAGCGCTACGGACACAAGGTCGAGGTAATCGCGGGTATCGCCATCGCCTTGTCTTATCTGGGCTGGGTGTCGGCGCAGGTCACCGCGCTGGGGCTGGTGTTCAACGTGTTGTCCGACGGCAGCATCACACAGGCGCAAGGCATCCTCATCGGTGCCGCCATCGTGCTGATGTACACCCTGTACGGAGGCATGTGGTCGGTCGCACTCACCACCTTCGTGCAGATGATCGTCATCGTCATCGGCCTCGTCTACATCTCGATGTTGCTGGCCGACATGAGCGGCGGCGTTCAGCCTGTGGTACAGCATGCGGTGGACAACAATAAATTCGATTTCTGGCCCGACATGAATGCGGTGGCCATGGTCGCCTTCATCTCCGGGCTGCTCACCATGGGCTTCGGCTCCATCCCGCAGCAGGACGTGTTCCAGCGCGCAAATGCCTCGAAGAGCGAGAGAGTCGCGGTGTGGGGTACGGTGTTGGGCGGTGTGGCGTATTTTATGTTCGCCGCAGTCCCTCTGTTCATGGCTTACTCGGCCAACCTGATAGATCCCGCGCTGGTCGCGCAGTGGCTGTCCGAGGACAGCCAGAAGCTGTTGCCGGAACTGGTCAAGGCGCACCTGCCGCTGTTCGCGCAGGTTGTCTTCTACGGTGCGCTGTTGTCGGTCATCATGTCCACCGCCTCCGGCACGCTGCTCGCGCCGTCGGTCATTCTGTCCGAGAACGTGCTGAAAGGCTGGGTCACACGGAAGAACCTGTCCGAGCGCAAGATGCTGGTGATGACGCGCTGGGTGGTGGGCCTGTTCTCGCTGTGCGTCACGCTCTATGCCTTGTGGGCGCTGGACAGCGACACCGGCATCCACCAGATGGTGGAGAACGCCTACAAGGTGACGCTGGTGCTGGCGTTCACGCCGCTGGTCGCCGGTTTGTACTGGCAGCGCGCCACGAAGCAGGGGGCTTACTGGGCGATGGGGTTGGGTGTCGCCGCCTGGTTGCCGATGGAGTTCATCGCACCCGAGGCGGCGTTGCCGCCACAATTCGCGGGATTCCTCATGAGCATCGTCGGCATGGTCGCCGGCTCGCTTCTGTCCAGGGTTGAGAATGTCGAGGCTAAAGAGACGCAGGCAGCTGAATAGCCGCTGTCATGTTTCTGTCACAATAGTTTCATACCATCGTCGGCGAACCGTAACGAGAGATGGAGCACACGATGACGACAGCCGATATCCTGCTGGTGGAAGACGAACCGGCGATTCAGGAGTTGCTGGCATTCAATATCGCGCAATGCGGCTTCCGCGCGATCAAGGCGCAGGATGCGACGTCCGCTTATGCGCATATCAACCGCGCCCTGCCAGATCTGATCCTGCTGGACTGGATGCTGCCGGGCTCCTCCGGCGTGGAGATCGCGCGCAAGCTGCGTGCCGATTCCCGCACGCGCGATATCCCTATCATCATGCTGACGGCGCGCACCGACGAGCGCGACAAGATATTGGGGTTGGAATCGGGCGCGGACGATTACATCACCAAGCCGTTCTCGCCGCGCGAACTGATGGCGCGCATCCGCGCGGTGCTGCGTCGTCGCGCGCCGCAGATGAGCGACGAGACCGTGCGCGTGGAAGGCATCGAACTCTCGCCCACCACCCATCGCGTCGCCGCCAACGGCCAGAACGTCGAACTCGGCCCCACCGAGTTCCGCCTGCTGCATTTCTTCATGACCCACGTCGAACGCGTCTATAGCCGCGCACAATTGCTCGACCAGGTGTGGGGCGACCATGTGTTCGTGGAGGAGCGCACCGTCGACGTGCACATCCGCCGTCTGCGCCAGGCACTGGAACCCTCTGGGGCCGACAGGATGGTACAGACCGTGCGCGGCAGCGGCTACCGGTTCTCCCGCGCCTGAGCACGGGGGTGGCCGCGGCGGATTCCGTCCGTATAATGCCGCCGTCCCGTAACGAGATCACGACGTGAGCGATTTCTGGCAACGCGCCTTCTTCTATCCCTTTTTCCTGCTCCTGTTCTCCCTGCTGGTGTGGGCCATCGCGGGTGCCATGCCGGCCGTATCCGTCTTCGCCGTCGGCATTTCGCTGCGCTTGCTGCACCATCTGCGCAATCTGGCGGATCTGCTGCGCTGGCTCAAAGACCCGGAGAACCTTGCTTTGCCGGACGGCTCCGGCCTGTGGGAAGAGGTGTTCTCCCACTTGAACAAGATGGTGCGCACCAACCGTTTGCAGCGTGAACGCCATGCCGCCGCCCTGAAACAGATGGAGCAGGCGACCGCCGCCTTGCCGGAAGGAGTGGTCATCCTGGACGATGCGGACCGCATCGAATGGTGCAATCCGCTGGCCGCGATACATTTCGGGCTGGACAGCGATTACGACATCGGCCAGCAGATCACCTATCTGGCGCGGCAGCCGGCATTCGTGCAATACCTTGCGGCGCGCCAGTTCGACAAGCCCTTGGTGCTGCACGGCGCGCGCCAGGACGACCTGATCCTGTCCATCAAGCTGATCTCCTACGGCGAGAAACAGCGCCTGCTCATCAGCCGCGACATCACCCAGCTGCAGCGCATCGAGACCATGCGGCGCGATTTCGTGGCTAACGTCTCGCACGAATTGCGCACCCCGCTCACGGTCGTCAACGGCTTCGTCGAGACCCTGCAGGACATGCCCTCGCGCGACAACGAGATGGCGCAGCGCGCCCTGCTGCTCATGGGCGAGCAGACCGACCGCATGGAACACCTGGTCGACGATCTGCTGACCCTGTCGCGTCTTGAGGACGACCAGAACCGCTTGCGCGAAGAGACAGTGGCAGTGGGGACGCTGCTGGAGGAAGTCATGCGCGACGGTCAGCTGCTGAGCAACGGCAGGCATCACATCACCCTGCAGGAGAATTGCGGCGTGGACCTGAGTGGTAGCCGTGACGAGTTGCGCAGCGCCTTCTCCAATCTGGTCAGTAACGCCATCCGCTACACCCCGGATGGCGGGAGCATAGCCGTGCGCTGGTCCCAACACGACGGGCATGCCGTATTCGCCGTGCAGGACAGCGGCATCGGCATCGCCCAGCAACACATCGCGCGACTGGCCGAACGATTCTACCGGGTGGACCGCAGCCGCTCGCGCGAGACCGGCGGTACCGGGCTAGGTCTGGCTATCGTCAAGCATGTCGCCATGCGCCATCAGGCGCGGCTGCATATCGTCAGCGAAGAAGGACGGGGAAGCACCTTCTCGATCATCTTCCCGGCTTCCCGTTTGCTGCATTGAGCTCGCCTTGTCAGGCGGCTTTGAAGCTGACGCGCTCGTAATCCACGCCGCGTTCGACACTGATGCCCAGTTTGACCTTCTGTTTGCTGCGGTCAGCCAGCGTCAGTTCGATCTCGCGCCCCGTCTGGAACCAGTCGCGCGGCAGCACCAGGCTGGCCGGGATGCGCAGTTTCTCCATGGCAGGCAACATCAGGCAGGGAGTCGAGCCGGACTTCAGCATGGCTTGCGTGGATTCCGGTGCATTGGCGATCGCGGCCTGCGGCTGACCCGGCAGATAATGCACGGTCACATAGAGCTGGCCGCTGTGCGCCACTTCTATGCGGTCGATCACGCCCGCTTTGTGCGCGGGTGAATCCGCTGTGAATATACTGACGATGTGGTGCGCCGCCATGCGGTCGCCAAGCGGGGACAGTCGCAGCAGGCGTCCGCGTAGCAGGGTGTTCTCCTCCACCAGCCACTCCTCGGGCAGGAAACCCAGTGCTTTCAGATCATGCTGCCCGGTCTCGTCCAGTACGCGACCGAAGGTGGCGATCTGTACCTGCGCATCCTGCATGGCCTTGCCGACGTCCTTCACCGGTTTGAACGGCTTGCCGGCGATATGGGAATAGATCTTCTCCAGGCCGACACACATATTGACCGAGCTCGTCTCGCGCGGCATCTCCACCAGCGTATCCGACCTTGCTTCGCACCAGCACTGGTGCAGCTTGCCCAGCAGGTCTACGCATTCCTTGCCGGACAAGTCGGTCGCCAGCTCCACCTTCTGCGGCGTCTGGCCCTGTTGCAGCAAAATGGTCTTGATGCGTATCTGTTTCGACAGCGGCACCATCGGCAGGCAGCGCATGCTTGACGCTGAGCGGGCATGCGCGGCGGATTGCAGTCCGCGATAGCCTTGCAGATCCACCACCAGCGGCGGCGCATCTTCCTTGCTTGCGGTGCAGCGCGGCAGCAGGGCGAGCGTGTCCGCCCACAGCAGCAACCAGTGCTCCGCCGTATGCCGCTGCTCCCGGCTAAGACCGAGCAAGCGCGCGCGATGCATGAGCAGGGTGGTCAGGTAGAGCGTCTGGCAGCTGAACGGAAGCCCGCTGCGGAAGCGGTCATCCTTGACAACCTCGTTCTGCAGGCCGGATGACTCGATATCCAGATAGAGCGTGTGGAACTGCTGCCACGTGGGCCGGTCCGGCTCATACCCGGCGCGGGTGGATTCGACGATCTGCTGCATGCCGTAGTACAGACTGCGCTGCCACAACATGGCACGCCGTTTCTCCATCTGCGCATCACCGGCTGCAGCGCTCTGCAGGCAGCGCAGATAGCCGTTCTGCATGGCCTGCCACAGGCTGTTGAGTGCGGTCAGCAGCATATGTTCGTCATCGGTGAGCGGCAGCGGTTTGCCGACGAGACGCTTGGCAAAATCGCTTTGCACTTGTGCGACGGGATCGCGCAGCAGTTCGAGGATGCCGAGTCGTTCCTCGCCCCTCATCGCGAGGCGGTTCAGTTCATCGATCTGTTTGCGCAGATTGCCCTGTGCCATGCCGAGGTTGGTCAGTTGCAACTGGCTCAACCACTGTTTGCAACCTTCGGCATCGTGGAATGCCGGTCTTGCCCTATCGTCAGTCGGTTCCAGTGACAGCATGCCCATCCTTTCCGTAACGACCCTATAGCAACACGCGCTCGATACCACCTGCGTTCGCCAGCATCACGTATTCCGCCTGCCAGTTCGGACCCAGCAGATGCTTCGCCATCTCCACTACGATGTAGTCGGCATCCGCCCCCACGTCTTCAGTATAGCGCGACAGACCTTGCTGACAGGCGGGGCAGGAGGTCAGCAACTTCACTTCGCCTTCGTAGCCGTCGGCACGCAAGTCGGCGCTGCCCTTGCGCAGTTCTTCTTCCTTGCGGAAGCGAACCTGCGTCGCGATGTGTGGCAGCGACACGCCGAAAGAACCCGCTTCACCGCAGCAGCGGTCGTTCAGCGGCACCTCGGTCGCCATCAGCGTCTTTACCACGTCCAGCGACTTGTGCGTCTTCATCGGCGTGTGGCAAGGCTCGTGATACATGTAGCGCAGACCTGTGGCCTGATCCAGCTTCACGCCTTTCTCCAGCAGGTACTCGTGGATGTCGAGCAGGCGGCAGCCGGGGAATATCTTGTCGAACTGGTATTGCAGCAATTGGTCCATGCAGGTACCGCAGGACACGATCACCGTCTTGATATCCAGATAGTTCAGCGTGTTCGCCACGCGGTGGAACAGCACACGGTTGTCGGTGGTGATCTTGCTGCCCTTGTCGGCGTTGCCGGAAGCCGTCTGCGGATAACCGCAGCACAGGTAGCCGGGCGGCAGCACGGTGGTCGTGCCCAGGTTGTAGAGCATGGCTTGCGTCGCGAGTCCCACCTGCGAGAACAGGCGCTCGGAACCGCAGCCGGGGAAGTAGAACACCGCTTCCGATTCCTCGCTCGGGGTGTGCGGGTCGCGGATCACCGGCACCACGGTATCGTCCTCGATGTCCAGCAGGGCGCGCGCCGTCTTCTTGGGCAAACCGCCCGGCATCGGCTTGTTGATGAAATGGATCACCTGCGCCTTCAGCGGCGGCTTGCCCACGGTCGCGGGCGGATGCTGCGTCTGGCCGTTGAGCAGGCCGAACTGTTTGGCCAGTCGATGTGCCAGACGTTGTCCCTTGTATGCCCACTCGATCATCACCTTGCGCACCGTCTTGATGGTGGCCGGGTCGGTGGCGTTGAGGAACAGCATCGAGGTGGCAGTGACCGGGTTGAATTTCTTCTGTCCCTGCTTGCGCAGGAAGTTGCGCATGGAGACCGACACGTCGCCGAAGTCGATGTCGACCGGACACGGCTTCTCACAGCGGTGGCACACGGTGCAATGGTCGGCCACATCGTTGAACTCGTCGAAGTGGCGGATGGAAACGCCGCGCCGCGTCTGCTCCTCGTACAGGAAGGCCTCGATCAGCAGCGAGGTGGCGAGGATCTTGTTGCGCGGCGAATACAGCAGGTTGGCGCGCGGCACATGCGTGGTGCACACCGGTTTGCACTTGCCGCAGCGCAGGCAGTCCTTGATCGAGTCGGAGATGTCGCCCAGTTCGCTCTTCTCCAGGATCAGGCTCTCCAGTTCCATCAGGTTGAAGCTGGGGGTGTAGGCGCGCTCCAGGTTGCTGCCCGGCAACAGTTTGCCGCGGTTGAAACGGCCGTCCGGATCTACCTTGTGCTTGTAGGCGATGAACGGCGCGATCTCCTTCTCTTCGAGGAAGTCGAACTTGGTGATGCCGATACCGTGCTCGCCCGAGATCACGCCGCCCAGGTCTTTCGCCAGTTGCATGATGCGGTCCACCGCGCCGTTCGCCTGTTGCAGCATGGCGTAGTCGTCGGAGTTGACCGGGATGTTGGTATGCACGTTGCCGTCGCCGGCATGCATATGCAGCGCCACGAACACGCGGCTCTTCAGTACCTGCTGATGGATGGCGGTGCACTGCTCCAGGATGAGCTGGTAGGTGCCGCCGCTGAAGATGTTGCGCAGCGGCTCGCGCAACTCGCGCTTCCACGAGGCGCGCAGCAGATGGCGTTGCACCGCGTCGAATACGGTGACGGCGTCATGGGCATCCTGTGGCGCGAACGTGCAGTCGGCCAGCGGAGCATCCAGATGCTGGAGCAGCCAGCTCCAGCGCGCGCGCACCTCGGTCATCAGTTTGCGCGCGGCCAGCGGGCGCTCGCCCAGCAGCTCGGCATCGCCGAGTTGCGCATCGTCCTGGTAATGCAGCGGCAACTCGCCCGCAAAGAACTCGTCCAGCGCGTCCAGCAGCTTGATCTTGTTCTGCAGCGACAGCTCGATGTTGATGCGTTCCACGCCGTCGCAATAGTCGCCCATGCGCGGCAGCGGGATCACCACATCCTCGTTGATCTTGAAGGCGTTGGTGTGTTTGGCGATGGCGGCGGTGCGCGCGCGGTCCAGCCAGAACTTCTTGCGCGCCTCGGCCGAGACGGCGATGAAACCCTCGCCATGGCGCAGGTTGGCCAAGCGCACGATCTCGGAGGCCATCGCGCCCACAGCCGCCTCGTCGTCGCTCACCACGTCGGCGATCAGCACCATCTTCGGGCGCGTGCCGCGTTTGGATTTGGTGGCGTAGCCGACCGCTTTCAGATAACGCTCATCCAGATGCTCAAGACCGGCCAGCAGCACTTTCTTGTCAGCGCGGTTGTCGAGAAGGCCGGTGATCTCGACGATGGCCGGTACCGCTTCGCGCACCTGGCCGAAGAATTCCAGACACACGGTGCGTGTATGTTCCGGTGCGCGGTGCAGCACGAAACGCGCCGAGGTGATGATGCCGTCACAGCCTTCCTTCTGTATGCCGGGCAGGCCGGACAGGAACTTGTCGGTCACATCCTTGCCGAGGCCGGTCTTGCGGAAGGCGCTGCCAGGGATGGTCAGGGTCACCGGCTGGCCGGACATGGGTTTGTCGTGGCGGTCGTAGCGGCTGATGCGGAAGGTCGCGTGTTCGGCATCGTGGATCTTGCCGAAGTTGTGGTCCATGCGCTCGACCAGCATCCAGCGCCCGTCCGGCGCGACCATCTTCCACGACACCAGATTGTCCAGCGCGGTGCCCCACAGCACGGCTTTCTTGCCGCCCGCGTTCATGGCCACGTTGCCGCCGATGCAGGAGGCGTCCGCCGAGGTCGGGTCGACCGCGAACACCAGATCGGCCGCTTCCGCCGCTTCCATCACGCGCCGCGTCACCACGCCCGCGCCGCAATGGATAGTGGCGTAGGGCTGGTCGTGACCGGGCAACACCATGGACTCCACCGCCGAGATCGCATCCAGCTTCTCGGTATTGATCACCACGGAATATTTGTCCAGCGGCACGGCACCGCCGGTGTAGCCGGTGCCGCCGCCACGCGGGATGATGGTCAGGCCGAGTTCGATGCAGGCGCGCACCAGCGGCGCGACCTCTTCCTCGTTGTCCGGATTGAGCACCACGAAGGGATATTCCACGCGCCAGTCGGTGGCGTCGGTCACGTGCGAGACGCGGCTCAGGCCGTCGAACTGGATGTTGTCGCGGCGGGTGATGCGCGACAGGGAGCGCAGCGTGCGCTTGCGCAGTTTCAGGGTGGTCTCGAAATCCTCGGCGAAATTCTCCACCGCTGCGGTGGTGAGTTCCAGCAGGCGCTTGACCACTTCGTTGTCCTGACGACGCGCTTCGATGGCGTTCAGGCGGTGGTGCAGCGCGCCGATCAGCGCCCGGCGGCGTTTGCGGTTGGAGAGCAGGTCGTCTTCCAGATAGGGGTTGCGCGTCAGCACCCAGATATCGCCCAGCACCTCGTACAGCATCTGGGCCGAGCGGCCGGTGCGGCGTTCCGCGCGCAGGGTGTTGATGATCTCCCAGGCCTCGTCGCCGAGCAGGCGCAGCACGATCTCGCGGTCGGAGAAGGAGGTGTAGTTGTAGGGTATTTCACGTAAACGCGCGTTCATGCAGGCAAGCCCCTGTTACAAGGCGCGCATTCTACCCGAATGCGCCTGCATACTCGACCCCGATGCGCATAAGGCGTTAGCATCCGCGACATGGAATCCGCCCCCGAGAAATCCCGCCGTCTGTTCTTCGCTCAGTGGCCCACTGCAGCGGAAAGCGAGGCGCTGGCCTGCTGGCAGGCACCGCTGCTTCAACGGTGTGGCGGCAAGGTGATGCAAACCGACACCCTGCATTGCACGTTGGCGTTTCTGGGGGAGGTTGCGGAGCATAGGCTGGAAGCCTTGCGACTGGCCGCGCAGGAGGTGGCGTTCCGGCCCTTCGGGCTGACGTGGCGCGGCGCGCATTACTGGGGCCACAACCACATCGTCTACGCGGCACCGGATGCGATACCGCCCGCGCTCGGCGCTCTGGTCGCCGCGTTGCAGGACAGCCTGCGCGCGCACCGCTTCCGCTTCGAAGACCGTCCCTACAAGCCGCATGTCACGCTGCTGCGCCATGCGAGCTGGACGGATGCGCCGCTGCCGTCCATGCCAGCCGTGCACTGGCAGGCGCGCGATTTCGTGCTGGTTCAATCGCTGGGCGATGCGCACGGGGCTCGCTACGAAGTGCTGTGCCGCTTCGGCGGGCGGGCATAGAATGCCGCGTACATACGGGGAGGATAGATGCTCAATGCATTCACGCTGAAAAACGGTCGTCTGGAACGCCTGACCTTCGAAGTGACGGACGATCTCGCCTCGTCTGCCATCGTCTGGATCGATATGTATGCCGCCAGCGAGGCCGAAGTGGCGCAAGTGGAGCGGTCCTTCGATCTGCGCTTGCCCAGCCCCGAGCATCTGCGTGACATCGAGGCCAGCGCGCGCTTCTATGAGCACGACGGCAAGCTGCATCTGCGTTCCGATTACCTGTCCGGCACGGAGAGCCACGCGCACAGTGTGGCGGTGGCCTTCGTGCTGGCCGGCGAGACGCTGATCAGCATCCACGACGAGGATCTGCCCATCTTCCGGCTGTTGCGCATCCGACTGCATGCGGAGTCCGGGCCTATCGAAGACAGTCGCGACGTGCTGATCGAGCTGTACGGCATGGATGTGGAGTTCTCGGCCGACGCGCTGGAGGAGGTGTATGCCGACCTGGGGCGGGTCAGTCAGAGCGTGTTGAACGAGACGCTGAGCGACAAGCAGGCGCGCGAGTCGCTGGCCGAGATCGCCCATGCCGAACACGTCAACGGTCGCATCCGGCGCAACGTGATGGATACGCAGCGTGCGCTATCCTTCATGGTGCGCACCAAGTCGCTGACTCCCTCGCAGGTGGAGGAAGTGAAACAGATCCAGCAGAACATCGAATCGCTGGACGGTCATACCGCCTTCCTGTTCGACAAGATCAACTTCCTGATGGATGCCGTCATAGGCTTCATCAACATCAATCAGAACCGCGTCGTGAAACTGTTCTCCGTGGTGTCGGTCGCATTGCTGCCGCCCACACTGATCGCGTCCATCTACGGCATGAATTTCCAGTTCATGCCGGAATTGCAGTGGCAACTGGGTTATCCCTTCGCGCTGTTGTTGATGCTGCTCACGGTCGGCGTGCCCTTGTTCATCTTCTGGCGCAAAGGCTGGCTGAAGTAGCGATGCGCATCCGGTCGGTGACCGGCAGGTCGCCGTCGACGATCATCTGCGCAACACGTTGCAAGTGCGTGATGCGGGAGCACGGGAGGTCGTCTATTCTTTGGCGGCCAGCAGCTTGTCGATGCACCAAGCTGCTGCCACGAAACCCATGCTGGCTGTCACCGTCACCGCCGAACCGTAACCCGAGCAACTCAGGTCGGCCGTCGAGCAGGCCGCGCCGCGTTGCGACGGTTCTTCCAGATAGATGCAGGTCACGCCGAACTTGCCGTTGCTGCGCGGATGGATGTTGAAATCCTTCTTCAGCAGGGTGCGGATGCGTGCCAGCAATGCATCGTGCGTGGTGCGCGCCAGATCGTCGCGCCGCAGTCTCAGCGCATCGCGCTTGCCGCCCGCCGCACCGCACACGACGAGCTTCATCTTGTTGAAACGCGCATGCACGATAAGCGCCGCCTTCACCTTCACCTCGTCGCAGGCATCGATCACCGCATCGAACGTATCCGGCGGCAGTAGCTGCCGCATGTTCTCCTCGGTCAGAAAATCATCCACCGCCGTCACCCGGCAAGCGGGATTGATGTCCGCGATGCGCGTGGCGAGCGCCTCGGTCTTGGCCATGCCCAGTGTGCTATCCAGCGCCTGGATCTGCCGGTTCACATTCGACACGGCCACATGGTCGAAGTCGATCAGCGTGACATTGCCGATGCCGCTGCGCGCCAGCGCTTCCACCGCCCAGGAACCCACACCGCCCACGCCGATGACGGCGACGCGCGCCTTGTGCAAGGCCATGCGTGAGCCGTCGCCGTAGAGGCGGTCAATGCCGCCGAAGCGGCGTTCGTGCAGGTCGTCGAGGGGATGGCGGTGCGGCATGTCAGTGCGTCACGGGAAGCTCGGGGAGCGCGGAAGATACATTCTCTGTCGTGATGCGCGCAATCTCTTCGATGGACATGCCGCGCAGATCGGCCAGCGTCTGCGCGATGCACGCGATGTATTCCGGCTTGTTCGACTGCCCGCGTTCGAGGAAATCGGGCGGGATGTCCGGCGCGTCGGTCTCCAGCACGATGCTCTCCAGCGGCAAGGTGGCGGCCAGTTCGCGAAGTTTCGTCGCGCGGCTATAGGTCATCGCTCCGCCGAAGCCGAGTTTGAGGCCGAGCTTGATGAATTCGTCCGCCTGCTGGCGGCTGCCGTTGAAGGCGTGCGCGATGCCGCCCACCACCCTGTGCTGGCGCAGATGCTTAAGGATCACGTCCTGCGCGCGGCGGATGTGCAGCAGCACCGGCAGGTCGAATTCCTTGGCCAGCTTGAGTTGCTCGGCAAAGAAATATTCCTGACGTGCGCGGTCGAAATGGTCGATGAAGAAATCCAGCCCGATCTCGCCGATGGCGACCGGGCGTTTTTGTTGCAGCAGGTCGCGCAGCGCCGCCAGGTCGTGCGGCAGCGCATCGTCGGTGTACATCGGGTGGATGCCGTAGGCGGGTGAGCAGGCGGGGAAGCGCTGGCAAAGTTCGCGCACAGTGTCGAAATTGGCGCGGGAGACCGAAGGCACCACGATGCGCTGCACGCCGGCATGCAGTGCGGTGCGCACGATGTCGTCCTGGGTATCTCCGAACTCGTCGGCGTCGAGGTGGCAGTGGGTGTCGATGAACATGTCCGGCGGTGTCTTTGGCTAGTGACGCCATGTTAAACTCGCGCCACCAATTAAGCGAGACAACACCATGTCTGGAAACACCTTCGGCACCCTGTTCACGGTCACCTCCTTCGGCGAATCGCACGGCGCGGCCATCGGCTGCATCGTTGACGGTTGCCCGCCCGGCATGGAGATCACGGCGGAATTCATCCAACACGAACTGGACCGACGCAAACCCGGCACCTCGCGCCATGTCACGCAGCGCCGCGAATCGGACACGGTGGAGATCCTGTCCGGCGTGTTCGAAGGCAAGACCACCGGCACGCCCATCGCGCTGCTCATCCGCAACGAAGACCAGCGCAGCAAGGACTACGGCAGCATCGCCGACACCTTTCGCCCCGGCCATGCCGATTACACCTACTGGCAGAAATACGGCATCCGCGACCATCGCGGCGGCGGTCGCGCCTCGGCGCGCGAAACGGCCGCGCGGGTCGCGGCCGGCGCCATCGCCAAGAAATGGCTGGGCGAGACCTACGGCGTGGAAGTGCGCGGCTACCTGGAGCAGCTCGGCGAGATCAAAATCCCGTTCAAAAGCTGGGGCGATCTGCACGCCGAAGGCAACAGCTTCTTCGTGGCCGACGCCAGCTTTGTCGGCCAGCTGGAAGACTACATGGACAACCTGCGCAAGAGCGGCGACTCCATCGGTGCCAAACTCGCCGTCATCGCACACAACGTGCCGGTGGGCTGGGGCGAACCCGTGTTCGATCGCATCGACGCCGACATCGCCCACGCACTGATGGGTATCAACGCCGTGAAGGGCGTGGAGATCGGCGACGGCTTCGCCTGTGTCACGCAGAAGGGCAGCCAGCACGGCGACGAACTCACGCCGCAAGGTTTCAAGACCAACCACGCCGGCGGCATCCTCGGCGGCATCACCACCGGGCAGGACATCGTGGCGCGTTATGCCATCAAGCCGACCTCAAGCATCCGTATCGAACGCGATTCGATCAACAAGGCGGGGGAGGCGGTGAAGGTCTCTACCGAGGGGAGGCATGATCCTTGTGTGGGGATCAGGGCTACGCCGATCGCGGAGGCGATGGTGGCGTTGGTGTTGATGGATCATGCATTGCGGAATCGGGGGCAGAATGGGGATGTGGTTTGTGAGACGGTGAAGATTCGTTGAGCTTTGTTAATGCCGACCCCAATCGAAATTGCTGACGCCAACATTTCTTTGTTGTCCTCAACAAAAATCGAACAATTACAAGCGGAAGTCAAGGCAACTCACCGTCGCGCAGCATCTAATAAGATGCTGGGCTCAGGAAATACGATTATCGAAGTTAAGGAACAGTGTGTCTTGGCACTTAAACAATTTGGAGAAGTTGTTTCTGTCGAGTTGTGCAAGGCTTTATTACATAACCACTTCCCCACTCCAGCGACTATCGACCAATGCAATGTTGTGGCCCACAAGCATTTAAATACCTTCCGATGCAAATGCGCTGACTCTCTTCTAGAGACGGTCAATTTGTGTGGAGAAAGTCGGCATTTCTCAATTGTTGAGCCAGATTTGCACAATCAAGAGCAACGTTCAAGTATGGCGATCAGTCTTGCGCTTGATACTGAATATTCAGAACTTAAACTTCAGTGTCTGCGAGCTATCCTCGGTTTTTTCCAACGATTATTACTTGCGGCAGTTCGTTTTTTTCGGCCTTGATATTCGGTCATTGTGACACTCATCGAAAACCGTCGGGGGTTGCCCGACAGCAAGTTACTTTCTTTTGCTTCGCCAAAAGAAAGTAACCAAAGAAAAGGCGACCCTGGTTTGCCGCCCACTACGTGGGTGCCCTGCGTTGCTCGGCAAGTCAGGCGGCTGCGGAACTCGCGCTTCGCGCTCAGACAGTCCTCGCCGGCTACCCCTGACTTGCCTGCGCTACTCGGCGGCGCTCAAGGGAAAGGTAAGTCAAAGGCGGTTTTGTGTGCGCTTTGCGCATGTTTCTTTTTGTGGTGAGGCGGGCATCGCCCGCCTCACGGGTTTGTTTTTAGGTTTTAGGATTTTGATTTTCCATCCCCTGTGCACCGCCGAGTAGCGCAGGACGGTCGGGGGAAGTCCGACGAATATGTTTGAGCACGTGGCCGCGTAGCGGATCGTGCGAGTTTATGAGGAGGCCCGGCCGTTCGAGCAACGCAGGGAACCCCGAAGGGGCGGCAAACCGGGGGCGACTTCTTTTGGTTACTTTTCTTGGCAAGACAAGAAAAGTAACTTGCTGTCGGGCAACCCCCGACGGTGTTGGTTTTAAATTTGAAGTTTTCCCATGCTTCGATACGGCCTTCGGCCTACTCAGCACGAACGGTGGGCGGAAGCGTTATCATCGCGCCCCATGAACCTGACCCACATAAAATATCTCTCCCTCTTCGCGCTGCTCGTCAACGCCGCCGCGATGCTGTCCCCCATCATCAACGGCGGCGATTCCATCACCTATGCAGCACTGTCGCAGCACATCGCGCTGAGCAACGATTGGGCGAATCTGATGCTGGACGGCAAGGACTGGCTGGACAAGCCGCATATGCCGTTCTGGATCACGGCGTTGTCGTTCGAGTTGCTGGGGGTGAGTACCTTCGCTTACATTCTGCCGGGCTTTTTGTTCCACATCATCGGCGGGTATTTCACTTATCGCATCGCGCGTCTGTTCTATGGGCGCGAGGCGGCGTGGTTGTCGGTGCTGGTATATGTGTCGGTGTTCCATCTGATGGATTCTTCCATCGAGGTGAAGGCGGAGACTTACCTGACCGGTTTCATCATGGGCGCGTGTTATTACTGGTTGCGTTATGACGCGCAGTCCAGGATGAAATATCTGTTGCTGGGTGCGGCGTTCACGGCGGGGGCGGTGATGACCAAGGGCGTGTTCACGATGATCACCATCACCAGCGGGCTGGTGATCCTGTGGATGTATCAGCGGCAGTGGCGCAAGTTGTGGAGTGTGAAGTGGTGGCTGGCGTTTGGTCTTTCCTTGTTGTTCACCGCGCCAGAGCTGGTCGCTTTGTATCTGCAATTCGATGCGCATCCGGAGAAGGTGGTGTTCGGGCAGACGAATGTGTCGGGCATCAAGTTCTTCATGTGGGATAGCCAGTTCGGGCGTTTCTTCAATGCGGGGCCGATACAGGATACGAGCGGGGGCGGCCATCCGTTCTATTTCGTGCTGGTGTTCCTGTGGGCGTTCCTGCCCTGGGTGGCGGTGTTCTTTGCTACGATGGTTGCCGGTGTGCGCAAGTTCGCGCAGCGCGCGGTGGAGGAGAACGCAGGTTTCGTTTTCCTGTGCGGTGCGTTCTTCGTGACCTTTGCCTTGTTCAGCGCCACCAGCTTCCAGCTCGATCACTACACGGTGATCCTGTTCCCGTTCGCGGCCATCTTGTGCGGCCGGTATCTGGCTGTACGCATGCAGAATCTGCAGGAGGGGCGGGCGCTGTTGCTTGCGCAACTTGTATTCACGCTATTGCTGCTGGCGTTAGCGATCGGTTTGAGCGTGCATGTCGGTCATGCGGCAGTGTCGTCGCTCGTCGCGACGATCCTGGTGGCGATGCTGGGATATGTGATCATGCAGCGCCGGCAGATGCGTGCCAATGTATTGCTGGTGTTGCCGCTGTTCGGCATGCTGGCCTTGTACGGATTCCTGGTGTTGACTTCGGCATTGACGTTCATGGCATACAGCGTGGCTTACAACGCGAGCACGCAGTTGGCAGCCCGGCCGATCGCGCCGGTCTACAGTTACAACATGGGGATCGTTTCGCGCGAGCTGGCGGTGTACAACAGCGCGCCTGTGTTTCCAGCAGGCGATCTTGCGCAACTGCCGGCGGACGGGAAGTATTACTTGCTGATCAGCGGGAAAGATCTGGCGGCGATCTCATCAAGGCTAGGACGTTATGAGCAGATCGCTCGGGGTGATTGGGTAGTGCACAAGACGGGCACCTTCCCGCGCTTCCTGCGCCTGGCGCGCGGCGAGGAACCGCTGGAGGATATCCGTATCCTCGCCGTGAACTGAGCCAGGCTCAGCGGATGCGCTGCAGGCGCTGGTAGAGGCGGAAGCGTTCCTGCGGGTTGCCTTGGCGTCCGCCTTCCCACAACTTTTCCCAGCCGATCTCGGCTTCGATAGGCTTGGCCACCGCACCGCCTTGCACCAGCAGCAGGTCGCATTTGCGCGGACTGTAGTCTAGACGGATGTCGCCGAAATACTCCAGCATGGCTTGTTCGCTCTGACCGATGCGCAGGCCGCCGATGCAGTTGTATTGCTTGGGCAGGTTGGTGTTCAGGTCTTCGATCATGTAGCGATAGCTCTTGCCGTTATCCAGCCAGGGCAGCCATAGGGTCATGGTGAGTATCCACAGCAGGGTGACACCGCTGGCCCAGTTGATGAGCGAGCGACGCACCGAGCGGCCTACGCGCCAGATCAGAAATACCCACAGCACAGTGACGATCAGCGCGATGGTGAAGGGGACGGTCTCCAGTTCCGCTTCGAAGCCGGGCTGGTATTCCCTCAGCCAGACCACGATCTTCGCCCCATAGCCGAGCAGCAGGCCGGCCCACCCCCACCACATCAGGATGGCGATCAGGGCGAAAGTCATGATGCCGAACCAGTCGAGTGCGTTGGCTGCTCCCCGGCGCAGGGTCGAGAGCGACGCGCTGGCAAGCAGGGCGATGGGCAACAGCATCGGCATGCCGTTCTGGTCGTTGATGTCAGGCACGAAACTGAGCGCGACCAGCATCACGATGAAACTGACCAGCAGCAGCTGGAACTCCGCTTCATGCCACATGCGTTTGCGCGCTTCCCACACCGTCCATGCGGCGAGCGGCGCGGCAGGCCAGGCCATCCACGGCAGCGACTTGAGGTAATAGAAGGTGTCGTTGAATTGTCCGTTAGCGGCGAAGGCGAACCAGCGTCCGATGTTGCGCGTCCAGAACCATTCGTGGAACAGCTCGGGAGAGTGCTGATGCAGCATCATCGGCCACATCAGCAACCACGGCAGGGCAGCCAGCAAGGCGATACCCAGCGTGTTGAGGTAGTTGCGCGTCCGCCAGTTGCTGAACGACAACAGGCTCAGGCTGATCGCGCCGAACAGGATGGGTGCGATGACGCCTTTGCTCATGAAGCCGATACCCAGTCCGATGCCTGTGATGAGTCCGGCCAGTTGCGGTCGGCGCAGGCTCAGGGCGTAGCCATACAGCATCATGGCGCAGCCGGTGAGCAGAGCGTTGTCGGTGAGGATCTCGTGGCCGCGCACCAGCATGCCGAGGCAGCCGATGAGGATGATGGCGGTGGGCCAGCCGCGATTGTTGCCGAACAGTTCGCGGCCGGTCAGCCCGGCGAACAGCAGGGTGAGGGAGGTGAAGAAGCCGGTGGCCAGCCGAGCGCCGTCATGCAGCGGCAGCCACGACGAGAACAGTTGCGCGAATGCGGTCGCGGTCCAGTAGTACAGCGGCGGTTTTTCCAGATACGGCTGTCCGGCCAAAGTGGGAACCAGCCAGTCGCCGCTGCTGATGAAGTGATGGACGATGCCGAAGCCGTACAGTTCGTCAGGCTTCCACGGGTCGTGCCCGACCAGTCCGGTCAGCACCCATACCGCGCACAAGGCAAACAGCAGCGCAGCCTTGAGCGGTGTGATCTCTGGTTCTTTCAGCTTGGTGAAATATTCGTACATCTATTCGACGACTTTCATCAGTTGACCTGCGACGGGCTCGCCTTGCGGGTATTGCGCGTTGATCAGGCGCAGGTATTTCTCTGCATTGCGTCCCAGCGGCGAGCGTCGGGCCAGCGCCGCATAGGTGTCGCCTTCCTTTGCCGTGACCAGCTGCAGCGTCAAAGGTTTGATCTTTTCGCGTTCTTCCGCACTCAAGGTCTTGAAGCTGCGGATGGTGGCTTCAAGCGCAGTGCGATGGGCGGCAAAAGCCTGCGCTGACTTGGCACTGCCCTTGATCAGGAAGGCACGCCCCGCATCATAGACCACGCCCAGCAGGGTGTGGTCTATCTCGCCGAGCGCGGCAGTGTGTCCATGGATCTGCATGGTCGCTATCCTGGCGTTTCGTCCGAGCTTGCTGCGCACATATTCGACCGCAGTGCCGGCAGGCTTGGGGTCTAGCCCGAACTGGAGCAGTGCGTCATTGCCGGGGCTGATGGCGAGCAACTGGGTGGGCAGATTCTTCACGCTCCATTCTGAGGGGAAGGCGAGCGTGATGGCGAGGTCGCGATGCATGAAGCGGTTGTCGCGCACCACGCCTTCGTCCACGCTGTCGCCGAAAGTGAGTCCTGCGGTCTGGCGCAGATATTCCTCGCGGTTCTCAGCGGGATTCGCGACGGTGAGCGTGCCGGCTTCGCCGACCACTTGCTGCAGGCGCGTGTCGTTGTCCGGGTGGGTGGCGAAGGTGCCGTGATAGCGGCGCGGCTCGCGGCCTTCCTGCTTCGCGATCTCGGCGTCGAACAGCTCCTGGTTCTTCAACACGCCGACCACGCGGATCATCGCTTGCGGATCGTATTCCGTGCGGGCCAGATACTGCGCGCCGAGACGGTCGGATTCGAGCTCGTGCTCTCGTCCATAACCGGACAGCAGTGCACCGCCCAACAGGTTGCTCACGTCATGGAAGGCCTGATTGTTCAATTCAGGAACAAGGATGGATGCCAGCTGGATGCCAAGGTTGGCGGCTTGCGATGCGCTCTGCTGACGTACCCCGTGACGTGCCGTGACGTGGCCGATCTCGTGGCCCAGTACGGCCGCCATCTCGGCCTCGGAGTTGAGATAGGCCATGATGCCGCGCGTGATGTAGACATAACCGCCGGGCAGTGCGAAGGCGTTGATCTCGGGGGAGTCGAGTACGGTGAAGCGATAGCGCAGGTTGTTGCGGTGGCTGTGCTTGGCCAGGTCCTGGCCAACGCGGTCGACATAGGCTTGCAGTACGGGGTTGGGATAGACCTTGTATTGCTTGCGCACATCGGCATCAGCCTGCCGGCCCAGGCTGATCTCCTGCGCTTCGGACATCATCACGAAATCCTGCTGCCCGGTCACCGGGTTCTGTGCGCAACCGGCGAGCGCCAGTGCGGCGATGCCGGCCAACAGGGATGAGAGCGATCGTGACATATTTCCTCCCGGAAAGAAAAAAGGCAGCCTGCGCTGCCTTTTATTCTATGCGCTTAACGAGGTTCCATTAAGCAGCGGCTTTGCCGCCCATGCTGTACTTGCTGCGGAATTTCTCGATACGGCCCGCAGTGTCCACAATCTTCTGGGTGCCGGTGTAGAACGGATGGCACTCGGCGCAGACTTCGACGTGCAGAACCGGCTTGCCGATGGTGGAGCGGGTGTTGAATTTGTTGCCGCAGCTGCAAGTCACTTCGACTTCAGCGTAAACGGGATGGATGTCAGCTTTCATTTTGTGTTTCCTTGCTTTAGGTTGGGCGCGGCTTGGGTACGCGCACGGATGTGTATGTATAAGGGCGCGCATTATCCATAAAAACAGGAGGGGGGGCAAATGCTTTGTTTTGCACCTGAATCGTCAGAATTTGAGCAGGAAGCCCAGGTAGGTGGTGGTGGTCTTTATTTTTGAGGACTTGCCCAGTTCTCCGAAGCTCTCGTGCTGGAGCCGCAGTGCCAAATCCTTGTTGAAATCATATCGGATGCCCAAGCCTCTGCTGATATTGGTGCTGGAGTCACGGGTGACACTGTGCCAGATTTCGTTGGTGCTGGTTGTCACGATGATTTCCGAGCCGACATCTGCGCTGAGAACCCCCAGCTTGCCGGTTATCGAGAGTGACTCGCCCAAGTGCAGGGTTCCGGTCCCGGCCGCTTCCCAGCCTATGGCGCTCCATTCCCATGTGTAAGGGATGGGGCCGCTACCGGGAACGCCGGATGGCGTCGATGGTAGTGTGCCTTTTTCGTTGGCGCGGCCAAAATCCCCATAGCCGACTTCTATGCCCCAGTTGGAGGTGAATTGATGCCCGTAGCTGATGCGATATACGGTGTTTTTTTCCGAGCAACTGGCTCCGTTCCCCAACAAATAGGTGCAGGTGCCGGGAGAGTTTGAACGACCAGAACTGATGTTGATGTACGAGTCGTATTTTGTGGAGAAGATATTCGCAGCATGGGCAGGCAGAGTTGCCGCGATACATGCCAGTGCCAGCCAGGTTGACTTGTGATTCATCAGGGATTCCTTTGTGCTTGGACGTCGTTCAAGAATGCTGTCTCTGAAACGGGGCGCATACTGGCACGCCGAAATCCTGCAGGTCAATATGGTTATTTCACTGCCCGCGTTCGATGCTGATGCCGACCTGCTTGCAGTTGCGGATGGCTTGCAGTTTGGCGACGCTGACCCGGACCCAAGGGGCGTTGAAATCCTTGAGGATGATCTGGGCGATGTGTTCGGCCAGTGCTTCCAGCAGGGAAAAGTGTCCTTCACTCAATACCTTCTGCAGGTGCAGGGCGACCTGGGCGTAGTCCAGCGCATCGTTGATGTCGTCGCTCTGGCAGGCGCGGCTGTTGGGCAGGGCGATGTCCAGATCGATCTGCAGGGTCTGCGGGACGCGTTTCTCCCGCTCGTAGATGCCGATCAGGGTCACGACCTTGAGTTCGCGCAGGAAGATGATGTCCATATATAGGTCTTGTTGCTGGTTTGGTTGCATGGGCGCATTCGAGTAGAATCCGCGCTCCGCATTTTAAGGTATTACCGATGACTGCCATTATTTTTGTTGTGCTCGCCTATCTGCTGGGCTCGATCTCCTTCGCTGTGTTGATGAGCAAGGCCTTCGGTCTGGCTGATCCGCGCACATACGGTTCCGGCAATCCCGGTGCGACCAATGTTCTGCGCAGCGGGAAAAAAACGGCGGCTGTCCTGACTTTGTTGGGCGATGCGGCCAAGGGGTGGCTGGCGGTGTATCTGGCGATCAGGCTCGCGCCGCACGATGGTGATGGATTGATATTGGTGGCGCTGGTGGCGCTGGCGGTGTTCCTTGGGCATCTGTTCCCGGTGTTCCTGAAGTTCAAGGGCGGTAAAGGGGTGGCGACCGCGCTCGGCGTGTTGCTGGCGTTGAGTGGCTGGATGGGGCTGGCGGTTTTCGCGACCTGGTTGCTGGTGGCGGCCGTGTTCCGCTATTCCTCGCTGTCGGCGCTGGTCGCCGCAGTCGCGGCACCGGTGTACGCCATGCTGGTGCATCTGCGTCCCGAACTGGTGATCGCGACCGGCGTCATGTCATTGCTGCTGATCTGGCGTCACAAGCAGAACATCCAGAACCTGATGGCCGGCAAGGAGAGCAAGATTGGCGGCAAGAAGAAAGAAGAGTCAGTGGCTACTGCCGCAGAGGATGTTGAGTGGCTGGAAAAGTGTAAATGGTGTGGGGAATACACTCCGGGAGAGGAGGTGTTTTGTCGCCATTGCGGAAAGTCGATGGGTGAGGAAAGGTAGGCGTTGTTTATGACCTATAGTTAATTTCCCGCAAATCCCAGCGCGGCTTGATGTTGAAGCGGTAGCCGCGCTGTCCTCCCTGTTTTTGTAAACGCATCGCGCCCGCGAAAGCAATCATTGCGCCGTTGTCGGTGCAGAACTCCATATCCGGATAGAACACGCGTGCCCCGCGTCGCGAGACGGCGGCGTCCAGTCGTTCGCGCAAAACCTTGTTGGCCCCGACGCCGCCGGCCACGACCAATTGCTTCAGGTTGGTATGGGTCAGTGCGGACAGTGCCTTGCTGGCCAGTACGTCGACGATGGCTTCTTGTGCGGCATATGCGATATCGGCTCGTGTCTGGTCGTCATTTGCATTCTTTTGCACGGCCAGTAACACGGCAGTCTTTAGGCCGCTGAAACTGAAGTCCAAATCGCCGCTATGCAGCATGGGGCGCGGCAAGTTGAATCGCCCCGGCGTGCCGTTCTGCGCCAGCCTTGCGAGCAGTGCGCCGCCAGGGTAGTCGAGTCCAAGCAACTTTGCGCTCTTGTCGAAGGCTTCGCCGGCGGCATCGTCCACCGATTCGCCCAGCAATGTGTAACGTCCGATGCCGTCGACACGCATCAGTTGTGTATGGCCGCCTGAGACCAGCAATGCGACGAACGGAAAGGATGGCGCGGGTTCGGATAGCAGCGGCGAGAGCAGGTGGCCTTCAAGATGGTGCACACCTATGGTTGGCACATCCAATGTATACGCGAGCGCATTGGCGATGCTTGCGCCTACCAGCAGTGCGCCTGACAGGCCCGGCCCCTGAGTGAATGCGATCGCATCGATATCTTTCGGTGAGCGCCCTGCCATGCTCAGTACCTGGCGCAACAAAGGCAACGCGTGGCGCACATGGTCGCGGGAGGCGAGCTCCGGCACCACGCCGCCATATTCATTATGCAGGGCGATCTGGCTGTGCAGCGTGTGCGCCAGCAGGCCGTGGCCGTTTTGGTATAGCGCGAGTCCGGTTTCGTCGCAGGAGGATTCGATACCGAGAATGAGCGGGTTCATATGGGTGCATTGTAGTGAATCTGGCTACGAGCATCCTGTGCACGACGGAATATTTCCAGAATATTTCAATAAAGTGTTGACGCGAATTTTTTGCTCCCTATAATGCGCGCCTCTTCGCTGTTGCGGAGTTGAAGTGAAGCAAACCAAGTGTGCGTTTGCTTGTGGTCGATGAAAAGGACCGCGCTTCTGTAGCCTGAATAAATAGTGTGAAAATTTAGTTGACGTAAATAATTTAGTCACTATAATGCGCACCTCTTCGCTGCCACGGTGG
>DYJI01000010.1 GCA_020723185.1 Sideroxydans lithotrophicus | reverse complement strand
TGCCGTTCGCGGAAACTTCTCCGCAACCTCGGGACGGGGAAGTCCCTTTCATTCGATAGGTGAACACCATGTGTCCGTTCTCGCGGTGCAGGGTGAAACTGCGCTGTTCGGCCGAGGCATCGAGTGCGGCGTATTCCTTCGCCTCTGCAGTCTTGTATTCGCTCTCGATGCGCTCGTTCTCGCTCTTGAAGTCCTGCCCGTTCAGCCGCAGCGGGATCTCCTTGATCAGCGTCTTCACCAGTTGCGCCATCATCTGCCGCAGTTGCCGCCCCTGCCCGGCCGGCAGGCGCAGGGCCAGCGGCCGCTCAGGCACATCGAAGTTGTGCAGATAGCACAGGTCGGGCGGCACCGGACGGGTGGCGGCGACCTTCTCCATCGCGTGTTTGAGCAGCGAAGCGCGGCCGCTGCCCACCTCGCCCAGCACGAACAGGTTGTAGTCCGGCTGTTCCATCTGCAGACCGAACTGCGCGGCCGACTCGGCACGCTCCTGACCGATCCAGGGCAAGGGGTAGTCGAGCAACTCCGAGGTGTCGGTGAAACCGAGCGAGTCTGGCTGGATGGCAAGGCGGAGTTCGGCGGGTGTCAGGCGGAGTGTCGGCATAGGGTCCTATTCAGTCGAGCAGGGATTCGGCCGGATGATATTGCATGCCGAAGGCTTCGGCGACTTTGCGGTGGGTGACCTTGCCCGCGATGATGTTCAGACCGTTGAGCAGCGCAGGCGATTGTTTGAGCGCTTCGCGGTAACCCTTATCCGCCAGTTGCAGCACATACGGCAGGGTGGCGTTTGTCAGCGCCAGCGTGGCGGTCACCGGAACGCCGCCGGGCATGTTGGCCACGGCGTAGTGCACCACGCCGTTCACCACATAGGTGGGATGCTCGTGCGTGGTCGGGCGCGTGGTCTCGACGCAGCCGCCCTGGTCGACCGCGACATCGACGATGACCGCGCCCTTGCGCATCAGCTTGAGGTCTTCGCTGCGCACCAGTTTCGGTGCCACCGCGCCGGGGATGAGCACGGCACCGATCACCAGATCGGCATCGGCGATCTGCGCCAGCAACTGGTGGCGGTCGGAGAACAGCAACCGCACATTGGCCGGCATGACTTCACTCAGGTAGCGCAGCCGTGCCAGATCGATATCGAGCATGACCACGCTGGCCCCCATGCCCGCCGCGATGCGGGCGGCGTTGACGCCGACCGTACCGGCACCGAGCACCACCACTTTGGCGGGGGCCACGCCGGGCACGCCGCCCAGCAGGATGCCGCGGCCGTCGTTCAGCTTCTCCAGATATTTCGCGCCTTCCTGCACCGCCATGCGCCCCGCCACTTCCGACATGGGCGTGAGCAGGGGCAGTTCGCGCGAGGGCAGTTCCACGGTCTCGTAGGCGATGCACACCGCGCCGGAATCGAGATGTGCCTGCGTCAGGCGCTCGCTGGCCGCGAAGTGGAAATAGGTGAAGAGGATCTGGCCGCGGCGGATGAGTCGCCATTCCGCCTCGATCGGCTCCTTCACCTTGACGATCAGATCGGCCGTCGCCCACACCGTAGCGGCATCGGGCGCGATCTGCGCACCCGCCGCCACATAGGCTGCATCGTCGAATCCGCTGCCGCTGCCCGCGCCGCTCTCCACCATCACGCTGTGCCCGGCGCTGACCAGCGCCTCGACCCCGGCCGGCACCATCGCCACGCGGTTCTCGTTGGTCTTGATCTCTTTTGGAACACCGACTCTCATGCTCGCCCTCCGTTCTATCAGTTGTGCGACATGCGCTGGCGCAGATTCACTCGGATGCCCTTGCAAGCCGATTCAGGCAAAACGCTCGCCCACCTGTGCCACCGCATACCATGCGTTCAATTCCGTGGCCGTGCGGCCCTTGCCCCACGCCGCCACGTCCGCCTCCGCGATGGGCGCATAGGGGCCGTGTTTCACTTCGAAGATGACCGCGCCGACATCGCGCGACAACACGGCATGCCAGCCGCCGGCCGGGATCTCGACCACGCTGCAGTCCCCGCCCAACTCGGCGCGCTCGGTGACGCGGCCCGTCTCGTCGAACACCAGCACGGTGAAACGGCCCTTCAAGGCGGTCAGCACTTCCCAGGTATGCGGGTGACGGTGCGGCAGGATCAGGGTGTCCGGCTCCATGGCGATGGCCAGGCGCTGGATGGGATCGGCGAGGTCGGTGTGCAGGTTGCTGTTCATGCGCAGGCGCGGCGCGCCCTGTGCCTGTCGGCCGAGAGCGGCCAGATCGCTGGTAGTGAGTCTTTTCAAGGTTCGCTCCTGTTCGGGATGGCACATTCTACCGAAACCCCCTGTTGCAGTCGGCTTTGCTTTGAGGCTGGCGCAACTGCCTATAGAATCCTGCGCCATGTCCATCCGCCCTCACCCATTCCTGCTGTTCGCCCTCGCCACTCTGGTATTCGGGTCGGCCGGTGCACAGGAAGAGGCGGCGCAGGCCGAGTTCGTCTACGAGATCGATCCCTATTACACCAACGCGGGCTACAACATCCCGCTCACGGACAAACCCATACCCGTCATCAAGTCCGGCAGCGAAGCAGTGATCTATCGCGAACTGATCAAGGACTCCGTGGTGCCGCGCTACATGACGGTGGAAGCCAGCCTGTATCCGATGCCTATCCTGGGTACCTGGCTAAAGACCCATCATCGCGGCTTCTACGACAGCGGGGCGATCGGCGACAACTTCAACATCATCGAATCGCTCACCGCCGGTTTCCAGGAGCCGTGGGCGGTGTCGCTGTTCTTCGGCAACGTGGCCAAGTTGCAGCGCCCGGGCGACACGCGCGTAGGCAACAACTACGGCTACACCGGTTATCTGTTCAGCATGGGCGAGAAACACATCAAGAACAACGTCATGGTGGAGGACCACTGGTTCGAACTGGAATGGAAGATCAAGGGCCAGCTCGATTACACCGACAAGAAACTGTCCTGGAGCTTCCGTGGCGGGGCCAAGTTCCACAACAACATCGAAATCAACGATGTGTATTACGTCGCGCTGTCGCGCAGCAACACCGAACTGCATTCGCCCGGCCTCGACTGGCTGGACAACACCACCGGCGACTTCCGCATGCATTTCCTGCAGCAGTCGGGCAAGCTGGTACGCATGGAATTCATCGCCGGCAAGAAACTGCCGCTGCCCGACAAAGGCTACACCCCCACGCTCAGCGCCGGTTTCATCTGGACCAGTCCGCAAGAGTATGCCGGCAGCCTGCGCAGCATCGAGAACAACACGCTGACCTTCGTGATCCGCCCCTCCATCGAATTCTGAAAGCAACCACCCATGTGCGGCCTCTGCGGCGAACTACGCTTCGATAGACAAACACCCGACCACGCGCGACTGATGCGCATGACCGACGCGCTGACACGGCGCGGGCCGGACGCCTCCGGCATGTATGCCGACGGCCCGCTCGCCTTCGGCCATAGACGCCTGTCCATCATCGACCTGTCCGACCGTTCGCGCCAGCCGATGGTGGACGAGACGCTGCACCTGACGCTGGTGTTCAACGGCACCATCTACAACTACCGCGAACTGCGCGCCGAGTTGCTGGAGATGGGTTATGAGTTCTTTTCCGACGGTGACAGCGAAGTCATCCTCAAGGCGTATCACGCATGGGGCGAGCATTGCGTGGCGCACTTCTACGGCATGTTCGCCTTCGCCATCTGGGACCAGCGCGAGCACACGCTGTTCATGGCGCGCGACCGCTTCGGCATCAAGCCTTTGTATTACGCAGTTGACGGCGCCTCACTGCGCTTCGCCTCCAGCACGCAAGCGCTGCTGGCGGGCGGCGGCATCGACACCAGTATCGACCCCATCGCACTGCACCACCACCTCACGCTGCACTCCTCCGTTCCCGCCCCGCGCACCCTGCTGAACGGCATCCGCAAACTGCCGCAGGCGCACTGGATGCGCATCACGGCGAAAGGCGACGTCGAGCTCAAGCATTACTGGGAACTGGATGCGACACGCCCCGATGTGGGACTGAGCGAACAGGACTGGATACAGGCCACGCGCCATGTGTTGAAGAAGGTGGTGGAGCGCCACCGCCTCGCGGCCGACGTGCCGGTGGGCGTGCTGCTCTCTGGCGGTCTGGATTCCAGCCTGATCGTGGCGCTGCTGGCCGACCATGTGCCCGATCTGCGCACCTTCTCCATCGGCTTCGAAGACATCGGCGGCGATGCGGAGAAAGGCGACGAGTTCGAATATTCCGACCAGGTGGTGGCGCGTTATAAAACGCAACATCACAAGATGCTCATCCCCAACAGCGAAGTGCTGAAGCGCCTGCCGGAAGCGGTGCGCAGCATGTCCGAGCCGATGGTGAGCCAGGACAACATCGCCTTCTATCTTCTGGCGGAACAAGTATCCAAAGATGTGAAAGTGGTGCTCGCCGGACAAGGTGCGGACGAAGTGTTCGGCGGCTATTTCTGGTACCCGAAGATGGATGCCACCGCAGGCAGCGCGCCGGACAAGTTCCGCAACCACTACTTCGACCGCGACCACGCCGAATATCTGGAAACGGTGAGCGAGGCTTACCGCACGGAAGATGTCACCAGCGAACTGGTCGCCAAAGAACTGGCGAAACCGAACGCCGACGAATTCTTAGATCAAGTGCTGCGCTTCGACGTGAGCACGCTGGTGGTGGACGATCCGGTGAAGCGCATGGACAACATGAGCATGGCCTGGGGACTGGAAGCGCGCGTGCCCTTCCTTGACCACGAGCTGGTCGAGTTGGCCGCGAAGATGCCACCTTCACTGCGCCTGAAGGAAGGCGGCAAGTTCCCGCTCAAAGCCATCGCGCGCGGATTGATACCGGACAGCGTGATCGACCGCCCCAAGGGCTACTTCCCCGTCCCCGCCCTGAAATACGTGCGCGGCGAGTTCCTGCAGTTCATGCGCGAGATATTACTGTCCGATGCCTGCCTGAAACGCGGGCTGTACAACCGTGCCTATGTGGAGAAACTGCTGGCTGCGCCCGAGTCCCACTTCACCCGGTTGAACGGCAGCAAACTATGGCATCTGGCGTTGCTGGAATACTGGTTGCAGTTGAACGTGGATAAGGTCCAGCAATAATAAGCTAATGGCATCTTGTCATATGCGATTTCGGACCTACTGACCATGCCAAGGACTTATCGTCCGTGCATGACTGTCATGCGTACAGTGCCAGACGACCGATACTGATATCGGCCTGCATCGCTCTGCCTATCGCAACCACACCCAGTCTTCGCAGATGGGCTGTATCCAGTGGCGTGTCGATACGGTGCGGATGAAACGACTGGAAAGGGATCTTCAATGTCTGCCAGTGACTGTCGGCGATGAATCCGGCCCGATAGGATTGCCACACGATGCGGGTGTCCGCCGTTCGCAGATGCAGGTTGTAGGATTCACCGTTGCCGCATACATCGATCTCTATCCCGCAGTAGCCGCTGGCATCGAGTAATCCGTTCGGTACCAGATCAAGCGTCGCCTGAACGAATCCGCCGCTGTTCTCAAGCGAGACCTCCCCCCTCATGCGCAAACAGTTTCTGTCTTGTGTCCGGGCCGGCTCAAGCGTGGCCGAGGAGACACCGCCCATCACAGTGTCGGTGACGATGCGCCATACGCGGCCGCCTGTAATGTGCAGCGAGTCACTCGATCTGTCATCGATCAGCAGTGAGGCGTGAGCCTCGGCATCCGGTTCGGCAGCCATGGCGCTATTCCTTCTTGACGGCTTTGCACAGCGGCATCTTCTCCGAGATGTCGCCGGTCTGGACTGAGGTGAGCAACGCGCAACTGTCGTACCCGTTCTCGCGCAGCCGCTGTTCGATGGCGATCAGGTCCGCCATCGCCAGCGCGGGCTGCCGGGACAGTATCCATGCGTAGTCGCGGTCGGGATGGCCGACCACGGCGTAGCGATAATCCGGCGCGAGGTCGATCACCCAGTAGTCGCCGCCCAGCAGGTAGAGCCAGCCGAACAGTTTGACGAAGGTCACTTCGAGTTTGGCGCGGCTGGCCGCATCGACCACCCTCGCCCGCCCCTGCGCCACCGAGCGTTCACCGTTCTCTGTGCGGCAACTGTTGGTGACGGCGATGTCTGCGCCGGCTTGCGCATATTCGGCCATGGCATCACCCACGCATTGCCGCTGGAAAAATTGCGGGATGCTGGCGATCTCGTACCACCGACCGAGGTAGCGTTGCAGGTCGACTTCGGGGACGGTCTGCAAGGGTTGTGCGGCGGCGGTCGATTGCCACAGCAACATGGCAGCGGTCAGGCAAGTTGCAAGCAGTTTCGATCTCATATCACGCTCCTTATATGGTTACCGCCAACAAAAAAGCCGCACCGGAAGATCGGGGCGGCTTCTTCGCGGCGCATTCACAACCTATTGCACGACGCGGTCGATCTTCAGCTTCACGTTCTTCGTGCCCGGCTTGACCGTGACGCTGAAACCTTCCGCGTCGCCCGCCTGCGGCATGGCGGTGCCGGACTTGGAGATCCGGCCCACGATCACGACCTGGTCGAAGGCGGACAGTGTCATCTGCTGGGCCATCGCCATGCTGTCGTCCAGCTCGAAGTCCAGCGGCAGGTCGGCCACACGCATGCGCAGGATGGCGAGCGGCATCTTGGGGCCTTCGGCGGCGCGTGCCAGTACGAACAGGGTGTCGTCCGGGCTGTACTTGCCTTGCAGTGCGGCATCCAGCGTGACGCGGCCGGTGATGCGTTCCTTGCCGGCTGCGGGTGCCATCTGCTCGGGCGGCGCGATCTGTTCCAGCGTCGGCGCGGTCTTGCCGCCGCTCTTCATGTGCGACAACAATTGGCGTGCCTCGTTGATACCGCCCTGGATGGCCATGGCGTCCTCGCTTCCCGGCGGCAACTGCTTGAGCAGTTTGTCCCAGTGCTTGATGGCGTCGGCGAAGTCGCCGCGTTCCATGGCGGCGGAACCGGCCAGCGCCAGACCCTTCATGTGGTTGGGGTCGAGCTGAAGTGCCTTGTTGATGAACTCGGTAGGCTTGCCACGCAGGGTCTGACCAAAGGCCATCGCCTGTGCATCGGCGTAGTCGGCCCATACCCAGGCTTCGTCCGGGATCAGTTTGACCAGCTTGGCGTAGACCTTGGCGGAGTCGGCGAAACGGTCGACTTCCATGTAGCTGCGCGCCAGCATCACCAGCGCTTCGCCGTCCTGGTCGTTCTCTTCGACGCGTTTCTCCAGCGCGCTGATGCCGGTGTCGGTACGCACTTCGCCGCCCGCGCTCATGCCGGCATGCGGGTTGGCGGGCGACAGTGCACCGACGTCCCCCACCACCAGATAGATGCCGACCGACATGATCGGCAGCAGCACGGCCAGCACGATGGCCAGCGTCTTGTTCGGGCTGCCCGCAGGAGCCTGCTCTCCGGCTGGCACAACCTCTTCCAGCACACGCGTTTCCAGTTCGCGCTTGCCCTGCTCGTACAGCTCGGGCGTGAGCAGGCCGTTCTTCAGGTCGGCATCCATCTCGGCGATCTGGTCGCGCAGGATCTCGAGGTTGGCGGCGTCGCGCGCGACGTCGTTGCGCTTGGGGGCGCCGCGCCAGAGCGGGTAGACGATGAAGGCGATGCCGAGGGCGACCAGCGCCGTGCAGAGTATCCAGAACAGGGTCATGATTTTTCTTCTTCGTTAAGGAGGGCGGCGGCGCGTTGGTGCGCCTCGGGAGTGAGGTTCGCTTCGGGCACGGTCTCGCGGCGCTTGCGCAGTTGCATCACCAGACCAAGTCCGGCGACGAACAGCAAGGCGAACGGGCCGAACCAGAGCAGCATGGTGTAGCTCTTCACCGGCGGCTGGTACAGCACGAAGTCGCCGTAGCGGGCGACCAGGTAGTCCATGATCTCCTGGTCGCTCATGCCCTTC
The DNA here is from genome assembly GCA_020723185.1 of Sideroxydans lithotrophicus. Lineage (GTDB taxonomy): Bacteria > Pseudomonadota > Gammaproteobacteria > Burkholderiales > Gallionellaceae > Sideroxyarcus > Sideroxyarcus lithotrophicus_A. The sequence goes on along the minus strand of DYJI01000010.1, from coordinate 68,470 downwards.
TGCATCAGCTCGCGCACTTCGCGGCGCAGGTCTTCAGCCAGATCGGCATGCGAGCTGGCCAGCGATTCGTTCTGGCATACCAGACAGCGCAGTTTTTCGGCCAGGCCGATCATGCGTTTTTCCAGCACGGGGTCTTTGGCCATGTCTTGTGCCTCACCGGCATGGGCGAACACGGGCAACAGGCAGAACATCAGGATCAAAAGTTTTTTCATTTCTTTTGCAGCTCCGCGACGAGTGGCAGGATCTTTTCGATCAGGCTCAACTGGGTGACCGGGCCGATGTGCTTGTAGCGGATGACCCCTTGCTTGTCGATGACGTAGGTCTCAGGCACGCCGTACACGCCGTAGTCGATGCCGATGCGGCCTTCGCGGTCCATCACGCTCAGCACGTAAGGATCGCCGCCGCGCGCCAGCCACATCTTCCCGTCTTCCGGCTTGTCCTTGTAGTCGAGGCCGTAGATGGGGACGATGTTCCGTTGCGCCAGTTCCATCAGCACCGGATGTTCCTCGCGGCAGGACACGCACCAGGAGGCCCACACGTTGAGCAGCCACACCTGGCCTTTCATGTCGGCCGGGGAGAAGTTCTTCTGCTCGTTGTGCAGCTGCGGCAGGGCGAACGCCGGTGCGGGCTTGTCGATCAGCGGCGACGGCACTTCGCGCGGATTGAGGCCGAGGCCCACGAACAAAAAGCCGGCCAGCACGATGAAGATGACCAGCGGTAACAGGAATCGGCTCATGCTGTCTGCTCCTTGCTTGCGGTGGTGGCGACGGTCTGTGCCTTGCGCGCCTTGATGCGGTAGCGGCGGTCGCTCACGGCGAGCAGGCCGCCCAGCGACATCAGCAGGCAACCGGCCCAGATCCAGTCGACGAAGGGCTTGAGGTAGATGCGCACCGCCCAGGCTTCGCTGTCGGGGATGGGCTCGCCCAGTGACACGTACAGGTCGCGCAGGAAGCCGGTGTCGATTGCCGCTTCGGTCATCGGCATGCCTGAGGCGTTGTACTGGCGTTTCTCGGGGTGCAGCACGGTCACCGGCTTGCCGTCCTTGCTGACGCTGACGATGCCACGAGCGGCGACGTAGTTGGGGCCTTCTTCTTCGGTCACGCCGTCGAAGCGGAACACGTAGCCGCCGGTGGTCAGGGTGTCGCCCACGTCCATGCGCACGTCGCGCTCGCTCTCGTATCCTTTCACCAGCGTGACGCCGATGATGAACACGGCGATACCGATATGCGCCAGTTGCATGCCGTAATAGCTGCGCGTGGGTGTCTTCAGGCGCTGCAGGAAGCTGCCTTCACTCCCCATGCGACGCTTGAGGTCGGCCAGCGCGGTGGTGATGACCCAGGCCGCCAGCAGGATGCCCAGACCGATCAGCGGTGTCCACTCGCCCATCACCAAAGGCAAGACGATAGCGATCACCATGCTGGCAGCCAGTGCCCAGCGTACGCGCTGCCAGATGTCGGGCAGGCTGGCTTTCTTCCAGCGCGCGACCGGGCCCAGGCCCATCATCATCACCAGCGGCACCATCAGCGGCACGAACACGGTGTTGAAGTACGGCGGACCGACCGACAGCTTGCCGAAACCGAGCGCATCCATGAACAGCGGATACAGCGTGCCGAGGAACACCGAGGCGGAAGCCACCGACAGCAGCACGTTGTTGGAGAGCAGCATGGATTCACGCGAGACGATATCGAACTTGCCACCCAGTCCGACCTTGGGCGCACGCCAGGCGAACAGGAGCAGCGAGGCACCGATCACCACGACCAGGAAGGTCAGGATGAACACACCGCGCTCGGGATCGGTGGCGAAGGCATGCACCGAGGTGAGAACGCCGGAACGCACGAGGAAGGTGCCCAGCAGCGACAGCGAGAACGCGGCGATGGCGAGCAGCACCGTCCAGCTCTTGAACGCGCCGCGTTTCTCGGTGACCGCCAGCGAGTGGATCAGCGCGGTGCCGACCAGCCAGGGCATGAAGGAGGCGTTCTCGACCGGGTCCCAGAACCACCAGCCGCCCCAGCCCAGTTCGTAATACGCCCACCAGCTGCCGAGTGCGATACCGATGGTCATGAACACCCAAGCCACGGTGGTCCACGGACGCGACCAGCGCGCCCAGGTGGAATCGAGCTTGCCGCCGAGCAATGCGGACAGCGCGAAGGCGAACGCCACGGAGAAGCCGACGTAGCCCATGTACAACATGGGCGGATGGATCACCAGACCGGGGTCCTGTAGCAGCGGGTTCAGGTCGCGACCGTCCAGTGCGGCCGGTAACAGGCGGTCGAACGGATCGGAGGTGAACAGCATGAACAGCAGGAAGCCGACCGAGACCAGTCCCATCACGCCGAGCACGCGCGCCACCATCTCCAGCGGCAGGTGCTTGCTGAAGGCCGCGACGGCGACCGTCCACAGCGTGAGGATGAAGGCCCACAGCAGCAGCGAACCTTCGTGGCCGCCCCACACCGCCGCCACGCGATATGCGACCGGTAGTTGCGAGTTGGAATGCTGCGCGACGTACAACACCGAGAAGTCGTTGATGATGAATGAGTAAGTAAGGCAGGCGATGGCGATGCCGACGAACACGAACTGCCCGGTCGCCAGTGTGCGCGCTGTACCCATCAACACTTCGTTGCCGCGTGCCGCACCGAGGATGGGCAAAATGCCCTGCACGATGGCGATGAACAGGGCGACGACGAGTGCAAAACTACCGATCTCTGGAATCATGCTGGCGCTTTCTAAGATTAATTGGTGGTGGCGGGTGCTGCAATACCTGAGGCGGCTTTTGCGTCTTCGGCTTTCTTGATCGCATCCATCGCTTCGGGCGGCATGTAGTTCTCGTCATGCTTGGCGAGCACTTCCTCGGCCACGAATATGTTGTCGGCGTTGAGCTTGCCCTGTGCGACCACGCCTTTACCTTCCTTGAACAGATCTGGCAGGATGCCTTTGTATTCCACTTCCATGGCATTGGTCGTGTCAGTGATCTTGAAGTGCACGGTCAGCCCGTCTTTCTGACGCTGTACGCTGCCCTCCTCCACCATGCCGCCGATACGGAAGTTGCGTTCCTGCGGCGCTTCCTTGTTGTAGACCTGGGTCGGCGTGAAATACAGGCTGACGTTGTTCTTCAGCGCGAACAGCACCAGTCCTACTGCTGCCGCCACAAGGGCGACGCCCACCAGTATCCAGGCCAGTCGTTTCTGTCTCGGTGTCATCACTCGTCCCCGCTTTCGTTCATCAAACGCAACTGGCGCAGTGCCAGTTTCCTTCTGTGCCTGACCATGGCGATCTCGATCAGCAGCACCAGCAGCGTCACGCCGTAGGAGCCCCAGACGTAGAACGCGTAACCGTTCATGTAGAAGAATTCGCTCATGCTCATTGCTTAACCTCCGGCAATTCCTTGACCCACTGCGTGTTCGCTTCACGCTCCAGGATGATGCTGCGCACGCGCGTCAACGCCACGGCGATGGCATACAGCCAGCAGGCGGCCAGCACCAGGAACATGCCCTGCTGCATGGCGACATGCATGCTGGTGCCGGTCATCTTGATGGTCGCACCCTGATGCAGGGTGTTCCACCACTGCACCGAGTAATAGATGATGGGCACGTTCACCGAGCCGACGATGGCGAGCAAGGCGCTTGCCTTGTCCGCGCGGCGCGGGTCTTCGATGGAGGCCTGCAGGGCGATGAAGCCGAGATAGAGGAACAGCAGGATCAGTTCGGAAGTCAGGCGAGCATCCCACACCCACCACGCGCCCCACATCGGCTTGCCCCACAGTGCGCCGGTCCACAACGAGATGAAGGCGAACAGTGCGCCGGTCGGCGCCAGCGCGGAGGCCATCATGGCGGAGAGCCGGGTCTTGAAGATCAGACCGAGCGCAGCATAGCCGGCCATGATGAGGTAGATGAACATGGACAGGATGGAGGCCGGCACATGGATGAAGATGATGCGGTAGGCCTCGCTCTGTATCGCGTCGGTCGGCGCGACGAAGAAGCCGATGTATAGTCCGACGGCGAACAACAATGCTGCGGGCCACGCGAACCAGGGAGTCAGTTTTCCCGCCAGACCATAGAAGGTGGAGGGGGCAGAATATTTAAACCAGTTGATCGCCAATCTTCATCACTCCATCGAAATCCGCAGCGCTTGGGCCGCCACAAAGGGCGAGAACACCAGCGCAAACAACAAGAACGCACCCAGCAACGACAGGTTGGATGCAGCGTCCATACCACCACTCACTGCTTCGACCGCGCCCGCGCCGAAGATCAGCACAGGGATGGTCAACGGCAACACCAGCAACGACACCAGTACACCGCCGCCGCGCAAGCCCAGCGTCAGCGCCGCGCCGACCGCGCCTATCATGCTCAGCACCGGCGTACCCAGCAACAAGGCCAGCATCAATACACCGATCGCATCGGCCGGCATGTCGAACTGCAGACCCAGCACCGGTGCGATCAGCACCAGCGGCAGACCGGACAGCATCCAGTGCGCGACGATCTTGCCCAGCACCATCACGGTCAGCGATTGCGGTACCAGCATCATCTGCTCCAGCGTGCCGTCGATATGGTCCGCCGAGAACATGCGCGGTAGCGACAGCATCGAGGCCAGCAGCGCGGCGACCCACAACACACCGCCCGCCATCTTGCGCAACATGTCCGGCTCCGGCCCCACACCCAGCGGGAACAGACTGACCACCATCACGAAGAAGATCAGCGTGGTCAACACGTCCGCACGGCGACGCATCGCCAGCAACAGATCGCGCTTGATCACCAGCCCCAACAGACCGAACACGGTGAGACGGCTCATCATGACAGCAACAACTCCCGCGTCTCGATACCCGCCACATGCAAAGGTTGATGCGTGGTGAATATCGTCATGCCGCCGTTCGACAGATGTTCTCCGATAAGTTCCTGCATCAGGTCGACTGCCCCCACATCGAGTGCGGTCAAGGGCTCGTCCAGTATCCACAATGCGGCATCGACCACCAGCAAACGGCTCAGCGCGACACGGCGGCGCTGGCCCTGCGACAGCACGCGCACCGGCAGATATTCCCTGCGGCGCAGGCCCATACGGCGCAACGCATCCAGTGCCGTTTTCTCGGTGAGTTTCACACCGGCCAGCCCTGCCGTCAGCAGCAGGTTCTCCAGCGCGCTCAACTCATCCTTGATCGCATTCAGGTGCCCGAGGTAACACGTCTGCGCATGGAAATCCTCATCCCATTCCTCGACGTTGCGCCCGCACCAATGTACCGCACCGGCCACCGGCTGCACGAAGCCGCACAGCGCGCGCAGCAAAGTTGTCTTGCCCTTGCCGTTCTCTCCTTGCACCTGCATCAGCTCGCCGCCGGAGAGCGTGAAGCTGAGGCCACTGAACAGGCGATGGTCGCCGCGTTCACAGGCCAGATCGATCACTTCCAGTTTCGGGGACGCTTGCATGGTTGCAGCAGGCCAGGCTCAGTAAAAAAGAACGCGGGATTATATACGATAGCGTCCGCCCGATGCGGAGCCCCTTGACCCCCATCGCAAAAGGCTTTGTACAATGAAAAACGCCGCTCGTTGAGCGGCGTTTCGCTTGAGTCTCCTGAAACGACTATTTCTCGCCCTCGTCGGCAAAAGCCTTCAGCGTGATATCCGCGCCAGCCTTGGCCTCGGCCAGATAGGCGGACAGCAGCGCTTCGCCGGTGACCTGACGCATCTGCTGCGTGTAGCGTTCCCGCTTGGCCGGGTCGATACTCTCGACATCCTTGACCGAGTCGATGCGCGCGATGACATAGCCGCTCTTCACATCGACCACACCCACATAGGCCGGGAGCTTGCCGGTATCGGCCAGGAATATCTGCTGCTGCAGGGCCGGATCGAGATCGGAACGCTGCGCGCGCGACAGCTTCAGACCGGTCTTCCAGACCAGCTTCTTGTTCTCGCCAGCCTGCAAGCCAGCCAATGTCAGTTTGCCCTGCTCTTCCGCTGCCTTCAGTGCGGCCCGGTGTTGCAGCAGTTTGCGGATGCCGCCAGCGACTTCCTCGTACGGACGCACCGAAGCGGGCTGATGATCCGTGACGTGCGCGGCCAGCAGGGTGTTCGGCTTCACTTCGACCGCTGCCGTGTTGCGCTTGTTCTTCACAGCATCCTCTGAGAACACCGCCTCCAGCACCTTGGCCGTCCACAGCTCGCCCGGTTGCTGGTCACGGCTCAGCCATTGACCCGACACCACTTTGGCACCGACCAGTTCTGCCGCCGGTTTCAGGCTGTCGCTCTGCTCATACACGGTATCGTTGAAACGTTCCGCGAGTTCGGCGAAACGGTCTGCCGCATGTTGCGCGCGCAGACGCTGCTCGATCAGCGCGCTCACTTCCTGCAGAGGCTGTGCCCTGGACGGCTTGATCGCTGTCACCTTGATGATGTGATAACCGAAATCGGTCTGCACCAGGTCGCTGATCTGGCCCGCCTCCATGGAGAACACGGCATCGTCGAACGGTTTGACCATCATGCCGCGCGCAAACATGCCCAGATCACCGCCGTTCGCTGCCGAACCAGGATCTTGCGAATGTTCCTTTGCCAATGCCGCGAACTTCGCGGGTGCAGACTTCACATCGGCCAGCAATTGTTCAGCCTGCTGTCTGGCTGCCTGTTTTTCCGCGTCGCCAGCCTGTGTGGGGACCGCGATCAGGATGTGGGCAGCCTGACGTTGCTCCTGCGTGCTGAACTCCGCCAGATGCTCCTCATAGTATGACTTCACTTCGGCAGCCGCTGGATCGATCTTGTCCGCCAATGCATCGGCCGAGAACACCACGTAGTCGACCTGCGCGCGCTCCGGCAACTCGAACTGCTGCGGATTCTGCTCGTAATACTTCCGCACCTCGGCATCGGCCACGGAAACGCCCTTCAGGAAGGCGTCCATCGCGAGCGTGGCAACCGAAACCACACGCTGCTGCTCATTGAGGCGGATCAGCGTGTCCGCCGTCGTGTCGGCGGCGAAACCGTTCTGGGCATAAACATCGGTCAGCTGGCGGTTAAGGATGTCCTGACGCACACGATATTCGAACAGCTGCGGTGTCATGCCTTGTGCACGCAGGGCGGCTTCGTACATCTGCTTGTCGAAACGACCGTCTTTCTGGAATGCGCCGACACCGGCGATGATCTGGGCGATCTGCTCGTCACTCACCGTCAGCCCGGCTTCCTTCGCGTTCGCCAGCAACAGATGCTGGGTGGCCAGCCCCTCCAGCACGGAGCGCTTGATCTCGGGGCGGTCGAACAAGGCGGGATCGAAATTCTCGCCGGCAAGTTCCTGCATGCGACGACGCTGCTGCATCAGCGCATCCTCGAATTCTGCCTGACCGATCTTGGTGTCGTTCACCGTCGCAACCACGCCGACATCGCCGGAGTTCTGGTATGAATCCAGCCCCCACAAGGCGAAAGGCAAAATGATCAGCGCCAGCACGACCTGAACCACGCGCTTTCTTTCATGCACAAAATCGAACATAACTGTACCTGTATACCTGTTTCAAAAGTCGGATGCGGATTTTGCACCAGAAATGAAAAAAGGCGAACTTTCGTTCGCCTTTTTTTGTTGGCGGAGTGGACGGGACTCGAACCCGCGACCCCCGGCGTGACAGGCCGGTATTCTAACCAACTGAACTACCACTCCAAAAACCTTTGCTGCGATTTCCATTACTGGTGGGTGCTGACGGGATCGAACCGCCGACCATCGCCTTGTAAGGGCGGTGCTCTACCAGCTGAGCTAAGCACCCTTGGAAAGCGGCGCATTATACAGAAACTTTGCTTTTTGCCAACGGCCCCGGACAAAAAAACTTCCATTCGTTCGTGCTGACAAAAAAAACGCGGCGGCGATCGACTCGCCGCCGCGTTTTCGATACATCAATGCTTGACTGCGACCGGTGCTGCGGCGTCGACGATGGCCGGTGCCGCGCTGTCCGCAGCAGTCTCCGGCAACGGCTCTGGCTTGCGTTCCAGCGCGATCTCCAGCACCTGCTCGATCCACTTCACCGGATGGATATCGAGCTTGTTCTTCACATTGTCCGGTATCTCCACCAGGTCCTTCACGTTCTCTTCGGGGATCAGCACCACCTTGATGCCGCCGCGCTGTGCCGCCAGCAACTTCTCTTTCAAGCCCCCGATCGGCAACACCTCACCGCGCAAAGTGATCTCGCCTGTCATCGCCACATCGGCACGCACCGGGATGTCGGTCAGCGCGGACACCATGGCGGTGCAGATGCCGATGCCGGCACTGGGGCCGTCCTTGGGTGTCGCGCCTTCCGGCAGGTGGATGTGCAGGTCCTTCTTCTCGTAGAAGTTGTCCGCGATGCCCAGCGTGCGCGCACGGCGACGCACCACGCTCAATGCCGCCTGGATGGACTCCTGCATCACCTCGCCCAGCTTGCCGGTGGTGGTGGTCTTGCCCTTGCCCGGCAGCACGGCGGTCTCGATGGTCAGCAGTTCGCCGCCGACCTCGGTCCAGGCCAGACCGGTGACCTGGCCGACCTGGTTGTTCTTCTCGGCGATGCCGTAGCTGTAGCGGCGCACACCCAGATACTTGTCCAGATTGCGCGCGGTGACCGTGACCTTCTTCGCCTCGCCCTTGATCAGCAGCGCCTTGACGATCTTGCGGCAGATCTTGGACAGCTCGCGTTCCAGTCCGCGCACACCGGCCTCGCGCGTGTAGTAACGCAGGATGTCGCGGATCGCGCTTTCGGAGACGCTGGCCTCCTCCGGTTTCAGGCCGCTGTTCTTGATCGCCTTGGGCAGCAGATAGCGTGTGGCGATGTTGACCTTCTCGTCCTCGGTGTAGCTCGACACATGGATCACCTCCATGCGGTCCAGCAGCGGGCCGGGGATGTTCATGCTGTTCGAGGTAGCGACGAACATCACGTCGGACAGGTCGTATTCGACCTCGACATAGTGATCGACGAAGGTATGGTTCTGCTCGGGATCGAGCACTTCCAGCAGCGCCGACGACGGGTCGCCACGGAAGTCCATGCCCATCTTGTCCACTTCATCCAGCAGGAAAAGCGGGTTCTTCACCGCGACCTTGCTCATGTTCTGCAGGATCTTGCCCGGCATGGAACCGATGTAAGTACGGCGGTGACCGCGGATCTCGGATTCGTCGCGCACGCCGCCCAGCGACATGCGCACGAACTTGCGGTTGGTGGCACGCGCGATGGATTGCCCCAGCGAGGTCTTGCCCACGCCGGGCGGGCCCACCAGGCACAGGATGGGTGCCTTCATCTTGTCCACGCGCTGCTGCACGGCCAGATATTCGACGATGCGTTCCTTCACCTTTTCCAGACCGTAGTGGTCCGCTTCCAGGATGTCCTCCGCATGCTTGAGATCGGTGTCGATCTTGGTCTTCTTCTTCCACGGCAGACCGATCAGCACGTCGATGTAGTTGCGCACCACGGTCGCCTCGGCGGACATGGGCGACATCAGCTTGAGCTTCTTGAGCTCGGCTTCGGCCTTGGCGCGCGCGTCTTTCGGCATATGCGCCGCCTTGATCTTGCGCTCCACTTCCTCGATATCGGCACCGTCTTCGCCCTCGCCCAGTTCCTTCTGGATGGCTTTGACCTGCTCGTTCAGGTAGTACTCGCGCTGGCTCTTCTCCATCTGGCGCTTCACGCGGCCGCGGATGCGTTTCTCCACCTGCATGATGTCCAGCTCGGCTTCCAGCAGGCCCAGCAGATGCTCCAGGCGCTTGCGCACGTCGAAGATCTCCAGCACTTCCTGCTTCTGTTCCAGCTTGAGCGGCAGATGGGCGGCGATGGTGTCGGCCAGGCGGCCGGCATCGTCGATACCCGCCAGCGAGGTCAGGATCTCGGGCGGTATCTTCTTGTTCAGCTTCACGTACTGGTCGAACTGGCTGATCAGCGCGCGGCGCATCGCCTCGGCTTCGCTATCTGGATGTTCGTCCACGGGGATCGCCTCGATGGTGGCGTCCAGATGCGACTTGTCATCGAACACGTCGATCACGCGCGCGCGCTGGGTGCCTTCCACCAGCACCTTGACCGTGCCGTCGGGCAGTTTGAGCATCTGCAGGATGTTGGCGATGCTGCCGATGCGGTAGATGTCCTCGGTGGCCGGCTCGTCCTTGGCGGCGGATTTCTGCGCCACCAGCACGATGCTCTTGCCCGCTTCCATCGCCGCTTCCAGCGCCTTGATGGACTTGGCACGACCGACGAACAGGGGGATGACCATGTGCGGGAACACCACCACATCGCGCAAAGGCAGCAGCGGGTACTGGTCTGAAGGAGGTTTGTTTTCGAGTTCGGTCATGGCATCACTTCGCTATAAAGGTTGTGTCCGCCACATTGGGCCGGGGCCTGATAAATCAACCCCGCCCATCACATGGGATTCATGCGGCTTTCGGGGTGTCCGCGTACATCACGATAGGCTGGATCTCGCCGGCAGCGTTCTCGTCCAGCACGACTTTATCCACGTTCTCGGCGGTCGGCAGATCGAACATGGTGTCCAGCAATGCCAGCTCCAGGATGGAGCGCAGACCGCGTGCGCCGGTCTTGCGTGCCAATGCCTTCTTCGCGATGGCGTTCAGCACGCCTTCGCGGAACTCGAGGTCGACGCCTTCCATCGCGAACAACTTCTGGTACTGCTTGGTCAGCGCGTTCTTGGGTTCGGACAGGATCTGGACCAGTGCCGCTTCATCCAGCCCTTCCAGGGTCGCGACCACCGGCAGACGACCCACGAATTCGGGGATCAGACCGAACTTGATCAGGTCTTCCGGCTCGACCAGACTGAACGTCTTGCCCACATCCTTGTTGTCGTCGCGCTTGGTCACGTTGGCGGAGAAGCCGATACCAGCCTTCTCGGAACGGTTGCGGATCACCTTCTCCAGACCGTCGAACGCGCCGCCGCAGATGAACAGGATGTTGGAAGTGTCGACCTGCAGGAACTCGGTGTTCGGGTGCTTGCGCCCGCCCTGCGGGGGGATGGAGGCCTTGGTGCCCTCGATCAGTTTGAGCAACGCCTGCTGCACGCCCTCGCCCGACACGTCGCGGGTGATGGACGGGTTGTCCGACTTGCGCGAGATCTTGTCGATCTCGTCGATGTAGACGATGCCGCGCTGCGCCTTCTCCACGTCGTAATCGCAGGCCTGCAACAGCTTCTGGATGATGTTCTCGACGTCCTCGCCGACGTAGCCTGCCTCGGTCAGCGTGGTGGCATCGGCCATCACGAACGGCACGTTCAACAACCGCGCCAGCGTCTGCGCCAGCAACGTCTTGCCGGAACCGGTCGGTCCGATCAGCAGGATGTTGCTCTTGGACAATTCGACACCGTCGTCATTCTTGTGATTCAGGCGCTTGTAGTGGTTGTAGACCGCCACGGAAAGGATCTTCTTGGCCATGGGCTGGCCGATCACATATTCGTCCAGGCGCGCGCAGATCTCGTGCGGGGTCGGGAGATCCTTCTTCTCGGCGCTCTCGCTGCCGATGGCGTTCTGCGTCTCCTCGCGGATGATGTCGTTGCACAGCGCGATGCATTCGTCGCAGACGAACACCGACGGTCCGGCGATGAGTTTCTTCACCTCGTGCTGGCTCTTGCCGCAGAAGGAGCAATACAGCAGCTTCTCGCCCTTGTTCTTTTCAGATGTCATCTCTTCACCTCCATACCTGACATGCGGCAGCGTGCCCTATCAAGCCCGTTTATCCAGCACCTTGTCGATCAAACCATACTCCATCGCCTGTTGCGCCGGCAGGAAGTTGTCGCGCTCGCTGTCGCGGGCGATCTCCTCCACGCTGCGACCGGTGTGCTCTGCCATCAACTTGTACAGTTGTTCGCGCAGGCTGAGGATGTACTTGGCATGGATCTCGATATCGCTCGCCTGCCCCTGGAATCCGCCCAGCGGCTGGTGGATCATCACGGTTGAGTTGGGCAGCGCGTAACGCTTCCCCTTTTCGCCCGCCTGCAACAGGAAAGCCCCCATCGAGGCGGCCATGCCTATGCACATGGTGGAGACCTGCGGCTTGATGAACTGCATGGTATCGTAGATCGCCATCCCGGCAGAGATCGAGCCGCCGGGAGAATTGATGTACAGATGGATGTCCTTTTCCGGATTCTCCGATTCCAGGAACAGCAGCTGCGCCACCACCAGATTGGCCACATGATCGTTGATCGGACCGACCAGGAAGATGATGCGCTCCTTGAGCAGGCGCGAATAGATGTCGTAGGCGCGCTCGCCACGACCACTGGTCTCTACCACCATCGGGACCAGGCCCGAATCCTGCGGTTCCATCATGCCGCCGAGTGCGCCGTACGTCATATCAATTCCCCATCAGTTCGTTCAGTTTCACCTGCTGCTCGGTCACCTTGGCACCCGCCATCACCCAGGCGACCACGTTGTCTTCCAGCGCCAGGTTCTCGATCTCCTGCATGCGCGCAGGTTCGGCGCGGTACCAGCGACGCACCTCGTCCGGACGCTCGAAGCTCTGCGCATATTCCTCGATCAAAGCCTCGACCTGCTCCGGCTTGGCTTTCAGGTCCTGTTGCTTGACGAGTTCAGCAAGAATCAGGCCAAGCTTCACACGGGACTCGGCACGCTCCAGGAACATCTCCGCCGGCAGCTTCATGCCCTTGGGGATCTTCATGCCGCGCGCTTCCATATCGCGCATGGATTGCTCCATCAGGCGCTGTGCTTCGCCCTGCAGCAGTGAGGTCGGCACTTCCAGTTTGGCCACCTTGAGCAGCACCGCCATCACGCTTTCCTTGTTGCGCACTTTGACGCGGCGCTGTGCTTCACGACCGACATTGTCGCGAATCTCCTGTTTGAACTTCTCCACATCCCCGTCCGCCACGCCGACCGACTTGACGAATGCTGCATCGACTTCAGGCAGTTGCGGCTCTTCGACTTTATGCACCGTGACGGTAAAGGTGACTTTTTTTCCTGCCACATCCTTGCCGTGGTAATCGGCCGGAAAGGTCATGTCGAAGGACTTGGTCTCGCCCGCCTTGCACCCGATGAGGGCGTTCTCGAAGTCGGCCAGCATACGGCCGGAGCCGAGCAGCACCTTGAAGTCCTTGGCGGAACCGCCCTCGAACGGTTCTCCGTTCAGCGTACCGGTGAAATCGATGAGCATCTGGTCGTCCTTCTGCGCGGCACGATCCACGGCTTTGTAAACCGCACGCTGCTTGCGCAGGGTGGCGATGGTGTCAGCCACATCATCCTCGCTGAGGGTGAACGAGACGCGGGTCAGGCTTTCGCCGGAGATGTCGCCGATGATGACTTGCGGATAGACCTCGAATGTCGCGCTGAACTCGATCTCCGGCGCTTTCAAGTCGGTGGTCTTGATCTCGAACTCGGGATAACCGGCCACATCCAGCTTGTTGGCGATGGCAGCCTCGGCGAACGAACGCTGCAGGGATTCTCCCAGCACTTCCTGCTGCACCGAATCGCCATATTGCTGCTCCAGCACCTTGATCGGTGCCTTTCCGGGACGGAAGCCGGCGACCTTGGCGGTGCGCCCCAGGCGTTTCAGGCGGCTCTCGACCTCGCTACGGATCTGCTGCTGGGGAATGGTTGCGGTCAGACGGCGCTGCAGGCCGGTCAGGGTTTCTACGTTAGACATACTGATTCCTTCGAATATAGGGAGACATGCGACGATAGAGTCGCCGCGAATGATACATCAAAGCGGATGAAACGACCTTCCCGGCATCACCCCTCGTGCGGCGGGATGTGCGACAAGCCCCACACATCGCGGTTGTACTCCATGATGGTGCGGTCGCTGGAGAACTTGCCGCTGGCCGCGGTGTTGATGATGCTCATGCGGGTCCATTCATCCTGGTCGCGGTAGACATCGGCCACACGCTGCTGGGCATCCACATAGCTGCGGAAATCGGCCACGGTCAGCCAGGGATCGTGCGGATTGAGGATGGCATCCACGATGGGCTGGAACAGGCCGGGCGCGAACAGGTTGAAATGGTTGCAGCACAGCAGGTCGACCACGCGCTTCAGGTCCGCGTCTGCCGCCACGATGGCCGCCGGATCGTAATGTCCGCGGGTCGCCTCGACCTCCTCGGCGGTCAGGCCGAACAGGAAGAAGTTGTCGTCGCCCGCCTCTTCGCGGATCTCGATGTTCGCGCCGTCCAGCGTGCCGATGGTCAGGGCACCGTTCATCATGAACTTCATGTTGCCGGTACCCGAAGCCTCTTTGCCCGCAGTCGATATCTGCTCCGATAGCTCCGCTGCCGGGCAGATCACCTCCATAGCGGATACGCGATAGTCGGGCAGGAATGCCAGTTGCAGCAGCCCCTTGGTATCGGGATCCTGGTTGACCACCTCGGCCACCGCGCCGATCAGGTGGATGATCTGCTTGGCCATGGCGTAGCCCGGTGCAGCCTTGCCGCCGATCAGCACGCAACGCGGTGTCCAGTCGCCGGTATCACCGCGCTTGATGCGGTTATACAGATGGATCACATGCAGCACGTTGAGCAGTTGGCGTTTGTATTCATGGATGCGCTTGACCTGCACATCGAACAGCGCCGAGGTGTCGAACTCGACCCCGCAGTCGCGCAACACCATCTCGGCCAGACGCTGCTTGTTATTGTGCTTGATGCTGCGCCATTTGCCGCGGAACGTCTTGTCGTCGGCGAATTCGCGCAGCCCCTGCAATTGCGACAGGTCGGTGCGCCATGCATCACCGATGGTGTGGTCGATCAGCGCGCTCAGCTCGGGGTTGCTGGAAGCCATCCAGCGGCGCGGTGTCACGCCGTTGGTCTTGTTGTTGAACTTCTCCGGCCACATCTCGTAGAAGTCGCGGAACAGGTTCTGCTGCAGCAATGCGGAATGCAGCGCGGCCACGCCGTTCACCGAATGGCAGGCCGCCACGGCCAGATAGGCCATGCGCACTTGCGGCACATCGCCTTCCTCGATGATGGACATGCGGCGCTGGCGCGCCACGTCGCCCGGCCAGCGCAGCGAGACCTGTTCCATGAAACGGGCATTGATCTCATAGATGATCTCCAGCAGTCGCGGCAGCAGGCGGCCGAACATGCCCACCGACCACTTCTCCAGCGCCTCCGGCAGCAGGGTGTGGTTGGTGTAGGCCATAGTCTGCGAGGTGATCTGCCATGCATCGTTCCAGGACTGGCCGTGCTCGTCCATCAGCAGGCGCATCAACTCCGCCACGGCACAGGTGGGATGGGTGTCGTTCAGCTGGAAAGCGTTCTTCTCGGCGAACTGTCTGAAGTCCTGGCCGTGCCTGCGCACCCAGCGGTTCAGGATGTCCTGCAAGCTGGCCGAAGCCAGGAAATATTGCTGGCGCAGACGCAACTCTTTGCCGTTCTCGCTGGCATCGTTGGGGTACAGCACCATGGTGATGTGCTCCGCCGCGTTCTTGGCGGCCACCGCCTCGGTGTAGCTGCCGGCGTTGAACTCTTCCAGATTGAACTCTTCGGTCGCCGTGGATTTCCACAGGCGCAGCGTGTTCACAGTGCCGTTGCGGTAACCGGGGATGGGCATGTCGAACGGCAGCGCCATCACGTCCTGCGTATCCACCCAGCGCACGTGCAACTTGCCGGACATATCGGTGAACATCTCGCTGCGGCCGCCGAACTTGACGCGCACCGCATGCTCGGGACGTTCCACTTCCCACGGATTGCCGTTGCGCAGCCAGTGATCCGGATCCTCCACCTGCCTGCCGTGTTCGATGCGCTGGCGGAACATGCCATACTCGTAGCGCAGGCCGTAGCCGGTGACCGGCAGTTGCAGGGTGGCGCAACTGTCGAGGAAGCACGCGGCCAGACGGCCCAGACCGCCATTACCCAGACCCGCGTCGCTCTCCTGCTCCTGCACATCCTCCAGCATCACGCCGAAATTGCGCATCGCGTCGGCGGTCTCCTGCTCCATATCCATATTGAGCATGGCGTTGCCCATGGCGCGCCCCATCAGGAACTCCAACGACAGGTAATAGGCCTGTTTGCAGTCCGTCTCGTCATGCGCGCGCTGGGTGTGACGCCAGCGTTCGATCAGCCTGTCGCGCAGCGTGTGTGCCAGCGAGGAATAGACGGGATAGCCCGAGATGGTGTCCTTGCCCCAGCCCAGGGTGTGGCTGAAATAGCGCCGGAAGTCCTCCATGACGCTGATCGCATCATTGCCCAGCGGGGGCATGCTCATGATGCTGTGGTGTTTCTCGATGAAGGGCTTGCTGGCTGCGTTCACGATTGGGTTTCCTGCTGAGTGGAGGGTGCGAGAGACGGGGATTCTATCAAATCGCCCTCCCCTTTCTCCCGCGCATCATTATTGGATTGATTAGAAAGGCCTTATTCCGATCTGCGCATGGTGCCGCCTGCCGCAGGCGAGCCGCCGCCGACACTGATCACATGCTGCAGATCGACCGGCGGTTCCAGCTTGAGCAAGCGATACAGGTTGCTCAGGTTCTTGCGGAACAGCACATCGAACGAGGAGACGCTCTGCGCCGAGTTGTAGTCGCCGAACCACCAGAACCAGTCCGAGCCCTCACAATCGGCCAGCTGCTCGGTCGCCAGCTTGAGCTCGGCGGCATTCAGGCGACCGCTGTTGGCCACGATGTCATAACTGCGTTTCGCCTCGCACAACAGGTCCCAGCCGCGGTTCTTGTCCGGCGAACCGATCCAGGTGCTGAACGTGCCGTACACCCAGCTGCCGGCCACCATCTGTTTCAGCTTGCCGCAGCTGCTGCGGCTCTTGCCTTGATCCAGAGCTTGCGACACTTCGTCGAAGGTGGTGGTACTGATGTACGGGTGATCCTCCAGCAGCGCATACAGTTCCGACAGGAAGTAATAGCCGTTGTAGGGGTAATACTCCCAAGCATTCTCGCCATCCAGGATCACTGACACGACCGGGTCGTGTTCGCCGTGCGAATTCTTGTAGATGTCTTCCAGTTGGTGAACGAAATCAGCAGCCGCATCGTCGCCTTTCCACTTCGCGTATTCGAAGCCGATACGATCGGACAGATGATCGTCGCGGAAGAAGCAGTACACCGGCTTGCCTGCATCCTCCAGCACATAGGGCTGGTACAGATACTCGGACTTGTCCGGCAACGGCGCACCGTTCAACTCGCGCTGAAGACTGTGCGCCAGCACCGCCTGACCGGTCGCCGTCCAGTGGCAACCGTGTTCGCCCAGCAACTTCACCGTAGCGCGCGACAGACTGCCCTCGGACGGCCACATCCCCGCAGGCTTGCTGCCGAAATTGTGTTGATGGCTTTCCACCGCCCTGTTCAGGTGGGCCTGCGCACGACGCAGACCGCCGGGATAATTGTTGGCCCCCGGTAGCGGCGCATCCGGCTCGCTCTCGCGCGCGGTCTTGAAATCGAGCAGCAAGGGCAGGATGGGATGGTTGTAAGGCGTGGTCGATATCTCGATCTGGCCGCGCTCGGACAAGGCACGGTAACGAGGGATGATGCCGGCGATCAATTCGCCGATCAGCCTGAACAGCTCCATGCGCTCCTCGAACGTGAACTGTGCCCCCTTGGTCATCAGGCGCGCCACCACTTCGTTCTCACGGCGCACACTCTCCCCCGTCCATACCAGGTGATACCACACCAGCAGGTCGGCCAGATACTGGCCGGAGAGGTAGGTCACGCTCTCGCGGCCACGCTCCTCCACCATCTTCTGCAAGTCGAACAGATGCTGGTAGGCACGATAGGGCTGCAGCATCTTGGTGTGGTTGCTCTTGAAGCAGCTGTCGAGGATGTGCAGGCGCTCCGCATCGCCCAGCGCATCCAGGTCCTCGCGGCACAACATCTTCAGCAGGCCGTCGCGTATCTCGCCCGTCTGGAACTGCTGCTCGTAATCCTGCAGTTGCTCGACCAGGATGGGCACGAAATTCACCACGGCACGTGCCTTCGGATGCTGTTCCAGGTGATAAGCCATGTCGGTGTAATCCTTCATGGCGTGCAGATAGGTCCACGGCAGAGTGAACTCACCGCTGAGGTAGTCGCGGTAATCCGGCTGGTGCATGTGCCAGCAGAACACCAGCTGCAGTCTCTTCCCGGTTTGTTGCTTGCGTTGCGGCATAAGTTGCTTCGATTCCTTCTGATTTATCTGACGTGGTGGATGGACTGCCCCAGCATGTCCGGCGTGACCAGCGTGACACCGCCCTTGGAGACATGGAAGCGTTTGGCATCCTCGTCACGATTGAAACCGATGGTCATGCCATCGGGTATCTCGCAACGATTGTCCAGCACCACCCGTTTCAGTTTCACATTGCTGCCGATGCGGCAGCCCGACAGTATGACCGAGTCGGTCACTTCGCTGCGCTCGCCGACACGCACGTCGGAGAACAGCACGCTGTGGAACACGCGCGCCCCGCTGATGATGTCGCCACCCGACACCATGGAATCGATCGCCTCGCCGCGCCGCCCTTCCTCGTTGAACACGAATTTGGCCGGCGGCAACTGTTCCTGGTAGGTCCAGATCGGCCAGGTCTTGTCATACAGATCAAGAGCCGGCACCACATCCACCATCTCCATGTTGGCTTCCCAGTAGGCGTCTATGGTCCCCACATCGCGCCAGTACGCGCCGCCCGAATCGGTCATGCCCACACAACTCTTCTCGAACCTGTGCGCGTACACGCGATAGCGCTCGATCAGGTAGGGGATGATGTCGTGGCCGAAATCATGGGTGGACGACTTGGTGTCCGCATCGCGCACCAGTTGCTCGTACAGGAACTTGGCATTGAACACATAGATACCCATGCTGGCCAGCGCGCGTCCCGGCTTGTCGGGGATCTCGGTCGGATTGGCAGGTTTCTCGGAGAATTTGACGATACGATCCTCCTCGTTCACCGTCATCACGCCGAAAGCCGTGGCCTCCGCCACCGGCACTTCGAGACAGCCCACGGTCATGTCAGCCTCGCTGCGCACGTGCGCGGCCAGCATCTCGCCGTAGTCCATCTTGTAGATGTGGTCGCCCGCCAGGATGACGATGTACTCCGGGTTGTAACCGCGCAGGATGTCGATGTTCTGGAACACCGCATCTGCCGTACCTCGATACCACTCCTCCTGGATGCGCTGCTGCGCCGGCAGCAGGGCGACGAACTCGTTGAACTCGCCGCGCAGGAAACCCCAGCCCTTCTGGATGTGTTCGATCAGGGTGTGCGCCTTGTACTGGGTGACCACGCCGACACGGCGGATGCCCGAGTTGATGCAGTTGGACAGCGGGAAGTCGATGATGCGGAACTTGCCGCCGAACTGCACGGCCGGCTTGGCGTTCCAGTCGGTCATATTGTGCAGGCGACTGCCGCGCCCGCCCGCCAGGATCAAGGCGACGGTGTTCTTGGTGAGCGCGCTGATGAAGCGTGGTGAATGCATATCCTGTGCCATGTAGCTCTCCCTGTGTTTATTGATGCTGCTTTTCCAATACTGACCGGTACAGATCCAGATACAGCTGGGCACTATGACGCCAACCGACATCCTTGTTCATGCCGTTCAGTTGTATGCGGCGGAACGTCGGCGCATCGTGGTAACACTCGATCGCCCACTTGATGGTCTGCTGCAATGCCGCCACACCGGGCTCGTCGAACACGAATCCGGTGCCGCCTTCCAGACTGGCATTGATGACCGAATCGGCCAGTCCGCCGGTGCGGCGCACCACCGGCGGTGTGCCGTAGCGCATGCCGTACATCTGGTTCAGGCCGCACGGTTCGAAACGCGACGGCATCAGGAAGATGTCCGCCCCCGCCATGATCTGGTGCGACAGTGCCTCGTCGAAGCGGGTGGTCACCGACACCCGGCCGGTGTAGCGCTGCGCCAGCAGCTGGTAGCGCCGCTCGAACTCGGGTTCCCCGCTGCCCAGCACAGCCAGTTGCGCGCCGCTGTCCAGCAAGGTCGGCAGACATTCCAGCAGCAGATCCAGCCCCTTCTGGTAGGTGAGGCGGCTGACCACCCCCAACAACGGTGCCTGCGCATTCGCCTCCAGCCCCAACCGTTGCTGCAGCGCACGTTTCACCCCGGCCTTCCCGCTCAAGTCTTTCGTGTCGTAATGGGCGGGCAGATGCGGGTCGGTCGCGGGGTCCCACTCGCTCTCGTCGATGCCGTTGAGGATGCCGCTGACCTGCGCACTGCGCATCGTCAGCAATCCCTGCATGCCATAGCCCATCTCCGTCACCTGGATCTCGTGCGCATAGGTCGGGCTGACCGTGACGATACGGTCGGCATACTGCAGACCGGCCTTGAGGAAGGAAAGATGGCCGTGGAACTCCACGCCGTGCATGTGATACAGCGACTGTGGCAGATGCAGATGTTTCGTCCACTCATGGTCGAAGTTGCCCTGGAAGGCGATGTTGTGGATCGCCATCACGGTCCTTGCGTGGGGGTCCTGATCCAGATGCAGGTAGGCCGGCACCAGACCGGTCTGCCAATCGTTGCAATGCACCAGCTCCGCCTGCCAGTTCAGCGGCGATGCGCTGCTGCCCAGCATGGCCGCCACACGCGACAGCAGGCCGAAACGCATCGGATTGTCCGGCCAGTCGCCGCCCAGGTGGTACTGGTAGGGGCCGCCCACCCGGCAGTAATAATGCGGCGCATCCAGCACATACAGCGTCACGCCGGTCCCCGGCATCTTCGCGCTCAGCAGGCGCACCTCGGCCTGATCCTCGAACGGTTTGAAGGTGGCGACCACCTTCTTGCCCTGCAGCGTATCCAGCACTTGGGTGTAGCCCGGCAGCAGCACGCGCACGTCCTGTCCCAGCGCCTGCAAGGCGGCCGGCAGCGAGGCGCTGACATCGGCCAGACCGCCGGTCTTGATCAGCGGGTGCATCTCGGAAGTGGCGAACAGGATACGCATAGTTCTACTGCCTGATTGATTTGTAATGGTTGATCAGCCCGTTGGTCGAGGCATCGTGGGCGGTCACTGGCTGCGCATCGCGCAACTCGGGCAGGATGTGCGAAGCCAGCTGTTTGCCCAGCTCCACCCCCCACTGGTCGTAGGAATTGACGTTCCAGATGACTCCCTGCACGAATATCTTGTGTTCATACAAGGCGATCAGGCGTCCCAACGTGCGCGGCGTGAGACGCTCGAACAGGATAGAGTTGGTCGGCTTGTTGCCAGTGAACACCTTATGCGGCAACAGCATCTCGATGTCTTCCTCCGCCATCCCGCTCGCCTCCAGCTCGGCACGCGCCTCGGTCTCGCTCTTGCCCTTCATCAGTGCCTCGGTCTGCGCGAAATAATTGGACAGCAGCGTGGCGTGATGTTCGCCCAGCGGATAGTGACTGTTGGCCGGCGCGATGAAGTCCGCCGGGATCATCTGTGTGCCCTGATGGATCAGCTGGTAGTAGGCATGCTGGCCGTTGGTGCCGGTGCCCCCCCACAGGATGGGGCCGGTGGCGTAATCGACCGCATTGCCCTGCCTGTCCACGCGCTTGCCGTTGCTCTCCATGTCGGCCTGCTGGAAATAGGCGGTGAAATATTCCAGTGACTGGTCATAGGGCAGCATGGCGATAGAGGCCGCATCGTGGAAATTGCGATACCACACGCCGAGCATGGCCAGGATCACCGGCATGTTCTGCTCCAGCGGCGCACTGCGGAAATGTTCGTCCATATCGTTGCCGCCCTGCAGCAACTCCTCGAACCGGTCCATGCCGACATACAGCGCGATGGACAGGCCGATGGCCGACCACAGCGAGTAGCGCCCGCCGACCCAGTCGGAGAACTCGAACATGTTGTTGGGGTCGATGCCGAACGCCTTGACCGCCGCCGCATTGGTGGACAACGCCACGAAATGTTTGGCGACATGCGCCTCGTCGAGCGCAGCGGCCAGCAGCCAGTCGCGCGCGGAACGCGCGTTCATCAGCGTCTCCTGCGTGGTGAAGGTCTTGGACGCGACGATGAACAGTGTCGTTTCGGGATCCAGCGTCGCCAGCCTGGTGGCGATATCCGCGCCATCCACGTTGGAAACGAAATGCGCACGCAGCTGCGGCAATGCATAGGGCTGCAAAGCCTGGCACACCATCAGCGGTCCAAGATAGGAACCGCCGATGCCGATGTTCACCACATCCGTGATCGGCTTGCCGCTGTAACCGCGCCACACGCCGTTGCGCACGCTGTTGCAGAAAAGGCGCATCTTCTCCATCACGTGCCGCACGCCGGGCAACACATCCAGACCGTCCACACGGACCGGCGCATGATCCGCCACGGTTGCCGCGCGCAATGCGGTATGCAGCACCGCGCGGCCTTCGGTGAAGTTGATCTTGTCGCCGGCGAACATGCGCTCGCGCCAGCCTGCCACATCGGCCTGGCGCGCCAGCGCCATCAGGTGCGACATCGTCTCCCCGTCGATCAGGTTCTTGGAATAGTCGAGCAGCAGATCGTCGAAGCGCAGCGAGAATCTTGCAAAACGTCCCGCATCGGCGGCGAAGGCCGTACGCAACGAGAAACCCTGTAACGATGCCCTATGCTTTTGCAGCGCCTGCCATGCCGGTGATTGCGTTAATTGAGACATATCCTGAACCCTGCCCGCTCTTGTTGTATCCGTTGTCCCCTGTCCCGCATCAAGCCATCCGCTGCAATACGATGCCCGCCAGCGGCGGCAAAGTGATCGCGACGGACTGCACCATGCCGTCGCATTCGACATCGTTCGAATACATGCCGAAGCCGTTGCCCATGTTGCTGCCGCCGTAATAGTGCGAGTCGCTGTTGAATATCTCGCGGTAACCGCCCTTCTGCGGCACGCCGATACGATAGTTCTCGCGCGGCACCGGCGTGAAGTTCAATGCCACGATCACCTCCGAACCGTCACGCGCGATACGGCGATAGACCAGCACCGACTGGTCGGCGTTGTTGCAGTCGACCCAGCGGAAACCCTCATGCGAGAAATCCAGTTCATGCAGTGCCGGCACATCGCGATACAGCCGGTTCAGATCGCGCACCAGGTTCTTGACCCCGCTGTGCTCGCCGCGATCGAGCAGATACCAGTCCAGCTCCGCGCCGACACGCCACTCCTGCCCCTGTGCGATCTCGTTGCCCATGAAGTTGAGCTTCTTGCCCGAGATCGTCATCTGGTAGGTGAACAGCAGACGCAGGTTGGCGAACTTCTGCCAGCCGTCGCCCGGCATCTTGTCCAGCAGTGAATGTTTGCCGTGCACCACCTCGTCGTGCGAGAAAGGCAGCACAAAGTTCTCGGTGTAGGCGTACAGCTGGCCGAAGGTCAGCATGTTCTGGTGGTAGCGGCGATGCACCGGATCGTGCTCGATATAGGCCAGCGTGTCGTTCATCCATCCCATGTTCCACTTCATGGAGAAGCCCAGTCCACCCAGATAGGTCGGGCGCGACACCATGGGCCACGAGGTGGATTCTTCGGCAAGGGTGAGCGTGCCGGGGAAATGCTGGTGGGTCATCACGTTCAGCTGGCGCAGGAAGTCCACCGCTTCGATGTTCTCGCGCCCGCCGTAACGGTTCGGCAGCCACTGGCCCGCCTCGCGCGAGTAGTCCAGATACAGCATGGAAGCCACCGCATCCACACGCAGACCGTCGATATGGAATTCTTTCAGCCAGAAATAGGCGTTGGTCAGCAGGAAGTTGCGCACCTCGTTGCGACCGTAGTTGAAGATCAGCGTGCCCCAGTCCTGGTGCTCGCCCAGGCGCGGGTCCTCATGTTCATACAAGGCGGTACCGTCGAAATGCGCCAGCGCCCAGCTGTCTTTCGGGAAATGCGCCGGCACCCAGTCGAGGATCACGCCGATGCCCGCCAAGTGGCAGCAATCGACGAAATAGCGGAAATCGTCCGGCGTGCCGAAGCGGCTGGTGACACCGAAATAGCCGGTGGTCTGATAACCCCAGGATTCATCCAGCGGATGCTCGCTGACCGGCATCAGCTCGATATGCGTATAGCCCATCTCTTGCACGTAGGGCACCAGCGTATCGGCAAGTTCGCGGAAATTGTAGAAACGCCCATCCCAATGCCGCTTCCAGGAACCGGCGTGCACCTCGTAAATGTTCAGCGGTCGATGTTGCCAGTCGCACGCTGCACGTTCCGTCATCCAGCTTTCATCCCGCCAGTCATGGTTGGCCAGCGAAACCACGCGCGATGCCGTTCCAGGACGCATCTCGAAACTGAAGCCATAGGGATCGGTCTTGGTCAGCAAGGCACCGCTGTGGCGGCTGCGGATCTCGAACTTGTACAACTCGCCGATGCCGATATCCGGGATGAATATCTCCCAGATGCCGCTGCTGCCCAAGGAACGCATAGGATGCACGCGACCATCCCAGCCGTTGAAATCCCCCACCACGCTGACACGTTCCGCATTCGGTGCCCACACCGCGAAACGCACGCCCCACACTCCCTGCAACTCCATATGATGCGAGCCCAGCGTACGGTAGGCCTGCTGTAGCGTGCCTTCCGAGAACAGATGCAGGTCGTGTTCGCTGATGCTGCTGCCAAAGGTAAAGGCATCATGCACTTCCAGCAGATGGTTGAAATAGTTCAGCCGCAAACGGCAAGGTACAGGCAAAGCCTGTTTGCCACGCCATTCGAACAGTCCTGCTGCATCGACACGCTCCAGTTGCAGCCATGCCTTGCCGTCGAACACCGAAACTTCGGTGGCATAAGGCTGGAACACCCGGAATATGTATTCTGATTTGGATCGGTGCAACCCCAGGTATGAAAAGGGGTCATGGTGACGCGCTTCTAATACGGCGCGCTTGTTCTGGCTTTCGTTCGGCATTTATCGCTCCTGTGATGCAATATAGCCTGTAAATGCTGACAGAACAATGTGAAGGTATGAATACTTGGCGAAAAGCAGGGGATATGACTGGTGCGAAAGGAGAGACTCGAACTCTCACGCCTTGCGGCGCTGGAACCTAAATCCAGTGCGTCTACCAATTCCGCCACTTTCGCATTCGAAGCCTGATGGCTTCGAGGGGCGCGGATTATAACCGAGCGACCCTCACTTGGCAGCGCAATCGACCACCGCCCGCCCGCGTGCCTTGCCTGCGATCAATTGCTCGCAGGCTTGCGACAACCCGCTCAGTGGAATGGTATGGGCGATCTTATCCAGGCCATTGGGCCGCAAGTCGGAAGCCAGCCGGCCCCACAATCGTTTGCGCAACGGCATCACGGTGGCGGCCGAATCCACACCGAGCAGCTTCACCCCGCGCAGGATGAACGGGAACACCGTGGTGTTCAACGCCGCGCCGCCGGCATTGCCGAAACTGGCGATGGCACCTTCCAGTTGCATGGTGCGCGTCAGCCAGGCCAGCGTATCACCGCCCACCGCATCCAGCGCTGCCGCCCACAGTCCTTTTTCCAGCGGACGCGTGCTGTGCATGTCGATGCTGCCACGCAATAACACTTCGCTCGCCCCCAGCTCCAACAGGAAATCCTGCTCGCTTTCCTTGCCGGTCAGCGCCACCACGTGATAACCCAGTTGCGCCAGCATCTGCACTGCCAGACTGCCCACACCGCCGGTCGCGCCGGTGACGATGACCTTGCCCTTGTCCGGCGTCAATTCGTTCTGCTCCAGCCGGTGGATCGCCAGCGCCGCCGTGAAACCGGCCGTGCCCAGCGCCATCGCCTCGAACAGGGTCAAGCCGACCGGCAACGGCACCGCCCAATCCGCAGGCACACGCGCATATTCGGCAAAGCCGCCGTCATGCGCCACACCCAGATCGTAGCCGGTGACCAGCACGGCATCGCCCGCCTTGAAACGGCTGTCCGATGAATGCTCAACCACGCCGGACATATCGATACCGCCCACGCATGGGAAACGGCGGATCACTTTTCCTGCGCCGGTCGCCGCCAAGGCATCCTTGTAGTTCACACCGGAGTGGTAGACACGGATGACCAGCTCGCCCGGGTCGAGATCATCCAGGCGCAGATCGACCAGCCTGCCTTGGGACTTGCCGTCCTCTTCGAAGATGCGGAAAGCGCGGAAAGTAGTCATCACAGATCCAGCAGCACCAGCCCCGGCATCTCCAGGTATTCCTTGATCGCGACCAGGAACTGCACCGCTTCGCGGCCGTCGATGATGCGGTGGTCGTAGGAGACGGCGAGGTAGTTCATGGGACGGATGACGACCTGTCCGTTCTCGGCGACCGGTCTGTCCTTGGTGGCGTGGATGCCGAGGATGGCGCTCTGCGGCGGGTTGATGATGGGGGTGGAAAGCATGGAGCCGAACACCCCGCCGTTGGTGATCGAGAATGTCCCGCCAGCCAGTTCGTCCATGCCGATCTTGCCGTCCTTGGCGCGCGCGGCGAAATCGGCGATACGGCGCTCGATATCGGCGAAGGACAACTTGTCCGCGTCACGGATGATGGGCACCACCAGTCCGCGCTCGCTACCGATGGCAACACCGATGTCGAAGTAGTTGTGGTACAGCACATCCGTGCCATCCACCGACGCGTTGACGACCGGGAACTTCTTCAGCGCATGCACTGCCGCTTTAACGAAGAACGAGGAGAAGCCGAGTTTCACCCCATGCTTCTTCTCGAAAGCATCCTTGTAGCGACTGCGCAGCTCCATCACCGGCTGCATGTTCACCTCGTTGAAGGTGGTCAGGATGGCGGCATTGGCCTGCGATTGCAGCAGGCGCTCGGCGATGCGCTGGCGGATGCGCGTCATCGGCACGCGTTGCTCGGTGCGCCCTTCGCCCGTTGCTGTACTCACCGAAGCCGGAGCCGCAGCGGATTTGGATTGAACCGCGCTCAATACATCTTCCTTGGTGACCAGACCATGCTTGCCGCTGCCTTTCAGGCTGGCCGCATCGACATCGTGTGCGTGTGCCAGTTTGCGCGCGGAAGGCGATGCCGCGGCGGGCGCCTCCTTGGGGGCTGGCTCGGCTGGTGACGCAGCCACAACAGGTGCGGGTGCGGCGACTGTGGCAGCGGAATCGATCTGCGCGATGACCTCGCCGCTCACCACCTGCGAACCGCTCTCCTTGAGGATGCGACTCAGCACACCGCTCTTGATCGCCGGAAGCTCCAGCACCACCTTGTCGGTCTCGATGTCGATCAGGTTCTCGCCTTCGCTGACCGGCTCGCCGACCTTCTTGTTCCAGGTCAGCAATGTCGCTTCGGAAACGGATTCAGAAAGTTGCGGAACTTTGACTTCAATGATGCTCATGGCGGTGTGCTCCTGGTCGGTTCTTGACGTCCAGATCGGGGCGGAAGGCGGCCTCGACCACGGCTTTCTGTTGTTCGTTGTGGATGGCGAGATAACCCGCTGCAGGTGACGCGGACGATGGCCTCAAGGCGTAGTCGAGGCGCATGCCCTTGCGCATGTGGCGCAGCAGGTAATGCTGGATGCGGTGCCAGGCTCCCTGATTGCCAGGCTCTTCCTGACACCACACGACTTCCGTGGCATTCGGATAGGCCGCGACCTGTGCAGCGAACTCGTCGTGCGGGAAAGGATAGAGCTGCTCGATGCGGATGATCGCCATATCGCTGATACCGCGCTCGCCGCGCCCTTTGACCAGATCGTAATACACCTTGCCGCTACAGGCGATGATGCGACGCACCTTGCCCGCATCCAGCGACTCCACCTCCGGGATCACCGGCAGGAAGCCGCCATGCGTCAGGTCTTCCAGCGGCGACGAGGCGTCCTTGCTGCGCAGCAGGCTCTTGGGCGTGAACACCACCAGCGGTTTGCGCGTGGGGCGCAGCATCTGGCGGCGCAGCAGATGGAATATCTGCGCCGAGTTGGAGGGGATGCACACCTGGATGTTGTAGTCCGCGCACAGTTGCAGATAACGCTCGATGCGCCCCGAGGAGTGTTCCGGCCCCTGTCCCTCATAGCCGTGCGGCAACAGCATCACCAGACCGCACAGCCTGCCCCACTTGGCTTCGCCGGAGGTGATGAACTGGTCGATGACGACCTGAGCCCCGTTGGCGAAATCCCCGAACTGCGCCTCCCAGATGGTCAGCGTCTCCGGTTCGGCTGTGGCATAGCCGTACTCGTAGCCGAGCACCGCCTCCTCCGACAGGATGGAATTGATGACCACGAAGTCGGACTGGTCGGGCGTCAGGTTCTGCAGCGGTACGTGATAACCCTTGTCCCATTGCGTGCGATTCTGGTCATGCCACACCGCGTGACGGTGGAAGAAGGTGCCGCGTTCGCAATCCTCGCCGGACAAGCGCACCGCATAACCTTCAGTAAGCAACGTGGCATAAGCCAGGTTCTCGGCCATGCCCCAATCCAGCGCCATCTCGCCCTTGCCCATCGCCGAGCGGTCGCCGACGATCTTCTCGACGCGCGAATGCAATTTGAAACCTTCGGGTATGGCCGTCAACCGTTCGGCCAGCTGCTGCAGACGCTCGCGCGAGACTCCGGTATCGAGCGGGATGTTCCAGGGCACATCGCCCCGGTATTTGGCCCAGCTCACGCCATACTCGAAATGGTAGTCGGGAATGACCTTGGCGATCGGGTTGCGCCCCTCATCCAGCGCACTGCGGTAATCGGCGACCATGGCATCAGGTTCCCCCGCGCCGATCACGCCCGACTCCACCAGCTTCTTCCCATACAGGGCGCGCATGCCGGGATGCTTGTTGATGTAGCCATACATGAAAGGCTGGGTGACCAGCGGCTCGTCCTGTTCGTTGTGCCCCAGTTTGCGGAAGCACACCATATCGATCACAACGTCCTTGCTGAACTGCTGGCGGAAGTCGAAAGCCAGCTCGGTCACCATCAGCACGGCCTCGGGATCATTGCCGTTGACGTGGAACACCGGCGCCTCGACCATCTTCGCCACGTCGGTGCAATACTGCGACGAGCGCGCATCCTGCGCCATCGAGGTGGTGAAACCGATCTGGTTGTTGATGACGATGTGCACCGTGCCGCCAGTCTTGTAGCCGCGCGTCTGCGACAGGTTGAACGTCTCCTGGTTCACCCCCTGCCCTGCGAATGCGGCATCGCCGTGCAGCAATATCGGCAGCACTTCCTTGCCCTTTGTGTCCTTGCGTCGATGCTGGCGGGCGCGTACCGAACCCTCCACCACCGGATTCACGATCTCCAGATGGGAAGGATTGAAAGCCAGCGTGACGTGCATGGGCCCGCCCGGCGTGTCGATGTCGGACGAAAATCCCTGGTGGTATTTCACATCGCCGGAGGTCAGGTGTTCGTGATGGATGCCTTCGAATTCGGCGAACAGGTTCTTGGGCTGCTTGCCCAGAGTGTTCACCAGCACGTTCAGACGGCCACGGTGCGCCATGCCGATGACGGATTCCTTCACGCCCTGCTTGCCCGCGCGCTGCAGCAGGTGATGCAGCAGCGGGATCAGCGTCTCGCCGCCCTCCAGCGAAAAGCGCTTCTGCCCGACATATTTGGTATGCAGGTAACGCTCCAGCCCTTCGGCGGCCGTGAGCTGTGCAAGGATGGCGCGGCGCGTCTCGGCCGGATAGTCGGGCTGCCCCTGCTCGCCCTCCAGGCGCGACTGGATCCAGCGTTTCTGCGCCACATTGTTGATATACATGTATTCCGCACCGACGCTGCCGCAGTAGATGCGGCGCAGCCGCTGCAGGATGTCGCGCAGCGTCATGCGCGCGCCGCCCACCAGCGAACCGGTGTTGAACAGGGTGTTCATGTCCGACTCGGAGAGGTCGTAGTAGGACGGATTGAGTTCTGCGACCTCCGGCTTAACATGCCGCGCGAGCGGATCGAGGTCGGCAGCGCGCACGCCGAGGAAGCGATGCGCATTGATCAGCTGCAGTACCGAAGCCTGCTTGCGCATCTCCTCTGTCTGCGCGACGGATGGATGTGCGGCCGCCGCCGTATCGAGTGCCAGCCCTTGCCGGATCGGGGTGTGCGCCACATCCGCCTGCGCGCCGGTCGACTGCAACTTGCCGAAATACTCGCGCCATTCCGGCGGCACACTGCCGGGATCGCGCAGGTAGTCCTCGTACAATCCCTCCAGGAACGCATTGTTGCCGCCGAACAGCGGCGAACTGTCTTGCATCGCTTGCAGATAGCTGCGTTCCGGGGCGGTCATCGCGTTTCCGATCAGCGCTTGTCCACCGGCACGAAATCCCGGCGCACCGCACCACGGTACAACTGGCGCGGACGTCCGATCTTCTGCTCGGCGTCGGCCACCATCTCGTTCCACTGCGACACCCAGCCTATGGTGCGGGCCACAGCGAAGATCACGGTGAACATATTGGTCGGGATGCCGATGGCGCGCAGCACGATGCCGGAATAGAAGTCCACGTTCGGATACAGCTTGCGCTCGATGAAGTAGGGATCGTTCAGCGCCGTCTTCTCCAGCTCCATCGCCAGTTCGAACAGTTTGTTGTTCTCCAGCTTGAGCTCCTTCAGCACCTCGTAGCAGGTCTGGCGCATCACGCTCGCGCGCGGATCCATGTTCTTGTACACGCGGTGGCCGAAGCCCATCAGGCGGTATTTCTTGTCCTTCACCCCCTGCACATATTCCGCCACGCGCGACACATCGCCGATCTCTTCCAGCATCTTCAGCGCGGCCTCATTGGCCCCGCCGTGCGCCGGCCCCCACAGCGCCGCGATGCCGGAGGCGATGCAGGCGAACGGGCTGGCTCCGCTTGATCCGGCCAGTCGCACGGTCGAGGTCGATGCGTTCTGCTCATGGTCGGCATGCAGGATGAAGATGCGCTCCAGCGCCCTCACCAGTACCGGATTGGGCACATATTCCTCGGCCGGGGTGGCGAACATCATGTACATGAAGTTCTCCACATAGCTCAGGCGGTTCTGCGGATACATGAAGGGTTCGCCCACGTTGTACTTGTAAGCCATGGCCGCGATGGTCGGCACCTTGGCCAGCAGGCGGTGCGCGGACACCACGCGATGCTGCGGGTTATTGATGTCGAGCGAATCGTGATAGAACGCCGACAACGCGCCGACCACGCCCACCATCACTGCCATCGGGTGCGCGTCGCGGCGGAAGCCGTTGAGGAAACGCGCCAGCTGGTCGTGCACCATGGTGTGACGCGTGATATTGCGGATGAATTCAGCCTTCTGCTCGGCGGTCGGCAGCTCCCCGTTGAGCAGCAGATGACAGACTTCCAGGAAGTCCGATTTGTCGGCCAGCTGCTCGATCGGATAGCCCCGGTAATACAGCAGACCGGCATCTCCATCGATGAAGGTGATCTCGGAGATACAGCTGGATGTGGAAAAGAATGCCGGGTCGTAGGTGAACAGTCCGGCTTTGCCCAGATTGCGGATGTCGATCACATCCGGCCCCAACGTGCCTTTCAGAATCGGCAATTCGAGCGTGCGCCCGTCATCCAGTGTCAATGTCGCGATACGATTGGTTTCCATATTCATCTCTTCCCCCTCAAACCTGTTTTATCCATTCCAGCACTTCGCGCTGACGCGCCTGTTCCGGCTCTTTCTCACCGCGCACCATGTCCCACAGATCGGTGTCCGGCAGATCCAGCAACTCATCGAAAGCTGCGCGCTGCTGCGCGTCCAGTTGCGCATACCGCTGTGCGACGAAACGCCCCAGCAGAATGTCCATCTCGAGCATGCCGCGCCGGCAACGCCAGCGCACCCGCTCCAAAAAAACCGGATCGACAGGCTGCATCAGCATCGCATCCTTATACCATCCTCTTTACCATCATATCCTTGATCTTGCCGATAGCTTCCGTCGGGTTCAATTCCTTGGGACAGACGTCCACACAATTCATGATGGTATGACAACGGAACAGGCGATACGGGTCTTCCAGATTGTCCAGCCGCGCCGCCGTATCCTGGTCGCGCGTATCGGCAAGGAAACGGTAGGCCTGCAACAGACCCGACGGCCCGACGAACTTGTCCGGGTTCCACCAGAACGAGGGGCAGGCGGTCGTGCAGCAGGCACACAGGATGCATTCGTACAAGCCATCCAGTTCCGCCCTGTCCTTGGGTGACTGCAGGCGCTCGGTCTCCGGCGGCGGATCGTTGTTCACCAGATACGGCTTGATCGAATGGTACTGCTTGAAGAACTGCGTCATGTCCACGATCAGGTCGCGGATCACCGGCAGGCCGGGCAAAGGACGTATCTCGATCGGCTGCCTGAGCGAGGACAGCGGCGTGATGCAAGCCAGCCCGTTGCGCCCGTTGATATTCATCGCGTCCGAACCGCACACGCCCTCACGGCAGGACTTGCGGAAGCCCAGGCTATCGTCCTGCTGGCGCAACAGCATCAATGCATCGAGCAGCATGGCGTCGTGGTTCGTCATCTCCAGCTCGTAGTCCTGCATGTAGGGCGCAGTGTCGGCTTCCGGGTTGTAGCGATAGATTCTAAAACGAAGTGCAGACATGACTATATCCCTCGAAGGAACGGCATGGCTGCACGAAGTTTCAGTGCAGGCTCATATCGGCGAAGCCGATGTGAAGCGTAGCGGCCGTAACTAGATCTCATCGCCGCCTCCTAGTACACCCGCGCCTTGAGCGGGAAGGTTTCCACCGTCAGCGGCTTCAGGCGGACCGGTTTGTAATCCAGACGTTTTCCTTCGCTGAAATACAGCGAGTGCTTGAGCCAGTTCTTGTCGTCGCGCTCGGGGAAGTCCTCGCGCGCATGCGCACCGCGGCTTTCCTTGCGCGCCTCGGCAGCGGTCATGGTGGCCTGAGCCACTTCGATCAGATTGTCCAGTTCCAGCGCCTCGACGCGCGCCGTATTGAAGACCTTGCTCTTGTCCTTGATCTCGGTGGTCTTCACGCGCTCGGCGACTTCGCGGATCTTCGTCACGCCTTCCGCGAGCAGATCCGGGAAACGGAACACGCCGCAATGCGTCTGCATCACTTTGCGCATCGCATCACCGACTTCCGCGACGCTCTCACCGTTCTTCTGCTCTTCCAGTCTGGCCAGTCGCGCCAGCGGACGGTCGGCTGCGTCGGCCGGCAGCGGCTTGTGGTTAGGATTGGCCTTCAGGTCTTCGATGACCTGGCGCGCGGCGGCGCGACCGAACACGATCAGGTCGAGCAGCGAGTTGCAGCCGAGTCGGTTGGCACCGTGCACCGACACGCAGGCGCACTCGCCCACCGCGTAGAAGCCTTGCACCACCACGTCCGGCCCGGTGCCGTGTGGTGCCACCACCTGACCATGGTAGTTGGTGGGGATGCCGCCCATCATGTAGTGCGCGGTCGGCACAACGGGGATGGGGGCCTTGGAGGGATCGACATGCGCGAACTTGAGTGCGATGTCACGGATGCCGGGCAGGCGGTGACGGATCACTTCATCGCCAAGATGATCGAGCTTGAGCAACACATGGTCGCCATGCGGGCCGCAACCGCGACCTTCCTTGATCTCGGTGGCCATCGCGCGCGACACCACGTCGCGGCTGGCCAGGTCTTTCGCGGTCGGCGCATAACGCGGCATGAAACGTTCGCCGTCCTTGTTCACCAGGTAGCCACCCTCGCCGCGCACGCCTTCGGTGATCAGCACGCCCGCACCGTGCACGCCGGTCGGGTGGAACTGGAAGAATTCCATGTCTTCGAGCGGGATGCCCGCGCGCGCCGCCATGCCGAGGCCGTCGCCGGTATTGATGTAGGCATTGGTGCTGGCGGAGAAGATACGACCTGCGCCGCCGGTGGCGAACAGGGTCGCGCGCGCCTGCAGGATCATCACTTCGGAAGTCTCGATCTCCATCGCCACCACACCCAGCACGTCACCGTCCTGGTCGCGGATCAGGTCCAGCGCCATCCACTCCACGAAGAAATTGGTGTTGGCCTTGACGTTCTGCTGGTACAGCGTGTGCAGCAAGGCGTGGCCGGTGCGGTCGGCGGCGGCGCAGGCGCGCGGCACCGGGTTCTTGCCGTAGTCCTGCATGTGGCCGCCGAAGGGGCGCTGGTAGATCTTGCCGGAATCGAGCCGGTCGAA
The DNA here is from genome assembly GCA_020723185.1 of Sideroxydans lithotrophicus. Lineage (GTDB taxonomy): Bacteria > Pseudomonadota > Gammaproteobacteria > Burkholderiales > Gallionellaceae > Sideroxyarcus > Sideroxyarcus lithotrophicus_A. The sequence goes on along the minus strand of DYJI01000010.1, from coordinate 34,731 downwards.
GGGCATGCCGAAATGCTCCAGTTCGTACACCACTTCCGGTGCGGCGCGGCACATGTATTCGATGGCGTCCTGGTCGCCCAGATAGTCCGACCCCTTCACGGTGTCGTACATGTGCCAGTGCCAGTTGTCCTCGTTGACGTTTCCCAGCGAAGCGGCGATGCCACCCTGCGCTGCGACGGTGTGCGAACGCGTGGGAAACACCTTGGACAATACAGCAACCTTGAGCCCGGCCTGCGACAGGGTCAGCGCTGCACGCATGCCGGCGCCGCCCGCTCCCACCACCACCACATCGAATGTTCTCTTGTTGACCGCCATCACATGCCCCAAAGAATTTGCACCGACCAGATCACATACAGGATGAGCACGAGGATCACCAGTACATGGATGAGCAGCCGCACGCCGGCCGGCTTCACATAATCCATCACGATGTCACGCACGCCTATCCATGCATGATAGAAAAGACTGAGCAGGAACAGCAGCGAGAAGGATCGCATCATGTTGCCGGAGAACAACTCGGTCCAGACGTCGTAACCGAGCGCCGGTTGCCAAAGCGCCCAAGCGGCCAGCGCCAGCACATAGACAGCCATCACCACTGCAGTGACACGCTGCACCAGCCAGTCGCGCAGACCGTAATGCGCGCCGGTCACGATACGATTCACCATAGCTTCACTCCCAGGAGAACGGTCAATGCCAGACTCACCGCCAACACCCAGCGGCTACTGGCGCGCGCGCCGCTCAGTCCGTGCACCAGATGCAGGTCGATCGCCAGATAGCGCAGACCCGCGCAAAAATGATGCAGGAAAGCCCACATCAATCCGATCAGGGCAAGCTTGACCAATGCATGATCCAGATATTCTGCAAGGTTGGTGAAAGTCTCGATTGAGCGCAGACTCTGGTCGAGCATGGCGAGCAACAGGGGCAAAGCCAGGAACAGGATCGCACCGGAGAAGCGATGCAGGATGGAGACATAACCGGCCAACGGCAACTTGATCTTGTGCAGTGCTAGATGTTTGGGGCGTGTCTTGTTCATGTCCTTTTCCACTACCAAGATCGAGTGCCGCAATGTTACACCCGAAGCGACGGATTTAGATATCAATACGGCACCCGGTAACGAGTATTGAATTTTCCAATGCTCACATTAGGCCGCTCGCGATAGACACCAAAATGATATGCAATCGACCTTGCCATAACTTTACATTCGAAGAAAATGCAGACCATGACCGCCTTCAAAAGACTAAAAACAATCAGGGAATTCGAGAAGGCACGCATGCCGCACCTGCGCTCCCATGAGGATTTCGACATCGTGATCGAGGTCGGTTATCACGAGGATATGGGAGAGCCATTGACTCTGAAGTGCCTGCTGCTGATCGGCATCACCTCGACTTCTACCACCCAACGCAGAGTGCATGCACTGGTCGAAGCCGGCATCCTCACTCGCAACCGCAGCGCCAGCGATCGCCGCAGTATCCAGCTCGGCGTCTCTTCACAGACGCGCAAACTGGTGGATCGCTACGTGCAGATCCTGCACGCGCAAGCGCCCAAAAAGAAAGTCTGACATGCTCAGCCGCCTCGCCGAACTGGATAGCGAAGAGGAGATCACGCGTCTCATCCAGCAAGTGCTGGGCACTTTCGGGACCGTGGAGAGCATCCACTTCTTCGAGCCCACCGCGCAGAACCCGCAACGCATCGTCCTCGCGACGATGATCGCCACGGAGCCGGCCAGCCTGGCCTGCAGCACCCTCGGCCTGCGCGCGTTCGGCCACAAATCGCTCATCATCCCCGTCCCGAAGCCGAACCGCTGAACGCTTCCTTCCGCTGCGCACGGAACACTGGCAGAATGCCAAGCACGCCCATCCGCAGGAGGAAGCCATGAAAGCACCCGTCCGTGTCACCATCACCGGCGCCGCAGGCCAGATCGGTTACAACATGCTGTTCCGCATCGCGAACGGCGACATGCTGGGCCGGGAGCAGCCCGTCATCCTGCAATTGCTCGACATCACGCCCGCGCAGCAAGCCTTGCGCGGCGTCGCCATGGAGCTGGAGGACTGCGCCTTCCCCATGCTGCAACAGATCATCACCACCGATGATCCGCGTGTCGCCTTCCGCGATACCGAAGTGGTGCTGATGGTGGGCGCGCGCCCGCGCGCCAAAGGCATGGAGCGCAGCGACCTGCTGCAGGCCAACGGTGCCATCTTCTCCGAACAGGGGCGCATCCTGAACGAGGTCGCCGCCCGCCACGTCAAGGTGCTGGTGGTCGGCAACCCGGCCAACACCAACGCGTTGATCGCCATGAAGAACGCGCCCGACCTCGACCCTAAGAACTTCACCGCCATGATGCGCCTGGACCACAACCGCGCCATCACCCAGGTGGCACTCAAGCTGTTCCAACCGATACAGGACATCAAGAAGATGGTGGTGTGGGGCAACCACTCCGGCACGCAATATCCCGACCTGTCGCATGCGGAGATACGCGGACGCAAAGTGATCGATGTATTGAAACAGAACAACTGGGAAGGCTGGATCGAGGACGATTTCATCCCCACCGTGCAGAAGCGCGGCGCGGCGGTGATCGAGGCACGCGGCCTGTCCAGCGCGGCCAGCGCGGCCAATGCCGCCATCAGCCATATGCATGACTGGCTGCTGCGTTCGCACCACAACGACTGGGTCACCATGAGCGTTCCTTCCGACGGCAGCTACGGCATCCCCGAGGGGGTGATGTACGGCTTCCCGGTGACCTGCCGCAACGGTCACTACGAGATCGTGCAAGGCCTGCCCATCAGCGAGCTGGGACGCAAACACATGATGGATAGCCACAAGGAATTGACGGAAGAACGTTCGCATGTGAAGCACCTGCTGGGCTGAAGCACCGACACCGCGACGGAATAGCCCTAAACTTTACGGGGTTCCGGCCGATAGGGTCTCTACATCGCAAGTCTTCAGGGGGGAAGGCACAGCATGCAAAACAGGACCGCTTACGTCTCGCAGAAGGAAGTGCCGTTCCCGGCCGGGACGGTGCTCATTTCCAAGACCGACACCAAAGGCATCATCACCTATGTGAACGATGCCTTCGTGCGCATCTCCGGCTATGCACGGGATGAGCTGATCGGCAAGAGCCACAACATCGTGCGCCACCCCGACATGCCGCCACAGGCTTTCAAGTGGCTGTGGGACACCCTGAAAGACGAACACCCGTGGCGCGGACTGGTGAAGAACCGCTGCAAGAACGGCGACCACTACTGGGTGCATGCCACTGTGGCACCCATCATCGAGAACGGCAACATCACGGGATATGTCTCGGTGCGCCGCCCCCCTTCCCGCGACGACGTGGCGGCCACCGAATCGCTGTACGCCGGGCTGCGCAACAGCGGACAGCAGATCGTCTCCCGCTATGAACGCTACAAATTCAAGAACTGGTCGCTGATCAGCAAGCTGCAATTCCTGATCCAGATGTCGCTGGTGGTCGTGCTTTCCGGCGCGCAGATATTCGTCTCGGCCAACCTGCGCGAAGAATCCAGGATCCTGGCGGAAGAGAAAGGTGCACAGGTAGCCAACGAGATCATCGACGGCGCCAACCTGCTGATGGTCACCGGACAGATCAGCGAGACCGAGAACCGCAAACTGCTGCTGCACAAGATCAGCACCGGTGTGAACATCAAGTCGGTGCAACTGGTCCGCGCCCAACCCGTCGTCGATCTGTACGGGCCGGGGTTACCGGAAGAGCAGCTCAAGGACGAGGTGCAGCGCGAAGTGATCGCCAGCAAGCAGGCGCGCATCACTTTCGGCAAAGATGCGCAGGGCAATCCCATGCTGCGCGTCATCACCCCCTATGCCGCCAGCAAGGACTTCCACGGCACCGACTGCACCGGCTGTCACCAGACCGAGGAAGGCACCATACTCGGCGCGTCGGACGTGACGATAGACCTCGCCCCCGACTATGCCCGCATCAACCATATGGAAGTGCAGACCGTGCTCGGCCAGGTCGCCCTGCACGTGTTCCTGTATTTCTTCATCGGCTTCTCGGTCAAACGCTACGTGCGCACGCCGGCGGCGGCCGTGCGCAGCGAGTTCCGCAACATCATGGAAGGCAATCTGGACGGCCAGCTGGACATCTCCACGCGGGACGAGATGGGCCAGTTACTGTGCGAGATCCAGACCATGCAGACCTATCTGCGCACCACGGTGGACGAGATCGTCACGCCGGTGAAGAAGATACAGGGGCGCATCACCGAGATGGACCAGCGGGTGAGCACGGTGGCCGACAATGCCGTGAACGAACGCGACAACATCCAGCAGATCACACGCTCCATGGAGCAGTTCAGCCTGTCGGTAGAGGAGGTCTCGCACATGGCGAACGATTCGCTGCAGGACGCCAAAGCCATGCAGCGCGTGGTGGAGGAGAACAACCGCAACATGGAGCTGAGCATCGAAGCGACCGGCGAAGTGGCCAATACCGTGCAGTCATCCAGCAAGACCATCTCCGATCTGGGTCAGGCCATCCAGCGCATCGGCGCGATCGCAGACACCATCAAGGAGATCGCCGACCAGACCAACCTGCTGGCGCTGAACGCAGCCATCGAAGCGGCGCGTGCGGGCGAGCAGGGGCGCGGCTTCGCGGTAGTCGCCGACGAGGTTCGCAAGCTGGCCGAACGCACCGCCAACAGCACCACCGACATCACGCGCAACATCGGCGAGATCACCGCCATCTCCGACACGGCCGTGGCTTCCATGGAACACTCCGTCAGCAAGGTGAGCCAGAGCATAGACCTGATACGCAAGAACGGCGACGGTCTGAAGGAGATCATGAGCGCCTCGGTCAACGTCGCTTCGCGCGTCGACCACATCGCCAAAGCGTCGAGCGACCAGACCGCGGCCGGCAAACAGGTGGCCGAAAGTCTGGAGCGCATCACCGCGCTGGTGGAACATAACGCCAGCTCATCGGCAGAAGCAAAATCCTCCGCCGAGGAACTGGCCCGATCGGCGGTAGAACTGCGCAAGGCCGGCTATCCGCTGACCAAGTGCGGCATGACCGACGACCCCGCCACCTAGCCCGAGAATTCCTGCTTGCCCGGCGGGGCCCGGCGTCCTATGCTGGGCGCATGCAATTCCCCGAAGGGAGTCGTCATGCCGAACACACGTCCGCCTGCTGTCGCCGGATCCTTCTATCCGGCCGATGCCAACACCCTGGCCGCAGATGTGCGCGCCTTGCTGGCCTCCCCTGCCGCGAGTGACCTGACACCCAAGGCACTGATCGTCCCCCATGCCGGATACATGTATTCCGGTCCGGTCGCCGCCAGCGCCTATGCCAGCCTGCGAACGATCGCCTCCCGCATCCGCCGGGTGATCCTGCTGGGCCCTACCCACCGCGTCCCGGTACACGGCATGGCCCTGCCCGATGCGGACACCTTCTCCACACCGCTGGGCCCCGTCGCGCTGGACACGGACGCCATGCGCGCCATCGCCGACCTGCCCCAGATCACGGTCAGCGCCCAGGCACATGCCTTCGAGCACGCACTGGAGGTCCAGTTGCCGTTCCTGCAAATCGCGCTGAACGACTTCACCCTGCTGCCGCTGGCGGTGGGCGATGCCCGTACGGAAGACGTCGCCGAAGTCCTGCTGCGACTCTGGGGCGGAACAGAGACGCTGATCGTGATCAGTTCGGATCTCTCCCACTATCTGCCTTATGAGGTTTCCAGACTGGTCGACCAGAAGACCGCCCAAGACATCCTTGCGCTGCGCCCCGGCATCACGCACGACGAGGCATGCGGCGCGACACCGGTCAACGGCCTGCTGCTCGCCGCTCGCCGGCATCACCTCACGCCGCATCTGCTCGACCTGCGCAACTCGGGCGACACCGCCGGGCCGCGCGATGGCGTGGTCGGTTATGCGGCCTTTGCCTTTTGCGAGGAGAACGGCCATGAATGATGAACAACATGGACTGACATTGCTGCGACTGGCGCGCGCCGCCATCGCCCGCGAGCTGGGCTTCGATTCGCACGACCTGCCACGCAGTGACTGGCTGGCGCAGGACGGCGCGACCTTCGTGACATTGAACTTGCACGGCCGGCTGCGCGGCTGCATCGGCAGCCTGGAGGCTCATCGCGCGCTGTATGACGATGTGCGCCACAACGCCGTAGCTGCCGCATTCCGCGACCCGCGCTTCCCGCCACTGGGCAAAGAGGAGTTCGCAGAAGTGCAGATAGAAGTCTCCCTGCTCAGCACGCCCGAGCCCGTCAGCTTCAAGAGCGAGGCGGATGCCTTGGCCCGACTCCATCCCGGCCGGGACGGCGTGATCCTCGAATATGGCCGCAGCCGCGCCACCTATCTGCCTCAGGTCTGGGCGCAGTTGCCCGAGCCTGCGGATTTCCTCGGCCACCTGAAAGAGAAAGCGGGACTGCCTGCCGACTTCTGGTCCGACGATATCCGCCTCTCGCGCTACAACGTGCAGAAATTCAGCGAAGGAGCATGAGATGGACGAACCGATCGGCATCGAGGAACGCTACCCCGCACGCTACTGGCACCGGCTGGAAGACGGCCGTATCCAGTGCGACCTGTGCCCGCGCGACTGCAAGCTGCAGGAGGGGCAGCGCGGCGCGTGCTTCGTGCGCGGCCGCATCAACGACGCGATGGTGCTCACCACCTATGGTCGCAGTTCCGGCTTCTGCGTCGACCCCATCGAGAAGAAACCGCTCAACCACTTCTATCCCGGCAGCAGCATCCTGTCGTTCGGAACAGCCGGCTGCAACCTCGCCTGCAAGTTCTGCCAGAACTGGGACATCTCCAAGGCGCGCAGTTTCGACCGCTTGGCCGATCAAGCCACCCCGCAGGCCATCGCCGCCAGTGCCGTAGACCTCGATTGCAAGAGCGTGGCCTTCACCTACAACGACCCTGTGATCTTCGCCGAGTATGCGATGGATGTGGCGGACGCCTGTCATGCGGTCGGCGTGAAGACGGTGGCGGTGACGGCGGGTTACATCCATGCACAACCCCGGGCCGAGTTCTACGCCGGCATGGACGCGGCCAACGTCGACCTGAAAGCCTTCACCGACGAGTTCTATTTCAAACAGACCGGTGCCCACCTGCAGCCGGTGCTGGAGACCTTGCAGTATCTGTGCAGGGAGACCGATGTATGGGTGGAACTGACCACCCTGCTGATCCCGGGATACAACGACAGTGCGCATGAGATCGGCCAGATGTGTGAATGGATCGCACTGGAGCTAGGTCAGGACGTGCCGCTGCATTTCACGGCCTTCCACCCCGATTACAAGATGACCGCCATCCCCGCCACACCGGTCGCGAAACTATCGGAAGCCAGGCACATCGGCCATGCGGCCGGTCTGCATCATGTGTATACCGGCAACGTGCATGACCTGGATGGCGGCACCACATATTGCGCGAACTGCGGACAGACGCTGATCGTGCGCGACTGGCACCGGATACTGGAATATGCGGTCAGCGAACAGGGGACATGCACGCATTGCGGCAGCCCCTTGGCGGGCAGGTTCGGCAAGTTCGAGGGGCAGTTCGGCCGGCAGCGCATCCCCGTTGTGATCCGGGCCCGCTGAGCGGGCAGCGCCGTCAACACTACCCTGCGAGCACCATGCCGCGCCCTTCGTCGCGGAAACGCCGCGCGATGCGGGAGAAATCGGCCCGGATACCGAGGAAGGCATCGACGATGTCGCGATCGAACTGCGTGTCGCGCCCGGAAGCGATGATGTCGACCACCTCCTCGTGCGCGATGGCCTGCTTGTACACACGGTCGCAGGACAAGGCATCATAGACATCGGCCAGCGCCATCAACCGTGCGGAAATCGGGATGTCGTCTCCGCCCAGTCCGTACGGATAACCGCTGCCGTCCCATTTCTCGTGATGCCCGACCGCGATCTGGCGTGCCACGCGCAGGAAATGGCTCTGGATGTTCACCTGACTCTCGGCCGCCGCGATCGCATTCCCGCCCAGTATGGTGTGTTTCTTCATGATCTCGAACTCTTCATCGGTCAGTTTCCCCGGCTTGTGCAGGATATGGTCCGGGATACCGACCTTGCCCACATCATGCAGCGGTGCCAGTTTGAACAGCAGTTCCACATTCTCGTCGCTGAGGAAATCCCGGAAGCGTGGATGCCGCTGCAGGCGCTGCGCCAGCAACCGGATGTATTGCTGTGTGCGCCGGATGTGGTTGCCGGTCTCGTTGTCACGCGTCTCCGCCAGCGAGGATAGCGCCAGTATCGTGGCATCCTTGATCAGCCCGACCTCCTCGGTCTGCATGCGCAACTGCGATGTGCGATCCTGCACCATCAGCTCCAGCTTGCTCTCATGCGCGCGCAGCTCGGCATTGGCCTTCTCCAGCTGGTCGCGCGCCGACTCGGTCGCGTTCTTCTGCGCCTCCAGCTGCTTCAGCAACGTCAGGTTCTCGAAACGCTGCTCCAGAGAGGTCTGAAAGGTCGTGCTCAACACCCTGCCCGCCACCAGCATGACGATGCAGAACAGCAGCAGCATCATGGCCAGTATCCAGTGCAGGGTGTCGCCCTCCGCCATCACCCGGCCGATGAGCGGCAGCATGATGCCGAACAGATAGGCGAACGAGGCAGGCGGATGGACCGGGTTCATGGCGACCCCGCCCGCGACCAGACCGAGCATGATGCAGATCAGTATGCCCTGGTAGAACATGTCGTCCGGGAAGAACATCAGACAGGCTGCGCCCCACAGCAAACCGGAAGCCAGCGCGGAGAAAGTGAAATGCAGGTGCCAATCACGGCACTCCGCCAGCGTGTCGAGCCGGTGGCGATGCAAACTCCACTTGGCGATCTCCGCCACATGCAACGCGAACGACACGGCCAGCCAGAACAGCAGCGCCGAGTGGGAGGCCAGGTCCCAGAACAACCAGACGAATAGCGGCTGCACCGCCATCTGGCTGAACACCATGGCCGGGAACATCTCCATCCTGGTACGCAACTGCTCCCGGCGTATCCTGAGCGATTCCGCATCCAGCGCGAACCCCCAGTTGAATCGCCAGCTATCAGGATGGGCGGGATGCTTGGATGTCATGTCCATGACAGACTCCTTCAGGGTCGCATCGGCAGCGTGCGGGAGTGCCTAGGCCATCTCGAACGACAGGTGGAGTTTTGCCAGATTGGACTGGTAGCGGTCCGAAGCATCCTTGAAGAAACGGCTGCCGCGCACGATGGTCATCGCCGCTTCACGCTTGCCCAGTTCGACCAGCAGCAATGCCTGTGTCGCCGCCTCGTGGAACTCATAGCAGCTCTCATGCAGGTCGTTCAGCAGGGCCACATCCTTGCATTGCTTGCCACCCTCGCCGTGTATCCACTCGCCGACCGGGCAACCTGCACAACAATCTTCGGGAAACTCTGGCTTCTCAGTCGAATAGCCATGGACATAGGCTTCCACCTTGGATCTTTGGTTGAGGTGCATCTGAATAGCGCGGATGCCGTCGAAACGTACCAAGGGGGGGGCATTGCGTTGAACCGTGTTGCCGACCTGTTTCCACATGATGCACCTCCTGCAAAAGACCAGATGGGATGGTCATTCTGCGCGTAGGAAACGGCCGGTTCAATATGCCGAACGGCCTATATATCGGCCTATACAACAGCCTATACCAAACGTCTAACGCATTGATTCAATGAGGTTCAAGAAATCACCCGCACCAGAGCGAATCCCCCGCCGGGTGTGCGGAAGTTCGTGGTCTGCCCCTGGTACAGTCGGGCGGCGATCATCTGGACGCGTCCGGCATATACATAGCACCGCACGTCATATTTCAGTGACACGGATTCGCCGCCCGAACACACCTTGCGCTCGCCGGGCATCGCCAGCTGCTGCGCGATGTAGTCGGCCTGCATCACCTCATCGAACACACGCTTGGTCATCTTGTCGCCGCGATAGGCGCCCTTGCTGCCATAACCGCTCACCGGCTTGAAGAACCACTCCTTGCGCTCAGGCCACCAGCGTTCCGCATCTGCCGCCCGCACGATCCTGGTGAGCGGGATACCCTGCTGCAAGGTCTCGATCGCCTCTTCCGCCACACCGGCGGCCCGCAGTGCGGCGGCATCGGTGAGCCAGGCCAGCTTGCGCTTGTCCGCATATTTCGCGTGATGCGCGGGCCCCGGGGTCAACACCACCTGCCTGCGTTCCCACACTCGCCGCAGATGCACATGCTGCGCCAAATCGAAATCCGTGAGCCGGTTGTAGACCAGATCGATGCGGCGGCCTTCCAGATACAGACCATCGTCGCGCGCCTCCAGCTGCGCCGGATCGGCGGTGAAAGCAGCGATACCTGCGCGTTGGAACATCTTCTGCGCCAACAGGAATTCCGGATAGAGATACTGCGACGCCGGTTGCTCATCCACGATGGCGACCGACTGCAACGGCGCATCGCCTTGCGCCAGACGCCATTCATTGCGGAACATGTCGATGAACGCCTGCTCCGGATCGGCCTCTCCCACCGCCTCGCCATACAGGGTGGCATCACGCTGGCTGCCGATCAGCAGCGCATTGAGGAATGCACCGCCCGCGTTGGTGTTGATCTCGATCAGGTGCGCGCCCTGCGCGTTGAGGTGGAAGTCGTAACCATAGAACACGCCGAGCGGCGCAGCATCTTCCGACCTACCCAGCGCCAGTTCTGCCGCCGCGATGACTTGCTCCATCTGGCGCAACTGCAGATCGCTGATGAACACCGGGACTACAGCGAACAGATGCGGGCAGCGCTCCTGGACCAGCCCGAACCAGCCCTCACCCTGCGCCTGCAGTGCCTGCTGCAAGGCGGCTCCATCCATGCCGTTCCAATCCAGACATTCGCCGTTCAGGTGCGCGACGAAGTCGTGGTCGACGTCGAAATGTTCGGTTGCCGTATCCGGCGACAGCGCATCAGCCACCGAGCATCGCCTTCTTCAGATCGTCCTGCGCCGGCTTGTTGCCCAGCCATATCTTCAACAGCGCGCGCTTGAAAGCAGCGCCTGCAACGGTGCCGTACACCTTGCCGTTCAAACTGATCTGCGTACCGCCGACCGGCTGGTAATCGAGCGTGATCACATCACCCTGCTTGGCCTCGCCGATCTGATTGAAGATGTCGCCCATCTGCTTGAGTTGCGCCTTCATGGCCTTCAATTCGGCGCCATCGTGATTCGCCTGGATCGCCTCGTTGAAAGCGCCGTACAGCTTCTTGCTGTCCAGGTCGCGCAGCATATGCATCGCGATGCGCTGCGGCTGCTCTTCCGCGATCACCATATCCGCGACCGACTGCTTCTGCGGCAGGTACAAGGCACCGACGTAGACCTTGAAGAACCATTTGCTGCGCACACCCGCCCCGTTCAAAACCAGCGCCTGCGAGCCGACCTGCGCCGTATCACTCAGCTTGACGCCCGCGACCTCAAGCGCCACCGCAGGCATGCACAGCAAACAGACCGCCATGCCCAGCAACAATTTCTTCATCTTCTTACTCCTGAATCCATATGACCCATTCACAGCGCCTCGAACACACCCGCAGCCCCCATGCCGGTGCCGATGCACATCGTCACCATGCCGTACTTCTGCTTGCGGCGGCGCATACCGTGCAGCAGCGTGGCCGTGCGGATCGCACCGGTCGCGCCGAGCGGATGGCCCAGCGCGATCGCCCCGCCCAGCGGATTGACGATGTCCGGGTTCAGCCCGACATCATGGATCACCGCCAGCGACTGCGCGGCGAACGCCTCGTTCAGTTCGATCCAGCCCATGTCATCCAGCTTCAGTCCCACCTGCTTCAGCACGCGCGGGATCGCTTCCTTCGGCCCGATGCCCATGATCTCCGGCGGCACGCCCGCCACGGAGAAACCGAGGAACTTGCCGATCGGCGTGAGGTTGTAACGCTTCAATGCCGCTTCCGAACACAGCAACACCGCCGCCGCCCCGTCGGACATCTGCGAACTGTTGCCCGCCGTCACCGACCCCTTCAGCGCGAACACCGTCTTCAACTTCGCCAGTGCTTCCAGCGAGGTATCCGCACGCGGGCCTTCGTCCTGCACAACCATGCGTGTCATCACGTTCACGTCACGGCTATGCATGTCCGGTGCATGCTCAGTGATCTGATAGGGGGTGATCTCGTCCGTGAACTCGCCGTTGTTGATCGCCGAGATCGCGCGCAAATGGCTCTGCAAGGCGAAGGCATCCTGCGCCTCGCGCGACACCTTCCAGCGCTCCGCCACCTTCTCCGCCGTCATGCCCATGCCGTAGGCGATGCCCACATGCTCGTCCTCGAAGATGGCCGGATTGAACGCCACCTTGTTGCCCATCATCGGCACCATGCTCATGCTCTCCACACCGGCCGCCAGCATCACATCGGCCTCGCCGAGACGGATGCGGTCTGCCGCCATGGCGACCGCCTGCACACCAGAAGAGCAGAAACGGTTCACCGTCATGCCCGGCACCGTGTTGGGTAGTCCAGCCAGCAGCAGCGAGATGCGTGCCACGTTCATGCCCTGCTCCGCCTCCGGCATCGCGCAGCCCACGATCACATCACCGACACTGGCCGGATCGAGCGACGGCGCCTGTGCCAGCACGCTTTTCAATACATGGGAAAGAAGATCGTCGGGGCGCGTGTTGCGGAACATGCCGCGCGGCGCCTTTCCCACCGGCGTGCGCGTCGCGGCGACGATATAGGCTTCCTGGACCTGTCTGCTCATGGCTCGCTCCATCGGACGAAGTTGGCTTGCGGGGTGTCGTCTGCATCATACGTCAGCGCCCCGCCGGGGTGAAGGACAAAAACAAACGCCCCCTCGCGGGAGGGGGCGTTCAAGCACGCGGTGCGTCGCCGCACCGGCAGCGCGGGTGTTACTTGATCTCGGACAGCAGCGCCGGCTCGGTCACCAGCTTGCGCACGCCGTGTGCGTGATCTTCCTCGAACTCGTTCGACTCACACCATTTGGCCACCGAATTGATGTCCAGCTTGGCGCACATCGGACGCACGCTCCAGGTCACCTGCAGCGGCGAGCAGGTCGAATCGGAATAGCTCGGGCCGGTGGTCGAACCCGCGAACAGCACCGGCTTGCCGGTATTGCCCGGGATCGACTTGGCCTGATGGAAACCGTTCACCATGTTGCCGCCATATCCCAGGTCGTTGAAGTTCAGCGCGTTCTTGTCGTTCACCAGCACGAACACCTGGGCTTCCACGCGCAGGTCCGGATTCTTATTCTTGTCCGACAGGCAGGCACCCAGCGTCTTGCCGGGCTTCACGTCAGCGGAAGAATGCACCCAGTGCACCTCGATGGTGTCGCCGGGCTGCAGGTCGCCGTGCGCGCTCTTGCAGGCGGGCTTGGCCAGCGGCGCCAGCTCGGCCTTGCTCAGGCTCTTGCTGATGTTGCACTTGTAGCCGCTGCCATAACCCTCGTGGCCGTCACCGGCATAGATGGAATAGTCCTTGGCCTTGTGCTCCGCGTTCTCGTGCATGTGGATATTGCACAGGTTCATCTGCTTGTAGTCAGCCGCCAGTGCAAAAGTGCGTGTGTTCGCACCCTTCGCGCTGTCGATGTCGCGCGGTGTCTGCGGCCCGAAGCCGGTACACGCCGGCGCTGCCGCTTCGTGACCGTGCGCATCATGGCCGTGACCATGATCGCTCGCGAACGCGCTGCCCGAAGCCAGGCCCAATGCCACTACCAAACCTACATAACTCTCCCTGAGTCTTGTCATTTGCGTCTCACCCTAAAATGTTCGTTGGAAATGTACAGCTTGTTTTTGTAAGTGTTACCGAACAGTGCGATTGCGGCGGCGGATTCTACAAGCAATCCGCAGCAAACGGGCTAGCGTTAGAAGCGACTAATATTCTTGACGTTTTTTTCACATTGGATCAGTTCAGCAGGCCCGCCAGCTTGCGGCGATAGTCCTTCACCAGCTCGCCCGAACCACCCAGCAGATTGAATACATCCAGCAGCGTCTTGCGCCCGATGTCGTCCTTGAACTTGCGGTCGCGCTGCACGATCTCCAGCAACTGGTCCATGCCCTCGGCCACACGGTTCGAGGCGATCAGCACATTGGCCAGTTTCAGCCGCGCCTCCAGGTCGTTGCCGTCCGCCGCCACCGCCGCACTCAGTGCCGCCTCGCTCTCGCCGCTCCCGCTCATCTCGGCCAGCCGCGTGTGGGCCTTCAGTTGCAGCACACGCGCATCCTTCAGCACATCCACATCCTTCAGGCTGTCGAGCAGGCGCTGCGCCTCATGCGTCTCGCCCTTGTGCAACAGCAACTCAGCCGCATCCACGCGCACCCATTCGTTGTTCGGGTCCAGCGCCGAAGCCTCCGAAAGCTTCTGCAGCGCCCCGTCCACATCACCCGTCGCCGCCAGCTGCTGTGCCGCGTGGCGTAATTCCTCGGCCGGGCTGGGGATGATCTTCTCCAGCCAGGCGCGCACCACACTCTCCGGCTGCGCCCCGGTGAACTCGTCCACCACCGTACCGTTCACCACCGCCTTCACCGCCGGGATGCCGCGCACCTTGAACTGCGCCGACACCTCCGGATTCTCGTCCGAATTCACCTTGGCGAGCAAGAAGCGCCCGCCATACTCCTCCGCCAGCTTCTCCAGCAAGGGCTTCAGCACCTTGCACGGCGCACACCATGGTGCCCAGAAGTCGATCACCACCGGCTGCCGGAACGAAGCGGCGATGACCTTCTCTTCGAAATCTATTTGGGTTACGTCTTGCGAAAACAACTTGTTCTCCTGAAGTTATTGCGATGCTGCCCCCATATCACTCGTATCGCCGTACCGCACTCATTTCTTTCCTTTGATCTTGAGAAGAATCTTCTCCCACACTGACAGATCAAAATCTTCAGATAACATTAGAGAGGCCGCTGATGGGTCAATATGAACAATTTCTTTGTACTTACTTTGAATTGCATATCCTTCATTTCTATATCTCTCTAAAGCATCCTTTAATTCTGCAATTTGATCAGTCCTTACTACCATTCTTACTGCTGTCCCCTTAAATGAACATGGAAAGTACCTTTTTCCTTCAGACTTATGAGTGAGCAACATGCCAGTTTCGCCGCTAGCAATAAAAAACGTTCCTCCGTTCCTGCATATACGACTTGTCATATAGAGCCCAAAGCCTGAGTTTGCCCAATGGCCTCTCTGCTTCCTAGCCCCTTTAAAGGCTTTACCAGACACCGCCGGCATCAGCGCATAATTCACTGCTCGCTTGTCATCTGAAACATCTAAATGTGGGTTGTGCCGCAAACTGGATTGCAAGCCAATACCACGATCCAGTATTGCAACTTCGACTCGGTTTTTACTTGGCCAGTGTTGCGCACAAATCCCAAATTGCTTTGCATTGCTATGCTCCACAACATTTCTCATTAACTCTCTCAATGAGTATGCCAAGGTGTCATAAACAGCACCTTCTTCACTGCAAAGCATTCGTGCTAAACGTTTACTAACCTCCTCGACTTCATCGCCAACTTCTGTGCCTTTTTCTGCTGCAGCCCTAACAAGAACTTCGCAATCATAAATTGTTAGCGGAAGGTAACGACTGCTGCCTTTCGCTTCACCTGGCAACTTTCCAAATTCCAAGCCAAAAGCCTGGAAGAACCCCATATGTCCAGCGTATGTCATGTGCCTGTAGTTCGCGCAGGCAGTTTTTGAATTAGGAAATTTATCCGTCAGACGGCGAATTTGACTCGACACCAATAGCATTGGAAACGGCTCAACCGTTCTTGTTTTTGCAAAATCGAATATGTACTCATCCCTTTCTTCAATACCAGAAAGCATCGAAGTAAATGCCAATGCAGAAGATAAATCCAATGCATCAGGAACAGCAATAATCATTCTCTGCAATTCTCAATTCCTCAACGGCTTCCCATTCTTCAACATATGCTCGATGCGCGCCTGAGTCTTGTCGGTGGCGAGCAGTTCCATGAAATGTTTGATCTCCAGGTCGAGCAGCCATTGTTCATCCACCAGACTACCCGCCTCCACATCGCCGCCGCATAAGGTATCGGCCACACGGCAGCCGATGTTGTAGTCGTGTTCGGAGATGAAGCCGCCTTCCAGCATGTTGATCATCGCTGCCTTGAGGGTGGCGATGCCGGTGCGGCCGGCGACGGCGATCTGGCGCTGGTGCAGCGGCGGGCGGTACGCCGTGGCGTTGAGCGCCTTGGCTTCTTCCTTGGCGATGTGCAGCAGCTCGAACTTGTTCATCACGATGCGGTCGCCCTGCCGCAGGTAGCCCATCTCTCTTGCCAGCTCGGCGCTCTTGGCGACCTCGCCCATGGCGATGTTCTGGAAGTACTTGCGCACGAAGGGGAAGATGTCCACGCGGTTGTCGCTGGAGTAGCGCTGTGCTTCGTTCGCGGCGCGCTGTGCCATCTCCTTGCAGCCGCCACCGGCAGGCAACAGTCCCACGCCGACTTCGACCAGACCGATGTAGCTTTCCAGCGTGGCGACGATGCGTGAGCAGTGGATGGAGAACTCGCAGCCGCCGCCGAGCGCAAGGCCATCCACTGCGGCGATGGTGGGCACCTGCGCGTATTTGAGGCGCATGGAGGTCTGCTGGAACTTGGCGACTACTTCCTGCACCTTGGGCACGTTGCCGGTGGCGGCATTGAGGATGTCGCCCACGCCACCGCCGCCCGCTGCGGTGTATTTGACGCGGTTCACCGCGCCCTTGAGCTTGCCGAACAGGCCGGTGTCGGGCGTCTCCTGCACGCCCTGCATCAGTTGCAGCAGGTTGGCGCCGGCCGAGAACGGCGGCTCGGTCTGCCACAGGATGAGCGCGGAGAAATGCGCCTCGGCTTCGTTCACCGCGCGCAGGATGCCGTCCAGCACTTCGTTGCTGACGGTGTGCATCTTGGTCTTGAAGCTGAGGATGGCGATGCTGTCGCCGGTATGCCACAGGCGCACCTCGTCGGTCTCGAACACGGTCTCACCGTACTGGCGCACTTCGCCCAACAGGTGATCCGGATAGGGCTGGCGCCGATAGACGGACAGTGTGGAGCGCGGCGCCATCGCGCGTGTGGCCGGTGCATAGGAGCCATGCGCCGTATGCACGCCGCTGCGCGCCGGATCGGCCACCCACACCGGTAGCGGTTTGTCCGCCATCGCCTTGCCGGCGGCGATGTCTTCGGCGATCCAGCCGGTGACCTGTTGCCAGCCGGCGGCCTGCCAGATCTCGAATGGACCGTTGTCCCAGCCGAAGCCCCAGCGCACGGCAAAGTCGAGGTCGCGCGCGTTGTCGGCGATGGCTTCCAGATGCAGCGCGCAGTAGTGGAACACGTCGCGGAACACCGCCCACAGGAACTGCGCCTGCGGATGCGGACTGTTGCGCAACCCTGCCAGCTTCTTCGCCCAATCACGCTCGCGCAGGATGTCTTTCACGGCATCGTCCACTTTCGGGTCGGAGAGTTTGTATTCGCGCGTATGCAGATCGAGCACGTGGATCTCCTTGCCGATCTTCTGATAGATGCCGCGTTTGCTCTTCTGCCCCAGAGAACCCTGATCGACCAGGTACTGGAACCAGCCCGGCAGTTCGAAATGCTTGTGCCACGGGTCTTCGGTGAGGTTCTCGCGCATGGTGTTGACCACATGCGCGAACACGTCGAGGCCCACCACGTCCAGCGTACGGAAGGTGGCGCTCTTGGGACGGCCGAGGTAGCGGCCGGTGAGCGCGTCCACCATGTCGAAACCGAGGTTGTAGGCGGCCGCATGATGTTTGGTGGCGAGCATGGAGAACACGCCGATGCGGTTGGCGATGAAGTTGGGCGTGTCCTTGGCGCGCACCACGCCCTTGCCCAGCGTGGAGACGAGGAAGGTCTCCAGTTGGTCGAGCAGTTGCGGTTCCGTGCCTTTGCACGGGATCAGCTCCACCAGATGCATGTAGCGCGGCGGATTGAAGAAATGGATGCCGCAGAAGCGGTGGCGCAGGTTCTCGGGGAAGGCTTCTGCCAGCGTGTTGATGGAGAGACCGGAAGTGTTGGTGGCGAAGATGGCTCGCTCGTTCACGAACGGTGCGACCTTGCGGTACAGGTCGGACTTCCAGTCGATGCGCTCGGCGATGGCTTCGATGATGAGGTCGCACTCGCGCAACTTGTCCAGATGCTGCCCGTAATTCGCCGCTTCGATGTAAGCGACACGGGAAGGGGACGAGATGGGCGCCGGGTCCAGTTTCTTCAGGCCATCCAGCGCCTTGTTCACGTTGCCATTGGGATCGCCCTCCTTCGCGGGCAGCTCGAACAGCAGCGTCTCGACATTGGCGTTGACCAGATGCGCGGCGATCTGCGCGCCCATCACGCCCGCACCGAGCACGGCGACCTTGCGGATCTTAAGTTGACTGCCCATCGCTTTCCCCTCAATCATAAAGCAGTGAAAACGGCGGGGAGTTCCCCCAGCCGTTCACGAACTGCAAGTTAGAACTTGTATCCGTACTGCACACTCACGATATCCACGCTGTTGCTGTAGCTGCCGACCAGATAGCCTTTGCCGCTCAGCTCCGGATTGGTCGCCGCGCTCTGGTTCATCGTACCGTTCTTGACGAACAGGTGGGCGTAGCCGAAATCCAGCGTGCTGGCAGCGTCAGGCTTGTACTGCCCGCCCAGCGCCAGCCAGGTGCGGTCGGCATCCGGGATGCGTACGGTGCGGTAGGCATCAGGCACCGGTGCCTGATCGAAGGCCACGCCTGCACGCGCTGTCCACTGTTCGCTGTAGTGATAACTGGTGCCGACGGAAACGCGCCAGGTATCTTTCCAGTTCTCGGGGGTCGCTGCACCCAGCGATGTCCCGTTGGTTTTCTTCACATCCAGCGTCTTGAACACACTCCAGCCGGTCCAGGTCGCATCGGCCATCACTTCCAGCTTGTCGCCGTACTGGTGCAACGCGCTCATGGAGAAGGAGTCCGGCATGGTGATGTCCAGCGTGACGGGTTGATCCGGCAGCGCGGCGGCCAACATCGCCGGACGATTGGCGAACTTCACATCGCCCGTGAGTTTGTATTTGATCTGCGAACGGTAGGCCGCGCCGATGCGCGTCTGCGAATCGAGTTTGAACAGGGCTCCAAAGTTATAGCCCCAGCCGGTATCGCTCCCGGTCATGGTGCTGAGACCTTCCAGGTTCGGGATCGCCGTTGCACCCGATGTCGCCTGATATATCGCCGCGCTGTAGTTCGTTATGCTGGTCAGCTCACCGGTGATGCGCTGGTAATTCAAGCCTGCGCCCACACTGAGCGTATCGCTCACGTCATACGAGACCGACGGATTCAGGTTGATGGTCTGGATCTTGGATTTGACTGCCTGGAAGCGCCCCATCCAGGTCGCGTCGTAATCGGTCTGCAGGCCGAACGGGGCATTGACTCCTATCCCGACATGCACCTTGTCGTCGATCTGATGGGTGTAATACATGTTGGGCACGAATGCCAGGCCTCCGGCATCGCCGCCTGCGTTGGTGCCGGCCGTCTGGAGCGGCGCCAGGCCAGAGATCGTTCCGCTGTACTGGGCAGAAGGTTTGATGAATGCACCGCCCACCGAGATCTGCGAGTCGTCCAGACGCGACATGCCTGCAGGATTGAAAAAGACTGTCGCGGCATCTTCCGCAGATGCCGCCCCGCCGGCGAATGCATTGCCCAGACCTCCGCCCTGTTCGATCAACGCAAAACCGGATGCACACGCCTGACCTGCGGCCAACATCAATGCGCCGGACACCACCGCTCCAACCTTCGATTTCCTGAGGCTCATCATTTTTTTCTCCCTGATCATTGAAATAACACCCTTCCCTGCCTGCTCACACCCACCTCTAAACCGGAGGCAACGGCCGAGGCTTTCGATCCTCTCCCACCGCGACATAGGTCAGTTGCGCTTCCGTCACCTTGTGGCAGGTGGGATTCTCCGGATCGCGCTGCACATAGACTTCCACGTCCACGGTGATGGAGGTGGTGCCGGTCTTGACGATCTTCGTGTAGAAACTCACCACATCCCCGACGAAGATCGGTTGCTTGAACACGAAGGAATTCACCGCCACGGTCGCCACCCGCCCTTTGGCGCGGTGCACGGCGGGGATGCTGCCGGCGACGTCCACCTGCCCCATCAGCCAGCCGCCGAAGATGTCGCCGGTGTAATTGGCATCGGACGGCATGGCCGCCACGCGCAGGGTCGGTTCACGGTCTGGCAATGAGGTGACGGGGGTGATCATGTTCAGTGTCCTTCGTAAAGCGCATCGATCTCGCGCGCGAACTTCGCCACGATCTTGTCGCGTTTCATGCTCAGCTTGGGCGTGAGCAGGCCGTTGTCTATGCTCCACGGTTCGGTCAGCAACAGCACGCGGTTGACCTTGGCATAGCCGGGGAAGGCGCGGATGTTGCGCGCGATGCGGCGCAGCACCTTGGCTTCCACGTTGCTGTCGGTGAGCGATTCCGGCATGTCCGGCCTTACGCCGACCTTGGCCGCGATGTCCGGCCACACCACCGGGTTGAGCACGGCCAGCGCCACCAGATAGGGTTTGCCCTCGCCGAGGATCATCACTTGGTCGATCAGCGGATCATGCAGGATGGCCGCTTCCATGTCGGCCGGCGGGATCTTCTCGCCGTTGGCCATCACGATGATCTCCTTCAGGCGGCCGGTGATGTAGACATGGCCGGTCTCGCTGATGCGCGCGATGTCTCCGGTGTTCAGCCAGCCGTCTTCGTCGATCATGGCTTTGGTCGCCTCGGGGTTGTTCCAGTAGCCCATCATCACGTTCGGGCCCTTCACCAGCAGCGCGTTCTGCGCGCCCAGCTTGATCTGCACGTCGCGTATCGGCTGGCCCACGCTGTCGGGGAAGTTGTTATCCAGATGGTTGCCGGTGACGATGGGACTGGTCTCGGTCAGACCGTAGCCTTGCACCACCGGCAGGCCGAGGCCGACGAACATGCGCGAGATGTCGGCATCCAGCGCCGCACCGCCGGTGACCGCCGTGCGCAAACGGCCGCCCAAGCGCGCCAGCAGTTTCTTCGCCACCAGTTTGTCCAGCAGCGGCCACAGCAGGAAGGAGGCTTTCCACGGGCCGCGTCCCTGTTCGTGCTCGAAACGCGCCCAGCCCACTTCGACCGCCAGGTGGAAAAGCTTCTTGCGCAGCGGCGGCCCCTCTTCCAGCTTGGCGCTGATCGCCGAATGGATGCGCTCGTAGATGCGCGGCACCGAGATCAGGATGGTAGGGTGTATGGTCTGCAGGTCTTCGGAAAGCAATGGGATGGAGCGCGCGTAAGCGACTGTCGCGCCAGTCATCACCTGCAGGTAATAGCCGCAGGTGCGCTCGAAGGTGTGCGACAGCGGCAGGAAGGACAGCAGCAGATCGTCGTTGTAGAGCGCGAAGGTACCCAGCGCGGAGTGTGTGTTGCTCAGCATGTTGCGGTGACTCAGCATCACGCCCTTGGGTTTGCCGGTGGTGCCGGAGGTGTAGATGATGCTGGCCAGTTCGCCCATCTCGCACGGCACAGGCGCTTGCAGTTCGGCGGCAGACGGCAAGGCATGCGCTGCCGACATCAGGCGCGTATCATCGCTCCCAACCTCGTCCAGCGAGATGAAACGCTGCACACTGGGCATCAACGCTTTCACCGCGTTCAGTTCCTGCCATTGCTCGGCGGTCTCGAACAACAGCACCTTGGCCTGCGCATCGTTCACGATGTAGGCGATATTCTCGGCGCGGTCCACGGTATACAGCGGCACGGTGACCAAGCCCAGCGACATAGCCGCCTGGTCGAACATCACCCATTGCGGGCAGTTGCGCAGCATCAGCGCCACGCGCTCGCCCTTCTGCAGACCTTCCCTGGCCAGCGCCGCCTGCCAGCGCGCCACTTCCGCCTGCATCTGACGCCAGCTCAGGCTCACCCAGCCGTTGATGTTCGCATCGAAATATCGGTAGGCTTCCTTGTCCGGCGAGCGCCTTACCCGCTCAAGGAACAAACCGTGCAGCGTCCCCGCCTGTTCCGGCGTGATCACGTCTACGTTGTCAGGTGTCGTCATGGCCCTCTCCCCTTGTTGTTTCAATGCAAGAACAGATCGTCGAACAGTCGCCCCCCCGGACTGACCGCATACTGCTCGAAGTCGGTCACGCCTGCTTCGCGCAGCACGTCCTCGTCGATGAAGAAGTTGCCGCTGCACGTATCGCTGGGCCGCATCAGGATGGCATGCGCGGCATCGGCCACGATGGCCGGCTTGCGCGAGGCGCGCAGGATCTCTTCCGGGAAGTTGTATTCGATGGCGGCGGTAGCGATGGTGGTGCGCGGCCACAGGCAGTTGCAAGCGATGCACGCTGCGGCGAACTCGCGCGCCAGGCCCATGGTCACCATGCTCATGCCGTATTTCGAGATGGTGTAGGCCACATGCGGCGCGAAATTGTCCGGCCCCATGTTCAGCGGCGGCGACAGGGTGAGGATGTGCGGGTTCACCGCCTGCTTCAGATGCGGGATGCAGGCCTGCGATGCAAGGAAAGTGGCACGCATGTTCACGTCCCACATCAGGTCGAGGCGGCGCACCGGGGTATCCAGCGTTGGCGTCAGATAGATGGCGCTGGCATTGTTGACTAGCACATCGATGCCGCCGAAATGCGCCGCGGCCTGTTCGACCGCGTCGTGGATGGCCTGCTCGTCGCGCACATCCAGTTGCAGTGCCAGCGCCTGTCCGCCCGCCGCGACCACCTCTTCCGCCACACTATGGATGGTGCCCGACAGTTTGGGGTGCGGCTCGGCGGTCTTGCCGGTGATGACCACCTTCGCGCCGTCGCGCGCGCAGCGCAAGGCGATCTCCCTGCCGATCCCGCGACTGGAACCGGTGATGAAGACCACCCTGTCGCGCAGGCTGCTCATCCGTTCGCCTGCAGCTGTCTGGCATCGAAATCATCCACCATGATGACCTTGCGCCGCAGCATGTAATCGCGCTCCAGCTGCAGCGCTTCTTCCGCCGTGATGAGGCCAAGATCGCGTGCCTCGACGATACGCGCCATCTCGTCCATCGCCTTGAGCTTGCCGGCCTTGGCTTCCTTTTCCAGCACGGCCTGCAACGGTTCGCACGCCAGAGTGCTGGCCAGTGCCGCCTCCAGCGCACCGACCGCATCCTGCTCGTCGCGCTTGATGTACATGCCGGCGGTGAGCCGGTCACGCACCTCGCCCGGCTTCAGCATCAGTGCCGCCACCTGATGTCCCCGCTCATCGGAAGGCGGCTTGCGGCACTGCCCCAGCGGGAAGATCACCACCCGCAGCAACAGAGCGAACAGGCGGTTCGGGAAGTTCTGGATCACGCCGTCGAACGCAGTCTGGATGCGGTACAGCCCGTCTTCCATCGCCCAGTGCAGCAGCGGCTCGTCGGCCTGCGGGCGGCCGTCGTCCTCGAACTTCTTCAGCACCGCCGAGCACAGATAGAGGTTGCTCAACACATCCCCCAGACGCGCGGAGAGTTTCTCCTTGCGCTTCAGCCCGCCGCCCAGCACCGCCATCGCGATGTCTGCCGCGAAAGCGAACGAGGCCGCATAACGCGTCAGCAACTGGTAGTAGCGATGCGTGGGTGCACCGGTCGGCACATAGATCAGACGGCCGCCGGACAGCGCATACAGGAAGGAGCGCACCGCATTGCTCAGGCTGAAGCTGATGTGGCCGAAGAAGGCCTGGTCGAAGTCCAGCGAGGCGCGTTCCGCGTTCTGGTCATGCGCCGCCTGCATCTCCTTCAGCACATAGGGATGGGAGCGGATCGCGCCCTGCCCGAAGATCATCAGGCTGCGCGTGAGGATGTTCGCGCCTTCCACGGTGATGCCGATAGGCGTCTGCTGGTACATGCGCGCCAGATAGTTGTCCGGCCCCATGCAGATGCCCTTGCCGCCGTGCACGTCCATCGCATCGTTGATCACCATGCGACCGCGCTCGGTGCAGTGGTATTTTGCGATGGCCGACACCACCGACGGCTTCTCGTGCAGATCCACCGCCAGCGCCGTCATGCGCCGCGCCGCATCCATCACATAGGTGTTGCCGCCGATGCGCGCCAGCGCCTCTTCCACGCCCTCGAATTTGCCGACCGGCATGTGGAACTGCTTGCGCACGCGGCCGTAGGCACCGCTGCTGCGCACCGCCAGTTTGGCGCCGCCCACCGCACTGGCCGGCAGCGAGATCGAGCGCCCGACCGACAGGCAGTCCATCAACATGCGCCAGCCCTGGCCGATGCGCGACATGCCGCCGATGATGTAGTCCATCGGGATGAACACGTCCTTGCCCACGGTCGGGCCGTTGAGGAAAGCGGAATTGAGCGGGAAGTGGCGGCGGCCGACCTCGACGCCCGGCGTGTCGGTGGGGATCAGCGCCAGCGTGATGCCGAGCGACTTCTCCGCACCGAGCAGATGGTCCGGGTCATACAGCTTGAACGCCAGTCCCAGCAACGTCGCCACCGGTGCCAGCGTGATGTAGCGCTTCTCCCAGTTGAGGCGGATGCCAAGCACGTTCTGCTCGCCGTTGAACTCGCCGTGGCAGACGATGCCGTAATCGGGGATGGCACCCGCGTCGGAACCGGCGAATGGCCCGGTCAGCGCGAAGCACGGCACCTCCAGCCCCTGCGCCAGACGTTTCAGATAGCGGTCCTTCTGTTCCGGCGTGCCGTATTTCAGCAGCAGATCGGCCGGGCCGAGCGAGTTGGGCACCATCACTGTCACGCCCGCCGTGCCGCTGCGCGACGACACCTTGGTCACCACCGCCGAGTGCGCCTGCGCCGAGAACTCCAGTCCGCCGTACTGGCGCGGGATGATCATGCCGAAGAAACCCTTGTCCTTGATGAACTGCCAAACCTCGGGCGGCAGATCCTGTCGCGTGTGGGTGATGTCCCAGTCGTCCAGCATGGCGCACAACTGCTCCACCTCGTTGTCGAGGAAAGCCTGCTCGCGCTCGGAGAGTCCGGTCTTGGGCATGGCCAGCAGCTTGCTCCAGCGCGGGCGGCCGCTGAACAGTTCGCCGTCCCACCACACCGTACCGGCGTCCAGCGCCTCCTGCTCGGTCTGCGACACCTGCGGCAATATCTTGCGGAACAGCTTGAGGATGAAGTCGCTGACCAGCTTGCGGCGCAGCCAGGGCACGCCGAACACCAGCACGAAGACCGCCAGGGCAAGGTAGATGTTCTTCAGCGCACCGTCCGAGATACGACTCTCGATAGCGATCATCGGCACCAGCACGAGGATGGCGAACAGCCAGCCCCAGATCGATGATCGGAAGAACGCCAGTAAGAGGAAGACCGCTACTGCTATCACCGTGATCGTCATCGCCATTTTCGAACCTCATTTATTGTTATGCGGGGTTGGGCGAACTTTAACCCCATCAGCGCCTTACGGACAATCGATATATATGATGCAGCGCAGTTCGGAACCATTCCGTTGACACATTGACTAATCTTCCGGTTTTACCCACACTGCACCCCATGTCGACACTGACCCGAAAGATCATCGCCGTGTTCATGCTGTTGTGGCTCCCGCTCTCCGGCGGCAGCGCACTGGCGGCTTCGCTCGGCATGCAGTTGCAGCAGGGCGAGTGTCATGACAGCACCATGATGATGGACATGTCACATGACGACATGGGTGAACATCACATGATGCATGCGGAAGACATGCAGGCATCCGCCGCCGAAACATCACAATGCACATCCTGCGGCGTGTGCCATCTGGCCTGCACCGCCTTCCTCGCCGCACCGGTCGTCGCCATGCAACTGGAAGAAAGCGCTTCCCAGGCTGTGCTGTCCGTCCCCGAGGATCTCGCTTCACATCTTTGCGCCCCACTGGTTCCGCCCCCTCTCGTAGCCGCTTGATGCGGGACGAGTCCGTCTGCTGAATCCGTAACACCCCACTCGTCCCGCTTCGTGCGGCGTCCGTTCGCGGTCGTCCGCCTGCATCCCAACTGCAACAGGAAGCGGAACATGAGATACGTATCAGTGATTTTCACTTTGCTTGGCGCGCTGTGGCTTGCACCCGCGACAGCCGCGCCACCGCTGGGCAGCGACCTTGACGGTCTGCTGGCCTATGCGCGCGAACACAATCCGGAACTGGCCGCCACGCGGCACGAAGCGACGGCAGCGATGCAGGCTGGCGAGTCATCCGACACACTGGCCGATCCGCTGCTGCGCATCGAGCCGATGGATGTGACCAACGGCAATCCGGCCACCAAGTTCACCCTGATGCAGAAGCTGCCCTGGTATGGCACACGCGACCTGCGCCACGAGGTGGCCGATGCACGCAGCGAGGAAGCGGAAGGCCGCGTCGCTGCCACCTGGGCGGATCTGTCCACACGCATCAAGCAGGCTTACGCGCGCTACTACTACACGATAGGCAGCGAACAACTGACGCAGCAGACGCTGGACCTGCTGAACGGACTGGAACAGATCGCGCAGACGCGCTATGCCAACGGACTCGGCCAGCAACAGGACGTGATCCGCATCCAGCTCGAACAGACGCG
Organism: Sideroxydans lithotrophicus; assembly: GCA_020723185.1. Lineage (GTDB taxonomy): Bacteria > Pseudomonadota > Gammaproteobacteria > Burkholderiales > Gallionellaceae > Sideroxyarcus > Sideroxyarcus lithotrophicus_A. The sequence continues at coordinate 8,329 of DYJI01000010.1, read as the reverse complement.
TTTGCAGACCGAGCTGATCGCCCTCCAGAACGCGCACCACCACAGCCATGTGAGACTGAACGCGCTGCTTTCGCGCCCCGGCAGTGCCGCGTTGGCCGAGCCCGCTGCTCTGCGCCCCATACCGACGCCCGCGCAACTGGACGAGGCCACCCTGCTGGCACGGCTGGATGCACAGAACCCGCAACTGCGCATGGCCGACGCCAGCCTGCGCGCCGCCGACCGCCAGCGCGCATTGCAATATGCCGACCGCTATCCGGAAGTGACGCTGGGCATCGCGCCGACGCGCAGCAACGGCAGCTTCTCGAGCTGGGACCTGATGCTGGAACTGAACATCCCGCTGCAACGATCCACGCGCCGCGCACGCGAAGGCGAAGCGGAAGCAACACTGGCCGCCGCCGACAGCCGCAAGCGATCCTTGCTGGAGCAACAGCGCGCCGCCCTGTCGGAAGCGCTGTCCGCACTGGAGACGGCGCGCCGCACCGAGCAACTGATCGCCACCCGCCTGCTGCCGCAGGCGCAACTTTCGCTGGACGCCACGCTGGCCGCGTATGAGACGGGCAAGTCCGGCTTCGACATGCTGATCCAGGCGCAACAACAACTACTGACCATCCGTCAGCAACGGCTGCGCGCGCAGACCGACATGCAACTCGCGCTGGCCGATATCGAGAACCTGCTGGGAGAATCACTATGAACGACAACATCAAATTCGCACTGGGCGGGCTGCTGCTCGCCCTCGTCGCATCCGGCAGTTACTGGTATGGAAAGTCCAGTACCGAGGCCAAAGTGCCGAGTGCCGAGAACAATGCCGAACGCAAACTGCTCTATTACCGCAACCCGATGGGCTTGCCCAACACCTCGCCGGTGCCCAAGAAAGACTCGATGGGCATGGACTACATCCCGGTGTATGCGGGCGAGGAAGCTGAAGACAAAGAGGGTTTCAGCGTCAGCGCGGCCAGGGTGCAGAAGCTGGGCGTGCAGAGCGAAGCGGCAGCGATGCGGGAGCTGGGCAGCAAGCTGCGCCTGAACGCGCGCATCGAAACCGACGAACAACGCCTGTCCACCATCGCGCCCAAGTTCGAAGGCTGGGTGGAGGAATTGTTCGTCAACACCACCGGCCAATCCGTGCGCAAGGGCGAACCCCTGTTCGAGGTGTACAGCCCTGAACTGGTGTCCGCCCAGCGCGAACTGGCGCTGGCGAAACAAGGTCTGGCATCACTGAAGGAAGCTGATGCAGAAGCACAGCAGAGCATGCAACGACTGGTCGACGCCAGCGCCGCGCGCCTGAAGAACTGGGACATCGCCGGTGCGCAACTGAATGGCGAACGCATCACCTACTACGCGCCCGCCAACGGCATCGTGCTGGAGAAGAGAGCCATCGAAGGCATGCGCTTCATGCCCGGCGAGACGCTGTATCGCATCGCCGACCTGTCCACGCTGTGGGCCATCGCCGACATGCCGGAGCAAGACATCGGCAAGCTGCGCCGGGGCGACGTGGCACAGGTCACCGTGGAGGCCTACCCCGGCCGCATGTTCGAAGGCAAAGTGGATTTCATCTATCCCACCCTGAACGAGATGACGCGCACCGGGCAGGTGCGCATCGTGCTGCGAAATGCGGACGGTGCGCTCAAACCGTCCATGTATGCGCATGTGCAGATCACAGTCGGCAAGGCAGCCAGGATGCTGACCGTGCCGACTTCGGCCGTGATCGATAGCGGCACACAACAGACCGTGCTGGTGCGTCTGGATGAAGGGCGCTTCGCGCCGCGCATCGTCACGCTGGGCCAGCGCAGCGATGACTATGTGGAAATCACCGACGGTCTGACAGAAGGCGAACAAGTGGTCACCCGCGCCAACTTCCTGCTCGATTCCGAGAGCAACCTGCAAGCGGCATTCAGCGGCATGGGCGACACCCAGCCCCCGCAGAAAACCAAGCCGGTCGGCCATACCGCGACCGGGGTGCTGGAGGAAGACTATGGCGACGGCAATGTCAGCATCACCCATGACCCCATCCCCTCGCTCAAATGGCCGGCCATGACCATGGACTTCGCGCTGGCGAATCCGTCATTGGTGGCGAATGTGAAACCGGGCAGCGCCATCGACTTCGAGATCGTCGAGCGCGGTGCAGGCGAATGGGTCATCACCAAGCTGCAAGCACAGCATGGGGGACACTAATATGTACAAGACACTACGAAAATCGAAAATTTCGTCATTCCGGCGTAGGCCGGAATCCAGTGTTTTTAATCAACTGGACACCGGCCTTCGCCGGTGTGACGAATTCGTTGGAGAGTTGATATGCTGAACTCCATCATCGAGTGGTCGGCGAAGAACCGTTTCCTGGTTCTGCTCGCCACGCTGTTCATCACACTGACCGGCATCTATGCGCTGCTGAAGACGCCGCTGGACGCGCTGCCCGACCTGTCCGACGTGCAGGTGATCGTCTATACCGAATATTCCGGGCAGGCCCCGCAGGTGGTCGAGGATCAGGTGACGTATCCGCTCACCACGGCGATGCTGGCGGTGCCGAAGTCGAAGGTGGTACGCGGCTTCTCCTTCTTCGGCGCATCGTTCGTGTATGTCATCTTCGAGGACGGCACGGACATCTACTGGGCGCGCTCCCGCGTGCTGGAATATCTGAACCAGACAGCAGGACTTCTGCCGCAGGGCGTTTCACCGCAACTGGGGCCGGATGCCAGCGGCGTGGGCTGGGTCTACCAGTACGCGGTGCTGAGCGACAAGCATGACCTCGCCGAACTGCGCACCCTGCAGGACTGGTACCTGCGCTACCAGCTGACCAAGGCGCACGGTGTGGCCGAGGTCGCCTCCATCGGCGGACAGGTGCAGCAATACCAGGTCACGGTCGATCCGGTGAAGCTGCGCGCCTACGGCATCCCGCTGAGCCGTGTGTCACAGGTGATACGTGACAGCAACCGCGACGTCGGCGGGCGCGTGCTGGAGATGGCCGAGACCGAATACATGGTGCGCGGGCGCGGTTATCTGCGCGGCAAAGCGGACATCGAGATGCTGGTGGTGAAAGCCGAGCGCGGCACGCCGGTAGTGCTGCGCGACATCGCGCGTGTCGAACTGGGGCCGGACGAGCGGCGCGGTCTGGCCGAACTCAACGGCGAAGGCGAAGTGGTGTCCGGCATCGCCATGGCGCGCTATGGCCAGAACGCGCTGGAAGTGATCGCCAACATCAAGCAGAAGATCGCCGAGGTGTCCGCCGGCCTGCCGGAGGGCGTGAGCATCAGGGCGGTGTACGACCGTTCCGAACTGATCCAGCGTGCCATCGACACACTGAAAACCACCTTGCTAGAAGAAGGCCTGATCGTTGCGCTGGTGTGCATGGTGTTCCTGATGCACGCGCGCAGTGCACTGGTCGCCATCGTGATGCTGCCCATCGGCGTGCTGATGGCCTTCATCGCCATGCGCGCGCTGGGTCTCAATTCCAACATCATGAGCCTGGGCGGCATCGCCATCGCCATCGGCGCGATGGTGGACGCCGCCATCGTGATGATAGAGAACGCGCACAAGCATCTGGAGCGGCTGAAAGAAGGCTCATCGCGCACGGCGGCGATAATCGAGGCCTGCAAGGAGGTCGGCCCTTCCCTGTTCTTCTCGCTTCTCATCATCACCGTCTCCTTCCTGCCGGTGTTCACGCTGGAAGCGCAGGAAGGCAGACTGTTCGCGCCGCTGGCGTTCACCAAGACTTTCGCCATGGCAGGCGCGGCGCTGCTGTCCGTCACGCTGGTGCCGGTGTTGATGCTGCTGTTCATCAAGGGACGCATCCGGCCCGAGTCCGCGAACCCGCTCAACCGCTGGCTGATCGCCGCCTATCGACCTCTCATCCACTGGGTACTTGAGAAGAAGAAAGCGACGCTGGCCATCGCGGTCGGCGCGCTACTGGTGAGCTTCTATCCCGCGCTGAAGTTGGGCAGCGAATTCATGCCGACGCTCAACGAGGGCACGCTGTTCTACATGCCCACCGCCCTGCCCGGCCTGTCGGTGACCAAGGCCGCCGAGTTGTTGCAGACGCAGAACAAGATCATCAAGAGTTTCCCCGAGGTCGAGTCGGTGTACGGCAAGGCGGGACGTGCAGGCACCGCCACCGATCCGGCACCGCTGGAGATGTTCGAGACGGTGATCAACCTCAAGCCGCAGGAGGAATGGCGCGACGGCATGGACACCGACAAGCTGATCGCAGAGCTGGACAAGGCGCTTCAGTTCCCCGGTGTGGCCAACTCGTGGACCATGCCGATCAAGGCGCGCATCGACATGCTCTCCACCGGCATCCGCACGCCCATCGGCATCAAGGTGTTCGGTCGCGACCTGAACGAGATGGAGCGGCTGGCGAAGCAGATCGAGTCCGTGGTGAAGCAGATCCCCGGCACCAGCTCGGCCTACGCCGAACGCATCACCGGCGGCTATTACCTCGATATCGAACCGGACCGTGCCGCGCTGGCCCGTTACGGGCTGAACATGGATGCCGTGCAGGAAGTGATCGCCACCGCCCTCGGCGGCGCGAACGTCACCACCACGGTGGAAGGGCTGGAGCGCTTTGGCGTCAGCGTGCGCTATCCGCGCGAGCTGCGCGACTCGCCCGAGAAGATCGCACGCGAAGTGCTGGTCACCACAGTGGACGGCGCGATGATCCCGCTCGGCCAGCTCGCCAGCGTCCGCATCAGCAAAGGTGCGCCTTCCATCCGCACCGAGAACGCCCTGCTCTCCGCCTATATCTACGTGGACATCCGCGAACGCGACATCGGCTCCTACGTGGCCGAGGCGCGCCGTGCGGTGAACGAACAGGTGACCTTTCCGCCCGGTTACTACGCCACCTGGAGCGGCCAGTTCGAATACATGGAACGCGCCATCGCCAAGATGAAGATCGTCATCCCGGTCACGCTGCTGCTCATCTTCCTGCTGCTGTATCTCAACTTCCGCCGCGTCACCGAATCGCTGGTGGTGATGCTGTCGGTACCGTTCGCACTGGTCGGCGGTGTGTGGCTGCTATGGCTGCTGGACTACAACCTCAGCGTCGCGGTCGCCGTCGGCTTCATCGCACTGGCCGGCGTGGCGGCAGAGACCGGCGTGGTGATGCTGATCTATCTGGAGAAAGCCTGGCAGGAAGTGCAGATGCGCTGCACCGATGCTGGCCGCATGCCAGATGCCGCCGACCTGTACTCCGCCATCATGGAAGGCGCGGTGGAACGCGTGCGCCCCAAGATGATGACCGTGGTCGCCATCATGGCCGGTCTGCTGCCCATCCTGTGGAGCAGCGGCACCGGCTCCGAAGTGATGCGCCGCATCGCCGCGCCCATGGTGGGCGGCATGGTATCTTCCGCCGTGCTCACCCTGCTGGTGATACCGGTCATCTACGCACTCATCAAGCAACACCGACTGGCAACGATCACATCAACCACTGAAGGAGAAAATCATGGATAAAACCACGCTCGCACTCTGCATCACACTGGCGACCGCCAGCGGAACCACACTGGCCGCATCCCACGAACAGATGCAGGACCACAGCATGATGACGCATCACGCCGCGCAGGAACACACCCGCTATCCGGCGACAGGTGTGGTCAAAGCCCTCAAGGATGGCAAGATACAGATCGCCCACGAACCCGTCGAAGAACTCGACTGGCCTGCCATGACAATGTGGTTCGAACTCAAAGGACACGCCGGTCGCGGCATCAAGGTCGGCGACCGGGTACGTTTCGAGATGATGCAGGGGGAAAAGAAGAAGTGGGTGATCGAGAAGATCGGGAAGAAGTAAGATATTTCCGAGGCAGGGAGAGAGCGGGCACTACATCCGCTCACTCCCTGTAGCGATTAGCGCCAAGAGTTTTTTGACTGTTTGTCGGCCTTAGCAGCCAAATCAGCGTGCTTCGAAATTTGACTGCTTTACCAACCAGAGCGGACATCGACAACGTGGAGCTAAATGACCGGACGCCGCAGGCGGACGGTCCCGCTTGAGCGAGGTGTTAGACACCAGAGACATGGCCCACCTCTTGAAGATATTGAGCTACTCGCTCGGGGCCTTCATTAACCAAGTGCATTGCTGCAGCCTCATTCAAACAGGATGTGAGTGACGGATCAGAGTCGGCTTTTTCCATCATGTCCGCCATAGCGAATCGAACGGCTTCAAACAGCTCCTCCACGTGGACTGCAATCACTGACAGGGTTCCCAAATGGTCAAGAGCAGCTTGAAGATCATCGCTTTTTGCGGTTCCCCAAGCGTAAGCGACTTCTCTTACCCGGCCTCTAGTAGTCAAGTCTGCTTTGCTTGTCAGCGTGTGCAAGATGCCGCAACGAGCTGCATAGAGCTCGGTCGCAGTGCAAGAAAGACGTGGAACAAGCCATCTATCGGCCCACTCTTCGAAGCGACTGCGGACACTGCCTTTTTTGTCAGAAGAAGCCCACGCTAGGGTGTCAATCAACGTGTATATCAAGATGAGTGCGGGCATCAAAAGCCTTTGATCTATACATACCTGTGTCCCTTGGATTACTTGCGAATAGTTCCGCATGAACGATATGGTCGTCATGGTTGGCCCTCGTGTCTAACGTCCCGCATTGGCGTTAGCCATCGACCTTCACCAATACTTCCGCCCTAGCGAAGCCCATATCCATGTCCATAATCTTGTCAATGTTGTACTTGGCCTGTAGGAACTGAAGCACTTCATTACTCCTTGCGCGGTCAAGGTCGCAATCAACGAGGTATGCATCGCCATCAGCTTCCTCTTCATGTGGATCAATATATGCTGTGCCGAAGGCGGCCATCAGCGGTGATGTCTTCAACTTTTCGTAGCGAGGCGAAAGTGGATTCAGGCAAAGGCGTGCGGAGATATCTTGGCCGACCCTTTCCGCTACAACTGCACCGTCCAAGGTTTCCCTGTGGCGAAAAAAATCGCTATTTCGAAAGAAGTAGCAGCGCTTCATCTGTGACTGACCAAGCTCGATGATATGTGTAGAACCGTAAAGTGTAGCCACATATTGCATTTGTTTCGATTCATGAAGGTTGCCGGCCGCAGTAAACCATACGATACGAAAGTCGTGCTCCACATGAAGTGCGGTTGACGCAATCTGACTTGCCGCCTTGCGAGTGATTCTCGACAGACCTTTGTCTGGTTTTATGGGTACGTGAGTTGAAAAAACCTGGCCACTGTCGAGTACCACTCTGCGCCTCGAAAGCATTTCTGGATTGTCCAGCTTGAGTTTCTCTTCGACGAGGATAACGAATTCCCCAACTGTTAACTTCCAATCAGCGCGTTCTTCCTCGCCAGTGGGAATTGGCTCAATGTCAAAACCGAGGTGCTTGAATACTATGTCTGCGTATGTCGGTTCAGTGCTCATAGGCTGATGGCTAACGTAGAGGTGACCGGCGCTGCGCGGCTTTATCGCGCAGCGTCCAGCGACCGGAGGGAGCGAGGTCGACCGCCGGGTTAGGGGGCTGCTGGCTTGAGTGATGCATCATCAATGCGACGGCAAAATAGTGAGGCTAATGCGAGGTACTCGAATGCTTTCTGTGCCTCTTCGAGTTTGCCGTGGGTATGGGCGAGAGGGTTGCGCACGCCTTTTGCGAATGCGGAAAGCATTTCCATGAAACCAACTTGTTCGTTCTTCTTTGTCTCATCTGAGAGGTCGCTGAATGCTAGCAACGGGTTCTTGACACTGAACGCCTGTGTAGCAAGGGCGGAGCCGTCAAGGGTAAGAGCTGTCGCCTCACGAAGGTACTGAAAAACTGCCTTTGCGGACTCCTCTACGGCTTGCGCGTAATGACCGTCAATAAACAGCTTGGCGCAGCCCTGTGCGATGTAGGGGTGTAAATGATTCAGATAGGCCAACATGATGCGATCTGGAGCGAGACCTGACTTCAATGGCGCATTTCGGTCAGCGGGAATGTCATCGTCCTGATCGAGGGTCTCTAACTTTCCTGCAATCGTGTTCAATTTCTCGATCGTGCTTCTTATGGACGGTCCTTTTGCCTGTGCGACTTGATTGAGGCTGACCGAAGCATCGAGTGCGTCCCAGCGGACGCCTGTTGCTGGATGAACCATCAACCACTCGTCATCGAAACGCTCAATGTATGAGCGTAGCGCGCCAAGCCTTCGCGTCAGCCAATGACTCTGCGCCTCAAGCTCTTTTTGGTTACGTACCGGGTAATCGGGGATGGGCTGGCTAAGCGAATTTCCCCACAGATCTCGGTGTTCAATGAGCTTCTGACGGAGTTCATCCAGAGCGGCAAGTAGTTCTGAAACGCGCATGGAGTTCTGGCCCCCTAACGAATGAAAGGGACTTCCCCGTCCCGAGGTTGCGGAGAAGTTTCCGCGAA